>NZ_CP060295.1:1327500-2655000 GCF_014302995.1 Variovorax sp. PAMC26660
GGCAACAAGAACTACGATCTCTCGCTGATCCTGCACGTTGAGCCCTTCGACCTCGTGAACTACACCAAGCCCGAGTACTACTGGGGCTACCAGTCGGCGAAGTTCAACGACGCGTTCAACAAGGCACGCAACAGCGCGCGCAGCGCAGACCGCCTGCGCTACCTCGGCGATGCGCAGCGCATCCTGGCCGAGGACGCGGCCAACGTCTTCCTGTTCCAGCCGCAGTTCATCACGGTGGCGGCACGCAACCTGCGCGGCCTCTGGAAAGACACGCCGATCTTCGTGAACGACATCGCCGCGCTGTCCTGGGTCTGACGGGGTCCGGCAGGGCTCAACCCGGGTCGCACCTACGGGAACGTCCCGAGGAAAAACCGCCTTCGCGAGCACACGCCGACATGCCTGCTGCGAGAGAATGACCCGTTGCGCACGTGGCATCTTTCGTGCTGCGTGTCTGTTCTTTCGCGGCGTCGCGCCTCCCTTCGGGGCATGGCGCACGCCGAAGCAGTCATTCGACCCTGGCTTGTTTTTCCGGAGATCACACGTATGTTGAACCGCCGCACCCTCCTCACCACCGCTGGCGCCACCGTTGCGCTGGCCACCCCGCTCGCCGGCATGGCGCAGGGCAGGAAGGACGCCATCGTGATCGGCATGGCGCTCGAACCGCCGGGGCTCGATCCGACCACCGGCGCAGCGGCCGCGATTGCCGAAGTCGTGCAATACAACATCCTGGAGACGCTCACCAAGATCAACGCCGACGGCAGCGTCACCCCGCTGCTGGCCGAGAGCTGGGAAATCTCGCCCGACCTCAAGACCTACACCTTCAAGCTCAAGCGCGGCGTGAAGTACCAGAACGGCGAGCCGTTCAACGCTGCGGCCGTCAAGTTCTCGTTCGACCGCGCCGGCGGCGAAAAGAGCACCAACAAGGACAAGCGCACCTTCGCAAACCTCGCCACCCAGGTGATCGACGACTACACGGTCGTCGTCATCAACAAGGAGATCGACCCCGACCTGCCCTTCGTGCTGGGCCAGGCCACGGCCGTGATCGTCGAACCCAAGAGCGCCGAGACCAACGCCAACAAGCCGATCGGCACCGGCCCTTACAAGCTGGACAGCTGGGCCAAGGGCTCGTCGCTCACGCTGAGCAAGTGGGACGGCTTCCGCAGCCCCACCACCGCCAAGATCAACAAGGTCACCTTCCGCTTCATCTCCGACACGGCCGCGCAGGCCGCCGCGCTGATGGCGGGCGACGTCGATGTGTTCACGCGCATCGGCACGCGCGTGGTGCCGCAGTTCAAGATGAACCCGCAGTTCCAGGTCATCCTGGCCGGCTCGCGCGCCAAGACCATCCTGTCGATCAACAACCGCAAGAAGCCGCTGGACGATGTGCGCGTACGCCGCGCCATCCTCGCAGCCATCGACCGCAAGGCCGTGATCGAAGGCGCGGCCGACGGCTTCGGCGTGCCCATCGGCAGCCACTACGTGCCGGGTGCGGCGGGCTATGTCGACACCACCGGCATCAATCCGTTCGACATCGAGAAGGCCAAGAAGCTGCTCGCCGAAGCCGGCGTGAAGACGCCGCTCGAACTCACGATGACGCTGCCACCACCGCCTTACGCGCGCCAGGGCGGCGAGGTGATCGTGGCCGAGCTTGCCAAGATCGGCATCGTCGTGAAGGTGCAGAACGTCGAGTGGGCGCAATGGCTCAGCGGCACCTACGGCAACAAGGACTATGACCTGTCGATCATTTCGCACGTCGAGCCCTTCGACCTCGGCAACTACGCCAAGTCGGACTACTACTGGGGCTACCAGTCGAAGCCCTTCAACACGCTGTTCGACAAGATCAAGTCCACCGGCAACGCCGCCGAACGCAACAAGCTGCTGGGCGACGCGCAGAAGATGCTGGCCACCGATGCGGCCAACGGCTTCCTGTACCAGCCGCAGTTCCCGACCATCGCAAAGAAGAACGTCAAGGGCCTCTGGAAAGAGAACCCGATCTTCGTGAACGACCTGTCGGCACTGTCCTGGGGATGAGCGACACAGTGTCCGATGCACCTTTGCTGAGTGACCTGTCCGCGCAGGAACTCGCCACCGCCTACCGCGACAAGAAACTCTCGCCGGTCGAGGTCACGCAGGCCGTGATCGCGCAGATCGAACGCTGGGAGCCGCACCTACAGGCCACCTGGCTCTTTCGGCCCGAGGCGGCGCTCGCACAGGCACGCGCGTCTGAGGCGCGCTGGCAGCGAGGCGATGCACTCGGCCCGCTCGACGGCGTGCCGACCACCATCAAGGAAAACATCGCCACGCGCGGCGACCCGCTGCCTGCCGGCACGGCCGCCGTCGACCTGAAGCCGGCGGCAGCCGACGCACCGCCGGCCGCGCGCCTGAAGGAAGCCGGCGCGGTGATCGTGAGCAAGACCACCATGCCCGACTACGGCATGTTGTCCTCGGGCCTGTCGAGCTTTCACACGCTGGCGCGCAATCCGTGGGACCTGAGCCGAACGCCGGGCGGCTCCAGCGCGGGCGCCGGTGCGGCGGCCGCGGCAGGCTACGGCCCGCTGCACCTGGGCACCGACATCGGTGGCTCGCTGAGGTTGCCCGCCAGTTGGTGCGGCATCTTCACGCTCAAGCCGAGCCTGGGGCGCATTCCGATCGACCCGCCCTACATGGGCCGCGCGGCGGGGCCGATGACGCGCAGCGTGGGCGATGCCGCGCTGATGATGCAGGCGCTGGCCAGGCCCGATGCGCGGGACAGCATGAGCCTGCCTGCAGAAGCCATCGACTGGGCCGGCTTCGATGTGTCGCCCGACCATCTGCGCGGCCTGCGCATCGGATTGCTGCTCGATGCGGGTTGCGGCCTTGCGGTCGAGCCCGAGATACAGACGGCGGTCGAACATGCGGCTCGCCTGTTTGAAAAGGCCGGCGCCATCGTCGAGACCATGCAGCCCTTCATGTCGCAAGCCATGCTCGACGGCATGGACCACCTGTGGCGCATGCGCTCGCTGGTGGACTTGAAGGCCCTGCGCCCCGACCAGCGCGCCAAGGTACTGCCCTACATCCGCGAGTGGGCGGAGAGCGCGGCCGAGTTCAGCGGCGAGCATGTGTTCCGCGGCTTCAGCCAGTTCCATGCGACGCGCGTGGCGACGGTGCAGGCATGCTCGCGCTTCGACTACGTGATCTCGCCGGTGTCGCCGAACATGCCTGCTGCAGCAGAGGCACCTTCGCCGACCAACGATCCGCTGCGGCCGCTGGAGCACATCGGGTTCACCGTGCCGTTCAACATGTCCGAGCAACCAGCTGCTTCGGTCAATTGCGGGTACTCGGCGGGCGGACTGCCCATCGGCCTGCAGATCGCGGGACAGCGCTTTGATGACCTGGGCGTGTTGCGCGTGTCGCGTGCGTTCGAGCAGATCCGTGAATTGCAAAGGCCCTGGCCGGTGGTGCCTGGACGCTGAGGGGCATTCAGGGCGTCGCTCACGCCGACACGGTGCTCAGAGCAGTCGTTGATCGGCGATCACCAGCAGCGTGTCCCTGTGCGAATGACACCGGGTGCTCCCCGCAGCGAAATAAAGGAGGAGCGAAGCGGGGGACATTCGCACAGGGGAGCTCCCGGTGTCATTCGCACGCACCCCGAACACAAGCCCCGCCCTTGCAAAAAGGCGCAGCAAGCCGCTCAGCAGCCGTCACACAAGGTGCGTCGCCAACAGTTCCCTGGCACGGGTCACGAATTCGGTCTCGCCCCGACGCCCAGGCAGAAATTGGAATGCCACCCGCGGCAAGGCCGGCAGGCCGTGCGGCGCGCTCAACCGATTCACCCCGTCGCACATCGCGGACTCGTTCAGGCAAGCAACCCCCAATCCCGCAGCCAGCGCCGACTGCAACCCAGCCACCCCCGACGCCACGTGCGCCAGCGCATACGGCACTCGCCGCCGCCGCAACAGCGCCACGGTGAACTGGTGCAACGAGCAGGTGTCGGGCAAGGCCAGCAGGCGCACCGGCTCGCCGCGCACCAGGCGCATGCCGGTCGCGCCGAGCCACACCAGCGATTCCCGACGGATCACCGGACTCTTCGCGCCCTGTGCCGACGCGGCAGTCACGCCCGCGATGTTCATCCCCAATCCCACATCGAAATCCCCTCGCCCATACGCCGCCCGCAGTTCATCGCTTTTCAGGATGCTGACATTCAGCCGTACCTGCGGATAGCTTCCTCCCAGACGCCCCAATAACCGAGTGAGATCGCCGGGCCGGAAATAGTCGGTCACCGCAAGCCGCAGCTCGCCCTGCAGCGTCTCGCCATGCAGGTCGCGGAATGCTTCGTCGCTGAGGGCCAGGATGCGCCGCGCGTAGGCCAGCAGCCGCGTGCCCGCCTCGGTGGGCGCCACGCCCGCCTTGCTGCGCGTGAGCAGCGACTGCCCCGACCGCTCCTCGAGCTTGCGTATCTGCTCGCTGACCGACGACTGCGACAGAAACACGCGTGGCGCAGCCGCCGTGAGGCTGCCCGCGTCGATGACCGCGGCAAGGGTGCGGAGCTGTTCGAGATCAAAGCCTTGCATGACCTATCCATCCGTTTATCCGATGAATCCCATCATATCTTCCCGCTTTTACGATGATGAAGGAATTCCCACAATCACCCCATCGTTCATTCATTCCTCATCGCCACCACAGGAGCCCACCATGCCCCACATCGTCATCCACCTCTCCGGCGAACCCGACGCCGCCCTCACACGCAAGGCCGTCGACACGGTCGCGGAACTCACGCAGAGCGTGCTCGGCAAGCAGTTGCCGGTGATCGCCACCACGGTGCAGTACATCGCTGCTGACGCCTGGTTCATCGGCGGCCAGTCGCTGGCTTCGCTCGGCAAGTCGGCCTTTCACCTGGACATCAGCATCACCGATGAAACCAACACCAAGGCCGAGAAGGCGCGCTACCTGCGCGAAGTGCATGCGGCCATGGCGAAGCTGCGGCCGAACCTGCACGAGGTGTCGTACATCCACGTGATCGACGCTCGCGGCGCCGCCTACGGCTACGGCGGCAGGACGCAGGAGTTCCGCCACCAGCAAGCCGGGGTTTGAAGCATCGCCGGGGGCATGGCACCATGCGCCATGCCTTCCGGAAACCCCACGAACACCGCCCCGCTTTCCACCGACAGCCTCGGCAATCCGCTCACCCTCGACGACATTGCCAGCCTGCCACTGGTCGACGACTTCGTCATGGGCTTCATCTCGACCGAGGCGCGGGCCGTCAACCTGCTCGCACTGGCGCAGACCGATTCAAGCCCGATCGTGCAGGCCTACTGCGCCACGCTGCACCTGTTCGCCGAATCGCGCGAAGCCGTCGCCAACGCACGGCCGTTCCTTGTCAAAGCCAGAGCCGGCGCTTCACGCGCCAGACCGCGCGAGCAACGCTACATCGCGGCCATCGAGGCCTGGGCCGATGGCGACATCGTGCGCGCCATCGCGCTGCATGCCGAGCAGGCCAGCGAGCATCCGCGCGACCTGGTGTCGGTCAAGCTCGGCCAGTACCACTGCTTCAATACCGGCGACTGCCCGGGCATGCTGCGGCTCGCGCTGGCCGTGCTGCCTTCGGCGGCCGACGTGCCCTATGTGCACGGCATGGCAGCCTTCGGCTACGAGCAATGCCACCTGATGCGCGAGGCCGAAGCCAGCGCCCGCCATGCGATATCGATGTGCCGCAAGGAACCGTGGGCGCATCACGCATTGGCCCACGTGATGCTCACCGAAGGCCGGCTCGCTGAAGGGCTGGCATTCATGCAGAGCATGAGCGACACCTGGACCGGGCTCAACTCCTTCATGGTCACGCACAACTGGTGGCACGTGGCGCTGTTCCTGATCGACCTGGGCCGCGATGCACAAGCGCTCGCGGTGTACGACGAACACGCCTGGGGCGTGGTCAAGGACTATTCGCAGGACCAGATCGGCGCGGTGTCGCTGCTGGCGCGCCTGGAACTGGCGGGCATCGACGTGGGCGCGCGCTGGAACGACGTGGCGGGCTACCTGCTGCAGCGCCAGGCCGACCATGTGCTGCCCTTCCTCGACCTGCAATATCTCTACGGGCTCGCGCGCGCCGGGCGACCCGAGGCCGACACGCTGCTGCGCAACATCGAAGCCTTCGCGCCCGGAGCGCCGCCGTCGACGCGCGCAGCATGGCAGCGCGTCTGCGTGCCGGCCGCGCACGGGCTCGTGGCGCATGCGCGTGGCGATTTCGCCGGAACCATCGAGGGACTGGGGGTGGCCTTGCCACGCTTGATCGAGATCGGCGGCAGTCACGCGCAACGCGATCTGTTCGAACAGGTGTACCTCGATGCGCTGGTGCGCAGCGGCACCGAGTCAACGCTCGCTGCTGCGCAGGGCATCCTGCAGCAGCAGCTCAACGGCCAGCCCGAATCGCTGCGCCTGCGCCGGCAGGCGGGCGCGGTCTATGCGCGGCTGGGGCTCGGCCAGCTTCTTCCACTTCCCCAGGGCTGAGGAAGCACGCCGCTCAGTCCTTGCTTTTCAGGTGCCGCGTCTGGTCGTAGGTCGGCTGGGGCGGCAGGTCGGCCAGATGCCGGATGTCGGCCCAGTCGACGATCTCGATCGCCTCAGGCTTGGCCGCGTCGGCAATGCGGATGCGGTTGAAGCCGGCATTGGGAATGTCGCTCTGGCGCGGCCCGCTCAGGCTCAGCCCCTTCGCGGTGCGCCACACCATGTCGAGCACGCCGCCGTGCGTGACCACGATCAGGTGCTGCCCCGTGTGCGCGGCGGCGATGCCACCCAGCGCCGCAATGATGCGTGCATGGAACTCGCGCGCCGTCTCGCCCTCGGGCATGGCGTGGTCTTCGCGGAACTCCAGCCACTCTTCCCAGGCGCGCGGATGCAGGCTCTGGATTTCATCGGAGCGCATGCCTTCGACGACGCCGAAGAACTGCTCGCGCAGGGCGGCCGAGGTCACCACCGGCAGCGACAGTTGCAGCGCGGCGGGCGCAGCGGTCTGTTGCGCGCGCATCAGGTCGCTGCTGATCAGGTGCTGCGCGGTTTCGCCGGCGAGTCGCAAGCCGATGCGGCGTGCCTGCTCGTGGCCGATGTCGTTGAGCGGTACATCGGCATGCCCCTGGAAGCGCAGCTCGCGGTTCCAGGCGGTCTCGCCGTGGCGGATGAGGATGATGTCGGTGGTGGAGTCGGGTTTGGGCGTTGGCATTGCCGTCCATTTTCCACCCTGTGCGTGACGCTCAGGCCCCGGCGTTGACGCTTTGTTGCAAGGCCACCACCGCATCGACCGGCAGCAGGCCCACGCCCAGGCGCACCGGCGAGGGTGTGAGCAGCGCCAGCACCCAGGCAATGACGAAGCCGCCGACGATGGCGCAGACCACGACCACGGCCGTGTACGCGATGGCCTTGTCGCCCGGGCACTTCATGAGCACCGGCAGGCCGGTGTAGAGCAGGTAGATGCCGTAGAGCGCCACCAGCGCGCCGATGACCGCCAGCGAAGGCAGCAGGCTGAAGATGCCGCCGACGAACGCCGCTGTGCTGGCATAGGCCGACAGCTTGAGCGCGCCGATCTGGCTCTTGGTGCCCTCGAAGGTCGGTGCCATCGCGTCGATGATCAGTGCGAGCACGAACACCATCACCAGCGACAGCACGTAGCCCACGACCATGTTCGCGAGCCCCGCGACGATCGGCACGCGAAAGCTCACGCCGAAGGCGCCGATGCCGATCAGCGACAGGCCGATGAAGCTGGCCACCGCCGGGATCAGCGCAAGGATCATCACGTAGTTCTTGTAGAGCGATGCGGCATCGGCCGGCTCGGCATCGATCTCGGGCCATGTGGCCTTGGGCTTGAGCAGGATGGCCTGCACGCGTTCAACCAGGTTCATGTTCTTGTCCTCGACATGGATCGCAAAGGCACGCGCGATGCGTCGCGCGGCGCCGGAAAGTATGTCGACGGCGACCCGAGTTGACTGCTGGTCATGAAGCCTATGCCGTTACGCCGATGGCCACGATCGCGCAGAATCCCTCCCCATGCCAAATCTTGTCCTGCTGCCCGGCCTCGCCTGCGACGAGCGCCTCTGGGAAGCCCAACTCCCCGCCCTCCCCTCCGTTTTCCAGGCCCGCGTGAGCGATGCCCAGACGCGCAACGACACCATCGAAGGCATGGCCGCTACCGTGCTGCGCGAGCACGACGGGCCACTGGTGCTGTGCGGCGCGTCGATGGGCGGCATGGTCGCAATGGAAGCGGCCCGCCAGGCGCCCGAACGCATCGCCGGCCTTGCACTGCTGGGCACCAGCGCGCGCCCCGAAACGCCCGACATGCGCGAGCTGCGCGAAGGCGCCATCGAACACTTCGAGCGCGGCGAGCTGCGCGACGTGATCGAGCCGAATGTGTACTTCGCCTTTCACCCCACGCAGGCGGCCGACCCGGTGCTGGTGCAGCGCTACCTCGACATCGTGCTCGGCGCCGGCGCCGTCCAGCTCATCAGCCAGAACCGCGCGGTGATGCGTCGGCCCGATGCGAGCCTGCACCTGTCGACTCTGCGTGCGCCGGTGCTGCTGATGTGCGGCGACGACGACCGCCTGGCACCGCCCGAATGCACGCGCGAGATGGCGGCGCTGCTGCCGCAGGCCGACGTCGTGTGGGTGCCGCAGTGCGGCCACATGCTGACGATGGAAAAGCCCGAGTTCGTCAACGCGGCGCTGAACGCCTGGCTGGCGAAGCAGTTCCCTTCTTCGGCCGCCTGATGCGGTTCAGTGCAGTTGGCCGCCGGTCTCGGCGATGTCCTGCTTCACCTTGAGCGCAGTGGTCACCGCGATGCGCAGCGCCTGGACCATGGTGTCGAGCGACATGCTCGGCGCACCCGGGAATCGCGCGGCCTGCTCGGGCAGGTACGGGATGTGGATGAAGCCGCCACGCAACCCCGTCACCGGGTGCGTGCCGATGCGGTGCATGAGGCCGTAGAAGATGTGGTTGCAGACGAAGGTGCCCGCGCTGTTCGACACGGAGGCCGGCACGCCGGCGGCACGCAGCTCGCGCACGATGGCCTTGATCGGCAACGTCGAGAAGTACGCGGCCGGCGCATCGGGCACCACGGGCACGTCGATCGGCTGACGGCCCGCGTTGTCGGCCACGCGCCCGTCGTCGATGTTGATGGCGATGCGCTCTATGGCGATCTCCGAACGGCCGCCGGCCTGACCGATGCACAGCACGAGACGTGGCTTCAGCTCGTCCATGGCGTGCACCAGCGTGTCGATGGCATCGCCGAACACGCAGGGCACCTGCCGCGCGTGCACGACAGCCCGGCCGACCTTCCAGCCATCGAGCGCGCGCACGGCCTCCCATGAAGGATTGACCGCCTCCTGCTCGAACGGATCGAAGCCGGTGAGCAGGACGCGCGTTGACGGGGAAGACGGCGATGACTTCGGCTGGGGCATGGACAAACCTTCGGCGTGATGCCCGAAGGTACCGCAACGAGGCCCTCGCCGGGAGTCCCTACTTCCTGGGTGCCAGGTCGAGCGGGCTGGCTGGCAGGTCGGTGCGAGCAGGCTGCGGCTTCTGCGCGATCTTGCAGGTCAGGTCCTCAAACGGGCCGGCCTGCTTGATCCAATCGGGGCTGAATGCGTGCGACGAGCACACCTCCTTGCCGCTTTCCTTATTCTTGAACAGGTAAAAACCTCCAATGGGCTGAGCCATTGCAGCGCCGCATAACGTGACGCCGAGGACGATAGCGAGAAATCTTGATTTCATGGTCATGGTCCTCATGGATTACGGTGCGGGCGACGTTGCCAGGGTGTTTGCCAACGCAACAATCAAGTTGCGAGTCTGCGCCACGATGGAATCGCGGTGGCCCTCAAAGGTTGTATCGGTGATCTTGCCATCGCTGCCGGCGCCGAAGACGGTCATGACCGGCGTGTGGATGTGTCCGGCCGGGATCTGAAGCCTGAAAACATCGCGCAACTGGGTATTGCGATAGGCGCTCTCGTTGGACAAGTAGCTTTGGCCACCGCCCCAGTACGCACAGTTTTTCTCCAGAGGACCCAGAGGGTTCTTGACACAGTCCCGCACCGAATAGGTGTCATGCTGCACGACGGCCCATCCTCCTGTCATGTTGGTGTCCTGGTTGATGACGCCCACACCGGTGTTGGCGTCCATCAACTTCTTAAAAGGCAGAGTGGATTGCGTGAACTGCGCTGGCAGCTCCTTGACCCATGGTTTGGGCGCATATCCCAGCCATCGTTCCGGCGGAAAGATGTCGCATTCGAGTGCAGCCGGGTAGGAACCGCCATCGGCGCATGCCGGGAATACGTTGTCGTTTCCGGGTATTCCATACATGTGATAGCGGCCGTTGAAATGCTCCAGGTCGAATTCGCCGCCCCCCTGGCTCACGCTGACGGAGGCATCAACACGCTTGGTACCGGGCTTGAACCAGGGACCCAGCGTGTCTTCCTGCATGCCTTGCATGAACGGTCCGTAGTTGACAGGCAGGATGAAAGTATGGATCACAGCCGTGGTGCCATCAGGCAAGGCCACGATGTTGCCGTCCAGCGAAAGGATGGCCGCTCCCGAGGGATTGCCGATGCGAACGCTGGGATCGCCGTTTACGCCCGGCGTACCGAGTGTGAATGGATCGAAGCCACTCACCAGGACGCGCTTGTACTTCGGCCCCTCCGGGAAGTCGATCGCGTACTGGCCGCGCGAAGCGCGCTCGAACTCGTTCTGCAGCGCCGCGCGCTGGTCGTCCGTCAACGGAAAGTCGGGCTTCCACTGGCGCAGCGCCAGCGTCATCGTGAGGCGCGCCCAATAGAGCATGCGGTCGTCGCTCTTGGGCAGCGTACCTTGCACGGCACGGCCCTGCACACGGTCCAGCGCCGCCTGCCAGAGCTTCTGGCCTTCGGTGTGAAGCAGCGTCACGGTGTCGTCGTAGGTCGAGGCACCTGCCAGGCTGTTGCTGCACAGCTTGCTGGCGAAGTCGGGGCCGAACTTGTCAAAGCCGCTGGCCTGCAGCAGTTGCTGGGAGAAGCTCAGTGCATCGCTGCTCGACAGCTTGTTGGGCAGGCGTTGCTCTTCGTAGGACGCGGCCACTGTCGTGTCCACCGCGCACTTGGCCTGGATCGCAGGCGGTGCTGGCGGAATGACGGCTGGCGGCGGCGCGGTTGGCGGTGTCGAGCCCCCAGCCGCTGCCGCGGCTGCAGCAGCATTCGCTGCCGCGATGGCCGCAAGCGCCGCCGCATTGTCCCCGTTGCCGCTCCCGCCTCCGCAACTTGCGAGTACCAGCGCGCAGACGCCGAGCGCGACAGCCGTTTTCAGCCGCCGTGCAGTGATCGTACGTTTCATCTTTTCCCTTCCCTGATGGGTGACATGAGCCGTTGGTGCATACCCCTGGCACGACTTCTGCAGGCGTTGAAAGGGCGGGTTGCACCTCTGTGTCTGTGTGACGGCTTTATGAAAACATGGCGCCTCAGGTGCTGTCGAACGAGTTTTTGTTGACATGTCGATAACAAAAATTCGCAAAGCGCCTGAACGCAGGGAGATATTCACAAGTGAACACACGATTCCTCGAGACGCTCGTCATGCTCGATCGGCTCAAGAGCTTTCGCGAGACCGCGCAGATGCTGTGCACCACCCAGGCCGCCGTGTCCAAGCGCATCGAAGCGCTGGAGGAAGAGCTGGGCGTGCAGCTTGTCGACCGCACGCAGCGTGCGCTCAAGCTCACGATCATCGGAGAACAGGTGGTGTGCCAGGCCGAGCAAATGCTCGCCCTCGAGAAGCAACTGAAGCTGTCCGTCCACCCCGACGCGCCCCCTTCGGGCCGGGTGCGCATCGGCGTCATCGAAACGGTGGTGCACACCTGGCTGACACCGCTGATCCACATGCTGAGCGAGCGGCTGCCGGCCATCGAGCCCGACATCACCGTCGACACGGCACACAACCTGCGCGAGCAGTTCAGGCATCGCAAGTTCGACATGCTGATCCAGAACGACGACATCGCGGACGTGGCCTGCAATGACGGCGCGACCGTCACGCCGCTGTGCCGCTTTCCGATGCTGTGGATCGCACGCCCGGCGGTGCTGCCCAAGGCGCGGACCTTGCGGCTGGAAGACCTGGAACGCGTGCCGGTGCTCACCTTCTCCCGCACCTCGGGGCCGCGCGCGCATGTCAGGGCGCTGTTCGCGGGGCGGGCGACGGAGCCGCGCGTGTGCAGCTTTCCGTCGGTGCAGTCGATCATCCAGCTCACGAAGGGCGGCTTCGGCGTGGCGGCGATCCCGCCGATCTTCGTGCGCGAAGAACTGGCCGAGGGCTACCTCGAAATTCGCGGAGGGCCCGCGCTGCCGCCGATGGTGATCACCGTGGCCCATGCGCGCGACACGGCGCCTGCCGTGCACGCGGTCACCAAGCTCACGCGGGCCATCGTGGCCGACTACTGCGCCGAGGCGGGTGAGGAATGGGTCAGCGCGCTGTCGCCCGCACCGCTGTCATGAAGCCCGCGAGCAACGAGCCGGCTCAGGCGCGGACTGCAATGCCCTCGGCCTGCAGCCGCTCGCGGATGCGGCGCGCAAAGGCCAGTGCATGGGCACCGTCGCCATGCAGGCACACGGTCTGTGCATTGACGGCCACGGTGCTGCCGTCGATGGCGGTCACGCGGTGGTCGCGCACGAGCGAGAGCGTCTGCGCAATCGACTGTTCTTCGCTCTCGATGAGCGCGCCAGGCTGGCTGCGCGGCACCAGGCTGCCGTCGGGCATGTAGCCGCGGTCGGCAAACACTTCCTCCACGGGCGTGAGGCCCGCGCGGCGCGCCGCGTCGATCATGTTGCTGCCGGCCAGGCCGAAGAACTTGAGCGAGGGATCGAAGCGGCGTACCGCCTCGCACAGCGCATCGGCGAGTTCGGGCTCCTTCACCGCCTGGTTGTAGAGCTGGCCATGCGCCTTGACGTGCGAGAGCGTGCCGCCCTCGGCCTTGACGATGGCAGCCAGCGCGCCGACCTGGTAGAGCACGTTGGCCACGATCTCGTCGGGTGGCAGGTGCATGGTGCTACGGCCGAAATTCTCGCGGTCCGGAAAGCTCGGATGCGCGCCGATGGCCACGCCGTGCTGGATGGCCCAGCGCACGCACTGCTGCATGGTCTTGGCGTCGCCCGCGTGCCAGCCGCAGGCGATGTTGGCGGAGCTGACGAGGCCGAGCAGCGCTTCGTCGCTGCCGGCGCCTTCGCCGAGGTCGGCATTGAGGTCGATGTGCATGGGAGGTTCCTTCTTCTTCGGCGGGGGACGGCATCGCGCCGGCCCTCTCGCCGTCTGCTTGCACAGTCTATGCCGCGCCCGGCCAGCCTGCAGCCGCGAGCCCCTGTGCCACCTGCCGCAGGTAGCGCTGCTGGTCGGCCCACGCGGTGAGCGATTGCGCCATGTCGACCTGCACCAATCGCAGCTTGCCGTTGAGCGGCGCCTGCGCCAGCTTCCAGAGGTCGGCGCGGATCACCACGCCGATGCGCGGATAGCCGCCGGTGGTCTGCGCGTCGCCCATCAGGATGATCGGCAGGCCCGAAGGCGGCACCTGGATCGTGCCGGGGATCACGCCCGACGAGAGCATGTCGCCGCCGCGCTTGCGCTTGAGTTCGGCGCCGGCAAGGCGGCTGCCCATGCGGTTGCTTTGCGGCGTGATGCGCCAGCGCTCGCCCCAGAGCAGATCGCGCGCGGCCAGCGTGAACTGCTCGAACTCGGGGCCGGGCAGCACGCGCAGGGCGATGGCCGCGTCGGCTTCTTCGGCGCCCCAATCGGGTCCGCGCAGGCCGAAAGGCCGGCGTGTGCGCTGTGCCTCACTGAGCCGCGACGCGCCGAGCGAAAGCCGGTCGCCCTTGCGCAGCGCGCGCCCCTCGTGGCCGCCGAAGCTGGCCTTCAGGTCGGTGCTGCGCGAGCCGAGGATCGGGGGCACGTCGATGCCGCCCGCCACCGCGAGCCAACTGCGCAGGCCGGCTTTCTTGCGGCCCGCCGCATTGGCGCCCGTGAGCCTGAGTGTCTGGCCGGCACGCACCGGCACGCTCCAGCAGGGCCAGAGCGGCACGCCGTCGAGCGTGGCGCTGAAGTCGTCGCCGGTCAGCGCGATGCGCGTGTCGGCCTCGAAGCGCAGCTCGCAGCCGCCCATGGTCAGTTCGAGGCCGGCCGCGCCGTCCACGTTGCCCACGAGCCGGTTGGCCAATGCGAGGGAGAGCACATCGAGCGCACCACCCGGGCAGATGCCGAGCTGGCGATGGCCGTGCCGCCCCAGGTCTTGCACCGACGCGAGCAGGCCGGGTTTCTGGATGACGATCATGTCTGCACGCTCTCGACGACAAAACGCACCCGGTCGCCGGGTCGCAGCAGGGTGGGCGATTCTGCCGTCGGGTCGAACAGCGACAGCGGCGTGCGGCCGATCAGTTGCCAGCCGCCCGGCGACACCAGCGGATAGATGCCGGTCTGCTCGCCGCCGATGCCGACCGAGCTGGCAGGCACGGCCATGCGCGGCTCGGCGCGGCGCGGCGTGGCGAGTTCGGGCGCCAGGCCGCCCATGAAGGCAAAGCCGGGCAGAAAGCCCAGCAGGTAGACCACGTACTCGCCCGCGCTGTGGCGCCGCACGACCTCGGCCGGCGTGAGGCCGGTGTGCGCCGCAACGTCGGCCAGGTCGGGCCCGTGCTCGCCGCCGTAGGCCACGGGAATCTCGATCTGCCGACCTTCCACGGCACCGATGTCGAGCCTCGGCCAGGCCTGGAGCACCTGCGCGGTGAGCGTGTCGAGATCGATCGCGGTCGGATCGAAGGTCAGCGTGAGGTTGTTCATGCCCGGCAGCACTTCGCCTACACCGGGCCAGCGTTGCGCCTGTGTGGCCAGGGCCCAGATCTTCTGCTGTTGCGCCAGCGTGGCGGGCGCGGGCAGCTCGCACAACAGCGCTGCATCGCCCAGAAGATGCAGTCGGGGCGGGGGCGAGCCGCTCATCGCGGCTTATTCACGGCCGAGGCTGCGGACCTTGGCCGCGAGTTGCTGCTCCACGTTCGGCGAGACGAACTTGTTGACCTCGCCACCGAGCATCGCAATCTCGCGCACGAAGGTGCTGGAGATGAACTGGTACTTGTCGCTGGGCGTGAGGAACACGGTCTCGACATCGGGCATCAGCGAGCGGTTCATGCCTGCGAGCTGGAACTCGTAGTCGAAGTCGGTCACGGCGCGCAGGCCGCGCACCATGGCCTTGCCGCCGCGCGCGACGACGAAGTCGCGCAGCAGGCCGGAGAAGCTCTCGACCGTGACCTGGTCGCTGTACGGCTTGACCGCCTCGCGTGCCATGTCCATGCGTTCGGAGAGCGTGAAGAGCGCCTTCTTGTGATGGCCCGCCGCGACAGCGACGATCACCTTGGAGAAAAGCTGGGTTGCGCGCCGCACCACGTCCTCGTGACCGAGGGTGATGGGGTCGAATGTGCCGGGATAAACCGCGATCACGTTGCTGGCCATGGTTGCTTCTTCCTCATGCAGCCGATGCGGCTTGTTCGGCGGATTATGCAGTCCCATCCGCTGCAAGCCGCAGCAGGTGGGCATGCACGGCGCCGGCTTTCAGGTAACGGAAACCGACGAGGCCGAAAGCGGCGAGTTCTTCGTCCGTCCAGCGACGCGGCGCCTCCAGGTACACGGCACCGCCGGCACGCAGCGCGCGTGCGGCCGCGCGCAGGGACGGTTCGTAGAGCGCGACGCTCTCGAAAGGCGGATCGAGGAAGACGGCGTGCAGGCTGCCGGCCGTCACGCGCTCGAGCGCCGTGACGCCATTGCCGCGCTCGATGTGCACGGCCTCGGCCGACAGCTTGGTCTTCGCGGCCTGCAGTTGCGCGACCAGGGCAGCGTCCTGCTCGCACAGCACCACGTTGGCTGCGCCACGCGACGCGGCTTCCAGGCCGAGCGCGCCGGTGCCCGCGAAGGCATCGATGCAATGCCAGCCCGGCAATCCGCCGCCGCCGACGCCGGCCAGGCTCGCGAGCCAGTTGAACAGGGTTTCGCGCACGCGATCGGGCGTGGGGCGCAGGCCGGGCTTGTCGGCCACGGCAAGGCGGGTGCGCTTCCATTGGCCGCCGATGATGCGCACCTCGTTGGGCGGTTTCGACGAACGCTTGGCGGGAGCGGGGCGGGAGGGAGCTGCGGCTTTCTTCTGGGGCATGCGGCGAGCTTAACGCCGCCGCGAGCGCCGCCCTTCGTCAAAGCCCCGTGAAGGCGCGCCGGGCCAGCATGGCGGCCAGCACGAGCATGGTGCCGCCGATCAGCGCGTCGAGCATCTGCCAGGCCCGCGGACGCGCGAACACCGGCGCGAGCAGCCGCGCGCCATAGCCCAGCGCGGTGAACCACAGCGCGCTCGCCACCGAGGCGCCCGCCACGAACCAGACCTTGAGCGAGCCCCCGTACTGCGCCCCGGCGCTGCCCACCAGCAGCACCGTGTCGAGGTAGACGTGCGGATTCAGCAGCGTGAAGCCGGCCGCCTGCGCCACCACGGCTGCACGCGAAAGCGATGTGCCCTGCGCCATTGCCTGCAGCGCGCCGGGCTGGCGCGAGCGCCACAGCGCCTTCAGGCCGTAGGCGCACAGGAACGCCGCGCCGAGCCCCGCGAGCACCGTCGCCAGCATCGGCCGCCCCTTCAGCGCCTGCGCCATGCCGGCCACGCCGGCCCCGATCAGCACCGCGTCGCTGGCGGCGCAGAACAGCACCACGGCGCTCACATGCTCGCGCCGCAACCCCTGGCGAAGCACGTAGGCGTTCTGGGCGCCGATGGCGACGATGAGCACCAGGCTCATGAAGAGCCCATTCAGGAAGGCGGTGGTGGCGAGTTCGGCTGACATGGTGCGAGCTTGCCGCCGGCCTTCGATTCAATCAAACTAAACTTTCTAACTTCAATTCAGTTTGGCTTCATCTCATGCTCGACTATGCCGCCCTCAACGCCCTGGCCGCCGTGGTGCGCGAAGGCAGCTTCGAGCGCGCGGCCCGCGCGCTCAATGTCACGCCCTCGGCGGTGTCGCAGCGCGTGAAGGCGCTGGAGGAGCGCACCGGCGGCGCGCTGCTGGTGCGCGGCCAGCCCTGCGTGGCAACGGAAGCGGGGTTGCATCTGTGCCGGCACGTCGAGCGTGTGGGCATGCTGGAACACGAGCTGCGCGACACCCTGCCCGCCCTTGGCATGGGCGGCGGCGAAGCGGGCGAACGCGTCACCGTGCGGGTGGCCGTCAATGCCGACAGCCTCGCGACTTGGTTCATTGCTGCTGCCGCTGCCTTCGCGACCCAGGAAGAAGGCGCACTGCTCGATCTTTCGGTGGACGACCAGGACCACACGGCCGAGCGGCTGCGCAGCGGCGCGGTGCTCGCGGCCGTGACCGCGCTGGCCCAGCCGGTGGCCGGCTGCAACAGCGAGGCGTTGGGCACGACGCACTACGTGGCGGCCGCGAGCCCCGACTTCGTGCGGCGGTATTTCGACAAAGGCGTGGGCGCCCGCACGCTGGCGAATGCACCGAGCCTCGTGTTCGACCGCAAGGACCGCCTGCAAGCGCGCTGGGTGCGCCGCATCTGCCATCGCAATGTCGAGACGCCCCGGCACTGGGTGCCCTCGCCGAGCGCGTTCGTCGAAGCGGCATGTGCCGGCATGGGTTGGGGCATGCATCCGGCCAGCATGGTGGCGGATGCGATTCGCGAAGGAAGGCTGGTGGAACTGGTGCCCGGCTCGACGCTGCCGGTGCCCCTCTATTGGCAGCAGGCGCGCGCGGCGCCGCAGTTGCTGAAGAAACTCAGAGCGGCGGTGCGTGCGGCCGCCACCAGCGGACCGCACGCACTGGCCTGATGGCCAACCAGTGGGCCTACAAGGCGTGAAGAAACCGTAGCGAGCGCCACGAGCTTGCATCGAGGACCGGAGCCGTACTTTGTACGGTGAGGACCGCAGGTGCGAGATCGGGGCGCGCAGTAGGTTTATTCATGCCCTGTTACTTGCCGCCCACCACCACCGTCACCATGCGCGCCGGCTGCAGCTTGCGCTCGAAAGCCGCCTTGACCTCGGCCGCCGTGACTGCGTTCATGCGCGCGGTCCAGGTGTCGAGGTAGTCCAGCGGCAGGTCATGCCAGGCGATGTTGGCGACATTGCCGATCAGCTTGCGGTTGCTGTCCAGCAGCAGCGGAAAACCACCGATCAGGTTGTCCTTCGCCGCCTTCAGCTCGCTGGCGGTCGGGCCCTCGGCCACGAACTTGGCCAGCACTTCGCGCGACACCTTGATCGCTTCTTCAGCCTGGTCGGGCCGGGTCTGGAAGCCGATGCGGAACGCGCCCGCCTCGAGCCCCGGCGCGAAGCCGCTGTAGATGCTGTACGTGAGCCCGCGCTTCTCGCGCACTTCATTGGTCAGGCGCGAGACAAAGCCACCGCCGCCCAGCACGTAGTTGCCCAGCGTGAGCGCGAAGTGATCCGGGTCCTTGCGCGGATAGCCGGGCTGGCCGATGAAGACATGGGCCTGCGCCGAGTCGAACGGAATGCGCTCGTCCTTCGGTGCCGTCAGCGCGGCCACCGGCGCGATCGTTGGCAGCGGCGTGCACGCCTCTGCGCTGGGCAGCCGCGACAGCAGCGCGGTGGCCATGGTCTCGGCTTCGGCGCGCGTGACGGCGCCCACGATGCTCAGCTTGGCGCGGCACGGCACCATGAGCTGCTGGTAGCGCTGGCGCATGGCGGCGGTGTCGATGCGCGCCAGCGTGGCCTCGGTGACCTCCTGGCCGTAGGGATGCACGCCGTACACCGCCTGCGCGAACGCGCGGCCCGCGAGGGTCGCGGGCTTGGTGTTGGCTTCCTTGATGGCGGCATTGATGCGTTCGCGCTCGCGCTGCCACACGTCGTCGGGGAAGGCCGGCTCGCCGATCTCGCGCGAGGCCAGCGTCACCGCCTTGTTCAGCAGTGCCGGGTCGGACAGCGTGCGCAGCGAGAAGCTGGTGCGGTCGGTGCCCGCGCCCACGTCGAAGCTGGCGCCCAGATCGGCCCAGGCCTCGCCCAGCGCGTTCTGGTCGAGCGCCGGCTCGCCGTTCTTGCCGGCGCGCACGCCCTTCTCGACCATGGCTGCCGTGGTGCTGGCCAGGCCCGCCTGCGGCGCAGGGTCGCGGCGGCTGCCGGCGTCGAAGTCGACCTGCACGTCGACGATCGGCAGCGCGTTGGTCGACACCAGGTAAATCTTGGCGCCGTTGGCCAGCGTCCAGTGCTGGATGGGCAGCGCGGCCTGCGCGCTGGTCATGCCAAAAATTGCCGTAACGCCCGTGAACAGGGCGCACTGCGCTATCTTTTTAAGAGTAATCATGAAATCGATACCTTTCAGCGCAGTTCGCCTGCGGGCGCCGCGAAGCCGCGGCCGCGCTTGGCTTCAGGCGGCAGGGGGCGCAGCGTGGCGACCGTGAGCTGGTCGTCGCCGAAATACTTGGCGGCCACGGCCTGCACCTGGGCGGCCGTGACGGATTGCAGCCGGGCGACGATGCGTTCGCTCGCGTCCAGCGGCAGGCCCTGGATCCAGTTGCTGCCGAGTTCGCGCGCCTGCGCCATCACCGAATCGCGCTTGTAGGTTTCGCTGGCGACCCATTGGGTCTTGACGCGGGCCAGTTCGGCTTCGCCCACCCCGTCCTTGGCGACGCGCGCCACCTGGGCGCGCAGCGCGGCTTCGACCGCCTCGGCGGTCTTGCCCGCAGCCGGCACGCCTTCGAGCACGAAGAGCTGTGGACCACGGCCAACGAAGCCCGAATACGCGCCGGCCGAATCGGCGACGCGGTCGGGGCCCTGCGTCAGCGCGCGGTCGAGCCGCGCGCCGGCGTAGCCGTCGAGCACGGCGGACAGCACCACCAATGCCCAGGCGTCGCTGTTGGCGTCGTCGATGTTCGCGAGCTGCGGCACGCGGTAGGCCAGCGACACATACGCCTGCTCGGCCGGCGCCTTGAAGTCGACGCGGCGGATGCCGCGCTGCGCGGGCTCGATGCGCGGCTTGCGCGTGGGCACGGCGCGCGAGGGGATGCGGCCGTAGTACTTCTCGGCCATGGCGCGCACCTGGGCCACGTCGACGTCGCCGGCCACCACCAGCACGGCGTTGGCGGGCACGTACCAGCGCTTGAAGAACTCGCGCGCGTCATCGGGCGTCATCGCGTCGAGGTCGCTCATCCAGCCGACCACCGGGCGGTGGTAGGGCGAGGCGGTGAAGACGGCGGCGTTCTGCTGCTCGCCGAGCAGCGCGCGCGGCTGGTCTTCGGTGCGCAGGCGGCGCTCTTCCTTGACGACCTCGATCTCGCGCTTGAACTCGTCGTCGGGCCACTGGTTGTTGGCGAAGCGGTCGGATTCGAGCTTCATCACCTGCTCGAGGCTGCCGACCGGGATCTGCTGGTAATAGCCGGTGTAGTCACGCGTGGTGAAGGCGTTTTCCTGGCCGCCGAGCTGCGCCACGCGGCGAGAGAACTCACCCGGCTTGATGTCCTTGGTGCCCTTGAACATCATGTGTTCGAGCGCATGGGCCACGCCCGAGGTGCCGTCGACCTCGTCCATGGAGCCGACGCGGACCCAGACCATCTGCACCGCGGTCGGCGCGCGCCGGTCGGGCTGCACGATCAGTGTCATGCCGTTCGCAAGGTTGAATTGCTGAGGGCCCGGCGCGGCCGCGGTGGCGGCGGAAGATGCGGCGGGAGCCGGTGTGGGCTGGGCCTGCGCAGGCATGGCCCAGGACGCCGTAAGCGCCACCGCCAGCACCGCACCAGACGCAGCACTGCGTGGCGAGAGGTGTTTCATAGAATGGGTCGGATTGTAAAAAGCTCCTGATGTTCAGTTTCTTCAAGAAAAAACCGCCTGCCGAAACCCCGGTCGCGCCGGCGCCCCCCGCGCCTGCCGCCACGCCACCTGCTGCCGAGCCCGCCCCGGCACGCTCGGTGTTTTCGCCTTCGAGCTGGTTCGGCGCGAAGCCGGCGGCTGAAGAGGCGCCTCCGGCACCTGCGCCCACACCAGCACCTTCACCTGCGCCCGCACCCGTCGAGGCACCCGCACCAGTTGCCGCGCCTGCCCCGGCGGCGGTGCCAATGCCTGTACCGGCGCCGGTCGTGCCCGCCCCTTCCCCGGCGCCAGCGCCAGCACCTGCCCCTGCCCCCGTCTTCGTTCCGCCTCCACCGCCCCCTGCACCGGTCCCTGTGCCCGTGCCTGTGCCTGTCGCGGAACCCGCCATCGCCACCGAGCGCAAGAGCTGGTTCGACAAGCTCAAGACCGGCCTGCGCAAGACCGGCACCGGCATCCAGGCCGTCTTCGTCAATGCGCAGATCGACGATGCGCTGTACGAAGAACTCGAATCCGCCCTGCTGATGGCCGACACCGGCGTCAAGGCGACCGAGTACCTGCTCGACGACCTGAAGGTCCGCGTCAAGCGCCAGATGGCCACCAACGCCGCGCAGGTCAAGCTGCTGCTGGCCGATGCCATCACCGACCTGCTCAAGCCGCTCGAAAAGCCGCTGGTCATCGGCCAGTTCACGCCGACCGTGATCATGGTGGCCGGCGTCAACGGCGCAGGCAAGACCACCTCCATCGGCAAGCTCACCAAGCACCTGGCCACCGAAGGCGCCTCGGTGCTGCTCGCCGCCGCCGACACCTTCCGGGCAGCGGCGCGCGAACAGTTGCTGGTCTGGGCCGACCGCAACACTGTCGAGATCGTGAGCAACGAAGGCGGTGACCCTTCCGCCGTGAGCTTCGACGCGGTGAACGCCGGCAAGGCGCGCGGCAAGGACGTGGTGCTGGTCGACACGGCAGGGCGCCTGCCGACGCAACTGCACCTGATGGACGAGCTGAAGAAGATCAAGCGCGTGGTCACCAAGGCCGACGCCACGGCGCCGCACGAGGTGCTGCTGGTGATCGACGGCAACACCGGACAGAACGCACTCGCGCAGGTCAAATCCTTCGACGAGACGCTGGGCCTCACGGGCCTGATCGTGACCAAGCTCGACGGCACGGCCAAGGGCGGCGTGCTGTGCGCCATTGCGCGCGAGCGGCCGATTCCGGTGTACTTCATCGGCGTGGGCGAGAAGCTCGAAGACCTCGAGACCTTCAACGCGCGCGAGTTCGCGCAGGCCCTGCTCGGATAAGAAACGGCCTGCGCGGCGGCTAACGGGCGACAGCCACCTCGGCCATGGCCCGCAGCAGCGAGTCGGCAACGACCGGCTTGAAGAGCACGGGCACTTTCGATTCGCGCACGCGCTGCAAACGCTCGGGTGCGGTTTCGCCGGTGATCAACAGCAACGGTATTGCGGCGCCCTGCCCCTGGCTGAGACGCAGGCCCGCATCAAGGCCGTCGGCGCCATCGGCCAGCCGGTAGTCGCACACCAGCAGTTCGAAGGGGCGGCCCTCGCGGCTCGCCTGCTGCAAGGCGGCAGCCGCACCCGCTTCGTCCGCCACGGCGTGGGCGTCGATGGCATGGGAGCGCAGCAGCCCCATCATGGCCTCGCGGATTTCGAGTTCGTCGTCGAGCAGCAGCACGCGGCCCGGCAGCGCGGGCCTGCCTTGCCACTGCCGCTCTCTCTCCAGGGCTTCGACGGCAGTCTGCGAGAGCTGCCTGACCCGCATATCGGCTTGTGCGTCGACAGCCGGCAGCACGACACGAAAGTGCGTGCCCCGCCCCGGCCGCGAATGCATCTGCACCGGATGCCCGAGCAGGCGCGACAGGCGCTGCACGATCGACAGGCCGATGCCCAGCCCTCGCGAGCGGTCGCGGCCCGGATTGTCGATCTGATAGAACTCCTCGAAGATGCGGCTCGACTGTTCGGGTGCGATGCCGATGCCGCTGTCGCGCACCTCGATCCACACGGCATCGCCGCGGTCGCGCGCGGTCACCGTCACGCCGCCGCGCGCGGTGTACTTGAGCGCGTTGTCCATCAGGTTCGACAGCATGCGGTGCAGCAGTTGCGGATCGCTGCGCACCCACAGGCCGCTGGCGCGCACGCGCAGTTGCAGTTGCTTTTGTTCGGCACGGGCCGAGAAGGTGTGGTTGAGCGGCAGGAACAGCGCATCGAGCTGCACCGACTGCGGCGCCGGCGTGATCACGCCCGCATCAAGGCGCGAGATGTCGAGCATGGTGTCGAGCGAGGCGCCCAGCGCATTCACCGCACGCATCAGGCGCTCGGCGTTGCGGCCCTCGGGGCGGTCGCGCAGTTCGTTCTCGAGCGCGGCGCCGAACAGCGCGATGGCATGCAGCGGCTGGCGCAGGTCATGGCTGGCGGTGCCGAGGAAGCGGGTTTTTTCTTCGCTCGCGCGCTCGGTGGCGGCGATCTGCTCTCCGAGCCGTGCGGCAAGCGCCTCGTTCTCGAAGCGCAGCATGAGCGATTGGGTCAGCAGCTTGTGCTGGCCGATGCCCGCATGCAGGGTCAGCAGCAGGTAGGCCGCGCCGGCAATCGCCAGAAAGAGATGCAGGCCGTCGCCCTGCCACGCAAGCGCGGTGATCATGCCCAGCGACATGGGCATCGTGTAGCCGAACAGCGCGGCCTTCAGAGGCCACAGCGACTGCGCAGCCCGCGCGCAACTGCCAACGATGACGGCCATCAGCAGCGAGGTCATCGGCAGGTTGTCGTGCGGCACGATGAGCCAGGGCACCACCGCCGAGACCATGCTGACCAGCGTGACCAGGCGCGAGATCTTTCGCGCCCAATAGGAGCTTTCGTGCGCGGGCCGGGACGGGGTCCAGCGCGGTGTGAAGAACACGTAGATGTCGGCCATCAGCAGCCCGGCCATCCAGAACAGCAGGCTCGGGTCTTTGAGCTGCGAATAGATGATGCTTCCGAACACCACCACGAAGGCCATGTGGGTCAGCGTCGAGACGCCGTAGGTGCTGTAGACCGAGGCAACGTGCTCGCGCAGCACGCGCTGGCCGAGCGAATGGTCGGCCAGCGGATCGTTCAACGCCACGACCGCTTCGCTCAATGCAGGGTGCTGATCAACTGGGCGCGCGAACGCATGCCGAACAGCAGAAGGATGGTCGAGACGTGGTTCTTCACCGTGCCCTCGCTCAGGTTGGCGAGCTGGGCGATTTCCTTGTTGGCCTTGCCTTCGAGCACCCACTGCAGCACCTGCATCTGGCGCGGCGTGAGTTCCTGCCATGCGCTGGCGTGGGCGAACTCCGCATAGCCGGAGAGCGACTTCGGCGGCGGCGCCGCCGGCAGTGGCGCCGCATCGGGATCGAGCAGGCCGCAGGCGCGGATGAAGCTCACCACTTCCTTCAGGTCGGCCGACTTGGGCAGGAAGGCTGCGGCCCCGAGAGCGAGCACGCCCTGCGCCAGCGAGCTGCTGCCGGTGCCCGAGAGCACCACGATGCGCGCAGCGGGAAAGCGCAGGCGGAACTCGGCCAGGCCGCTCAGGCCGTGCGTGTCGGGCAGCGCAAGGTCGAGCAGCACGAGGCCGATGCACCCCTGGTGGGTTTCGTACAGGGCCAGCGCATCGGCGACGTTGCCGGCCTCGAAGACCTCGATCTGCGAACCGGCGGAAGTGGCCTGTGCCTGGACCAACGCGCAGACACCCAGGCGAAGCAGGTCGTGGTCGTCCACGACGAGGATCGCGGTCGCCGCAGGGACGGGCGCGCCGGCCTGTGCGGCCGGGGACGAAGGCGCGGGTGAAGAGTCGTAGGAAGCCACGCGTTTGATCTTAGCGGCGCCACGGGCGCGCGACAGTGCCCTAAGTCATGGCGGCACAGAGCCGGTGTCACCTTTTGGTATTCCCTGATGGCGCTTGCCACGGGGCTCGCCAATGGGCACCATCGTCACCGTCGCATACATAAACAACGCCGCATCGAACGGCGCACCGGAGACCTGTCATGACGCACACCGCCGCCGCACCCCTGGCATCGAGCGACCGCAAGATCGACCGCCTGCTCGCCCACTACGAGGAGAGCCACCGCAACCCGAGCAACGAGTTGATTCACTTCGTCGCCATCCCGGCGATCATGCTGAGCATCGTCGGCCTGCTGTTCGCGATCCATCCGTGGGTGGCCTATGTGTTCGTGGCGGCCAGCCTCGTCTACTACGCGCTGCTGCGCGCGCCGGCGTTCCTGCTGACCATGCTGGTGCTGACCGCGCTGGCCCTGGTGCTGGTGCATGCGATGGGCGGGCTGGTGCTGCCGGTGTCGGCCGCCATCTTCGTGGTGGCCTGGATCTTCCAGTTCATCGGCCACAAGCTGGAAGGCAAGAAGCCGTCGTTCTTCGAGGACATCCAGTACCTCTGGGTCGGCCCGCTCTTCGTGCTGTCGAAACTGTTCCTGAAGCTGGGCATCCGCTGGTAGTTTTTCTTCGGCCGCCCGGGCCGAAACGCGCAAATCCCGTCGACCGACGCGGCCCCCGTGCGCCGGTGTTCGCGCGCATGCACGGTACGCACCGCAGGCGCGGGTGAACCCTTAGACCTGATGGAGCGCATCACGTTTTCTGATTGGAACTCGTGGGAAGTGTCATGCACGATGCCAGCCGACAGGCCGAAGTACTCGCCATGAAGTGCGCGGCCTGTTGCACCTGCCCCGAACGGGCAGCACAAAACCAATGGAGACATCAATGCCTTACAGCTTCTTCAAGCGCCGCGCCGTTGCGCTCTCGTTTTCGCTGGCCGCCTGCATGGCCGGTGCAGCGCAGGCCGGCACCGTCACCGTGGTCACGTCGTTCCCCAAGGAGCTGACGCAGGCCTACAAGGTCGCTTTCGAGAAGGCCAATCCGGGCATCAAGCTGGAGATCCTGAACAAGAGCACGGTGCAGGGCATCTCTTATGTGCGCGAGCTGCCGGTGGGCCAGCGGCCCGACATCTTCTGGGCTTCGGCACCCGACGCCTTCGAGGTGCTGGCCGGGCAGAAGCTGCTCGAGAACGTGGCGGCGCAGGCCAACAAGGCCGTGCCCGAGAAAGTGGGCAACTACCCCATCAACAACCCGCAGGGCCTGTACCTCGGGCAAGCACTGGCCGGCTACGGCCTGATGTGGAACACCCGCTACATGGCCGCCAACAAGCTGCCCGCGCCGGCACAGTGGAGCGACCTGATGAAGCCGGTGTACTTCGGCCACGCGGCCATGAGCGCGCCGTCGCGCTCGGGCACCACCCACCTGACCGTAGAGACCCTGCTGCAGGGCGAAGGCTGGGACAAGGGATGGAACCAGTTGCTGCAGATTTCGGGCAACAGCGCGGCCATCACCGAGCGCAGCTTCGGCGTGCCCGATGGGGTGAACAACGGGCAGTTCGGCATCGGCCTGGTGATCGACTTCTTCGGCCTGGCCGGCAAGTTCTCGGGCTTCCCGGTGGAGTTCGTCTACCCCGACGTGACGGCCGTGGTGCCGGCCAACATCGGCCTGATCAGCGGCAGCAAGAACCCCGAGGAGGCGCGCAAGTTCATTGCCTACAGCGTGTCCACCGAAGGCCAGTTGCTGCTGCTCGATCCGAAGATTTCGCGCCTGCCGGTGCTGCCGCCTTCGGCGCTGGGCGGCAAGGTGCCGGCCTCGTACCCGAATCCGTTCGAGATCGCCAAGCGCGCCAAGGTGCACTTCGACTCCGACCTTTCGGAAGCCCGCTACAACGTGGTGTCGTCGATGTTCGACCAGACCATCACCTTCCGCCACAAGGAGCTCAAGGCCGCCACCAAGGCGATCCACGAAGCCTCCGCAGCGCTGGCCAAGAAGCCGAACGCGCAAGGACAGGCCCTGCTGAAGCAGGCGCGCGACCTGGCCTTCACGCCGCTGGTGGGCGCATCGCTGGCGAGCGACAAGGACTTCCTGGCGCTGTTCACCGCCAACAAGAAGGACGCCGCCTCGAACAAACAGGTCACCGGCCTGGAAGACCGCTGGAACAGCCAGGCGCGCGACCACTACGAGCGCGCCAGGGGCTTCGCCGAACAGGCGCTGGCAACCGCCCGCTGACCGACACGGGAACCACAGATGTCCACGACGACCGCCGGCACCGCGCCGGCCGCGCCAGGCAGGCGCTTTTTCTTCGGCAACGTGCGCCCCGGCGCATGGCTGGCCGGGGCCTTGGTGCTCGGCTTTCTCCTGCTGTTCCTGGTGTTGCCGGTAGGAAGGGTTTTCTACACGGCCTTCGTCGATGCCGATGGCGGCCTGACCTTCGGCCACTTCGGCGCCTTCTTCGACCAGGGGCTGATGCGCGAATCGTTCTTCAACAGCCTGTTCGTCGCCACCGCGTCGGCGCTGTTCGCTGCATTGATCGCGGTGCCGCTGGCCTACTTCACCGTGCGTTTCCAGTTTCGCGGCGCGATGCTGATCCAGACGCTGGGCGTGCTGCCGCTGATCATGCCGCCCTTCGTGGGCGCGGCGGCAATGCAGCTGATCTTCGGCCGCTCGGGCTCGCTGAACCTGCTGCTGAACGAGCACTTCGGCGTCACGCTGCCGATCATGGAAGGGCTCAACGGCGTGATCTTCGTCGAGGCCATCCACTACTTTCCGTTCATCCTGATGAACCTGACGGTGGCGCTGCGCAACATCGACGGCGCAATGGAAGAAGCGGCGTTGAACCTCGGCTGCACCGGCTGGCGCCTGTTCTGGCGCGTGATCTTTCCGCTGGCCATGCCGGGCTTCGTGGCCGGTGCCTCGCTGGTGTTCGTGAAGGTGTTCGACGACCTGGGCACGCCGCTGGTGCTGGGCCAGACCAACATGCTGGCGCCGCAGGCCTACCTGCGCATCACCCAGGTCGGGCTCGAAGACCCGCTGGGCTACGTCATCAGCGTGATCATGATCGTGTTCTCCATCACCGCGATGGCGCTGTCCGCGCGCATGCTGGCCGGCAAGGAATATTCGACCATCCAGAAGGGCGGCGCGAGCATCGCCAAGCGCCAGTTGTCGCCGCTGGGTTCGTTCGCAGCCTACGGCTGGATCTTCCTGGTGCTGCTGGTCGTGCTGAGCCCGCACCTGGGCGTGCTGCTGCTGTCGCTGGCCCAGGTGTGGAGCTTTTCGCCGCTGCCCGACGCCTACACGCTGGCCCACTACGAGACCGTGTTCCAGGACGCCGGCGGCATGATGAAGAACACGCTGCTGTACTGCGGCCTGGCCGCGGGGCTCGATGTGCTGCTGGGCGTGACCATCGCCTACCTGATGCTGCGCACCACGCTGCCTGCGCGCAAGTGGCTCGACTGGATCGCCACGGCCTCGCTGGCCGTGCCGGGCATCGTGCTGGCCATCGGCTACCTGCGCCTGTTCAAGGGTGTCACGGTGCCGGGCACCGACACGCTGCTGACCAGCACCTGGATCGTGATCATGCTGGCCTACGCGGTGCGCCGCCTGCCCTATGCGCTGCGCTCCTGCGTGGCCGCCCTGCAGCAGGTGCACGTGTCGCTGGAAGAAGCAGCCGAGAGCCTGGGCGCGACCAAGATGCGCACCATCCAGCGCGTGGTGGTGCCGCTGATGGCGGGCGGCATCCTCGCGGGCTTCGTGACCAGCTTCATCACGGCGGCGGTGGAGCTGTCCGCGACGATCCTGCTGTCGTCCTCCGAGTCGCAGGCACCGATGAGCTACGGCATCTACCTGTACATGCAGAGCGTGGCCGGCCGTGGGCCGGGCGCAGCGCTGGGCGTGCTGGCCATCGCGGTGGTGGCGCTCGGCACTTACCTGTCGCATGTGGTGGTCGAGCGCGCCGGCAGGCAGCTCACGCACCGGCCGGTCGACGAGGTACTGCCCGCACTGCCCCTCGCCGCAACACCCGCCACCGCCCCGGCGGTCAAGAACTGAAAACCAGGCCCCTCATGAAAAAAGTACCTGTCCAGTGCCGCAACGTGCGGCTCGCCTACGGCACCACCGAAGTGCTGAAGGACGTCAGCATCGATGTCGAGCCCGGCGAGTTCTTCGCCCTGCTCGGGCCTTCCGGCTCGGGCAAGTCGACCCTGCTGCGCCTGATTGCCGGCTTCAACCGGCACCAGCACGGCGAGGTGCTGATCGACGGCAAGGACGTGAGCAACAAGGCGCCGTGGGAGCGCAACGTCGGCATGGTGTTCCAGAGCTACGCGCTGTGGCCGCACATGTCGGTGTGGGACAACGTGGCCTTCGGGCTGGTCGAGCGCAAGGCGCCCAAGGCGGTCATCAAGGAGAAGGTCTCGGCCGCGCTCGAACTGGTGGGGCTGCTGCAGTATGCGCAGCGCCGCCCGAGCCAGTTGTCGGGCGGCCAGCAGCAGCGCGTGGCGCTGGCGCGCACCATCGTCATCGAGCCGCAGGTGCTGCTGCTGGACGAGCCGCTGTCCAACCTCGACAAGACCTTGCGCGTGCAGATGCGCCAGGAGCTGCTGGCGATGCAGCGCCGGCTGGGGCTGACCACCATCTTCGTCACGCACGACCAGGAAGAGGCCATGACCACGGCCGACCGCATGGCCGTGCTCGACAAGGGCGTGGTGCAGCAGGTCGGCGCGCCGGCCACGCTGTACGACTACCCGGTGAACACCTTCGTCGCGAACTTCGTGGGCACCATGAACCTGCTGGAGGGCAAGGTGCGCTCGCGGCGCGGGGACACGTTGTCGCTGGATGTCGAAGGCGTCGGTGAGTTGCACTTTCCGCTGCCCTCGGATGCGCCGGAGGCCGACACCATCCAGGTCAGCTTCAGGCCGCACTCGCTGCGCGTGGACGTGGCCGACGCGACGCACGACGCCCGCTACGTGTGGGTGCCGGGCACGGTGGAGGCCAGCGAGTTCCTGGGCGAGTTCACGCGTTACCGCGTGCGCGTGGGCCACCAGAACCTGGCGGTGGACCACCCGCACCAGATGGGCTTGTCGAAGTTTCCCGTTGGCGGGGCGGTGAGCCTGGGCATCGAGCCTTCGCAAGTGCGCATGTTCGGCGCCTGACGCGCCGACGCCCATGGAACTGCACCAGATCCGCGCCTTCGTGGCGGTGGCGCGCGTGGGCAACGTGACGCGGGCAGCCGACGCGCTGTGCGTCACGCAGCCCGCGGTCACCGCGCAGATCAAGGGGCTGGAGTCGAGCCTGGGCGTGGCCCTGTTCGACCGCAGCGGCGGACGCATGACGCTCACGCGCGCCGGCGACCGGCTGCTGCCCCAGGCCGAGGCGCTGCTGAGCGCCGCCAGCGAACTGAAGGGCGCCGCGCGCAACATGCAGGGCGAACTCAGCGGACGCATCGACCTGGGTCTGCCGGGCGAATCGCCGGAGTTTCTGCGCACGGGCAGCCTGTCGGTCGCGGTGCAGCGCAGCCTGCCGCTGGTGGAACTGCACACCCGCACCCATGCCGTGGGCCATCTGCTGGACCAGGTGCGCGGCGGCGGCCTTGCGGGCGCCTTCACGATCAGCGTGCATCCGCCGCGCGACCTTCAGTGGATCGCGCTGCGTTCGGTCTGCTACCGCATCGCCTTTCCACCGCGGCTGGCGGCCGAGATGCAGCGCGGCGGCTGGCGCGTGCTGGCCGGGCTGCCGTGGGTGGACGGCACGGCCGAGTCGCATGTGCACCAGATGCTGCGCGGCCTGTTCGAGCAGCAGGGCCTGACGCCGAATGTGGTGATGCGCAGCGACGACACGAGTTCGCTCGAGACCTTCGTGCGCGCCGGGAGCGCCTGTGCACTGCTGCGCGAGGAAGTGGCCGTGCCGGGCGTGGAGCGCGGCGACTGGGTGGTCTGGGGCCATGCCCGGGTGGACGCTCAGCTCTACTTCAGCAGCGCAGCGGAACGCGCCAGCGACCCGCTGGTGGTGGCGCTGGCTTCGGCGGTGCAGTCCGTCTGGGCTTGATGCGTTGACCGTGCACTACAAATATGTGACTGGATGCAAAAGCGGGTGTCGATTGCCGTCTGCCGGCAACTGAAATTGGTCACCCAGGGTCGTAGGGAGGGCACCAAGGCGCCCCCCAAGTCTGCGGCTATCGCCGCGATAGAAACTCAAGGGAACCCTTGGTTTAGCACTCCCTCTAACCGAGTGCTAATATGGCCAACACTAAGGAGTTTCCCCTGATGACAACGCTGTCTGGAGTCTCTGCCAACCAGCTGGCCGTCGCCAATCCATGGTCGATGGTCCCCCCGCTGGGCAACCTGGATGCCTACATTTCGGCCGCCAACCGCCTGCCGCTGCTCACGCTCGAAGAAGAGCAGGGCTTCGCTCGCAAGTTGCGCGACCAGAACGACCTTGACGCCGCCGGCGCGCTGATCCTGTCGCACCTGCGCCTGGTCGTCTCCATTTCCCGCCAGTACCTGGGCTACGGGCTGCCGCACGGCGACCTGATCCAGGAAGGCAACGTGGGCCTGATGAAGGCCGTGAAGCGTTTCGACCCCGACCAGGGCGTGCGGCTGGTGAGCTACGCCATGCACTGGATCAAGGCCGAAATCCACGAGTACATCCTGAAAAACTGGCGCATGGTCAAGGTCGCGACGACCAAGGCCCAGCGCAAGCTGTTCTTCAATCTGCGCTCGATGAAGCAGGGTTTCAAGGCCGAGTCGGCCGCGGCCGACAACGGCACGCACCGCGAAACGCTGAGCCCCGACGAGGTGTCGCAGATGGCGACCCGGCTCAACGTCAAGCCTGAAGAAGTGGTCGAAATGGAAACCCGCCTGTCGGGCGGCGACGTGCTGCTCGATCCGGGTCCTTCGGACGACGGCGACGAAGGCTTCGGCCCGATCGCCTACTTGGCCGACGCCACGCAGGAGCCAACCGCCCTGCTCGAATCGCAGCAGCGCGACCGCCTGTCGAGCGATGGCATCGCGACCGCGCTCGAAGCGCTGGACGACCGCAGCCGCCGCATCGTGGAAGAGCGCTGGCTCAAGGTCAACGACGACGGTTCGGGCGGCATGACGCTGCACGACCTGGCGGCTGTGTACGGCGTGAGCGCCGAGCGCATTCGCCAGATCGAAGTCGCTGCGATGAAGAAGATGAAGAAGGCGCTCGCCGACTACGCATAAGCGGCGTCTTTCGCCCTCTTCCCGAACGAGCCCGGCCGCAAGCCGGGCTTTTTCATTTGGAGAGCGTGCGCAGGGCGCGCTTGGCGATGTAGCGGGTTTCGGCCGTGTCCAACTCGGCCACCCAGCGCGCGCACAGTGTGTCGACCCACTCGCCCTGGGTCTTGCTGGCATCGTTGAGCCAGTTCGCGACCGAGTTCTGCACGTAGCGGCTGGGGTCGGCACGCAGCGGCTCGATCAGCGGCAACGCGCGCCAAGGCTCGATTTTCAGAGCCTCGATCTGCGCGCACCACACGCCGCGCGGGCGCGTGAGTTCACTGGCAAAGCGGCGGATGTTGGGGTCGGCGTCGAAGACCCAGGGCTGCAGCAGCGCCAGCGCTTCGTCGAGTGAAGCGATGACTGCGTCGCGCACCGCCATCCAGGCGATTTCGCGCACACCGAAATGCGGATCGGCAGCAAAGCGGCGCACCGCCTCCAGTTGCGCCGGCAGCGACAGGCCCGAGAGCGTGACCCACTGGGCAGCCCAACAGCGCGCGACGTCGCTCGCATGCGTGGCCAGCTTGTGGGCGACGGCATCACGCTCGGTGTGCAGGGCCGTCAGGTCATAGAGGGCACGCGCGACATGGCTGTGCCGCTGCATCGGCTTGAAAGCGCTGAGCATCGCCAGCGTGTCGACCAGCCGCTCGCTTGCCGCGTCGAGGCCGATGTGCCCCGCTACGCTGCGCGCAAGCTGCGGCAGCTCCAGCGCCATGAATTCGTTGAGGTTGACGGTTTCGAGCAAGCCGTCGTTGAGTGCGCGCAGCACCTCGGGCGGAATGAGCGCGATGCGAAAGGCGCCCTTGCGCGCCTTCAGGTGATCGACCGAGCCGACCACGGCCACTGCGGTGTCCATGTGCCGGGCTCTCAGGAAGCGAGCAGCGCCTTCACGTCCGACACCATGGTCGGCACGCCCGCGCCATAGCGCGCGTAGAGCCGCAGCCGGCCCTGCGTGTCGTAAACGTAGCTCGCGGCCGAGTGGTCCATCGAGTAGCTGGTCGGTGTCTTGCCGTCGACCTTCTTGTAATAGACCTTGAAGTCCTTCGCGACCGCGGCGAGTTCCTCTGGTGTGGGAATGAGCGCCACGAAGCTCGGGTCGAACGCGCCCATGTAGGCCTTCAGCACTTCGGGCGTGTCGCGCGCCGGATCGACGGTGAGAAACAGCACCTGCAGCTTGTCGCCATCCTTGCCGAGCTGCTGCTTGACCTGCGCCATTTCGGTCATGGTGGTCGGGCAGACGTCGGGGCACTGCGCGTAGCCGAAGAACAGCACGACCACCTTGCCCTTGAAGTCGGCCATGGTGCGGACCTTGCCGTCGGCGTCCTTCAGCGAGAAGCCCTTGGCGTAGTCGGCACCCGTGATGTCGACCGCATTGAAGTTCTGCTTGGTCTCGCCACAGGCCGAAAGCCCTACGCCCAGAGCCGCCACGCCCACACTTGCAGCGATCAATTTGAGAGCGTTTCGCTTTTTCATGGGAGCGGTGTTCAATTCAATGAAGGTAGTGGTCGACGAGCAGCGCCAGGAACAGCACGCTCAGGTGGATCAGCGAAAACCGGAAGGTCTTGCGTGCCAACGCGTCGGAGTAGTTGCGCCAGAGTGCGAAGGCGTAGCCGGTGAAGCCGATGCTCACGGCGATGGCCACCGCAAGGTACAGCCAGCCGCTCATGCCGTAGATGAAAGGCATGAGGCAGGCCGCGAACAAAATGAAGGTGTAGAGCAGTACCTGCAGCCGCGTGAACTCGTTGCCGTGCGTGACGGGCAGCATCGGCAGGCCGGCCTTGCGGTAGTCCTCGACGCGGTAGAGCGCCAGCGCCCAGAAGTGCGGCGGGGTCCACAGGAAGATGATGAGGAACAGGATCAGCGCCTCGGGGCCGACGTCACCGGTCATCGCGGCCCAGCCCAGCACGGGCGGCATCGCGCCCGAGGCGCCGCCGATCACGATGTTCTGCGGCGTCAGCGGCTTGAGGATCACGGTGTAGACCACCGCGTAACCGACGAAGGTGGCGAAGGTCAGCCACATCGTGAGCGGGTTGACCGTGAACCACAACAGCGCCGAGCCGGCCACGCACAGCAGCGCCGAGAACGCCAGCGCCTGCATGTCGCTGAGCTGGCCGCGCGCCGTGGGGCGCCAGGCGGTGCGCTTCATCTTGGCGTCGATGCCCTTCTCGACCAGGCAGTTGAACGCCGCCGCCGCACCCGCCACCAGCCAGATGCCGATACAGGCCAGCACGCCGCGCTGCACGTCGGCCCACGAGGGCAGCCCGGGAACCGCCAGCACCATGCCAATCAACGCGCAGAACACGATCAGCTGCACCACGCGCGGCTTGGTCAGCGCGTAGAACTGGCGCAGCACGTTGGCGGTGCTGGTGTGCTGAACGGGGATCGGGGTGCTCACGCGGTGGCTTTCTTCGGGTTATGGGGCGCGCGTGCATTGTCGTCGGCGCGCAGAGCCACGGTTGTGGATGCGGCTTCGCGGCGGCTTTCGCACAGCGCCCAGGTCAGCACCACGGCGAGCGCCGCGGCGCCGCCGGTGTGCAGCACGGCCGCGGCCAGCGGCCAGCCGAGCAGCACGTTGCCCAGGCCCGTGGCGAGTTGCAGCAACGCGAGTCCGGCAAGCCAATGCGCCTGCGAGCGCAGCGGCTCGATGCGACGCATGCGCCAGGCCAGCACGCCCAGCGCCACGAACACTGCATAGGCCATCAGCCGATGCGCGTAATGAATGGCCGTGAGCGCAGAAAAATCGAGCGGCTGGCCGTCGCCAGTCACGCCCAGGTGACGCCAGATCTCGAAGCCCTGCGCGAAATTCATCGGCGGCCACCAGCTGTTCTGGCAGGTCGGGAACTGCGTGCAGGCCAGCACCGCGTAGTTGGTGCTGACCCAGCCGCCCAGGGCGATCTGCAGCACGAGCAGGACGGTGGTGAAGATCAGTCCGGTGCGCAGTGCAGGCGACACGGCAGTGGGCAGCCGCTGCGTCGCGCTCTGCTTGTAGCGCACCGCTTGGATGCACAGCAGCGCCAGCAACACGATGGCGCCCATCAAATGCGTGGTGACGATGGCCGGGAACAGTTTCCAGGTGACGGTCAGCGCGCCGAATGCGCCCTGCAAGCTCACGCCAACAAGCGTCGCTGTCGGCCACCAGGGGTTCAGCACGGCTTGTGCGATGACAGGTGGAGGCTGCGGTGCGTTGCCGGCCTTGGGCCCGATGGAAGGCCACCAGCGCACCAGCCATGTGGCCACGGCCAGCACAAGGATCAAGACGCCAACGCCGGTCGCCAGGTAGCGGTGAACCATCTCGACCCACGCCTTGCCGTGCGTGACGGGGCCGGTCGGCTGGGCTGCCTGCGCCATCGCGATCTCGTGGCGTGCGCCGGCTGGGCTGGCGTTGCCGTAGCAGCCGGGCCAATCGGGACAACCAAGACCCGAATCGGTGAGACGGGTGAAGGCGCCGAACAGCGTGAGGTCGAACGTGAGGAACAGCGTGAGCACAGTCAGCGCATGCAGCCGCCGCGCCGGGCCGGCGCCCGCGTTGCGGCGCCACACCCAGACCAGCGGCCCGAGCGCGATCAGGATGCCGGCGGCCATGAGCCAGGCGATCGGCGTCAGATCGTAGAGGGAGCTCGTGTCCATGGGGAAATCAGCGGCCGGGCTCGTCCCACGAGGCCGAGGCGCGCAGCAGGCGGTCGATGTCGCGCTTGGCGCGGCTGGCGCCTGCGGCGTCCATGCGGGCCGGGAAACGCATCATCCAGTTGCCCATCGGGTCGACCACGAAGAGGTGCTCGGCCAGCGTGTGGCCCGAAACCGGCGCCAGCCACTTGGCCAACTGGTCGGTCGGCACGCGCAGCACGGTGGCGCCATGCAGGCCGTTGTTCAGGCGCTCGGGCACGGGCGCGGCATCGCTCACGAGCCAGACGCGGTCCATGCGGTCTTTTTCGCGGCCCAGGCTTTCGCGCAGTTGGCGTTGAAGGTAGAGCTGCTGCTCGCACAGCGCATCACAGCTCGCATCGGCCACCGCGACCAGCAGCCACTGGCCCTTGAGCGTGGCGATGTCGACCGGCGCACCATCGCGATCGGTGGCAGTCAGCTTGGGCAGTTCGCGCTGCGGATCGATCAGCTCGCCATACACGCTGCGACCTTCAGGCCGGATCACGTAGTAGGTGAAGTACGAGGCGATGACGGGAGCCGCGCACATCAGCATCACGGCGACCATCTTCCAGCGCCCGTTCAGCGTGCGCCGTCCCTCCGAACCGTCGAGCGCCTGGCTGGGCGACGGCATCGAGTGCACCGTCAGGCCCAGCGGCTCGTCAGAAGCGGCCATCGCGTGCGCGGCGCCTTGAGCGGCGGAAGGGGGTGATGAATTGGAACCAGACATAGAGGATGACGACGAGGGCCGAAAGGCCGAACCACTGGAATGCGTAACCGTAGTGCCTCTCCAAGCCCAGCGCCGGGGCCGGCCAGTCGCGCTGCAGGCCCTCGGAGGCCGGCCCGGTCTGCTGCAGCGACACATCGGTTCGCAGCGGCAGCTTGGTCTCGGCACGGAAGGCCTCCAAGTCGAGATTTTGCCGGATGGACGAAACCCCTTCGGCGGCCGGTGCCGAGGCCCCCGCGGCGGGAGCCGACGCAGCGGCGGCCGGTGCCGGCGTTCCCAGTTCGAGCAGATGGCCCGGTGGCGGCTCGATCAGCCCGGTGACCTCGACGATGCCCGCTGGCGTCTCGACCTCGCCCAGCTTCGTGCGATCGACGAAATTGCGCTGCACCCAGCCGCGCTGCACCATCACCGCCTGCTCGCTGCCTTCGAGGGCGAACGGCGTCAGCACATAGAAGCCGGGCACGCCGTGCATCTGGCGGTTGTCCAGGTAGACGCTCTGCGTCGGCAGCCACAGGCCACGCAGGCGCACGGGCCGGTGCAGCGCGTCGGAGGGTTTTTCGAGCGCGAGGAATTCAGCCTGGGTCAGCGCCGGCTTCTGCTTCTGGGCGTCGATGTCGGCCTGCAGCGCTTCTTTTTGCGCGGCGCGCGACAGCTGCCAGCGGCCGAGCGAAACGGTGGCGGCAAGCGTCAGCACGGCCGCGATGGTGATCAGCCAGAAGCGGCCAGGACGGCGGCGTTCTTCGGGGTACAGGGGTTCAGGAGTCACTGGAGGGAAAGGGGCGTGCGGCCGATAATGCGGGTCATGAAATATTTCGTTGCCCTGGTGTTCGTGGGCATCTTCGCGAGCCTCGCCTTTGCACTGTTCTTCATGCTGAAGGACGGGCGCGACGGGCGCGCCAAAAGCGGTGGCATGGCGCGAGCGCTCACCTTTCGGATCGGCCTCTCGGTCTTTTTGTTCCTCTGCATGCTGCTCGCCTGGAAACTCGGCTACATCCAGCCCACCGGGCTCCCGCTCGGCAAGTAGGTGGTGCTCGTTCCAGGAGAACCATGAAAAAGGCGCCTTGCGGCGCCTTTTTTGTGGAATGCCGAGAGGTTCTTCGCTCAAAGCCAATAGACCAGCATGTAAAGGCCGAGCCAGACCACGTCCACGAAGTGCCAGTACCAGGCCGCACCCTCGAAGCCGAAGTGGCGTTCGGGCGTGAAGTGGCCCTTCTGCAGCCGCAGCGTGATGAACAGCAGCATCAGCATGCCGATGAACACGTGCAGGCCGTGGAAGCCGGTCAGCATGAAGAAGGTCGAACCATAGGTGCCCGAGCTGAGCTTGAGGTTCAGTTCGGTGTACAGGTGGTGGTATTCATAACCCTGCACGCCCAGGAAGACGATGCCGAGCAGCACGGTGAGCCACATGAAGCGGATCGTTTGTGCGCGGTGGCCGGCACGCAGCGCGTGGTGGGCAATGGTGAGCGTCACGCCCGAGCTGAGCAGCAGCGCAGTGTTGATCGTGGGCAGCCAGAACGGGCCGACTGTCTGGAAGGGCTCGACGATGCCGGCCGGCGAACCAGTGGCACCAGCGGCCACGCTGGGCCACACGGCCTTGAAGTCGGGCCAGAGGATCGCGTTGTCCAGGCTGCCGAGCGTCGGCAGCGCATGGGTGCGGGCCCACCACAGCGCCGTGAAGAAGGCGCCGAAGAACATCACCTCGGAGAAGATGAACCAGCTCATGCTCCAGCGGAACGAGAGGTCGACCTTGTGGCCGTACTGCCCGGTCTCGCTTTCGCCGATGGCGGCGCGGAACCACACGAAGAGCGTGCCGAGCCAGACCATCATGCCGGCCAGCAGGGACCAGGAGCCCCACGCGTGCCCGTTGATCCATTGCGCCGCGCCGAGGATGACGAAGAACAGGCCGGTCGCAGCCATGACCGGATAGGCCGATGGTCCGGGCACGAAGTAGTAGGGCGTGGTGCCGTGGGTGGTTGAACTCATATCAGCTCCTGGCTTTCTTTCTTCTCTCGATTCAATGGATTCTGGCTAGCGTGGGTATCTTCGTCAGGCCGCGACCACAAGGCGCACCAGCAGCACCAGCCCCACCACGAAGACGATCACGGCCACGAACGCCACCGCAATGATGTGCAGCGGGTTCAGCTTGCCCAGGTCTTCCTGGTAGGCGCTGTTCTTGCGAACGCCGAAGAACGACCACCCCACCGCCTTCACCGTGTCCCACAGCGAAGCCTTCGGCTTGCCTGAAGGAACGGTCACGAGCGCGGCTCATTGACGGCATTCGAGTTGGCCGCCACCGGCGCCGGCGGCGTCTTGCCGCCCACCTCGAAGAAGGTGTACGACAGGGTGATGGTCTTCACGTCCTTGGAAATCTTGGGGTCGATCACGAATGCGACCGGCCACTGCTTCTTCTCGCCCGGATCGAGCGTGTACTGGTTGAAGCAAAAGCACTCGAGCTTGTTGAAGTAGGGCGCCGCCTGCTGCGGCGCGTAGCTCGGAATGGCCTGCGCGGCCATGCGGCGGTTCTGCACGTTCTGGAACTCGTACATCACCGTGTTGAGCTGGCCCGGATGCACTTCGATGGTCCGCTCCGCGGGCTTGAAGTCCCAGAGGCCGCCGCGCACGTTCGAGTCGAACTCGACCGTGATGGTGCGGCTCATGTCGACCTGCGTGTTGTCGGGCACACGCACGTTCTTGCCGCCGCTGGCGCCGCCGGGCACCTCGAGCTCGGAGAGCGCCAGGATGTTGATGCCCGTCATCTCGCAGATGGCGCGGTACATCGGCACCAGCGCATAGCCGAAGGCGAACATGCCGCAGGCCACGATGGCCAGCTTGCCGACCATGCGGACGTTGGCGCGCTGGATGCGTTGACCGAGACTCATGCTGCTGCTCCCGTTCGGTTGCCGGCGGTCAACGACCGCCGAAGAAGACCATGCGGACGATGAAACCGATGAAGAAGATCACCGCGATGGAAGCCAGCGTGAGCCCCATGCGTCGGTTGTTCTTTCTTTGCTCAGGCGTGGTCATCGTCGTGCGGTCGCTTGGCTTGGCTGGCTGCCGATCAACCGATCACCTTGGTGGCGGTGATGTCCAGCTTGGGCGGGTTCTCGAAGGTGTGGAACGGTGCGGGCGAAGGCACTTCCCATTCGAGGCCTTCGGCGCCTTCCCATGGCTTTTGTGCAGCCTTCTCGCCCTTGCCGCGCATGGTCGGCAACACGACGAACAGGAAGAAGTAGACCTGGGCGAAACCGAAGAAGAAGGCACCGACAGACGCCACGGCGTTGAAGTCGGCAAACTGCATCGGGTAGTCGGCATAGCGTCGCGGCATGCCGGCCAGGCCCAGGAAGTGCATCGGGAAGAAGGTGACGTTGAACGAGATCAACGACCACCAGAAGTGAACCTTGCCGCGCGTTTCGTTGTACATCACGCCGGTCCACTTGGGCACCCAGTAGTAGAAGCCCGAGAACATGGCGAACAGCGAGCCTGCCACCAGCACGTAGTGGAAGTGGGCCACCACGTAGTACGTGTCCTGCAGTTGCGTGTCGATCGGCGCGACTGCGAGGATCAGGCCGGTGAAGCCGCCCATCGTGAACACGAAGATGAAGCCGACCGCGAACAGCATGGGCGTCTCGAAGGTCATCGAGCCCTGCCACATCGTCGCGATCCAGTTGAAGATCTTCACGGCCGTGGGCACCGCGATCAGCATCGTCGCGTACATGAAGAACAGCTGGCCGGTGAGCGGCATGCCGGTCGTGAACATGTGGTGCGCCCACACGATGAACGACAGGATGGCAATCGACGAGGTGGCGTACACCATCGAGGCGTAGCCGAACAGGCGTTTGCGGGCAAAGGCCGGCACCACCTGGCTGATGATGCCGAAGGCCGGCAAGATCATGATGTAAACCTCGGGGTGGCCGAAGAACCAGAAGATGTGCTGGTACATCACCGGGTCGCCGCCACCGGCGGGGTTGAAGAAGCTGGTGCCGAAGTGGCGGTCGGTCAGCGTCATCGTGATGGCGCCTGCGAGCACGGGCATCACGGCGATCAGCAGGTAGGCGGTGATGAGCCAGGTCCAGCAGAACATCGGCATCTTCATCAGCGTCATGCCGGGGGCGCGCATGTTCAGGATGGTCACGATGATGTTGATCGAACCCATGATCGACGAGGCGCCCATGATGTGCATCGCGAAGATGCCGGCGTCCATCGAGGGGCCCATCTGCAGCGTGAGCGGCGCGTAGAGCGTCCAGCCTGCAGCGGGTGCGCCGCCGGGCATGAAGAACGAACCGACCAGCATCAACGCCGCGGGAATCAGCAGCCAGAAGCTGAAGTTGTTCATGCGCGCGAACGCCATGTCGGAGGCGCCCACCTGCAGCGGGATCATCCAGTTCGCGAAGCCCACGAAGGCCGGCATGATGGCGCCGAACACCATGATCAGGCCGTGCATGGTGGTGAACTGGTTGAACAGTTCGGGGTTCACCAGTTGCAGGCCGGGCTGGAACAGCTCGGCGCGGATCAGCAGCGCGAGCACACCGCCCACCATCAGCATCGTGAAGCTGAACAGCAGGTAGAGCGTGCCGATGTCCTTGTGGTTGGTCGCGAAGACCCAGCGGCGCCAGCCGGTGGGCGCCCCGTGATGCTCGTCGTGGCCGTCGTGTGCGTGGTCGCCGGGGGCGTGACCGTGGGGGTCGAGGACTGCACTCATTTCGTTGTTCCTTGCAATTTCTTCTTCGCGGGGCGCTGCCGGGTCACTTGCCGCGCAGGGCAAGCACTTCGGCCGGCTGCACCAGCTGGCCCGTCTTGTTCGACCAGCTGTTCTTGGTGTACGTGGCCACTGCCGCGAGGTCGGTATCGCTCAGTTGTTTCCAGGACGGCATCGCGCCGTTGTTCTGGCCGTTGAGCAGCACGTGCAATTGCACCGAGTGATCGGCGTCGAGCACCTTCGGATCGCCGTCGAGCGCCTTGATCGGGCCCGCGCCCTTGCCGTTGGCCTGGTGGCAGGCGGCGCAATTGGAGGCATAGACCTTCTCGCCGCGAACCAGCATGTCGGGCAGCGTCCAGACCTTGGTCGGGTCGTCGAGCTTGGCGGCGGCGACCTTGCGCTGGTCGGCCACCCAGGCCGTGTAGTCACCGGCCGAAACCACCTTCACGTGGATCGGCATGTAGGCGTGTTCCTTGCCGCACAGTTCCTGGCACTGGCCGTAGTAATCGCCGATGGTCTCGGCACGGAACCAGGTGTCGCGCACGAAGCCGGGAATCGCGTCCTGCTTGAGGCCCAGTTGCGGCACGGCGAACGCGTGGATCACGTCGTTGGCGGTGGTGATGATGCGGATCTTCTTGTTGACCGGCACCACCAGCGGGTAGTCGACCTTGAGCAGGTAGTCGTCGGGCATCACGCCCTTGGCGCCTGCATCGGACATCGCGCGCTGCGAGCTGTCGAGCGTGGAGATGAAGGCCAGGCCCTCGCCTTCGCCGTTCAGGTAGTCGTAGCCCCACTTCCACTGGTAGCCCGTGGTCTTGATCGTGAGGTCGGCGTTGGTGGTGTCCTTCTGGGCCACCAGCACCTTGGTGGCGGGCAGCGCCATCACGATCACGATGAGGAAAGGCACGATGGTCCAGATGACCTCGACCACCACCGATTCATGGAAGTTGGCCGCCTTGTGGCCGACCGACTTGCGGTGCTTCCAGATCGAATAGAACATGACCGCGAACACGGAGACGAAGATGACCGTGCACAGAATCATCATGACCGTGTGCAGGAAATGCTGTTCCTGCGCGATCTTGGTCACACCGACCGGAAGATTCAGCTGGCGCACCGAAGGGCCGCCGGGCAGATCGTTGACTGCGTGCGCCGCGCTGCTGAACGCCGCGCCGGCCGCCAGCAACAGATTCGCCGGCCTGTACTTATTGCGCCAAATGCTCTTCATCGTGTTCACGTTTCTTCAATTTTTCGACAAACCCAACCGTGCAGCACTGCGCGAGCCCCCTCAGGCGCCGCGCAACGCCATTCGAATCTCGCGGGCCAACGCCGCTCGCAACTCCGGGCGTACATAGCGCCCTACCCTGACCGATCGACCCTGTCCCGAGACCTCGATCAGCGAGCGATCGCCGGTCTGCGGTTCGATCCGCACCTGGTGCGGAAGAAATTCCGTGCGTTCGTAGTGCCCACCGTTCTCGAGCTCCACGACAAGTCGCCCACCCTGCAGCGCGATCTTCTCGCCATCGGTCGCGTGCCGTGCGTACACCATGAACGCAAACCCGACAGCGGCCAGTTCGAGCCAGGCAAATGGCAGCACCAGCGGCGCACCGTGCAGCCAGAACACCGTGCCTGTGCCGAGCGATACCACGCACAGCGAGGCATAGAGCCAGGCAAGCTGGCTCGGCGTCACCGAGCAATTGCGCTTCAGGAACCAGTGGATGCTCTGGCCTGAAACGGTGGCAAATCGAAACACGGAATTCGACACGGGCGAGTTCAGCAAATCGGAGCGTCGATGGCCGCCAAACCCCTCGTACAAACAGGATCCGACACCCCTCGATCGCGGGACAATACCCGCGAGTTTCACGCAACGGCGGATTGTAGCGGGTAGATATCTGCACCCGAGTGCCGCATGGGACGCCTACGGGTCACTACTAGTAGGCAAAAAACAGCCCGTGCGTCAGGCGTTTTTGCCACGCAATCAACAGCCGATCACGCGCCCGGACGACCCCGTTGAAGCATCGATCGCATCTCGCGCAACGACACCGCGCTTTCGGCCGACAACGACACGCGCGGCGTCGGCTTGAAGGCATGGCCGTAGATGACCTCGAAGGTCAGTGCGATGTGGCCCGCAGCACCCTCGGCGGGCGCGAGTTCGGGCAGCGCCGTCTTCAGCGCCTTGTGCCACGTCTTGCCACGCAACGCGCCGAAGCGCGCCGGATGCAGGTTGCGCCCGAGCGTGCGCAGCTCGGCCAGCGCCGCCTCGGGTGTGGCCCAGGTCAATACGATGCGCTCCATGTCCATCACCGGCTCGGCGAAGCCCGCGTGCACCAGCATGTCGCCCCAGTCGTGCATGTCGGTGTACTCGTGGCCCGCAGCGGGCCAGCCCAGCCGGGCATGCAGCGCGCGCAACTCGCGCACGGTGTCGGGCCCGAGGCAGGAGAACATCAGGAAGCCGTCGGTCGCCACCAGCCGGTGCCATTGCGAGATCAGCGCCTCAGGGTCGGCCGCCATGTGCAGCGACATGTTGGCCCAGAGCAGGTCGACGCCCTCTTCGGGCGGCGCATCGAAGCGCGCCTTGCCGCCTTGCCAGCGGCGCGCGCTCCACCAAGGGGCGGCCAGCGCTTCGCCGGTCGCGGCGGCCAGCGCCGGCTCGGGTTCGATCACGAAGGAGGCTGCGTCGCGATAGCGCTTGGCCACCAGTTCATGCGCCTCGAGCCCGCCGCGCAGCGGAGCCCAATCGGCCCATGAGCTGGGCTGGGCCTTGATCCATTGCAGCCGGTCTTCCATCCGGCGGCCGATTTCCTCGTGCAGCCAGGGCGAGCCATCGGCGGGCGCGAGCCGACGCCAGCGGGCTGCCGCCGTTGGGTCGATGGTCGGCGGTCTTCTTGCGGGGTCGGTGGCCATGGGGCCGTGAGTATATTGAGCCCATGTTCAGCCATCAGGCCTTGAGGCCATTCCGGCCTTTCACTTCGCTGCTCGCACGGCTGCCCAGCCAGTGCGAAGTCTGCCGCGCATGGCCCTCGCAGCCTGTGTGCGATGCCTGCGTGGCGCGCTTCGCCCCGCCGATGGCGCGTTGCAGCGGCTGCGCCCTGCCGGTGCCCGAGGGCGTGACCCGATGCGGCGAATGCCTGCGCCACCCGCCGCCACTGGACGTCTGCCTGACCGCCTGCACCTACGCATGGCCCTGGCCGGACTGCATCGCCCGCTTCAAGTTCGATGGCGACGCAGGATGGGCCGGCCCGCTCGCCACGCTACTGCGCAGCGCGCCCTGGGTGGAGCCCGCGCTGGAGCAGTGCGACATCGTGCTGCCGATGCCGCTGGCGCCCGGTCGGCTGCGCGAGCGCGGCTTCAACCAGGCGCACGAACTGGCGCGGCGCCTGTCCCCCGCCAAGACCGATGCCACCTTGCTGCTGCGCACGCGCGAAACGCCGGCCCAGAGCGGCCTGGCGCGTGCAGAACGCCTGCGCAATCTGCGCGGCGCCTTTGCCGTGGAGCCCCTGCGCGCGGACAAGGTACGAGGCCGGCGCATCGTGCTGGTCGACGACGTGATGACCAGCGGCGCCTCGCTGTTCACAGCGGCCGAAGCCCTGCGGCTGGCCGGCGCGGTCCACATCACCGCGATCGCGCTGGCCCGCACCGACCCGCCCCGCTGACACGGCGTGAATCACGGCCTCGGCCCGTCGACAATCGGCGCATGTTCCATATCGTCCTGGTCCACCCCGAAATTCCGCCCAACACCGGCAACGTGATCCGGCTGGCCGCCAACACTGGCTGCACCCTGCACCTGGTCGAGCCGCTCGGCTTTTCGATGGACGACCGCCTGCTGCGCCGCGCCGGGCTTGACTATCACGAGTACGCCGAGGTCAAGCGCCACGCCGACTGGCAGGCGCTGCTCGATGCAGAACGGCCTGCCGCCGACCGCATGTTCGCCCTGACCACGCGCGGCACGCGCGCCGTGCACGACGTGCACTTCCAGCCTGGCGACTGGCTGGTGTTCGGCTCGGAAACCAGCGGACTCCCGCCGGCAGTGCGCGACGGTTTCGCCGAGCCGCAGCGCCTGCGGCTGCCGATGCGCGAAGGCCAGCGCAGCCTGAATCTCTCGAACGCGGTGGCCGTGACGGTGTTCGAGGCCTGGCGCCAGAACGGCTTCGGCTGACATAAAGAAACAAAGAAGTCGCCCCTTGCGGCGACAGAGGCACATCCGATCGGCCCGGCACGCCGTATGGAAGACATGCAGGCACGCGATGCGATCAGCGCATCGGGTCCGGCATCCGGCCTCTCAACGCTTTGCCCCAAGGAGTTCCACATGAACGCCAAGTCGATTGCCCTCGCGACCTTCGCCACCCTCGCCCTCAGCACCGGCGCCCAGGCTTTCCAGGGTGAACAGAATCCGCTGCCGCCCGCACCCTTCCAGTCGACGCTGTCGCGTACACAGGTACAGGCCGATGCACGCCAGCCATTGCAGGTCAGCAATGGCGGCACCGGCGTGGCCCGCGCGACCACGGGCAATGTCGATCGCGCCGCGGTGCGCACCGGGGCGCTCAGCATCACGCGTGCCGGTGCCGCCACCTACGGCGACGTGACCGACCGCCGGATGTAAGAGCCGGATGTAAGAAGAAAGAAGAAGGCGCCCGCCGCCTCAGCGGTAGCGCCGCGCCACCGATTCGGCCACGCAGGCCGGCTTGGCAGCGCCTTCGAGCTCGATGGTGGTTTCCCAGGTCATCTGGAAGCCATCGTCGGCAATCGGCTCCGAGCTCAGCAGCTTCATGCGCGCGCGCAGCCGCTTGCCCACCGGCACCGGCGACATGAAGCGCACCCGGTTCATGCCGTAGTTCACGCCCATGCGCGACTCGACCACGTCGATGGCCGCCTCGAAGAATCGCGGCAGCAGCGACAGCGTCAGAAAGCCGTGGGCAATCGGTGCGCCGAAGGGACCGGCCTTGGCCCGCTCCACATCCACATGGATCCACTGGTGGTCGCCCGTCGCCTCGGCGAACAGGTTGACCTGCTCCTGCGTGATGGTGATCCAGTCGCTCACGGCGACTTCCTGGCCGACGCAGGCGGAGAGATCCTGAAGGGTCTGGAATGTCTTTTTTGTCATGCGAGGCATTCTGGTGCCAAGGGTGTTCGGCCGGCTGTCGGGCTTGCGACAACCGGAGTCAGGGAAAACAGGGGATTGCGGGCGCCGCCGGGCCGCCCCAAGGCGACCGCGCCTCCCCCACGGGGGGTGGCGAATTACACGCAGCGAAGCGGAGTGAAAAGCCGGGGGGCCTCAGTTCTCGAGCCAGTCGCAAATCGGCTGCCACTGCTCCAGGTCGCGCTGCACGCGGCCCGGCGCAATGTCGAACAGCGTGAGTCCGCGTGCCGCCAGTTGCACGTAGTTCTGCGTGTCGCGCAGCTCGCCCAGCACCGGCACGCCCAGGCCTTCGATGAACTCATGCAGCCGGTCGGCCGCCAGCGTGCGGGCGTTCACCCGCATGCCCACGAGGCCGATCTTCGTTTTCTCGGCGCGGCGCTGCTCCATCAGCCGGTCGAGGAAATCGCGCGTGGCGTAGATGTCGAAGATGCTCGGCTGCAGCGGCACGATCACCCGGTCGGCCAGCCCCAGCACCTCCTTGAAGCGCCAGCCGTGCAGGCCGGCCGGCGTGTCCAGCACCGCGTGCGTGGTGCCGCGTGGTGGCCGCACCACGGTGCTTTCGCCCGTGGCCTCCCAGGTGGAAATGGGCCGCGCCATCGGCGGGCGCAGGCCCAGCCAGAGCCGCGAGGACTGCTGGCGATCCACATCGCCCAGCATCACGGCATGGCCGCGGCTTGCGAAGTAGCCCGCGATGTTCGTCGCAATCGTCGACTTGCCAACGCCACCCTTGGGGTTGGCGACCAGAACCACCGGCATGGGGATCTCCTCCAGAGCTGGAACAGGCCAGCATCGTAGTGCCTCGCCCGATCTGGCCGACGAACCGCCCCGGACTGCGCTAATGTTCGCGGCATGACGACAACAACATCCATGGGAAACCCCGCCGGCGAAACCGGCGGCATCTACGTGCTGGCGGCCCATCCGCACTGGCGCGATTCGCGCGTCAACCGACGCATGCTCGCCGCCGCGCGCGGCGTGCCGGGGGTCGATGTCAACGACCTCTACGGCAGCTACCCCGATTTCGCCATCGACATCGAGGCCGAGCAGGCCCGGCTCGCCAAGGCCAGCCTGGTGGTGCTGCTGCACCCGATCCAGTGGTATTCGATGCCGCCGCTGCAAAAACTCTGGCTCGACGACGTGCTCAGCTATGGCTGGGCCTACGGCCCCGGCGGCACCGCCCTGCAGGGCAAGGACTTCTGGCTGGTCGCCACCACCGGCAGCCCCGAGCCCAGCTACCACCCGCAGAGCTACCACCGCTACTTCTTCGACGCTTTCCTGCCGCCCTACGAACAGACCGCCGCGCTGTGCGGCATGCGCTTCCTGCCGCCGCTGATCTTCCACGGCGCGCGCAGCGCCAGCGAGGCCGACGTGAAGGCGCATGTCGACGTGTTCGCCCAACGGCTGGGCAGCTACCCCGCATGGCCAGAGCTCGATGAACTCGACGTCTGCGTGGCCTGCCCGGTGCCCGAGACCGACCGCCCCGCCGAATCCGACGACATTGGCAAGGTGCTGTCCAGCGTCTACCAGTCCGCGATGAGCCGTGGCCTGGCCTCCGTGTCCGCCGCCAACGAAGCGAACCCCAAGGAAGGCGCGGCCTGAGCATGGAACACGCACCCGCCTGGCTGACCAGCAGCCTGATTTATCTGAGCGCCGCCGTGCTGGTGGTGCCGCTGTCCAAGGCCCTGGGCCTTGGCTCGATCATTGGCTACCTCGTGGCCGGCATCGCCATCGGCCCCTGGGGTCTGGGCCTCGTGTCCAGTGTCGAGGACGTGCTGCATTTCGCCGAATTCGGCGTGGTGCTGATGCTGTTCCTCGTGGGCCTCGAACTCGAACCCAAGCGCCTGTGGAACCTGCGCCGGCCCATCTTCGGCTGGGGCGCCGCGCAGGTGCTCAGTTGCGCCGCCGTGCTCTTCGCCGTCGGCTGGGCAGTGGGCGCCGAATGGCGCGTGGCACTGGTGGCATCGCTGGGCCTGGCGCTGTCGTCCACCGCCATCGCGCTGCAGGTGTTCGGCGAACGCAACCTGCTCAAGACGCCCAGCGGCCAGGCCGGCTTCTCGATCCTGCTGTTCCAGGACGTGGCGGCCATTCCCATTCTTGCGCTGCTGCCGCTGCTGGCCGGCGCCACCGCCGCCGAGCAATCGATCAGCGGGCTGGACCGTGCGCTGGAGGCCGCAAAGATCATCGGTGTGATCGCCGGCATCATCCTCGGCGGCCGGCTGCTGCTGCGCCCGCTGCTGCGCTGGATCGCGCGCAGCAACACGCCCGAGATCTTCACCGCCGCAGCCTTGCTGCTGGTGGTGGCCATCGCGGCGCTGATGCAACTGGTGGGCCTGTCGATGGCGCTCGGCGCCTTCCTCGCCGGCGTGCTGCTGGCGGAAAGCGAATACCGGCGCGAACTCGAAACCGACATCGAGCCCTTCAAGGGCCTGCTGCTCGGCCTGTTCTTCATCGCCGTGGGCATGTCGATCAACTTCGGCGTGCTGATCGCCAGCCCCTGGCTGATGGCCGCACTCGTGGTCGGCTTCATGGTCGTCAAGCTGGTCGTGATCTATGCGCTCGCCAAGGCGATGGGCCTGGCCTACCAGGAGCGGCCGGTGTTCACGCTGCTGCTGGCGCAGGGCGGCGAGTTCGCCTTCGTGGTGTTCCAGGCGGCGGGCCCCGACGTGCTGCCGCCCCACATCACCTCGCTGCTGATCGGCGCCGTGGCGCTGTCGATGCTGCTGTCGCCGCTGTTGCTGGTGCTGCTCGACAAGTTCGTGCTGCCGCGCTACAGCCGCAACCAGGGTCCGCAGCTCGAAGAAATCTCGGAGCAGCAAGACGCCAAGGTGCTGATCTGCGGCTTCGGCCGCTACGGCCAGATCGTCGGGCGCATGCTGATGTCGCAGGGCCTGCGCGTGACGGTGCTCGACCACGACGCCGACACGGTCGAAGGCTTGCGCCAGTTCGGCTTTCGCGTGTTCTATGGCGACGCGACGCGGCTCGACCTGCTGCGCACCGCAGGCGCCGGATCGGCCAAGGCCATCGTGGTGGCGGTGGACGACATCGAGCAATCGCTGGAGATCGTCGACCTCGTGAAGGAAAACTTCCCGCAGGCCCGCATCATCGCGCGGGCCCGCAACGTGACGCACCTGTTTCAGTTGCGCGACCGCGGCGTGACCGATGTCGAGCGCGAGGTGTTCGAGTCGTCGCTGCGCAGCGCCCGCTCCACGCTCGAAGCGCTGGGCTGGCCGGCGCACGAGGCGCGCGAGTCGACCATGCGGTTCCGACAACGGAACATCAAGCTCAGCGACGAGATCTACCCGCACTACAAGGACCGCGCCAAGCTGATCGCAGCCAACAAGGAAGGCCGCCAGCAGTTCGAGGAACAGATGGCGCGCGAGCGCGAAGAGCGGCAGCGCCGCTCGGGACGCGACTGGGACCGGCTGGAAGAAGACGAAGGCACCGACGCCGAAGCGAAGGCGCCCTGAACCTCAGACCGGCACGGTCAGGTACACGCCTTCGCGGCCGATCACCGGCGCGCGCGTGGGCATGAAGATCGTGCAGCCGTCGCAGGGCGAGCGGATTTCGCAGCCCGCGTCGACCGCGATCAGCTCGTCCTTGTGGAAGACCTCGAAGCCGATCACGGGCCGCACGAAGGCAAACGCGTCGGACTGCACCATGTGCACTTCGAGCAACCGGAACCGGCGTGCCGGCTCCGCGGCCGCAGCAAGGTCCCGCACCGGATCGATGAGCCCCAGGTGCGCCAGGAAACGCAGCGACACGTCGGTGGCCAGGTCGGCCGCCGACTGGCTGAAATGCTGGCCGCATTCGACCACCACCGCACCGCCGTCGATGCCAGCCTCGCCGTGACGGCCATAGCCCGTCACGCCCGTGCCGGGTGCAGCGCCCACGGGCATGACGAGGTGCACCAGCGGGCGGCCGACGGCCAGCGCCAGGCCCGCATTGCGCTCGAACTCCGGATAGACCCAGAAGGGCACCACCGGCGCGCGCGTGGAATGGATGTCCAGCACGTAATCGGCCGCATCGAGCACGGGCCGCAGTTCGCGTGCACGGCGCAGTTCGGGGCTTTGCTGCGTGCCGTCGAGCATGTCCGTCGACCAGATGCGGTTGAGGTTGTGCACCAGTTGGCGGTTCTCATAGGGCCGGTCGATGTCGAAGGCGTTGTAGGCCTCCACATGCGCAAAGCTCACGGTGAGCGTGCCGATCTTCGGGCGCACGCCCGCGTCGAGCAGGTGCGTGGCCGCGACCATGCCGCAGATCTCGTTGCCATGCGTCAGCGCATTGACCAGCACATGCGGCCCCGGCCGGCCCGAGGCGAAGCGGTGCACGTAGTCGATGCTGGTGTTGCCCTGCCGGTAGGCCGAGATGTCGCGCGGAAGCACCTCGAGCGGCGCGGTGTCGGGAGCGAACGATGCATGCGTCATGCGCTCACTCACTCGCCACGGATGCCCGCGCGCTTGACCATCTCGCCGTAGAGCGCCAGCCGCTCGGACATCATCGCGGTGAACTGCGCGGGCGACTGCACCTCGGGCGCGAGCGAGCCGCGCGACAGCAGCGCCTCGACCATGACCGGCTGGTCCGCCACCGAGCGCACGGCCTTGTGCAGCGCGGCGATCACCTCGGGCGGCGTCTTCGCGGGCGCGGCCAGGCCGATCCACGACGTGGTGTTGAGCACCGGGTAGCCCAGTTCCGCGAAGGTCGGCACATCGGGCAGCGCCGCGAAGCGGGTCGGCGCGGCCACCGCCAGCGCGCGCAGCTTGCCGGCCTGGATGTGTGGCAGGAATGGCGCGAGGTTGTCCAGCCCAAACTGCACCTCGTTCCCGATGAGTGCGGTCACCAGCGGGCCGCCGCCACGGTACGGCACGTGCGTGGCATTGAGCTGCAACTGCGACTTCATCAACTCCACATTGAGCTGCCCCATGCTGCCCGGCCCGGCGCTGCAGAAGTTCAGCTCGCCCGGGCGTGCCTTCACCAGCGCGACGAATTCCTTGAAGGTCTTCGCGGGCACTGCCGGGTTCACCAGCAGCACGTTGATGGAGCGGGCGAGCTGGCTGATCGAGGCGAAGTCCTTGATCGGGTCGTAGCCCGGGTTGGCTTGCGTGAGCGGATTGGCCAGGTGCGAACTTTGTGAAGACACGACGAGCGTGTAGCCGTCGGGCTTGGCGCGCGCGACCTGCGCACTGGCAATGGAACCACCGGCACCGCCACGGTTGTCGATGACGATCGCCGTGCCCAGCGCCTTCGACAGCGGCTCGGCGTAGAGCCGGGCAATCAGGTCCACCGAGCCACCGGCCGGAAACGGCACCACCAGCGTGATCGGCCGCGACGGGAAGGCCTGGGCATGCGCGGCCAGGGGCAACAACAACGCCGTCAATCCGGCGCCGAGGATCTCGCGCCGCCGAAGGGCGGGCACTGCGGTGGTGGGGCTCATGGGAACGTCCTTGTGTCCTGGTGCATGGGGGAGCTTGCGAATCCGGCTCGGAATCGTGCGCGCATTCTTGCAAGTCAACCATATTTTTGCAATACTCTTTGCAAAAATGAGGTTTCACCGATTCCGCATGCAGAATGCCCCGCGACCATGAATCTGAACCAACGCATCTCGGGTTACAGCAAGAAGCTCACGAAGACCGAGCGGCTCCTGATCGAGGAGCTGCAGGCGCACCACCCACAGGGCTTGCTCGAATCTGCAACGGGCCTTGCAAAAAAGGTGGGCACCAGCGCATCGACCGTGGTGCGGCTGCTCGCCAAGCTAGGCTACGAAAGCTACGCCCAAGCGCAGATGGAAGCCCGCCTGGAGGTGACGGCCCTGCTGGCGTCGCCCGCCACGCGCGCGGATGCCGTCATCAACGACGACGCGTCCATCCGCTCCTGCCTGGACAACGCACTGCTGCACGACCAGCACAACCTGGCAGTCACGTTCGCATCGCTCGACGTGGCCGCGTTCGAGGCCGCGGTGCGGCTGCTCACGCAGCGCAAGGTGCGCGTGCATGTGCTCGGGCAGCGGCACGGCGCCTCGATGGCCAGCCACCTGGCGCTTCACCTGAACATGTGCCTGCCCGACGTGCGGCTCATGACGTCGACGAGCCCACTGCTGCTCGAAGACCAGTTGCTCTGGATCGACGAACACGACCTGCTGCTCGCGCCCACCTTCAGGCGCCACTCGCTCGCGATCGCGCGCGCGGCGAAGTACTTCCGCCAGAAGGGCGCGAAGGTCGTCGTGATCACCGACGGACCGACGGCCCCCGCGGCTGCATCGGCCGATCACCTGCTGCTGGTGCGCACCTCCAGCGCATCGCCCTTCGATTCGTACACAGCCGCGCTGTCGGTCTGCAATGCGCTGATCACGGCCGTGGCACAGCGCCGCAAGAAGGAGATGGGCGCGGCGCTCGAGCGCGGTGATGTACTCTGGGAACAGCACTGGAACGACGCGGCCGATCCGGCGCGCCGCGCGCCTTCAGGCCGCTGACACCGCAGGTTTGTCGAGCCCCAGCAGCCGCACCGCATTGCCCTTGAGGATGCCCGGCATCACCTCGGGCTTGAAGCCGGCCGCCTCGAAGTCCTTCATCCAGCGATCGGGCGTGATCAGCGGGTAGTCGCTGCCGAACAGCACGCGGTCTTTGAGCAGCGTGTTGGCGTACTGCACCAATTGCTTGGGAAAGTACTTGGGGCTCCAGCCCGACAGGTCGATCCACACGTTGGGCTTGTGCGTGGCCACGCTCAATGCCTCGTCCTGCCACGGGAAGCTGGGGTGCGCCATGACGATCTGCATGTCGGGGAAGTCGATGGCCACGTCGTCCAGGTGCATCGGGTTGCTGTATTCGAGCCGCAGGCCGCCGCCGCAGCGCATGCCCGAGCCGATGCCGCTGTGGCCGGTGTGGAAGATGGCCGGCAGCTTGTATTCGGCAATCACCTCGTAGAGGGGCCAGGCCATCTTGTCGTAGGGGTGGAAGGCCTGCACCGTCGGGTGGAACTTGAAGCCCTTCACGCCGTGCGACTCGATGAGCCGCCTCGCCTCGCGTGCGCCCATCTTTCCCTTGTGCGGATCGATGCTGGCGAAGGCAATCATCATGTCGCTGTTCTGCTGCGCGGCCTCGGCGATCTCTTCGTTCGGGATGCGGCGGCGGCCCATGTTCGATTCGGCATCGACCATGAACATCACCAGGCCGATCTTTCTTTCACGGTAATACGCCACGCTCTCGGCAATGGTCGGACGGCCGCTCGATCCGAAGTACTTGTCGGCGGCGCGGTCGTATTCCTCGCCGTAGTTGTCGAACGGGTTCCAGCAACTCACTTCGGCGTGGGTGTGGATGTCGATGGCAATCAGGTTCTGGTGGTCCATGTCGTTGTCTCCGGTACGGGTAAGTCCCTAGGATTCTGGAGGCCCAAGTGCCTTGAATTGATTATTTATCATAACCATAATTGAGCGCAACCCCGAACATCACCATGACCCATCCAGACCTCCAACTCGACATCCGCGACGAAGTCGCCATCGTCCGTCTGACGCGCGGCGCCAAGCGCAACGCCCTGTCGGACGGCCTGATCCTCGCGCTGCGCGACACCTTCGAGCAACTGCCATCCACCGTGCGCGCCGCCGTGATCGACGGCGAAGGCCCGCACTTCTGCGCTGGCCTCGACCTGAGCGAGCTGAAAGAGCGCGACGCCGGCCAGGGCATGCAGCACTCGCGCATGTGGCATGCCGCGCTCGACCTGATCCAGCACGGCCCGGTGCCGGTGATCGCGGCGCTGCACGGCGCGGTGGTCGGCGGCGGGCTCGAACTGGCCAGCGCCTGCCACATCCGAGTGGCCGACAAGAGCACCTTCTACGCGCTGCCAGAAGGCTCGCGCGGCATCTTCGTCGGCGGTGGCGGCTCGGTGCGCATCCCCAAGCTGATCGGGGTGGCGCGCATGACCGACATGATGATGACCGGCCGCGTCTACAACGCGGAAGATGGCGAGCGCGCCAACTTCGCGCAGTACCTGGTCGATGAAGGCTCCGCCTTCGACAAGGCCCTCGAACTCGCCAAGCGCGTGGCCACCAACGCACCGCTGACCAACTACGCGCTGATGCACGCGCTGCCGCGCATCGCCGAACAGTCGGCCGACCACGGCTTCTTCACCGAGGCGCTGATCTCCGGCATCGTGCAGGCCGCACCTGAAGCCAAGGCGCGCGTGCGCGACTTCCTCGAAGGCCGCGCCGCGAAGGTGAGCAAAGGATGACCGCCGTTCGATACCGCCCGCTGGCCTTCGGCGTCACCCGCGCGGTTCTGCGCGACGGCGCACCGGGCACGCAGTACCTGCAGGCCGAGACGCCACTCCAGGCCTACCGCGATCGCATGACCGACCGGCTCCAGCACTGGGCCGAAGCCGCGCCCGAGCGCACCTTCATCGCCCGTCGTGAACGGCTGGCTGACGGCAGCACTGGCGACTGGCTGCGCGTGAGCTATGCGCAGGCGCTGCAAGAGGCGCGCGGTATCGGACAGGCATTGCTCGACCGGGGCCTGAACGCGGAACGCCCGGTCGCGATCCTCAGCGAGAACGGCATCGAGCACGCACTGCTCGCACTCGGCTGTCTCTACGCCGGCGTGCCCTATTGCCCGGTGTCGCCGCCCTACTCGCTTGTGAGCCAGGACTTCGAGAAGCTGCGCCACGTCTTCGACACGCTGACACCCGGCTTGGTGTTCGCCGCCGACGCCGCGCGCTACGGCCGCGCCATTCAGGCAACCGTGCCGGCCGGCACCGAGGTCGTGCTCGCAGAAGGCACGCTCGAAGGCCGCGCCACCACCGCCTTCAGCCTGCTCGCCGCCACGCCGGCCACGCCCGCCATCGACGCCGCCATGCGCGCGACCGGCCCCGACACCATCACCAAGTTTCTCTTCACCTCGGGCTCCACCAAGATGCCCAAGGCCGTGATCAACACGCACCGCATGTGGTGCGCCAACCAGCAGCAGTTGCGCCAGTCGATTCCCGCGCTGGGCGACGAACCACCGGTGCTGGTCGACTGGCTGCCCTGGAACCACACCTTCGGCGGCAACCACAACGTGGGCATCGTGCTGGACAATGGCGGCACGCTCTACGTCGACGACGGCAAGCCCACGCCCGCCGGCATGGCCGAGACGCTGCGCAACCTGCGCGAGATCGCGCCCACCATCTACTTCAACGTGCCCACCGGCTTCGAGGCCATCGCGCAGGCGATGGAAACCGATGCGGTGCTGCGCCGCAACCTGCTGTCGCGCGTGAAGATGTTCTTCTACTCCGGCGCCGCGCTGTCGCAGCCCGTGTGGGACAGCCTGCACAAGACGCAGGAAGCCGAAGTCGGCGAGCGCATCGTCATGGGCACCGGCCTGGGCATGACCGAGTCGGGCCCCTTCGCGCTCTACGTCACCGGCCCCGAAGTGAAGTCGGGCGACGTGGGCTTGCCCGCGCCCGGCATCGAGATCAAGCTGATCGAAGTCGACGGCAAGACCGAGGTGCGCTACCGCGGCCCCAACATCACGCCCGGCTACTGGCGCGCGCCCGAGGCCACGGCCGAGGCCTTCGATGACGAAGGCTTCTTCTCGACCGGCGACGCGGTGAAGTGGATCGCCGACGACAACATCCACCGCGGCCTGCGTTTCGACGGCCGCATCGCAGAAGACTTCAAGCTCGCCACCGGCACCTTCGTGAGCGTGGGCCCGCTGCGCGCAAAGATCATCGCGGCCGGTGCACCCTATGTGCAGGACGCGGTGCTGACCGGCATCAACCTGAAGGAAGTCGGCGCGCTGATCTTTGCGACGCAGAAGGTGCGGCAGCTCGCTGGCCTCAGCTCCGACGCCACCATGCAGCAGGTGCTCGAAAGCGAACCCGTGCAGGCGCACTTCCAGCAGGTCGCCAACGAACTGTCCGCCATGGGCACCGGCAGCGCCAACCGCATTGCGCGGCTGCACCTGATGGCCGAGCCGCCTTCCATCGACAAGGGCGAGGTGACCGACAAGGGCTCCATCAACCAGCGTGCCGTGCTCAAGCACCGCGCGGCGCTCGCCGATGCGATGCACGCCGACACCCTGCCCTTCACCTTCAAGCCCCGCTAACCCATCCAGGAGACACAAGAAATGAAGATCGAAGGACAAGCCGCACTCGTCACCGGCGGCGCATCGGGCCTCGGTGAAGCCACCGCACGCGAACTCGCGCGCCTGGGCGCCAAGGTCGCGGTGCTCGACCGCAATGCGGCGCTGGCAGAGAAAGTAGCGGCAGAAATCGGCGGCATCGCCTGCGTCTGCGACATCACCGACACCGACAGCGTGAATGCCGCGCTCGACAAGGCCGCTGCCGCGCATGGCCCCGCGCGCATTTTGATGAACGTGGCCGGCATCGGCAGCGCCAAGCGCATCGTCGGCAAGGACGGCAACCCCGCACCGCTCGAAGACTTCGTGCGCGTGGTCAACATCAACCTGATCGGCGGCTACAACATGGCGCGCCTGTTCGCGGCACGCTGCGCCAAGCTCGAAGCCCTGGACAACGGTGAGAAGGGCGTGATGCTCTTCACCGCGTCCGTTGCGGCCTTCGACGGCCAGGTCGGCCAGCAGGCCTACAGCGCCTCGAAGGGCGGCCTCGTCGGCATGACGCTGCCGATGGCACGCGACCTCGCGCAGCACGCCATCCGCGTGTGCACCGTGGCGCCCGGCCTGTTCGCCACGCCGCTGCTGCTGGAGCTGCCCGAGGCGGTGCAGCACTCGCTGGCCGCGTCCATTCCCTTTCCGCCGCGCCTGGGCAAGCCTTCCGAATTCGCCGAGCTGGCCTGCCACATCGTCACCAACGGCCACCTCAACGGCGAGGTGATCCGCCTGGACGGCGCGCTGCGCATGGCGCCGCGCTGAGCTTTCGTTCGTCAGTTCGCTTCACTTCCAACACATCAGGAGACACCGATGACCTTCAAGAAGACCACCCTCGCCGCCGTGATGGCGCTCATGGCCATGGGCATGGCCCGTGCCGACATCACCATCGGCGTGGTGCAGCCGCTCACCGGCCCGGCCTCGGGCCTGGGCATTCCGGTGAAGAACGGCATCGCGATCTGGCCCAAGACCATCGCGGGTGAAACACTGAAGGTCGTCGTGCTCGACGATGCCACCGACCCGACCACCGGCGTGAAGGATGCACAGCGCCTCGTCACCGAAGACAAGGTCGACGTGATCGTCGGCTCCAGCGCCACGCCGGTCGCCATCCCGATGGCCGACGTGACCGCCGAAGCCGGCACGCCGCAGTTGTCGACCGCACCGGCCGGCCTGCCGCCGGGCAAGGACAAATGGTTCTTCCGCCTGCCGCAGTCCAACGACGTGATGGCCTTCGCAGTGGTCGCACACATGAAGAAGCAGAACGTGAAGACGGTCGGCTTCCTCGGCTATACCGACGCGTATGGCGAGCTGTGGCTCAAGGCGCTGACCGCCGAGGCCGCCAAGAACGGCATCAAGATCGTTGCCACCGAACGCTTTGCGCGTGCCGACACCAGCGTGACCGGCCAGGTGCTCAAGCTCACCTCGGCCAACCCCGACGCGATCCTGATCGTGGCCTCGGGCAGCGGCGCGGGCATGCCGCAAAAGGCCGTGATGGAGCGCGGCTACAAGGGCAAGGTCTACCAGACGCATGCCGCCGCCACGCAGGACCTGATGCGCACCGCCGGCAAGGATGCCGAAGGCACCTTCGTCGTGTCGGGCCCCGCCACCGTGGCCGAGCAATTGCCCGACAGCCATCCGTCGAAGGCGGCAGCCGTGGCCTTCGTGCAGGGTTATGAAAAGGCCTACGGCCCCGGCTCGCGCAACCAGTTCGCCGGCCACGCGGCCGACGCGCTCACGGTGCTCGAAAAGGCGGTGCCGGTCGCACTCAAGAAGGCCAAGCCCGGCACGCCGGAATTCCGCGCCGCGCTGCGCGATGCGTTCGAAGGCATGGGCCGCACGGTGCTCGCGCACGGCGTGCTGAACTGGACCGCGCAAGATCACTGGGGCTACACGACCGAAACGGGCGTGATGCTCAAGGTCGTGAACGGCGCCTTCAAGGTCGAGCAGTAATCCTCCAACAAGCCCGCGCCGCGAACCCACGCCATGGATTTTTCAATCGCCAGCATCCTGACGCTGGATGGACTCACCAATGGCGCGATCTATGCCCTGCTGGGCATGGGCATCGTGCTCGTCTTCACGGTGACCCGCGTCATCTTCATTCCGCAGGGCGAGTTCGTGGCGTACGGCGCGCTGACGCTGGCGATCTTCCAGACGGGCAAGACGCCGGGCACGGTGTGGCTGCTGCTGATATTGGCGGGCGTCGCCGCGCTGATGGACCTGGTCACGGTGTGGCGCCATCGCGGCAGCGCGGTGGCGGGGCTGATGGCGGCTTTGCGCACCTTCGCGGCGCCCGCCGTGATCTGTGCGGTGTCGGCCTGGGCCGGCCCGCGCAACCTGCCGCTGGGCGTGCAGGCGCTGCTCACGGTGTTCATCGTCACGGCTTTCGGGCCGCTGGTGTACCGGGTGGCTTATCAATCGCTGGCCGGGGCCAGTTCGCTGGTGCTGCTGATCGTCTCGGTCGGCGTGCACTTTGCGATGACGGGGCTGGGCCTGTTGTTCTTTGGCGCGGAAGGCTTTCGCAATCCGCCGTTCTGGGACGAGCGCATGGCGCTGGGGCCGCTCAATGTGAGCGGGCAGGCGCTGATCATCTTCGGTGTGTCCGCGGCGTTGATCGTGTTGCTGTGGCTGTTCTTCGAGCGCAGCCTGTACGGCAAGGCGTTGCGTGCCACGGCCGTCAACCGGCTGGGTGCGCGCCTCATGGGCATCTCCACGCAGGCTGCGGGGCAACTGACCTTTGCGATGGCGGCGCTGATCGGCGCGCTGTCGGGGCTGCTGATCGGGCCGACCACCACCGTGTTCTACGACTCGGGTTTTCTCATCGGCCTGAAGGGCTTCGTGGCGGGCGTGATCGGCGGGCTCGCGAGCTATCCGGGTGCGCTGCTTGGGGCGCTGGCCGTGGGGGTGATCGAGGCTTTTGGTTCGTTCTGGGCCAGCTCGTTCAAGGAAGTGATCGTGTTCACCATCATCCTGCCAGTGCTGTTGTGGCGTTCGCTGCGCAGCGGTCATTCGGATGAGGAGCATTGATGAAGACTTGCTCTTCTGTGCGTCGCGTTGTGCGTTCTGAGCGCTGCTGTTGTTCAGGGCGTCGCACACGCCGACACGGTGCTCTTTTTCGCGAATGTCCCCCGCTTCGCTCCTCCTTTATTTCGCGAAAAAGAGCACCGTATCGGCGCGAGCATTGGACAGAGCGGTCGTTGATCGCAGGATCAATAGCAGCGTGCCCCAGTGCGAATGGCACCGGGTGCTCCTCGCAGCGAAATAAAGGAGGAGGGAAGCGGGGGACATTCGCGGAGGGGAGTTCCCGGTGTCATTCGCACGCGCCCCGGACCAGCGCATTCAAAACACAACCGGCCACGGATCACTGACATGGAAGCGCTACTGAACCCTTCTTCGGCCCAAGCGCCCGACAAGAGCCTTCTGCGCACCTGGGGCCCACTCGCGCTGATCCTGGTGCTTGTCGCGCTGCCGCTGTTGCCGCTGCCCGACTTCTGGATCATCCAGCTCAACTACATCGGCATCTACACGCTGCCGGTGCTCGGCCTCGTGCTGCTCACCGGCGTGGGCGGGCTCACCTCCTTCGGGCAGGCGGCCTTCGTGGGCATCGGTGCCTACACCACCGCCTACCTGACGGTGAACACCGGCCTGTCGCCATGGGTCACGCTGTTCATCGGGCTGGCGTTGACCGGCATCAGCGCGGCGATCATCGGCGCGATCACGCTGCGCATGTCGGGCCACTACCTGCCGCTGGCCACCATCGCGTGGGCACTGTCGCTGTACTACCTGATGGGCAACCTCGACGCGCTGGGCAAGTACGACGGCATCCTGGGCGTGAAGGGACTGTCGCTGTTCGGCTTCGAGTTCGGCCAGCAACGCTTGTTCTACGGCGTGGTCTGGGTCTTTGCGATCCTCGCGGCCTTCGCGGTGATCCGTCTGCTCGACTCCCGCAGCGGCCGTGCCATCCGTTCATTGGCGGGTGGCTCGCAGATGGCCGAGGCGATGGGCGTGAACACGCTTCGCTTCAAGATCGGCATCTTCGTGCTGGCGGCCATGCTGGCGTCGATCTCGGGTTGGCTGTTCGCGCACTTCCAGCGCACGGTGAACCCCTCGCCCTTCGGGCTGAAGATGGGCATCGAGTACCTCTTCATGGTGGTGCTCGGCGGTGCGGCCCATGTGTGGGGCGCGATCGCCGGCGCGGGCGTGGTCAAGCTGCTCGAAGACCAGTTGCAGGTGCTGCTTCCCAAGTTGATCGGCACCAGCGGCAGCTACGAGCTGATCGTGTTCGGCATCATGATCGTGCTGGTGCTCAAGTACCTGCCCGAGGGGCTGTGGGCGTTTGTCGATCGCCGCCTGCCGAGGCCGCGTCGCAGCGTCGACTGGCAAGGTGCGAAAGACCTGCCCGCGCGCACCAAGCCGGCCGCCGGCGAGGTGGTGCTCGACGTGCAGGCGATCCGCAAGACCTTCGGCGGGCTGGTGGCGGTGAACGACATCAGCTTTCAAACGCGCGCCGGCCAGATCGTGGGCTTGATCGGGCCGAATGGCGCGGGCAAGTCGACCACCTTCAACCTCGTGACCGGTGTGCTGGGCCTGTCGGGCGGCGCGGTGCGTTTTCGTGGCGAGGCCATCGGCGGACTGGGCGCACGGCAGATCGCGCAGCGCGGCGTCTCGCGTACCTTCCAGCACGTGAAGATGGTGGCCGACATGACGGTGCTGGAGAACGTGGCGTTGGGCGCGCATCTGCGCGGGCGCAAGGGCGCCGTTGCCGCGATGCTGCGCATCGACCGCGCCGAAGAGCGTGCGCTTTTCCGCGAAGCCGAGCGTCAGCTACAGCGCGTGGGCATGGGCGACTACCTGCACGAGCTGGCGGGCAATCTTGCGATGGGTCAGCAGCGCCTGCTGGAAATTGCACGCGCGCTGTGCGCCGACCCGGCCCTGCTGCTGCTCGACGAGCCGGCAGCCGGTCTGCGCCACAAGGAGAAGGAAGCGCTGGGCCAGGTGCTGCGGCAACTGCGCGGCGAGGGCATGAGCATCCTGCTGGTCGAGCACGACATGGGGCTGGTGATGGACATTTGCGACCACATCGTGGTGATGGAATTCGGCACGCACCTGATGGAGGGCACGCCTTCCGAGGTGCAGAACAGCGACAAGGTGCGGGCGGCTTATCTGGGCACGGAGCACTGAAATGCCATCTTGCTTTTCTGTTCTTCGCGTTGTGTTTGGCGTGCGTTGTTCTCGGCGCTGCCGTTCAGGGCGACGCTCACGCCGACACGGTGCTCTTTTTCGCGAATGTCCCCCGCTTCGCTCCTCCTTTATTTCGCGAAAAAGAGCCCCGTATCGACGCGAGCGTTGGACAGAGCGGTGGTTGATCAGCGATACACCAGTAGCGTGCCCCTGTGCGAATGACGCCAGGTGCTCCCCGCAGCGAAATAAAGGAGGAGCGAGGCGGGGGACATTCGCGGAGGGGAGCTCCTGGCGTCATTCGCACTCGCCCCGAACAAACGCACAAAGAACACAAACAACGCGCGCGGAGCCACTGACATGACACAAAACACTCCCCTGCTCCGCATCCGCGACCTGCATGCCGGCTACGGCCGCGCCGAAGTGCTGCACGGCATCGACCTGCAGGCCGACCAGGGCAGCGTCGTCACCGTGATCGGCCCGAACGGCGCGGGTAAATCCACGCTGCTCAATGCGCTCATGGGCGTGCTGCCCGCCAAGGGCGTCATCGAGTTCAAGGGCCAGCCCATCTCGGCAATGACGCTCGAAGAACGCGTGATGCTCGGCATTGCGCTGGTGCCCGAAAAGCGCGAGCTGTTCGCCACCATGCCGGTCGAAGACAACCTCGTACTCGGCGCGTTTCGCCAGGTGCGGTTGGGCAACAAGCAATGGCGCGACCGCATCGACGAGGTCTACACGCTGTTCCCGCGGTTGAAGGAGCGCCGCGCGCAACTGGCCGGCACGTTATCGGGCGGTGAACGGCAGATGCTCGCGGTGGGCCGCGCGCTGATGTCGCGCCCCACGCTGCTGATGCTCGACGAACCCAGCCTTGGTCTCGCACCGCTGGTGGTGCAGGAGATTTTTCGCACCGTCGATGCACTGCGCGCCACTGGCGTGACCATTTTGCTGGTGGAGCAGAACGCGCGCGCCGCACTCGAAGTGGCGGACCACGGCTATGTGCTCGAGATGGGCAGCGTGAGTCTCGAAGGTGAAGCGAAGAAGCTGGCCGTCGATTCGCGCGTGATCGACACCTACCTGGGTGCGGCACGCAAAGCTGCCTGAAGAAAGAAGCCGCGGCCTTCGCGGCAAGGAGACGACATGACCCGACCGCGCCATCTTCACCTCGGCCTGTGCGCGACTGCGCTCGGCATTGCCGCATTGCTGGCGGCGTGCGCCAGTCGCGCCCCCGCGCCGCATGCGCCACTTGCCGCCGCTCGCCCCGGCACGCTGCAGGCCTGCACCGATCTTGCCGCTCGTGCTGCGTTGCCAAGCACCGCCTACACCTCGGTCACCGAAGTGCCTGCCGGCACTGTCACGGTCGGCGGCATTGCGATGGCCGCACCCGCGCACTGCCTCGTGCAGGGCCGCATGAACGAGCGCACGAGCCCCGTCGACAACCAGCGCTACGCCATCGGCTTCGAGATGCGCCTGCCCGTTGCATGGAACGGCCGCTTCTTCTACCAGGCCAACGGCGGGCTCGACGGCGTGGTGGTGCCCGCGCTGGGCGGCATCGGTGGCGGCGGTCCGCGCAGCAGTGCGCTGCAGATGGGCTTTGCCGTCATCAGTTCCGACGCGGGCCATGCGGGTTCGATGGGTCCGCGCTTCGGGCTCGATCCGCAGGCGCGACTCGACTACGGCTACAACGCGGTCGCGCAGCTCACGCCGATGGCGAAGAACCTGATCGCCAAGGCCTATGGCCGCGAGCCGGACCGTTCGTACTTCGGCGGCTGCTCCAACGGCGGCCGGCATGCGATGGTGGCGGCAGTGCGCTCGGCGGGGCAGTACGACGGCATCCTCGCGGGCGACCCCGGTTTCAATCTGCCGAAGGCGGCGGTGGCGCAGCTCTATGGGGCGCAGCAGTACGCGGCCATCGCCAGCGCGAAGACGCCGGCCGGCCAGCCCGACCTGCAGAGCGCCTTCACGCCGGCCGAACTGAAGCTCGTGGCCGACAAGGTGCTGGAGCGCTGCGATGCGCTCGACGGCCTGGCCGACGGGATCGTGTCGAACGTCAATGCCTGCAGGACGCGCTTCGACATCCAGGCCGCTGTGCCGACCTGTGCTGCGGGTACGCGCGACGGTCTGTGCCTCAGCGCACCGCAGAAGAACGCGCTCGACAAGGTCTTCAAGGGCGCACGCAACAGCGCGGGCCAATCGATCTACAGCAGCTTCCCGTTCGATGCAGGCATCGGCGGCAGCAACTGGCGCGAGTGGAAGTTCGCGAGCCCGCCGACGCGCGATGCCGGTGCCGTGGCCTTCATCTTCAGCACGCCGCCACTGGCCGACCGACCGCAAGGGCTGCCCTTCGCGCTGGGCTTCGACATGGACCGCGATGCGCCGCGCATCGCGGCGACCGACGGTCTGTTCCGCGAATCGGCGCTGTCCTTCATGACGCCGCCCGATGCCGCGAACCTGGGTGCGCTGCGCGACCGTGGCGGCCGGATGATGGTCTATCACGGCACCAGCGATCCGGTGTTCTCTTCGGACGACACCGCTGCCTGGTACGAGCGTGTGCAAGCCGCGAACGGTGGCGATGCCTCTTCATTCGCGCGCTACTTCCCGGTGCCCGGCATGAACCACTGCGCGGGTGGCCCGGCCACCGACCAGTTCGACATGCTGAGCGCGCTGGTCGACTGGGTCGAGCAGGGCAAAGCGCCCGCGTCCATCACCGCTTCCGCGCGCGGCGCTGGCACGCCACAGCCCAACGCCGAGGTGCCGTTCAACTGGTCGCCGCAACGCACCCGGCCGTTGTGCCCGTATCCGCAAGTCGCAGCCTACATCGGCGGCGACACCGAGCGCGCCAGCAGCTTTGCTTGCAAGAGCCCCGCACCCTAGATTTTTCAAAAGCCCCGATGGACTACCAGCCCCGCCCCGAAGACATCCGCTTTCTGCTCAACGCCGTGCTCGATGCGCCAATGCGCCTGCGCGCACTCGCGCCCTTTGCCGAGGTCGACGAAGCCCTGCAGTCGCAGGTGCTCGAAGAGGCCGCGCGCTTCGTCGGCGAGGTGGTGGCGCCGATCAACCGCGAGGGCGATGAAGTCGGCTGTCGCTTCGCCGATGGCGAGGTCGTCTCGCCACCGGGCTTTCGCGCGGCCTACCAGGCCTTTGTCGATGGTGGCTGGCCCGCGCTCTCGGCTGCCACGGAAGACGGCGGACAGGGCCTGCCTGCCGTGCTCGAAGCGGTGCTCTACGAATGGCTCGCCGCGGCCAACCATGGCCTCACGATGGCGCCAGGCCTGCTGCATGGCGCCTACGCCTGCCTCAAGCACCACGGCAGCGAGGAGCTGAAGCAACGCTATCTGCACAAGATCGCGACCGGCGAATGGCTTGCCACGATGTGCCTGACGGAAGCGCACGCGGGCAGCGACCTGGGGCAGGTGCGCACGCGCGCCGTGCCGCAGGCCGATGGCAGCCTGCGCGTGAGCGGCGGCAAAATTTTCATTTCGGGCGGCGAGCACGACCTGACGCCGAACATCGTGCATCTCGTGCTGTGCCGGCTGCCGGATGCGCCGGCCGGCCCCAAGGGCCTGTCGCTGGTGCTCGTTCCCAAGCTGCTGTCCGATGGCACACGCAATGCGGTGCACTGCGAACGCATCGAAGAAAAGATGGGCCTGCACGGCAGCCCGACCTGCACGATGCGCTTCGACGAAGCCACCGGCTGGCTGATCGGTGAACCGGGCCGGGGTCTCGCCGCGATGTTCGTGATGATGAATTCGGCACGCCTGCATGTGGCGCTGCAGGGCATCGGCCTGCTCGATGCCGCCTGGCAGAAGGCCGATGCCTATGCGGCCGAACGCCGCCAGATGCGCGCGCCCGGCCCCGTGCCCGCAAGCCGGGGCAACGAGCCCGCCGACCTGATCGCCGAGCATCCCGCGATCCGCCGCATCCTCGACACGCAGCGCGCCTGGATCGATGGCGCGCGCACCCTGGCCTATCGCAGTGCGCTGATGCTCGACATCGCCGCGCACGACGCCGACTCCAAGGCCCGCGAGCGAGCGCAGCGCTGGTGCTCTCTGGTCACACCGGTGCTCAAGTCGGCATGCACGCAGCAGGCCTTTCACGGCGCGAGCGAATGCCTGCAGGTGTTCGGCGGCCACGGCTACGTGCGCGAATGGGGCATCGAGCAGGTGGTGCGCGATGCACGCGTGACGATGATCTACGAGGGCACCAACGAGATCCAGGCCATCGACCTGCTGGTGCGCAAGGTGCTGCCCGATGGCGGCGCCGCCATGTCGGCCGTGCTGCTCGAGTTGCGCGACACGCTCGACGCCTCGCGCGAGGCCGATGCCGACGTGCAGCGCCGGCTGGCGCAGTTGCGCTACCTGGGCACCACCGTCGCGATGGCCGCACACGCCAACCCCGTGCTGCCATATGAAGCGGCCGACGACTACCTGCGGGTGGTGGTGCTCACCATGTTGGCCTGGGCCTGGGCGCGCATCGAGGTGGCCGATGAAGCGACCGCCTCGAATAACCCGGGCCGCGCCATGCGGGCACGGGCTGCGGCGGCCTTCCGGCGCTGGGTGCTGCCGGAGTTCGAGATGCGGCTGGGCATCGTCAAGCGGGCCTGCGAGACCGTGGCCTTGACGCATTCGGCAGAAACGACAAAGGCTGCCGGTGTCGCGCAGTAGGCATCCAGCGACCGCGCGAGCGGTTACGCTCTTGCCATGCGCCCTTCAACGAAATCCGTCCCCGCGAAAGGCGAGCTGACCGCGGCGCCGCAAGGCAAGTCCGACCGGCTCGACGCGCGCATGCTCGAAACCCTGGTCGGCTACAACGCCCGCCGCGCCTGGCTGGTCGTCAGCGACCTTTTCGCAGAGCGCATGGCGCCCTACGGGCTCAAGCAGATCGACTTTTCGGTGCTGTCATTGCTGGCGCACAACCCTGGCGCCACTTCGCGGCAACTGTGCAACACGCTCGACATCCTGCCTCCCAACCTCGTGAGCCTGGTGGCCACGCTGGACAGCCGGGGCCTGATCGAGCGCCGGCCGCATCCACATGACGGCCGCGCGGTGGGGCTGCACCTCACTCCCACCGGTGAAACGTTGATCCGCGAGGCCGAGCAGGCCGTGGTGCAGCTCGAAGCCGATGCCAGCGCCAAGCTCACGGCGCGCGAGCGCGAGACGCTCATCAAGCTGCTGCAGAAAATCTATCTCTAGCCGACGCGGTCAGAGGCCGCGCTCGACCATGTCGATCAGGCGCTGGCCGAGCGAATGGACGGCGGCGGCATCGGTGCCGCGCAGCGGCCCGTCGATGACGAGCAGCGCCAGGCCGTGCACCGCCGACCACGCGAAGTATTCGGCGTCGGGGCGCCGCGCCGGGTCGAGCACGCCCGCATCCACCAGTCGGTCGATGGCCGCGCTGAGCAGTTGGAAAGAGTCGAGCCCGCTGGCGCCGGCCCTTGCCGGGCCCAGCTCGCCATTGCCCTCGTCGGAAATCACGAACGCCGTGCGGAACAGGCCCGGCTCGGCCTGCGCGAACCGCAGGTAGGCGGTGCCGATGGCGCGCACCTGCGCCCGCGCAAAGTCGGCGGGTGGCTGGTCGCAGGGCAACACCGCCAGTTCTTTTTCCATCGCGCTGGCCGCCGCCGACAAGGCCGCTTCGCGCACCGCCAGCAGCAGTTCCTGCCGGCTGCCGAAATGGCGGTACGCCGCGTTCGGCACCACGCCCGCGCGCCGCGTGGCTTCGCGCAACACCACCGCGTCCGGGCCGCCATCGCGGGCCAGTTCGATGCCCGCGTCCAATAGCGCGCGGCGCAGATCGCCGTGGCGATAAGTGCTGCGGGCGGCGGGCAGGCCGGCGGGGACGTTGTTGAGCTTCATCGCTTCTCCATGTGGACACCGTCCATTATCTTTGTTATTCTTTGTGGACGGTGTACACAAAGTAATCCGATTGTTTGCGGCCTGAGACACCGGAGGCCACCCCCACACCTCTTCGCCAAAGGAAACGCCATGAAAGTCCAGTCTTACCTCTCGTTCGAGGGCCGTTGCGACGAAGCCCTCGGCTTCTACAAGAAGGCGCTCGGCGCCGAAGTCGTCCAGTTGATGCGCTACAGCGAAGCGCCCGCCGAAGGCGCCCCCGGCAACAACGCCGAAGCCGGCTGCGCGGGTGCCGGCCCCGCACCCGACAAGGTGATGCATGCGGTCGTTCGCATCGGCGAGACCGAGCTCATGGCCTCCGACGGCCGCTGCTCGGGCCAGCCCGAGTTCAAGGGCGTGATGCTGGCGCTCACGGCCAGGACCGATGCCGACGCACGCAAATGGTTCGACGCGCTGGCGGACGGCGGCCAGGTGATGCAGCCGCTGATCCCGACCTTCTTCACCTCCAGCTTCGGCATGCTCAGTGACCGCTTCGGCGTAGGCTGGCTGCTGGTGGTCAACGCCGACTGATGCCGCGCCCCGGCCAACCCACTACTGCCTGACCCTGTCTTCGGAGTTTTTTCATGCTCAAGAAAATTGCGCTTGTCGTCCTCGCCCTGATCGCCGTGCTGCTCATCTACGCCGCCACCCGGCCCGACACCTTCCGCGTGGAACGCACGACGCGCATCCAGGCCCCGGCCGAGAAGATCTTTCCGCTGATCGACGACTTCCATCGCTGGAGCGCCTGGTCGCCCTACGAGAAGCTGGAGCCTGAAATGAAGCGCAGCTTTGGCGGCGCGCCCGCCGGCAAGGGTGCGACCTACGCCTGGGAAGGCAACGGCAAGGCCGGTGCAGGCCGCATGGAGATCACCGAATCGGCGCCCGCTTCGAAGATCGCGATCAAGCTCGATTTCATCAAGCCCTTTGAAGGCCACAACGTGGCCGAGTTCACGCTGCAGCCCCAGGGCGACGCAACGCAGGTCACCTGGGCCATGTACGGCCCGAGCCCCTACGTCGCGAAGCTCATGGGCATCTTCTTCAACATGGACACCATGATCGGCAAGGACTTCGAGGCGGGCCTGGCCAACCTCAAGACCGCGACTGAAAAATAAGAACCCCGAACAACACCAAGAAGACTTCCGCTCTCACTCACCTCACCTCACCTCACCTCACCTCACCTCACCTCACCTCACCTCCATCCAAAGGAAACCCCATGTCTCCCATTCACGCTTACCTCACGTTCGACGGCAATGCAGCAGAGGCCATGCGCTTCTACGAGAAAACACTCGGCGGCAAGATGCACATGATGATGACCATGGGCGAGGCGCCCGGTGCCGAGCAATTCCCGCCCGGCGCGGCGAATCGCATCATGCATGCGGCGCTGACCTACGGCGACGGCATGCTGATGGCCTCCGACACCATGCCCGGCCAGGCCTACGAAGGCATGAAAGGCTTCGGCGTGGCGCTGACCATCGAGACCGTCGCCGACGCACAGCGCGTGTTCAACGCCTTCGCCGACGGCGGCAATGTCACGATGCCCTTTGGCAAGACCTTCTGGGTCGAGGCCTTCGGCATGGTGACCGACCGCTTCGGCACTCCATGGCTGATCAACGGCGGCAAGCCGCTGGTCTGACCCTTTCACTTTTTCGCGTATTCCAGGAGCTCACCTCCCATGACCGACACACTCGACAGCCGCAAGCGCTGGCTCGCATTGATGGTTCTGTGCCTCGGCGTCCTGATGATCGTGCTCGACACCACCATCGTGAACGTGGCATTGCCCTCTATCCGTACCGACCTGGGCTTCACCGAAACCTCGTTGGTCTGGGTGGTGAATGCCTACATGCTGACCTTCGGCGGCTTCCTGCTGCTGGGGGGCCGGCTCGGTGATCTATATGGCCACCGCAAACTCTTCCTGATCGGCCTCGTGCTGTTCACGCTCGCTTCGCTGGCCTGCGGCATCGCCAACTCACAGGGGCTGCTGGTCGCTGCGCGCGCAGTGCAGGGGCTGGGCGGCGCGGTGGTGTCGGCCGTGTCGCTCTCGCTGATCATGAATCTCTTCACCGAGCCGGCCGAGCGCGCCAAGGCCATGGGCGTCTACGGCTTTGTCTGCGCCGGCGGCGGCAGCATCGGCGTGCTGCTCGGTGGCCTGCTCACCAGCACGCTGAGCTGGCACTGGATCTTCCTGGTCAATCTGCCCATCGGCATTGCCGTGTACGCACTGTGCGTGGCGCTGCTGCCCAATGCGCGCGGCCAGGCGCACGGCGAAAAGCTCGACGTGGCCGGCGCGGTCACCGTCACGCTGTCGCTCATGCTCGCAGTCTATGGCGTGGTCAACGGCAACGAGGCCGGCTGGGGCTCCACGCAAACGGTGGGCCTGCTCGGCGCGGCCGTGGTGCTGCTGGCCGTGTTCATTGCCATTGAAGCCCGCGTGCAGCATCCGCTGATGCCGCTGGGCCTGTTCCGCCTGCGCAGCGTGTCGGTGGCCAACGTGGTGGGCGTGCTGTGGGCCGCGGCCATGTTCGCGTGGTTCTTCATCTCGGCGCTGTACATGCAACTGGTGCTGAACTACACGCCGATGCAGATCGGGCTGGCCTTCCTGCCGGCCAACGTGATCATGGCGGTGTTCTCGCTGGGCCTGTCGGCCAAGCTGGTGATGCGCTTCGGCATCCGCGGGCCGCTCGCGGCCGGGCTGTGGCTCGCGGCCATCGGGCTGGCGCTGTTCGCGCGCGCGCCGGTCAACGGCAACTTCGTGTTCGATGTGCTGCCCGGCATGATGCTGCTGGGCCTGGGCGCCGGCATGGCGTTCAACCCGATGCTGCTGGCGGCCATGAGCGAGGTCGATCCGGCCGATTCGGGCCTGGCCTCGGGCGTGGTCAACACCGCCTTCATGATGGGCGGCGCGCTGGGCCTGGCCGTGCTGGCCAGCGCCGCGGCGGCACGCACCGGCGCCATGGAAGCTGCCGGCGCGCAGATGCCGCTGGCGCTCACCGGTGGCTACAACCTTGCGTTTCTTGTCGGCGCCGTGTTCGCGGCGGTGGCAGGTCTGATCGGGGTCTTGCTGCTTCGCACCGCTTCACCGGGGCAAATGCAGAACAACGAAGAAGCGGCAACCCCAGGCACGGCAGGCGAAACAGCGGCGTCGTGAACGCGACGCCATGCAAGCGCCCGTCTTTTTTCTTCAACGTTTCTATTCAATGTTCAGGAGATCACCCATGGCTCGCTATGTGGACGGATTCATCGTTGCCATTCCCACCCAGAACGTCGAGGCCTATCGCAAGCTGGCACGCAAGGCCGGCAAGGTCTGGATGGAGTACGGCGCACTCGAATACGTGGAGTGCATTGCCGACGACGTGAAGCCCGGCAAGCTCACGTCATTCCCGCAAAGCGTGAAACAGAAGGCCGACGAGACGGTGGCCTTCTCGTGGATCACCTACAAATCGCGCAAGCACCGCGACACGGTGAATGCGAAGGTCATGGCGGACCCGCGCATCTCGTCGATGGACCCGAAGACGATGCCCTTCGATGCCAAGCGGATGATCTACGGCGGCTTCAAATCCATCGTCGAACTCTGAGCTTGCGCAGCACCGGTCTCAAGCTCAGGCGATGAACCCGTCGTACACGAGCTTGAGGCCCGTGAGCAGCATGCCCAGGTACACGAAGCGATAGAACCACGTCGCATCGATGCGGCGTGCAATGCGAATGCCGACCCACACGCCGAAGGGCGCGATCGGCATCAGCACCAGCGAGGTGGCCAGCGTGCGAAAGTCGAGCAGGCCGAGCCACGCATAGGGAATCCACTTGCTGAGATTCACCACGAAGAAGAAGTAGGCCATCGTCGCGGTGAACACCACCGGCGTGAGCCGCAGCGGAATCACATAGGCGTTGATCGGCGGGCCGCCCGCGTGGGCGATGAAGCTGGTGAAGCCCGACACCGTCGTCAGCACCGCCCCCACGCCGCGCGAAGGCAACGGGTCGTTGGGCTTGGGCGGAAACAGCAGGCGCTGCGCGAGAAACAGCAGCGTGAACACGCCGACGATGCCCGCCACCGTGTGCGGCGTCAGCATGCGAAACAGCAGCGTGCCGACCACCGTGCCGAGCAGCCCGAACGGGATCAGGAACTTCAGCAGCGAACTGTCGAAGTCGCGCCGGAATGCGGCGAGGCCCAGCAGGTCCATCAGCAACAGCAGCGGCATCAGGATCGCGGCAGCCTGTGGCACCGTGACCGCCAGCGCCATCATCGGCACCGCGAGCGAACCGAAGCCGGCGCCGAAGCCGCTCTTGCTGATGCCGAGCAGCAGCACGGCGGGAATGGCGACCGCATAGAAATGCGGATCGGTGATGAGGGGAAAGGCCATGGGATGTGACGGACGCAAAAAAACCGCCGTGGTGGCGGGCTTGGCGAGCGTAGCAGGCCTGGGTTTGGAGTGCGTTGTTCGGGGCGCTACTGTTCAGGGCGCACTCACGCCGACACGGTGCTCTTTTTCGCGAATGTCCCCCGCTTCGCTCCTCCTTTATTTCGCGAAAAAGAGCACCGTATCGACGTGAGCGTTGGACAGAGCAGTCGTTGTTCGCAGGATCACCCGCAGCGTGCCCCTGTGCGAATGACGCCGGGTGCTCCCCGCAGCGAAATAGAGGAGGAGCGAAGCGGGGGACATTCGCACAGGGGAGCTCCCGGTGTCATGCGCACGCACCCCGAATGCGCCTCGCGCCAGACGACCTTTTCAGGCAGCCGGAGCAGCCGGATTGAGCACGAAATCGAAGTCGAGCCGCCAGCGCCCGTTGTCCTGCCGCGTCCACGGCGCCACCAGCGACTGGCGCACCGCGAACACCGCGTCGGAGTCGAGCCACTGGTCGCCCTCGCGAAACACATGGGTGATGAGCCGTTCATAGCCCGGCGCCTCGATCTTGAAATGCAGATGCGCAGGCCGCCACGGGTGCCGCTTGGTCGCGCGCAGCAGGTCGCCGACCGGCCCGTCGACCGGAATCGGGTAGGCCTCGGCCAGCACGCTGCGAAAGTGCAGCGAACCGTTGGCCCCGGTGTGCAGACGACCTCGGTTCTCGGAGTGGTCGAGCCCTTCGTGCTGCACGTCGTAGTGGCCGCCCTCGTCGGCCTGCCACACGTCGACCACTGCGCCAGCAACAGGCTTGCCGTCGAGACCGCGCACCGTCGCGAACACGTCGCAAGGCGCTCCCTTGGCGCCGTTGGCCACGTCGTCCCCGTGCTCGTACTCGGGCGCGCCCTCGAAGTAGAAAGGGCCGAACACGGTGGCTTCGGTGCAGCCGGCCGGCTTGTCGTTGTTCATCGCGATGGTCAACATCGACAGGCCCAGCACGTCCGACAGCAGGATGAACTCCTGGCGCTTGTCGTCGCACTTCTGCCCGGTGGCCGTGAGGTACTGGATGCCCTGGAACCACTCGGCCTCGGTGAGCTTCACCTCGCGCGCGAAGGCATGCAGGTGCTGCACCAGGCTGGTCATGATCTCGTGCAGACGCGGATCGGGCGTGTCGGCAAAGCGCGCGAGCACGGCTTGCGTGATGTTGTCCTGGTTGAGGTTGCGCATCGTGGTGTCTCCAGTTTTCACTTCAATACGGCGCACTGTAGGCCGCACACCCCATTGCTGAAAGCACCCCGGGCGCAAATGATTTTTCCACCCAGCGGAACGGTCGCACCGCGCTGCGCCAGGATTTCCCTGGCGTCTCAGGTTTCCTCGTCGAGCGCCAGCCCGGGGCCCTGGTGGAACACAAGGTCTTCCACAATCTCGCCCCTCACCAAGTGCTGGGCGACGATGCGGTCCATGTTCTGCGGCGTGACGTTGTAATACCAGGTGCCGTCGGGTTGCACACACATCACCGGGCCGCCCTTGCAGGCGGCGAAGCAGCCGACGCGACTGCGCTTGACGCGCAGTTCCCCCTCGTTGAGCCCCGCTGCCTTGAACTTGTCGCCCAGGCTGTCGAACAGATCCTGCGAGGCGCCATCGGGGCTGCAGCGCGGGCCGGTGCAGACCAGCAGATGGCGCTTGTAGGCGCCGATCTTGGGCTTGACGACCTCGGTCATTCCTGCGCCTCCTCGACCGGCACAGCCACGGCGGCCTCCGGCTCCACCGGTGCTGCGAGCACAGCCTCGATGTAGTCGGCGGGCAGACGGTGCTGCGCCGCGAGCGCGGCGATGCTCATGCCGTCGGCACGATCGGCGCGCAGGTTGGTCATCCAGCCCAGCAGGCCGGTGGACAGCGAGCGGCCGGGCTTCTCGCCGCTGCGTGTGCTGCCACCGTCATCCAGGTCGTACTTGTTGGCATAGCCGCGCGGCGTGACCATCAGGCCGTGCTGCAGGAAGGTGTGGCTGTTGCCGATGAGCACGGTCGTCAGCATGCCGATGTCGCACTCGCTCATGTGGGCCAGCGTGGTGAACTCGATGCGCTCGCGCCGGCGGTAGGCCGACTTGACCACCGCCACCGGTGTGTCCGGCCGCCGGTGCCGCAAAAACAGTTGCTGCGCCTGCACGATCTGCTGGGTGCGCCGCCCGCTCTTCGGGTTGTAGAGGGCCACCACGAAATCGGCCGCTGCCACCGCGTCGAGCCGTCGCGCGATCACCGGCCAGGGCGTGAGCAGGTCGCTCAGCGAGATCGAGCAGAAGTCGTGCGTGAGCGGCGCGCCCACCAGCGCCGCGCAGGCGTTGATGGCCGACGCGCCGGGCACCACCTCGACGGCGATGTCGGAGTCCGGCGTCCAGCCGGCCTGGAACAGCACCTCGTAGGTCGGGCCAGCCATGCCGTAGACGCCGGCGTCTCCGCTGGAGATCAGCGCGACCTTCTTGCCTTCGCGGGCACGCTCGAGCGCGTTGACCGCGCGGTCGAGCTCTTCGGTCATGCCCTTGCGGATCACTTCCTTGCCTTCGAGCAGATCGGTGACCAGCTTGATGTAGGTGGTGTAGCCGACCACCACGTCGGCTTCGGCGATGGCGGCCAGCGCGCGCTGGGTCATGTGGTCGTGGCTGCCGGGGCCGATGCCGACCAGCGAAATCTTGCCGCTCATGGGGTCGACACGCGGCGCGTGTTGTGTGCAGCGTTGTGTGCGATGACGTTCATTGCGGGTTCCGTTCGGGGTTGAGATTCAGGACATGCGCGCGATCGAGATCGTCGCGTGGCACCCGTCGGCGCCGCGGTGTTTGTGCTTGGGCACGACCAGCGCCGTCATCGGCAGGCCGCCACCGGCCAGCAGCGCGGCCGCCTCGCTGACCGAGGGCGTGCCGGTGTGCCTGCGCACCGTCTCCGACGGATGCGGCACGGGCACGTCCGCCAGTTGCTCGGCGGGATAGAAGCGCATCGCCCAGCCGTGGGTTGCGGCCAGCGCCAGCAGGCCGGGCTCGTCGGCCTTCAGGTCGATGCTGGCCGCCGCCGCCACCTGTGCCAATTGCGCGCCGATGCCGGCCAGCGCCTCGTCGAGCACTTGCTGCAGCGTGGCCTGCGGCGTGCCGCGGTCGCAGCCCAGGCCGATGGCATAGCGCGCCGGGCTCATTGCGGCGGCCGATAGACCACAAGGCGTTCCTCCAGCGCGGTCCAGCGCTCGGCGCTCACCTCGGCCTGCGTGATCCACAGCACGGCCTTGAAGCGTGCGAGGTCGACCTCGTCGAAACGCGCGAACCGGTGGATGTTGGCAGGCAGGGACGTCGGGCGGGTCCACCAATCCGGGCTGCCCGCCTCCTGCACCACCGCGACCGGCTCGCCGTTCACCACATGGGCCGAGACGCGCGTGATGTTGATCTTGGGTGCTTCCACTTTCCAGCCGAGTTCACGCCCGAGGATGTCGACGGGGATGGTCTTGCCCACGTCCGACGCGGTGGTCAGCACGGCGGTCGCGCCCAGCAATGCGGCGATCTGCTCGGCCATCGCATTCGCGCCGCCCACGTGGCCCGACAGCACCGGAATCACGAACTGCGCAGCGTCGTCCACCACCAGCACGCCCGGGTCCTCGTCCTTGCTCTTGAGGTGCGGTGCAATCAGGCGCACCACCGCGCCGAGCGAAACGAAGAACACGACCTGATCGAAGTCCGCGAACAACGCGGCGATCTCGTCGCGAAAAGCGCCTGCATAGGCGCGCACGGGGTTGGGCAGCCCGGCCATGAGCGGCGCGAACTTGTCGGCCACGCACACGCTGGCCTCGGGCAGCAGGCACGCCAGCCCGGCCGTCTGCTGTGCGCCGTGTTTGGTGATGGCCACAAGCACCACACGGGGTGCGGCTTCATTCGTCATTCGGGGATTCCTCTTCAATTTCAGTGCTGGTTTTCTTGCGGCAGCCGCGCACCAGTTCGCCGCGTTCGCGGCCGGGGTTCTTCACCAGCAGCAGCGACAGGTAGTTGACCTTCGTGCCCTTCAGGCTGGCCACGTCGTGCACGATGCGTTCGACCGGCGAGCCGGCCTTCTCGATGAAGCGGCTGTGTTCGAGCAGGCCGCGCCGCGCCAGCAGGTCGATCAGGTCGTCGAGCAGCGGCTTGACCTTCATGAGCACCAGCGTGTCGAAGTCGTCGAGCATCTTCTCGACCGCGACAATGCCGTAAGCCGCCGGCACGATGGCGACGGTGTCGTCCTGTTCGGACAGCGGCAGTTGCAGGCGCGCGCAGGCCGCATTGAAAGAGGTCACGCCGGGCACGACCTCGATGCGCGCGGCCGGGTCAAGCTGGCGCAGCACGCGTGCCAGGTAGCAGAAGCTCGCGTAGGTGGAGGCATCGCCCTCGACCAGGAACAGCACGTCCTGCCCGGTCGCCAGCAACGCCTGCACGGTCTCGGCGGCCTTGAGCCAGTGGCGCGCGAGCTTCTCGACGTCGTGCGTCATCGGGAACAACAAGGCCTGATGCTGCGCGGGCGTCGTCAGCCCGGCGCGCAGCGCGATGTCCAGCGCGTAGCTTTCCTTGCGCAGGCTGCGAACGGGGTAGGTCCAGATGGCGTCGGGGCGCGTCAGGAGCGACCAGGCGCGGCGCGTGATCAGGTCGGGGTCGCCAGGGCCGAGCGAGACGCCGTGGAGCATGCCAGGCGCCGTCATGCCGCACCGCCCGTCTGCGCGTGAGCCTCACCCCTTTGCGCGCAGACCAGCCACACCGGGTTCTCGGCCGCAAGCCGATGCATGTGCAGGATCGGCTTGCTGCGCGAGGCCTGCAGTTGCAACACGTCCCAGCTCGCGCCTTGCGCCTTCAGCGCCTCGACCGCACCTGCGAGGTTCTCGATGGTCACGAAGTTCATCACCAGCCAGCCGCCCGGGCGCAGGCGCCGCAGCACCAGCGCAATGAGCTCGGCCAGCTCGCCGCCGGAGCCGCCGATGAACACCGCATCCGGGTCGGCCCACGCCGCCAGGCCCTCAGGCGCCTTGCCGTGCACCAGGCTGTGGTTGCTGATGCCCATGGCCTGCCGGTTGCGCGCGACGATGGCGCTGTCGTCCGCGTTCTTCTCGATCGCGTAGACATGCCCGCGCCAGCACAGCCGTGCGGCCTCCAGCCCGACCGAGCCGGAGCCCGCGCCGATGTCCCACACCACGCTGTCGGTGCGCAACTGCATGCGCGCGAGCGAAACCGCGCGCACCTCGTTCTTGGTGATCAGGCCCTTCTCGGGATGGCGCTGCTCGAAGCTGGCGTCCGGCAGGCCGAACAGCACCTGCGGCGCCCGCAGCCGGGTACGCCAGAGCAGCACCACGTTCGGGTCGGCAAAGTGCATCTGCGCCGCGGCGGTGATGCGCATGCCGCTGACCACGCGTTCCTCGAGCTGGCACAGACGCTCGGCGACGGCCATCTCGAAGTCGTCGGCCAGGCCCTCGGCCACGAGCATGCGCGCGATGCGGTCGGGCGTGTTGTCGGGGCTGGTGAGCACGGCCAGGCGATCGTGCTGCCGGATGTCGCGCAGCAGCGCATACAGGCCGTGCGTGGGCGGCGAGCCCGGCAGCCAGTCGCCCGCGTCCTTGGCGTGCACGGAGGCGAACTTCATCTCCTGCCATGGCAGGCCTAGGCGCGCACAGGCCAACTGCAGCGTCGACACGTTGGGAAGGACCTCGATCGCCTCCAGGCACAGGCGCGCCGCCAGAAAGGCCGCGATGCCGTGGCACAGCGGATCGCCGGTGGCCAGCACGACCACGCGCTGCCCCTCGGCCTGCGCGGCGCGAATCCATTCGGGTACTTGCGAGAGACCACCGGTCAGGTCGCGCTGCACCGCGTCGGGTGTGATGTGCGACGCGAACAGGGCCAGCGTGCGCGCGCCGCCGATGACCAGTTGCGCGTGCTGCAGATGCGCCAGCGCGCTGCGGCCGAGGCTCGCATCGCCGTCGTCCAGCACGCCGAGGATGCGGCATTTGTTCGTCATGTGGTTGTCGGTGTTCAGGAGGCCTCCGCGATCTTTCGACCTTCAAAGTCGCAGACCAGCACTTTCAATTCGAACTGGTCGGGGTAGCGCGTGCGCAGCGTCTGGATGACGCGCTGCGCAAGCGCCGTGTGAAAGGCGGTGCCGAGCCCGAGCGCATCCATGCGCTCGCCGGCATAGCGCGCGGTCTCGTTGCCGCGGATCGCGTCGCACACATCGGGTGGCGCACCAAGCCCGGCAGCCAGGTCGGCCAGCAGGCCGGTGTCGACCTCGGCGCGGCCGGCGTGGGTGATGGTTTCGCCCTGCGCGATCTTGGTGAGCTTGCCGACCATGCCGCCGATCACGACCTTTTTGATCCCGGCCTTGACCGCTGCGCCCATCGCATAGCGCAGGAAGTCGCCCATCTGCACGAAGGCCGGCTCGGGCAGCTCGGGCATTTCGGCCATCACGAACTTCTCGGTGCGCCCGCCGGTCGTGAGCACGACCACGCCATGGCCCAGCGTGCCCGCCACCTGCACACCCTGCACCACGCTCGCGCGGTAGGCGGCGGTGGAATAGGGCTTGACGATGCCGGTCGTGCCCAGGATGGAAATGCCGCCGAGGATGCCCAGGCGCGCATTGAGCGTCTTCTTGGCCATCTCCTCGCCCTGCGGCACGGAGATCGCGACTTCCAGTCCGACTTCGTCGAGCAAGGTCGTGCCCACCGCGCGCACGTTCGCCTCGATGTTGCGGCGCGGCACCGGGTTGATGGCCGGCCCGCCGACGGCGAGCCCGAGCCCCGGCATGGTGACGGTGCCCACGCCGACGCCGCCCGCCAGCAGCACCTGCCCCGCCAGTTCAGGCAGCACGCGCACATCGGCGGTGAGATGGGCCTTGTCGGTGCAGTCGGGGTCGTCGCCAGCGTCCTTGATGACCATCGCATGCGCGCTCGCACTCGCGGTGTCGACGCGGCCGTCCTGCACCGCGAAGCGCACCAGGTCGCCGTTGGGCAGCAGGCATTCCACCTCGTCGGGCACCTGGCCGGTGACCAGGCCGATCACCGCCGCGCGCGCCGCCGCGGCCGAACACGCACCGGTCGTGAAACCGGTGCGGGTGCCACGGGGTGCGCCCTTGTCCATCATGCGGCGTGCTCGTGCGCCTCGGCCAGACCCAGCAGCGCGTGGATCGCGGCCACCACCAGCGTGGAGCCGCCCTTGCGGCCGCGGATCACGATCCAGGGCACGCCAGCTTCGAGCGCCATCAGGTCCTTCGACTCGGCCGCCGACACGAAGCCGACCGGCATGCCGACCACCAGCGCCGGGCGCGCACCTTCTTCATGGATCAGCCGCACGATTTCGATCAGCGCGGTCGGCGCATTGCCGATGCCGACGATCGCGCCGTCGACCAGCCCCAGGCGGTGTGCCTTGCGCATGGCTTGCACGGCGCGCGTGGTGCCTTCGGCCTTGGCCTGCGCGATCACGTCCTCTTCGCTGATGAACTGGTGCGTGCCCATGCCGAAGTGGGTCAGGCGCGGAGCCGAGAGGCCCACGCAGATCATCTCGACGTCGGCCACCACGCGGCTCTCGCGCGAGCGGATGGCGGCGATGGCAGCGTCGATCGCGTCCGGGTGGAAGTCGGTCAGGCCGTTGAAGTCGAAGTCGGCGTTCGCATGGATCATTCGGCGCACCACGGGCCACTGGTCGGCCGTATAGGCGTGCGATGTCACCTCACGGTCGATGACCGCGAAGGAGTCATGCTCGATGGCGCGGCCGGCCGCGGTGAGCTGCTCGGTGACGACGTTGGCCGCCATGGAGGACGCCGGTTTCATCGAATGGCCGCCGCCGTGCTGTGCGCTTGGGGGTGGTCATGCGCGTGATCTTGATCGTGATCATGCGGGTGCGGATGGTCGTCTCCATGGCTGTGCGGCACCGCATCGTCATGGTGGTGGCCGCCCAGGCCGTGTTCCACCGCGAAGTCGCGGAACTTGCAGCCGTCGCAGGGCATGAGCGCGATCGGCGCGCCGCGCCGCAGGTCATTCACGCGTTGCTCCAGCAGCGTGAAGATCTCGGGCTCGAAGCCGAAATACCGGGTCGAGACGAAGCGGATCGTCGGGTATTGCGCCTTCAGGTTTTCGACCTGGCGCGCAATGCGCTCGACCAGCGTGCCGTTGAACAGGTAGTACGGCAGCACCACCACCTGCTTCATGCCCTGCAGGCTCTGGCGCTGCACGGCCTTCTCCAGGCGCGGGTAGGTGATGCCCGTGAAGGCCAGGTCCACCAGCTCGTGGTCGGTTTCCTCCAGCAGCCAGCGCGCCATCTTCGCCATGTCGCCGTTGGCCTGCCGGTCCGACGAACCCCGGCCCAGGATGACCACGCCGGTGGTGGTCGGGTCGGGCATGTCCAGCGCCTGCATCGCGCCCTTCAGGCGCCGCCGCAAAATCGCCAGGATCGGGTCGCAGGCCGTGAGATGCGGCGCATAGAGGAACTGCACCATCGGGTACTTGAGCCGCGCCCCATCGATGGCCTGCGGAATGTCCATCTTCACGTGGCCCGCCGCGTTGAGGATCAGCGGCACCACGACCACGCGTGGCGCGCACTCGGCTGCGCGGCGCAGGCCCTCGCTCATCGTGACTTCGGAGAACTCGATGAAGCAGACCTCGATGCGCCAGCCCGGTTGCCGCTCGCGCCATTGCGCTGCGAAAGCCTCGATCTCATCGTTGCCGGATTTTTCGCGCGAGCCGTGGCCCACCAGGAGAATGGTTTCGGTGCTCATGGAGGGTCCTGCAGGAGGCTTTCGACGGGAACGCTCGCGCGCCGAAAGCGGTGCGTGAAGCTCGCGTCGTAGAGTTTGGATTTGGCAAGCGTGGTCCACTGCCGTGCGCCCAGCGTGGGGCTGGCGATGATCATCGACTGGCTCACGATGCGGGCCTCGCGGCACAGCGCCTGGATGGTGGCGACCGTGCCGCGCACGATCTTTTCTTCGCCCGGCCAGCTCGCCTTGTGGACGACCACGACAGGTGCATCGGGTGACCAGCCGGCGGCCGTCAACGCAGCCATGACCTTGCCTATCAGCGTGATGCTCAGGAAGATGCACAGCGTGCTGTGGTGCGCGGCCAGCGCCTCCAGCGACTCGCCTTCGGGCATCGGCGTGCGGCCTTCGACGCGCGTGAAGATCACGGTCTGCGTGACCTCGGGCAGCGTGAGGCTCTCCACCGCCGCCGCGGCCGAGGCCATGGCGGACGAAACACCCGGCACGACACCGATCGGCACACCCGCCGCATCCAGAGGCTGCACCAGTTCGATCAGCGCGCCGTAGAGACCCGGATCGCCGGTCTGCAGGCGGACCACGGTCTGGCAGCGCGCGGCCTGCGCGATCAGCCAGGCCGACATCTGCTCGAGCGTCATGTCCTTGCTGTCGGCGATCACGCAATCGGGGGGCGCCCAGCGCGTGGCGGCCTCGCTCACGAGTGAGCCCGCGAACAGGATCGCCCCGGCGCGTTCGACGAGGCCACGGCCCTTGACGGTGATGAGTTCCGGGTCGCCCGGACCCGCGCCGACGAACCAGACGGTTCCCGGTGTGAACGCTCCATGCGGAGCGCTGCCTGGAGCGATGGCTCGCTCGTTCATGATGATCCCTCCGCGCCCGCCGCGCGATAGATGGTCGGTAAGACCCGGCGGGAGGGGGAAAAATCGGGAGGCGTCAGCAAATACTGATCTGGCGGATGACCTGATGCATCGAGCCGGACGCAATGCGTCGCCCGCCGATCCTCGCCCACCGCAAGGTCATGCGCTGGTCGTCAGGCCGGTCTCCGGGCTCGCGAGCGGAGGGCCATCGGCTCTCCTGCAAAGACCACCTTCCCATGCCGTTCGTGACACAGTGGTGTGGGACCGAATCCCGGGGTTTTGCTTCTGACTCGCTTACCGTTGCGGGGGCAGCGTCGGCATGGCGCGGTGTTCATCACCGCTGCGCACCGACTTCCCGTTTCACCCTGGCCGCCCCGCCGTTTCCACGGGGCGCCAGGACACCTGACAACGCGCGCAAAGTGTATCAGCCGACTTTACCTGGCACAGCAAGGGATGAGACCGTCCAGCCGCATGTCCTGAAAATGACCGTGCCAGCGCAATAGCAGGGAAAATCGGTCCACGACTATTTGGTCGCGACTCTTAGGTTGGCTGCGCAAAGTCAACGGTTTGGCCGCATTGGAGTCCAGCGGTCCATTCCCCGGAGTTACTGGCCCGACAAAAGACGACAAGCCCCGGAGACACGCCCATGGACCGCTGGACCGAAATCGCACTGCTGGTGCAGATCGCCGATGCCGGCAGCCTGAGCCGCGCGGCCGAAGCGCTGGGCCTGTCGAACGCTGCCGCGAGCCGCCACCTGAGCGCGCTCGAAGCCCGCCTCGGTGCGCGGCTGGTGGAGCGCAACACGCGCCGCCTGTACCTGACGGACACCGGCCGCGAGTTCTGCGGACGCGCCCGAACCATCCTGGCCGACCTGTCCGATGCCGAATCGACGGTGAACGCGACCGCGCTCAACCCCACGGGCACATTGCGCATCACGGCGTCGCTGTCGTTCTCGATCCACCACATCGCGCCGCTGCTGCGCGAGTACACGCAGCGCTACCCGGGCGTGACGGTGCATGTGGAGGCGGCCAACCGCTACTTCGACCTGATCGACAACAACATCGACGTGGCGATCCGCACGCGCGAGTTCGAGCCCGACTCGAACGTCACGATCCGCCGGCTGGGCGAGACGCGGCGCATTCTCGCGGCCTCGCCGCGCTACTTCGCGCAGCACGGTTTTCCGAAGACGCTGGACGAGCTGAAGCAGCACAAGCTGCTGATCTACACCCACGCCAACAACCCGAACGAGCTGCGCTTCAGCCGCAAGGGCGAGACGCACACGGTGTCGGTCAATGGCCTGCTCGAATCGAACGACGGCCAGGTGCTGCGCGCCGCCGCGCTCGACGGCATGGGCATCCTGGTGCAGCCGACCTACATCGTCTACGAGGACATCGTGGCCGGGCGGCTGGTGCCCACGCTGGACGACTGGGACCTGCCGCACCTGACGATCAACCTCGCGTACCCAAGCCGTAAGCACCTGTCGGCGAAGGTGCGCAGCTTCATCGACTTCATGGCGGCGCATTTCGCCAGGATGGACTACGAGCGCAAGTGGACTGGGCACTTCGGCACGCACTAGGGGGCGTACACCGTTGTTTCGGGTGCGGGTGCGGGTGCGGGTGCGGGTGCGGGTGCGGGTTCATTCGGGGCGGGTGCGAATGACACCGGGTACTCCCCTCCGCGAATGTCCCCCGCTTCGCTCCTCCTTTATTTCGCTGCGGGGAGCACCTGGCGTCATTCGCACATGGACGCGCTGCTGGTGTACTGCGGATCAACCACCGCTCTGTCCAACGCTCGCGCCGATACGGGGCTCTTTTTAGCTAAGTAAAGGAGGAGCGAAGCGGGGGACATTCGCGAAAAAGAGCCCCGTGTCGGCGCGAGCGACGCCCTGAACAGCAAGCGCCAAAACGTGCCCCAAAAAAGATCGCAGACAACCAACCGGGGGTATTTCAAGAAAAGGTGCGTAAACGCACATCCCGGCCAACGACAGCTCCGCACACTGGAACCGCAACCGCCGCACTCCGCGACGGCCCCTCCCATTTCAAGCTTCCAAGGATCTGCCATGAACACCCAGGCTGTCGCCTCCAACACCGCACGTACGCCGGTCGCACCGACTTCGTTCACCTCGCCCTCTCCCGCCACGCTGGACGACTCCGGCAAGCTGCTGCTGCGCGTGGTGGTCGGCGTGCTCGTGCTGCTGCACGGCATCTTCAAGCTGTCGGCCGGCGTCGGCTTCATCGGCGGCATGTTGGCCAAGGCGGGGCTGCCGAGCGGCCTGGCCTACCTGGTGTTCGTCGGCGAAATCGTCGCCCCACTGCTGATGATGGCCGGCCTCTTCACACGCGCCGCCGCCGGCGTGGTAGTCATCAACATGCTCGTGGCCTTCGGTCTCGTGCACATGGCCGACCTGTTCTCGCTGACCAAGCAAGGCGGCTGGGCGCTCGAACTGCAGGGCCTGTACCTGTTCGGCGCGCTGACCGTGGTGCTGCTGGGCGCCGGCCGCTTCAGCGTCGGTGGAACGAACGGCCGCTGGAACTGATCCTGCGGCTCAGCCGGCGTCGCCCCTGACCTGTGAAACCATCAGCTCCAAGCGAGCGGCGTCGGCCACCAGCAGAGCCTTGCCGTCCTTGCGCAGCACGCCGCTGCGCACCAGCACATTGAGTTCGCGCGTGACCTGTTCGCGGTTGGTGCTGATCTGGCTGGCCAGCGCTGCATGCTTGGGCGCGGGCTCCAGGCGGGCCTCGTTGTGCTCGATCCCCACGGCACGCGCCAGTCGCAACAGCTCGGCATGGAGCCGGTTCTGCACACCGAGGGTGCTCAGGTCAATCACGCGCTCCGAGAGCTGCCGCACGAGAGAAGCCAGGCGCTGCATCACGCGCTCGGCCACCAGCGGCTCGTCGCGCAGCAGGGCCATGAAGGCAGGGCGATCAAGGCTGGCGACCACGCTGGGTTCCAGCGTGACCACGTCGGCGGAACGCGGGCCACCGTCGATGGCGGCAATGTCGCCGAAATGCTCGCCTGCTTCGGAATCGCGGAAGGTGACCTGCCGGCCATTGGCCGAATAGGTCGTCACCCGCACGCGGCCGGAGACCAGCAGGAACACCTCGCCCTGCTGCTCGGCGCGCAGCAGCAAGGGCTTGCCGGCCGCAACGCTGTGCCACAGGCATTGCCGGGCCAGCAGGTCCAGACGCTGGTCGGAGAGGCCTTCGAGCAGCGCGATCTGGCGCAGCGCGAGGCTGGAACGGGGAGAGTTGGGAGGTGTGGCCATGCCGGTCGGTAGGAGCGCGCGCATTATGCTCGGGTGCCGCTTCGAACCCGTTCATGGACAGACGTTCCCCTCCACCCCCTTCTTCCCCTTTTTCGCTGAGACCGCCGACACGGCGCAACCTGCGCTGGGCGAGCGGGCTGGTGCTGATGGCCTACATCACGGCGCACCTGCTGAACCATTCGCTGGGCATCTATTCCTTTGCCGCGGCCGAAACCGTGCTGCGGGCCGTGCAGGTTTTCTGGCACAGCCTGCCGGGCACCCTGCTGCTGTACGGCGCCGCCGCCACGCACCTGGCATTGGCCGTCGTCGCGCTGTGGGAGCGCCGCACCCTGCGCATGCCACCGCTGGAGGCACTGCGCGTGCTGCTGGGCTTCGCGCTGCCACTGCTGCTGGTCAAGCACCTGACCGCCATGCGCGGCGCCTACCTGGCCTATGGCATCGACGGCTCGTATGTGCGCGTCGTCTGGGGGCTATGGGACTGGCCGGGCGCCGCCGCGCAGCTCGTGATGATGCTCGCGGCCTGGACGCACGGCTGCCTGGGCCTGCATTTCGCGCTGCGCGCGCAGCCGGCCTACCGGCGCTTCTCTTATGTGCTGCTGGCCGTGGCGGTGCTGCTGCCGGTGACAGCCGCGATGGGCTTTGTTTCCATGGGCCGCGAGTTCCAGTGGACCGGCGTGCCGCAGGTGACCGTACCTACACCCGCGCAGGGCAAGGCGCTCGGCGCGGCGGAAGACGGCATCAAGTGGTTCTACGCGCTGGCGCTGCTCGCCCTGCTGGCGGCCCGCTGGGGACGGACCTGGTTTGCGCGCCTGTCGCGCCAGCCGTCCGTGGCCTTGCGCTACCCGGACCGCACGGTGCACGTGCCGCTCGGCTGGAGCGTGCTGGAAGCGAGCCGCTCGCATGGCATCGACCATGTGTCGATCTGCGGCGGGCGAGCGCGCTGCTCCACCTGCCGCGTGCGCGTGATCGGCCCCGCCGCGCACATCGGCGTGCCTGGCCGCGACGAGCAACGCACGCTCGAACGTGTGCGCGCACCGGGCGACGTGCGACTGGCCTGCCAGTTGCGCCCGCGCGGCGACATCGAGGTCACGCCGCTGTTCGCGCCGCTGCCCAACGAAGGCCGGCCCGCGCCGGTCGGCAGCTTCGGGCGCGAGCGCGACGTGGCGATCTTGTTCGTCGACCTGCGCCGCTGGTCGGGGCTGTCGGAGCGGCAATGGCCCTTCGACCTGGCCTATGTGCTCGACCGCTACTTCGCCACCGTCGGTGCGGCCGTGCGCGAAGCCGGCGGCGTGCCGAACCAGTTCATCGGCGACAGCGTGATGGCGATCTTCGGGCTGGAAACCGACCTGCCCGCCGCATGCAAACAGGCGCTGCACGCGACCACGCTGATCGCCCAGCGCATGGACGCATGGAGCGAAGGCTTCGAGGCCCAGTTCGGCCAGCGACTGGACTTCGGCATGGGCCTGCATGCGGGGCGCGCAGCCGTGGGTGAAGTGGGCTATCAGGAGACCACGACCTTCACCGCCATCGGCGAAGTAGTCAACACCGCGAGCCGGCTGCAGGACCATTCGAAGACGGCTGCGTCGCGCCTTGTCGTCTCGCTGTTCGCGGCCGAACAGGCGGGTGTGGCAGACACCATGGGCCGGGCCGAAACGCTCACCGTGCGGGGACGTTCGGAGCCCCTTCAAGTGCTGTACCCGCAGCCCGCAAACCTTTCCGCGTAATCGACGAAAGCGGTGCGCAAACGCACAGCGCCAACCGCGCCGCAGTTTCACACTGCATGCGTGGCAACGACGAATGTCCGCCGACCACACCGTCAGTCAAAGGGACTTTCATCATGAACACCAAGCAACTCATCGCCCTGTCCGCCGCCGCATTCGCCATGCTGGGCGCGGCGGGTGCCGTACACGCCGAAACCTACGAAGGCGTGCAATCGATCGCCTCGCAGGCCAGCCGCACCGACGTGCGCACCGAAGCCGTGGCGGCCGCGCACAGCGGCAACCCCTATGCGGAAGGCGTCAACGCCGGCCCGGCCCCGACCATCGTTTCGTCCACGAGCCGCGCCGCAGTCCGCGCCGAAGCCGTTGCCGCCGCGCACAGCGACAACCCGTACGCCGAAGGCGCTTCGTCGGGCGTCGCACCCGTGGTGGCCAGCACCGTCGACCGCGCCACGGTGCGCGCCGCCGCCCGCGCTGCCGCCCGTGGCGACGCACTGCCGCTGTAATCGGTTCGCAGCGCCCGCCCGCTTCGGCGGGCTCGCACACCCAAGCCGGCCCATGCGAAAGCGGGGCCGGCTTTTTTTGCTGCGCGCCGGGCAATGGCGTTCGCCCGCCGGCTAGGCGCCAGGAAACAGCGGCTCAGGGCCGCACACCTTCCCACGCGTTCTGCAGCAAGGCACGGATCGCATCGCGCTCCAGCGGCCGCGGATTGGGGTACTGGTTCTTGAGCGCGTGCGCGCAGGCCAGGTCGAGGTCCGCTTCCTTCATGCCGATGTCGCGCAGCGCGACCGGCGCGCCGTTGTCGCGTGCCAGGTCGTACACGGCCTGCGCGGCGTTGCTGCCGCCCAGCGCTTTCGCGATGCGCGCCATCGCCTCGGGCGCCGCCGCCGCGTTGTAGGCCAGCGCGTGCGGCAGCACGATGGTGTGGGTCTCGGCATGCGCCAGGTTGAAGCTGCCGCCCAGTGTGTGGCACAGCTTGTGGTGCAGCGCCATGCCGACATTGCCGAGCACGGTGCCGCAGAGCCAGGCGCCGTAGAGCGCGTCGCTGCGCGCGCCCGGGTCCTTCGCGGATGCGCGGATCGCCGGCAAGGCGCGGCCCAGCGCGGCAATGCCCTCTTGCGCCATCAGGTCCATGATCGGATTCGCGTCGGTGGCGTAGAGCCCTTCGGCCGCATGCGCGATGGCGTTGATGCCGCTGGTCACGCTCATGCCCACGGGCAGGCTGGCCGACAGCTCGGGGTCGTAGATCACGGTGCGCGGAAGCACCCTGATGTCTTTCCCTGTCTTCTTCATGCCGGCTTCGGTGATGCCGTAGATCGGCGTCATCTCGGAGCCGGCGTAGGTGGTTGGTATCGCAAGGATCGGCAGGCCCGAGTCGAGCGCGATCGCCTTGCCCAGCCCGGTGGTCGAACCGCCACCGATGGCCACGGCGCAGTCGGCGCCCATGCGCTGCGCCACTTCCCTCGCTTCACGCGCGGTCTCGATGGGCACATGCATCACGGCCCGGTCGAACACGCCGGCCGCGTGAGCGCCCAGCATGTCGGCGATGCGCTCGGCCTGCGGGCGCTGCTCGGGCGTGGAGAGCACCAGCGCGCGCTTTGCGCCCAGTGCATCGATCTCGCGCGCCAGGTGCTGCAAGGAACCCGCACCGAAGACCACGCGTTGGGGAACACTGTTGTAGACGAAGGATGGGACGGACATCGCGCGATCTTTCCTTGGGGGACGGGTCTGCGAGTGTCTACTTCGGCCGCGGGCCGTTCAACCACACGGACGAAAAGGAGTTTTCCACTCAGCCCGCAGCACCGGCCTTTCGCCCGCCGATATCGGCGTGGACGATGAGCAGCAGGAAACCGCCCGCCATCGCCACATTCTTGAGGAAATTGTTGAGCTGACCCGCGAACTGCGCCGCATCGGCCGACCAGAACGCGTGCGCGGTGAAGGCCGTGGCCATCGTGAAGAGCGCCAACGCACCCGCCACCCACTGCACACGCCAGCCGGCGATCAGCAGCAGGCCGCCACCGATCTCCAGCGCGATGGTCAGCGGCAGCACCACGTCGCCCAGCGGTATGCCGAGCTTGGCGAAGTAGCCGAGCGTCGCGCCGTAGGTCATGAGCTTGCGCACGCCCGCGACCAGGAAGATCACGGCCATCAACACGCGTGCGGCCAGGGTCCAGCCCCGGGGGGAAGTCGTCGTCATGCCATCTCTCCTGGGCGCATCGTGGCGCCCGTGAATTTCAATCGCCCCATGCAGAGCACCATCACGCAGGACAGCAGCGCCGGCACGGCCGCCGCGAAGAAGAGCGCACTGTTCGACCAGTGCAGCCCGATGAGCCAGCCCGCCAGCACCGGCCCCACGATGGAACCCGCGCGGCCGATGCCCAGGCTCCAGCCCATGCCGGTGGCACGCACCGTGGTCGGGTACACGCTCGATGCCAGCGCAATGAGCGCCGGCTGCGCACCCACCACGCAGAAACCGCTGACGGTGACCACTGCGAGCAGCAACGCCAACGGCAGCGCCGGTTGGCCGATGACCGCGATGCTCACCACCGCCACCGCGAAGATCGGCACCAGCACGCGGTAGAAGCCGATGCGGTCGATCAGCGGACCCATCGCCACCGTGCCGACCACACCGCCCACCTGCAGCAGCGTGCCGACCAGCACCGCCGTGCCACCGCTGTAGCCCGCACTGGTCGCGATGGTGGGCAGCCAGTTCGCCAGGAAAAACAGGTTGAGCAGGTTCATGAAGTTGATGCCCCACAACAGCAGCGTGGCCGGCCCGCGCCCCGCGCGGAACAGTTCGACCACCGGTGCGCCGTCCTGCTTGGCTTCGTGCACCACGTAGCGGGTGTCGGGCCCGATGCGCATCTCGGGCGCGATGCGGCCGAGCCAGCCGTGCACGCGGTCCAGCTTGCGGCCACGCAGCACCAGGAATTGCATCGACTCGGGCATGTAGCGCCACATCAGCGCGGCGATCACCAGCGGCACGATGCCGCCGAAGATGAACACCGCCTGCCAGCCGCCCCACGGAATGAGCACGGCCGAGACCAGCCCGCCCAGCACCGCGCCGCCTGTGAAGCCGCACGACACCCACATCATCAGCGTGACGCGGCGGCGTTGCGGGCTGTACTCGCTGGCCAGCGCGCTGGCGTTGGCCATGATGCCGCCCAGCCCGATGCCGGTGACGAAGCGCATCACCAGCAGTTCGGTCAACGTGTGCGTGAAGGTGGTCGCGAGCATGCACAGTGCGAAGAACACCGTGGCGCCCAGCAGCACGGGCCGCCGGCCGATGCGGTCGGCCCAAGTGCTCAGCACCAGCGAGCCGACCAGCATGCCGAAGAGGCCGGCGCCGAACACCGGGCCGAGCGCGGCCTTGTCGATGCCCCAGGCCCGCACGATGGCGGGGGCGACGAAGCCCATCGCCTGCACGTCGAAGCCGTCCATGACGACTGCGCAACCGACCAGCAACAGAATCCATTTCTGGAACGAACTGACGGGGTGGCTGTCGATCAACGCGGGAATGTCGAGTGCCGCTGCGGCAGTGCCGCCACCGCTGACTTCGAGAGGATGCGGGAATACCTTCACGCCGATGCCTCGTCGAGACAGGTGGCGGCCGTCCAGCCGTAAAGCCATTCGAGCGCGTCGTAGAAGCGCTCCTGCGGGCGGCCGTTCCACATGCTGTTGCGCACCAGCCGTTCGACACCCTTGGCGTGATAGATGCGCCCCATCTCGCGCGCGGACAGCACCACGCGCGCGGTGCGTGCGACACGGGAGCGTTCGTACAGTGCCAGCGCGCGCGGCCAGTCGCCCTCTTCGCGGCGCAGTGCAAGGCCCAGCGTCACCGCGTCTTCGCAGGCCGTGCAGGCGCCCTGCGCGAGGTACTGCACCATCGGATGCGCCGCATCGCCCAGCAGCGTCGCGCGGCCGAAGGTCCATTGCTCGATCGGGTTGCGGTCGGCCGTCGAATAGCGCTTCCACGCCTTCGGAATGCGCAGCAGTTGTTGCACCTGCTCGCAGGTCGAGCGAAAGTAGCGTTGCACCTCGGCCGGATCGCCGTCCATCGAACCCCATTCCTCGGGCTGGTCGCTGTGGAAGGTGACTGCGATGTTGAACTTGTCGCCACCCTTCAGCGGGTAGTGCACCAAGTGGCAGTTGGGGCCGACCCAGATGCAGGGCGCGGTGAAGCGCAACGCCTCCGGGAAGTCGGCCGTGTCGACCACCGCGCGAAACACGACATGGCCCGACACGCGGATGCTGTCGCCCACGTACTGCTGGCGCACCGCCGAGCGCACGCCGTCGCAGCCGATCACGGCCTGGCCTTCGTGGCGACCGCCCTGCGCGTCGATGAGCGTGACACCGTGGTCGTCCTGCTCGATGTGCACCACCTTGGTCGATGTCAGGAACTCGATGCCGTCGGTGGTCGCCTTCACGCCTTCGAGCAGCGCGCCGTGGATGTCGGCACGATGGATCACCGCATAAGGGTTGCCGAAACGCTCGCGGAATCTGTCCGACAGCGAGATGCTCGCCACGCGCTTCGCATCGATGGCGTCGAACATCACCATCTCTTCGGTGTAGACCGCCTTGGCGCGCAGGTGCGTGCCCACGCCGAGCGCATCGCAGGCCGCGAAGGCGTTGGGGCTGAGCTGGATGCCAGCGCCGATCTCGCCGATCTGCCCGGCCTGCTCGATCACCTTCACCCGATAACCTTCGCGCACCAGCGCCAGCGCGGCCGCCAGCCCGCCGATGCCGCCGCCGGCCACGAGCACGGGGCGTGTGTCTTTCGTGGCGCTCATGTCACTTCAGTCCGAACAGCTTGCGGGCGTTGTCGCGACCGATCTTCTGGCGGTCGTTCTCGCTGATCTCGCACTTGTCGAACCAGCGCGCCGCGTCCTCGTGCTTCTCGAACGGGTAGTCGACCGAATACATGATGCGGTCCGATCCCACTTCGAGCATCGTCGACAGCAGCGTCGGCGTGCGGAAGTTGCCGCTGGTCGTGATGTGCACGTTGCTGCGCAGGTAGTCGCCGATCTCCTTGTCGCAGGGCATGCCGCGGCGGCCCTTGCGCAGGATGTGGTCGACGCGCCAGATGTTGAATGGAATGCCTTCGCCGAAGTGGCCGAGGATCATCTGCAGTTCAGGGTGGCGGTCGAACATGCCGCTGGACATCAGGCGCAGTGCGTGGATGCCGGTTTCCATCGCGAAAGCCCAGGTCGGGCCGGTGAGCCAGTGCGCGCCGTCGTAGATCGGCTCGCGGCTCAGCAGTGGGTCGCGCGGGTGCATGTAGAAGGGTTTTTTCAGCGCGGCGGCAGCGGTCCAGAAATCGTTGAAGCGCGCGTCGTCGTAATAGACGACGGTGTTCTCGTCGCCGACCTGCGAAAAGCCATTGACCAGGAAGCCGTGGAAGCCCAGCTCGTTCACGCAGCGTTCCAGTTCGCGCGCGGCGGCTTCGGGGTCTTGCATCGGCAAGGCTGCGAATCCGCCGAAGCGCGTCGGGTGGCGCTTGACCTGTTCGGCCAGCACGTCGTTGGCGCGCCGTGCCACTTCGATGGCGCGCTTCGCATCGGGAATCGCCTGAACGGCCGGCGAGTTGAGCGAGAGGATCGACAGCTCTGTGCCCCACTCGTCCATCTGTTCGATGCGCTGCTGCTCGAAGTCGAGCAGGTTGTTCTTCAGGCCCTGCCACACCTCGGGGCGCGCATAGACCTGCGAGTCGGCAATCGTAAGGTCGATCGCGAAATGCTCTTCGAGCGCAATCTTGTTCTTCATGGGAAAGGTCACTCCGGTTTGATGTTGAGTTTGTCCAGCACGTCCTGCCAGGTCTTGCGGTCGTCGGCGATGTAGCGCGCCAGTTGTTCGGGGGTGCCGGGGCGCGGGTAGGTGCCCAGCTCGCGCGACTTGGCGATCACGTCGGGCAGCATCAGCGCCTCGCCCATGTCCTTGTTGAGCTTGGCGAGCACCAGCGGGTCGACGCCCTTCTTGGCGATGACGGCAAACCAGCCGTGCGCCACAGCGCCGGGCACTGTCTTGCTCGCGAGCGGGAACGGTTCCAGCCCGGCCTCGACGCGGTCGCCCATGCTGGCGAGCACGCGCATGCGCCCACCCTGCACGTTGCCGGCGACCACGTTGAAGGTATCGACCATCATCTGGGTCTGACCGCCCAGCGTGGCCTGCATCGCTTGCGCGCCGCCGGTGTAGTGCACTTCGAGGAACTGCGCGCCCGACTGCAGGCCGAGCAATGCAGAGGCCAGGTGCGGCGCGGTGCCCCGGCCGTTGTCGGCCACTTCGATGCCCTGCGGCTTGGCACGCGCGGCGGCGATGAATTCGGCCAGCGTCTTGTAGGGCGAGTTGGCCGGCACCGCCAGCATGAAGGGCGCGACCGCCGCGAGCGTGACTGGTACGAAGTCGCGGTTGAATTCGTAGTTGACGCCCTTGATGATGCTCGGCGCCACCGAGATCGCCGAGCCCTGAACGAAGCCGAAGGTGTAGCCGTCGGCAGACGCCGAGAGGATGCTGTTCATGCCGATCACGCCGCTGCCGCCGGGCTTGTTGTCGATGATCACGGCCTGCCCCCACTTGTCGCCCAGCTTCGCGCCCACCTGGCGCACCAGCACGTCGGGCGCCGAGCCCGCCGGGAACGGTACGATGAAGCGCACGGCCTGCGCCGGCCACTTGGCCGCAGCGCTCTGCGCATGGGCCAAGGACGCCATCGACAGAAGAGAAAGCACCACCCAAATGGCGCCCCGACGGGAGGGGTTCTGGCTCATGATCGTCTCCATTTTTGCTTGATTATTCAAGCAATTGCGGCGGACTATATACTTGATTGTTCAAGCATGTCTAGATGAAAACCCTGCACCAAGATCACGACCTTGAGAAGGCCATTCCCTTCCTTCTGGCACGCGCCGGCGCGCGCATGGGCAACGCCTTTGCGAAGGCGCTCAAGCCCTACGGACTCGCTTTGAGTGAATGGCGTGTGTGCGCGTCGCTGCAGCACACGCCGCGCCAGACCCTGTCGGAACTGGCAACGCATGCCTCCACCGACCTGTCGGCGCTGTCGCGCATCGTCGACCGGCTGGCAATGCATGAACTGGTGGCGCGCGAGAAATGCGACACCGACAAACGCGCGGTGCGCATCGCATTGACCGAGCGCGGCATGACGCTGACCTGCGAGCTGATTCCGCTCGCGCAGCACTACGAAGCGGTGGCCACTTCGGACTTCAGCGCGGCCGAAGTCAAGACGCTGCGCGCGATGCTGCTGCGCCTGTACGCCAACGCGACACCGCTCGCATGAACGAGCGAGCGGCTTTCAGTCGATTCAGGCCGCAGCGACCTGCACCGTCGAAGCCTGTCGGCTTTCGGTGATCGTGAAACGCACCGGCAGGAATCGCTCGATCACCGCGCAGTTGGTACGCGTGTGCTCCGTCACCTCGCTGCAGGTGAAGGTGCCGGCCTTCTTGCCTTGCCACGCCGCAAGCGCCAGCAGCAGGGCCAGTTGGTCGGCCAGATGCGGGCCGATAGCCGCCTCGCTCTTCTGGAACTCGCGCAACTCTTTCACGAGGCCGTGTGCCACCTGCTCGGCGCTGAGCGACTTCTCGCCGAAAGCCGTGAAGACCTCGGTGACATGCTCGTACGCCAGTGTGGCGAGCAACGCATTGCCGGGGCCTTCGTTCTGGCGCACCGCGCCGTAGCGAAGCTGCTCGCCCGACCACCCCATCGCAGCCCCGAGCGTTTCGAGTTCGCGCGTCGGCACATGACGCGGCAGGCCCGGTGCCAGGCATTCCGCGTAACCCGATTGCAGCGCGCCGCGCGTCATCAGCTCGAAGGACTGCAGCGCACCCGGCGCGGGCACGATGGTCGCTTCGACCTCGCCACCTCCAGCCGGATAGAAGCCGCAGCGGCGCAGCATCAGTTGCAGATCTGCGCCCAGTCGACGCACCAAGGGTGCGAAGGCCCGCTCCAGGAAATGGAAAGGCGGTGCCATCGGGTTGTGTGTGCCGCCGCTCAGGTGCACACGGCTCTGCGCGCCAGCCAGCAGCAACGGCGGCAGCACCGTTTGCAGCACCAGCATGCAGCTGCCCGCGCTGGCAATTGCAAAGCGGTAGTCGCCTGCGCGCACCGGGCCTGGTGTGAAGCGCAGCGACTGCGAGCCCAGCTCGGCGCCTTCGACCTGCGCACCGCTGATTTCTGCAGCCGCGTTCACACACGCAAGGTGCTGGCGCATCAGACCCGGCTTGGCGCGGCCCGCGCGAATCTTCTCGATGGCCAGGGGCCGGCCCGTGACCACCGACAGCGCGAGACTGGTGCGCAGGATCTGGCCACCGCCTTCGCCTTGGGAGCCGTCGAGTTCGATCATTCATGGCCTCCTTCGTGGGCGCGAGATGCTGCCGCCTCGAAGCGCAACACCGTCTCGCAAAGAAAGGCATCGAGCCCCGTGTCCTTGGCCTGCGGCGGCGGCGTGATCGGCTCGGCCGCGTTGGCCGCCAGTTCGGTCTCGATGAATGCATGGATGCCCGGCCAGCGCGGGCTGGTCGCGGCTTCGCCGGCGCGCATCTTCACTTCGAGCAGCGCGTTGATTTCGTCGATGAGCGCGGCATCGTGCACGGCATCGAGCGTGCGCTGCGCCAGTTCGGCGAAGCGCATCGGCGGCACGCCAGGTTGCGTGCGGATCCAGCGCGCGGCCAGCAGCGGACGCAGCACGTAGAGGTACTTCTTGTAGCGCACCTCGTCGGCCTGCAGGTGCTCGCGGAAGTTCTTCTTTGCCATCGAGGTGTAGTGATGCCACGCGCGCGCGTTGGAGAACACCGCCTCCGACAGCGCACGAAAACGCGGCATGGCCAGCGCGTCGTCGCGGTACACGATGGGCGAGCGCAGCCATTCGAGCAGCGTCGGGTTCGACTCGCGCATCAGGCCCAGCGCCTTGCGCAGGTCCCAGCCGTTGATGTCCAGGTCGCCGCTGATCGGCACCTCGATCACGTCGCGGTGCGGCATCACCGTGAGATACCACGGCAGGCGACTCACGTAGATGAAGCGCACATCGTAGTCGCTGTCGGGCGAGGCAAAACCCCAGCCACGGCTGCCGGATTCGCAGGCGAACAGCACGGTCACGTCGTGCCTCGCTTCGATGGCGCGCAGGTTCTCCATGATCTCCGCGCGCATGGCGGGATCGATCGGATGGGCGGAGCGCAGGAATTCTTGGGTGCTCATGAAAATTTCTTCTTCTTGATCGGTCAGGCGCGGGTGACGGTCACCTTGCCGGCGCTGTCGAGTTCGAACACGTCCAGGTCGTTGGCCAGGAATGCATTGCCTCGGTAGGGGGCCTGGGTCTCTGTCATCAGTTCCCGCATGCCCTCTTCGTTCTGATGTCGTGCGCTGAAATGCGTCAGCACAAGGTTGGGTACTTCCACGGATTGCGCAAACTCGGCCAGCAAGCGCGCCGAGCTGTGCATCGGGCCAGGGCCGACCTTGTCGAGCACTTCCTGCGTGTACGTGGCTTCGTGCACCAGCAGTTGAGCGCCTTCGCAGGCAGCACGCAGCAGCGCGGGCTCGGCGTTGTCGCCACCAATCACCGCGCTGGCCGTGTCGATCTGCGTCTCCGTGAAATCGGCACTGCGCAGCACCGCGCCGTTGAAAGGCACGTCCTCGCCGGTCTGCAGCGCACGCCATGCCGGGCCGGGCGGAAAACCGAGCGCACGCAGCGCATCGGCCTTCAGCCGGACGCGCCGGGTTTGCACCTGCACACGGTAGGCGTGGCTGGGTACGCGATGGCGCAACACGTGGCGCTCGATGCGCAGGCCGGGTGCTTCGTACACCAGTGGTTGCGCTTCGACATCCACATGCTCGACCTCGTAGGGCAGGTGCAGGTCGGTCAACTGGCGCGTGGCCTGGAACCATTCCCACACCGGCAACGGCGCGATCAGCTTCAACGGCTTCATGCGCTTGCCCATGCCCGCGCTCGCGAGCAAACCCGGCAAGCCATAGCAATGGTCACCGTGCACATGCGTGATGCAAACGGCGGCCATGTCGTGCATCGACAGCGGCGTTTGCAGCAGACGGTGCTGCGTGCCTTCGCCGCAGTCGATCAGGAACCAGTCGGCGCCGAGCACCGTCTGCACGGCGAGGCCGGAGACGTTGCGGTTGCGCGTGGGAGTGCCTGAAGAGGTTCCCAGAAAAGTCAGTTTCATCATCACTTCGATCACTCCCTGCGTATCAACGCACACATCGCGGCATCGGCGGCGACGCGCTCCCAGCTCCAGTATCGACGCCCGCCCTCCGGTCGCGCCGCGATCATCGCCTTGAGTTTCTCGATCCGATCGGCATCGCCCCAGCGGACCATCGTCTGGATCGCGACAACGCGCAAGCTCCACCATTTGCTTTGCAGCGCTGCGTCGACTTCGGCCAGAGCCTTCTCGGTGGGCTTCGTTTCACCCAGCGCCCGAAGACGATTCGTTTGCTCCCCCAGCAGATTCGCACCGGGCCCGGCCGAACGAACCCGTTCACGGCGGGCACGACGGCATGCCAGGCAGCGCACGGCTCTGCTCTCAATATGGCCGTGTACCGTTTCGTACCACCACTTCTGCTGCTTCGCGGTCCACACCTCCTGGGCGCCGCAATCGCAGCACACAAAGGGCTGCGCGGCATAGAAGGTGGGCAGAGGCCCATAGGTGTTGTTGTACCGCAGGAGCACCGACCGATCGGCGGGCTCATCGTCCGATGCATACGCCCCGACCCGTGGCAACCGGACATCCGGCTTGAACGAGTGCGTGGCCGGCACCGCCGCACGTTGGCGGCGGCGTGCCTTGATCTCGACACGGCGTTGCTTGTTGCTTTTCATTTCTCCGAACCTCCGTCATGCAACGCTACGGAGGCGGCCCCATCGGCCTGGCCCTTCTATAGCGTCGCTGCCTTCGGATGACCGCCGGGAGCCGTCATCGTCAACCCTTCACACACACCACCTGCTTGAGCGTGTAAACCACCTCCACCAGGTCCTCCTGCGCCGCCATCACCGCGTCGATGTCCTTGTAGGCCATCGGAATCTCGTCGATCACATCGGCGTCTTTTCGGCATTCCACGCCTTCGGTCGCGGCGATCTGGTCGGCGACGGTGAAGAGCTTCTTCGCCTTGGTACGGCTCATCTTTCGACCGGCGCCGTGGCTGCAGCTCATGAAGCTCTCGGGGTTGCCCTTTCCGCGCACGATGTAGCTCTTGGCACCCATGCTGCCGGGGATGATCCCCAGCTCGCCGGCCTTGGCGCTCACCGCGCCCTTGCGGGTCACGAGCACGTCTTCGCCGAAGTGCATTTCGCGGCTCACGTAGTTGTGGTGGCAGTTCACCGCTTCCACATGCGCCTCGAAGGGCTTGGTGATGACCTTGCGCGCGGCCGCGACCACGCGCTGCATCATCACTTCGCGGTTGGCACGCGCGAACTTCTGGGCCCAACCCACCGCACGCACGTAGTCACCGAAGTACTTGGCGCCTTCCTCGAAGTACGCCAGGTCCTGATCGGGCAGGTTGCGCTGGTGCAGCTCGGCATCTTTCTTCGCGAGTTCGATGAAGTGCGTACCGATGGCATTGCCCACGCCACGCGAACCCGAGTGCAGCATGAACCACACGGCGCCCGCTTCGTCGAGGCACACCTCGATGAAGTGATTCCCGGTTCCCAGCGTTCCCAGGTGCTTGTGGTTGTTCGTGTTCTTGATGCGCGGGTAGTCCTCGCAGATTGCATCGAACTCATCCACCAGTTGGGCCCAGGCCGCATCGGTTTCGTCGGGCGGCGTTTCCCACGAGCCCTTGTCGCGGCCCATGCGCTTGGGGTTCGATCCGTGCGGCACGGCCTTCTCGATCGCGGAACGCAGCGGGCCCAGGTTATCGGGCAGGTCGCGTGCGTTGAGCGTGGTCTTGCACGCCATCATTCCGCAACCGATGTCCACGCCCACCGCGGCGGGAATGATGGCCTTGAAGGTCGGGATCACCGAGCCCACGGTCGCGCCGATGCCGTAGTGCACGTCGGGCATGGCCGCGATGTGCTTGAACACGATGGGCAGGCGGGCTGCATTCTCGAGCTGCTTTTGCGCTTCGTCTTCGACGGGCACGCCATTGGTCCACATCTTCACGAGGACGCCGTTGGCTACTTCATGTACTTTGTAGTTCGTCATTTCTTTTTCCTTCTCTCTCTCTGTTCAATCTTTGCCTACTTGCAAGAGGCCCAGGGCCACTTCTTGAATGCCGCGATGAGTCCTTCGTATGTGCGCAGCGGGAAATCGTGCTCCACCCAGAGTTCGCGGTACTTCGCGAGCCCCAAGTCCACATAGATGCGCTCCAGGATCGCGTGGATGTTGCGCACCAGGTCCACGCGCTGAATGGTTCCGTGGTCCAGCACCTCGTAGTCGTCCATGGCGGTGATGCCCCAGCTTGCCCAATCGCGATAGCGGCGCAGCTCGAAAGCCAGGTCTTCCTTATCGCCCGTCACCACAAGGTGAACTTCTCCGGGTTCGTCCATGAAGACTGCCGCGGCGTGCTGTGCACCCTTTACCAGGTCGAGCCCCATGCGGGCGAGGTCGCCCAGCGAATCGTGCAGGTATGACACCGCGAAGTCCATGGGACCGGCATCGGCACGAAAGCTCAACGTGGCCCAGCCGGTGCCGCTCAGCACATAGCCGATCCGTTCATGGGTGCGTTCTTCTTCCAACATTTTCTTCTTTCTTTGGAGTGACAACGACGATGCACGCGCATCGGGTCGTTGTCTCTTCTTTCATCACTCAAGGCGCGTTCGGCCGCAGCGTCACCAGCCCGTTGAGCACCTGGTCCAGACCGCCGATCACCGAGATCTTGTCGATCCGTTCCGCCACGCGCTCCAGCGTCTCGAGTTCCTTCATGCGCAATGCGATGGGGCTTCCCTCCATCACCTTGGCGGTGTTCAGCAGCGAGCGCGTGGCCGCGGTTTCCTCGCGGCGGCGGATCACGTTGGCCTGGGCCGACTTCTCGGCCTCCACCACCTGGGCAAGGATGGTCTTCATCTCGCCGGGCAAGATGATGTCCTTCACGCCCACGCTTTCCAGCGCTATGCCCGAACCCTGCAGCCGCTCACGCACCTGCGCCAGCACGGTCTGGTCGATGGCCGCCTTGTTCTCCAGCAGCGCATCGAGCGTCTGCTCGCCCACCGCGGCACGCAGACCGAACTGCAGTTCGCGGTACACATGCTCGGCCGGCTTCGGCATTTGTGCCATCGCCTGCCGCACGTCGACGAAGCGCCACACGGCGGACAGGTTCAGCCGCAGCCCCACCTTGTCGCGGGTCAGGATTTCCTGTCCGCTCACTTCGGCGATCTGCGAACGCAGGTCCACGCAAGTCACCGCCACCTGACGGTTGAAGCGCCAGAAACCGTGGTTGCCCGGAGGCAGCAGTTCCTGCATCTGGCCCTGGAGCGTCAGCACGCCGGCATGGAACTCGGGCACCTGCACCAGCAGCACGCCGTCGAGCCCCTGCACCGCACGCGGACGCAGGGCCACGCTCTGCAACTTCGCCAGCAACTCGGCCGGCAGACGCGCATCGGCCGCCACATCGATCACTTCGACGCGCTGCTCGCGCAGTCCACGCCAGTACAGTTTGCGCGTGGCAGGCGGCAGGATCTGCACCAGCACGCCGTCTTCGTGGCGCAGGCCGGCCTGGGTTTCGCCCAACGACACCTGCACGAACTCGCGCTCGACCAGTTCAGGTTCATGCGCCAGGAAGTAGTCGGCCAACTCGTGCTCGAACACCGGTTCGGCAAGCGAGAAGCGCTCCAGCTTGATGGTGTCGAAGCCCGAGAACACCCGGTGCTTTCCGGGGCCGAGCAGTTGCTCGAAGTCGTCATTGCGCAGCAGCAGCGCGCGTTCGTTCTTCTTGATCGTGATTTGATTGAAACCCAGCATTTTCTTGACTTCCACTCGTTGTGCGGTTCGGTTGTTCGACTCGTTCGTTCATTCAATCCAGGCCCTCGAAGGGCAGGCGGCGGGCACTGCGGTGGGCCAGGGCTGTCGTGCAGCGGTCGCGCGGTTCGGTGGATGCCTGGCGTTGCCACCTGGGCAACGCCGTCACTTCCCTCGCCGTCGATGACTGCACGCAGTTCCTTGCCGCACACACGGTGCGCAAGCCGCCTGCGCTTGGCACGGTGTCGCGCGCCGCAGGGCCTCTTTGCCCTGCGCCACACGCTCCGGTGTGCCGGGGCGGGGAGCTTTCGCTCCATCAGATGGCGGTGCAAGCACCGCCGGGGTTTTTCGCGGGAATCGAACCCGCAACGCCATGTGGTTAGCACGGTGCTCAACCATGAGCAAAACTGAATCAAGTTCAGTCGCCAGCCAGTTCAACCGCGGCATACCGCAAACCCAAGACAGGATCTGGTCTGCGGCACCGGCCCGCTTTCATGCGGGACCTGCGAGCGGATGAACTGCATCCGGACGGAATATCTATTGCAGCAGGCGTGCCAGCTCGTGCAATTTGCTTCCGAAATGCGTTTTCCGCAGCGCAAGTCATTGATGTGGTTGAGAAATTTCCTTTCTCCCCCGTGAGGCTCCGACTCTTCGATCTGCTAGTATTTCCAATATATTTAGAAATATAGCTAGTCTTTTATCCATGAAACCTATCGTCGTCATCGGCTTCCTCGGCACCCAGCTCGATGCCGGCCAGGGCGCGGGCCGCTGGAACAAGTGGCGGCCCACCGTCTCGCTGGCCCAGCACGAAGACATGGTCGTCTCGCGCATGGAGCTGCTCTACACGCTGCGGCACAAGGCGCTGGCCGAGCTGGTCAAGGCCGACATCGTTTCTGTCTCGCCCGAGACCACCGTCAACCTGGTGCCCGTCGACCTTGCCGACCCGTGGGACTTCGGTGAGGTCTACACGCGCCTGTACGACTGGGCCCGCGCCTACACCTTCGACACCGAGCGCGAGCAGTACTGGACGCACATCACCACCGGCACGCACGTCGCGCAGATCTGCATGTTCCTGTTGTCCGAATCGCGCGTGGTGCCCGGTGTGCTGGCGCAGACCTCGCCGCCCAAGCGGCAGCGCGAAGGCGAAGCCGGCAAGTGCACGCTGATCGACCTGGACCTGTCGCGCTACGACGTGATCGCGCGGCGTTTCGATGCGGAGCAGCGCGACGCGGTCGCCTTCCTCAAGAGCGGCATTGCCACGCGCAACGCGCGCTTCAACGCCCTGATCGACGAGATCGAACGCGTGGCCGTGCGATCGCGCGCGCCCATCCTGCTGATCGGGCCAACCGGTGCGGGCAAGTCGTTCCTGGCGCGGCGCATGTTCGAGCTGAAGCAGGCGCGCCACCAGATGACCGGACCGTTCGTCGAAGTGAACTGCGCCACGCTGCGCGGCGACGGGGCCGCGTCTACGCTGTTCGGCCACAAGAAGGGTTCCTTCACCGGCGCGGCGAGCGACCGCCCCGGGCTGCTGCGCACAGCGCACCAGGGCGCGCTGTTCCTCGATGAAATCGGCGAGCTGGGCCTCGACGAACAAGCGATGCTGCTGAAAGCCATCGAAGAAAAGCGCTTCTTTCCCGTGGGCGCGGACAAGGAAGTGGCGAGCGATTTCCAGCTCATCGCTGGCACCAATCGCGATCTGCGCAGCGACGTGGCGCAGGGTCGCTTTCGCGAAGACCTGTTCGCGCGCATCAACCTGTGGACCTACGACCTGCCCGGCCTTGCGCAGCGACCCGAAGACATCGAGCCCAACATCGACCACCTGCTGGCCATTCACGCGGCCGAGAACCACCGCGTGGTGCGCTTCAATGCCGAGGCGCGCGCGGCCTACCTGCGCTTTGCGCAAAGCGGCGAAGCGGTGTGGAGCGGCAACTTCCGCGACCTCTCGGCGAGCGTGACGCGGCTGGCCACGCTGGCGGACGGTGGACGCATTCCGGTGGCGCTGGTCGAGGCGGAAATTGCGCGGCTGCGGTGGCTGTGGAAGCACGCGGGTCCAGTCGCAGCGGCGAGCGATGGCGACATCGATCTGGACACGCTGCTCGGCGATGAACGCGCGGCCGCGCTCGACCTGTTCGACAGGCTGCAACTCGAAGCGGTGGCGCGCGTGTGCCGGCAATCGCGCAGCCTCTCCGATGCGGGGCGCAAACTCTTCCAGGCCTCGCGCGAGCAACGCAGCGTGGTGAACGATGCAGACCGCCTGCGCAAGTACCTGGCAAAGCACGGCATCGAATGGAGTCGCATCGCCAGCGCCTGAGCTATCCTCCGCGCCGATGGCCATCTCCGCATTCGCAGTCAAGGTCCCGGCAGCCGAATCGCTTGTGGGCGAGCTGCGCCGCCGGTATGACGCCACCGTGGCACTCGGCGTGCCGGCGCACATCACCGTGCTTGTTCCGTTCATGGACCCGGCGCTGATCACGCCAGATGTGCTGGCGCGCGCACAGCGCGCACTGGACCACACAGCTTCGTTCTCGTTTTCATTGAACAAGGTCGGTCGCTTTCCGGAAACGGCTTACCTTGCGCCAGAGCCGGCCGGGCCCTTCGTCGCGATGACATTGGCGCTGGCAGATGCCTTCCCCGGCTTCCCGCCGTACGAAGGTGCGTTCGCAGGCGTGATCCCGCATTTGTCCGTGGCGCATGGCCATGCGCTCGATGCGGATGCGGCGGCCATCGAATTGCAGGCACGACTTCTTGCGTCGGGCCCTGTGCATGCGACGTGCACAGAGGTCACGCTGATCGAAAACTCATCCGGCCGCTGGCAAGACCTGCATGTCTTCCAACTGCCCCAAGCCGACACCTGACCCATGCGCAACGTTCTCTTCATCTGCAGCCGCAACCAGTGGCGCAGCCCCACCGCCGAACAACTCTGGCGCCGGCATCCGCTGGTCTCGGCGCGCTCGGCCGGCACCAGTCCGAATGCACGGCACAGGGTGTCCTTCGACGACATCGAATGGGCCGACGTGATCCTCGTGATGGAAGAAAAGCACAAGTCGCGGCTGGTGGCCGAATTCACGCGCATGCTGGAAGGCAAGCCGATCCACGTGCTCGACATTCCGGACGAATACAAATACATGGACCCGGAGCTGATCGAAGAACTTGAACGCTCGGTCGGGTCCATCCTTGAAATTGACTGACAACACATGACAGAAACCTACATCAGCACCGACGTCGAATCCGACGGCCCCATCCCCGGCCCGCATTCGATGCTCAGCTTCGGCTCGGCCGCCTACACGGCGGACAAGCAACTCATCTCCACCTTCAGCGCCAACCTGCACACCCTGCCCGGTGCCGAAGCCGACCCCAAGACCGCCGCCTGGTGGAAGACGCAACCCGAGGCCTGGGCCGCGTGTCGCTCGGACCTGCAGGACCCGGCGCATGCCATGAAGAGCTACGTGAGCTGGCTCAAGGGACTGCCCGGCCGGCCGGTGTTCGTGGCCTACCCCGCGGGCTTCGACTTCATGTTCGTCTACTGGTATCTCATCCGCTTCGCGGGTGAAAGCCCGTTCAGCCATTCGGCGCTCGACATGAAGTCGTTCGCAATGGCGATGCTGAAAATCGGCTACCGCGACAGCACCAAGCGCGCGATGCCGCGGCGCTGGTTCGACAAGCTGCCTCACACGCACGTGGCGCTGGACGACGCCATCGAACAAGGCGCGCTCTTTTGCAACATGCTCGCGGAGAACCGCGCTGCGAAAGACCAGCAGCCATGACCACAGGCCACACAGTCCACCGTTGGTGCAGGCGCGCGCTGTGTACCGTGCCGCTCTTGCTGGCCGGCTGTGTGCAGTCGATGTTCTATTACCCCGACAGCGTGCGCTACGAAACGCCCGACGTGCTGGGCCTTCGCTACGAACCGGTGCAATTCACCAGCGCCGACGGCACACGCCTGAGCGGCTGGTTTCTTCCCGCCACGGACCGCAAGAACCCGAAGGAGGCCAAGGGCACGGTGGTTCACTTCCACGGCAACGCGCAGAACATGAGCACGCACTGGCGCTTCGTGGCCTGGCTGCCGAAGCAGGACTACAACGTCTTCGTGTTCGACTACCGCGGCTATGGCGAATCCGAAGGCAAGCCGGAGCCCAAGGGCGTGTTCGAGGATTCCAACGCCGCGTTGAACCACGTGCGCTCGCGCGGCGATGTCGACCCCGAGCGGCTGTTCGTCTTCGGGCAGAGCCTGGGCGGCACCAACGCCATTGCGGTCGTGGGCTCGGGCAACCGTGCGGGCGTGAAGGCCGTGGCCATCGAGTCGACCTTCTATTCGTACTCGGCGATTGCCAACGACAAGCTGTCGGGCGCCGGCTTGCTGGTCGGCGACACCTATGCGGCGTCGAAGTTCGTCGCCGCCATCTCGCCCATTCCGCTGCTGCTGATCCACGGCACGGCAGACAAGGTGATTCCGCCCACGCATTCGCAGCGCCTGCTGGCCGATGCGCGCGAGCCCAAGCGTCTGATCGAAGTACCGGGCGCAGGCCACCTCGAGCCGATGACGGCGCAGAGGTTCGGCCACACCTACCGGCAGGCACTGACGGACTTCTTTGAAGCCTCGATGCGCCCTGCCCCGCAACAATGACGGCAATGAAGCACTTCGACGAAGCCACCACGCGCGCGCCACTGAATTTCGACCGGCTCGTGCCCGCGCTGCGCGAAGCCTTCGCGGCCGAGGCACAGGTGCCGCCGCGCCATGTGCACAGCATCGAGACGGGGGGCACCGACCCAAGCGGCAAGGGCACGGTGCTCATCATGCCGGCGTGGAGCGACGCGGGCTTTCTCGGCATCAAGACCATCAACATCTTTCCCGGCAACAGTGCGCGCGGCCTGCCCGGCCTGCATGCGACCTACGTGCTGTACGACGCGCGCACCGGCGTGCCGCTGGCGATGATGGACGGCAACGAGATCACCGCGCGCCGCACCGCCGCCGCTTCGGCGCTCGGCGCGTCGTTTCTTGCACGCAAGGATGCGCGCCGCCTGCTGGTGCTGGGCACCGGCCGCATCGCGCGCATGCTGCCGGCCGCGCATGCGAGCGTGCGCCCCATCGACGAGCTGTGGGTGTGGAACCACCGCATCGAAGGCGCCGAGGCACTGGCCGCGCAATGGCGCGCCGAAGGCTGGAATGCACAGGCCGCCGCCGACCTCGAAACCGCCGTGCGCGACCACGCCGACATCGTGAGTTGCGCCACGCTGGCCACCGCGCCATTGGTGCGCGGCGAATGGCTCGCACCGGGCTCGCACCTTGACCTGATCGGCAGCTTCACGCCCGCGATGCGCGAGGCCGATGTTCAGTGCTTTGCGGGGGCACGCACTTATGTCGACACGAACGAGGCGTTGCAAAAATCGGGCGACCTGCTCGATGCGATAGCAGCCGGCACGCTGCACGCGCAAGACGTTCAGGGCACGCTGGCCGAGCTGTGCCGCGGCGAGCGCGCGGGTCGCGCGAGCGATGAAGAACGCACCGTGTTCAAGGCGGTTGGAAGCGCGCTCGAAGACCTGACGGCCGCCACGCTGGTGTGGAAAAACGCGGCTCCAACCTGAGCATGGCCGGCGCCGCTCGCGCGCCTCTTGAGGGTTAGTCCCAATCGTTGTTTCACCTAGGCAACCCGATTTACAGGTCATGCACAGGGGAAACTCGACGCATGGCGCCCGCCACCGAAAAGCGGCCCTGGTTTGTTCATGGCACGGAACTTGAAAGCCACGAACCAGGAACCGACTTCCGGCGAGAGGCGCATACGTCATACGGCGGATAGCGCTGCTCCCCAGACTGCCAGTAACCTGCAAACGCGATGAATACCGAGGGCCAGCCGCATGCTCACCATCCTTCAAAAAGCCAGCATCCTCAGCAAAGTGGGATTCGACGTACCGGCCCGTCCGGACGACGATCTCTCGACCAATGCCGTCACCGGCTCGTCCGTGAAACCCGAGGGCATTTCGCAGAAGGCGCATGACTGGGCCAAGGCCATCGAAACCCTGTACGTGGCCTACGTCGCGACCCGTGCCGCCAAGAGCCTGCGAGACGCCGAGGAAGTACGGCAAACCGCGATGCTGCAGCGGCTTTCGTCCCAGGCCTACGCCGCCTGAAACCTTCTTTGCTGTGGCCGCCCTGCGGCGGCGAGTGAGCGCTACCGGCTGGCGCTCACCAGCAGCATCATCGGCCGCTCGCGCTCTTCAGCCAGCGACGGCACCGCCGCCACCTGCGCGTCGGTCGGCCCCCACTCCTGTACGTGATCGATATGAAAGCCCACGCGCGCCAACGTGTTCAGCAAGGTGCCCATCGTGCGGTGCTGCTTGACGACGCCTTCGGCCAGCCAGTTCGTGGTGCGCGGCCCTTCCATCTGATAGCTGTCGACCGGCCATGACTTGCGCCCCTGGGCATCGGTATGCCAGCCCGGCGTGCGGGGCGCCATGAAGATCGGATGCTCGATCGAGAACACCAGCCGGCTTGCGGGCACCAACGCGGCGTGCACCGTGCCCAGCATCGTGCCCAGGTCTTCAATGTAGTGAAAGGCGAGCGAGCTGTAGGCAAAGTCGAAAGACTGCGGCGGCAACGCCAGTTCGTCGAGGTTCGCGCGCTCATAGGCGATGGCGCTGTCCGCGCCGAAGGCCTCGGCCTTTTCGAGCATGCGCTGCGACACATCGAGCCCGAGCACCGATGCCGCACCCTGCGTGCGCGCCCACCGGCAGAACCAGCCGAGGCCGCAGCCCAGGTCCACCACCCGCAAGCCCTGCAGGCGTGGCACCAGCGCACGCAGCGCGGGCCACTCCGGTGCACCGTCGAGGCCATGCACCGAGCGCGGCAATTGCTGGTAACCCTCGAAGAAGGCGGGCGTGTCGTAGATGTTCTGGGCCATGGGGGGAGTCCTTGCTGTGCGGCGACTCCATTATTTCCCTGGCTCGGGCGACGGCATGCACGCGGGCGAGGCTGGCCAAACGCCGCCCCTCCCGCTCCCGGGTTCTGTTCCGGGTTGGCTTACTTGGCCTGAGCGGCCGTCAGCGCCGGGTTCTGCATCGTCGAGATCACGCGGCTGTTGACGCGCGAGCCGCCGGTCACGTTCTGGTCGGGCGCAGCGGCGGTGGCCACGGCTTCCTGGTAGACCTGTGCCGGGTCGCGGCTGGACGTGAACGGGTCGGCACCACGCGAGCCGCGCGTCACGTTCTGGTTGGCGGCATGCGCTGTGTCCACGGCCTGCTTGTAGACGGCTTCGGGGTCGGCCGTGGAAGTGAACGGATCGGCACCACGCGAGCCGCGGGTGACGTTCTGATTGGGTGCGTGGGCTGCGGCAACGGCTTCGGCCTGGACGGCTTCGCGCGTGCGGCCGACAGATTGCTGGGCTTGGGCGGAAGCCACGGCCAGAACGGCGAATGCGGCAGCGAGGGCGAGCTTGGAGGTCTTCATGTTTGTGTCTTTGAGGTTGTCTGGATGGAGTTGCCCGGAGATACGGGAAAACCCTGAGAGAGACTAGTGACCTCAAAAGGCAGTTCTGTGACGGCCCTGCGCGCTGACAGGGTTGCCGAGGGACGGGGCTGCCCTGCGCCGTTGCTTCTGGTAGGGGAGACGAAGCAGTCAACGCCCAACGCGATGCTTGCGAGGACTTTCGAGAAGATCGACGCCCCTAGCCCTGCGGCAGGAAGTGATAGACGTAGTACTCCTTGTCGCGCTTCCACCCTTGGGCCTCGTAGGTTGCTTGCGCCGATGTGTTCTGGATGTCCGTGCTGAGCGTCACACGAACAGCGCCGAGCGAGCGCGCAAATTCTGTTGCCGCATGAAGAAGCTTTGAGCCTGCGCCTGCTCTTCTGTGGCTCTGAACCACGAACAGGTCATTCAGAATGAAAGTGCGAGCCAGAGACGCCGACGAAAAGCTCGGGTAGAGCTGAGTGAAGCCGATGGGAGCAACACCATCCAGCGCCAGGAACAGTGCGGACTCTCCGTGGTTGAAACGCTCGCGGAGAAAATCGCGTGCCGCCGCGAGGTCCGATGCCTTCCCGTAGAACTGACGATAGCCGTCGAACAAAGGCGCCAGGGCTTCCAGGTCACTGAGCACGGCTTGGCGAACAACGATTTGGTTCATGGTTGGAGAAAGGTCAATGCCTGTTGGCTTGGTTGTTCGGAGGCTGCAGCCTATCAAGAGCCCGTTGCCCCGCTTGCGCCACCTGCACGTGAGGATGCGCCGCGCACATCCGTGCAATCGGCGCCAGCGCCTGTGTCGGCCGCCGCCCGACCTCGACAGCCACCGCTTCTCCAAGAAAGAAGTCTTCATCCCTCGCCAGCCGCTCCAGCAGCGCAAGGTCGAGCAGATCGAGTGAAGGAATCAACGCTGTCACTACATCAGTGAGCGTTCCGCCGTCCAGCAAATCATTCATCAGCGCACTCAGAGCGCGTTGATCGCGGGCAACCGGTGAACCGTCAGGATGAAGGTCGCGCAGTTCCTCCCCTTGCTCGGCAGCATTTCGCGCAGCCTTCAGAAAACTGTCCAGCGAATTGAAGACCACGCGGCTCTCGCCGTCATGCGCCAGATAAAACACGCATCCATCCAGCGGCGCCTTCCCCAGCAGCAGGTGATGGTCGCTGGTATCGGGGTCGTCCAGCACAAAGCCTTGCAGCGTGTCGACGATCGGATGTCCGCTCAAGTCCTCGGACCACTTGGTCGCCTCCTCCCTTGGCAACAACCCAAGCTCCGCAAAAAGAGGATCGTCGATTTCGTCGAAGTACTCGTCCAGGGTCATGGCATTGGCGATCCGGTTGGGAAAGAAAGGGGCTCGTTGCAAGTCACAGCCGGCTGCTACCCGCTGCGTACCTGCGCTTCGAATAATACGAAGACGGTCGGCGCATGCACACGCGCACGAACCGGCTTCCAACTTCATCCTGAAGGAGACAAACGAAATGGCTCGCAAGATTCTGATGCTCTGTGGCGACTATGGCGAAGACTACGAAACCATGGTGCCCTTTCAAACCCTGCTCGCCGTGGGCCACACGGTGCATGCGGTGGCTCCCGACAAGAAAGCCGGGGACTGGGTGCACACCGCCATCCACGACTTCGAAGGCGCACAGACCTACAGCGAGAAGCCGGGCCACCGCTTCACGCTGAACGCCAACTTCGACGATGTGCGGCCCGAGGCTTACGACGCGCTGGTCATCCCCGGCGGACGTGCACCCGAATATCTGCGCATGCACAGCCGCGTGGTCGAAATCGCACGTCACTTTCTCGCGGCCGACAAGCCGGTGGCGTCTGTCTGCCATGGCGCGCAACTTCTTGCGGCTACCGGGCTGCTGAAGGGCCGCAAGGTTTCTGCCTACCCGGCCTGCCAGGTCGAAGTGGAACTGGCGGGCGCCGAGTACATGGGCATTCCGGTCGATCAGGCCGTGACCGATCGCAACCTCGTCACTGCGCCAGCATGGCCTGCGCATCCGGCATGGCTCGCGCAGTTCCTGGTCGTGCTGGGCACGCGCATCGAACACTGACCGGGCCGCTGACAGACAGACACCCACGGCTCGACGGGCGGCGCTACAGTGCGTGCGTCGCCCACCTCACCCCGAAAGGAGGCCGCTCATGTGCGAAGTCTTCATCAGTGCCGATCCGCAGAGCTACGACGCGCGCACGCGCTCGGTGCGGCTGCACGGCGTCGTCACCAGCATCCGCCTGGAGAACCTGTTCTGGCAGGTGCTGGAGGAAATCGCGCAGCGCGACGGCATGGTCGTGGTGCAACTCATCGAGCGGCTCTACGACGAACTGGTCGCGGCGCGCGGTGAGGTCGGCAACTTCGCGTCGTTCCTGCGGGTGTGCGCCTTGCGCTATGAGGCGATGGTGGCGCAGGGGCGGATACCGGCCGACACGTCGGTGGCGATCCGCTCGCTGGATGCGAAGGCGGTGCTGCATGAACTTCCCCAAGGCTGGGGAAGATCGCAGCAACAGTTGCCGTCCGCCAAGACCAGCATCCGTCCATTTCGCATCGCGACGCAGCGGCAGGCGTAAGGCTCGATTCGGCTCGGGCGCCTCGCGCCCTGCCGCAGCCGATCGCAATCAGTCCAACGAAACGTTCGCCTTGCGAATCACATCCGTGAACCGCTGCGTCTCGCTCGCCGCGAACTGGTCGAACTGCGGCCGCGTGGTCGGGAACGGCTCGTAGCCGAAGCTCTTGAACTTCTCCAGCACATCGGGTTCGGCCAGGCCCTTTTCGATGTCGCGCTTGATCTTCTCGGTGACCGATGCGGGCAGGCCCTTCGGCACGGCGATGGCGTTCCAGCCGATCACCTCGAAGCCCTTGGGACCACCCGATTCGCTGACGGTCGGCACGTCGGGGAATGCGGCCACGCGATGCGGTGCCGCGGCTGCCAGAAAGCGCAGCTTGTTCGCGCGCTGCAGCGGGCCAGCGGTGGCGCTGGTGCCCAGCGCAAAGGCCAGTTCGCCGGTTGCCACCGAGGTGTAGAGCTGCGTGGTTTCCTTGTAGACGATGTGTTCCATCTGCGTGCCGGTGGCCGACTCGAAAAGCTCCGAGCCCAGGTGCACCGGGTTGCCGACGGACCATGAGCCGTAGTCGAGCTTGCCGGGGTTGGCCTTGGCGTCGGCGATCAGGTCGCCGATGGTCTTGTACTTGCTGTTGGTGGCAACGGTGAAGAAGAAGTAGGTCTTGAAGAGCGGCAGCAGCGCATCGAAGTCCTTGCTGGAGTCGTAGGGCAGCTTCTTGAACAGCGCGGGGTACGCGGCCAGGTGCACGTTGTCGAGCACGATGATGTCGTGCCCATCCTTGGCGCCGCGCTTGAAGGCGTCGATGGCGATGAAGCCGTTGCCACCGGGGCGGTTCTCGACCACCACGGGCTGACCCCAGGCGCGCGAGAGCTTGTCGGCCACAAGGCGGGCCACGCCATCAGGGCCACCGCCCACCGGGAACGGCGTGATGATGCGCACCGGCTTGGTGGGAAAGGCTTGTTGTGCCGATGCGGTCGCCGGCACCAGCGCAGCAGCGGCAAGCGCCAGCGCGGCCAGGCCCACGCTGCGGCGCGTTGTTTTCGTGTTCTTCATTCTCTGATCCTCTTCTTTCAATCCTCTTGGTTAAAAAAAAGCCATCGGGCCGCTGTGCGCGCGGCTTCCGATGGCTTGTTTGCTGGCTTCTTCTTGTCGTTGTGTATTCGTGCGGCGGTGTCAGACGCGTTCGAGAATCACGGCAATGCCCTGCCCCACGCCGATGCACATGGTGCACAGCGCATAGCGGCCGCCGCCCTTGTGGAGCTGGTTGACGGCGGTGGTGGCAAGGCGGGCGCCGCTGGCGCCGAGCGGGTGACCCAGCGCGATGGCGCCGCCGTTGATGTTGACGCGTGCGTCATCGTCCTTCAGGCCGAGCAGGCGCAGCACGGCGAGGCCTTGCGCCGCGAAGGCTTCGTTGAGTTCGATGACGTCGATCTGGTCGATGGTGAGGCCGGTGAGCGCCAGCACCTTCTGCGTGGCGGGCGCGGGGCCGATGCCCATGATGCGCGGCGCAACGCCGGCGGTGGCCATGCCAACCACGCGGGCGCGCGGCGTGAGGCCGTGCTTGGCGGCGCTGGCTTCGTCGGCCAGCAGCAGCGCGCAGGCACCGTCGTTCACGCCGCTGGCATTGCCGGCCGTCACGGTGCCGTCGGGGCGCACAACGCCCTTGAGCTTGGCGAGCGATTCAATGCTGGTTTCGCGCGGATGCTCGTCCTTGTTGACGATGATCGCGTCGCCCTTTTTCTGCGGCACGCTCACGGGCACGATCTCCGCGTCGAAGAAGCCGGACTTCTGCGAAGCCACGGCGCGCAGTTGCGAGTTCAGCGCCATCAGGTCTTGCGCTTCGCGGCCGATCTTGTAGTCGGTGGCCACGTTCTCTGCCGTCTCGGGCATGGAGTCGACGCCGTACTGTGCCTTCATGAGCTTGTTGACGAAGCGCCAGCCGATGGTGGTGTCGTACACGGCGTTGTTGCGGCTGAAGGCGCTCTCGGCCTTGGGCATAACGAAGGGAGCGCGGCTCATGCTTTCGACGCCGCCGGCAATCATCAGGCAGGCTTCACCGGCGCGAATGGCGCGGGCTGCGGAGCCGACGGCATCGAGGCCCGAGCCGCACAGGCGATTGATGGTGGCGCCGCCGAGTTCAATCGGCAGGCCCGCGAGCAGCGCCGACATGCGCGCGACGTTGCGGTTGTCTTCGCCGGCCTGGTTGGCGCAGCCGTAGAGCACGTCGCCCACGGCCTGCCAGTCGACGTTCTTGTTGCGTTCCATCAGCGCGCGCAGCGGCACTGCACCCAGGTCATCGGTGCGCACGCTGCTGAGCGAGCCGCCGTAGCGGCCGAAGGGGGTGCGAACGGCGTCGCAGATGAAGGCGTGATTGGTCATGGTCTGTCTCTGATTGATTGGATGGGTCAGGCGGCGATCGGAAGGCCGACGAGCTTTTCAAGTTCTTCGCGGCTCAGGCCCTCGACAAGGTCGACGAGCTTCAAGCCCTGCGGCGTGCATTCGAGCGTGGCGAGGTCGGAATACACGCGCTTGACGCAGCCGATGCCGGTGAGCGGATAGGTGCACTCTTTCACCAGCTTGCTCGCGCCCTGCTTGGTGAGCAGATCCATCATCACCCAGGTCTGCTTGGCGCCGATGGCAAGGTCCATCGCGCCGCCGACGGCGGGAATGGCGTCTTTCTCGCCGGTGTGCCAGTTGGCAAGGTCGCCGGTGGCCGACACCTGGAAGGCGCCGAGCACGCAGATGTCGAGGTGGCCGCCGCGCATCATCGCGAAGCTGTCGGCGTGGTGAAAGAACGCGCCGCCCGGCAGCAGCGTGACGGGCTGCTTGCCGGCGTTGATGAGGTCGTAGTCTTCTTCGCCGGCCTCGGGCGCAGGGCCCATGCCGAGAATGCCGTTCTCGCTTTGCAGGATGACTTCGCGGCCCTGCGGCAAGTGGTTGGCCACGAGCGTGGGCTGGCCGATGCCGAGGTTGACGACGGCGCCGTCGAAGATGTCCTGTGCGACGCGGGCGGCCAACTGGTCTTTTGTGCGACGTGTGTAGGTCATGGTCATGCTGCCTTCTTGAAGCCGCCGGCCTGGGTGGCAACACGTTCGATGCGCACCACCTGGTGCACGAAGATGCCCGGGGTCACGATGGTCTCGGGGTCGAGGGTGCCGAGCTCGGCGATGTCGTGCACGGTGGCCACGGTTTTCTTCGAGGCCATCGCCATCACCGGGCCGAAGTTGCGCGCGGCCTTGCGGTAGACCAGGTTGCCCCAGCGGTCGCCGCGCTCGGCCTTGATGAGCGCGACGTCGCCGTGGATGGGGTACTCCAGCACGTACTGCTTGCCGTCGATCTCGCGGGTCTCGCGGTTTCCCGCGAGCTGCGTGCCGTAGCCGGTGGGGCAGAAGAAGGCGCCGATGCCTGCGCCCGCCGCGCGGATGCGCTCGGCCAGGTTGCCCTGGGGCACGAGTTCGAGTTCGAGCTTGCCGCTGCGGTAGAGCCCGTCGAACACCTGGCTGTCGGCCTGACGCGGAAAGCTGCAGATGATCTTGCGCACGCGGCCGGCCTTGAGCAGCGCCGCAAGACCGGTCTCGCCGTTGCCGGCGTTGTTGTTGACGACGGTGAGGTCTTTGGCGCCCTGCTCGACGAGGCCGTCGATGAGTTCGCCGGGAATGCCGGCGGTGCCGAAACCGCCGATGAGAACCGTGGCGCCGTCTTGGATGCCTGCGAGGGCATCGGCGACCGAGCGCGCGATCTTGTTGATCATGAAGCTTGTCTCCGGGATGAGTAAGAATTCAACCGACTTCAAAAATGTTCGTCTAAAGAACATTTGTTCGTATAATGAATTCTAGAGAGGATCGCTCACCATGGCAACCCAGACCCCGAAGCCCGAAACACCCGCCCCCGGCGACAGCTACGTGCAGTCTTTTGCACGGGGGCTGCAGGTGATCCGCTCGTTCAGCGTGAACGCGCCGCGCCAGACGCTGAGCGAAGTGGCGGCCGGCAGCGGGCTCACGCGGGCGGGCGCACGGCGCATCCTTCTCACGCTGCAGACGCTGGGCTATGTGGTGACCGACGGCAAGCTCTTCACGCTCACGCCGCGCATCCTCGACCTGGGCTTTGCCTATCTGTCATCGATGCCGATATGGAACCGCGCCGAGCCCGTGATGGAAGCGCTGGTGCAGGAGGTGCAGGAGTCGTGCTCGGCGGCCGTGCTCGACGCCACGGACATCGTCTATGTGCTGCGCGTGCCGACGCAGAAGATCATGCGCATCAGCCTGGGCGTGGGCTCGCGCCTGCCGGCTTACTGCACGTCGCTCGGGCGGCTGCTGCTGGCCGACCTGGAAGACGACGAAGTGCGCGCGCGGCTCGAAGCCTCGGAGCGCGAGGCGCTGACCAAGCACACGGTGACCGACGTGGACGCGCTCATGGCCAAGGTGGCACAAGCGCGCAAGCAGCAGTGGTGCCTGGTGAACCAGGAACTCGAAGAAGGCCTGATCTCGGTGGCTGCGCCCATCGTGAATCCGCAGGGCCGCATGGTGGCCGCGCTGAACATCAGCGGGCAGGCCAATCGCACGAGTGCGAAGGTGATGCAGGAGACGATGCTGCCGGCGCTGGTGAAGGCGGCGAAGCGGGTATCGCAACTGCTCTGAGAAGGCGTGGGCAGCGCAACGGTTGAAGCCGTCGCGCCCTGACCCGGAGCGCTCAAGCCTCCGAGTGAATGCCCTTCATGATGATCACGCCGCCCAGGCGTGTCGTGTCGGCGCGCATGCGCCGGGCCAGCGCATCGGGCGAGCCCGGCTGCGCCTGCCAGCCGGTCTTCAGCAGCGCCTCGGCCACTTCCGGTGAACTGATCACTTCGACCAGCGCGGCATTGAGCCTGGCCACCGCGGCCGGCTTCATGCTCGCGGGCGCGGCCAATGCGGTCCAGATCTCGAGGTCGGCGCCGCGCACGTCGGCATCGCGAATGGTCGGCAACTCTGCGGCCAGCGGGCTGCGTTCGGGCGAGGTCACGCCAATGGCCTTGAGCTTTCCCGACTTGATGTGCGGCGTGGCGAGCCCAGGGGGCAGCAGCGCCAGTTGGATCTCGTTGGCCAGCAGGCCCGCGATCACCTGCGGGTTGCCGGTGTAGGGCTTGTGCTGCGCGGTGATGGCCGCGCGGCTCTTGATCAGCTCCATGCCCAGGTGGCCCACCGTGCCCACGCCCGGTGTGCCGTACTTGGCGCCGCTGCCGAGGTTGCGCCCCCACAGCAGCAGGTCGGCCGCGGTCTTGCCTTCGGCGTTGCCAGCCACCACGAGCACCAGCGGCGCAGTGCCGATGAGGCCGATCGGCGCGAAGTCTTTCTCGGGGTCGAAGGGAATGGCGGGGTTGAGCAGCTTGGCAATGGTGAGATTGCCGTTGATCAACGCGCCGATGGTGTGGTCGTCGGTGGCCTTGGCAACCTGGTCGGCCACGAGGTTGCCGCTGGCGCCGGGCTTGTTCTCGACCGTCACCGGCTGGCGCAGGATCTTCGACAGCGGCTCTGCGATGGCGCGAGCAGCAAGGTCGGGCGATGCGCCAGCGGGAAAGCCCACGAGGATGCGGACGGGCTTGGTCGGCCATGCGGCGTCGCCACCGGTGCGCTGGGCCCGCGAGGCCTTTGCGAACAGCGAGGCGGCGACGGCTGCCGCGCCGCCTTCGAGCAAGCGGCGTTTGGTGATCGTCAAGATGACTCCAGGGAGATTAAAAACTAGGGAAATCGCTTACGTTTAACTTACACAACGTTACAGGATGAGGCCGTATTAAGCAAGCCTGAAGAGGCGCCAAGCGGGGGCTTTAGCATGGGCCGCGAGGGCGCATCGACCCGATGCCGCCACATGCCACCGGAGGGAAAGCACGCCGATGATCGAGTTTTTTCACACCAAGGACCGCCTGCGTTTTCTGTTGTACGTGGGCGCCATTGCCGCGCCGCTGCTGCTGATCAGCGCATGGGTCGTGAGCAGCATGGAAGATTCGGCCGCCGCCAAGGGCGAGCCCAACGACAAGGGCGGCCTGCACTACCGCATCCAGGAAAAGAGCGGTGCAAAGACGCTGCCGCCGCCACTGGCCGCCCTGCTCTCGGTGCCGCCGAACACCGCCATGACCGACGTGAACGTGAGCACCGACAGCGCAGGCCGCGTGACCAGCGCAGCCATCAAGGCGTTCAGCACCGACGACTTCAAAGCCGTGGCCGCCTTTCACAAGCCCACGCTCTCGCCCATCACCACCGACGGCGCGACCTCGCTGGAGGGCGTGCGCGATGGCTACGAGATCCGGCTCTCGCAAGAGACAAAGTTCTTCGACAACGATCCCTACAAGGACCGCACGAAGATCGAGTACACCATCAACCCCGTGAAGAAGCCGTAGCCCCGGCCGGTGCATGCAGCAGCTTGCGCTGTGTGGGAAACAGCGACCAGCCCCAACGCTGCTGTGCGTAACCCCACAGGCCCTGCTTGAAGAACAGCGTGACCAAGATTGCAAGCAGCCCCAGCCCCAGCAAATACCACGTGCCGTAGTCGCTCAGGAACTTGTTGAGCGCCCAGAAAATGAGTGCACCCACCAGCGGCCCTTCGATGCGCCCGATGCCGCCGATCACCACCATGAAGATCGCGAACGCCGTCCAATTGACGCTGAAGGCCGCATCGGGGCTGATGCGCAGGTTGCCCACGAAGTAGAGCGCCCCCGCCAGCCCCGCGCCGAAGGCCGCGACCACGTACACCGCGAGCTTCATGCGCGCGACCGGAACGCCCTGCGACTCGGCCGCCACTTCGTTGTCGCGAATGGCCAGCAGCGCCAGGCCGCGCTTGCTGCGCAGGAACAGGTACACCAGCGCGATCGCCGCGACCACGCAGGCCAGCGCCATCCAGTAGGTGGTGCTTTCGCGCGTGGCCTTCTCGATGCCGCGCAACGCGGTGAGCGTGGTGCCCGACCCGCCACCGACCGCCGACACATTGGCGAAGCTCAGGCGGAACACCTCGGCGATGACCCAGGTGCCGATGGCGAAGTAGCCGCCCGACAGACGGAACGCGACGAAGGACACAGGCACCGCAACGAGCCCCGCGGCCAGCGCACCCAGCGGTATCGCCACGAAGGGATTGATGCCCGCGAAGTTGCCCAGCATCAGCATCACGTAGCCGCCAAAACCGAAGAAGGCCTGCTGCCCGATGCTCACCATGCCGCCGTAGCCGGCGAGCAGATTCCACATCATCGCGAAGATGAAGTAGCAGGCGATCTCGACGAACTCGCGCATCCAGCTCGACTCGCCCCAGAACGGCAGGCTGGCCGCGAGCAGCACGAGCGCAATGGCAACGACGAGCGCGGTGCGGCTCGCGGCGGTTGCGCGCTCGACGGCGAAGGCTTGTTCGGAAGGCATGGTTCTGTTCATCCGCGTGTCTTGGGAAAAAGCCCCTGCGGCCGCAGCACCAGCACGACCAGGAACACGATGTGCCCGGCCCAGATGCCCCAACCCGGGTCGAGCCGGAATCCGATCTGCTGCGTGATGCCCAGGATCATCGCGCCGGCCAGCGTGCCCCAGAAGGAACCCATGCCGCCGATGATCACGGCCTCGAAGGCGAAGAGCAGCAGCAGCGGGCCGTCGGAAGGCGACACCGTCGTTCGCATGCCCTGCAGCGCGCCCGCGATGGCGATGAGCACGAAAGCGATGGCCGTTGCGAAGGCATAGATCTTCTTCGCGTTCAGGCCCATCAGCTCGGCAATCTCGCGGTCGTCCGACACGGCGCGGAACGACCGGCCCAGCGCCGTGCGCGCGAACAGCCATTGCAGCGCGCCGGTCGCCACGACCGCGATGACCAGCACGATCAGCGGCAGCACGCCGAGCGAGAGCGAATCGCCCAGCGCCACACCTTGCGTGTTGAGTCCACCGGTTTCGATGGAACGCGGATCGGCCGAGAACAGTTCGAGCAGCAGGTTCTGGATGACGATCGACAGGCCGAAGGTGACGACCAGCGAAGGCAACGGGTCTTTGCCCAGCGTGCCGTTGAGCACGTAGCGCTGCAGCGCATAGCCGAAGGCGAAGGCCACGGGCAGCACTGCGAGCGCGATCACCGCCACCAGCCAGGGCGCGGCATCGCCACCGGACACCGACACGCCCGCAATGACCGCGAACGCGCCGAGGATGATGAAGTCGCCCTGCGCCGTGTTGGTGAGCCGCATCACGCCGAACATCAGCGACTGGCCGAGCGCGAACAGCGTGTAGAGGCCGCCGAGCAGCACGCCCTGGACGATGGTTTCAAGCATGGGCCGCCTCGATGCCGAAGTAGGCCTGCGAGATCTGCTCGCGTGTGAGCTCGCACGACTTGCCTTCGAGCGACACGCGGCCTTCCTGAAAGCAGTAGATGCGCTGCGACACCTGGCGCGCCATCGTCACGTCCTGCTCGACGATGACGACGGTCATGCCCTCGCCGGTGATGGTGGGCATGGCGGCATAGATCTCGCGGATGACGATGGGCGCAAGGCCCAGCGAGAGTTCGTCGCACAGCAGCAGCTCGGGGTTGCTCATGAGCGCGCGGCCCAATGCCACCATCTGCTGCTGGCCGCCCGAGAGCGAGGTGCCGGGCTGCTGGCGCTTCTCGGCGAGGATGGGGAACAGCGTGTACAGGCGCTGCAGGTTCCACGGGCCCTTGCGGCCGGCGGTGGCGCCCATCAGCAGGTTCTCTTCCACGCTGAGGCTGGGGAACAGCCGGCGGCCTTCCGGGACCATCGCAAGGCCGCGCCGCACGATCTCGCCGGGTGGCAGGCCGCCGATGGCCTCGCCCTTGAAGTGGATCGCTTCGCGTGGGCCGCGGACCAGGCCGGTGAGGCTCTTGAGAAAGGTGGACTTGCCGGCGCCGTTGGCACCGATGATGGCGACGAGTTCGCCGGGGGCGAGCGAGAAGTCCACGCCGAAGAGGGCTTGAGCGTCGCCGTAGAAGGCTTTCAGGCCTTGGGTTTCGAGCAGCGCGTTCATCGGTTTTCCTCCCTCCCCTTCCGGGGGAGGGCTGGGGTGGGGGCAAGCGGTGTTCGATGAAGCACCAAGGCGAAACCAGCGCCGTCGTGCCCCCATCCCAGCCTTCCCCCAAAGGGGGAAGGAGCAATGCGAAGACAGATAGCGCTCATGCCTCCATCCCCATGTACACCCGCCGCACCTCCGCATCATTCATCACGATTCGCGGCTCCCCCTCCGCCAGCTTCTGCCCGAAGTTGATGACGAACAACCGATCCGCCAGCGACAGCAGCGCATGCACCACATGCTCGATCCAGATCATCGTCATGCCACGCGCCTTGATGCGCTTGAGTTCATCGACCAGCACCGCGGCCTCGGGCTCCGTCAACCCGCCCGCAATCTCGTCGAGCAGCAGCAGTTGCGGCTTCGTCGCGAGCGCGCGCGCCAGTTCCAGCCGCTTGCGGTCGAGCAGCGTGAGCCCGCCGGCCGGCTTGTTGGCATGCGGCATCAGCCCCGTCTGCGCCAACACCTCGTGCGCGGTCTGCCACGCTTCGCGCTCGGTCTGCTGCCCGCCGAAGCAGGCGGCCGTCACGAGGTTCTCGAACACGCTCATGTTGCCGAAGGGCTGCGGCACCTGGTAGCTGCGCCCGATGCCCGCATGGCAGCGCTGGTGCGGCTTGAGCCGCGTCACGTCGCGACCTGCGTACTCCACGCGGCCCGCATCGACGCGCACGTCGCCCGAGATCAGGTTGAACAGCGTGGTCTTCCCCGCGCCGTTGGGCCCGAGGATGCCCAGCGTCTCGCCCTCGGCCACCGACAGCGTGATGTCGTCGGTGACCTTGAGCGCGCCGTAGGACTTGCTCACGGCATGCAGTGCCAGCAGCGCCATGTCAAAGCAGCCGCAGCGTGCCGCCGGTCGGAATGTTCTTCGCCGCCTCGTTGTTGACGATGGTCAGCTCAACCTTGTACTTCTTGCCCTTGCCCCACTGGCCCAGCACCAGCGGCGTCTTGCTGACGTTCTTGAACGGGCCCTGCCCGCCCCACTTCACCGGGCCGACCACGGAGTTGATCGAGGTCGATGCCACCGCATCGCGCACATCGCCCGCCTTCAGCGATTTGGAGCGCGACAGCGCATTGGCCGCCACTTCGAACAGCGCATGTGCAAAGCCGATGGGCTGTGTCCACTGCTTCTTCACGCCGGCCTCGTAGGCCTCGGCCAGTGCCTTGGCGCTTTGCTGCGTGAGGCTCGACGTGAACGGATGCGACGGGCTCCACCACACCTCGGTCGACAAGCCATCGCCCAGGTCGCCCAACGCCTCGATCGCACCGGGGAACAACAGCGCCTTGCCCAGCGTGATGATCTTCGGCTTGAAGCCCTGCTGCCGCGCCTGTGTGAGGAAGGTCTTGGCGTCGGGCGGAATCACCACCCCGGTGACGATCTCGCAGCCCGCGCTCTTGAAGGCCGCGATCTGCGCGCTGAAGTCCTGCGTGCCATTCTGGAAGCGTCCGGGGTCGGTGAGCGTGAAGCCCATCTGCGCGAGCGGCTTGGGAAAGCCCAGCTCCTTGTCGCCCCACGCATTGCCGTCGCCGTCGTTCGGGAACAGGCCGCCCACCTTCTTGTTGGTGGCGAGCGTCTTCCAGCCGTTGGTGAAGTTGGCAATGACGTCTTCGAGGCCCCAGAACAGGTGGTACGTCCAGTTGAAGCCCTTGGCCGGATCGCCCTTGCGGCCGAAGAACCAGGGCTGCCACGGCACCACGCTGGAGATGCAGGGCACCTCGTTGAGTTCGCACGCGTCGCTCACGGGGTTGGCGGTCTCGGGCGTGCCGGCGGTGAGCACCAGCGCGACCTTGTCCTTCAGGGTCAGGTCGTTCGCCACCTCGCCCGCGCGGTTGGGGTTCGACTGGCTGTCCTTCAGCACGATCTGCACGGCGTACTTTTTTCCACCGACGCTGATGCCTTCCTTGAAGGCGGCCTTCATCTGCTCGATCACCCATTTGTCGGCCTCGCCGAAGGGCGCGAGCGGGCCGGTCTGCGGCGACACGTAGCCGATCTTGAGCGTGTCGGCCGCGAACACCAGTGGTGTCGCGCCCGAGGCCATCAGTGCGGCCGTGGCTTGCGTGAACTGTCTGCGATTGAATGTCATGGTTGTCTCCGTCTCTTGTGTTTGTGGTGCCGCCTGGCTGGAGTCGATCAACGTGCGAAGTGCGGCGGTATCTGCGCGTCGACGTTCACCCACACGCTCTTGACCTGCGTGTATTCGCGCATCGCGTCGAAGCCCATCTCGCGGCCGTAGCCGCTCTGGCCCACGCCACCGAAGGGCGAGCCGGGGTTCACGCGCTTGTAGCTGTTGATCCAGACCATGCCGGCGTGCAGGTCGCGCGCCACCTTGTGGGCGCGTTGCAGGTTGTTGGTCCACAGGCCGCTGCCCAGGCCGTAGTCGGTGCCGTTGGCGATCTGCATGGCTTCTTCGTCGTTCTTGAAGGTGAGCACGGTGACGAAGGGGCCGAAGACCTCTTCCTGCGCGACGCGATCTTTGTAGGACTTCGCGCGCATCACGGTCGGCTCGACGTAGCAGCCCTTCGCGAGATCGCCGCCCGGTGACTTGCCGCCGGCCAGCAGCTCACCGCCTTCGCCTTGCGCGACCTCGACGTAACTCAGCACGCGCTCGCGGTGCTGGGCGCTCGTGAGCGGGCCCATCTCGGTGTTCTCGTCCAGCGGATTGCCCAGGCGGATCGACTTCGCGAGCGGGATGAACTGTTCGAGGAACGCATCGGCGATCTTCTCGTGCAGCATCAGCCGCGAGCCGGCGATGCAGGCCTGCCCCTGGTTGTGGAAGATGGCCCACGCGCTGCCGTTGACGGCAGCCTGCAGGTTCGCGTCCTCGAACACGATGTTCGGTCCCTTGCCGCCGAGTTCGAGCTGCACCTTTTTCAAGTTGCCTGCGCTGGCCTGCACGATGCGCCGGCCGGTGGCCGTGCTGCCGGTGAAGGCGATCTTCGCGATCTCCGGATGCTCGGCGATGTACTGGCCCGCCACGGAGCCGAGCCCCGGCAGCATGTTGACCACGCCGGGCGGCAGGCCCGCTTCAGCCATCAGCTCGGCGATGCGCAGCGACGACAGCGGCGTGATCTCCGCCGGCTTCATCACGATGCAGTTGCCGGCCGCGAGCGCGGGCGCCATCTTCCAGCTCGTGAACATGAGCGGGAAGTTCCACGGCACGATCTGCCCGACGATGCCCACGGGCTCGCGCAGTGTGTAGTTGAGAAAGCCTTCTTCGACCGGGATGGTCTCGCCCTGGAACTTGTCGGCCATGCCGCCGAAGTAGCGAAAGCACGCAGCCGTGCGCGGCACGTCGAGCCGGCGCGAGTCGCGGATGGGATGGCCGGTATCGAGCGATTCGAGGCGGGCGAGTTCTTCGGTGTTGGCTTCGATCAGGTCGGCGAGCTTGAGCAAGATGCGGCCACGGTCGGCGGCGGCCATGCGGCTCCATTTCGGGAACGCACGCTTTGCCGCGGCCACAGCCTTGTCGACGTCGGCCTTGCCGGCCAGCGCCACATCGACGATGGGCGTGTTGTCGTGCGGGTTGAGCGTGGCGAGGGTTTCGCCGGATTCGGCGTCGACGAAGCGGCCGTCGATGAAGAGTTGGTGGCGGATGGATGGAGCAGGCATGGTCGTTCCTCTCCCTCCCCCGCGGGGGGAGGGTTGGGGTGGGGGCTTCTTCAAAGAGGGCGCGGGCTTGAAGAACCCCCGCCCCTGCCCTCCCCCAGAGGGGGAGGGAGTCATGCATCAGAACTGCACGGGAATCTCGGGCGACTCGCCCTTCTGAATCTCGAACACCAGGCTCGGCGAACCGTTCTCCCACACCAGCAGCATCGAGCGCTTCGGGCTGAAGCCCTGGTGGCGGCAGTAGGCCGGCATGGCGGCCATGTCACCCGCCTTCATGATCACGCGGGCCATGGGCTTGCCGGTGTTCTTGTCGCCGCAGTCCCAGTGGATCTCGTCGGTCATCTGGAAGAACCACTCCACGCGATCGTTGCCGTGAATGATCGGCAGGATGTGTTCTTCGGTCGTCGGGCACATGTAGCTGTGCTTCACCACCGAGGTGAAGCTGGGGTTCCACGTCACCTGCGAACGGCTCAGGAAGCCGAAGAGATTGAAGGCGTGCACCTCGTTCTCGAAGCCGGGCTCGGGGTGCAGCTCGGGCTGCGCCTGCGACACGTCGACAAAGGCGCGGTTGACGGGCGCGCCGCGCTCGTCGCTGCGCAGGTCGAGGTCGCCCTTCAGGCCCACGCAGCGCTTGGCCAGCTCGCGTGCCCTTGTGATCTTGGCGGTGTTGTTGCCCTTCTTGCGGCCGTAGGCCGAGCCGGTTTCCTGCGGCGCGGCGAAGGGGTCGAAGGCCTCGTTGGTCCAGTCGTCGAGCATGGCCTCGAAGGTGGCGCGGATCTGTGCGGTCGGGAAGTTCTCGAGCAGGTCGATGTCCGCGGCCTTCATCGTGCCGTTGAAGCTGCCGGCGTACAGGTCGACCGACTCGTAGTGATTGACGGTGCCGAACACGTCGTCGAAGTTGACCCAGCCGTAGAAGAAGCCCCAGGCCACGTCGCGCATCAGTGCGCGCAGGTAGCTGGCGGCGTCCATGGTGTGGCTCATGGGTCGGCCGTCGCGGGTCTTCCAGCCGATGTGCACGAAGTATTCGTCGCGGCGAAAGCTGAAGCTGCCGAGCGAGAAGTCCTTGTAGCCGAGCGTGGCGTCGGGCTGCGACGCGATCACCTTGGCGAGTTCTGCGGGGGCGTTCATGGCGTGTGGCTCCTGTTCGATGCAATCAATGGGACTGGCAGATGTCGGCCCATTTCTCGACAGACAGATCGCCCTTGCAGCTCTGCAGCACGATCACGCCAGGATCGCCGGCGCTTCGGAATTGATAAGCCGTGTTCTTCGGCAGCAGGCCCTGGTGGCCGCGCGAGAGCTTCATCCAGCCCATCTTCTTGCCTTGGGGTTCGCCCTTCACGAGCACGGCGCCGTTCTTTTCCTTGTCGGCAACGGCCTGCCCAGCGTCGAGCTGCACGAGGTGCACTTCGACATCGCCGTCCATCACCAGCGCGAATTCGTCATGCGCGCAGGTGAACCACGGCGAGGTGCCTTCGGCGCGAAGCGTCTCCAGCACGTAGATCTGGTTCTGGCCGAACACGACCTTCTCGTAGGGCTGGCTGATGCTTGCGATCTCGAAGCAGTTGGAAAACGCGTAGTGGCGAACGTCGTCGTCGATCGGCTCGACGTGGCCTTTCTCGAAATGCTTGAGGGAACCGAAGCGGGTCTTGTAGGCGGTCGAAGTGGTGGCTGTCATGGCTTGTCTCCTTGGATGAGCGAACTCTAGGAGTCAACGGCCGCCACCGGTAGGGACCAGATTGGAAGAGGATTATTCGGAGACTCCGAACAATCGGCCGGGTTTACCCGCTTTCTCTTCTGGCTCTAGCCGCTCGAGCGGCTGTACTCGATCAGCTCCGCCGGGATCATTCCGCGCTCGATCAGCGGGGCGTCCCAGGGCGGCACGCGAGTAAAGCGCGTGGCGATGTGCTCGATGAAGAGCCGCAGCTTGAGCGCGTTGCGCGAGGTGCCCGCATACACCGCACTCAGCGAGAACGACGAGAGTTGATGCTCGGCCAGCACCACGCGCAGGTCGCCATTCGCAATCGCGTCGCCCGCCACCAGCGTCGGCAGGCAGACGATGCCGGCGTGCTCCAACGCATATTCGCGCAGCAGGTGCACGCTGTTGGTCAGCAGCGCGGCCGCCAGGTAGATGGTGGTCTGCTCGCCCTTGTGATGAAAGGTCCAGCGGTCGCGCGTGGGGTAGCCCGAGTACAGGCCCAGCTTGTGGCGATGCAGCTCGCGCGGCGTGGCCGGCGTGCCGTGCGCTTCCAGGTAGGCCGGCGTGGCGCACAGCAGCCGCCGCACCGGGAACAGCGGGCGCGACACCAACTCCTGCGACGCGGCGGGAAAGATCTGCAGCGCGCAATCGACACCCGCCTTGACGGGGTCGGCCACCGCGTCGCTCACGATCAGTTCGAGGTGGATGTCGGGGTAGGTGGTCTGGAACTCGCGCAGCAGCGAGGCGAAGCGCCCCAGCACCATGCCGGTCAGCGCATGCACGCGCAGCGTGCCCGAGGGCGTGCCGCGCGCGTCGCGCATCTGGTCGACGATGTCGTTGGCGCGGCCCACCAGCTCGGTGCAGTCGCGCAGGAAGGCCTGCCCCATGTCGCTGAGCCGCACCACGCGCGTGCTGCGGTGGAACAGCGGCGCGCCCAGGAATTCTTCGAGCTGCTTGACGCGGGTGGTGACCACCGAATTGGCCACGCGCAACTGGCGCGCAGCCTCCGCAAAGCTCTGGGTCTGCGCGACACGAACGAAAGTTTCAATGCTCTGGAGGCGGTCCACGGCGGCACTGTACTGCGCGGGCCTGTTTTGCGCGCCCCGCAGACGGCTGTGCCGCCCCCGATGCGGGAAAGCTCGGGGCCCGTGCGTTGCAGGCAAGACGAAAGACTGTCATCCCTGTATCGGGGGGTTACCCGCCCCACTTACAATCCCTGCCGCATCACCCACCCCCCCACACGAGGTCTTGTCCGCAATGCCCAAGAGCCGCCAGCCGCGCAGCCGTTTCAGCTTCTCCCCCACCGTGCGTGCCCTTCTCCTGGCCGCTGCGGCCTGTGGCGTGGCGCTTCCCGCACTGGCCGCCATCGAGCATGAAGAGGTCGACAAGCTCATGCAGGCCGGCAAGCTCGACGAGGCCATGACCAAGGCTGACGCCTTCCTCAAGGACAAGCCGCGCGACCCGCAGATGCGCTTTCTCAAGGGCGTGATCCAGCTCGACACCGGCAAGCGTGCCGAGGCCATCGCCGCCTTCACGCAGCTCACGCAGGACGCCCCCGAGCTGCCCGAGCCGTACAACAACCTGGCCGTCATCTACGCCAGCCAGAACCAGTTCGACAAGGCACGCGGTGCGCTTGAAAGCGCGATTCGCACGAACCCCAGCTACGCCACCGCCCAGGAAAACCTCGGCGACGTGTATGCGCGCCTGGCCAGCCAGGCCTACAGCAAGGCCTTGCAGCTCGACCAGAACAACACCGCCGTGCAGCCCAAGCTGGCCGTGATCCGTACCCTTTTCACGCCGACGCCACCGGGCGCCAAGCCGACGCTGATTGCGGCGGCATCGCCAGCACCGGCACCCGCTGCCAAGGCGCCGGCGCCCGCGCCTGTCGCCGCTCCAGCCCCCGCACCTGCAGCGCCTGCGAAGGTTGCGGCAGCACCTGCACCCGTGGCCGCGCCTACTGCCAAGGCCCCCGAGGCAGCGCCTGCCCCGGCTCCCGCACCGGCCGCAGCACCCGCATCCAACGCCGAGGTCGAATCGGCCGTGCGCGCCTGGGCTTCGGCCTGGGCCAGCCAAGACATGGACCGCTACCTTGCCGCCTACGGCGCCGACTTCACGCCCGGCGGCGGCCAAAGCCGCAAGGGCTGGGAAGAAGACCGCCGCGCCCGCATCGTCGGCAAGTCGAGCATCAGCGTGAACCTCGAGAACCTCGTCATCAAGGTCGACGGCTCGTCCGCGACCGCCAAGTTCCGGCAGATCTATCGCGCCGACAACCTCAACGTCTCGAGCCGGAAAACGCTGGACATGCAGCGCTCCGGCAATCAGTGGCACATTCGCAAGGAAAGCGTCGGCGGCTAGTGGCAGACATCGTCCGGCACGGCCGGCTTCAGAATCCTCCGTTCCGTCTGCGCAGCGGACACATGCTCGCAGCGCTGATGACCGCATCGGCGCTGATGCTCGCAGCACCCGGTGCCGCGCTGGCGTCGAACAACAAGCCGGCCAACGCAAAGAGCAGCAGCAGTTCCGCCTCCAGCAAGGCCAAGGCCGCGAGCGGCAGCAGCCGCTCGGCTGCGCATGGCGCTGGCACCCGCCTGTCCGCAAAGGAAGCCCGGGAGGCCAAGGGCGGCAAGACCCAACAAGCCAAAGGCAAAAAGGCCTCTGCCGCTGAAAGCCGGAAGGCCGCAGCCGCAGAAGCCAAGGCTGCTTCGGCCAAGCCCACACGCCGAGCCGCGCCCGCCGGTTCCATCCAGGAAGCTAGCAACGCCGAAGCCCGCCTGATCGCGGTCTACGAGATGTTCGGCCGCGGACAGGCCCGCCCCGCGCTGGCCAAGGCGCGCGACCTCGTGCGCGACTATCCGAACTTCCAGCTCGCGCAGCTCGTCTACGGCGACCTGCTCGCAGCGCAAGTGCCGCCGTCGAATGCACTGCCCGACACCGCCAGCATCGCGAAGATGCGCGGCAATCCGGCCATGGCCGATCTGCACGAAGAATCGCGCCGCCGCTTGCAGGCCCTGCGCGAACGCCCGCCCGCAGGCACCGTGCCTTCGCAGTTCCTGACGCTCTCGACCCGCAGCCGCTACGCCATTGCCATCGATGCATCGCGCTCGCGCCTGTACCTGTTCGAGAACTCCGACAAGGGCCTGAAGCTCGCGGCCGACTACTACATCTCGGTCGGCAAGTCCGGCACCGACAAGGTCACCGAGGGCGATGCCCGCACCCCGCTGGGCGTGTACTACATCACAAGCAGCCTCGACCCGAAATCGCTCAAAGACTTCTACGGCGCTGGCGCCCTGCCCATCAACTACCCCAACCCGTACGACCTGCGGCGCGGCAAGACCGGTGGCGGCATCTGGCTGCACGGCACCCCGCCCCAGCAGTTCGCGCGGGCACCGCTGGCGAGCGACGGTTGCGTGGTCATGGCCAATCCGGACCTGAAGCAGCTTTTGCGAAAAGTGCAAATCGGTGCCACCCCGGTGGTGACCGCGCGCAGCCTGCAATGGATATCGCCACCGCAGGCTGAAAAAGAAGCCCAATCATTTACCAGCGCAATTACGGCCTGGAAAGATGCAAGGGCCAGCGGCAATGAAGCGCAATTGAAGAAATTCTATTTGCCCGATTTCCAGCGCAGCAACAAAAAGACCACCGAGGGAATTTCCGCCCTCCACGACGAGGTCGAATACGCCCAGGGCAAGCGTGTTCAGTTCAAAGACATGTCGTACCTGCACTGGCGCGACGGCGACGACACCATGGTCGCCACCTTCGGCGAAGTGTTCGAAGGCGAGAAGAGCGGGCGCACCCGGCGCCAGTACTGGCTGCGCCAAGGCAGCGAGTGGAAGCTCTTCCACGAAGAAATCCTGGGCTGAGGCCCTGTCGGCGACGGGGTCACCCCCGGAACTCGTGACTTTTTGCTCACGCGTTTCGCCTATTTTCAGTGTTACATCTGCCCCTTTGGGGCCCCGTGCTACGTAACACGTAACGCGTTTGTTCCCGTAACACCCCCTTCCCGAGCGTTCCCAGCGCCGTAACGTTCCATCCCCTCTTCATGGGAGGTGACATCGCGTTCACAGAGGGAAAAATACGTTTCCAAAATGTTAACGAGCCCGGCCACCCTTCCCCGGGCCCGGTCGCTGGATGGCTGGCCGCCATCGTGCTTAGGCCTTTTGGCTAGCACACCCAGAGCGGAAGGCTTGCGGGTTTCTCTTGTTGATACACGGAGTTACGCTGTATAACATCCACCTTGCAAGCCTTTGTTAACACTTCCTTTAAGGGGTAAATCATGCTCGGTTCAATTACTCGTTTTCTGCGCGATGAAGAAGGTGCTACCGCAATTGAATATGGAATTATTGCGGGGCTGATGGCGACAATTCTTGTTGCCGTATTTGGGACAGGCGCCTCCGACGGCCTTGGTTTAATTCTGAAGGGGATTTTTGATGCCATCGGGAAAAAGGTCACTCCCGCCACTGCCTGAAATCCAAATTTGATGCCCTATTTGTGGCTGCTATGGCTGCTACTGGTCACGGTCTATGACACCCGACAGCGCCGCGTCCCCAACTGGCTTGTGCTCGTGGGCGCGGCGCTTGCCATCGGTGCTCTCGCCATGACCGCGCAGCCTTTCGGCGTCAAGTGGGCAGAGGCGCTGATGGGCTCCGCATTGGGCTTCGGATTTCTCCTGCTTTTTTACGCCGCTGGCCTCATGGGCGCCGGAGACGTGAAATTCGCGGGCGCACTCGGTCTCTGGGTTGGATGGCATTCACTGCTGCCGATCTGGGCTGTGGCAAGTCTGTTCGCGCTGATTCACGGTGTGCTCTGGCTGGTCCTGCACCGTTGGCCCTGGTTTCCACGGCTCGCGCTGCTGCTGTCGGGAAAACCCCGTGGCGACAACACCACCGGCCTGCACAAGCGGCCCCGTCCCATTCCTTACGCGGCCTACCTCGCGCTGGCCGCCGCGGTCTGGATGGCCTGGAGTCGACAGAGTTAGGCCTCGCGCTGCTCGTCACCGCAGGCCGCCTCTCCCTCCATCGATCGCCTGCCCACTCTCTTCATCCGCCGCCCATGATCCACCTCACAAAAATCATCGCAGCCATCCTGGTGCTCCTGGCCATCGCGTTGGGCGGCTATGCATGGATTCTCAGCAGGCAACCAGCCCCGCCGCCGCCTGTCGCCGCGACGGCGCCGACGACAAGCTCGTCCAAAGCGCAGGTTCCAACCTTTGCCGTCGTCGTGACAGCCAAGCCGGTGGCGGCTGGACATGCGATCACGGCGGACGCGTTGCGCGTGGAGCAACTGCCGATCAATCCATCGGGCGCCTTCAAGGACTCGGCCCCGCTGGTCGGCCGCGTTCCGGTCTTCGACCTGGGCGAAGGCACACCCGTGCTCGAAGGGCAACTCGCCTCGGGCCTTGCCATGCGCGTCGAGGAAGGCGAGCGCGCCATCGCGATCAAGGCCGACGAGATCATGGGCGTCGGCAACAAGGTCCAGCCGGGGGATTTCGTCGACGTGTTCGTGATCCTCAAGTCCGACGGCAAGGATGTCGACAGGAGCCAGGCGCGCCTGCTGCTGCCCCGCAAGCGCGTGCTCGCGTTCGGCAGTGCATCGGTCGACAGCCTGCCCTCCAAGGCAGTGGATGGCAACGGCAATCCCACGGCCCAACAGCAGCAGCGCAACGATCTCCCGCGTACGGCCGTTCTTGCCGTGCCCGTCGCGGACATCAACCGCCTGACCCTCGGTGAATCCGCGGGCCGGTTGCTGCTGGCACTGCGCAACCCGCTGGACACGACGCTGCCTGATCCCGCGCTGCTGGCCGCGTTGCCTGCAGCACTGCAGCCTCCGCCATCGAAGCGCGGAGAGCTAGCGCGCCCACCGCTGGAAGGCCTCGACAGCGCACAAGCGGGCCTCACCACGGTCGACCTGGTCACAGGCGGCACCGTGGCCGGTCGCCGCGCAGCCGCCGAAAACCGCATCAACACGACCCCGGCGCCGCGCTCATCCGGCAGCGGCGCGCGGGCAGGGTTCGAAGTCGAAATGATCCGTGGCGACAAGAGCGAAACCCTTCGCTACTGAGCGCCCGCCATCCCAGCCATGACTGCCCCCGTCCAAGAAAGAAAATCCATGCCGGATCAGCCCTGTGCATCCAAGATTCCAACAGCGTGCAGCCCCGTCCGCACAGCGCATGCACGCGTGCCCCTGCTGCGCCCCTGCGTCCTGGCGCTGAGCCTCATGGCACCGGGTGCGTGGCCGATCGCCTCCTCCGCGGCAGGCGCGATACAACAACCCCAGGCCCCCTTCGTGGTGGCCGCGGGAACGCAACGCGAGTTGCTGATCGAGAAGGGCGTGGACCGCATTGCCATCGCCGATGAAACCGTGGCCGGCGTGACGGTCACGCGCAAGACATCGGGTTCGCCCGCCGCACGCCTCATCGTGACGGGCAAGTTGCCCGGTCGCACGACAGTGATGATCTGGGAGAAGGGCCAGGCGGCAGCCACCACCTACACAGTCGCCGTGCAGCGCCGGACGGCCGCCGTGTCCGGCAGCATGGACAGCCTGCCCGCCTACCAGGAGGCACGCGATGCCGCGCTCTCGACGCAGGCGGACAAGGTGCCGGTGAATGATTCCGCCGTCGTGAACGTGCGCAGCCACACCGTGCAGGTCGCGGTCAAGGTCGTGGAATTCAACCGCAGCGTGCTCAAGCAGGCGGGCCTGAACATCTTCAGCACGCGCGCCAATTCCAGCGGCTTCAGCTTCGGTGTCTATTCACCCACATCGATCAGGACCGCCACCTTCAACTCGAACGGTTCCCTCACGGTCGACGCCAACCAGCCGCTGGCGCAGGCCTTCGGCCTCCTGTTGAACTTCGGCAAGGCGGGCATCGGACTGAACGTCGGCTTTCTCGAAGGCAACGGCATGGCCCGCGTGCTCGCGGAGCCCACGCTGGTCGCCATGTCGGGGCAGAGCGCGAGCTTTCTCTCGGGCGGCGAGCTGCCCGTGCCTGTCCCTCAAGGTCTGGGATCGACGGCAATCGACTACAAGCCCTTCGGCATCGGCCTGACCGTGACGCCCACGGTGCTCTCCAACGAACGCATCGTGCTCAAGGTGGCTCCGGAGGCGAGCGACCTGGACTACACGAACTCGCTGAGCCTCGGGGGCGTGGCCGTGCCCGCCATTACCACGCGCCGCGCCGACACCACGGTCGAGCTGGGCGACGGCGAGAGCTTCATCATCGGCGGCCTCGTCAGCCGCACCACGACCGCCAATGCGGACAAGGTCCCGCTGCTCGGCGATCTGCCGATCCTCGGCACCTTCTTCAAGCAGAGCAAGTACCAGATGAACGAGAAGGAACTCGTGATCATCGTCACGCCGCACCTGGTAAAGCCGATCGCCCGCGACACCGATCTCTCGCCCTATCTGCCCGGCAACGCCGAGCAACGCGACGGCGCCGTATGGCGCTCGATCTTCCTGGGTGGCGCGGCCGACACAGCGCTCCCGGGATTCTCGCGTTGATGAACAAGACAGAGCGGACTGCCGGCACCATGAACGCTCCTCGCGACAGCATTCCCGAAACCGGCGCAGAGACCTATCTCTTCGCGTCGACCAACGGCGGGCACATCACCTGGTTGACCGATGCACTCGGTCGCCTAGGCTCGGTCGTGGTTCTCGCGCCGAACACCCAGTCGATCGATGAGCGCATTGCGCTGCTGAGCCCGGTGGCCGTGTTCGTCGATTTTTCACCCGACCAGAGCGCCGAGGCAATTCAGCTTCACCAGCGCCTCAAGCGCGACTGGCCCACGCTACCGGTTCTGGCCACCGGCGTCTCCGCCGAACCGACCGCCATGCTCGCCGCACTGCGCGCTGGCGTGGATGATTTCATCGACATGGCCGCGCCGCCCCTCGATGCGGTGAGCACGTTGCGGACTCTGCTCGAGAGGCGCAGCACCCTGCAGGGCGGCACACGCGGCAGTACGCTGGCGCTGCTCGGCGCGCGCGCGGGACTGGGTGTGACCACTCTTGCCACCAGCCTTGCACTCACGCTCAACGACCAGTTGGCCCAAGCGCCTGCACGACCGCCCGGGCGTACCGCGCGGCACGGTGTGGCGCTGCTCGACCTGGGACTGCCGGCACGCGACGGCCTGCTTTACCTCGACACACAAAGCGGGTTCAGTTTCGTCGACGGCGTGCGCAATCTGCGTCGCCTCGACCAGACCCTGCTGCACACCGCGCTCGCGCATCACACGAGCGGCGTCGCCGTCCTGCCCCTGCCGGCCAGCCTGGCACAGGTGCGAGAGATCTCGCATGCCGACTCGGTAGCGCTCATCAAACGGCTCGCCGACTTCTTCGACTTCCAGATCGCCGACCTGGGCGGCTTCTCGACGATCGACTTCATCGCACAGACCGTGCGCGAAGCACAACGCGCCTGGGTCGTGTGCGACCAGAGCATCGGCGCCATCGTCTCGACGGCCAACCTTCTCAAGGAGCTGCGCACGCGCAGCGTCGACACCGAACGCTTCGCACTCGTCGTCAACAAGTTCGACAGTCACGTCGGCCTGTCCGCCAAGGACATTGCCGAGCGCCTGGAGCTGCCGCTGCACCATGTCCTTCCCGCCCGCAGCGCCCCGCTACTGGCCGCTGCAAGCCGCGGAGAGATGCTGGTGCGCACCGCGCGCAACGACCCCTATTCGCAGGCTGTCACCGGGCTAGCCCGCACCCTGCATCAGGAATACATGTCCGCCACGGGCCAACCACCGGCCAAAGATCCGCGCTGGGTTGCACTCATGTCGCAAGTCACAGGGCTCTGGAAGAGTTCAAACGAGGGTTGAGCCAATGTCTACCGATATCGAATTTGCCGACGACGACCAGGCATTCATCAACTCACAGCAGTTCCAGGACATCAAGAGCTGGACGCACGATCACTTGCTCAGCCGCATCGAAGAGCTGGGCGCGGAGTTCGGCCGCTGGTCGCGCGCGTCGATCCAGCAGTTCGTCGAACTCGAAGTCGACAGCTTCGTGCGCCTGCGCCGCGTGCCGATCAACGACCGCGAGATGCAGCTCATCGCCGATGCGCTGACCAAAGAGCTGGCGGGCTTCGGGCCGCTCGAAGACCTGCTCAACGACCCCGCGGTCGAAGACATCCTGATCAACGGCCACACGAACGTGTACGTGTCGCGCAACGGCATCCTGGAGCGCGAGACCTTGCGCTTCGCCGACACCGAGCACGTGATGCGCATCGTGCGGCGCATCCTCGCGCCGCTGGGTCGCAGGCTCGACGAAGCCAATCCGATGGTCGACGCGCGCCTGCCCGACGGCGGCCGCATCAACGTCATCATCGAGCCGCTGGCCATCGATGGCCTCTCGGTGTCGATCCGCAAATTCCGCAAGGAGCCGCTCACGCCAGCCGACCTGGTCAAGCTCGGCACCTTCGACGCGGGCATGGCGCAGTTGCTCGAGATCGCCGTGCGTGCGCGCTGCAACATCCTGGTGAGCGGCGGCACGAGCTCGGGCAAGACATCGCTGCTCAACGCGCTCGCCAGCTTCATTCCGCATGCCGAGCGCGTGATCACCATCGAGGACACCGCCGAACTGTCGCTGGGCCATACGCACGTGGTGCGGCTGGAAAGCCGGCCTGGCGGCTTCGACGGCACGGGTGTGGTGTCGATCCGCGACCTGCTGCGCAACAGCCTGCGCATGCGGCCCGACCGCATCGTCGTCGGCGAAGTGCGCGGCGCCGAGGTCATCGAGATGATGCAGGCCATGAACACGGGCCACGAAGGCTCCATGGGCACCATCCACGCGAGTTCGCCACGCGAATGCCTGTACCGCCTCGAAATGCTGGCGGGCTTTGCGGGCTACCAGGGCAGCGAAACCAGCCTGCGCCGGCAGATCGCAAACGCGATCGACTTCATTGTTCAGATCGGCCGCCTGTCCGGCGGACAACGCCGCATTCTTTCCCTGAGCGAAGTCACCGGTGTCAACGACAACGTGGTCGCCATGCAGGAGCTGTATCGCTACGAGCCCGTGGTGACGCCCGACGGCGAGGAGCGCGACCGGTGGGTATCACTGGGCATCGCACCGCATTCGCCGAAGATCACGCGCTTCCGCCAGACGCTCGCACGCCCCTCGGGAGAGCGCCGTGGGTGAAGGCCTGCTCGTCGTCGGCTGCATCGCCTTGCTGCTGGCCGCAGCGGGGCTGATGCTGTGGCAATGGGCAGCCACACGCCAGATCCGGCATGCCACCGGCCTGCACCTGCAGCAGCAGATTCATGCGAGCTTCACGCCGGAGACACCTGCGCTCTCGCCGATGCGCAATGCCCCGGCGTCAGGCGCGGGCGGTGCCACGCCTTTGTCGGACCCATGGACCGAGGCAGCCGCCACCGAGTCTGCAGCCGCACCGCGCAAGAACCGCATCGAATCGCTGATACCGGCCTGGCTCGAGGGCGCGATAGGCGCCCCCACGGTCGTGCTCGGCGTGGTGGCCATCATCGTGCTGACGATACTGGCCGCATCGCTCGGCGGTTGGCCTGCCGCGGCCGGCTCGCTGCTGCTGTTGCTGCTGCTGGCGTCGTTCACGGTGTGGCTTCGCCTACAGAAGTTTCGTCGCCAGTTGGTGGGTCAGCTCCCGGCTTTCATCGATTCGATGGTGCGCCTGATCACCATCGGAAACTCCACACAGGCCGCCTTCCAGCTGGCGATTCCCTCGTCGCGCGCGCCATTGCGTGGCTATCTGGACCGAGCCGGCGGCCTCGTGCGCGCCGGGGTCGACCTGGACAAGGCATTGCACCAGATGGCTTCGCGCGTGCATATCGAGGAGATGTTCCTGCTGGCGTCGATCCTGGGCCTGGGCGTGCGCTACGGCGGCCGCGCTGACCTGCTGCTCGAACGCGTCGCCAACTTCATGCGCGATCGCGAGCAAGCCGAACACGAGCTGATAGCGCTCTCTGCTGAAACGCGCCTGTCCGCCTGGATCCTGGGTCTGCTGCCGGTCGGCGTAGGGGCTGTGATCATCACTCTGAACCCCGCCTACTTCCTGCGGATGTGGCACGACACCACAGGCCAATACATGGTGTTCGGCGCACTGGGCCTCCAGCTTCTGGGTGCCTTCCTGCTCTATCGACTGGCAAGGTTCACATGATGAATTTCGCGCCCTCCCAACTTGCCACCCTCAGCCTCGTTCTGCTGGCGCTGGGATTGCTGGTCGCGGCCGGACTGCTCATCGGTGGTGAGTTGCGGCGTGCGCGCCGGGGCGAAGTTCTGGGTCGTGCCATCCGCCGCGGACTGGAAACACCCGCAACGCCAGCAAACGCTGAGCCTTCGCTGGATACGCAGACACGCGCCGAGGTTGAGCTTCCCTTCCATTGGCTCAACAGCCGCCTGGGACGCATGCTGGTGGCCGACGAAGATCGCAAGCTGATCGATCAATGCGGCTTCGCTTCGCAGCGCGCGCAGTTGATCTTCCTGGTCGTGCGCATCGTGATGGCGATAGGGTTGCCGGTGCTCGTCTACGTGGTCTGGGGCAGCAACCATGCCGCGCGCCAGGTCGTGCCCGTGCTGGCCGCAGCGTTCGTGATCGGCTTCATGGCGCCCAAGTGGTTGCTTGGCCGGCACGCTGCCACGCGGCGCGAACGCGTCGGCCATGAACTCCCGCTTTTCATCGACCTGCTGCGGTTGCTCCAGGGCGTCGGACTGAGCCTCGACCAGAGCCTGCAGATCATGGCCACCGACTTCTCGCATGTGCTGCGCGTACTGGGCCACGAGTTGACGCTGGCCAACCGCCAGTACAGCCAGGGGCGCACCCGTGAGCACTCGCTGCAACGCCTGGCCACCTTGCACAACAACGAGAACCTGGCCGGACTTGTCTCGCTGCTCGTGCAGGTCGATCGGCACGGCGGCGCCGTGCAGGAGCCGCTGCGCCTGTTCAGCGACCGCCTGCGCGAGCACAGGCGCGCGGAGATGAAGGAACGCATCGGCAAGATCACCGTGAAGATGACCGGCGTGATGGTCTCCACCTTGTTGCCCGCGCTGGTGATCGTCACGGCCGGTCCCGGCTTCCTCGCCGTCTTTCGCTCGCTGGGAGCCCTTAGCAAATGACTGAACGCACTTCACCCAACGCCTGCGCCCTGCGCGGCTGCATCGCACTCGTCGTCGCGCTTGCCGCCACAGGTTGCGCCGGTCTCAAGGACGCCTATCCCGCGGCCGCGGAAGCGCAGCAGCGCCAGGCCGCCGAGGAGAGCGCGAACATGAAGGCCGGCGCCAACATCGACACACAAGCCACCTACCTCCAACTGGTGACACAGATGCAGCAGGAAGGCCTCTGGTTCGCCTCCCTTGCACACATCGATGCACTGGAACAGCGCTGGGGTGCCTCGCCCGAATCGACACGCACCCGCGCCGAAGCGCTGCGTCATGCGGGCCAGCCGCTGCAGAGCGAGGCCGCCTACCGGCGGCTCCTCGGCACACCGCTCGCGGCTGCCGGTTATCGCGGACTCGGCTTGCTGGCCGGTGCGCGCGGCGACTATCCGGAAGCCGTGCGCATGCTGAAAGAAGCACAGCAACGCAACCCGACAGACCCGCTGCTGCTGAACGACCTCGGCTACGCCAGCCTGCGCGCAGGACTTCTCGCCGAAGCCCGCCTGCCCTTGATGCAGGCGCTGCAACTCAAGCCCGACAACCCGCAGGCGCAAGCCAACCTCGCGACATACCTCGAGGCCACCCAGCAGCGCGAGCAGGCGACAGCATTGATGGACGCCAACAAGATCCCGGCCGCCACCCGCGTCGCCATTCGGGACGCGGCGCGACAGATTGCCGGGTCACCCCCCGCAGCCCAGACCGGTACCGACGGCACGCTGGTCGTCGGCGACGTCTCGGCACCGCTTGCACTCAAGGCCTCGCGCTCCACCACCATGCCGCCTTCCAGCCCGACTCCAAGAGGTACCCCATGAAGCCAAGTCCATCCAGCCACCGCACCACTCGGCCCGCCGTCCTGCTGTCGGTTCAGGCGATCGGCCTTGCCATCGCATGCCTGATCGCCACGCACACGGCCCGGGCGCAAGGCCCGGCAGTGCCGCCCCCGCCCCTTGCAGCAACAGTGCCTGCGACCGAGAAGGCGCCTCCCGCACCCGATGCACGCGCTCCGACGCCCGGCGGCGAGGAAATGGCAATGGAACAACCTGAATACGCGCCACCACTGCAAGTGGGCGATGCCACGCAAGACCTACTGGCCTGGCAGCGCTCCGGCGTGATCGCATCGCCGACACCCAGGCCGATTCCGGGCGCCATCGCCTACCGGAGCTACGAGCGCTACCTGAAGAGCTTCGAGTTCCCCATTCCCGAGCGTCTCAACTCGTCGGTGAAGTCATCGTCGAGCAAGTAGCAGGAACGAACGGCGCCACGCGTACTTCGCAATCCGGGCTCACCCACCATGAGAAACCTTCGTCACAACGCCTCCACCCGCAGCCAGCGCGGGTCGTATGCGGTCGAGTTTTCCATCGTGTTTATCGTCTCGTTCACGCTGCTCTACGCACTGATCTGCTACAGCATCATGTTCGCGCTGAGATTCGGCCTCCAGAACGCGGCGGAAGACGGGGCGCGGGCGGCCCTGCGCTACCAGACGAGCTGGATCGACCGCAAGAACACCGCCGAGGCGGTCGCGAAAGCGCAGCTCCCGGCCCTCACACTGCCCGCCGAACCGCAGGTGAGCGCGCAACGCTGCCAGGTTCTCGCGGACGGCACGAACAACTGCACCACGCCGACCTGCGGCACCGACTGGAAATACCGTTGCCAGGTGGTCGTGACCGTCACCGCCACGGCCATCCAGACCGCGCTGCCTCCGCTGCCACTCTTTGCAGTGCCCGATACCCTGGTCGGCCAGGCCAGCATGATGCTCGACGGGAAGTCACCATGAAGACTGCACCCAATCTCTCGCTCGCACGGATGGGCCGTGCCGCGCGCCGGCAGCGCGGCATCGCCGCGATCGAGTTCTCGTTCGTGTTCATGGCGCTCTTCGTGCTCGTCTATGGCATTGCAACCTTCGGCGCCGTGTTCTACACACAGCAGGTGGTCTCGCGCGCGGCGGAAGACGGTGCACGCGCCGTGCGCATGTTGCTGGCGCCCCCCGTGGCCGTCGACGATTTGCGAATCCAGGCCACGGTGTTCGACTCGTTGACGGCCGCGCTGGTCGTCCCCTTCTCGGCGCCCAGCAAGTACGACTGGATCGCCGTGAACGCGACGGTGACTGTTGCGCTCAGCGGTGGCAGCGGAAGCGCCCCCAACACGACGGCCGTGGTGACTGTTAAGTACTCGTACAGCGCCAATCCCCTGATCCCCAAATTGCCCTTGATCGACATGAGCAGTTGGTTGCCCGACAAGCTGCAAAGCAGCGCCACGGCCGCGATCCCGTCCTAGAGGAGCGACGACATGACGATCAAGAAACAGGGCCCAGCACTTCGCCCATCCGGCGCGCAGCGCCCGTGCGTGCGCCGGTCGAAGCTGCGCGGCTCCATAGTCCTGAATGCAGTCATTGCGTTGTCCCTCATCCTGATCGTCCTGATCGGCACGGAACTGGGCTATCTGTTCTACATGAAGCGTGAGCTGCAAAAGGCGGTCGATCTGGCAGCGCTTGCGGGCACGCAGACGCTCAAAGGGAACAACTGTGCCGCGGCACAGGCGGCAGCTTCTGCCAGCGCGGCCCAGAACCTGCCGTCCATGACGCCGTCGCAGTACGTGCTGACGACGACTTGCGGCGTATGGGACCCGACGGTGGCAGCCCTCAAGCCCACCTATTTCAGTAGCGGGGGGAGCAACATCAACGCCCTCTACGTGAAGATCTCCGGCACGCCCTCGCTGATATTTCCATCCTTGCCGGGCAATGCCGTACGCACCATCGTCGTGGAAGCCTATGCCGCCAAGGAAGCGGCCGTGGCTGCGTTCAGCGTCGGATCGAAGCTCATCGACATCAACTCCAATGCGCCACTCATCTCCATTCTGAAGCTTGTCGGTGCCGACATTTCCGGCACCTGCATCGGCTGCTACACAGGATTGGCGGGCGTCAAGATCACGCCCGGCGGGCTGCTCTCCGCACTAGGCATTCCGGTCACCACCGACCTGACGGTCGCGGGCCTCAATGCCTTGCTGGCGGCCAAGCAGGTGACGCTCGGACAGTTGCTCAATGCCATCGCGACGGTCGCTGGCCAGACGGGGCTGATCAATGTCAATGCGAACCTCATCAATTCGCTCATCAGCGCGGGCGTGAACGTGGACAAGCTGATGGTGCAATTGGGTACCGACGCCACAAGCGGCGTGCGCGGCCTGTTTGCGCAAATCACGGCGCCTACCGCCGGCTCCGCACTCGACGTGAAACTCGACGCGCTCAACGTGCTAACAACGGCCGTGGGCATCGGCACGAACGACCATGCGGTCCAACTCGCCACCGGCATCAACCTGTTGGGGCTTTCGCTGACGGTCGAGGCTCGCATCATCGAGCCGCCATCCATCGGTATTGGCGGCGTGGGCACCAAGGCCTATAACTCCCAGGTCCGGGTCTACATCGTGCTCATGACCAAGCCGGGTGAACTCCTGGGCGATCTGCTCGGTGCCTTAGGCACCCAGATCAATCTTCCGATTGCCATTGACGTTGTCAACGCATTGGGAACACTCGAAACCATGAACTGCGACGCGACACCGCCGCAGGCCATGATCCGCGTGGATGCACCTATCCTGAGTGCCTGCATTGGCAAGATCGATTCGCTCGCGCTCTGGTCGAAGACCGATGTCTGCTCCACCGACCTGGCCACGATGCCTCTGGTCCAGCTCCTCGGCATCAACTTGTTGCAAGGCAAGGCATACCTCCCCGCCCTGCAGAACACCAGCGATGTGACGCTCAAGGTCGGCGAGACCCAGTCGACGGCAGCCAATCCGCTGTCCATCGGCGACACCCTGGCTTCGCTGCTCAAACTACTCCTGGGAGGAAGCCTCACAGGAAGCCCTGCAGTTCCGGCAGACCGGGCGGCGAATGCGACCATTGCGGCCAGCATGGCGGACTACTACCTGGCCAAGACCAATCAGGTGCCCGTGCTCAGGGGCCTGCTGGAGGCCGATAACCTGACATGGAGCAGGCCGGTATTGCTGCTACTTTCGACAACGATGCCCCAGGAATGGGAGGCGAAGGTGAACACCGCAACTTGGCTTGGAGGTTGCGGAGGCAGCCTCAGCGGATCCTGCGCCCGGAACGCACTGATCCAGTCGCTGCAAACACCCAACCAAGATGGCCTCGTCAGCGGGATCCTCAAGGGCTTGGTCGCACTCGTGACCGGCGTCCTGGGCCTGAATCCGGACGCGGGCGGCACGCCTCTTTTGTCTGCATTGCTCGGGCCGCTGATCCAACTTCTTCAACCCATCCTCAATACTGTAGGCGGCCTGATTTCCAATCTGCTGAGCAACACGCTCGGGCTGGAACTCGGCCGTACCGATGTTTTCCTGCAATCCATGAGTTGCCAGAATGCCAAGCTGGTGTACTGACGCGGCCTCTTGCCAGATCCGTTCAAGTCCCTTGTCTCCTCGATGAATCCTGCATCCAACTTCGACGAACTCGACCTCTTTGTCTGGGAAGGCAAAGCCGACATCCTCGACCGCATCGCGCGGTGCATGGCGAGCTTCGACGTGGAAGTGATCCGGGCCGATGGCCTGCCGCCTCCGCAGCAGGACCGCGCTGTTGCGGTTCGCCCTTCCGTCGCGATCATCAGCGTCACCGTCATCGACAGCGGCGGCCTCGCGCATGCCACCGAGTTGCTGCAAGGCATGCCGGTGATCTGGGTCGCAGCAGGTTCGCGCGAGCGCGATTCGCGCACCTATCCGCCCGAGTACCTGCACGTTCTGCCCTACGACTTCACCTGCGCCGAGTTGCGCACGATGGTCGCAAAACTGGTGCGGCAACTGCGCGCGCGCGATGTGGCGCCGCAAGCGCCCGATGTGCTGGTGGCGCACTCCGAAGCGATGAAGGCGCTGCTTTCGGAAGTGGGCGCCTTTGCCGACTGCGATCACCCTGTGCTGGTGCGCGGCGAAACCGGCGTGGGCAAGGAACGCATCGCGCAGCAGTTGCACCTTGGGCATCAGGCGTACAACAAGGGCGCCTTCGTGGCGGTGAATTGTGGTGCGATTCCCGATGGCCTCTTCGAGTCGCTGTTCTTCGGCCACACCAAGGGTTCGTTCACGGGCGCGGTGCATGCGCATCGTGGTTACTTCGAGCAGGCGACGGGTGGCACGCTGTTCCTCGACGAAATCGGCGACCTGCCGCGCTATCAGCAAGTGAAACTGCTGCGGGTGCTCGAAGACAACACGGTCACGCGACTGGGTGCGACATCACCGGTGCGTGTCGACTTTCGCCTGGTGGCGGCGACCAACCGCAACCTGCGCGAGATGGTGGCAAGCGGCGAGTTTCGCGCCGACCTGTTCTATCGGCTCGCGGTGATCGAGCTGCATGTGCCCAGCCTCGAAGAGCGTGGCGAGGTCGACAAGATCGCGATCTTCAAGGCGCTGCTGAGCAACGTGCTGGGCGATGAGCTGGAGGCACTTGGCGAAACGCCGCACTGGCTGAGCGACGCGGTGGCCGAAACCTATTTCCCCGGCAATGTGCGGCAGTTGCGCAACCTCGCGGAGCGCGTGGGCGTGATCGCCCGGCAGTTGCATGGCTGGGACCAGAACCTGATCCAGCGCGCGATCGCGCTCACGCGCGGCACGCCGGCGCCGGCGATCTCGGCCGACCGCAATGGCGTGGGTGGCGCTGGTGTGGCGCTCGACAGCAATGGCGATCGCAAGGGCTGGAACAGCGGCGAACGCAACCGCATCATCGCGGCGCTGGAGATCAACGACTGGAAGCGCCAGGACACGGCGCAGCACCTGGGCATCAGCCGCAAGGTGCTGTGGGAAAAGATGCGCAAGTACCAGATCCTGGACGGCGAGCCCGGCATTCCCGAAGAGGCCTAGGCTCGCCCCCAAGGCTTCGCGCACTTCGTGTCGCTGCTCCTTCCCCCTACCGGGGGCAACACCTGAGGCCCGGCGAAGCCGGTTCCTCGGTGTTTCCCGAACTCTCGGGGCTTTGCTTCGCTCGCCCCTCCTCCCCTTTCTTTTAGGGGATGGTGAGGCGGGGGGCTCTGCGCAGCGGCGGGTTGCCTATGGCGGCGCTCGCCGTGCGCTCCACAACCGGTTCACTCGCGCAGGCCGTATTGCTCGAGATGCACAGCGCGCCCAGCAAGCCGTCTTCGGTGAGCACGGGGCGGCCAGGTGCGCCGAAGAGGTGGTCGATCCAGGTGTTGGTGGTGGCGGGGTCGATGCGCAGTTCGCCCGTGGTGCGCGCCAGGCGCAGCTCGGAGATGCGCAGGTCGAACACGCCGTCGATGTAGTCGAACAGCAGCGTGTAGTAGTCCAGCTGTGCATCGAGCACCTTGGGCAGTGTCTCGCGCCCGAACTCCATCAGGCGGCGACGGCCGCGGAAGGCCTGGCCCGAGGTGCTGACGGCTTCCATGAGCTGCCGCTCGCGCTCGCGCCCCGACACGGTGCGGGCCCATGACGCCGATGTCAGCTCGAACAGGTTGAGCCTCACGCCTTCGAGCTTGGCTTCCTGGTTGGCAACTTCCGCAAGCGCCGACTTCAGGCGCAACTGCCTGTCGAAGCCGTTGCCGAAGTTCCAGTTGAGCTCGAAGCCCGCGCGCGTCGGGTTCTGCGTCACGTCGTTGGGGTCCCTGGTCTTGATGACGACGGCGTCGAGGGTCGGATACAGGCTCGCGTCCTGTTGGTCGGCCAGCGCCCTGGCGCGGTCGATGCGGCCCTGGGCCTCGGCGATCTCGGTGCTGCGCGATTCGGCGCGGCGCAGTGCCTCGTCCTGCGAGGTGATGCGCCATTGCTGCGGCGCGGCGAGCACGGGCAGCGAATCGGGGTTGGGCGAGAACTTGTAGTAGTTGCGAAACTTCGCGAGCGCCTCGTCGCGCTGGGCCTCGAAGTCCGATTCGCGCGCGGCCACCAGGGCGCGCCGCGATGCGGCCATGTTGAGGTCGTTGTCACCGGTCACGCCGAGCGCAACGCGACGGGCTTCGGCTTTCGACAGCTCGGCCACCACTTCGCTGGCCCGGTGCGCGATCTGCTTCTTCAGGTCGAAACGCTGTACCTGCAGGTAGGCGGTGAGCGCATCGAGCACCACCTTCTGCGAGGTGGTGACGACGGCTTCGTCGTCGGCCATGTTGGCCGCCTCGGCGGCGCGTTGCGCGGCGCTCATGCCGCCGCCGTCGATCAGGCTCATGCGGGCCTGGGCCGAGAGCACGGTGTAGCCCTTGGTCTTGGCGTTGGATACGCCGCTGTTGTAGTTGCCGGACGATGTGCTGAAGTTCAAGCGCGGGTAGCGCGCCTGCTTGGCGGCATCCACGCCGTAGCTGCTGGTGTTGGCGGCGGCCTGGGCCGTCTGCACTTCGGGGTATTCCCGCGACAGCGTGATCAGTGCCTGCTTGACCTGCTGGGAATAGCTCGCGGCGCCAATCGACGGTGTGGACAGGCGGCGCGCGAGCATGAGGCCGGGCATGGCTTCCTGCTGCGCTTGCGGCTCCTGCTGCTCTTGCGCAAAGGCGACCGGGGGCTGCGTGAAGCTCACGCACAGCGCTGCGCAGACAACACCGGGGCCGATGCGGCGCCGGTTGGCCGAAATTCTGTCCATCATGGTTCGCGGAAGGCTTCGCGCCGCAGCTTGAGCACAGGTCGCAGCATGTACCAGATGAACGGGTCGGTGCCGACACGCAGGTCCACTTCGGACTCCATGCCGGCGGTGATGCGGTTTTCGTCGCGCCCCACGTGCGACTGCGACATGCTGATCAGCAGGCGGTAGTACGGTGCGCCGTTGGAGACGGCCGGGTCGCGGTCGGCATCGGCGGCCACCAGCTTGACCTTGCCGTCGACGGCGCCGTAGCGCAGGTAGTCGTAGGCGGTGATCTTCACGCGCGCGGTCTGTCCCACTTCGATGAAGCCGCGGTCGTTGGGGTTGAGCCGCGCCTCGACCATGATCTCGTCTTCGTCGGGCACGATTTCCATGATGGCTTCGCCGGGCTTCACGACCCAGCCGGGGCTGGAGTTGCGCAGGCCCTTGACGATGCCGTCCGATGGCGCCTTCACCACGGTGCGCGAGCGCTGCGTGCGGGCGCGCGCCAAGTCTTCGCTCAGGCTCGCAAACTGGCGTTCCACCGTGGCCAGTTCGTCGGAAGCACGGCGCCGGTAGCGGCCTTCGGCCTCGGCCATCTTGGCCTGCGCCTCGGTGATGGCGGCGTCGGCGGAGATCACGCCCTGGCGTGCCACCGCGAGTTCGCTGCGCACGCCTTCGGACTGGCGGCGCTTCTCGAGCACCTCGACCTGCCCAACCAGTTTCTCGCTGAGCAATTGCTCGGAAATCTCGAGTTCTTTCTGCATCAGCGCCAGCCGGTCGCTCAGGCCCTTGACCTTGGCCTGCTGCTCCAGCTTCTTGCTGCGTGCCTGCTCCAGGCCCGACACGGCGCCGGCCATCACGCCGCGCTGTTCGAGCGCGCGCGCCTGGTAGGCACCGGTCTCGCCCGCGAACACGCCTTCATCGATGTCGGCGGAAAAGGAGTCGCGCCTGAGCGGCTGGCCGCGGCTCTCGGCCATGAGCCGCACGCGCGTGGCCTGTGTGGCCGCATAACGGGCCGTGAGTTCTTCCAGGTTCATGCCGCTGCCGCCCAGGTCGATCTCGACCAGCGACTGGCCCTGCTTGACCTTGTCGCCTTCCTTCACCAGCACGGCGCTGACGATGCCGCCTTCCAGATGCTGGATGGACTTCACGCGGTCCGAGGGGATCACGCGGCCGGGTGCCACGACCACGGTTTCCATCGGAAAGCCCAGGCCGACCAGTGCCAGCACCGCGACAGCCCCGCCGATGATCCACTGTCGCCGTCGCCCTTGCGGCGAGGTCTGCGCCGCTCGCCTGGCGTTCTCGTCCTGCAATACCTGCGGCAGATCTGATTTCAAAATCGCGGTCCCCAATCACTCGTCATGAATCAAGCCATGGAGCGGGAGGCCTCGGCCCCCGCGCCGCTGTTTTCCGCATCGCCGACTGCCACCAGCGGCGTCCTGACGCCGAACAGCTTCGGCACCATCACCGCGGCGGTGCCCTGCTCGACGTTGCCCTGCCCGGTCACGTGATAGACCACGCTGGCCGCGGAGACGATGCGCAGCGAATGCGTGACCACCACCACGGTGCGCACCTTGGCGACCGCGAGCATGGTGGCGAGCAGGTTGCGCTCACTCTGGAAATCGAGGTCGTTGCTGGGCTCGTCGAGCACCAGCACCGAGGGCTTGCGCAGGAAGCTCATGGCCAGCGCCAGCTTGCGCCGCTCGCCCACCGAAAAGCCGGTGCCGCCTTCGCCGACCACGGTGCGGTAGCCATCGGGCAGGCGCGAGATGAAGTCGTGCGCGCCCGAGAGCCTGCAGGCCGCGACGATCTGCTCGTCGCTCTGGCCGGGGGCGCCGCGCCGCATCACGTCGACCAGCGCACCGCCGAACCAGTAGACCTCTTGCGAGAGGTAGCTGATCCAGCGCGACAGCTCTTCGCGGCCGAACTGCGAGAGGTCGTATTCGCCGATGTTGACGGTGCCGCGCGTCGGCGTGTACAGGCCCGAGATGAGCTTCACCAGCGTGGACTTGCCCGCGCCGTTGCGCCCGACGATCACATGCAGCCCGCCAGGGCCGATGTCGAGATCGACGTTTTCCAGCACGGGCTTCTGCGCGGATTCGGTGAAGCTGAAGCTCACGTCCTTGAGCGTGACGCGGCCCAGCGGCTGCGGCAGCGTCATGCCGGTGGAAGGCTTTTCGACCGGCTCGCGCAGCACGGTTTCGAGCCGCTTGGCGGCTTCCTTCGCAGTGGCCAGAGAGCGCCAGTTCGACACCAGCCCGGCCACCGGCTGCAGCGCCTTCAGTGCCAGCATGTTCGAGGCGACGAGGCCGCCCACAGTCATCCACTGCTCCATCACCGAGATCGCACCGACAGTGACGACGATGACCGAGAACACCGTGAGCAGCACCGTCGTGCCGTCGCGCGCGGTTTCGATCTGGCCGTTCTTGCTGAAGCTCTCGGTGAGCCACGCGTTGTAAGTCTGGCGCCACATCTCGATGGTGGGGCCGTCGTTCGACTGCGTCTTCAGCGTCTCGCGCGCATGGCAGATCTCGGAGGTGATGCGGTCCAGGCCGCGGCCGCGCTGCACTTCCTCCACACGGCCGGCGCGCACCTCATCGGCCCACCACCACGCAAGGAAAGACATGATCGCAAGGAACAGCGCCACCACCGGCAGCACGGGCAACGCGACGATGCCGATGACCACGAGCGCGAAGACCGCCATCGGCAAATCGAAGACCGATTGCGCGAGCCCGCCGGTGACGGTGCCGCGCACCGAACCCACGTCGCGAAAGTAAAGCTGCCAGGACGACGCGGGCCGCGCTTCGAGCGCGCGCAGCGGACGCGCCAGCATCGAATTGAGCAAGGCGCCCGACACACCGTGGTCGATGATCGCGCCCGCATTGCGCAGCAGGCGCGAGCGCCGTGTGCGCAACCAGAACTCGATGCACAGAAAGAAAAAGATGCCGCTCACCAGCGCGGCGAGCGTCGAGGTGCCGCTGCGCGACAGCACGCGGTCGTACACCTGCAGCAGGAAGATGGAAGGCAGCAGCCCGAACAGGCTGATGGGCAGCGAGCGCCACGCAGCGCCCTTGACCAGCGGATAGGCCTCGCGAAACGATTCATGCAACGCGCCCGCATAGGGGCTGGCACCAGGCTCGTCTGGCGTTTCGGCAACCAACTGACTGGGCAAGAGAAACTTGATCATGGGAAAAAGCCGATCCGTCGTGCAATGACGCCTGCGTCATTATCAACTGTTACCCGGCTGTTACAAGGCAAAAATTCAGTCTCCGTGCGGCTCAGCACGGAAGCGTTCGCCTCTTCATCGGATCGACTTGCGCGCCATGGATCGAAGCACCCGAATCGGATGGCGTGGCCGCTCCCCTGACCATGCAGCCGACCGGTTTTCCCACTGTCATTTCTTTCGCTTCATGGGGCAAACCCTGTGCGAGCACGAGCGCGATGTTGGCGCACAGCAGCATGCACAGCACCCACGCGCAAAACAACTGGAGCCAGCCCAGCCACCATCGGCGTTGCTGCGGTTGCAGTTGCGCCTCGCGTTCAAAGGGCGAATGCAGGAGGGCGTTCCATCTCATGTTCATGGCAGTGCTTTCAGAACCCGGGCCAGTCGGGAAAGACCGACACCCGCCGAACTCTTCGCCAGCACCCAGTCGCCTGGTTGCAGCAGGCCGCCGAGGGCGGTGGAAAGGTCCGACACATCGACGAACCAATGCGAGCGAACTTTGGTACGAATGCGCGCATGCAATGCGCGCATCAGCGGACCGCACAACAGCACGCGGTCCGGTTGAGAAGCCAGCAGCTCCGCCTCGAGATCGAGGTGGTGCCGCTGGGCGGCGGGCCCTAGTTCCTGCATATCGCCAAGAATGGCGACGCGCCGCGCGGGTTCGCAGGGGGCCTGTGACAGCAATTCGAGCGCCGCCCGCATCGAGCTGGGGTTGGCGTCATAGGTTTCATCGATCAGCTTGAAGCTTCCGCCGCCGATGTGAATGGTGTGCAGCGCACCGCGTCCGCCCGGCGGCTCGAAGTGCGCGAAGGGTTCGACCGCGGCAGCCAGCGGCAAGCGCAGGGCCTGCAGCGCCGCGAGTGCGGCAATGGCGCTCGCGCCCATGTGGCGCCCCGGCGCATTCAGGCGCAACTGGAAGGGCTCACCCGCCACCAGCGCCTGCACCTCGCCGTGGTCGAAGGCGAGCAGGCGCACGTCGGCGTCCTTGTGCTCGCCGCAGGTCACGATCTGCAACTGATGCGCCATCGCAGCTTCGGCGAAGGTCGCGAACTCGGGCATGTCGCGGTTCAACACCACGTTGTCGCCGGGCGCCATGCCCTGGAACACGCGACTGTCGAGCCGCGCGGCGGCCTCCGAAGGGCCACGGTGTTTCTGCGACGCGGCCGACAGCCCCGTCACCACGACCAGCGAAGGCCGCACGAGTTGCGCCGAGGCCGGCATGTGCGAGCTGCCCATCTCCATCACCCAGTAGGCCGCGTGGCGCGGCATGCAGGTCATGTTCCAGGCAATGCCCGAGGGCAGGCTGATGTTGCCTTCAGGCTGGCCGACCTCGCCCCACACGGTCAACGCATTGGCCAGCATGGCGGCCACGGTGCTGCTGCCGGCACCGCTGCCGAGCACACCGCACACGCGGCCGGTGAATTCGGCGCGCGCGTGGTCGCCCAGTTCCAACACCGCCTGCAGCACGTTCTGCACTTTGAGCACGGGCACGCGCTTGTCCAGGTGCGGCTTGGGGTCGGTGCACAGCACGGCGGCGGCGGGCTGCAGCACGCCCTTGAGCGTGACGGCCGCGAGCGGCGTCTTCGACGGGCGCGTCTGGTGATCGAACACCACGCGGCCCTTGCGCATGAAGGAACGCTGCGTCACGCCGCTGGCGCGCCAGCCGTCTTCGGGCTTGACGACCCACTCGCCACCGGTCACGCGCGCCATCTCGCTCGCGGTCCACGCGGGGCCGTCGTCCCTTGGCGCCGCGCCGCCCGTTCCACCACTGGCAACAGACAGGGCACGGCGCTCCAGCAGGTAGCGGTGGTAGGCGGCAAAGCCCGACAGGTACTGCTCGACATCGTCGATGCGCACGCGGAACGAGTGGTGCCGGATGAAGAAGGAACCGACGATGGTCGAAGGCCGCCGGAAGTACATCGCCATCTCGGGCCAGAAGAAACCATTGAGCAGGTAATGCGCGCGGTAGTCGAGCGCGCGATAGAACTTCTCGGTGTCCAGCTCGTCGAGCAGGTGCCGCATCGCGGGCATGCCTTCGAGCCGCTGCAGCATCTGCTGCGCCGCCAGCATGAGTTCGAGCAGCGTCGGAAAAGTGGTCTTGCGGTCGAGCACAAAGTCCAGGTAGCCCGCGACGTTCTGCAGCCCGAAGCGGAAGTACTTCTCTTGCGGGCTCCAGTACGTGAGCTCGTTGACGCAGCAGCTCAACCAGTGGTCATGCGCCTGCCAGTGCTGGCTTGCGATGAAGTGATCGAAAGCCTTCTCGACCACGGCCAGCCATTGCGGATCGCGCGTCAGGCCATACAGGCGCATGAGGCCATAGGCCGCTTCGCCGTCGTAGTAGATGATGCGCGAGGCCTGCTTGAGCGTGAGGTCGGTGGCGTGCAGCACATGGTTGAAGCGGCCGGTGGCCGGGTCCTGCAGCGACACGATGCCCAGCGCGAGTTTTTCCAGCAGCGGCAGCCAGCGGCGCGTGTCCATCAGCTCGCAGTACTTCACCAGCGCGAGCACGCAGGCCGCGTTGCCGCCGAGCTTGATCTCTCCGCCGGTGTCGACAAGGAACGCGACTTCGCCCCCGTCCGCCAGCGTGTAGTCGCGGATCAGCCAGGTGGTGAGATGGTCGAGCGATCGGTCGATGGCCGAGCGCAGGGTCTCGTCGCGCGTCAGCTCCCACGCTTCGAGCATCGCGTACACCGCGCTCGCATGGCGCATCGCGTCGTAGGTCGGGATGCGGCGATCGAAGCACGGGAAGTAGCCGTAGACGAAGAGCCCATCGGCCTGCACCTGCCGCGCAAGGTAGGACGATCCGCTGCGCACCAGCTCCAGCACCGACTGCGGATTCAACGCCGGCATCTGCCGCCGGCCGGCATCGAGCCCCGTGCCGACGAGCTTGTGCACCACGCCGTCGGGCTGGCAGAACATGCCCACCATCGCCAGCAGGTAGACCGGCTGGTCGGTCGGCATGTCCAGCGGCGGCGTGCGCTCGAAGCGAGCCTGCGCATAGACCTCGAAGTTGCGCTGGTTCACCACCGAATGCGCAATGGTCGAGTCGCCGCACAGCATCGCGTTGGCGTTGAGCTCCTGCTCGGTGAAGGCGACCTCGAAGTCCTGGTCGAAGGCCAGGCCGAGGCGAAAGTAATTGCGCTTGACGGCCGTGAGCTGGGTCTTGAACTGCACCCAGTCCATCGGGCTCGCGCCCTCGACCCAGTCGATGCGCAGCCACGGCGACACGATGCCGCGCTCGCGCACCCAGCGCTCGACAATCTCGGAGCCCTCGCGCCATGCCGTCTCGAAATCGGCGGCCCGCGCATGCACGACGTGTGCACGCTGGGAACCGTCGCTGACCGAGAAGAACAGCGTGAAGGCCGGATAAGGGGCAGGCAACGCCGCACACACTGACACCAGGCGTTCGTGGCAGGCGTGGAGTTGGTCTGGGAAGGACATCATTCGGCCCCGATCGAATGCGGGAAACCGGTCGCGTCCGTCATCTGCTCTCGCTTCGACGTGAACGCTGACCGGAAACTGCCGTCGAAGTCATCGCGTTGATCCGGCTTCAGCGGTAGCTGAATTCGGCTCGGCGATTGAGCTGATAGCCCTCCTCGGTGGTTTCGAGAGATGCGGGTTTTTCCGTGCCCCAGCTGATGGCTTCGACACGCTCGGCCGGCACGCCCAGTTGCGTGAGCGAACGCTGCACGGCTTCGGCGCGGCGCTGGCCCAGCGCCAGGTTGTATTCGCGGCCGCCGCGCTGGTCGGTGTTGCCTTCGATCACGACCCGGCTCGACGGCCGGTTGCGCATGAAGCTCGCGTGCGCCTCGACGATGTTGCGGTCGCCGGGCCTGATGTTGTATTTGTCGAAGTCGAAGTAGACGATCTTCGACACGCCGGCCGGGCCGTTCTGCACCGGCGGCGGCGGTGCCGGTTCCACCTTCGCCACCGCGCTCGCGCCCTTGTTCGAGTAGTAGTAGGTCGCATCGTCGCGGCCGGTCCTGGGAGGGACGCAGGCCGCGAGGCTTGCGCTGATCGCAACGAGGGCGAGTATCTGGAAATTCTTTTTCATATCAATCCTTTCGAGGGACAGGCCGGTGGTGGCCTGTCCCTGCTGCTGCAGCTCCCTCACCCCTCTCCTTCTGATGTTCTTGTTCAACCCAGCAAGCCGTGCAGGATGTTCGTCACGGGCGACAGGACGTTGCCGGCCGGCGAGTGCTCGACCAGGCTGGTGATCGGGGTCAGCACATCGTTCACCAGCGGGGTGACTGCATGTTCGACACCGTTCACCACTCCGCTGACCACGTCGGTCACCGGAGCAGCCGCGTGGGACGCGCCAGCCAGGATGTCGGTCACAGGTGCCGTGGCGCCCGATGCCGCGCTCGTCACGGTGGAGACCACCGGGGCGACAGCGCTGGTCGCATGGGAGGCCAGGTCCGTCACCGGCTGAAGGATGTTGGCGGCCGGGCCGCTGCCTCCCAGCAGGCCGCCGAGCAAGCCACCCACCAGGCCGTCGCTGCCGAGCAGACCACCGGTGGTGCCACCGGTCACGCCACCGAGCAGACCACCCACGAGGCCGTCGCTGCCCAGCAAGCCGCCGACCAGTCCGTGATCGCCGAGCACGCCATCGAGCAGGCCGCCAGTGGTGCCACCGGTCACGCCACCGAGCAGACCACCCACGAGGCCGTCGCTGCCCAGCAAGCCGCCGACCAGTCCGTGATCGCCGAGCACGCCATCGAGCAGGCCGCCAGTGGTGCCACCGGTCACGCCACCGAGCAGACCGCCCACGAGGCCGTCGCTGCCCAACAAGCCGCCGACCAGGCCGTGATCGCCGAGCACGCCGTCGAGGATGCCGCCAGTGGTGCCACCGGTCACGCCACCGAGCAGACCGCCCAAGAGGCCGTCGCTGCCCAGCAAGCCGCCGACCAGACCGTGATCGCCGAGCACGCCGTCGAGGATGCCGCCGGTGGTGCCACCAGTCACGCCACCGAGCAGACCGCCCACGAGGCCGTCGCTGCCCAGCAAGCCGCCGACCAGTCCGTGATCGCCGAGCACGCCATCGAGCAGGCCGCCGGTGGTGCCACCGGTCACGCCACCGAGCAGACCGCCAACGAGGCCGTCGCTACCGAGCAAGCCGCCGACCAGGCCGTGATCGCCGAGCACGCCGTCGAGCAGGCCGCCGGTGGTGCCACCGGTCACGCCACCAAGCAGACCGCCCAAGAGGCCGTCGCTGCCCAGCAGACCACCGACCAGGCCGTGATCGCCGAGCACGCCGTCGAGGATGCCGCCAGTGGCACCGCCGCCGAGCACACCGCCCAACAAACCGCCGTCGCCACCAAGCAGACCGCCCAGCAGGCCGTCGTTGCCGAGGACGCCGCCAAGCAGGCCGCCGTCACCGCCGAGAACGCCGCCGAGCAAACCACCGTCGCCACCAAGCAGACCACCCAGCAGGCCGTCGTTGCCGAGGACGCCGCCAAGCAGGCCGCCGTCACCGCCGAGAACGCCGCCGAGCAAACCACCGTCGCCACCAAGCAGACCACCCAGCAGGCCGTCGTTACCGAGGACGCCGCCAAGCAGGCCGCCGTCACCGCCGAGAACGCCGCCGAGCAAACCGCCGTCGCCACCAAGCAGACCACCCAGCAGGCCGTCGTTACCGAGGACGCCGCCAAGCAGGCCGCCGTCACCGCCGAGAACGCCGCCGAGCAAACCGCCGTCGCCACCAAGCAGACCGCCCAGCAGGCCGTCGTTGCCCAGCACGCCACCGAGGAGACCACCCGCCGCACCGCCGCCGAGCGCACCGCCCAGCAGGCCGCCGTTCAGCAGATGCGCCACGCCGTCGGTGAGGAAGTCGACCTGCGTGTCGACTGCGTTCAGCAGCGCGTGCGTCGTGCCGGCGCCGAGCAGTTGGTCGGTCAGCGGGCTCACCAGGCCGCTCACGCCGTCCGTCACGTTCTTCACCACGCTGTCGACCGGGTCGAGGATGTTGGGGCTGTTCGGCGTGAAGGTGGTGCCGAGCAGCGGGCCGAGCAGGCCGTCGACCGTGTCGGTCACGTGGTCCGTGAGGCTGACGACCGGGGTCAGCACGTTGCCCAGGCCGAGGCCTCCGAGCACGCCGTGGTTCAGGCCGTTCGCCACACCGCCGACGATGCTGTCGACCGGGTCGAGCAGCGCCGTACCGGGTGCGCCGGTGCCCCCACCGCCAATGCCACCCAGCACACCGCCGAGCACGCCACCCAGCAGGCCGTCATTGCCCAGCAGGCCGCCGACCACACCATGGTCGCCCAGCAGGCCACCCACGAGGCCGTCCGGTCCGAGCAGGCCGCCACCGATGCCGGTCACACCGCCCAGCAGGCCGCCGCTGCCCAGGAGGCCACCGACCAGGCCATGATCGCCCAGCAGGCCGCCCACGAGGCCGTCGCTGCCCAGCAGGCCGCCGACCAGGCCGTCGTTGCCGAGCACGCCGCCAAGCAGACCATCGTTGCCCAGCAAACCGCCCACCAGACCGTTGTTGCCCAGCACACCGCCGAGCAAGCCGTCGCCACCGAGCAGGCCGCCCACGATGCCGTTGTCGCCCAGCAGGCCGCCGAGCAGGCCGTCGTTGCTGACCAGGCCGCCCAGCAGACCGTGGTCGCCGAGCAAGCCGCCGACCAGTCCGTCGTTGCCGAGCAGGCCGCCGAGCGAGCCGCCCAGCAGGCCGCCGACCACACCATGCTCGCCGAGCAGGCCGCCCAGCGGGCTGTCGGTGATCAGGCCGGAGATCACGCCGTGCTCGCCGAGCAGGCTGTCGACCAGACCACCGTGGCCCAGCAGTTCGCCGGTGACGCCGTTGGTGCCCAGCAGGTTCGACAGGCCGCCGTTGAAGCCGAGCAGGCCGCCCACGAGGCCGTCGTTGCCAAGCAGGCCGCCAAGGGCGCTACCGTCGCCGAGCAGGCCGCCGAGCAGGCCGTGTTCACCCAGAAGGCCGCCGGTCAGGCCGCCCACGGCGCCGTCGCTGCCGAGCAGGCCACCGACCAGACCATCGTGACCCAGCACGTTGCCGAGCAGGCCGCCGACCGCGCCATGCTCGCCGAGCAGGCCGCCCACCAGGCCGTCGCTGCCGAGCAGGCCGCCCACCAGGCCGTGGTCGCTCAGCAGGCCGGTCACGAGGCTGTTCGGTCCGAGCACCGTGCCCAGCACATTGCCGACCACGCCATGCGTGCCCAGCAGTTGGTCGGTGACGCCACCGAGGCCGAGGGCGCCGGTCACGCCGCTGAGGATGCCGTGGTCGCCGATCAGGTTTTCCAGGCCGTTGTGCAGCGCGTCGGTCAGGTAGTCGACCTGGCCCAGCACCGTGCCGAGGATGGCGGTGGTGGCACCCGCGCCCAGCAGGCCGTCGAGTGCGGGGCTCAGCGCACCGCCCAGCAGGTGGGTCACGTTGCCGACGGTGTTGTCGATCGGGTCGAACTCGTTCGGGTTGTTCGGCGTGAAGTTGGTGCCGAGCAGCGGAGCCAGCACGTTGTCGACAACGTCGGTCACACCATCGACCGCGTGGCCGACCGGAGTGAGCGCGCCGCCAAGGCCGAGTGCCCCGCCGAGGCCGTCGAGCACGTGGTGGACGAGGCTGTCGCCCGGATCGAGGAGGTGGTCGCCGTCTGCGTCCGAATCGGCATCCGCGTCTGCATCGGAGTCGGCGTCTGCATCCGCGTCCGCGTCCGAGTCGGCATCTGCGTCCGCATCGGAGTCCGAATCGGCATCCGCGTCTGCATCCGAGTCGGCATCGGCATCTGCGTCGGAGTCCGAATCCGCATCGGCGTCTGCATCCGAATCGGCATCAGCATCCGCGTCGGAGTCTGCGTCCGCATCGGCGTCTGCATCCGAGTCGGCATCCGCATCGGCGTCACCATCGGCATCCGCGTCCGCGTCCGCATCGGAATCGGCGTCCGCGTCGGAGCCGGTCGGGGGTGTCGTGGGGTTGCCCGAGGACACGAGGAGCGGAATGCCGGTATCGCCACCACCGCCACCACCGCTCAGCGCCGCACCCAGTGCCGCGGCACCCAGAGCACCCAGCGCGAATTCGCCCAGGCCGATGCCGCTGCCGGCGGCGAGCTTCTTGGTCACGGCCAGCGCGGCTGCGTCGGCATCGCTGTCCGGTGGGGTCACTTGCAGGTCGCCCGAGGCGACATCCACATTCACTTGTTCAAGGCCGCCCGGCAGCTTGGTCGAGCCGATGGTGGCATCGGTGCCGCCGGTGAAGACGCCGGACAGCGGCGCCTTGTTGGTGGCCGAGCCGGGAAAGAGCACGTTGGCGTGGCCGTCCTGCGGAACGATCACGCGGTCACCGGCCACCAGCGTCTGATTGCCATCGACAGGAATGCGGACACCGTCGCGCATCACGGCAACGCCCTGCGTCGCATTCGATAATGTGCCGATGCTGGCGGGGCCAGCTGCAGCGGGTGCCGCCGAACTCATCGCGGCGGGAGCGCCGAGCGGAGTGACGGTGGCCTGGGCGATGACCACTGGAGCAGCGCCGGCGGCGGCAAGTCCTTCGGTCGAATTGGTCGATGCTTGTTGAGCGGTCATGGCAGCCTCTGTGACAAAAGATGCCTTAACAGGGGCAACTTGCGTGCCGCTTTTATTTCGCCTTGTGCCAGACCGGCTGCAGACCACGCAACCTGTTGATTCGTATGAATATTTTTCTAAAAATCGGCTTGTCGACCTCAGGTCGAAACAGCTCGTAAGAAGGTCATTTCGCGATTCGTTACGTTACGAAGTAACGCGATGTACCCGGAACGTCCGACACATCCAGCCGCGTCGCAAGCCGCGTTCGAAGCCGCCTTTTCTTGCTGCTCTCTCCTCCTCTTTTTCTGCCTTCTATCTATATATGTTCAACCCCTCCCAGGAAGATGTGCGCCGCTTTTTCTGCGACGTGTACGCCAAGCATCGGCAGGGCCTGCCGATGGAAGCGCTGGAGACCATCGCCGCCGGATGGATCGACGAACACCCCGAATACCACGAGGACCTGGCCGATGCCGACGCCGCGGTCGCGCGGGTCTATGACGGATCGAACGGCCGCGAGAACCCGTTCCTTCATCTGTCGATGCACCTGTCGATCAGCGAGCAATGCTCGATCGACCAGCCGCGTGGCATCCGCCAGGCGGTCGAGCTGCTGGCGGCGCGCCGCGGCTCGCTGCTGCACGCGCATCACGAGGCGATGGATTGCCTGGGCCAGATGATGTGGGAGAGCCAGCGCGCCGGTCGCCCGCCAGATGGCGAGGGCTATGTGGCCTGCGTGCAGCGCCGGGCAACGAAATAGGCTCGCCCCCAGTCTTCGCGCACTTCGTGTCGCTTCGCCAACCCCCTACCGGGGGCAACACCAGCGGCCCGGCAAAGCCGGTTCCGCGGTGTTTCGCGAAAGAGACACGCTAACTCCGCGGCTTTCTTCTGGACCTTGGCGGCAGCGCGCCCTGCTGCTTCGCAGCCTCGCGCAGCAGCGCCGCCATCGCACCGCGCAAAGCCGATGGCTCGGCATCGCTGCGCTGCAGAAGGCCGACCGGCTCTTCGGTACCGGCCGTGTCGATTCGCAATCGCACCAGCCGGCCGTCCGCCAGTTCGCCGCGCGCGGCACCGAGCGGCGTGATCCACACCGCGTCGGACACCGCCACCAGTGCACGCGCCACCGCCACGTCGAGCGTCTGCAGCGCGTTGGTCGGCAACACGAGGCCGCGCGCCGACAGAAAGCTCTCGGTGTTGTGGCGCGGGATCGTGCCCTCGCCGTACACCACGAGCGGGTAAGCCAGCACCGCCTGCACCGATGCCGCCTTCAGTGCGAGCGGATGGCCGGCGCGCACGGCGAACACCAGCGGCTCGGTGTGCAGCAGCTCGAAACTCAGGCCGCCCATCAGGCGCGGATCGCTCATGCGGCCCACCACGATGTCCAGTTCGCCCGCGCGCAGTTCGTCGAGCAACGCGGCATTGGCAGCGCTCTTGACCATGATCTGTGCGGCTGGCCAGCCATCGCGCAGCCGCGCCAGCGCCGCCGGCAGCAGGGCCGGCGCCACGCTCGGCAACGCGCCGATGCGCAGGCGCTCGATGCGCTCGCCCGATGCCGGCGCCACCGCCTGCGCGCTGGCGTCCAGTGCTTCGAGCACGCGCAGCGCATGCGTGAGCAATTGCTCGCCGGCCGGCGTGAGGCCCTGCACGCCGCGACGGCCGGCCTTGCTGCGCTCGACCAGGCGCGCGCCCACGATGGCCTCCAGCTCCGAGAGCGTCTTCGATACCGCGGGCTGGCTCAGCGCCAGCCGCCCGGCCGCACGCGCCAGGTGGCGCTCTTGAGCCACGGCGACGAGGCAGCGCAGATGGCGCAGCTGCACGTTGCGCACGAAATCCTGGCGAAGATCGGTGGGGGTTTTCAATGCCTGCTGGTTATTGGAACTGGATCAATCTTCAATTTACATCATTGGATGGCGCTTCTAAAGTCTGGGCTTCCGGATTCGTCCCACGACAGGAGACAACATCGATGTTGACCAAGACCCAGGGCCTGCAAGGCCCGCTCACCACCCTCACCCCGCGCGACTGGGAAGCCCACCCCAGCTATGTCTACCCGGGCTACAAATCCACCGCCAAGCGCGGCCCGCTAAAGCCGCTGATCCCGCTGAAGGCTTCGCTCGGCGAGCTGCAACAGCCGGTGTACGGCCACGACAGCATCGGCGAGTTCGACCATGACCTCACGCGCAACGCGCGCAAGAACGGCGAGCCGCTGGGCGAACGCATGATCCTCACTGGCCAGGTGCTCGACGAGCATCGCCGCCCGGTCGCCAACACGCTGGTCGAACTCTGGCAGGCCAATGCCTCGGGCCGCTACGTGCACAAGGTCGACCAGCACGACGCGCCGCTCGACCCCAACTTCCTCGGCGCGGGCCGCTGCCTGACCGACAGCGAAGGCCGCTACCGCTTCCTCACGATCAAGCCCGGCGCCTACCCCTGGGGCAACCACCCGAACGCATGGCGTCCGCAGCACATCCACCTGTCGCTGTTCGGCCAGAGCTTTGCCAGCCGCCTCGTCACGCAGATGTACTTCCCCGGCGATCCGCTGATGCAGTACGACCCAATGATCACCGGCACACCCGAGCGCTATCGCAACCGGCTGGTTGCCGACTTCAGCCTCGACATCACCGAAGAAGGCTACGCACTGGGCTACCAGTTCGACATGGTGCTGCGCGGCGCCGATGAAACGCCATTCGAGAACCGCTGAGCCAAGGACACACACCATGTTGATGAGCGCACAGGAAGCCGACTTCGGCCAGACCCCTTCCCAGACCGTGGGCCCCTACTTCGCCTATGGCCTCACGGCCACGCAGTACGGCTACGATTTCAACCAGCCCTTCGATGCCGTCGTGGCGCTGGACAACGCCACCGGCCAGCGCATCCGCCTCGAAGGCCAGGTGATCGACGGCGACGGCCATCCGATCGGCGATGCCATGGTCGAGATCAGCCAGCCCGATGGCGAAGGCCGCTATCCGCAAACGCCCGATGAAGCGCGCGCGCTGGGCTTTCGCGCCTTCGGCCGTGTCGGCACGGGCACCGACGCGCAGAACCGCTTCGTGTTCCACACCGTCAAGCCTGGCGCGCAAACGCCGGGCGAAGCACCGCACATCAATGTGATCGTGCTGATGCGCGGCCTGCTGCTGCATGCGTTCACGCGCGTGTACTTCAGCGATGAAGCCGAGGCGAATGCGAAGGACGCGGTGCTCGACAGCGTGCCGGCCGATCGCCGCCACACACTGATCGCGCAGCGCAGCGAACAGGGCGGTGCCATCACCTATCGCTTCGACATCCGCATGCAGGGCGCGGACGAGACGGCCTTCTTCGACGTCTGAAACCGAGGGAAATCCCGGACACAAAAAAGCCCGCATCGTGCGGGCTTTTTGTTGGGAGCGAAACGCTTATTCCGCGCCGTGGTGAATGCGTGACTCCGGCACCGTCTTCAGTTCGCCGGGCAGCGAGCTGATGTAGGTCGCGAGCGTCTTCAGCTCGGCGTTGGTGAACTTCTTGGGTTCGACCTGCTGGCCCATCACCGCGTTCGAGCGGCCCAGGTGCGGGTTGTTCTTGACGCGGTACGACTTGAGCGCAACGAAGAGGTAGTCGGCATGCTGGCCGGCCAGCTTGGGCACGGTGCCGTCGTTCGGCGTGTTGAAGTTGGCGCCGTGGCACTTGGTGCAGCTGTTGTCCTTGTCGCGTGCGATCAGGGCCTGGATGTTCTCCGGCGTGGCCTTGGCCAGCGCGGCCGGTGGTGCATCGCCTTCCTTCACGCCCAGTTGGCTGTAGTAGGCGGCGAGGTCGGCCATGTCCTGCTCGGTGAGCGTGTCGGCGATGGCGCGCATGGTCGGATGCTTGCGGTCACCGCCCTTGTAGGCCGTGAGAGCCGACGTGATGTACGTGGCGCTTTGCCCCGCGATCATGGGCACCTTGTGGATCTCCGGGAAGCTGGCCTGGTAGCCGATGATGCCGTGGCAACCCACGCACATCGCAACCTTCTTGGCCCCGTCCTGGGCCTTGCCCGTGACTTGCTGGGCTTGTGCCGAGAGCGTCACGCAAGCGACAGCAAGGGCAAACATCGTGGTCAACAACTTGTTCATTTTGCGCGCACAATCTCGTGGAGCTACAGTTTTTCGAATCAACATCGATTATATGCAGGGGTCTTCCGGATCCCTGTGCAGGCCAACCCTGAGGCTGCACAACGCGTGTCGAGTGTGTTCTTTTCTCCACCCCCAGCCTCCGTCTCATTCATGAAATTCCAGGGCTCAGACAACTACGTCGCCACACAGGACCTGATGCTCGCGGTCAATGCCGCGATCACCCTCAAGCGTCCGCTGCTCGTCAAGGGCGAGCCGGGCACCGGCAAGACCATGCTGGCCGAGGAAGTGGCGCAATCGCTTGGCCTGCCGCTGCTGCAGTGGCACATCAAGTCGACCACCAAGGCGCAGCAGGGCCTGTATGAATACGACGCCGTGAGCCGCCTGCGCGACTCGCAGTTGAAAGACCTCGACGGCGGCGAACGCGTCAAGGACATCCAGAACTACATCATCAAGGGCGTGCTCTGGCAGGCCTTCACGGCCGACGAGCCGGTAGCGCTGCTGATCGACGAGATCGACAAGGCCGACATCGAATTCCCGAACGACCTGCTGCGCGAAATCGACCGCATGGAGTTCTACTGCTACGAGACGCGCGAGCTCATCCGCGCCAAGCACCGGCCGGTGGTGTTCATCACCTCGAACAACGAGAAGGAACTGCCCGACGCCTTCCTGCGCCGCTGCTTCTTCCACTACATCAAGTTCCCCGATGCCGAGACGATGAAGCACATCGTCGCCGTGCACTTCCCCGGCCTCAAGCAAGAGCTGCTCACGGCCGCGATGAAGACCTTCTACGACGTGCGCAACCTGCCGGGCCTGAAGAAGAAGCCTTCGACCTCCGAACTGCTCGACTGGCTCAAGCTGCTGGTGGCCGAAGACATTCCGCTCGAAGCGCTGCAGAGCAAGGACGAAAAGGTCGCCGTGCCGCCGCTGGTGGGCGCGCTGCTCAAGAACGAACAAGACGTGACGCTGTTCGAGAAGCTCGTCTTCATGCAACGCAACAACCGTTGAGCCCATGAGCCGACAACCACATTCCACCAAACAGCTCATGAAGCTGGGCGTTGCCCAGGCCGTGCTGTTCGTGGTGGGCGCGCTGCTCGGCCGCGGGCTCGGGCTGCTGCTCGGGCTCGACGCTTTCGGCGCCGGCGACTACAGCAAGCGCGAGATCTTCGGCATTGCGCTGGTCGGCCTGGGCGGCGGTGCCGGGGCGCAGGCGGCACGGGTCTGGTACGTGCGCAAGTACGGCGACCCGCGCGGCTGAAGCCGACACAAGCTCGAAGAGAGTGGGACAAAAGATGGCGTTCGTCGAACCTGTCACGCTGAAGGCCCGCGACATCGCGCTGGTGCCCTTGTCGCTCGACCATGAAGAAGGCCTGCGCGCCGCGGCTGCCGACGGCGAGCTGTGGAAACTGCGTGTCACGTCCGTGCCCGAACCGGAGAACACCCGCGCCTACATCGAGACCGCGCTCAAGACCGCCGACCGCTTTGCCTTCGCCGTCACCGAGGCCGCCACGGGCACCGTGCTCGGCAGCACCAGCTTTCACGACATCCTGCCGGGCGTGAAGCGCGTGGAGATCGGCTACACCTGGTACGCCAAACGCTGCCAGCGCACGCACGTCAACACCACCTGCAAGCTGCTCATGCTCGGCCACGCCTTCGACACGCTCGGCTGCAACGTGGTGGGCTGGCGCACCGACAACTTCAACTTCGCCTCGCAGCGCGCCATCGAGCGGCTGGGCGCGAAGAAAGACGGCGTCATCCGCGGCCACGCGATGCGCCGCGACGGCACCATCCGCGACACCGTGATGTACAGCCTGCGCGCGGGCGAATGGCCCGAAGTGAAAGCGCAGCTGCTGTACCTGCTCGACAAGCCGCGCGGCTGAACGAAACACAAGGAGCGCTTCATGCTCATCGACTTCTTCTACACCCTGCGTTCGGCCAAGCTGCCCGTGTCGGTCAAGGAATACCTCACGCTGCTCGAAGCCCTGAAGGCCGACGTGGTGGGGCCCAACTCCGACGGCGCCTACGGCCTGGACGACTTCTACTACCTCTCGCGCACCGCGCTCGTGAAGGACGAGAAGCACTACGACAAATTCGACCGCGCCTTCGCCGCCTACTTCAAGGGCGTCGAGATGCTGACCGACTTCACCAAGGAAGTGCCGCTCGACTGGCTCAAGAAGACGCTGGAGCGCGAATTCACGGCCGAAGAAAAAGCCAAGATCGAGAAGATGGGCTGGGACGAGCTCATGGAAACGCTCAAGAAGCGCTTCGAGGAGCAGAAGGAACGCCACGAGGGCGGCAGCAAGTGGATCGGCACCGGCGGCACCTCGCCCTTCGGCAACGGCGGCTACAACCCGCAGGGCATCCGCATCGGCGGTGCCGGCAAGAACAAGAGCGCCGTGAAGGTGTGGGACCAGCGCGCCTACAAGGACTACGACGACAGCCAGGAACTGGGCACGCGCAACATCAAGGTCGCGCTGCGCCGCCTGCGCAAGTTCGCACGCGAAGGCCATGAGGAAGAGCTGGACCTGGACGACACCATCCACTCGACCGCCGCCAACGCCGGCTACCTCGACATCAAGATGCGGCCCGAGCGCCACAACAACGTCAAGGTGCTGCTGCTGATGGACGTGGGCGGCACGATGGACGAGCACATCCAGCGCGTGGAAGAGCTGTTCTCGGCCGTCAAGACCGAGTTCAAGCACCTGGAGTTCTTCTACTTCCACAACTGCGTGTACGACTTCATGTGGAAGAACAACAAGCGCCGCTTCTCCGAGAAGTTCGCGACCTGGGACATCCTGCGCAAGTACAACAAGGACTACAAGCTCATCTTCGTCGGCGACGCGACCATGAGCCCCTACGAGATCCTGCAGCCCGGCGGCAGTGTCGAGTACAACAACGAAGAGGCCGGTGCCGAGTGGATCCAGCGCCTCACGCACACCTTCCCCAAGTTCGCGTGGATCAACCCCGAGCCCCAGGGCGTGTGGCAGTACCGCCAGAGCATCTCTGTGATGCAGCAGTTGATGTCGAACCGCATGTACCCCCTCACCCTGCGGGGGCTCGAGGAAGCAATGCGCATGTTGTCCAAGTAAGCAAGTAGGACGACGCCCTCTGTCTCCGGCCCCTTCAGGAACCGGTAGGTCTTGCTGTCAGAATCCGCCCATGGTCAGGGTGGTTTCCGTTTTTGCGCCGGCGTGGTTGCCGGCTTTGCTTTTTTCAGGCGTCCTGCTTTTGCAAGGCTGCAGCTTGCTGCCGAAAAAAGACGACACCGAAGGCAAGCCCGTGGCCGGTCTCGTGCGCGCCGGCAATGCCGACAGCACCGCCAAGGACGGCAAAGGCAGCAAGGACGACGACAAGGCCAAGGCCGATCGCCGCGATGCCTTCACCGTCGATGTGCGCGGCCCCGAGGATGTGCGCGACTACCTCACGCTGCATCTCGAAATCCAGCGCTACCGTGAACTCGACGACCTGGGCGCCACCGAGATCTCGCGCCTCATGGTGGCTGCCGAGGGCAATGCCCGCGAACTGCTCGGCACCCTCGGCTACTTCACGCCCACGCTGACGCTCGAACTCAACGAGACACCCGACAGCACCAAGGCCCCGCGCGAGATCGTCATCACGGTCGCGCCCGGCGACATCACCAAGGTGAGCAACGTGCAGATCAGCTACGGCGGTGCCATTGCCGACGATGCGGCTGCCGAAGGCCAGCGCGACACGATCCGCACCGAATGGGCGCTGCGCGCCGGCCAGCCCTTCACCCAGCAGGCCTGGGACAACGCCAAGACCACCGCGCTGCGCAGCCTCACGGCCAAGCGCTTTCCCACGGGCAACATCGAGATCAGCCGCGCCGAGGTCGATGCCGACCGCCATGAGGCCCGCCTGAATGTCACCTACCAGTCGGGCCCGGCCTACAAGTTCGGCCCGCTGGTGCTGCACGGCCTCAAGCGCTACGACCCCGACGGCGCGCGCCGCATCGCCCGCCTGCCCACCGGCACCGACTACGACCAGCAGAAGCTGCTCGATGCCCAGCAGCGCCTGGCCAGCAGCGGCTACTACGACTCGGTGTTCCTCACGCTCGACACCGAGAGCGGCAACCCGCAGTTCGCCCCCGTCACCGCACAACTGCGCGAGGCACCGCTGCAGAAGGTGGTGCTGGGCGCCGGCTTCACCACCGACAACGGCCCGCGCCTGTCGATCGACCACATCCACAACCAGATCCCGCTGCTCGGCTGGCGCGCGGTCTCGCGGCTGTCGGTCGACCGCGACATCAAGTCGCTCGGCACCGAGTGGAACGCGATTCCCGACGACCACGGCTGGCGCTGGTTCGCCGGCAGCGAGATCAAGCGCGAAGAGTCGGGCAGCTACATCGTCGACAGCGGCCGGCTGCGCGGCGGCCGCAACAAGTCGAGCGACCACATCGACCGCAGCTATTTCCTGCAGTACGACTACGCCCAGAACCGCGGCGTCAACGCGCCGCCCTCGGCTTCGGCCGTGACCGCCAACTGGGGCTGGACCGGGCGCTATTTCGACAGCAACTCCGCGCCCTCGCGCGGCTACGGCCTTGCGCTGGAACTGGCCGCGGGCTACACGCTGACCGGCCAGCGCACGCCCTTCACGCGCACCTATGTGCGCTGGCTCGGCGTGCTGCCGCTGGTGCTGGGCTCGTCCGACGACAAGGAAACCCGCGCGCGCAGCAGCCGCCTGCAACTGCGCGCCGAAGCCGGCGCCGTCTCGGCGAAAGACAGCGCACAGATCCCCTCGACGCTGATGTTCCTGACCGGCGGCGACACCACCGTGCGCGGCTACAGCTACAAGCAGATCGGCACCGTGCGCTCGGACGGCCAGACCGTCGCGGGCCGCTACCTCGGCGTGCTGAGCGCGGAATGGCAGCGCCCCTACGTCTACAAGGACAAGCTCACCGATTGGGAAAGTGTGGTGTTCGTCGATGCCGGCGCCGTGGCCGACAAGCCCGGCGAGCTCAAGCCCAAGGTGGGCGTGGGTGTCGGCGCGCGCTGGCGCAGCCCGGTCGGGCCGGTGCAGGCCGACCTGGCCTATGGCGTGGACACGAAGAAGTTCCGCCTGCACTTTCGCCTCGGCTTCACCTTCTGACCCTGCCCCTTACCGATGTCGACCGAACCCGAACCCTCGCCCACGCCTCCTGTCGCCAGGCGCTCGCGCATGCGCCGGGTGATGCGCGCGCTGGCCTGGACGGTGCTCGGCCTGTTCATCGCGGTGCTGCTGCTGGGCGCGGGCGCTTGGTGGTGGCTGGGCTCGAACCAGTCGCTGGCTTTCGCGCTGGCGCAGGCTGCGCAACGGCTGCCCGCAGGCCAGTCGCTCGAAAGCCGCGACGTGACCGGCTCGCTGCGCAGCGGCGGGCACATCGGCTGGCTGAAGTATCAAAGCGAGAGCATCGCCATCGAGGTCGATGACGCCACCATCGGCTGGCAGCTCGCGCCGCTCTTCAAGCGCAAGGTGCAGCTCGGCGAGGTGCACGCAAAGCAGGTGCTGATCGAGCGCCGCGGCCCGCCGAGCGACAAGCCCACCGAGCCACTGGAACAGCTCGCGCTGCCGGTCGAAGTGGAATTGCCGTTTCGCATCGACACCCTGCGCTGGGCCGGCCCACCCGCGCTGGCGGCAACCAACCTCACGGGCAACTACAGCTACAAGGCCGCCGAGCACGCGCTCGAAGTCAAGGGCGTGGACATTGCCGACGGCCACTACAGCGCGCGCGTCAAGCTGCAAGGCCCGGCGCCCATGGCCATCGATGCCGCGCTCGACGGCCGCGTGAAGGCGCCGCTGGCCGAAGACCACAACATCGACGTGCTGGCCGAAGCCACGGTGAAGGGCACGCTGTCGGGCAAGGCGGCGCGTCTGCAGGTCGCGGCCGAACTGAAGCCCGCCGAAGAAAACGCCGACGCGCCGATGGAAGCGAAGTTGCAGGCGCAGATCGCACCCTGGCTGCCGCAACCGGTGATCGACGCCAAGGCCGACCTTCGCAACGTCGACGCCTCCAGCCTGTGGCCCGGCGCGCCCGAAACCCGGCTGACCGGCACCGTCTCGCTCGAACCCGATGCCGACACCGGCCCCGCTGCATGGAAGGCCTCGGCCGACATCCGCAATGCCGTGTCAGGCCCGTGGGACGAAGAGAAGCTGCCGGTCGAACAGGTGCAAGCGCGCGTGGGCTTCGACGGCACGAACTGGACCATTCCCGAAGCCACCGTGCGTGCCGGCGGCGGCCGCATCGATGCCGCAGGCAGTTGGAGCCCGGCTCCCGCGCCCTGGAAGGCACAGGCCACCGTGCGCGGTGTGCGGCCAGCGGCGCTGTACAGCGAACTCTCGGGCGCGCCCGTCAGCGGCCAGCTCAAGGCCCAGCAACGCGAAGACACCATCAGCTTCGACGCCGCACTGCGCGCCGAAGGCGGCGCAGGCGGTGGTACGGGCAGCAAGGCGCTGCCGGGCTTCGCGCTCGACCGCGCACTGGCCCAGGGCCAGTGGAAAGACCAGGTGCTCGACCTGCGCACGCTGCGCATCGAAGCCCAGCGCGCCAGCATCGACGGCAAGCTGCAGGTGCGCGTGGCCGAGCAGGCCGGCAGCGGCAAGCTGAACCTCACACTGCCGGGCGGCGGCGCGCAGCTCGAGGGCCGCATCGCACCGACCACGGGCGGCGGCGAGATCAAGGCCAGCATCGACGATGCCGACACCCTGCAGCGCTGGGTGCAAAGCCTGCCGGGGCTCTCGGGCATGTTCGCGAATGCCAGCGCCAAGGGCTCCGCGAAGCTCGACGCCAGTTGGCAAGGCGGCTGGCAGACCATCCAGCGCCGGCTGCAGAACGCGAATGCGCCGGCGCAGCGCGGCATCACCGAACCCACGCTCAAGGCCGCGCTCGGCGTGCCCCGCCTCGAACTGCACCTGCCGGCCGCAGAGGCCGGCGGCACCGCCACCACGGTGCAACTGCGCGAACTGCGCGCCGACCTCGCGGGCAGCCTTGCGCAAGCCACGCTCACGCTGCAGGGCGAGGCCACCACCGGCACCCAGAAGTTCACCATCGACACGCGCGCCAGCGGCGGCATCGCCGGCAACGACCAATGGCGCGCGGCGCTGGCCAGCCTGCGCCTGCAGGCGCAAGACAGCGCACGCCCCGGCAACCCGTGGGTGGTGGAACTGAGCCGCGAAGTCACCGCCACCGTGCGAACCGGCAGTGGCACGAACGCAGGCCGCCTCGACGTCGAAGCCTCCGCCGCAGCAGCGACGCTGCGCGGTCCGGTGCCCGGCACCGTGCGCATCGACTGGCAGCCGCTGCGCTTCAGCCAGAGCGGTGCGGCGCCCAACCGTGTGTTCCGCCTGCAGTCCAAGGGGCAGATGCAAGGCCTGCCGATGGCATGGGCCGGCGCGCTGGGTGCCAGCTCGACATTGAGCGAACTCGGCATCAGCGGCGACCTGATGTTCGACGGCGACTGGGACATCGACGCCGGCGACACGCTGCGCGCCAAGGCACGGCTCGCGCGCCAGAGCGGCGACATCCGCGTACAGGCCGGCGAAGCTGCGCTGGTCACGCGCATCACGAGCACCGGCACGGGCACCGCCAGCGAACGCACGATGAACTCCGCCACGGCCGCCAACGGCGCCGAAGCGCCCAGCACGCCGGCCGGCCTTCGCAAGGCCGAGCTGCAACTCGATGCGCAAGGCGATGCGGTGCACGCCACCCTTGCATGGGACAGCGAACGCGCCGGCCAGATCAACGCCGACATCAACACCCGCGTGCAGCAGCGCGCGGGCGGCTGGCAATGGGCGGCCGATGCGCCTCTGGGCGGCACCATCAAGGCCACGCTGCCCAACCTGGGCGTGTGGTCGATGCTCGCGCCGCCGGGCTGGCGCATCGCCGGCACGCTCGACGCCAGCGCGGCCCTGTCGGGCAGCCGCGCGGCACCGCGCTGGAACGGCACCCTCGGCGCCGACAAGCTCGCGCTGCGCGCACCGGTCGAAGGGCTCGACCTGCGCGACGGACGCCTGCGCGCCACGCTGACGGGCGAGCGCATCGAGATCACCGAGTTCTCGCTCAAAGGCGGCGCCGGCAGTTCGGCGCGCATCGCCGGCCAGAGCGGCAACCGCAGCACCTCTGCCAGCGAGGCCCGCACCGATGGCGGTTCGCTCTCGGCCAGCGGCGAGATGAGTTGGGGCCCCGCGAGCGGCGCCGCATCGGGCATCCGCATGGCCCTGCAAGGCCAGTTGCGCGCGCTGCGCGTGCTGGTGCGCACCGACCGGCAGGTCACGCTCTCGGGCGACCTGCAGGCCAAGCTGGACAACGGCCAGTTCAGCGTGCGCGGCAAGCTCAAGACCGACCGTGCCGTCATCATCCTGCCCGACGAGACCGCGCCCAGCCTGGGCAGCGACGTGGTCGTGCGCTCGGCCGCCAAGGACCGCGAGGCCGCGGAAGACGCCAAGCGCGAGTCCGCACGCGTCGATGCGCAGGCCGCCAAGCCGCAGACCGCCAAGCCACCGGACATCGTCGTCAACTTCGACCTGGGCGACGACTTCGCGGTGCAGGGCCGCGGCATCACCACCCGGCTCGAAGGCGACCTGGAGATCCGCAGCACCAAGCTGAATGCGCCGCCGCGCATCACCGGCGAAGTCAAGACCGTGAAGGGCCAGTACCGCGCCTACGGCCAGCAGCTCGATGTGGAAACCGGCGTGGCGCGCTTCAACGGCCCCTTCGACAACCCGGCGCTCGACATCCTCGCGATCCGGCCGAACATCTCGCAGCGCGCTGGCGTGCAGATCACGGGCAGCGCGCAATCACCGCGCGTGAAGCTCTATTCCGAGCCATCGCTGTCGGATGCAGAAACGCTGTCATGGGTGATCCTGGGCCGCGCCTCGGCCACCAGCGGCGGCGAGTCGGCCCTGCTGCAGCAGGCCGCGCTGTCGCTGCTGGGCAAGATCGGCGGCAGCGGCACCGGCGGCAGCCTGGCCAGCCGCTTCGGCCTGGACGAACTCGGCTTCAAGGGCCCCGGCAGCGGCGGCGACCTGCGCGAGTCGGCAGTGACCTTGGGCAAGCGGCTGTCGAAGGATTTCTACGTGACCTACGAACGCAGCCTGGGCGGCACCTTCGGCACGATCTTCATCTTCTACGACCTGACACAAAGGCTCACGCTGCGGGGGCAGGCGGGGCAGACCAGCGGGCTGGACCTGATCTATACGGTGAAGTACGACTGACAGGACCGAACTGGTAAAGTCTCGCCCTGCCTTCGGTCCTCGTAGTTCAATGGATAGAACGGGGTCCTCCTAAGACTCAGATACAGGTTCGATTCCTGTCGAGGGCACCAGTAAGCCGTTGATTTTCAACGGCTTTTCTTTTTACTGGGACGGGCGTGGGACAAAACCCAGAGCGAGGACATTCCACGCCGACAGTTGATCGACAGCATCAACAACGTTGCACAGGCGGTCGAGGAGTCCAATGCGTTTGCGCGGAGCATGACCTTGCCAGCGTCGGCTTGACTTCCCTGAAGGTGCTGTAGCTCCACCGCCAGACCGCTTGCCCATCCGCGCTCGTGAGCTTGCGCGGCATGTTCGGGTGATCGCTGCTTGGCAGCCAGCGTGCCATTGCCGTCAACAATGCCGCTCATACCTATTTGTCTTTGTCTTCAGGTAGCCCAATTGCGTCAAGAACAACAGGGAAATCTTTTCGCAGGGACTCCAAATGATACGAAATATGCTGAATCAAATTAACGTCAATATTGATTAACAGCGTCTCGAGCTCGTCTTGACTCAATGACTCGAATTTCTCACTTTCAATTGTGTCGACAAACCACTTGCATGCTTCAAATATGTCAGAAAGGTCCACAAAAATTCTGCCAGACAAATTTTCATCAAGCGAATATTTGTCTAGCTCTTTTTTCACCACACCCAATAAATTATTCTTTTCCATATTATTTTCCATTAGGAAGCCGAAGCCTCAATCTCGCAACCTCATCCTCCCATACTTTTATTTCGTTTTTCCAATGGTTCGCCGCGTTGCATTCAGGCTCTTGATCTAACTTTTGTTTGTGCTCTTCAATATTTCTCTCCAAGCTTTCTATTCTCTTGCGAATCTGTTTATTATTTTGGGCAAAAACAATTGAATCCAACCAATCACCCGTCGCGACTCCGGCGGAATTGCCCAGCTTTCCGCCGATAAGAGCTCCGGGCACTCCACCGCCAGCAGGGAAAAGCGCCTCTCCCACAATAGCTCCGCCAATCCGACCACCCCAAGCGCCTGCGACCCCAAGACCTGTCCCTAAGGCGCTGAGCCCGCTCGGATCGCTGTAACTCAGCGGGTTCGCATCCACATACCCGAACCGATTCCACCCGCCGTCCAAGCCAATCGGATCGCCTTGCGTGTATCGGCCAGTGATGGGGCTGTAGGTCCGGTACCCGTTGTAGAACAACCCGGACTCCTCATCCGCATACTGCCCCGGATACCTCAGGTTGAACTTCACCTCGGAGAGGTTGGTCGTGCCCGGATTCGGTGTCGTCTCCGGATTGGCGAAGCGATTCCTCGCCAGCGTCGGCTTGTCTTCCCCGAACGCGCTGTAGCTCCACTGCCAGACCGCTTGACCACTTGCATCGGTGAGCTTGCGCGGCGTGTTCAGGTGATCGCTGTGTACCGCATACGTGGCGCCATTGATTACTGCCGCAATCGGCATCGGCCCGTTGGCCGTGGGCAGGTAGATGTACTGGCTCTGCCCCGCACTGTTCGTACCCCCGCTGCCCACCTCTGCGAGCAGCGTGCCCTGCTCGTCGTAGACATACGCATAGCCCAACTGCTCAGCCTGGCTGGTCGACGGGCTCCACAGCTTGGTGAAGAACGCAATCAGGCTCTGCATGAACCCGGGATCGGCCGCATTGCCCTGGCTCGGCGGATACAGCGGCTCGGTCTTGAACACCCGCTGCCCCAGCGCGTTGTGCGCGTAGCGCGTGGTCGGGCTGACATCGGTAGCGCCTGTGGTCGATGCACCGAGGCGCCCTTCGGCGTCATAGGTGTAGCTGCGCAGGCCATCGCTCACGAGGTCGCCGTTTGCGTTGTAGCCATAGGTGACGCTGGTGTTGCTCGCGCCGTTGATGCTCTGGGTGAAGCCCGTCAGTTGGTTGCTCGACGCGCCCACCGTGTAGGTGCGGCTGGTGCTCAGGCCGTTGACGGCCCGGGTGCTGCTGTTCCGGTTGCCGTTGGCGTCGTAGCCGAAGCCTGCGGTGTTGCCCGTGGCATTGAAGCTCACGATGCGCCCGACATTGTTGTAGCCCACGCTCCATGTCTGCGGCGCCAGCGAGATGGTGCTGTGCGTGGGGTCCGTGTCGCCGGGCTGGTACAGGTTCTGCGTCAGGCTCGTGATGCGGCCTGCGGCGTCGTAGACGTAGCTGCTGAACTCGGTGGAGGTCAGACGGCCAGCAGTGTCATAAGCCCGGCTGGCGGCCACGGCGGGGTTTGCAAACGCCCAGGTCCATGCCGTGGGCTGGCCCAGCGGGTTCCAGGCGATGCCGGTGACGAGGGGATTGCCGTTCCAGTTCAGGCCCGCAAGGCGGCCGGTGGCGTCGTACAGGTGGGTGAGCGTGGCGCCGTTGGGGTCGCCGATGCTCGCCAGCGTGCCGTTGGCGTTGTAGCCGTAGCTGACCTGCTGCACGCTGCCGTTGATCAGCGTCTGCTTCTTGAGGGTGACACGGCCGAAGGCATCGCGGGTGTACTCGGTGGTGCCGCTGCGGTCCACGATCTCGGACAGATAGCCCTTGCTGTTGGCCGTGAGGTCGTAGCGCAGGGTGGTGGTCTTGCCGTCGGCGAAGACCAGGCTTGTGGGGCGGCCCAATGCATCGCGGGTGATTGTTGTGGCCTGGCCCAGGGCGTCGGTGATCTGGCTGGGCAGGCCCAGGTTGTCGTACTGGGTGCTGGCGCTGCCCACGTCGGCGCTGGCTTCGGTGGTGGCGTTGCCTTGGGCGTCTCGGGTGTAGGTGGTGCTGACGCCCTTGAAGTCCTTGGCTTCGGTGACGGCATCGAGGGCATTCCAACTCAGGTAGGCGTTCTGGCTCGCAGGGTCGTTGATCTTCACGACGCGTCTCAGACCGTCGCGGCTCAGGTCGGTACTCGGATTTGCGCCACTCACAATTCTGTTCAGTTCGCCATTGCCGTCATAGCCGAAGGAACTGGTCTGATTCGGGCCTTCAGTCTTGGCGCTCAGGCGGTTGATGTTGTTGATCGTGCGGGCGGTGTTCCACGCCACGGTGCCCGCGCTGTCTTTGATCTGCTCGGTGGTGCGGTTGCCCATGCCATCGAGGGTGTAGGTGCCGCTCTCGCCTCGCTTGTTGCTCCAGCCGATCAGGCGGTGGGCTGGGTCGTAGGTGTAGGTCAGGACGAGCCCTGTAGGCAGTGTGATCGTCTCGACGGTGCCGTAGGGCTTGTAGGTGAGCGTGGTGGTCTGGCCGCCGACGGATTGGGTCAGCAAGCGGTCACGGGCGTCATAGGTATAGGCAGTGACAAGGCCATTGGGGGCGGTACTGCTGACGATGCGATTGGAGGTGTCGTAGCTGTAGCTGGTGACGTGGCTCAGAGCGTTGGTAGACGTCAGGACGTTGCCGAGGAGGTCATAGGTGTAGCTGGTGACTGCGCCGTTGGGCTCCGTCTGGGTACTTACCAAGCCTCGGGGGGTGTAGGTCCACTGCCAGAGCTGGGCTTTGTTGGTGGCCGTATCGGTGACGGTCTTCGACAGCGTGTTGCCCAGCGTGTCGTAGGTGTAGGCAGTAGTGCGGCCGGCCTCGGTCACGAGCGCGGGCAACGCAAAAGTTGCATGCCATTGAGTGGCCACCGTCCGCGCATCGGGCGTACCTGAGGCGTAGACCACGGTCGTGGGCAGGCGGCGGGCGACATCCCATGTCGTCGTGCTGATCGCCCCCTTGAAGTCGGTCTCCTTGGTGATCAGGCCATTGGCATCTTGTACACGGCTGGCAGCATCGCTCTTGCCTTCGCCTGAGGGCAATGAGCCTCCAGTGACGGCGAGCTTGCCCAGCGTGGTGCCATAGCTGTAGTTGCGGCTCGTGCCCAACGGATCAACTACCGTGGCAGCACCCGCCGATGAGTAACTGACTTGATACTTATCGACGGAGCCCGCGAGTTGGGTGCTGATTGCACGGCCTGAGTTGTCATATGCGAACGTGCCCCAGCGAACACCAGCCTCATCAAAGATGCCGGTCAGCCCCTGGGGAAACGAAGTGTTCTCGTAGACAAAACTTCGGGACTTTCCGTCGGGGTACAGAACAGAGGACAGGCGGCCCGTGCTGTCGTAGGCGTAAGCGATGACACGCGCATCGGGTGTCGTGACAGAAGCCAACTGCCCCGCGCTGTTGTACGCAAACACGAGGGTTCGACCGAAGCCATTCGTGACTGAGGCCAGTTGGCCGGCACCGTTGTAGGTATAGGCGGTGGCCCAACCGTTGCGGTTTGCTTCGGTCTGCAGCTTGCCCGAGCCGTCGAAGCTGAGCGTGGTGTCGTCGTCGGTGCGGTGGTAGGTCCAGGCGCCAGAGGACTGCTGCACCAGTGTGTCGGCGCTGTTGCTCGCGGTCCAGGTGGTGGCGCCTGCCGGCTTGCCAAAGGTCCGAACATAGCCCTCGCCGGTGGTGATGGCTACGCCCAGCGGAGCAGTGGCAGGCGTGGCAACAAGTCTCGTGCTGAAGTTATGCGACCAGACTTGGCCGAGTGGGTTGCTCGCCCGGGTCGAATCACCTGCCCAGTTGCTGCGATAGGTGCGCGTGAAGGACAAGGCCTCGGGGCCGGAGTCGGACCAATCGGTTTCGGAGCGGTATTTCTCGGCAGTCGCAGGGAGGATGGGGCGACCAGCTTCAGCACCAGCCATACACATCAACGGCTGAGGGGCGGCTGGAATGCACGCAGTACTTGTCGCGTCTTCTTGAGTTTTGAGGTCACAGACGCAAAAAGTCCCAAGTAACGAACTATTGGCTGGGCAAACAATCCCAACTTCGCTCGCATTGGCACTACCTGCGTTAATCTCGGCACCCGTCGAAGGACTCGTAGAAAACACTCTGCACCAGGCGGGCAAATCAAACTGGACCCTCGGATTCAACCACCCGTCCTTTTTCGCATGAGCAATCCCGGCAGGTGCGGCAGCGTCGCAAGCTGCACTGGCAGTCACTCCAAAATGTGCTTCACTGAAGCCCGCGCTCTCCCAGTTCCATGTCAATCGCCATTGCGAAATCGGCGAAATTAACGCGTGCGATGCCACAGCAAACAGTAGCGACGACGCGATCACAACTATTCGGAAAGCCTGCGCTAGTTTCCTATTGAAACCGTGCACCGTCAGCGAAATCACCTTAGGACTCTCGTCAGTTCTCCAACGCGTTTCAGGCCCGCTCATCGCAATCCCCCCTCGTACTTTCTCGTTTGCGTTCTTGCATATCCACAGCCAACTCTTAGCTGTCGTGACTCGCAGTGTGTTTTTGAACGGTCAATCACCCCCTCAGGTGACGCGCACTGCCACGCAGCGCACTCCGTACAAGTTGTTTCAGATTAGCCGAGCGGCCATTGGCAACCAAGGTCAATTTGACGAAGTTAGGGCCGGCACAAGCATGTTGAATGGGAAAGTACGCAGTGATTGCGCCTTGCGTTGTTGCTCAACGACAAGAGCGGCGCATGCGAACGACCGGGCCAAACGCACTGCGGCCATTGGTCAGTGGAGCCTTGTCCACAGCCGCAACGCACGCCTGCGGCAGCCCAGTGATTCGGGTGCATAGCCCAATCTTTCGGGCGAACCGGCGAACAAGCATGGTCTGAGAACGGACCACAAGCAGACAGCATTTGCTGATAACAGCGGAACAACGGCGGGAAACGAGACCGGTACGCGCGCGCGAGGCTTTTGTAGCTCTCCCGGGGCGCCCTTTTTTGAAAAATCAGAGCTAACCGCGCCGAAGCCGGCTCACCAATCGGCTATCCGCCATGACCTCGGCGATGTGCCGGGCACTGGGTTCTACATAGTAGGCGCGCCCGATCTTGAGGGGCGCCGGCACGATGCGGCCTTCGCGCACCCAGAGCCGTAGTGTCCGCTCTGCCGGAGGCGGGTCGAACTGCTGAGCAGCCCATGCAGCTAATGTGATTTTGAGAGACATTCCAAGGTCTCCTTAATCGAAATCATCGGGCCAGACGATCTATCACTGGGAGCAGGGCAAGGCGCGTCCACGCGCGCCGCAGCTTGAAAGTCTGGCGACAGTGCGAGGCCTCAGCGCGCGTGCCATTACCGAGCGCTTGGGCACGCAATAACCAGCCATCCGACAGCAACTGTAGGGCGTGCATCACTCGCAGTCGTTCGCCACGCCACAGTCACAGGCAACCTCCTCACACGTTTGGCTTGCAATGGCAGGTAGTTGCCCCCGAGTGCAGGGGCGAAGCGACGGAATTTGCCAGCGCATTGCTAGTAGCCATGGCTACTAGTAATCAGGTGCACGGACCAGGAGCCGTGATTTTCTGAGTTGTAACCAGGATTCTTAGCAGCTATTAGCCACTCTGACAAAAACGCTGGAAAGTTCGACCTTTTCCTCGACATCCCGCGATGTTTCAGATCAGCCTCGGCTCAGGTATCGGCCACATCGCCGCAGCACCGAGTAGGTACTTGCGAGCGCTCTTAGAGGGCCGCCGCCTCGTGGAAAATGGGCTCATGAAATCTATTCGATACGTTATCCCGGCAATCATGCTGTGTGCGACTGGTCTGCTGCAGGCACAGGTCGCAATCGGTGGCGTCGGCAACAGTTCATGCGATGTTTGGATCAAGGCTCGCAAGGCGCCGGCAGGGCTGGCTATGGAAACCATCACGGAGGCAATGATGACCTCTTGGGTGCAGGGTTACCTATCAAGCAAGAATTCCACTGGCACCACAGTCAAGATGGTCTTGGAAGTCCCAGACCCCAAATCAATAAAAAAGGTCTTGGACAGAGGGTGCGCGCTGATGCCGGATGCACTGATTTTTGCGGTTGCAGACGATTTGGCGAACACGCTAACCGAGATGTATCAAAGCCAGAAGCGCAAGTAGCCTTGGCTCAGCATTGCGCACCGGCTCCAGTGACCGACCCTCTACAGAAAGCTTTTCTTTGGGCGATCACGTAATCAGCCGATGGACCACCAAACCACGCGCAGCCAACCGATCAAGTCGGCTATCTGGTCCGACCAGATGAAGGGCGTCAACCACAAGCAGTTGCCTCTCCTCTGCGGCGCCGCGAGCGGCGATGGTGTTGGCCCAATTCTCGTTGCGAGCGGGGAAAAAGGCACGCCGTAGAGATGGCACCGATACCAATGGGCTCGCCTCTTGTAGCTCCGCAAGTGCAGCATGGTCGCAGCGCTCCCAAGCCTTCGCGATGAGAAAATCCAACTGACAGTCATCACCCCATCCCGTCGTTGCGCAAGCACGACACCAAAGAATTTGCCGGTACTTTTGTCGGTATCTTTGGAACAAAGAATCAAGATGCCTAGTATTCATGCGGCCTGCAGGATGATTTTCGATTCCTGTCGAGGCACCAGCACCCCACGATGACACTCCCCGCACAAGGCAAGATCGCCTTCGCCAACCAGTTGCGCGGCCTGGCCGTGCTCATGGTCATCGTCAGCCACTACGCGGGGACCTACTGGAGCGCGCGCGAACTCGTTTCCCTGTTCGTCTTCGCGCCGCCTGTCGAAGGCCCATCTTCACTGGTGAGCCGGTTCATCACGCCACCCACTGTGGCCTACGGCCCGTTCGGCGTCGCCATCTTCTTTCTCATCAGCGGCTTCGTGATTCCGTTCTCGCTGGAGAAACTGGGCGCTGCGCGATTCCTTGCGGCGCGCCTGCTGCGCATCTATCCCACGTACTGGGCCGCCAGTGCCGCAGTGATATTCATCGCCTGGCTCTCCAGCAAATACTGGGGACAGGCATTCCACATGGACACAGGCCGGCTGATCGCGAACATGCTGCTGGTCCAGATCCAGACAGGCCACCTGTCGACGGACCTCGTCAACTGGACGCTCGCGGTCGAGGTCAAGTTCTACATCGTCGCCATGCTGCTGTGGCCCTGGATCCGGTGCCGGCCGGTGCTGACCATCACGGGCTTCTCCCTGGCACTGCTGGCCTACATGAGCTGCATCCCCAAGGGCTGGAACATCGTGCCGATGGGGGTCATGCAGATCGGCCTCACCTCGACCAATACCGAGCTGCTGTTTCTTCCGTTCCTGTTCATCGGAACCCTCTTTCATCTCGAGCTGACAAAGAAGATTTCGCCGAAGGCGCTCATCGGCTCGGCCCTTGCTGTTCTGATCATCTTCCTGGCGATGTGGAAGAAAACGCCCTGGTTCGCTCAATCCGCGAGTGCGGCAGCGAACTACAGCTATGCGCTCTTGCTCTTTGGCGTCTGCTATGTGCTGCGAGGCCGTTTCCGGGCGAACCGCGTCCTGGATTTCTTCGCCGACGTCAGCTATCCCCTGTACATCGTGCACTCGCTCGTCGGGTATGCGGCCATCCGTTTCCTGATGGCGAACGGCGTGAGCTTCGTGCCTGCAGCGCTGCTCGCGTTCGGCGCGGCCGTTGCGCTTGCCTACCTGATCCATCGCACCGTGGAATTGCCGACAGCGGCGCTGGGGAAGCGATTCGGGCGACGGCCCGTTGCGCCAGCAGTCCCCGCGACGACCGAAGGCGTGAAGGTCGGGGCCTGAGCGCGATATCGATCAGCGCTCCGACGCCACGAGCAATTGCTCGATCCAATCCGCCGAGATCGCGCCCGGAACCCGCGTCCCGTCCTTGAAGATCATCGTCGGCGTGCCCTTCACGTCGAGCTTGCGGCCGAAGTCGGCATTCCGCTGCAGGGCCGCCGCGTCGCAGGCGCCTGCCGCTGGGGCGGGCTCCGTGCCCGATTGCATCCAGCTTTCCCAGGTCTTCGTGCGTTCCTTGCTGCACCACACATTGCGCGACCTGGCGACCGAATCGGCACCCAGGATCGGGTAGAGAAAAACATAGACCGTCACGTTGCCGATCTTCTTCAGATCCTGATCGACGCGCTTGCAATGGCCGCAGTTGGGGTCCGAGAACACGGCCAGCTTTCGCTTGCCATCGCCGTGGACGACCTTGATGGCGTCCGCCAGCGGCAGTTGTTCGAAGGTGAAGCCCGCAAGCTTTTCGAATCGACCTTCGACAGAACTCTTGCGGCTTTGGGCTTCACTGACGTTGGCGCCCGCGAGCAGCGCCACCGCACAGGGGATCAGAAGAAGAAGTTGGCGTCGAAGTTTCATCGGTGGGTTCATTGGAAGCAAAGAGAAGATGTCCGTCTCGCCGCAGCGAGCGCGAGGCGGCACGAGTCCCCGACGCTAACATTCGCCCGCCCTCGCTTTTCATCGCCCTCCCGCCCCATGCCCATTGCCCTGAAGTTCATCGCAGCCACCGCGCTGCTGACCGCCGTCCACGTCCTGGTCATGACGGTGCTTGGCCTGCGGCTTCGCATCGCGATCCGCGAGGTGTCGCTCGGCTTCGGCCCGGTGCTGCTGTCCGCCGGCATCTTCCGGCTGCGCGCGGTGCCGCTGGGTGGCGCCGTCCTGTTCAAGGACACGCGTGCCGAAGCCATTCCTGAAGGCGCGCCACCCGGTTGGGTGAAAGACGCCTTCGATCATCGGCCGCGATGGGTCCAGACCCTGCTGCCGTTGGCCGGGGCGGCCTCGCTGGTGGCCATGGCGCTCCTGTTGCATCCGGGCTCGGCGCTCGCGAGCCTGGGCCACGGCTTCGTGCAGATCGTGACGGGCGGGCTCTCGCCACTCTCGACTGCCCAGCCACTGATCGCCGGTGCAAGCCACATCGCGACGCTCGGCTTCCTGCCCTTGCTCGGCGTGCTCGCCGCAAAGTTCGCCGCACTGAATCTCCTGCCACTGACGGTGATGAATGGTGGGCAGGCACTGCTGGCGTTGCTGGACCCCGCCCCGCATGAAACACCGCGTTGGAAACAGATGCTGATGCAATGGTCCGTGTGGCTGTTCATCGCGCTGGCCTTTTCATGGGCGGTGGCCATCGGTTTCTTCGTGCTCGGGCGCTGAATAAAACGGGGCGACACAAGACAACCCCTGCGCCGAAACAGTCAATGAGCGGTAACAAGGCATCGGTTTAATCCAGCGCGGGAAACCTCCCCTGCCCTCATCGTCCTGCGCCGCACACGGCTCAGGAATTCGCCTGTGACCACTGCTCTCCGCGCTCCCCGATTCAACACCACCAACGTTCTTGGCCGGCGGCTCCTGGCCACCTTCTGCGTCGTGCTGCTGCTGACCCTTGCGGGCTCGGGCATCGGCATCTGGTCGCTCGCCAAGGTGAACGAGGCCACGCACGAGGCCATCCAGCAGCACGGCGTGTCGGAGCGCCTGGTGGTGGACGCCTACCGCCACCAGGCCATCAACGCCGAGCGCTACAAGGCGATGGCGTTGAGTTCCGAACCTGAAGTGGGCGAGATCCTGGCCGCCGACATTCAGGCGACCGAAACCCGCTACACCGAGTTGCTGCAGCAAGTGTCGGAACGCCTTCACACGGCATCCGACCGCGCATTGCTCGCACAAACACAAGCCACCGGCGACGACTTCAGGAAGGCCGTGAAGGAGCTGATCGCCGCACGCGACTCGGGCCTCACCGAGCGCATCCGCGCCGTCTACGCGCAGCGCTTTCAGCCCGGCGCCGCCGCATTGCTGGAGGCTCTCGGCAAGCTCGCGCAGTCGCAGCGCGAGGCCATCGATGCAGCCGGTGTTCGCATCGAGGACCTGAGCACGTCGGCCCGGCTGGCCCTGGTGCTGTTCAGTGCAACGGCGCTGCTGCTGGGCATCGTGCTGGCGCAGTGGCTGGTGCGCAGCATCAGCCGGCCGATCCGCGTGGCGGGTGAAACGGCCGAACGCGTGGCCAGCCTTGACCTGCGCCAGGACATCGAAGGCCATTCTCGCGACGAAGCCGGCCAGATGCTGCTGGCCTTGGGCGCGATGCAAGGCGCATTGCGCGAACTGGTCCTGCGGGTGCGCGAGTCGGTGCAGAGCGTGCACGTGGCGGCCGGCGAAATCGCTCACGGCAATTCGGATCTGTCGGCGCGCACCGAGAACGCCGCGTCCAGCCTGCAGCAGACGGCCGCTGCGCTCGAGCAGGTGATGCGCAACGTGCAGCAGTCGAGCGATGCCGCAGGCAAGGCCGAGCAGATGGCGGGCGCTGCAGCCGCGGTGGCGGCGCAGGGCGGCGAGGTGGGGTCGCAGGTGGTCGGGACCATGCAGGACATCCATCGCGCCTCGCACAAGATGGCCGACATCATCGGCGTGATCGACAGCATCGCCTTCCAGACGAACATCCTCGCGCTCAATGCCGCCGTCGAAGCGGCGCGCGCCGGCGAGTCGGGCCGGGGCTTCGCGGTGGTCGCGGCGGAAGTGCGACAGCTCGCCACGCGATCGGCCGCAGCCGCGCGCGAGATCAAGGGCCTGATCGAAAACTCGGTGCACCGCATCGAAGCCGGCACGACGCTGGCCGACAGCGCGGGGCAGACCATGGGCCGCATCATGGATTCGATCCGGCAGGTGGCGGACACCGTGAGCGCCATCACGGTCGCGACGCATGCGCAGACGCGGGACATCGGGCAGATCAACACCGCCGTGTCTCATCTGGATCGCATGACGCAGCAGAACTCGGCGCTGGTGGAAGAGTCCGCCGCTGCATCGGAAGGCTTGCGTGACCAGGCGCGTCATCTCGATGCGCTCATCAGCCAGTTCGTGCTGCCCGGCGACGGCGAGGCCGCACAGCAGGGTGCGCAGTGGATGCCGCCACCGACGACACGGGCGGTGCAATTGGCGGCAGCGCCGAAAGACCGCTTGCTGCCAGCCTGAGCGAGCGGGCCGCCGTTCCGTTCGCCTCAGCGAATCAGGTCCATCGGCACGACTTCCGGTGTGACCCTGGCCGCGGTTGCGGTCAGCAACTGGCCGTTCGACTCCTTCCAGCAGATGATGTGGGTCATGCCCGAGCCCGCCGGGCCCGGGGCCTGTATCGACACCGCCTTCCACCCCTTGCACGCGCCGCCCACGGTGGTGGGCCGGTCGAGAAACACGTAGTCGGTGCCGGCGTCGATGCGCAGCACGCCCACCACGCCGGGTGGAAGCGGCTTGCGCGCCTGGGCGGAAGCCGCGCACGCGACGGTGGTCATGACGATGCCCACGAAGAAGATGTGCCCCATGCCTGCTGCTCCGGTGTTGCCGAGGGCCGATCTTACTTTTGCACTTGCGGCCGCTGCCACCACAGCGGCGTCGCGCGACGGCGGCGTCAATCGCACAAATGGACTACACGCAAAGCGCCTTCCTCCCCTGTTCCCGTGATGGTTCAAAGACACCCAAGCCGCTTCAATCGGCGCCTCACGGCCGCCATCGGCGCGCCGCTTTGGAACTGTCGTCAGAAGAATCACGAGGAAATCGATCATGGACCGGAGAAGGTTTGCGCTCAGCGCGGTGGGCATCGCGGTGTTGAGCGGGTGCGGTGGTGGCGGCAGCGGGGGCGGTGGTGGGTTCGCCTTTCCACCGGTCGGCGTGCCGCCGGCACCTGCCCCGGGCGAGCCTCCTGCGCCGGTGCCACCCGCGCCGCAACCGCCGGTCCCGCCTGCGCCCAATCCACCGGCGCCGCCTGCCGGTCCCGAGCTTGCAACGCCGACCTTGCTGCCCGCATCGACGATCCTTGCGCAGAGCATCGTCAACCACGACAACGACACCTACGCCAGCGTCGGCCCTGGCCAGGCGAACTTCTGGGACCTGAGGCCCGACTTCTGCATCGGGGACGGCTGGAACGGCCAGTTCGCGGGCGCGCTGGCATTGAATGTGAAAGTGGGCAACCGTTCAGAAGGCTTCGATGGCGATCAGACCTTCGCAGAGTTGACGCCGCTGGGCCCCGAGATGACGGCGACCGACGGCATGAAGGTCGTATCGACCACGACGGACCCGCAGTTCCAATCGAACGGCGTGGCGGCGTTCCTGCATCCGGTACCCGACGCACGGCTGCAGCAGACCTTGGATTTGCGGCAGGCCGTCGGTCGCGTGAACCTCGGGTGGACCGGCATGTGGGGCGCGCTGCGCGGCAACTTCAGTGACGAGCCCGCCTTCATGCAGGTGGTGCTGCGCGACACCAGTGGTGGGCTGCTGGCCACGCTCTTCAAGATCGACAGCAGCGGCTCGACGGGCACGTGGGGATTCGCCTGGCTCACGGCCTACGTCGGCCAGGTGGTCGTGCTGTCGTTCGAGCAATGCAACCGCGGCCAGGGCACATCGATCGAGTTGGTGTCGGTGGACGACAGCGCGCCGCGGTCTCGCAGCTTCATCGTCAACGGCGACTTCAGCGCGGGCCTGTCGGGCTGGACCGTGTCGCAGACGCGCGGCGTGCAGAACATCCGCTCAGGCATCAGGACCCTGCGCGGGCTCGAAGTGCAGCGCACTTTCTACGCGCAACCCAGCCAGTCGTGGGGGCGGATGACGGATACCTTCCACAACCCATCGGCGTCATCCGTCACGGCGAGAGTGACGTACACCAGCTTCCTGGGCTCCTACGGCTCGGGCGTGATCTATCCGCCGGCGGGTGCGCCGCTGAAGGCGCTGACGGTGTGGGACGGCATGGGCAAGGGCCGCGATGCGGGCTTCGTCTTCGGCGCGGCGGACAGCGTCGGTTACGCCTCCGCCGTCACGCTCAACGCATCGGACGGGAACAACATGGTGACGATGCAATTCGACATCACGGTGCCGGCCGGCGGCACGGTCACGCTGGCGAACTTCCTGATCCTGACGGGCACGAACACCTGGATCGGCGCCACGAGCACCGCGGCCCGCGCCGCCGAAGTGGACACGCAGGCCGCCGCGATCGCCGCGAACTTCCGCACCGACGTGGTGTACCAGCGCGGCCTGACGCAGCAGCAGCTCGATACCTTGAAGAACTTCTGAGCGCGACGCGACGTGGGTGCGGCCAGGGCACTCACACCACCCGGTGCTCCCGCACCACGAACGCCGTGATCTCCGCCAGGAAGGTGCGCGCATGCGCCATCGTGCGCTGCCCTTGCGGCGATGCGAACGCGGCGTCCAGCATGTCGGTGTTCTCGAACCACAGCTCGACGATGCCGTCGATCGGCAGCTCGACATAGGCACAAGGCGTGCCCTTCTCGAACTCGCGCGCCACGACCACGTTCTGCCGATAGCCGCTCACGCCGGGCATGCGGCGCACGTGATCGGCATGGACCTTCCATTCGCGACGGAAGTCTTCATCCGATTGCGCGATCGGCCGGCGCAGCAGCGAGATGCGCTTGAGCAGGCCTTCGGGCTTCGCAGGCAGCGCGATGACTTCGGTCTGCTCGACCGTAACGATGTGCAGTCCGCCAAGAAAGTGCTGTTCGTCCGCGCGGATGGCCGCCGCAAGTTCACCGTTCGTGAAGGCTTCGGTCGCTCGCGCAGCTTCATCGAAGCGCAGTTGCGAGAAACCATCGAAGTCCCAAGGACCGCGCGCGAAATCGATGCCGCGCTGCAACCGGTCGACCACGAGGTTCTGCCGATAAGCACGCAGCGCGGGCAGTTGCGCCACCAGCGGCCCGTGGCTCTCGCGCCAGTGGCTGCGAAAGGCGTCGTCGGTCCATTCGGGCTTCTTGCGGATCAGGCCCATGCGCAGGGTCGTCGTTGTCATGTCTTGCCTTCTTCGTTGGACAGTGCGGCCGCTTCAGCGCGTGCGCGCGCCAGGCCCGGCGCGCGCTTGGCGAGCCACACGCCGTGGCGCACGGGCCAGCGTTCGTAGCCCGGGTCGGCGCCCAGCGCAGCGGCTGCGTGATGCGGCCAGTAGGGGTCGAGCAGCGCCTCGCGGCCAATCGCGATCAAGTCGGCTTCGCCAGCAGCGAGCACCGCCTCAGCCTGCTGTGCGTCGACGATCATGCCGACCGCCTGCGTCGCGATCTGCGCATCGCGCCGGATACGCTCGGAGAACGGCACTTGAAAGCCCAGGCCGCGCGGCACGGGCAAGGCGCGTGTTTCTTCGGTGAGCCCGCCCGACGAGCAATCGATCACGTCGACGCCGCAGCGCTTGAGTTCACGCGCAAGGACCACCGAGTCATCGAGACTCCAGCCATCGAGCGTGCCATCGACCGCCGAGAGCCGGCAGAACAGCGGTTTGCCCGCAGGCCACGCCGCGCGCACGCGCTGTGCGATTTCCAGTGCAAGCCACATGCGGTTCTCGCGGCTGCCGCCGAGCGCATCGCCGCGATGGTTCGCGTTGGGCGACAAGAAACTCGCCACCAGATAGCCGTGGCCGAAATGCAGCTCGACCACATCGAAGCCCGCCTTGTCGGCCCGCACCGTCGCATCGACGAAGTGCTTCACGACCGAGGCGATGCCGTTCGCATCGAGCGCACGCGGCGCGGACCAACCGGGGCCAGCCGCAAGCGCGCTCGGGCCGAGGCGTTCCCATGGCTCCTCGTCGGCCGCCATGCGTTCGGCACTCAGCGCCGCGCCGCCTTCCCACAGCGGCTCACTGCCGGCCTTGCGCCCCGCATGCGCGAGCTGCACGCCGATGGCGCAGCCCTGCGCGTGCACAAAATCGACGACAGCCTTCAGCGGCGCGATCTGGCTGTCTTTCCACAGGCCGAGGTCGGCGGTGCCGATGCGCCCGCGCGGATCGACTGCGGTGCTCTCGGTGAGGATCAGGCCCGCACCGCCGAGCGCGAACTTGCCCAGGTGCACCATGTGCCAGGGCGTGGCATGGCCGCGGTCGGCCGCGTGCTGGCACATCGGCGAGATCACGACGCGGTTGGGCAGCGTGAGGTTGCGCAGCTTCAGGGGCTGGAACAGCAAGGGAGATGAGTCGGGCATGAAGGGCTACAAAAATAGAAGCACTCAGGACGCACGCGCAGGCGCAACCACCGCGACGGCGGGCCGCGTGCCAAGGTAGGTTCCGCCCATCACCGCGGCAAAGCCGAGCAGGTGCCACCAGGTGAGCACCTCGCCCAGCAGCAGCGCAGCGAATGCGACGCCGAACACCGGCACCCAGTAGAGATACACGGCCGTGCGCGCCACGCCGATGATCGAGATGGCGCGGTTCCAGATCAGGTTGCCGGCCGCGGTGGCGGCCACGCCGGAGAACAGCACCAGCACCCACGGCCACACACCGGGGAACAGTTGGGCCGAGCCGAGCGGCGACGGTCCGAGCACGGTGTGCACGACCAGCATGCCAGTGCCGATCATGTAGATGATCCAGCTGATCGACAGCGGATCGATCTGCCGCGCCAGCCGCTGCACGCCCACGCCGCCGACCGCGAAGCTCACCACGGCCAGCGCGAGCATCAGGTCGCCGATGCCGGCGCTCGAGAGCCCCGCGCCGGGGTGACTCAACACCACCGCAGCCACGCCGGCAAAGCCCAGCGCCACGCCGAGCATGCGCCTCGGCGTGAAGCGCTCGCGAAAAACCAGCGCCGCCATCAGCGCCGAGACCAGCGGGCTCAGCGCCATGATCAGCGCGCCGTTGGTTGCGGTGGAGCGCAACAGCCCCTGCGCGAACAGGATCTGGTTGGCATAGACCATCAGGAACGCGCAGCCCGTCATGCCTGCAAGCTGCTTCGCGCGCAGGGCAGGCAGCCCGCCGCGCCGCCACAGCACGATGGCCGTCAGCGCCACGCAGGCCACCGCCATGCGCAGCGCGGCGAGCGGCAGCGACTCGAAGGACGCGGTGAGCGCCTTCACGGCGGACACGTTCACGCCCCACAGCAGCATCGCCAGCAGCATCCAGCCCTGCACCGATGCAGGCGTGGCGCCTGTGGGGCGCGCCGAGGCGGTCACCTCAGCCTTCGAGCGCGTTCCACATCTCGATGTCGCGCTCCGCCGTCCAGATACGCGGGTTCACATGGCCCGTGGCTTCGTCATAGGCACGGGTCACGTCGAAGGGCATGCAGTGGTCGAAGATCACCCAGTGGCCGTAGGTCGGGCGCAGCGCGGCCACGGTTTCCTTGTAGATGACGTTGAGCGACTTGCCCAGTGCCACGCCGTTGTTCACCAGCGTGTACACGTCGGAGATGAAGGCACGCGTGGAGGCGATGGCCTTGCGCACGTCGGCCGCGTTCTCCAGCGCAGCGCCACGGCCGGGCACCAGCTTCTCGAAGCCGAAGCCGGCGAGGCGGTCGAGCGTGGTGGGCCAGTCGCGGAAATAGCAGTCGCCCGCGTAGGCGGTGCTCTGGTATTCGACCAGGTCGCCGGCAAAGCAGATCTTCTGGTCTTCGAGGTAGGCGATGGTGTCGCCCTTGGTGTGGCCGCGGCCCACTTGCGCGATCTTCACTTCGAGCTTCTTGCCCAGCCACACGCTCATGGTGCCGTCGAAGGTCATGGTGGGCCAGGTCAGGCCCGCCGGCACCGACTCGACATTGCGGAACAGGCGCGGAAAGCGGCCGATCTCGCTGGCCTTGTCCTGCTCGCCGCGCTCGACGATCAGGTCGTAGGTGTCGCGGCTGGCAATGATCTGCTCGGCGCCTTCCTTGAAGTAGGCCGACGCGCCCAGCACGCGCACCGCGTGGTAGTGGCTCAGCAGCACGTACTTGATGGGCAGCGGCGTGACTTCGCGGATGCGGCGGATCACGTCCTGCGCCATCGCGGGCGTGGCCTGCGTGTCGACCACCATCACGGCTTCGTCGCCGATGAAGATGCCGGTGTTCGGGTCGCCTTCGGCGGTGTAGGCGTAGGCGTTCTCCGAGAGGCGGGTGAACGAGACCTTCTTTTCTTCGAGGTCGGCCTGGCTGGCAAAGACTTTGGTGGGTGCGGTCATGAGGATTCCTTTGTCTGTTTCAGTGATGAATGAATGGGCGTGAAGGGGCCGGTCCGCTCAGTGCGAGCCGAGGTACGCCGACTTCACCTTGGGGTTGTCGAGCAGCTCGCGGCCCGAGCCTTCGAGCGTGATGCAGCCGGTCTCCAGCACATAGGCGCGGTCGGCCACGCCCAGCGCCTGCTTGGCCATCTGCTCGACCAGCAGGATCGTGAGACCCGAGCGGCGCAACTGGCGGATGGCGTCGAAGATGTCCTTGATGATGAGCGGCGCCAGGCCCAGCGAAGGCTCGTCCAGCAGCAGCAGGCGCGGCTCGCTCATCAGCGCACGCGCAATCGCCAGCATCTGCTGCTCGCCGCCAGACAGCGTGCCCGAGGGCTGGTCCTGGCGTTCCTTCAGACGCGGAAAGCGCGCGAACTCGCGTTCGATGGCGCGCTCCACGAAGGCCTTGTCATTGCGACGCGAATAGGCGCCCAGCAACAAGTTCTCGCGCACCGTCTGGTCGGGGAACACGCCGCGGCCTTCGGGCGACAGCGCCACGCCCAGGCCCACGCGCTTGTGTGCGGGCACGTGCGTGCAGTCCTTGCCGTCGATCAGCACGCGGCCCTCGGTCACGGGCTCCAGCCCGACGATGCTTTTCAGCAGCGTGCTCTTGCCTGCGCCGTTGGCGCCGATGATGGTGACCACCTCGCCCGCGCGCACTTCCAGGCTCACGCCCTTGACGGCCTCGATGGCGCCGTACGAGACCTTCACCGATTCGATTTTCAACATGATGGGGTCGGTCTTTCTGCTCAGGCGGGCATGGCCGTGGCCAGCACTTCTTCTTCGTCGTCGTCGACGCCCAGGTAGGCCTCGACCACGCGCGGGTTGGCCTGCACCTCGGCGGGCTTGCCCTCGGCGATCTTGATGCCGTAGTCGAGCACGATCACATGGTCCGAGATCGACATCACAAGGTCCATGTGGTGCTCCACCATCAGGATCGATACGCCGCACTTGCCGATGCGCAGCAGCAGCTCGCCGAGTTCGGCCGTCTCCTGCGGATTGAGGCCGGCGGCGGGTTCGTCGAGCAGCAGCAGTTGCGGTTCGGTGGCCAGCGCGCGCGCCAGCTCCACGCGGCGCTGCAGGCCATAGGGCAGGCTGCCCGCGGGCCAGTGCGCGAGGTGGCCCAGGTCCACCAGGTCGAGCAGTTGCAGTGCACGGTCGCGCGTCGCCTGCTCCTGCCTGCCGGCGGTCGGCCAGGCGAGCAGCGACGACAGGAAGCCATTGCTCATGCGGCTGTGCCGGCCCAGCATCACGTTGTCGAGCACCGAGAGGTCCGCGAACAACCGCAGGTTCTGAAAGGTGCGGCCCATGCCCAGGCAGCAGATGGTGTGGGCCGGTTGGCCCACGATGTTCTGGCCCAGGAAGCGGATCGATCCGGCATCGGGCTCGATCACGCCGGTGAGCATGTTGATCATGGTGCTCTTGCCCGCGCCGTTCGGCCCGATCAGCGCATGGATGTGGCCGCGCTGCAGGCGGAACGACACGTCCTGCGCCGGCTTCACGCCGCCATACGACTTGGTGACGCCCTGCACCACCAGCAGCTCGCCTTCGCCGCCGGGGCCTATCTGTCCGGGCACGCCGCTGTCGCCCGTGCCTTCGCCGCGATGGCGCGGCTTCATGAACCACTTGTTGAACAGGCCCACCACACCGCCCGGCATGACGTACAGCGCAAACAGCAGCAGGAAGCCGTACAGGAAGTGCTGCGCCGACGGCCAGCGCGCCAGCAGCGCGTCGGTCAGCGTGAGCAGCACCGCGCCCACCAGCGGGCCGTACATCGAACCCGCGCCGCCGAACAGCACCAGCAGCAGGATGAAGATCGACAGGTGGAAAGTGATGAAGTCCGAGTTGATGTACTGGTTCTGCTGCGCGACCAGCGCGCCCGCAATGCCGCAGGTGACGGCCGCGACCACGAAGGCCATGACCTTGGCGCGGTACACGCGCACGCCCACCGACGACGAAGCGATCTCGTCCGCCTGCAGCGACAGCAGCGCGCGGCCGAAGCGGCCACTCAACAGGTTGCGCAGCAGCAGGTGCAATGCGGCGCACAGCACGATGCCGAGGATGACCCACTGCGTGGTGTCCAGCGGCGCACCCTTCCAGGTGAGCGGGCGGATGCCGTAGATGCCCTGCGCGCCACCGAACACGTCGGTCCATTCGCCCACGAGCTTCTCGACCACGATGCCGAAGGCCAGCGTGACCATGGCCAGGTACGGGCCCTTCACGCGCAGCGACGGCAGTGCGATGAGCACGCCGCACAGGCCCGAGATGACGGCGGCCAGTGCGAGCGCGAGCCATGGGTCCATGTCCGTGCGCGAGGTCAGCAGCGCGACGCCGTAGGCACCGGCCGCGAACAATCCGGCCTGCCCGAGCGATTTCTGTCCCGCATAGCCGACCAGCACGTTCATGCCGGCGGCGCACAGGTAGTAGACGCACATCATGAAGGCGATGCGCAGGTAGTAGTCGTTGCCGAGCATCGAGACGATGCCGATCAGGACGGCCGCCGCCAGCACCACGCCGGCGGGATGGGCGAAGCGCTTCATACCTTCTCCACCGTCTTGCGGCCGAACAGGCCGGTGGGCCGGAAGGCCAGCACCAGGATCACGAGTGCGAATACCGCCACCTCGCGCCACTGCGCCTGCCAGAGATTGACCATCGACTCCAGCACGCCGAGCAAAAAGCCGCCGATCACGCAGCCGCGCGGATTGCTCAGGCCGCCGATCATCGCGCCCGAGAAGCCCTTGAGCCCCACGGTCAACCCCATGAACAGCGAAGCCTGCGCGATGGGCGCGAGCAGGAAACCCGACAGGCCGGCCAGCGCCGAGCTGACGACGAAGGCGCCGATCATCATGGCGTTGGTGTTGATGCCCATGAGGCTCGCCACGTTGCCGTTCTGCGCGACCGCGCGCATGGCCTTGCCGACCATGGTGCGGTTCATCACGCGGTCGAAGCCGAACATCACGACCACGGCCACGCCGAGCGTCAGCAGTTCCTGCGGGCGCACGCCCACACCGAACATGCGGATCACCGCATCGCCCACGGGCGCGGGCACCACCACGGGCTTCGGGCCCCAGATGGCCAGGCCCACGCTCTGCAAAATCACGCCGAAGCCCAGCGTGCTCATCACCCAGGCCATGCCGGGGCGGCCCGCGAACGGGCGCACGCCCAGTACGTAGAGCAACCAGCCCAGCAGCCCCATCACGCCGAGCGCGGCCACGAGCGCGAACATCTGCGCGCCCGCGCCGGGGATGGCGTCGCCGAAGGTGGTGGAATCGAAGGGCTTGCCCAGCACCAGGAACAGCGCGCTCATGCCGATGAACGCACCGGCCGAGACGAACTCGCCGTGAGAGAAGTTCAACGTCTTGGTGGTCGTGAACGTGATGCTGAATCCGAGTGCCACCAGCGCATAGGCACCGCCGACGGCGAGCCCGCTGATGAGCGCCTGCAGGAGGGCTTCAACCATGGTGTGTATCTCCGTTGCGAGACGAAGCGGGGCCGCGCGAGGACAGCCCCGCCCCGTCTCTTGGTTCTCTTGTTACTGCTTGAAGTCGGCCGGCTTGAGCGCGCCGATCAGCGCGTCGCTGTAGGGCAGCAGCTTGCCGTCCTTCCAGCGGATCCACACCAGGTCCTTGGCGGTCAGGGCTTCGTGGTTGGTCTTGCTGAAGGGCTTGTCGTAGGTCTTGAGCACGCCCTGCACCGGCGTCTTCAGGTCTTCCAGCGCGGCACGCACGGCGGCGCCGTCGGTGCTGTTGGCCTGCTTCATCGCCTGCGCCAGCAGTTGCATCGAGTCGTAGCCATGCAGCGCGAACGAGAACGAGCCCGGCGCCTTCAGCTTGGTGCCGATGCGGTCGAACAGCTTCTGCTGCGCGGGCGTGCGGGTTTCGCTCACGGTGCGCATGAAGATCGGCTTCTCGGCCAGCGCCTTGCCTGCCGCGTCGTAGAAGGTGATGTTGTCGGCGGCCCAGGAGGTGAGCGTCAACGGGAAGTAGTTGATCTTCTCCATGCTGCGCACCAGTTGCGCGATGGGCGTGCCCTGCGCCCACACCACCACGGTGTCGACGTTGGCCGCCTTCATCTTGCTCAGCTGCGAGGTCATGTCGGTGTCGCCGACGCCGAAGCGCTCGGTGGCCGCGATCTTGATGTCCTGCAGCTTGGCGATGTCTTCCATGTCCTTCAGGCCGCCCTGGCCGTAGCCGGTGGTCTCGGCCATCAGGCCCACGACCTTGGAGCCGGCGGTGTTCTTCTTCACGTAGGCCATGAGCGCAGCCACTTGCTCGCGGTCGACCATCGAGACGCGGAACATGTAGTTGTCGGCGCCGGGGCTCATCGGCTTGGTGATGTCGGTGCCCGAGCCCACGTTGCCCAGCACCGGAATCTTCTTCTGGTTGGCGATGTGCTTCCAGGCCATGGCGTTGCCCGAGTTGGTGGGGCCGAACACCGCGACCACCTTCTCGTTGTCGATCAGGTCGCTCATGTTCTGGATCGACTTGGGCGGTGCCGACACGTCGTCGCGCGTCACCAGCGCCAGCTTCTTGCCGAGCACGCCACCGGCGGCGTTGATGTCCGCAATAGCCGCTTCCATGCCGAGCACCGCGGCCTGGCCGCTCTGCGCCGAGGGTGAGGCCGAGAGGTCGCCGTTGTAGCCGAGCTTGATGTCCTGCGCCGACGCGGTGGCGGCAAAAGCTGCGAACGCGGCGGTCGCGAGCAATGTCTTGTACAGACGGATGGTTTTCATTTTTTGTCTCCTGATGGATGTGACGGACGAGGAAGCGGAAAGGCGAAGGGGCTCAGACGGCGAGGAAGCCGCCGTCCACCGGCAGCGTGATGCCGGTGACGTAGCGCGACATGTCGCTGGCCAGGAAGATCACCGGGCCCACGAGGTCTTCGGTCTGGCCGACGCGGCCCATCGGGATGCGCGTCATGAACGATTCGAGGCGGCCCGGGTTGTCGCGCGTGGCGGCGGTCATCGGCGTTTCGATCACGCCCGGTGCGAGCGCATTCACGCGCACGCCAGCCGGTGCCAGCTCTTGCGCCAGCGACTGCGTAAGCATCTTGATGGCGCCCTTGGAGGGCGAGTAGCCGAGGCTCGCGCCCTGCCCCGCATAGGCGGCAATCGAGGCGATGTTGATGATCGAGCCCCGGGTCTGCTTGATCGCGGGGATGAAGGCCAGCGTCGTGTTGAAGGTGCCGTGCACGTTCACGTCGATGGTCTTCTTCCAGTTGGCCGCCGCGTTGGGGCTGGCGGTGGTCTCGCGAATGATGATGCCGGCGTTGTTGACCAGCAGGTCGATCGTGCCGACCTCTTCGCCGACCTTCGCGGCCAGCGCATTGCAGGCCTCGGGTGAGGTGACGTCGAGCAGGAAGGACCAGGCCTGCCCGCCTTCGCCCCGCACCAGTTGCTCGGTCTCGCGCACGGTGGCGTCGTTCATGTCGGTCACGACCACGCGGGCGCCGGCTTGCGCCAGGCCGAGTGCGAGCGCGCGGCCGTTGCCCTGGCCGGCGCCGGTGATGAGGGCCAGGCGGCCTTCGAGCAGGCGCGGCGCGACGTTGGAGGGAAAGGCCATCGGTGTCTCCTTCTGTGGAATGCGTTGACTGGAAAACTCAGGCCTTGCGGCTCACGGGCACGGCTTCGCGCTGCTCGACCTTCAGTTGCACCGTTGCCAGGGCCTCTGCCTGCGCGAGCTGCAGGCCCGCCACGTAGCCGAAGGTCAGCGCCGGGCCGAGCGTGATGCCGGCGCCGGGGTAGTTGCCGCCCATCACGCTGGCCGCGTCGTTGCCGACCGCATAGAGGCCCTGGATCGGCTGGCGGTTGGCATCGAGCACGCGGGTCTTCTCGTCGGTGACCAGGCCGGCGAAGGTGCCGATGTCGCCGATCACCAGCTTGATGGCGTAGTACGGACCGTTCTCCAGCGGCGCGACGCAGGGGTTGGGCGTGACGTTGGCGTCGCCCTGGTAGCGGTTGTAGGCCTTGCTGCCTTTGCCGAAGGCGGGGTCGTCGCCGGTGCGTGCGCCCTTGTTGAACTCCTGCACGGTGGCTTCGAGCGTGGCCGGTGCAATGCCGATTTCTTTCGCCAGCTCGCCGATGCTCGCGCCGCGCTTGAGGTAGCCGCTCTTCAGGTGACGGCCGATGGGCAGCGGCGACGGTGCGACACAGCCCAGGCCGTAGTCACGCAGCGCCTTGTGGTCGCACAGCAGCCAGGCCGTGACTTCGAGCTCGCCCTCGCAGGCCTTGACCATCGCCTGCACGAAGTCGTGGTACGAGTTGCCTTCGTTGGCAAAGCGCTTGCCCTTGGGCGTGACCGCGATCACCCCGGGCTTGGCGCGGTCGATGAAGTGGGGCATCACGCCCTTGCTGCCATCAGGGCGCGTGGTAACCGAGGCGGGCACCCAGGCCGCCGCATGCGGGATGGTGCCGTCGACGCGGCCACCCACAGCTTCGGCCAGGCGCAGGCCGTCGCCGGTGTTGGTCTCGGGCGAAGGCGAGTAGTGCTCCTTGCCGGTGGGCGCATGCGGGAACAATTGCTTGCGGCGCTCCACGTCGTAGGGAAAGCCGCCGCAGGCGAGCACCACGCCGCGCCTGGCGACGATGCGCAGTGTCTTGCCTTCGTGCTCCACCACCGCGCCGGAGACGCCGTCGTACTCGACCACGAGCTTCTTCACCGGCGACGACAGCCACACGGGAATGTCCAGGTCCATCGCGGCCTTGGCCAAGCGGCCGGCCAGCGCATTGCCGTTGGTCAGCGTCATGCCGCGTCCGTGGCCGAGCACGTCCAGGAAATGCCGGGTCAGCCGCTTGGTGACGTACCAGAACGAGGTCGGCGACTTGAAGGCGCGCATGAAGTGTTTGATCTCGGGGCCGGAGCCCAACATCATCCCGAACACCGTGAGTTCGGGCAGCGGCGGCGCCAGTTGCTTGACGCGCTTGCCGAGTTCGCGGCCATCGAACGGGCGCGTGACCATCGAGCGACCGCCCGGCTGGCCGCCGGGTGCTTCGGCGTGGTAGTCGGGAAACACCGCCGGCATGTCGAACTGCACGCAGGTGTTGCGCGTGAAGAAGTCGATGGCCTTGGGGCCCATGTCCAGGAAGGCGCCGACGCGCGCCGCGTCGAAGTGGGTGGTGGTCTCGTGCCGCATGTAGGCGAGCGCGGCGCCCTCGGGTTCGTGGATGCCCTGCTCCGTGGCCAGGCGCGTGCCCGGAATCCACAGCCAGCCGCCCGAGCGCGCGGTGGTGCCGCCAAAGCGCGGCTCCTTGTCGACCACCAGCACCTTCAACCCCTGCGAAGCCGCCGTGATGGCGGTGGACATGCCCGAGGCGCCGCTGCCGACAACCAGCACATCGCATTCAAAAGTGTTCTGTTCCATCTCTGCCTGTCTTGCCTCTGTGTGTGTACGACTTAAGTTGCGGCGAAGTTTAGGTAGCGATGTTGATATGGTCAAGTCGTTTAGTTACTATCAGATGATCAGTCATCGTCGATTGATCGTGACAATATCAGTAGAAACCCTGATGGCTATACTCGCCCCCACTCTCAACCCCCACGCCGGGCGCCCCATGGAAAAGCCAAGACGTGGCATTCAGTCAGTCGAAATCGGAACGCAACTGCTGGTTGCGCTCGGCCGGCACGTCGCGCCCATGGCGCTGCGCGACCTCGGCAAGTCGGCGGGCATTCCGGTCGGCAAGGCGCACCCTTACCTCGTCAGTTTTCTGAAGGTGGGTTTTGTCGTGCAGGACAGCGCGGGCCGCTACGAGTTGGGCCCGCTGGCCCTGCAACTGGGCCTGGCCAAGCTGCAGCGGCTGGACCCGATCAAGGAGGCTTCGCCGCTGATCGAGGCGCTCGCGTCCGAGACCGAGCAGAGCATCGCGGTGGCCGTGTGGGGCAACTTCGGGCCGACCGTCGTGCGGCTGGAAGAGCCGATCCACCCGCTGCACGTGAACCTGCGCACCGGCACCGTGATGTCGCTGGCCTACACGGCCACGGGGCGGCTGTTCGCGGCCTACCTGCCGCCCAAGGTGGTGGAAAAGATGATGGTGGACGACCTCGCGCGCCTGCGCGGGCCGGCCGGCGGCCGTGGCGCGGAAGAGCTGTCGCAGTCGCAGATCGAGGCACTGCTGGTCGAGACGCGGCTGCACGGCATGTCGCGCACGCTGGGCCAGCCGATCCCGGGCATCGACGCCTTCTGCGCGCCGGTGTTCGACTCGACCAACAACCTGGTGCTGGGCATCACGGCGATGGGCCCCGAGGCCACCTTCGACAGCGACTGGGACGGCCGCGTGGCCGTGCCGCTGAAAGCCTGCGCGCTGGAAATTTCGCGCCGGCTGGGCTTTGTGCCTACAGCAGAGCAGGCCTGAAGCGACAGAGGTGTAGGCACGCGCTCACGCGCGTGTTTTGCCTTATCCCGCAAGCGGCGGTCACGGGTGCCGCCACTGTAGAGGCCTACCTACTTCACGGAGACCTCGATCATGAAAAGCATCATCCTTTGGCTTTGCGGCGTGCCACTCATCGTGATCATCGGCCTGAAGGTCTTCGGCATTCTCTGAACTCGAACACCGTTTCCTCCTCGCGACGCATCCGCGTCGTTCAGCGCCTCTCACGGGGCGCTTTTTTTGGTCAGTGCGGTCGGTGCCGTCAGTGGGTATCGCGACGCAACTGCTGCACGTCTTCGTGAAGCGACTGCGCCCAGACGCGGCGCTCGCGGCCGTGCGAGTCCTGCAGCTCGCCGAAGCGCACGATGGCCAGCAGCGGCGGCGCGCGCAGCGTGTTCCAGAGCGAGGCGACGAGACTGTCGTCGTCGATGTAGCGCGGCGCCTGGCTGTTCTCGCCAGTGGCTGCATCGGCAAAGCGCAGCGCGACCGGGAGCACCGGCGCGCCCGATGAAATGGCCGCTTGCAGCAGGTTGGCGTGGAAGGGCAGCAGCCCGCGCCCGTCGCTCGTGGTGCCTTCGGGGAACACGCCGATCAGGTCGCCATTGCGCAGCGCCTCGGTCATGTGGTGCACCACGCGCAATGCATCGCGGCGGCGTTCGCGCTCGATGTAGAGCGAGCCCGCACCCGTGGACAGCGTGCCGATCAGCGGCCACTGCTTCACGCCCGACTTCGACACGAAGCGCACGTGGCGCGACGCATGGATGCAGGTGATGTCCAGCCACGAGAGGTGGTTGCAGATCAGCAGCACTGGCCCTTCGCTCGGCGGCGTGCCCTGCACCTTGAGGGTGATGCCCATGATCTCGAGCATGCGCTGCGACCAGGCCTGCACGCGCGCATTGCGCTCCTGCTGTGACAGCTCGGGAAAGGTGAAGCGGATCGTCCACCAGCCGCCCAATGCATGCCCCACCGCATGCAGCAGGCGCCAGCAGGCTTTCAGTGAGTGCAGCATCTGGACGTGGGCCTTTTGTTCTTTGGCGTGCTTGGGATCTTCAGCCGTGGACGACGCGGCCCGCGACCAGCGTGTGGCGCGCGCGGCCCTGCAGCGGGTAGCCGGCAAACGGCGTGTGCTTGCCCTGGCTCTTGAGCGCGTAGGGCTGGACCTGCCATTCGAGCGTCGGCTCGAAGATGCACAGGTCGGCCACGCCGCCTTCGACAAGGCGGCCGATGCCGCTGCCCGCATCGGCGGCGGCCAGCAGGCGTGCCGGCGCGCTGGTGATGACCTCGATCGCACGCGCAATGCCGGCGCCACTGCGCTCGGCCCATTGCAGCGCGAGCGGCAGCAGCAGTTCGAGCCCGGTGGCGCCCGGCTCGGCTTCGGCGAAGGGCAGCGTCTTGGCGTCGGCTTCGACCGGCGTGTGGTCGGACACCAGCGCGTCGATGGTGCCGTCGGCCAGCGCGGCCGACAGTGCCTCGCGGTCGCGTTGCTGGCGCAGCGGCGGATTCAGGCGCGCGCGGCTGTCGAAGTAGCCGATGTCGGTGTCGGCCAGGTGCAGCGAGTTGATGCTGACGTCGCAGGTCAGCGGCAGGCCCTGTGCCTTGGCCTCGCGCACCAGCTCGACGCCCCGGGCACTGGAGATGCGGCACAGGTGCACGCGCGCGCCGGTGCTCTTCATCAGTTCGATGATGGTGAAGATGGCGATGGTCTCGGCCGCCACGGGCACGCCCGCCAGGCCCAGCCGCGTGGCGAGCGGGCCGCTGGCCGCGACGCCCTTGCCGAGGTCGCGGTCTTGTGGACGCAGCCAGACGGTGTAGCCGAAGGTGCTGGCGTACAGCAACGCGCGTTGCAGCACCTGCGTGTCGGCCAACGGCACGTCGGCCTGGCTGAAGCCGATGCAACCGGCCTCGGTGAGTTCGGCCATCTCGGTCAGCACGCCGCCGGCAAGGTTGCGCGTGAGCGCGCCGAGCGGGAACAGGCGCGCGCACTGCAGCTTCTCGGCGCGGAACTTGAGCATCTCGACCAGGCCGGGCTCGTCGAGCACCGGGTCGGTGTCGGGCGGGCACACGAGGCTGGTGACGCCGCCCGCGACGGCTGCGGCCATTTCGCTTTCGAGCATGCCTTCGTGTTCGTAGCCGGGTTCGCGCAGGCGTGCGGCGAGGTCGACGAGGCCCGGGGCGACGACGCAGCCTGCGGCATCGATGGTGCGGTCGGCCCTGAAGCCCTCAGGCGTGTTGCCGATGCTGACGATCTTGCCGTCGACCAGTGCAATGTCGGCCTTCCTGTCGATGCCGGATGCGGGGTCGATGACGCGACCGTGGGTGATCAGTGTCGTTTTCATGCTTCGTTGCCCGCCACGATGCTCATCACGGCCATGCGCACCGCAATGCCAAAAGTGACCTGCGGAAGGATCACGCTCTGCTTTCCATCGACCACGGCGGAGTCGATCTCGACCCCGCGATTGATCGGCCCCGGATGCATCACGATGGCATCCGGCTTGGCCAGTTGCAGCTTCTCGGGCGTGAGGCCGTAGGTCTTGAAGAACTCCTGCGACGAGGGCAGCAGCGCGCCGCTCATGCGCTCGTTCTGCAGGCGCAGCATGATGATGACGTCGCAGTCTTTGATGCCTTCTTCGAGCGTGTGGCACACGCGCACGCCCATGCCGGCCATGTCGCCGGGCACGAGTGTCTTGGGGCCGACCACGCGCACTTCGGCGCAGCCGAGCGTGGTGAGCGCATGGATGTCGGAGCGCGCCACACGCGAGTGCAGCACGTCACCGACGATCGCGACCGTGAGGTTCGCAAAGTCTTTCTTGTAGTGGCGGATCGTGTACATGTCGAGCAGCCCCTGCGTCGGATGTGCGTGGCGGCCGTCACCGGCATTCACCACGTGCACATGCGGCGCGACGTGCTGCGCGATCAGGTAGGGCGCGCCCGACTCGCTGTGGCGCACCACGAACAGGTCGGCCGCCATCGCACTCAGGTTGGCGATGGTGTCGAGCAGCGATTCGCCCTTGGTGGCCGAGGAGCGCGCGATGTCGAGATTGATGACGTCGGCGCTCAGGCGCTTGGCCGCGATCTCGAAGGTGGTGCGGGTGCGCGTGGAGTTCTCGAAGAACCGGTTGAACACACTCTTGCCGCGCAGCAGCGGCACCTTCTTCACCTCGCGGTCGCTCACGCTGGTGAAATTGGCCGCCGTGTCGAGGATGTGCGTGACGATGTCCTTGGGCAGCCCTTCGATCGACAGCAGGTGGATCAGCTCGCCGTGCTTGTTGAGCTGCGGATTTCGCTTGTAGAGCATCAGCAGGCCTCCCGCCGGGCCGCCCCAAGGGAGGCCTGCGCCCCCTCGGGGGGCAACGAATACACGCAGTGATGAGTGTGGGAGCTCACGAGTTCTCCTCCACCTTGAGGCTGAACGCGCCATCGTCCGCGCGTGCGAGGGCCAGCAGCTGCGTGTCGGGCAGCGTGAGCGTCGTCGCGGCGAAGTCCGCCGCCACCGGCAGCTCGCGCCCGCCGCGGTCGACCAGCACGGCGAGCCGCACGCAGGCCGGGCGGCCGAAGTCGAACAGTTCGTTGAGCACCGCGCGGATGGTGCGGCCTGTGTAGAACACGTCGTCGAGCAGCAGCACGTCCGTGCCGTTCACGTCGAAGGGCAGCGCGGTCTGCGCGCTGGCCGACAGGCCACGGCACGCGAAGTCGTCGCGGTGCATGGCCGACGAAATGACGCCGGGGGCGCCGGGCAGGCCCAGGTCTTTCTGCAGCCGCCCGACCAGCCAGGCACCGCCGGAGGTGATGCCGACCAGCTTCGTTTCAGCGCGCATCAGCGTCTTCACGCCGGCCAGCAGCTTCGTGTAGAGCGCTTCGGCGTCGGGAATTGAACTCACGCAAGGCTCCTCAGGAATTGCTCCAGGATGATGCAGGCCGAGGCGGCATCGGCATCGCGCGCACCCGACGACAGGGCCTCGGTGGTGCTGTAGCGCTCGTCGACCTCGAACACCTGGAGATTGAAACGGCCCCGCAACTGGCGCGCGAACTTCTGCGCGCGGCGGGTGTTCTCGTGCGGAGCGCCATCGGGGTGATAGGGCACGCCGATCACCAGCGCGTCGGGCTGCCATTCCTTGATGCGCGCCTCGACTTGCACGAAGCGGGCGTCGCCCTCGGCCTTGATGGTGGCCTGCGGGGTCGCGGTGGACAGCAGCCGGTTGCCGCTGGCCACACCGGTGCGCTTCAGGCCGAAGTCGAAGGCCAGGAAGGTCTGGAAATGGGCCGGAACGGCAACGGGAACAGGTGAAGAAGCGGAGGGAGCGGGAGCGTCTGGCATGACCACGACGCTCACGCGTGCCCTGCTTCGGGAGACAGCTTCCAGGCTTCGAGGCCCAGCAGCATCAACGCCTTGTCGTAGCGCTGCTCGACCGGCGTATCGAAGATCACGGCCGGGTCGGCGCCCACGGTGAGCCAGCTGTTCTCGGCCAGTTCGGATTCGAGCTGGCCCTCGCCCCAGGCCGAATAGCCCAGCGAGACCAGCACCTTGCGCGGGCCAGAGCCGGTGGCCAGGGCCTCGAGCACGTCCTTGGAGGTGGTCATTTCGAGCCCGCCGGGGATGGTCATGGTCGAGGCATAGACCGATTCCTCGGGCTTCTCGGCATGGGCGAAGACCGGCTCGTGCAGCACGAAGCCGCGCTCGGTCTGCACCGGGCCGCCCTGGAAAACAGGCGCTTCGCCCAGTTCGGGGCGCGACAGGTGCAACTCGATCTTCTCGAACAGCACCTTGAGGTTGATGTCGCTGGGTTTGTTGATCACCAGGCCGAGCGCACCGCGCTCGCTGTGTTCGCAGAGGTACACGACGCTGCGGTTGAAAGTTTTGTCTTCCATCCCGGGCATCGCTATCAAAAAGTGATGCGTGAGGTTCATCGGGGCAGAATCGGCAGCCATATGCCCCCGATTTTACTGGCCGTCGACAAGACCTATCCCAAAGGGCTCATGTGGTTCCGCCGCGACCTTCGCGTGGACGACAACGCGGCCCTCTATCGCGCACTGCGCGCCTGCCGCCAGGTGGTCTGTGTTTTCGTGTTCGACAAGGCGATCCTGGACGCACTGCCCACCGTCGACCGGCGGGTGGAATTCATCCGCGAATCGCTGGTGGAGCTGCAAGCCGAGCTGCGCGCACTGGGCGGCGGGTTGATCGTGCGTCATGCCATCGCCGTCCACGAGATTCCCGCGCTGGCACGCGACCTCGATGTGCAGGCCGTGTTCGCCAACCGCGACGACGAGCCCGATGCACTGGCGCGCGACGCCAAGGTGTTCGGCGCGCTGGCCAATGCCGGCGTGACCTTCCACACGTACAAGGACTCGACCGTCTTCGACCGCGATGAGGTCATGACCAAGACCGGCCAGCCCTACACCGTGTTCACGCCCTACAAGCGGGCCTGGCTGGCGAAGGTCGATGCCTTCTTCCTCAAGTCGTACCCCGTGCGCAGCCATGCCGACGCGCTGGCGCCACTGCCGGAGGCCTACAGGGAGCCGGTGCCGTCGCTGGAGGACATCGGCTTTGCGAAGAGCAACCTCGGGGAGCTGGAAATCCCCACCGGCACGCGGGGCGCCGGCGCGCTGTTCGAGGATTTCTTCGAGCGCATCGACCGCTACGACGCCGCGCGCAACTTCCCGGCCGTGCGCGGGCCCAGCTACATGGGCGTGCACCTGCGCTTCGGCACGGTGTCGATCCGGCAGATGACCGGCGTGGCGCATCAGTTGTCGCTGCTGGGCGATGCCGGTGCCGCGACCTGGCTCAGCGAGCTGATCTGGCGCGACTTCTACTTCCAGATCCTGGCGCACTTCCCGCACGTGCACACAGGTGGCGAGTCGAAGAGCTTTCGCCCCGAGTACGACAAGATCCAGTGGCACCACGGCAAGCACGCCGACCAGTTGTTCGACGCCTGGTGCGAAGGCCGCACGGGCTACCCGCTGGTCGATGCCGCGATGCTGCAGATCAACCAGAGCGGCTACATGCACAACCGCCTGCGCATGGTGGTGGCGAGCTTTCTGTGCAAGGACCTGGGGCTGGACTGGCGGCGTGGCGAACGCTACTTCGCACAGCACCTGAACGACTTCGAGCTGGCCTCGAACAACGGCGGTTGGCAGTGGGCCAGCTCCAGCGGCTGCGACGCCCAGCCCTACTTCCGCATCTTCAACCCGGTGACGCAGAGCGAGCGCTTCGACCCCGAGGGCAAGTTCATCCGCCGCTACCTGCCGCAACTGGCGGGGTTGTCGAACGCGGCAATCCATGCGCCGTGGACGGCATCGCCGGTGGAGCTGGAGGCGGCGGGCATCAAGCTCGGCGAGACCTATCCCGTGCCGGTGGTGGACCATGCCGAGGCGCGCGAGAAGACGCTGCAGCGCTATGGGGTGGCGCGGGCCAAGGCGGTGGCGCAAAAGTAAAAAGGGCCCGAAGGCCCTTTTTACTTTCAATGCGCGCCTGCTGAACTTCAGGCGGCAGCGGCCAGCGCGGGTTCGCTGGTGTACGCACGCACCAGCCGCAGCAGTTCTTCTTCCGAGTACGGCTTGCCCAGGTAGTGGTTCACGCCCAGCGTGCGCGCGTAATCGCGGTGCTTCTCGGCGATGCGCGAGGTGATCATGATGATCGGCAGCTCGGCCAGCGCAGCGTCGGCGCGAATGTTGCGGGCCAGGTCGAAGCCGTCCATGCGCGGCATCTCGATGTCCGACAGCACCACGGCGGGCCGTTCCTGCTGCAGGCGTTCGAGCGCCTGCAGGCCGTCGGCTGCGAGCGACACGCGATAGCCTTCGCGCTGCAGCAGGCGCTGCGTGACGCGGCGCACGGTGATCGAATCATCGACCACCAGCACCAGCGGCACCTGCGGCGCCACGGGGGCCAGCACCGGCAACGGCTCGTGCGGCGCGCCATGGTCATCGGCCGCGGCGGCATGCGACACCGCCAGTGCGGCGGCCTGACGCAAGCGCGCCTGTTCGCCATGCACCGAGGCCAGCGCCACCGGGTTGTAGATCAGCGCCACCGCGCCCGACGCCAGCACCGAGATGCCGGCCAGGCCGGGCAGCCGTGCGAGCTGCGGGCCGAGGTTCTTCACCACGACTTCCTGGTTGCCCAGCACTTCGTCCACGTGCAGCGCGACGCGCTGTGCCGCGCTTCGCACGATGACGATGGTGTTGTTCTTGGTGCTCGTGTGTTCGCTGCGGGCCGAAGCCTGCAGCAGCGCGCCGGCCCAGTAGAACGGCACCTGCTCGCTGCCGAAGGGATGGCTGTTGTGCACGTAGGCCGCTTCGAGGTCGGTCCCGCTCACGCGCTGCACCAGTTCCACCAGATTCGACGGCACGCCGATCGACACCTCACCTGCGCGCAGCATCACCACGTGCGTCACGGCGGTGGTCAGCGGCAGCACCAGCTTGAAGGTGGTGCCCTGGCCGGAGGCGCTGTGCGTTTCGATGCGGCCGCCGAGCGCCGCGATCTGCGCGCGCACCACGTCCATGCCGATGCCGCGACCGGAAAGTTCGGAGACCTGGCCGGCGGTCGAGAAGCCGGGCTTGAAGATCAGTTCGGTGGCTTCGTCGGCCGTCAGTTGCTGGTCGTGCCCCAGCAGGCCGAGTGCGCGGGCGCGCTCGGCGATGCGTTGCTGGTCGAGGCCGGCGCCGTCGTCGCGGAAGCTCACCGAGACGTCGTTGCCTTCATGGTGCAGGTCGATCACGATCAGGCCGCTGGCGTCCTTGCCGGCCTTCTCGCGCGCCGCCGCGTCCTCGATGCCGTGCGCCACGCAGTTGCGCAGCAGATGCTCGAAGGCGGGCGTCATCCGGTCGAGCACGCCACGGTCCATTTCGATGGAGCCGCCGACGATGTCCAGGCGCACCTGCTTGCCGGTGTCCTTCGACGCCTGGCGCACCACGCGGTAGAGGCGGTCGGAGATGCCCTCGAACTCCACCATGCGTGTGCGCAGCAGGCCGCGCTGCAGCTCACGCGTCTGGCGTGCCTGCACGCTCAGGTCGTCTTCCGTGGCCTGCACCGTCTTTTGCAGCGTGCGCTGCACGGTGGCCACGTCGTTCACCGACTCGGCCATCATGCGGGTGAGTTCCTGCACGCGGGTGAATCGGTCGAATTCGAGCGGGTCGAAGCTCTGCTGCGAGTCCTTGGCTTGCGCCAGGCGCGACTGCATCTGGCTTTCGGCCTGCACTTCGATGTCGCGCAGTTGTTGGCGCAGGCGGTCCAGGTTGCCCGTGAGGTCGGACAGCGATCCGCGCAGTTGGCCCAGTTCGGCTTCGAGCCGCGAGCGCGTGATGATGACCTCGCCGGTCTGCGCCACCAGGCGGTCGAGCAGCTGGGTGCGAATGCGCACGGCCTGGCCCGAGGCGGCACGCAAGGGCGCGAGCAACGCGGGCGCCGGGCGCGGCTGCAGCATCACTGCGGCCGGTTCGCCAGCAGCAGACAGGTCGTCGTCGCTGGTGACCGGGGCGGCCACGGCGTCGTTCGCCGGCACGCCGGCTTCAGGCGCGACCTGCAGCAGCGAGGTGGCCGCCGCAGAGGCGGTCGCGGTTGCCACCAAATGGGCCAGCTCGACCTGCGTGGCATCGTCCGCCGCGCGCAACGCGTCGAAGGTGGCTTGCAGGGCGTCCAGGCGCGTGAGCAGTTTCTCGATGTCGGAGCGTTCGGCGCCCTGGGAACCCAGGACTTCGATCTCGGACTCCATGCGGTGCGCCCGCTCGCCGAGGCGCATGGCGCCCGCCAGACGCGCACTGCCCTTGAGCGTGTGCAGCGTGCGCAGCACCGAGGCGCGCGGCGCGCTGTCGTCGGGATGATGCGCCCACTGGCGCAGTGCTTCGCCCAGTTGCGGCAGCAGTTCGGCGGCCTCTTCCTCGAAGATCGGGAACAGGTCGACGTCGACCGCATCGGCCAGGTCGATGGCGTCTTCGGAATCGTCCAGCGCCACGTCGGCCACGCTGTTGCTGACCACCACCTGGTGCAGCGGCCGCGCGGCTTCGGCGCGCATGGCCACTTCGGTGGGCATCGGGGCTGCGGCGATGTCGCGCAGCGCCTGCAGCGTTCCTTCGGCCGGATCGCGCAGGAAGCCGACGGCGAACTGGTGCAGCAGGCGACGCAGCTCGTCGGCCGCAGCGACCAGCACCACGCCCTGTTCACGCGTGCCGCTGCCTTGCATCTGCAGATGCTGCAGCGCCGATTCGAGCAGACGGGCCATGCCCGACAGGCTGTGGAAGCCGACGGTGGCGGAGCTGCCGGCCAGCGAATGCGCCAGTGCGACGGTGGAATCAGGCAGGCGTTCGTGCGATTCGAGTGCCCACTCGCCGACGTCGGTGGCCAATTGGCGGGACCATTCGTCGGCTTCGTTGAGGTAGACGTTGTAGAGCGCGATGCCGATGCGCAGCGGACCGATCACCTTGACCTGGTCTTCAGCGCTGGCTGCGGCAGCGGCCTCTTCTGCTGCGGCTGCGGCTGCGGCTGTTGCTGTTGCTGCTGCTGCTGCGGCAGCGACTGTTGCCGCTTCTGCCGCTGCTTGTTGCGCAACCGTCTCAGGTGCTTCTTCGGCAACCTCGAGGGCGAGGGGCAATTCGGCGGGTGCTTCGACCGGCGCTGCATGCACTTCGGCCGGCGCGACAGCTTCGGCGACAACCAGCGCGGGTTCCGGCTCAGGCACTGGTTCGGGCGCCAGCTGCAGTTCGGGCTCCGGTTCGACGACCGGCTCTTCGTGCGGCGGTTGTGCCGCCTCGATGACTTCAAACTCGCCAGCCTCCACGGGCAGCGGCTCAGGCACCCATTCCAGATCGGGCAGACCGGTGGCGGTCGGCATGGCGGCTTCGATGACGGGCTCGGGCTCCGGCTGGGCCGCAACAGGCTCCGCGCGCGCCGGCGTTTTCGGGGGCGCCAGGAAATCGAATTCGTCGCCGCTGGGCAATGTCAGCAGCGGAGCAGGCTCGGTGTCGTGCTTCGCCTCGAAGTCGACGAAGTCGGTCGATGCGAAATCGTCGTCGGTCTCGGGCGCGGCAGGCTTTTCGGGCTCTTGCCACGCCACCATTTCGATGGCCGCCTCGGGTGCCGCGACTGGCGCGGTGGGCGATTCAAGGAACGACAGGTCGGGCAAGTCCGGCAGTTCCGACAACGGCGTCGGCACGGCCACGGGTGCGGGCGCTTCAGCGGCGATGTGGCGCGCAGCGACCGCCAGGGCCTCCGCATCGGCCAGTCGCACCGGCGCGGGCACCGGCTCGCCGGCCAGCAGGGCCTGGGCCACGCGGTTGAACGGCGCGGCCTGCCACGCGTGCGGCTGGCCCGAGGCGATGGCTTCGACCCATTGGCTGAATTCACGCAACGTTCTTTCGGTGCCGGACAGCAGTTCGGGCGTGGCGTCACGCTGGTCGGCCAGCCAGGTGTTGACCACCTGTTCGAGCGACCAGGCGGCATCGCCGAAGTCGGTCAGGCCGACCATGCGCGAGCTGCCCTTGAGCGTGTGGAACGCACGGCGCAGGATGGTGAGTTCTTCGACGTCGTCGGGGTGGCCACCCAGTTCGGCGATGGCGGCCAGGCCGTTCTGCACCACTTCGCGGGCTTCGTCGAGGAAGATGTTCTGCAGGTCGTCTTCTTCGAGCTCGGTCACCTCGGTGTCGGGCAGCGAGCTCGGGCCGGCGATCTTGGAGGTCCAGCTTTCGGTCTTGCGGCTGAATTCCTCGATCGGCGACACCTTGGCCTTGCGGCTGGGCGTGGCAAGTGCGGCGAGTTTCGATGCGATCTGCGCGTCGACTTCCTCGATGCTCAGCACGCTCTCGGCGACCGGTGCCGGACTCGGCGCGGCGCTGTCGGCGGCCACGCTGTCGGTGGCCTGGCGGCCCATGAGCGGCTTGAGTTCACCGGCTTCGGCGTCGAACACGAACAGGCGCTTGGCCAGCGCGGGCTGGTAGCCCAGCATGTCGATCAGGAAGCCCAATGCGCCGAGGTTGTTGCCCAGCGCATCGAAGCCAGCCATTTCTTCGGCCGGCGAGGTGCTGACCAACATGGCCTCGACGTCGTCGCGCATGCGCTGCACGGTGTGCGCAGCCTGTTCGAGGCCGAGCACGGAGAACACACCGCGCATCTGCATCAGTTGCGTCGGCACGGTGCGCAGCAGGCCCTTTTCGGCGGGACGGCGGAAGTACTGGTCAAGCGACTTTTCAAGTTCGCTCAGGTGGCTGCGCAGCTCGTCGACCACGGTGCCCATGGTCTGGCGATCGCTCACGCGGCGATACAGGTCTTCCATCCACGGCTCGAGCGGCTCGGAATGGCCGCCCGCACGCACGCGTTCGATGCGACCGGCGAGTTGCAGGGTACGGGCGGTGAGCTGGGGATCGCTCGGATCGAGGTCTTCGAGCGCAGCTTCGAGATAAAGCACCGAGGTGGCGACTTCCATCGCAAGCTCGGTGTCGGGCGCCTGGCTGGAACGCACGGACGCTTCGACCGCATGGGTCAGCGCCTGCACCATCGGCAGGCTCGGCGGATGCAGCTTCTGCAGCGATTCGCCCAGTTGCGCGAAGGTGTCGGCCACCTGGCGCGTGCGGGTGATGTCGCCGCCCGAGAGCGCCGACCACATTTCCTTGGCGGTCTCGATGCGCTTGCGCGCCTGTGCGAGCACCAGCGGATCGAAGCGGCCGAACTGCTCGACGGTGTAGTCGATGTGCGGTTCGCTGGCGATGCCCCAGGCGCTGCGCACGGTGCGCAGCGTGGTGGCGTCGTCGCGCGCGGTGGGCACGGCTTGCGCGCAGAAGAACAGCAGGTCTTGCCCAAGGCGGTCGGACACCACGCTGTCGCCGCGCGCGAGCGTGGCGTACTGCAGCAGCACCCGCGTGGCGGCGCGCTTCACGTAGGCGTCAGCGGGAATGAGGTTCAGCGCGAGGGCTTCAAAGAAGCCCGCGGCCAGGGTCCAGAAGCTGGCGACGCGGGGCAGCAGCGCGCCGCGTCCGAGCCCCAGGCACGTGGCATGCAGCCGCCGCGCGGCCTGCAAGTCGCCGCTCTTGACCAGTTGAAGCACTTCACGGTCGAGCTGCGAACGCACGGCTGGGTCATAGGCAATGGCCGCCTGCGTCAACGCAGGCTTGACCTCGACCCAGCGCCACGCGGTGCTCCAGAGGTCGGCCGGATGCACGCGCTCGTTGCCGACCAGTTCCAGCACATCGCGGTACTGCGGAAACAGCGCCACCGACGACACGGGCTTGCCGGCCAGCAGGGCGTTGAGGAAGTCGGTGACGGCAAAGCCGGCACGCTCGATCTTGTGCACCGCGCTGTCGGTGCAGCGTTGCGGATCGGCAATGAAGCCCTGCACCGCGAATTCGATGGCGCCGAGCACCATCGCGGGCGAGGAATGCCCCACCATCTGCAGGGCGCCCACGGCCTGGTGCAGTTGCTGGCGGGCCATTTGCAGCGGGCCGCTTTCGGGCTCCGCTGCCGAGCCCACGTCGCGCACGATGCGCCGCAACGACTTGCCTACACCGTCGAGGGATTTCTGGATTTCTCCCAGCACCCAGGCCAGCGGCCCAAGATCTTCGGTGGCCGGCATGTTGCCGGCGAGAGGGGCCGTGGCAGGGGTTTGGATCGACACGTTGGGTGCTCGCCGTTCTTATCTTTTGTCAGGCAATCTTGAAACGGGCTACCGAGCGGCGCAGCTCTTCGGCCATCTGCGACAGTTCGCGCACCTGCTGTGCCGTGGTCCGCGTACCTTCTCCGGTCTGCTCGGTCACCGCAAAAATGTGCTGGATGTTCGCGGCCACCACGTTGGCCGAATCGGCTTCGCGGGAGGCGGATTGCGAAATCTGCTCAATGAGGTCTGCCAGGCGGCGCGACACGCGGTCAATCTCGGTCAGCGCGGTACCCGCGTTGTCGGACAGCTTGGCCCCTTCGACCACACCCTGCGTGGAGCGCTCCATGGCGCCCACGGCATCCTGGGTGTCGGTCTGAATAGCCTTCACCAGCGCAGAAATCTGGCGCGTGGCATCTGCGGAGCGTTCAGCCAGTCGCTGCACTTCTTCCGCCACCACCGAGAAGCCTCGACCGGCTTCACCGGCCGATGCGGCCTGGATGGCAGCGTTGAGCGCCAGCACGTTCGTCTGTTCGGTAATGTCCGAGATCAGCTCGGTGATTTCGCCAATCTCTTGCGACGATTCGCCCAGGCGCTTGATCCGCTTGGAGGTTTCCTGGATCTGGTCGCGGATGGAGTTCATACCGCCGATGGCGTTCTGCACGGCCTGCAGACCCGACGATGCAGCTTGCAGCGACTGGCGCGCCACCGTGGCGGACTCTTGCGCTTGCGTGGACACGCCGTTGATTCGCTCGGCCATGGTCAGCACCGACTGGCCGGTTTCGCGAATTTCGCGCAGCTGTTCGGTCGAGGCGGCGAGCAGTTCTGTCGAGGTGCTTTCCACCTGCGACGTCGTCTGTGCCACGCGGGTTGCCGTGTTCTGCACGTTGCCCACCAGCAAACGCAGTTCTTCCACCGTGTAGTTCACCGAGTCGGCAATGGCGCCGGTGATGTCCTCGGTCACGGTGGCTTCCTGCGTCAGGTCGCCTTCGGCCACTGTCTGCAGTTCGTTCATCAGCCGAAGAATGGCGGCCTGGTTGGCGTTGTTGACGCGGCCCGCTTCTTCGGAGGTCTGCTCCGCAGCCAGACGTTCGCGTTCGGCGTTGGCGGCACGTTCGCGGCCTTCGCGCACCTGCACGAAACCGATGGCGCCGGCCAGAGCCAGGGCCGCCAGCGACAGCACGAACAGCAGCACGATGGTGCCGGCGCCCAGGCCGGTGCGGGCGGACAGCTTGTCCTGCAGGTCGCCGAGCGACTTACGCAGCGGCTCGCTGTCGGTCAGGATGGAAGCCTGCGCTTCACGTGCGGCGACCAGACCTTGCAGGTTGCCCAGAATGGCCGAAGCCTGCGTGCGCATCTGCTCGTAGGTCTTCAGGATGGCTTCGAGCTGCTGGCGGGTCTGCGGGTCTTTCGAGCCGGGGAAGCGCTGCTGCGCATTGCCGTCGAGCAGGCCACGGGTGGTTTCCTGGAAGGTGTTCAAGTCCTTGCCGAGCAGGAACACGGCGTCGGGGTTCACACCCTCGACCGTGAAGAACTCGTTGGTCGACTTGCCGATGCGCTGCGTCAGCATCACGAGCTGGCCGGCGGCCGAGATTTCAGGCAGCGTGGCGTTCTGCTGCATCTTCAGCGAAGCGACGGTTTCCGTCATTTCGAGCAGCGTGGACGACTGCTGGTTGATGTCGCGCAAGGCGGCACCCACCTGGGTCAGGATCTGGCGCTGGGCCAGCACGGCCTTGGCGCTGGCATCGGCACGAGCGACCAGGGGATTGATCTTGTTCATCTCCTCGTCGTACTGGTTGCCCACACGTTCGAGGCGCAGGGCATCGTCGCCGTTGGTCAGGCCCGACACGCGGCGCGAGAGGTCGTCGGCGCTGTCCTTCACTTCGACGAACGCCGAGGCGCTGCCGACGAGGGCCTGGGAGATCGACTTGGCAAGACGCTGCGACTGCATCAGCGACTGGCCGGTGGCCGCCACCTGTTGGGCCAGGCGTTCCGCGCGAAGAATGGCGGAGCCGGCCACCAGCAGCAGCAACAGCACCACGACGGCCAGCATGATGGCCAGGATCCGTTGCTGTCTCGCGGGGTTCGCGCCGATGCGGCCGCCCCCGGCCTGCGGTACGGCGTCGAGTCCCGCGGCACCCGGCTCGTTGGCGGCATCGCCGCCGCCCAGCAGGGCCGGGTCGCCGAAGCCGGTATCGGCAGGTGCGGCGGAGGCGCTTGCGCCCTTGGCCAGCCGCACGGTTTTCTCGTCCGGAGCCTGAACCGTATCGACATCGTCGAGCGATATCGAACCGGAGCCGTCGACGCGGGCCTTGTCGTTCCCGTTGCTCACGGGCAGTAATTTCTTGAACTTGTCGGCGATCGAGCTCACGGTCGGTCCTTCAGGTGGTTGCCGGTACGGCGTGCCGAAGCACTACGCACCAATACTCAAAAACTGGGGTTGCTGCGAAAGCGCCTGCAGGTTGACTTCCTGCCAGCGCTCTCCTGCCGCGTCGGTGTACAGATGCCCGTGCCAGGCAGGTGCTTCTGCGCCCGGAGCCTCGGAGGCCGTGAAGGCCTCCGCGCCCCGCAACCCCGCCAGTCGATCGACCAGCAATGCGCAGTTGACTTCGAGCAGCTCGTTGAAAGCAACGAGCCGCGACTGGATGCGCGTCGCCTCGGTGGTGGCCGCTACGCCGCCCGATGCGCCTGCGGCAAATGCCGACAGCTGCACCACGCCATAGAGGCCGCCGCGCAGGTTGGCCACGCCAAGGAACCAGGGCTCCGTGTAGGGCACTGGCTGCGGTGGCGTCCAGGGAAAGATTTCGCCGGCATGGCCTAGCGGAAAGAGGTACTTGCCCTCGCCCGCCTCGACCGCCAGCCACGTCGCAGCCACGCCCGTCGTGCGCGCAGCCTGCAGACGGCTCGCCAGCCGGGACTGGAAGGCTCTCAGAGCATCGCGATTCGCCATGGACTGGGCTGGCCTTCGCTCAGGCCAGCGCGCTGATCTTGGACATCAGATCGGCCGCATTGACCGGCTTCACGATGTAGTCGCGTGCGCCCTGGCGCATGCCCCAGACGCGGTCGGTTTCCTGGTTCTTGCTGGTGCACAGGATGATCGGGATCGCGGCGTACTTCGGATCGCGGGCGATGGCGCGCGTGAGCTGAAAGCCGTTCTGGCCGGGCATCACGACGTCCATGAGGATCAGATCGGGCTGATCTTCCTCGAGGCGGCGCATGGCGTCGTCGGCGTTTTCGGCGGTCTTCACGGCAAAGCCGTTTTTCTGGAGGAGGTCGGTCAAGAACACCAATTCAGTCTTGGAGTCGTCGACGACGAGGATTTTTCGAATAGGCATTACTGCGCTTCCTGTTGAACGATGCCAAACTGCTGCACGGCCTGCAGCAGTTGGTCTTTGGTGAAAGGCTTGGTCAGGTAGTCCTGGGAGCCGACCATGCGGCCGCGTGCCTTGTCGAATACACCGTCTTTCGACGACAGCATGACGACCGGAACGTTGGAAAAGTGGGCATTGCGCTTGATGATGGCGCAGGTCTGGTAGCCGTCGAGACGCGGCATCAGGATGTCGCAGAAAATCAGATGCGGCTTGTGGTCGTTAACCTTGGAGAGCGCGTCGAATCCGTCTTCCGCCAGAAGAACCTCGTGCCCACCCTGCTTCAGAAATATCTCGGCACTGCGCCGGATGGTGTTGCTGTCGTCGATGACGAGCACCTTGTAACCTGATCCATTCGGGCCCATTGCAAACGCTCCTGCTCATGAGACTTGGTAGCCCGCCGCGCCGAACACCGACGCAGACCGCGTAGCTCTATCTATGCCATGCTTTCAGATTTCAACCATTTCGAAGTCTTCCTTGCGCGCACCGCACTCAGGACAGGTCCAGTTCATCGGCACATCGGCCCAGGCCGTGCCTGCCGCGATGCCGTCTTCTGGTACACCAACCGCTTCGTCATAGATCCACCCACAAATCAGGCACATCCAAGTTTTCGTATTCATCGGGAGCTTAAAGTCCTTGTTCATTAAATGCAACGAGTGTATCTATGCGTATCTCACTGGCCGACCGTAAACGTCGCGCCTATGCCACCATCCAGGGGATTCCGCACGGCGTATGACCATCTACTTACTTCCAGCAGGTAACGCCCGCAAACCGGGCGATCTTAACGACCCCTCGGACGACCCCGAGGAGGTGGCCGAGCGCGACCTGAATCCCCCCTGCGTGCTGGTGTTCAATGCCAGCGATCCGAGCGGGGCCGGGGGCCTGGGCGCCGACGCGCTGGCCATGGCTTCGGTGGGGGCGCACGTGCTGCCCGTGGTCACTGGCGCCTACGCCCGGGACACGGCCGAGATATTCGACCACTTTCCCTTCGACGAGGAAGCCATCGCCGAACAGGCGCGGGCCATCCTGGAAGACGTCGAAGTCCAGCTGATCAAGGTGGGCTTTGTCGGCTCCCCCGAGGCGCTGAGCACCATCGCCGAGACCGCCTCCGACTACCCCGAGGTGCCCCTGGTGGCCTACATGCCCAACCTGTCGTGGTGGGACGAGAACCTGATCGAAGGCTATCTGGACGCTTTCCGCGAACTGGTGTTGCCCCAGACCACGGTGTTGGTTGGCAACCACAGCACCCTGTGGCGATGGCTGCTTCCCGACTGGAGCGGCGAGCGTCCGCCCGGCGCGCGCGACATCGCCAAGGCGGCCGGCGAGTTCGGTGTGCCCTACACGCTGGTCACAGGCATGGTGCTGCCCGATCAGTTTATCGACAACGTGCTGGCCTCGCCACAGTCGGTGCTCACCAGCGAGAAATACGAGCGGCTCGAAGCCATCTTCGCCGGCGCCGGCGACACCCTGTCGGCCGCCCTGGCCGCGCTGCTCGCGAGCGGCACCGACCTCGTGGCCGCGACGACCGAGGCACTGGCCTACATGGACCGCTGCCTCGACGCGGGCTTTCGCCCCGGCATGGGCCACGTGCTGCCCGACCGCCTGTTCTGGGCCGAGCCCGAAGACGACGAGGACGATGACGATGACGACCCCGACGCCACGCCCGATTTCGCCTTGCCTCCTCACGACACCCGTCATTAGGATGGGACCTCGGGCTCGGTGCGTTGCTCTGGTTCGGGGCGCCGCTGTTCGGTTCAGGGTGACGCTCACGCCGACACGGGGCTCTTTTTCGCGAATGTCCCCCGCTTCGCTCCTCCTTTATTTAGCTAAAAAGAGCCCCGTATCGACGTGAGCGCTCAGAGCGGTCGTTGATCGCAGGATCAATGGCAGCGTGCCCCTGTGCGAATGACGCCGGGTGTTCCCCGCAGCGAAATAAAGGAGGAGCGAAGCGGGGGACATTCGCGGAGGGGAGCACCCGGTGTCATTCGCACTCGCCCTGAACAGCAACGCCCCAACGAACACAGCCCCGCACTCCTTCCACAAAAACTTCCCGAAACCTCGATGCCAAACACCGACCGCAACGACATTCTTTTCGAGCGCGCCCGCGCCGTGATTCCCGGCGGCGTGAACTCGCCAGTGCGCGCCTTCAAGGCCGTCGGCGGCACGCCCCGCTTCATCCAGCGCGCCCAGGGCGCCTACTTCTGGGATGCCAACGACAAGCGCTACATCGACTACATCGGCTCCTGGGGTCCGATGATCCTGGGCCATGGCCATCCCGCCGTGGTCGAGGCGGTGCAGAAGGCCGTGCTCGAAGGCTTCTCGTACGGCGCGCCCACCGAGCGCGAGATCGAACTGGCCGAAGCCATCCTCGCGCTCGTGCCGTCGATGGAAATGGTGCGACTCGTCAGCTCTGGCACCGAAGCCGCCATGAGCGCACTGCGCCTGGCGCGCGGCGCCACCGGCCGCAAGAGCATCATCAAGTTCGAGGGCTGCTACCACGGCCACGCCGACGCGCTGCTGGTGAAGGCCGGTTCCGGCCTGGCCACCTTCGGCAACCCGACCTCGGCCGGCGTGCCGCCCGAGGTGGTGCAGCACACGATCGTGCTCGAGTACAACAACCTGCAGCAGCTCGACGAAGCCTTCGCACTGCACGGCAACGACATCGCCTGCCTGATGATCGAAGCCATTGCTGGCAACATGAACTTCGTGCGCGCCACGCCCGAGTTCGCCCGACGCTGCCGCGAGCTGTGCACGAAGCATGGCGCGCTGCTGATATTCGATGAGGTGATGACCGGCTTTCGCGTCGGCCTGCACGGTGCGCAAGGCGTGCTGGGCGTCAAGCCCGACCTCACGGTGCTCGGCAAGGTCATCGGCGGCGGCATGCCGCTGGCGGCCTTCGGCGGCCCGCGCGCCATCATGGAGCAGCTCGCGCCGCAAGGCCCGGTCTACCAGGCTGGCACGCTCTCGGGCAATCCGGTGGCCACCGCTTGCGGCCTGGCCACACTGAAAGAAATTGCCAAGCCAGGGTTCTATGAAGCGCTGGGCAAGAAAACGCGTGCTTTGGTCGATGGCCTGAAGGCCGCTGCGGCATCCGAAGGCCAGCCCTTCAACGCCGACAGCGAAGGCGGCATGTTCGGCTTTTTCCTGATGAAGGACCTGCCGCAGAACTACGCGACCGTGATGACCACCGACAACGCGCAGTTCAATGCGCTGTTCCACGGCCTGCTCGACCGCGGCGTGTACATCGCGCCGGCGCTCTACGAAGCAGGCTTTGTGAGCGCCGTGCACAGCGATGAAGACATCGCGGCCACCATCGAGGCCGCGCGGGACATCTTCAGGAGGCGCTGACCGCTCTTGCAAGCACCTGGCACAGGCCGCCCTGCAAGCACGGCACCATGCCATGGTGATGACAGCCGAGCACGCAAAAAATCGGCGCGCGCTTTCGCGGCTTTCAAGATCGCGGCGTGTATATTGCCCCCGCGCTCTGCGAAGCAGGCTTCGCAGAGCGCAGCACACGGGGAGGAAAACATCGCGGCCGCCGCAGAAGCGGCCAGAGAGATTTTCAGAACGCCATCGACCATGAACGCCTTGCGCCTGCTGCCGGCATTGAGTGCTTCCCTTCTTTTCCCCGGCCTCGCGCTTGCACAGTCCTTCGAGCCGAAGAACATCTGGATCAATCCGGGTTTCTATTCGGCGCACTTCGACAGCGGCAGAGGCCTCGAGAACGTCAACCAGGGGCTGGGCTTCGAGTACCCGCTGAGCGACACCTACCGCATCACGGCCGGCACCTTCCACAACAGCGACCGCAAGCAATCGAACTACGTCGGCCTGTATGTGCTGCCCTTCGAGTTCTACGGCGTGAAGTTCGGCGCGGTGGTGGGCGGCTTCGACGGCTACCCGAACTACCGCAACGGCAACTGGTTCCCCGCCATCATTCCGACGGCCGCCATCGAAGGCAAGAACTGGGGACTGAACATCGCGTACGTGCCGACGATCAAGAACCGGCTGTACGGTGCACTCACCTTCCAGTTGAAGTACCGGTTCGGAGAATAGGCTCACCCCCAGGCTACGCGCACTTCGTGTCGCTTCGCCAACCCCCTACCGGGGGCAACACCAGCGGCCCGGCAAAGCCGGTTCCGCGGTGTTCTCGAAGAAGCTGAAGAAGCCCCTTCAATGCCTGAAGTGGCGCACGCCTGACAACACCATGACCACGCCGCGCTCGTCTGCGGCATCGATCACTTCCTGATCGCGCATTGAGCCACCCGGCTGGATGACGCAGCTCGCGCCCGCATCGACCACCACGTCGAGGCCGTCGCGGAACGGGAAGAAGGCGTCGCTCGCCACTGCGGTGTTCTTCAGCGACAAGCCGGCGTGTTCTGCCTTGATGCTCGCGATGCGTGCCGAGTCGAGGCGGCTCATCTGGCCCGCGCCAACGCCCATGGTCATGCCATCGGCACAGAACACGATGGCGTTGCTCTTGACGTACTTCGCGACCTTCCATGCGAACAGCAGGTCTTGCAGTTGCTGCGGCGTGGGCTGCTTCTTGCTGACGACCTTGAGGTCGCTGGCCGCGAGCTCGTGGTTGTCGGCGGTCTGGATCAGCAGGCCCGAGCCGACGCGCTTGACGTCCATCGCATTGCGGCCGTTGTCCCAGTCGCTCGCGCCGCCCTTGGGCAGCGCGATTTCGAGCACGCGCACATTGAGCTTGGCCTTGGTGGCCTGGAAGACTTCGAGTGCTTCGGGCGTGTAGCCCGGTGCCATCAGCACTTCGACGAACTGCTTGGCGATCTCCTGCGCGGTTGCGCCATCGACCGGGCGATTGAAGGCGATGATGCCGCCGAAGGCCGAGGTCGGGTCGGTCTTGAAGGCCTTGCCATAGGCTTCGGCCGCGTCCTTGCCCACGGCCACGCCGCAGGGGTTGGCGTGCTTGACGATCACGCAGGCCGGCACGTCGAAGCTCTTGACGCATTCCCATGCGGCGTCCGCATCGGCGATGTTGTTGTAGCTGAGTTCCTTGCCCTGCAGTTGCTTGGCCGACACGAGCGAGCCGGGTGCCGGATGCAGGTCGCGGTAGAACGCGGCCTGCTGGTGCGGGTTCTCGCCGTAGCGCAGGTCCTGCACCTTCACGAAACGGCCATTGCTTTGCGCGGGGAACAGCGAGCGCTTGGGCGCGGGCTGGCCGATGCTGGCATCGAAGTCGATGGCCGAGAGGTAGTCGCTGATGGCGCCGTCGTAGTCGGCGATGCGGTTGAACGCGGCCACCGAGAACGCGAACTTGGTCTTGTCACTGAGCTGGCCGTCGGCCTTCAGCTCGGCCAATGCCACGGCGTACTGCGACGCGTCGGTGAGCACGCCGACGTCCTTCCAGTTCTTGGCCGCGCTGCGCACCATGGCCGGGCCGCCGATGTCGATGTTCTCGATCGCGTCTTCGAGCGTGCAGCCGGGCTTGGCCACGGTCGCCTCGAACGGATAGAGATTGACGATCAACAGGTCGATGGTGTCGATGCCGTGTTCCTTGATCGCCGCCACGTGGGCGGGCAGGTCGCGGCGCGCGAGCAGGCCGCCGTGGATCTTCGGATGCAGCGTCTTCACGCGGCCGTCGAGCATTTCAGGAAAGCCGGTGTGGTCGGCGACTTCGGTCACTGGCAGGCCGGCGTCGGCCAGCAGCTTGGCGGTGCCGCCGGTGGACAACAGCTTGATGCCCAGCGCATGCAGCGCCTGGGCGAATTCAAGGATGCCGGTTTTGTCGGAAACGGAGATGAGTGCAGTCTGGGCCATGGGGTATGCCGTGGAGTTATTTCAAAAGTTTGTGCTCGACCAGCTTCTTGCGAAGGGTGTTGCGATTCAGGCCCAACCATTGCGCGGCTTTGGATTGGTTGCCCTCCGCGCGCGTCATCACGACGTCGAGCAGGGGTTTCTCGACCACGCGCACGAGCATCTCGTACATGCCGTCGGGTTCGGTGCCGCGCAGATCGCGAAAGTAGCTGTCCAGACTGGTGCGCACGCAGTCCTCGATGTGTTTCTTGCTCATTGCTTCTTCTCTTCTTCTCAATCGACGGCGCAAGCCGCCTCCTCTTCACCGGACAGCTCTTCGTCTGCCTGGTGTGCAGGCATGCGGTCCATCCGGTCCGCAAGCCCGTCGAAATAATCACCGACGGCGCGCAGTTGCTCGCCGCAGTCCTCGATGCTGTTCATCCGCCCGCGAAAGGCCTCGCCGTCGGGCAGGGTGCGCACGTACCAGCCGATGTGCTTGCGCGCGGTGCGCACGCCGCTGTAGTCGCCGTACAGCGCATAGTGCTCCACCAGATGGTCGAGCAGCAAGCGGCGCACTTCCGCCACCAGCGGCGGCGCGCGGTACGTGCCCGTTTCCAGGAAGTGCGCGATCTCGCGAAAGATCCAGGGGCGGCCTTGCGCGGCGCGGCCGATCATCACCGCATCGGCGCCGGTGGCCGCGAGCACGTCGCGTGCTTTCTCCGGCGAACGGATATCGCCGTTGGCCACCACCGGCACGCGCACCGCGGCCTTCACTGCCGCGATGGTGTCGTATTCGGCGTGCCCCTTGTAGCCCTGCTCGCGCGTGCGTCCGTGCACCGTGAGCATCTGCACGCCGGCCGATTCGAAATCGCGCGCAAGCTTCACCGCGTTGCGCTGTTCGTCGCTCCAACCGGTGCGCATCTTGAGCGTGACCGGCACGTTGTACGGCTGCGCGGCATCGACCACGGCCTGCACGATTTCCAAAGCCAGCGGCTCGTCGCGCATCAGCGCAGAGCCAGCCCACTTGTTGCAGACCTTCTTGGCCGGGCAGCCCATGTTGATGTCGATGATCTGCGCGCCACGCTCGATGTTGTAGACCGTGGCCTCGGCCATCATGGCTGCGTCGGTGCCGGCGATCTGAACGGCAATGGGGCCCGGCTCGCCGTCGTGGTTGGCGCGGCGCGAAGTCTTGAGCGTGCCCCACAGTTCCTTGCGCGACGTGACCATCTCGCTGACCGCATAGCCGGCGCCGAGTTCGCGGCACAGCATGCGGAAGGGCCGGTCCGTCACGCCGGCCATGGGCGCGACGAACAGGCGGTTTTCCAGCGTGTGTGTGCCGATCTGCAAGGTCATTTGGAAGGAAGCGGTGCGAGCTCGGCTGCTGAAAAATGAGGCACGATTGTAGCCACCCCGCATTTCAGCGACTGAAACGATTTGCGCCTTTGGCACAGGCGTAAACACCAGTGGTTCGCGGGGCTTTCTCCCACATGGTTGCGACGTGAGCGCTGCCTATACTTCGCCGACTCTATGCAAGCCTGGCTCGACTCCCTCATGGCGCTGCTGGCGCTGCCGCAGTACGGTCTGTCGACCCTGTTCGTCGCCGCATTCGTCTCCGCGACATTGCTGCCGGTGGGCTCCGAGCCCGTTCTGTTCGGCCTGCTCAAGCTCAACCCCGACATGTTCTGGCCGGCCATCGCGGTGGCGACCGTAGGCAACACGCTGGGGGGTGCAGTCGACTGGTGGATGGGCTACGGCGCCCACAAGGTGGCCGACAAGTACTCGCACTCGAAGCACCATGTGCGCGTGCTCGGCTGGCTCGAACGGCTCGGGCCCAAGGCCTGCCTGCTGGCCTGGCTGCCGCTGGTGGGCGATCCGCTGTGCGCGGTGGCGGGCTGGCTCAAGCTGCCGTTCTGGCCTTGCGTGGCCTACATGGCGATCGGGAAATTCCTGCGCTACGTGACCATGACGGTCGCGCTGCTCTACGTCTTCCCGTCCTGAGACCAGCGCCTCAGCTCAACAGGCCGTAAGGGCCGCCGCGCTCCAGCGCGCGCTTGTACGCAGGACGCGCGTGGATGCGCTCCAGATACGCCATGAGTTTGGGCCGCTTCGCATCGAGCCCGCCGCGCGCCTGCGAGGCTTCGACCGGGAAGCTCATCTGGATGTCCGCGCCCGTGAACGCATCGCCCGCGAACCACTCGCACTTGCCCAGCTCTGCTTCCATGAAGTTCAGGTGGCTCGCGATATTCGGATTGATGAACGCCGACTTGGCCTTGGACGCGATCGCCTTGGCAACCGGCTTCGCGAAGAACGGCATCTTGCTCGTCTCGATCCGGTCGAACACCAGCTTCAGCAACAGCGGCGACATGGCCGTGCCTTCGGCAAAGTGCAGCCAGTAGCGATAACGGATCGCGTCCGGCGTGCCGGCCGCAGGCGCCAGGCGGCCATTGCCGTAACGCTCGATGAGCGTCTCGACGATCGCGCCCGATTCCGCGAGGGTGATGCCGTCATCCGTCGTTACCACCGGTGACTTGCCCAGCGGATGCACGGCCCGCAGCGAAGCGGGCGCCAACATGGTCTGCGCATCGCGCTGGTAGTGAACGATCTCGTAAGGCAACTCGAGCTCTTCGAGCAGCCAGAGCACACGTTGCGAGCGCGAGTTGTTGAGGTGGTGGACGGTGAGCATGGCGGCGGACCTTGTGGAGAAATCGGGGCGCGCGCAGTCTAACCAACAACAGGAACTACGGGGCTTTGACACCCATCGACACGGTGTCCCCGCCTACAGGGAACCGGAGTGCTCGCTTCCTGCACTCGCCCGAATGAAAAACCTCTCCGGCCCAGGAAGCCCTTGGCAGCCGTGTTCTGGCTCGATGCCCTCGCCTGCCACGCGTGGGCGCTGCAGTTGCCGGCCGTGCAGATTGCACCGGTTGGAGGCCTGCGCGTGTTCGCCATCGGCAGCCCGCACGGACTCGAACTCACGTTGACCGAAGGGCCGATCTCCGCCTTGCGGCCCCGGTCGCGAGGCCAGCTGCCGATCATCCAGACCTCCGCGCCGGTGTCCACGGGCTCCCGCGGCGACGGGCTGTTCGATGACGAAGCCGGCCTGGTGACAATCGAGACCGTTTCCCGCCTTGCATCAGCGCGCAAAGACGGGCGCCGCGACGAAGTGGTGAAGCGGCATCCAGCTGTCCGAGACGGTCCATACGCCATTCACCCTCGCTACAGCAAAGGCAAGCGGCCGCAGCACTTCATCGGGAAGTTCAACCTGAACATAAATCCGTCCCCTTTCCCGTTTGTACAAGACGGTTGAAACAGCGAGGACGTCGTCGCGCTGCTGGGCGATGGCGCAAAGACGCTCATGTACCCGCTCCTGGAGCCGCTCGCCGCCGAGGTCTTTCGCCCCGTCTTCTTCCAGAGGATTCAGCACCTGAAAATTGGCCGCCTCGCCAAGGAATGCGATACCCAATGGAGGAAGCGTCCCGTCCCTGCGCATGATTTGCTCGCCTGCCTGGGTAGAGGCAAACACGACTTGGGCCAGGAGATCGTCGTTGGAAGTCGAGGTCATTGCAGCTCGCGGCGATGTCAGCCGCCGGTGCTTTCTTTGCGGATCAGCCATTGGCTGCCCGAGCGCTGCAACTCCAGCGTCTTGCGGCTGGCCTCCCTCAGCTTGTCCGCGCGGTAGTTCTGCCGAAATCGAGCACTCGCGGTCTGACCGTTGATGCCGATCACCAGGTCTTCAACGGCGACGTCGATGCTCGACTTGCCGGTAATGCGGGCACGGCGTTCTTCTTCCCAGCTCTTGCGGCTCTGGCTGCGGGCTGGTGTGAACTCGGGCGCATAGGCCGCCAAGTAGCGATCCATGTCCCGGGCCGACCAGGCCGAGGCCCAGGCGTGCACGGCCGCTTCGACCTCGGCAACGCTGGCACCGGGCGCCGAGGGCGGCGATGGCTGGGTAGCAGGCTTGGCCGGCGCCACGGTGATGTCCGGCACCTCTCGCGCTATCGCATACCCCGTGAAGCTCCAGTTGTTGTTCTCCATCGCAAAGCTGATCTTTTCGGAGGCTCTTTTCCCGCTGTTCAAGTGGGTGGAGAACACGACATTGGCATAGAGACCCGCGGGGAAACCGGACTCGTTGTCCGCCAGGTACTTGAGGCGCGTCACAGTCGACCAATCGCGGTCCACCACAGGCCCCATGGACTGCCGTGCCTTTCGCGTGGCCTGGATAAAGGTGGCCTTGCTCATGCGGCTCTTCAGCACACTGGAGCCCGAATCCCAAAGCTCGCCCGATCGGTCGGCGTCGGCTTTCTGAAGAATTTCGGTCGCGGCGCGGAGCAATTCATCGGACGCCACGTCCGGCACCTGTGCCGCCGCGGCAGCGATCTGCAAACCCGCAGCCATGAGACATCCGGCAAGAAGCCGCGTGAAGAATTGATTCATTGATTCCCTTTTTTCATTTTTTTGGACAATTGTTCAACCGATTTACCTGGCAGCGAGCTTTGTGCGCAATAGATCCTTTTACGTGGCGTTGATGCCCCAGCCACCAAGGCAATTACGCATCGCCACCAGCATCAAGGCGTTGCCAGCGTCCTTGCCCGGTCACCCCTCTTTTTACTGATCGCTCGCCCTGACGATCGACGTCAGACTGGCATTGATTTTTATCACTCCATTTGCGGCTCATGCTGGCGAGTGACGCGGAGCCGATATTTTTTACTGCCGGGGAAAATGGCGACGCTCACAATTTCCATGCGAGAGCCTGTGCCCGCCAGAAAAATCCAATTCAATTGAATCCAGAGTGACAGTGCAATTCGAACTTCGACGGCAATCGAAAGTATCGATTGCCCAAGAAAATGCATTCAACTGAAAAACAAAACCCGTAGCGATCCTATGTAGGATTGAACTCAAAATTCAGCAATCAACTCTGATTTTTGAGGAGCAAATCACGGTCTTCCGCTAAATCTATTTAGAAAGAAACGCAAATTGGCCGCGCGATCTGGCGAGGTTTGGCAACTGCGATGCGGGCACGCTCCCGCAGGCGCGGCCATAGGCTGGCGCGTCATTTTTGGCTCTTCAACGCTGTCGCATTGCCGTGCAGGTCGCACGTTCGCGCTGCGGTTGCCATCGCCAGAATTGCGGTTGCCCAAGGCGCCATGGGACCGGGTTGTTGTCCTCGCCCGCCGATCCGGACAGCGAGGCCTGTAGCGACGGGCGACTGTCGCTGTCGCACGTGGGGCTGGAGGAGACGTCGACAGGGAGTTTTCGTGACGCGAGGCCTGCAGGCTGCAGCTGATGTCCCTGCATCGGTTGGAACAATCCAGCATGCAGCCAGGGTCCATGAAGTCGCGGGTCGACCAGCGACCAGCGACAGGCGGCAAGCAGCCGCCGATCTCGGGCAAATCCTTGGAGTACCCGATGCGCGCTGCCGCCTTGGAGTTCCGGCGTCCTGATCCGCAGGCGCCACGGCCAGCCCCTGACGCCGCGGCGGCTGCTTCTATGGCGTCTTATGTCGGGCTGAACAGGAAGTTCATCACGTCGCCATCCTTGACGACGTATTCCTTGCCTTCCGAACGCATTTTCCCCGCGTCCTTGGCGCCCTGCTCGCCCTTGAACGCGATGTAGTCCTCGAACGCGATGGTCTGGGCGCGGATGTAGCCCTTCTCGAAGTCGCCGTGGATCACGCCGGCCGCTTGCGGGCCGGTGTCGCCGATGTGGATGGTCCAGGCGCGAACTTCCTTCACGCCGGCGGTGAAATACGTCTGCAGGCCCAGCAGCTTGTAGGCCGCGCGGATCAAACGGTTCAGGCCCGGTTCTTCCTGGCCGATTTCGGCGAGGAACATCTTCTTGTCCTCGTCGTCCATCTCGGACAGGTCGGCTTCGATCTTGGCGCAGATGGCGACCACGGGCGCGCCCTGCTTGGCGGCGTATTCGCGCAGGCGGTCGAGGTACGGGTTGTTCTCGAAGCCATCCTCGGCCACATTGCCCACGAACATCGCGGGCTTGGCGGTGATCAGCGTGAACGTCTTGACCAGCGGCTGCTCTTCCTTCGTGAATTCCAGTGCACGCACCGGTGTGTTCTCGTTCAGCGCGGCCTGGCAGCGTTCGAGCAAGGCAACCAGCTTCTGCGCTTCTTTGTCGCCCGAACGGGCAACCTTGGTGTGGCGGTGCAGCGCCTTCTCGACCGTGGCGAGGTCGGCCAGGCAGAGTTCGGTCTGGATCACTTCGATGTCGGAGATCGGGTCGACCTTGCCGGCCACGTGGATCACGTTCTCGTCGTCGAAGCAGCGCACCACGTTGACCGTAGCGTCGGTCTCACGGATGTGCGCCAGGAACTTGTTGCCCAGGCCTTCACCGGTGCTGGCACCGGCCACAAGGCCGGCGATGTCGACGAACTCGACGATGGCAGGCACCACGCGCTCGGGCTTGACGATCTCGCTCAGTTGCGCGAGCCGCGGATCGGGCACTTCCACCACGCCCACATTGGGCTCGATGGTGCAGAACGGATAGTTTTCCGCTGCGATGCCGGCCTTGGTCAACGCATTGAAAAGGGTGGATTTACCGACGTTGGGCAGGCCGACGATGCCGCATTGCAAACTCATGGGGGGTCCTCTTGGGTAACCGGCGATTTTAGGCGAGCAAGGTTTCAGGCCCGCCCAGGAGGTCTTCGGGCCACCTTTCATGGCCGCGAAACCTCAGGGTTAGCACCGATTAGCAAACGTTTGCGCAAACGTTTCCGCTGGTTAACATCGGAGCCCCGGCCAGAGACCGGCGTACCGCTCAACCACCTCAGGAGACACACACCATGAAGTTCACCCGCCGTACCCTGCAAAGCGCTGCCGCACTGACGCTGCTGGGCGCCATTGCCGCATCGCCCGCCTTCGCCCAGGACAAGCCGAAGGTCGCGCTGGTCATGAAGTCGCTGGCCAACGAGTTCTTCCGCACCATGGAAGACGGCGCCAAGGCGCACCAGAAAGCCAACGCCTCGCAGTACACGCTGGTGGCCAATGGCATCAAGGACGAGACCGACACCTCCGCCCAGATCAAGATGGTCGAGCAGATGATGGCGCAGAAGATCAATGCGCTGGTCATCGCCCCCGCCGATTCGAAGGCGCTGGTGCCGGTGATCAAGGCAGCCATCGACAAGGGCATCCTGGTGGTCAACATCGACAACCAGCTCGACGCCGCCGCGCTCAAGGAAAAGGGCATCCAGGTGCCCTTCGTCGGCCCCGACAACCGCGCCGGCGCCAAGCTCGTCGGCGACGCACTCGCCAAGGACCTGAAGTCGGGCGACAAGGTCGGCATCATCGAAGGCGTGTCGACCACCTTCAATGCGCAGCAGCGCACGCTGGGCTATCAAGATGCCATGAAGGCCGCCGGCGTGACGGTGGTGGGCGTGCAGTCGGGCCAGTGGGAAATCGACAAGGGCAACACCGTGGCCGCCGGCATGCTGCGCGAACACCCCGATCTGAAGGCGCTGCTCGCCGGCAACGACAGCATGGCGCTGGGCGCGGTCGCAGCGGTCAAGGCCGCCGGCAAGACCGGCAAGGTGCTGGTGGTGGGCTACGACAACATCGGCGCCATCAAGCCCATGCTGAAGGACGGCCGCGTGCTCGCCACCGCCGACCAGTTCGCCGCCAAGCAGGCCGTGTTCGGCATCGAGACCGCGCTGAAGGCCATCGCCGACAAGAAGGCGCAGTCGGCCATGCCCGCCGAAGTGAAGACCGACGTGGTGCTGGTCACCAAAGACTCCAAGTAAACCGAGAGAGCGAAGACGTTGAACGCAGCACCCGCCATGAATTCCAGTCCCGCCGTGCCCGTGCTCTCGCTGAGCGCACTCGGCAAGGACTATGCGGCGCCGGTGCTCGACGACGTCTCGCTCCTGCTCAACGCCGGCGAGGTGCTCGCGCTCACGGGCGAGAACGGCGCGGGCAAGAGCACGCTGTCGAAGATCGTCTGCGGCCTGGTGCAGCCCACGCGCGGCCAGATGCTGCTCGACGGCAAGGCCTTCCGGCCGGGCTCACGCCGTGACGCCGAGCGCCAGGGCGTGCGCATGGTCATGCAGGAGCTGGGGCTGGTCACCACGCTGTCGGTGGCAGAGAACCTGCTGCTCGACCGCCTGCCCAACAAGACCGGCTGGATACGCAAGGCCAGGCTGCACGAGCTGGCCGCGCGCCAGCTCGCCAAGATCGGCATGGAGAACATCGACCCCGCCACGCCGGTGGCGCGGCTGGGCATCGGCCAGCAGCAGATGGTCGAGATCGCCCGCAACCTGCAGGACGACACGCGCGTGCTGGTGCTCGACGAGCCCACCGCCATGCTCACCCCGCGCGAGACCTCGCACCTGTTCGAGCAGATCGAACTGCTGAAGGCGCGCGGCGTGGCCATCGTCTATGTGTCGCACCGCCTCGAAGAACTTCAGCGCATTGCCGACCGCGTGGCGGTGCTGCGCGACGGCCGATTGGTCGACGTGCGCGCCATGGCCGGCGTGCGCGAATCCGAACTGGTGCAGCGCATGGTGGGGCGCGAGGTGCACGAGCACGAAGGGCGCGAGCGCCGTGTCGCCGGGCCGGTGCTACTGAGTGCACGCGGCCTGGGCCGGGCGCAGGTGGTGCGCGATGTCGACATCGACCTGCGCGCCGGCGAAGTCATGGGCCTGGCCGGGCTGGTGGGCTCGGGCCGGACCGAACTGGTGCGGCTGCTGTTCGGCGCCGACCGCGCGGACCGCGGCGAAATTTCCCTCTACGACGCCGCGTCCGGCACGCAGCCGACGCAGCGCGCGCGCAAGGGCTGGCGCTCGCCGATGCAGGCCATCCGCGCCGGCATCGGCCTGGTGACGGAAGACCGCAAGTCGCAAGGCCTCTTGCTCACCCAGTCGATCCGCGTCAACGCCACGCTGAGCGACCTGGGCGCGATCTCGCATGCCGGCTGGCTGCTGCGCGCCAAAGAGCGCGGCATCGCGCAACGCCTGGTGGAGCTGCTGCGCATCCGCTCGCGCAGCATCGAACAACCGGTTGCCACCCTGAGCGGCGGCAACCAGCAGAAGGTGGTGTTCGCACGCTGGCTGCACCGCGAATGCAAGGTGCTGCTGCTCGACGAACCGACGCGCGGCGTGGATGTCGGCGCACGCGCCGACCTGTACGCCGAACTCGACCGCATGACCGACGCCGGCAAAGCGCTGCTGATGGTGTCGAGCGACCTGCGCGAGCTGATGGCCATGTGCGACCGCATCGGCGTGATGAGCGCCGGCCGGCTGGTCGCGGTGTTCGAACGCGGCGAATGGAGCGAACAATCGCTGCTGGCCGCCGCGTTCAGCGACGCGACAGGACGCGCCGCCACGCCCATCACGCCAGCCCCTACTTCCGCCGCGCCGACCCCGGCCACCGCAGACACACCATGACCGCACCTGCTTCGACATCCACCTCGCCTTCCGCGCTCAAGGGCCAGTTGGGCACCTACCTCGGCCTGACCGTCGTGCTCGTCGGAATGATCGCGCTCTTCGGCTCGATGAGCGAATACTTCCTGACGCGCGAGACCTTCGTCTCGATCGCCAACGAAATTCCCGCGCTGGCCGTGATGGCGATCGGCATGACCTTCGTGCTGATCATCGCGGGCATCGACCTGTCGGTCGGCTCGGTGCTGGCGCTCAGCGCGGCCGTGACGGCGGCCGCGATTCTCGAATGGAAGCTCTCGGTGCCGCTGGCGGCTGCGCTGGGCCTCGCCACCGGACTGGTATGCGGCACGGTGACGGGCGCGGTGTCGGTCGCATGGCGGCTGCCGAGCTTCATCGTCTCGCTGGGCATGCTCGAAGCGGTGCGCGGCGGTGCCTACCTCGTGACCGATTCGCGCACACAGTACGTGGGCGATGCCATCTCCGGCCTGGCCGCGCCGTGGATCGGCGGCATCTCGGCCGCCTTCGTGCTGGCGGTGGTGCTGGTGGTCGTGGGGCAGATGGTGCTCACGCGCACGGTGTTCGGCCGCCATGTCGTGGGCATCGGCACCAACGAAGAAGCCATGCGCCTGGCGGGCGTGGACCCGCGGCCGATCCGCATCATCGTGTTCGCCGTCACGGGCCTGCTGGCCGGGCTCGCGGGGCTGATGCAGTCGGCACGGCTCGAGGCGGCCGACCCGAATGCCGGCGTCGGCATCGAGCTGCAGGTGATCGCGGCCGTGGTCATCGGCGGCACCAGCCTGATGGGCGGACGCGGCTCGGTGGTCAACACCTTCTTCGGTGTGCTGATCATCGCGGTGCTCGAAGCCGGGCTGGCGCAGGTGGGCGCGAGCGAGCCGAGCAAACGCATCATCACGGGCGCGGTGATCGTGGTGGCGGTCATCATCGACACCCTGCGCCAGCGCCGGGCCGACCGTCGCCTGGCCTGACACCCCACCGAATCAGGAACAGACAAGCACATGGCCACCATCAAGGACGTCGCACTCCAGGCGGACGTATCCGTCACCACCGTGTCGCACGTGGTCAACGACACCCGCCACGTGAGCGCCAAGGTGCGCGAGCGCGTGGAACTCGCCATCCGCGAACTGGGCTACGTGCCCAACGCAATGGCACGCAGCCTGAAGAGCAACACCACGTCGACGCTGGGCATGCTGATTCCGAACAGCTCCAACCCCTACTTCGCCGAGATCGTGCGCATCGTGGAAGACCGCTGCTTCGGCGCCGGCTACACGCTGGTGCTGTGCAACACCGACGACGAGCCCCATCGCCAGAGCGTCTACCTGCAGGTGCTGGCCGAGCGCCGCATCGACGGGCTGATCGTGGTGTCGACCGGTGCCGGCGACGACGATTCGCTCGTGACCCAACTGCGCGGCCTGCGCATTCCGACCGTGCTGGTCGACCGCGAGATCGCCGACCCGGCCTGCGACCTGGTGGAAACCGCGCACATGCAGGGCGGCCTGCTCGCGGTGCGGCACCTGCTGTCGCTGGGCCACAAGCGCATCGCCTGCATCGGCGGGCCGGTGGGCGTGATGCCGAGCGAACAACGCATCGAAGGCTGGCGCATGGCGCTGGCCGAGATCGGCGCCACACCCGATATTGCGAATGCCGATGCGCTGCTGTGGCGCGGTGGCTTCACCAGCCAGGGCGGCTACGAGGCCATGCACGCCATCCTGCGCACCGAAGAAAAGCCCTCGGCCGTGTTCGTCTGCAACGACCTGATGGCCATCGGCGCACTGCGCGCGGCGCATGAAAGCGGCGTGCACGTGCCTGACGAACTCTCCATCGTCGGCTTCGACGACATCGAACTCTCTGCCTACACCAGTCCGCCGCTCACCACGGTGGCGCAGCCCAAGGAACGCATCGGCGCGCTGGCGGTCGACATGCTGCTGGAGCGCGTGGGCGGCAAGCGCCGCGATGCGCGCAAGGTGGTGCTGCAGCCCGAATTGCGCGTGCGCGCCTCGACGGCGCGGCATGCGAGTTTTCGCGAAGCCACCGCCCCCTCTTCTGCTTCGTCTGCGGCAGTCGCCGCCGAAACGCCTTCAACGGAAACCCGAAAGTCCCGCACCCCGTGAGTCCGCAGTCTTCTTCCAGCCACAGCAGCAGTAGCAACACCAACGGCAGCCAGTCACCACGCATCGTGGTGCTTGGCAGCCTCAACATGGACCTGGTGCTGCGCGTGCCGCACGCACCGGCCGCGGGTGAAACCCTGCTGGGCCATTCGATCGCCACCATTCCCGGCGGCAAGGGCGCCAACCAGGCGGTGAGTTGTGCGCGCGAAGGCGGGCAGGTGCAAATGATCGGCTGCGTTGGCGACGACGCGCACGGTGCGGCTCTGCGCGACGCGCTGCAGCACGATGGCATCGACACCGCGGCGCTGCGCACCGTGGCGGACGAACCGACCGGCACCGCGCTCATCCTGGTCGAAGACAGCGGCCAGAACCGCATCGTGATGATTCCGGGCGCCAATGCGAAGGTCGAGATCGACGAAGCCACGCTGCGCCAGCAAGTGCAAGGCGCGGCCTTCCTCGTGACGCAGTTCGAGACGCCGATGGACCAGGTCGCGCGTGCCATTGCCGTGGCGCACGGCGCGGGCTGCAAGGTGCTGCTCAACCCGTCGCCGGTGCAGGCGATTGCCGAGCCGCTGTGGTCGCAGATCGACACGCTGGTGGTGAACGAGATTGAAGCGCAAACGCTGTGCGGCCAGTCGGCCGACAGCCCGCAGGAAGCGGCCGTCGCAGGGCAGGCGCTGCGCGCCAAGGGCATCGCGCGCGTGGTCGTCACGCTCGGCGCGCGCGGTGCGGTGGCGGTCGACGCCGATGGCGCACGCCATCATCCCGCGCCGAAGGTGCAGGCGGTCGATACCACTGCCGCTGGAGATACCTTCCTGGGCGCGCTCGCCGTGGCACTGGGCGAAAGCCAGTCCTTTGACGAAGCTGTGCGCCTGGGCATCCGCGCCGCTGCGCTGTGCATTCAGCAGCCCGGCGCCCAACCCTCCATTCCGCAGCGCGACGCCGTGCTGCGCAGCCCCATGCCCCCCGACTGGATCTCGCTGTGAAACGCTCTGCGCTGCTGCATGCCGAACTCTCCCAAGTGATTGCCGCTCTGGGCCACGGCGACATGCTCGTGATCGGCGATGCCGGCCTGCCGATTCCCGACGGCCCCCGGCGCATCGACCTCGCGCTCATGCGCGGCGTGCCGCTGATCACCGACGTGTTGAAGGCCGTGCTGTCGGAGATGCAGGTGGAGAGCATCGTGGTGGCCGACGAGGCGCTGGGCGATGCGAAGAAGTTGCCGGGTTGGTATCCGCAGTCGCTCGGCATCGCGCCGCAGACCGTGTCACACGAGGAGTTCAAGCGCCGCAGTGCGAAAGCTCGCGCCATAGTGCGCACGGGCGAATGCACGCCCTACGCCAACATCATTCTTGTCGCGGGCGTGAGCTTCTGACTCTCTGAGGGCTGTGGGGCTACGTTGGGGCGCTGCTGTTCAGGGCGTCGCTCACGCCGACACGGTGCTCTTTTTCGCGAATGTCCCCCGCTTCGCTCCTCCTTTATTTAGCGAAAAAGAGCACCGTATCGACGTGAGCCTTGGACAGAGCGGTCGTTGATCGCAGGATCAATAGCAGCGTGTCCAGGTGCGAATGACGCCGGGTGCTCCCCGCAGCGAAATAAAGGAGGAGCGAAGCGGGGGACATTCGTGGAGGGGAGCACCTGGTGTCGTTCGCACTCGCCCTGAATGAACCCATCCCACTCAAACGCCCAGAACGCGTGTCACTCGAAGCGGTAGTTCGCCCCCACAGCCTGCCCCACCTTGAGCATGTGCTCCACACCCTGAATGACGATGCAGTTCATCCCAAAGATGATGCCGCCATCGACACGCGCGTCCGCGCGGTAGGTACGCAACGTGTTGCCAACCTCGGGACTGCTGACAGCCGTCGCCGGGTCGATGTCGGGAATCGGGCAGCGCGTGCAAGGCTTGACGGGGCGCAACTCGGCCTCGCCTTCGCCCGTCGTGACGTGCAGCGCGTCGACCCGGTCTTCGTCGTGCGACTCGATGCCGGCCAGCACGATGTTGGCCCTGAAGCGCTCGATGCCCACGGGGTCGTGGCCTTGCGCCGCGAGCCGGTCGTTCAGCTCGGCCAGCGAGCCTTCGCTCGCCACCAGCAACGGAAAGCCGTCGGCAAACTGGTTCTGCGCCTCGACGCCATCGGTCCACTTCATGCTCGACAGGCGTTTTTGCTCCGGGTCGAAACGCACCAGGCGCAAGGTCTGCGGCTTGCCCGGCTCGGAGAGGAAGTCGCTGAACCACTGGGCGGCGATGTCGCCCATGTCGTAGGCGGCCACTTCATCCTTCCACACACGCACGCGCGCCGGCTTTTCGACGCGGTCGAAAGCCAGGTGCAGCGCCAGCATGCCGGGGGCGCGCAACACCACTTCCATGTGCTTCATCTGCGGCCGGATCAGCGCCATGCGCGGCAACTGGCGCTGGGTGACGAACTCGCCCTGGGCGTCGACCACCATCCAGGCGCGGTCGAATTCGAGCCCGGTCTCGGTCAGCAGTACTTCGGGAAGCTCCACGCCGCCGCAGGACTTGACCGGGTAGATGAACAGGCGCGCGATGGTGGCTTCGAGATCGAAAGCGGGCTGGGACACGGTGGGGGTTCCTTGGAAATCGGCTGCGATTGTCCCGCATCGCCTCGGCGGGAAGACCTTCGCGCACCGGGGGCAGGCGCCGGTCGCCCACGAACGGGCAACTCCTACAATTGTGAAATGGCCCTCCCTCCAGAAGTTTGCATTCGCGGCGCCGGCATCGTCGGCCGCACGCTGGCCCTGCTGCTCGCGCGCGAGCGTGTGCGCGTTGCGCTGATGGTGCCGCCGGCCACGCAGGGCAAGGAAGACATCCGCGCCTACGCGCTCAATACCGCCTCCCGCACGCTGCTCGAATCGCTGCGCGCCTGGCCCGACGCGGCCCATGCCACGCCGGTGCGCGAAATGCTGGTGCATGGCGACGAAGGTGGCCGCGTGCAGTTCAGCGCCGCGCGCCAGAAGGTCGATGCGCTGGCCTGGATCGTCGATGTGCCCGCACTCGAACAGCAACTTGCCGACGCGGTGCGCTTCCAGCCCCAGATCGAAGTCGTGACCGAGGCAGTGCCCGCGCCGCTGACCGTGGTGTGCGAAGGCAAGGCCAGCGCCACGCGCGCGGCGCTCGGCGTGAGCTACGAGGTCACGCGCTATCCGCAGCATGCAGTGGCGGCCCGCCTCGATGCCGACCAGTCGCACGACGGCAATGCCCGCCAGTGGTTCAACGACAGGGGCGAAGTGCTCGCGCTGTTGCCGCTCGGCGGCACGCACGGCAAGTCGCTCGCGCTGGTGTGGTCGGTCGACCAGTTGCGCGCGCCGGCCCTGTTGGCGCAAGGCGACGAGGAATTCAATGCCGCCGTGAGCGAGGCCAGCCATGGTGCGCTCGGTGCGCTTCGGCTTACCAGCGAGCGCGCGGCATGGCCGCTGCAGCGTGCGATTGCCGACCGCTGGACCGGCGTGATGCCGGGGCAACCTGCCCGTTCGTGGGCGCTCGCGGGCGATGCCGCGCACACGGTGCATCCGCTCGCGGGCCAGGGCCTGAACCTCGGCCTGGCCGATGTGGCCGCGCTGGCCGACGTGATCCGCAACCGCGACTACTGGCGCAGCGTGGGCGATGCCCGCCTGCTGCGCCGCTACGAACGCGCCCGCCGCGCCGATGTGCTGCAGATGAGCCTCGCCACCGACGGATTGCAGCAACTTTTCTCGCACAACGTGGGTCCACTCCCTGCATTGCGCAACTGGGGCATGCGCGGTTTCGACCGCACGCGCCTCGTCAAGCACTGGATCACTGCTCAGGCCATGGGCCTGAAGGCATGACGCAAAACTCTTCAACGGATCTCCCGATGACACTCGTACGCAACCTTCTTCTCGCCGCCTGCACGCTGGGTGCGGTCGTGGCCGCCACCGCCGGCGAAGCCGAGATCCGCAAGAACCTGCCCGCGCGCATTCCGCAGTTTCCGACCATCGACGAAGTCTCGAAGTCACCGGTGCCGGGCCTGTACGAAGTGCGCGTGAACGGCTCGCAGATCTTCTACACCGACGAACAGGGCAACTACCTGCTGCAGGGCAACCTGATCGACGTGAAGACCCGCAAGAACCTGACCGAAGAGCGCGTGGACAAGCTCACTGCGGTCGCCTTCGACCAACTGCCGCTGAAGGACTCGATCAAGATCGTGCGCGGCAACGGCAAGCGCAAGCTGGCGGTGTTCGAGGACCCGAATTGCGGCTACTGCAAGCGCTTCGAGAAAGACATGAAGACGGTCGACAACGTGACCGTCTACCTGTTCCTCTATCCGGTGCTCGGACCCGACTCGACCATCAAGTCGCGTGACATCTGGTGCAGCAAGGACAAGGGCAAGGCCTGGGGCGACTGGATGGAAGCCAGCGCCAAGCCCGCCACCGCCGCCAGCGGCTGCGACGTGACCGCGTTGCAGCGCAACGTCGAGTTCGGCCGCAAGTACAACATCACCGGCACGCCCACGCTGATCTTCAGCGACGGCACCCGCACGCCGGGCGCCATTCCCGCAGAGCAGGTCGAGAAGCAACTCGCCGCTTCGTCCAGCTGATGGCAACGAAAGCCATCTCGCGGCGCGCGGCCGTTGCAGCGCCTGTGGCAGGCGTGCGCTATCGCGTCGAATGCGCGGACCTGCATGCGCACCTCTTCGCCGTCACGCTGACCATCGACGCGCCCGCCGCGCAGCAGCGCGTGACGTTGCCGGTATGGATTCCGGGCAGCTACCTGGTGCGCGAGTTCTCCAAGAACCTGCAGGGCCTGCGCGCCACGCAGGGCCGCCGCAAGACGGTGCTGACGCAGCTCGACAAGTGCAGCTGGCTGGTCGAATGCACGCCGGACCAGCCGCTGGTGCTGCAGTACCAGGTCTGCGCGTATGACAACTCGGTGCGCACCGCCTGGCTCGATGCCGAGCGCGGCTTCTTCAACGGCACCAGCGTGTGCCTGCGGGTCGAAGGCCAGACCGATGCGCCGCACGCGATCGACATCGTTGCGCCGGCACCGTCGGCCGACGAAGGCGCGCGCTGGTCGTGTGCCACCGCCCTCGTCCCCTCGAAGATCGACAAGCACGGCTTCGGCAGCTACCAGGCTTCAGGCTACGACGAACTGGCCGACAGCCCGGTCGAAATGGGCGCTTTCTGGAGCGCTGAATTCGAAGCCTGTGGTGTGCCGCATCGCTTCGTGATAGCGGGTGCCGCAGCCTCGTTCGATGGCGAGCGGCTGATCGCCGACACCAAGGCCATCTGCGAGACCGAGATGCGCTTCTGGCACGGTGACAAGGTCGGCAAGCGCGGCGGCCCGAAGCTGCCCATCGACCGCTATGTCTTCATGCTCAACGCAGTCGACGACGGCTACGGCGGGCTGGAGCATCGGCATTCCACGGCGCTGATCTGCAATCGCCGGGACCTGCCGCAGCGCGGCGAGAAGAAAAAGCAGCCCGAGGGCTACACCACGCTGCAGGGCCTGATCAGCCACGAGTACTTCCACACCTGGAACGTCAAGCGCATGCGGCCCGCCGAGTTCGCGCGCTACGACTACAGCCAGGAAAACTACACACAGCTGCTGTGGTTCTTCGAGGGCTTCACCAGCTACTACGACGACCTGCTGCTGCGCCGCGCCGGCCGCATCGACGATGCGGCCTACCTGCGCCTGCTGAACAAGACCATCAACCAGGTGATGCAGACGCCGGGCCGCCTCGTGCAGCCGGTGGCCGATGCGAGCTTCGATGCCTGGGTCAAGTACTACCGCCAAGACGAACAGACGCCCAACAGCACGGTGAGCTACTACACCAAGGGCGCGCTGGTGGCGCTGTGCTTCGACCTCACGCTGCGCCACGAAGGCAAGGGCACGCTCGACGACGTGATGCGCCACCTGTGGACGCACAGCAGCGGCGGGCCGATCAGCGAAGCCGATGTGGCTGCGGCACTCGAAGCCGTGAGCGGCCGTTCGTATGCGGTGGAACTCGCGCGCTGGGTGCACTCGACCGAAGAGCTGCCGCTGGCGCAACTGCTGCGCGCCCATGGTGTCGCCACGCTGGAAGATCCTTCGCAACAGGCGCAGGTGCTGGGCCTGCGCGTGGCCGAAGCCAATGGCAGTGTGCAGGTGAAGGTGGTGCTGCGCGGTGGCGCGGCCGAGAAGGCCGGCTTTTCCGCGAACGACGAGTGGATCGGCATCGAGCTGCCCGCCGTTGGCAAGAAGGGCCAGCAGCGGCCGGCACAGGCCTGGCGCATCGCCAAGCTCGACGACCTGGCACTGTACCTGGGCGATGCGACGAAGTTCACTGCCATCGTCGCGCGCGATCGCAAGCTGTTGAAGTTGCCGCTGGTACTGCCCACGGGGGTGACCACCTGGCGGCTGTTCGCGCACGACGCCGCGAAGGTGGCGGCCTGGCTGGCGCCGGCGGCGCAGCGCTGAACAGCTAGCTAAAGTGCTCCGCCGCGGCGGGGTGCCGCACGAAAAGCATCGGCTGCGGCTCGCCGACCAGCACGCACGGCTTGCCGGTGCGGCGGCAGTGGTCTTGCACACGCCAGTAGGCGCCGTGGCTCACGCAGCCGGTCTGGCAGATGACGAGATCGGCGGCGCGCAGGCCGGCCTCAAGTGCGGGGTCGTCGGCATCGTCGCCGCCGTCGTGCTGCAGGTAGCGGCCACCGGCGATTTCGACCAATTGCCGCGCCAGCGACGGCGCCGCTTCTTCGCGACCGACGCACAGCACGGCCTTTTCGCGCAGGTCGGCGGGTACATCCTGTTCCGGCGGCATGACATGGCGGCGGCGGCCCGGTGCCAGCAGCGCGTGCAGGCGCTTGGGCAGCGGGCTACCCGCAACGGTGCGAGCCGCAAGCTCCTCACGCACGATGGCAATGGCCGAATCGCGCGCCACCAGGGCGCCACGCAGGCGCACGATCTGCGCTTCGAGCCTTTCGACGAGCGCGGCCTGCTCGACCAGCAGGCGCGAGCAGCGCTCCTGCACCCGGGCATAAGCCCGCAGCAACACGGCATGTTCTTGCATCGGGAACTCCATGGCGGGCATTCTAGTTGAGAGCAATTCTCAATTGGAGCCAATTACCCGGTCGCTCAGTGGGCTACGGACTTGGAGAAGACATTCACGACCACCACGCCCGCAATGATCAGCCCGAGACCCGCAATCGCCGGCCCGTCGAGCTTTTGCCCGAACCACAGCCAACTGACCAGCGAAATCAGCACGATGCCGACACCGGACCAGATTGCATACGCGATGCCCGTCGGAATGGTCCGCAGGGTCAACGACAGGAAAAAGAAGGCGACCACATAGCCGGCCACGGACGCCACGGTGGGCCAGAGTTTGGTGAAGCCGTCGGAGCCCTTGAGAAAGCTGGTGGCAATCACCTCGGCAATGATGGCGACGAACAGGTAGGCGTAGTTGGATGTCATTGGCGCCGACTCTATGGAAACTCGCCGCCCCGCGCCACCCGCGCTGGCGGAGCCCCTGCATCAACCCCGGGGCATCGCCCGCAAATTTGACGGCCCGCAAGGGCTGTGCGCAAAACCTGCGGCCCGTGGCCATGCTGGGTATAGTGAAGCGCGTTTTTTCCCCTTCCCCCGGAGACACCATGAGCTACGAAAACATCGAAGTGCGGACCGAAGCAGGCAAGGTCGGCATCGTCACCCTCAATCGCCCGAAGGCGCTCAATGCGTTGAACGACGCGCTGATGACCGAACTGGGCCAGGCCCTGAAGGCCTTCGACGCCGACGATGCCATCGGCTGCATCATCCTGACGGGCAGCGAGCGCGCGTTCGCCGCAGGCGCCGACATCGCCGCGATGGCCAAGTACAGCTTCATCGACACCTACAAGAACGACTACATCACGCGCAACTGGGAAACCATCCGCTCGATCCGCAAGCCGGTGATCGCGGCTGTGAGCGGCTTTGCGCTGGGCGGTGGCTGCGAGCTGGCGATGATGTGCGACTTCATCATCGCAGCCGACAACGCGAAGTTCGGCCAGCCCGAAATCAAGATCGGCGTGATCCCTGGCGCCGGCGGCACGCAGCGCCTGCCGCGCGCAGTGGGCAAAAGCAAGGCCATGGACATGGCGCTCACCGCCCGCATGATGGACGCCGCCGAAGCCGAGCGCGCGGGCCTCGTGAGCCGCGTGGTGCCCTTTGAAAAACTGGCCGACGAAGCCCTGGGCGCCGCGCTGATCATCGCGGGCTACTCGCAGATCGCAGTGATGGCGGCCAAGGAATCGGTGAATCGCGCGTTCGAGAGCGGCCTGAGCGATGGCGTGATGTTCGAGCGCCGGCTGTTCCACGCGCTGTTCGCCACGGTCGACCAGAAGGAAGGCATGGACGCCTTCCTCAACAAGCGCCAGCCGGATTTCAAGAACGCCTGATCGCCCTGATCGGGGTAGCGCGACGCGCGGCTGCCGTCTCGTCGGCAGTCAGCGCGTCAGCAAGGCACGCAGTGCAACGAGCGCCTGGGCCGGGGGCATGCCGACTGTCGCGATGCCATCGGGCTGCGGCGTCCAGCGCACCTGATCCCCGGCGATCTCGAGCACGGCGATGAGCGCGTCGCCTCGATAGAGCGCCAGCCGCACCTCGACCGGTGCGACCAGCGGCTGATCGACGGATGTGGCCGAACGGGCCACGGTGTTCACGAGCGCCGCCAACCCTTCGATGTCACCGCGCGCATTGCGCACGCCAAGGCCGGAGCGCGCGAAGTCGAATGAAGTCCACTGGTCCAGCGCCGCGAAGGATGCGGCGCCAGATGGCTTTGCCGCCTTGGCGGCAGCAGACGGCGCCGCCTGGCGCAACGCCCCGGTTGCTTGTGCATCTGCATTGGCTTGGCCGGCGAACGACGACGTGTTGTTGCCTTGCGTTTCCTTGCGCGTGATCGCCGGGCGCGGCGCGGCTGCCGGAGCTGGTGGTGAAGACGGGCTTCTCTCGAGGTCGACTGTGGGCGGTAGGGCAACCGATGCGGCCGAGGGTGCCGCACTGTACGCGCGACGCCGCTCACCATCCAATTGCTTTTCGCGTTGCTCGTCGCGCGCGGGAGCTGATTGCTCGGCAGCAATAGCGGGTGGGGGTGAAGGCGCGATGGGTGCAGGTGCAGCCTGTGCTGGTGCTGGTGCCGATGCCTCCACCGACTTCTTCTGATCGCTCTCGGGCGCCCGGGGCGCCTGCTTGGCGTATGGCTGCGCTGCGGCGGGCCGCCGGACCTCATCCGCCGTGCTTGCATTGGCCGACTCTTTGGCGCGTGAATCGCGTGGCGCAGCCGCTGGCGATGCCGGCGCTTGCTGCGCAGCGACCGCAGGTGGCGTCGGCTCCGGCGCTGCAGCGGCTGCCGGCTGACTGGCCTGCGACGTGATCTCCGCAGGAGGCTGAATCGGTGCCGGCGCCTGGGCAGGCGCGGTCGCTCCTGCAACGCGTGCTTCGCCGTCGAGCTGCGCATCCGGGATCGGTTCGCGATGCCACAGCACGGTCACGAAAGTGGCGACGAGCACCGTCGCAAACGCCGCATTCCAGGGCATGCGCGAACGCGGCTTTCCGCCGCCGAGCAGTCGGCGCCACCACGGCGCGTCGCTTGCACTGTTGGCAGCCGAGGCCGTTGCCGATACAGGCGTTGCGGCCAGGTTGTGCGCCATCTTGCGGATGGCGTCGCGCGTGCGGGGATCGGGCGTTGCCTCGCTGTCAGGCGCATGGTCAAGCGCGCGGCGCAGCGCGGGGTCGCGCAGAGCGTCATCGCCGTCGAAATTGGTGAGGGTGTCGTTGCCGCTCATGTCTTCTGCTCCAGCACCGACAGGTAGCGTTCCATGCAGCCACGCAGTTTCTGCAGTCCGTAGCGAAGGCGGCTCTTCACCGTCTCGAAGCCGATCTCCAGGCTCGCCGCCAATGCTTCGACGGTCAGCCCGTCTTCGTGGTGCAGCAGGAAGGCGGCACGTTGTTCCGCCGGCAGTTCGTCGAGACAAGTCAGCAGGCGGCGGCCGGCGGCGCGCCAGAACGCGAGCTCTTCGGCCGACGGATGTGCCGCCGCATCGACGGCGCCGCGCACGCCGCGGTCGAGCGAGGGCACGGGGTCGCTGTCGTCGTCCGCATGCGCATCGAGTGCCACTTCACGCCCGCTCACCCGCAGACGGTCCATCGCAAGGTTGTGGGCGATGGTGAATGCCCAGGTGCGCCAGGTGGCGCCTTGCGGCGAGAAACTCTCACGCGCCGAGATGATGCGCACCCAGGTGTCCTGGAACACCTCGTCGGCCTGCGCCACGAGCCGCGCGCCCAGCAAACGCTTGACGAAGCGAAACAGCCCGCCTTCGTGGCGCGCATAGAGCACATCGAACGCGGCGGCGTCGCCGTGCGCGTAGGCCAGCATCAACTGGTCGTCGGGCATGGCCTGGTGCTCGGGAGCGTTCTTGGCGGAAGGGGCGCGGGGAAGCGCGGACATCGGAGGATTCTCACCTCAGCTTGTACGGGCGGCGGGAGCTATCGGGGTTGGTGCCGGCAAAAAAACAGCGCGGGCTCGACAGAAGATTTGGGCAAGTTGCCCACATGGAGTTGAACTCGGCCCAAAGCCTGGGATATAATCTTGGGCTCGGTGCAAAACTGCCCCGAACGGCTCTTTAGCTCAGTCGGTTAGAGCGATGGAATCATAATCCACAGGTCCGCGGTTCGAATCCGTGAAGAGCCACCAGTCAATAAAAGCCTTGTAAGTCAACCACTTACAAGGCTTTTTTGTTTTCCGGGGTTCCACGAAGAGATGAAGTTCGTCAAGGCCAGCGGACTGCCCGTCGCGATCCATGCACCGCAGGAGGCACCGAACAACGTCGATGCTGTCGACTACGAGCGACGCGGCTATCTGGGACCGGATTTCATGATCGCCCATTACGTGCCCGCCAGCGCGGCCGACCTGGCGGCGATGGCACGCACGAAAACACCGCTGTCCTTTGCCACGCATTCCGAACTGCGGCTCAGCGGCACCGGCGATGCGCGTGCGCGCTCTTCGCAATGCGCAACGCGGGCCTGACCATTTCGCTGTCGAGCGATGCGACCTCCATCGCGCCGCCGGACATGTTCGAGGCGATGCACTTCACCTGGAACCTGGGCGTGCCGTGGGCCGGAACGCCGAGCGAGCGATCGAAGGCGGTCGGTGTGCCGGAGGTGATCGAAATGGCAACGATCAACGGTGCCATTGCCCTGGGGCTCGGCGACGTCACCGGCTCGATCACCGAGGGCAAGCGCGCCGACATCATTCTGGTGCGCACGCAAGACCTGAACATGGGACCGATCGGCAACATCGAGACGGCGATCGTGCAGAGCGGCAGTGCCGCCAACGTCGACACCGTGATGGTCGACGGGCGCATCGTGAAGCGCAACGGGCGGCTGCAGGGCTACGACACGCGGGGCACCATGCGCCGCGCGCAGCAATCAGCGGACCGGATTCGCACTGCTGCAGGCGATACCTTGAAGCTCTGAGGTTCGGACGAGGCGATACCAGGCAGGCGGACTGGCGCGGTTCAAAGCGGCGCTTGCGCGTTGCCCCCGGCTAGCGGCGTCACTTCATTGAGTTCGTAGCCGCGCCGGTAGATCGACCTCAAGAGAAAGCCGCTGTCGGGCCCCAGCCCCAACTTTCTACGGACATTGGAAACACACACATCGAGCTTTCTGGATTTCGGAGAGCTGGGCAAGTCGCCCCACAACACCGCGTAGAGCCTCTCGCGCGTCACCATGGAATTCATGTGCCGGAAGAATTCAAGTGCAAGCTCGAATTCCAACGGCTTCAGCGACACCTTTCGCTCGTTGACCCATGCAGAGCGCCTTCTTGTTTCAAAGCGATAGGGCCCGCAGACCAGATCGTCGCCATCGACCTGAAGTGCCGTCTTTCGCTGCATCAGCAGTTGCAGTCGCCATTCGAGCTCACGATCGCTGCAGGACAACGGCACCACGTCAACGCTGCCGCAGGCCAGGAACGACTTGCCGATGTCGGACAAGACACTGAGGCTGTCCTGGGGAGTGACAAGCAGCAAGGGAGCGCGAGCCGCGCTCAAGACGGTTTCCAACTGGGCCTGGAACGCATCGCCTTGCAGCGCGACCATCACGCATCCAAACTGCCGCCCGACACTCAGCGCAGCAAGCAGGTCTTCTGGCGAATCGAACGCCAGGGAGGCATGACCCAATGCATCGAGCCGTTGGCGCAAGGCGTTGCGTCGCTCGGCATCGCCATCTACCAGTGCCATGAGAAATGGTCCGTCCTGCTTCGCGTGGTGTGCCTGTGCAGACTGATGCAGTGAGTTCGGGGACGCCGCGCCCGTGACTTGCGCACGCCCCAGCGGCCTGGAAGCAACGCGAGACAGCGGCGCCAAGGGGTGCACGCCTACATCCGGCTGTGCGGCAAACCCGGCTCTTTCGCCGTTGCCCCGCTTTTCCAGGGTCTGGGTCATTTCAGATGCCTTCACCCACGTGCTGGAAGAGCCGTCGCTGGTATCGCGATACAACATTTTGTTTACTTCAAGAAAGGCACACACGCCCTGGAATGCTGTGTGTGCAACTGGCAAATATCGGGAGAGAAAAACTCTCCGTTCCCGGGGGCCGATCGACCGGGAGAGAATTTACTTTTGCACTCTCAAAAGCATTTTTTTGAATGTCAAGAAAGCGACTTTTTCCAGCAGAAGAACTTCTTCAAGCGTGACAATTTTTTGAATTGACATATGCAAATGCATCGAGCCTCGACATGAGGCCCGATGCGCGTGTGAGGTTTGCGACGGTCACGACGCTGCCGTCGACCCGTTTCAGCGCGTCACCACTCGTAGCCCACCCCCACGCCAAGGTTGAACTTCTGGCCCGCGTAGGCACCGTTGACCTTGTAGACCCACTTTCCGCTTTCAGAGCGTGCCGAATACCCGAAGGCAATCGCGTTGTAGCCCGAGTAATGCCCAGTACCGATGGAGACCAGACTCTTCCCCGGCGTCATCGCTTGCGGCAAGCTGCAGACGGCGCCATTGTTCGCCTGCAGGTGTCACAGGCCAACCGGCAAGCAGTGAACAAGGAACTCAAGGCACTGGTGGCTTTGGGTGCGATTAACCTTGAGTACAACGCCATGACTGACGGTGCTGGACCCCGAAGCATGGGGGCATATCGCGAACCCGAGTCGGTGAAACGGGGGACCTTCATTCACGCGGTGGCCGATAATCCGCGCCGATGCGCTCCTTCGCTTTTGCCCCACGCAACATGCCCGCCGCGCGCGCAGGCATGCGCCGTCCGGGTGTAGGCCTGATCCGCTGGGTGCTGCTGTGGTTCACGCTGTCGATCGGCGTGGCGGTGGCTTCGCCGGTGGTGCACCCGCAGACTGTGGAACTCGTCTGCGCGAGTGTCGGTTCGATCAAGGCCATCGTGCACACCGACGACGGTGCGCAGGAGCTGGGTGCCGGCCACATGGACTGCCCGCTGTGCGTGCTGTCCGGCGCACCGCCTGCTGCACCGGCCACGTCGTCTCTTCCTGTGCTCGTGCCGCTGGCCCAAGCGGTCCGGCCGATTCCGTCCACGCACATCGCTGCGGTCACTGCCGCACCGATGCCGGCGCGTGGGCCTCCTGCGTTCTCCTGACTCTGCTTCGGTTCTTCAGCGCGTGATGCCGCCGCAAGGGCGGAAGTTGCATCGCGCGTTCCTGCAACGAGTCGGCGCCCCTGCGGGCGCTGGAGAGAGCTTTCATGAACAAGACCCTATGGCCGCGCGCATCGGCGTGCGCGGCATCTCCCCGGGCAGGCGTACCTTTGCGCCGCCGCAACCTGCTGCTGCTGGCCGGCGGCCTGGCCGCGCTGTCAGTGGCGGGCTGCGACAAGGTGCTGCCCGCCAGCTTCAACGGCGTCGACATCAGCGGCGCCAAGTACGCGCAGGACTTTCGCCTGACCGACCCCGACGGCCACGAACGCACCCTGGCCGACTACAAAGGCAAAGCCGTGATGATGTTCTTCGGCTTCACGCAATGCCCCGATGTCTGCCCCACCGCGCTGGTGCGCGCCGCGGAAATCCGCCGATTGCTCGGCGCCGACGGCGAGCGCCTGCAGGTGATCTTCGTCACCGTCGATCCGGAGCGCGATTCGCCCGTGGTGCTGAAGGCCTACACCCAGGCCTTCGACCCGAGCTTCATCGGGCTGTACGGCGACATGCAGAGGACCAGCGAGACGGCGAAGGACTTCAAGGTTTTCTACAAGAAGGTGCCCACCGGCTCTTCTTACACCATGGACCATTCGGCCTTCAGCTACGTGTTCGATCCGAAAGGAAAGATCCGACTGGTGCTGCGCCACGAGCAGAGCGCAGAAGAATGCGCGCAGGACCTGCGGCAGATTCTCAAGACGTCCGCCTGAGCTTCAACAACCCGATCCACACATTCAAGGAGATTCTTTCCATGACACCCATTGCACGCATCCTCGCCCTCTCCGCGGCTTCGTTCCTCATGGTGGCCACCGCCCACGCGCAAGTCACCGTCAAGGAGGCGTGGGTCCGCGCCACCGTGCCGCAGCAGAAGGCCACCGGCGCTTTCATGCAACTCAGCGCCGCGAAAGACACGAAGCTGGTATCGGCCAGCTCACCCGTCACCCCGGTCGTCGAAGTCCACGAGATGGCGATGCAGGACAACGTGATGCGCATGCGGCAGATCCCGGCCCTCGAAGTGCCCGCGGGCAAGACGGTCGAACTCAAGCCCGGCGGCTACCACGTGATGCTGCTCGACCTCAAGCAGCAGGTGAAGGAAGGCGACACGGTGCCGCTGACGCTGGTGTTCGAGGGGAAAGACGGCAAGCGCGAAACGGTCGAAGTGAAGGCGCCGGTGCGGGCGTTGAATGCATCGGCGCAGCCTGCCAGTGCTTCTGCGCACGGCGATCACAAGCACTGATCAATGGGCGGTGGTTGGCCGCACCCATGGCGCCAGCTTTACATTCGACAGCCCCACGGCCGGCAGCCCACACCACCGAATACCCTGTTTTGGGGATGGCGCCCGCACACCCGGCCTACAAAAATCGTCATTAGCTAACAAATTTTGACAATTCAAGGCGGGGGCGATGCGCAACAGCATCGACGGCAGTGGGGAGGCGCACACAGGGGATCTTCGGTGCCGCTTACTTACCTTCTCCAACTGGAGCACGCTCGCTTGCCGATGCACGTGACCGACGCGCACGATGTCAGGCGCGTGTCTGTCCTGAAGGCGACGAGCCTCATCGAGGCCGTGATCGACCCGGCGTTCGATGCGGGCGGCAACTACAGGTTGGCGCAGGCGGCGCTGGTCTTGTGCATCACCGACGAGGGGTACGCGGAGATCGCAAGAATGCGCGGCCGCGATGCCGGACTGTCATCGGCTCCCGCGAAGAAGAGCCTTGAGCCGATGGCCTACCTGCACGACATCGAGCGCTCGCCGTTTCCGCTTCGCGTGGAGGAGCCCGAAGAGATCAACTGCGTCGAGGCGCTGAAGCAGGCCGGTTTCGTCGATGCGTCGATCAGCCCTGCGCTGAACTGGAAAGACAGCCCCACTCCGCGCGAGCTGGCGATCGTCAGGCGCATCACGCCATTTGGACGGGCGGCGCTTGCGCGAGGCAGGTAGCCATCGGGTTCATCGGTTGCCCGGCGCGCGTTGCTGGGCGATGGGCCGTCCTGGTGACGCTCTCAATGCCTCGATTTCGCTTTGTGGCAAGACCCGTGGAGAATGCGAGATGACCGCCTCAACCTCTGCCCTCCTCTCCCCGGACCATCTTGCCGTTCTGCGCGCAGTTGCCCGCATGGACCTGTCTCTTGGAATCGCCATCGGCCAGAGCCTGGGCAGACCGGTGACCGAAGACTTGGCGGCACTGCGCGCACAGGGCTACGTGCGGGAAGTTTCCAGCCCCCGGCATGACGGAACGCCCAGCCATCTGCAAACGATCACGGCCAAGGGGAGCCAGGCGCTGCAAGCGCAAGACGGGCTGGGCGCCTCCGCGCTGATGCCGACGATCGGCCCCCGCCCCCCCCTGCGCCGCGAAACGTACACCGGCGGCGAGATGCGCCCGTTCACGGGACGCGCAGGATCGATGGATGCGCTGAAGTACCCGAGCCGGGTCGGCAACGAACTGCGCTATCGCGACGATGGCAGTGAGCCTGCCCGCAAGGACGCGCCGCCGCGGCGCAAGTCCTAAGCCAGGTTCGGCGGCCGGGTTGTGGCCGACCGCACAACCCGTCCATCCCCTATCACGCTTTCCTGAATGCCTGCGCCCCCGGCAGATGCCTTTTTTTCCCAGGCACAGGTACTGCCTATTCAACAGGCAACGTGGTGGGAAGCCCCGTCAATCCTCGCTTCGCTACCTCGCCTCCCCCGACAACCCACAGAGTTGTCCACAGAAAAATCGAACAAGTCATCAAACTGACTTGGCCGCGACATATCCGTTGAACTGCTCGCGCAGCTTGGTCTTGAGCAGCTTGCCGGTGGCTGTATGCGGCAGGCTGTCGACGAAAGCCACGTCGTCCGGCAGCCACCACTTCACGACCCGTTCCGACAGGAAAGTGAGCAGTTCCTCGCCCGTCACCTCTGCACCGGGGCGCTTCACCACGATGAGCAGCGGGCGCTCTTGCCACTTCGGATGGGCAATGCCGATCACCGCCGCCTCGGCCACGGCCGGGTGCGCGCTCGCGGCGTTCTCCAGGTCGATGGACGAAATCCATTCGCCACCCGACTTGATGACGTCCTTGGCGCGGTCGACCAACTGCACGTAGCCGTCTTCGTCGATGTTGGCGACGTCGCCCGTCGGAAAGAAGCCCTCGGCGTCGAGCACCGAGCCGCCTTCGCTCTTGAAGTAGCCGCTCGCGATCCACGGGCCGCGCACGTGCAGGTGACCGAAGGCCTTGCCGTCGTGCGGCAGACGCTGGCCGTCTTCGCCGACGATCTTCAGCTCCACGCCCCACACGCCCCGGCCCTGGCGCATCTTCACGCGCATCTGCTCTTCCTTCGGCATCGCGTAGTGCTTGGGCAGCAGGTTGCCGATCACGCCGATGGGGCTGGTCTCGGTCATGCCCCAGCCCTGCACGAAGTCGGCGCCGAAGTCGCGCTCGAAGCGTTCGATCATGGTGCGCGGCGTGGCGGCACCGCCGACGCCGATGCGCTTGAGGCCCAGGGCGTGCGTGTCGATTTCGGGGTGCGCATCGAAGTACTGGAACAGCATCATCCAGATGGTGGGCACGGCCTGCGAGAAACCGACTTTTTCATCGCGCATCAGCTCGTACAGGCTCTGGCCGTCCATGTGCGGGCCGGGCATCACGAGCTTCATGCCGGTCATGGCGGCCGCATAGGGCATGCCCCAGGCGTTGGCATGGAACATCGGCACGGCGAGCAGCAGCGTCATCTGCGAGTTGACGCCGAAAGTATCGGGCGCGCATTCCATCAGCGAATGCAGCACGGTGGAGCGGTGCGAATACAGCACGCCCTTGGGGTTGCCGGTGGTGCCCGAGGTGTAGCAAAGCGACGAGGCGGTGCGCTCGTCGAACTCGGGCCAGGTGTAGTCCTCGCTCTGCGCGCCGATCAGCTCGTCGTAGCACAGCAGGTTGGGCACGTCGATGGCGGGCATGTGCGCGCGGTCGGTCATGGCGATGAAGGCGCGCACCGACTTCAGGCCGGGCGCCAGCTTCTCGACCAGCGGCGCGAAGTTGGCGTCGAAGAACAGCACCTTGTCTTCGGCATGGTTGACGATGTAGTCGATCTGCTCCGGAAAGAGCCGCGGGTTCACCGTGTGCAGCACCGCACCCGAGCCCGAGACACCGAAGTACAGCGCCAGGTGACGGTAGGTGTTCCATGCCAGCGTGCCGACGCGGTCGCCGGGTTCGATGTCCAACGCCTTCATCGCATTGGCCACCTGCTTGGAGCGCCGCCGCAGTTCCGCGTAGTTGGTGCGGTGAACCGGCCCCTCCACGGTGCGTCCGACGATCTCCGCGTGCGGATGGAAGGTGGCTGCGTGGTCGATCAACGACGAGATCAGCAGCGGGCGGTCTTGCATCAATCCGAGCATGTGTGTGTCTCCTGTGCGCCGGAAATGGTAGGCAGGCCCCATCGTGCACCCCATCGTCGGAACGGACGATTGAAGGCACCCGAGGGTTGCCCCTAACATGGGCCCGCCATGCCGGACGAGCCCCAGCGCCCGGGGGCATCACAAGGACCCTTGCATGAACGTTCAGGACGCTGTGGCCACCCGCCGCTCGGTGCGCGATTTTCTAGACACGCCGGTGCCGGGCGACGTCATACGCCGCGTGGTCGCGCAGGCGCTGCGCGCGCCTTCGGGCGGCAACCTGCAGCCCTGGCACCTGCATGTGGTGGGCGGCGACAGCCTGGCCGAACTCAAGACGATCATGCACAACCGCGTGCAGGAAGCGCCGACCGGCGAAGGCAGCGAATACGACATCTACCCGCGCGAGTTGGTCGCGCCCTATCGCGACCGCCGCTTCGCCGTCGGCGAGGCCATGTACGCGCGCCTGGGCATTCCGCGCGAAGACAAGGCGGCGCGCCGCGAATGGTTTGCGCGCAACTACCAGTTCTTCGGTGCGCCGCTCGCGCTGTTCTGCAGCGTCGACCGCCGCATGGGCCCGCCGCAGTGGTCCGACCTGGGGATGATGCTGCAGAACGTGATGCTGCTGCTGCGCGCCGAAGGCCTCGACAGTTGCCCGCAGGAATGCTGGGCGATCTACCCGCAGACCATCGGGCAGTTCATCTCGCTGCCGCCCGAACGCATGCTGTTCACCGGCATGGCCATCGGCTATGCAGACCGCAGCAGGCCGCTGGATGCGCTGGTGACCGAACGCGCGGCGCTGGACGAGGTGGCGGAGTTCGTCGGCATCTGAAGAGCCCGGAACGAAACCTGCTTGATGATGGAGAACCACGAGGCTTGTTCCCCCTATGCTCATCGCGCAGATTTCCGATCCCCACGTAAGGCCCGCCGGGCAGCTCTACCAGGGCGTTGCCGACTCGAACCGCATGTTCGACGAGGCCATCGATCACTTGCACGCACTGGACCGCCAACCCGACCTGGTGCTGCTGACAGGCGACCTCGTCGATGAAGGCCGGCCGCAGGAATACGCTGAAGTGCGTACCCGGCTCGCAAGGCTGGAGGTTCCGTACCTCGTCATCCCCGGCAACCACGACCACCGCGAGAACTTTCGCGCGGCCTTCGCGGACCATGCCTATCTGCCGCACACCGGCGCACTGCACTACTGCATCGACGACCATCCGGTGCGCATCGTCGCGCTGGACTCGTGCATTCCCGGCCTGCATCACGGCGGTGTCGATGCCGAAGGCCTTGCATGGCTGCAGCGCACGCTGGAGGCCGACCGCAAGAAGCCAACGCTGCTGATGCTGCACCACCCGCCGTTCATGAGCGGCATTCCCTACATGGATGCCTACCGCTACATGGACACGGCCCCGCTCGAAGCCATCGTGCGTGCGTTCGACAACGTGGAGCGCGTGCTGTGCGGGCACGTGCACCGCACGATGCTGCGGCGCTGGGCCGGCACGGTCGTGTGTTCGTGCCCCAGCAGCACGACCGAGATCGCGCTGCGGCTGGCCCCCGACGCGGCACCGACTTCGTACAAGGGGCGGCCGGGCTGCATGCTGCACCTGTGGGACGAGGTGCACGGCATGGTGAGCCATGTGAGCCACATCGGCGCGATGGAAGGGCCCTATCCATTTGCCTGATGGCGGCACGGCCCGCGCGGCAGGAGAATGCGCACGGAACCCACCGCCCACGCCAGACGATGCCCAAGGAACGAACGCTCCTCTACACCGGACAAGAGTTCGCGGTGGAGCACGTGCGCTTCCACGCGCAGCGCAGCGAGTGGAGCGCGTTCTATACCGTGGCCTCGCAACGCATCGTCTTCCCGATGGGCCGCACCATGTTCGATGTGCGCTCGGGGTCCGGCACCTGGCTGGTCGATGGGCTCACTGCCATGCGCTTCGCCGATGCGACGGTCTACCAGATGCGCCCGAACGCCCACGCCGCGCGGCAAAGCATGGTGGTCAGCGGACACGCTTCACCGCTGCCCGTGGATGCCGCGCCCAACTTCAGCTTTCTGCGGCCGAAGTCGCTGTACCGGCTCCATGCCGCGCAGCGGCAGCTTCTGACGCGCGGCACGGGTGCAGCCGACGTCGCGGCGCTGGTCGAAGCGCTCGGCACCTCGCGCCCGCAAGTGCCGCTGACGGGCGCGGTCGCCCGTGCCCGGCGGCTGCTGGCGGAAACCGCCGATCGGAGCACACGCGTGTCCCTGCACGATGTCGCCGACGCGGTATCGCGTTCTCCGTTTCATCTGGCGCGCAGCTTCCGGCAACAGACCGGATTGAGCCTGCACCAGTACCGCCAGCACCTGCGGCTGGCCTCGGCCATGGAACGGCTGGTCGATGGCGATCATGAGCTGGCGGGCATCGCGCACGACCTGGGCTACTGCAGCCAGAGCCATCTGGGTGCCGTGTTCAGGCAGGAGGTCGGCGTGACACTGGGCGAAGCGCGGCGGGTGCTGGGCGCACGAATCTGATAGCTGCCACGCGGCGCGGTCGCGAGACTCACCGCGATGGACCGCAACCTTTCCACAGGCTTTCTCGCCGCACTGACAGCCGCCTTTGTCGGCAGCGCATGGCAACTCGTCTCGCGCCACGGCGTGACCACCACGCTGGGCCCGATGGAGCTGGCACTGATGCGCTACGGCATTCCCGCGTTGCTGCTCAGTCCGCTGTGGTTCGGCAAGGGGCTGATCCCGCCGAAGGCCCCACGCATCGCGCTCGTGCTGCTCGTCATCGGCGGTGGCCTGCCCTTCGGGCTGATGGTGCTGGCCGGCGCGCGCTGGGCACCCGCGAGCCACATGGGCATCTTCATGGCGGGCAGCCTGCCGCTCTTCACGGCGCTTGGGGCATGGCTTCACAAAGGACAGAAGGTCGGTGGCATCCGCTTGCTGGGGTTGATCTGCATTGCGGCCGGCATGGCGCTGTTTGCCGCAGGCAGCTTCCGTTCCGGCTCGCTCGACTGGCGGGGTGACCTGCTCTTTCTTGCAGCGGCCATGCTGTGGGCCGTGCACTCGCTGGCCTTCGCACATTGCGGGCTCACGCCGTGGCAGGGCGCGGCGTTCGTGAACGGGTGGTCGAGCCTGCTCCTGCTGCCCGTGCTTTGCTTTGTCGGCGCGCCGAAGCTGCTCAGCGCTCCGTGGCAGGACATTGCGCTGCAAGCTGTCGGGCAAGGCGTGGTCGCAGGTCTGCTGGGGCTGGTGGTCTATATGGTGGCGGTCGCGCGCTTGGGTGCATCGCGTGCATCCCTGTCTGCCGCGCTGGTGCCAGTGCTGACCACGCTGGGCGCCGCGTGCTGGATGAACGAACCGGTCACTGGTGCGGTGCTGCTGGCGCTGGCGCTCGTCGTGCCGGGCGTCGTGCTTGCGAGCGGTGCCTTGCGAATTCGCGCAAGGCCGTCCTGATGCTGCAGGCAGCGGCTGCCCGGGCAGAATGCGCTCCAGAAAATCACTTCGAGGCACACATGGAGAAGCGCATCCTTTCGGTGGCCCGGACCAGCTTGGCGCAGTGAACCGTGAAGCGCGTGGTGTTCATCGAAGGCTTGCCGGGAAGTGGCAAGACCACGCTGGCCAAGCACCTGTGTGAAGTCGAACGGCTGGCTGGCCACGCAAGCGAATGGCATCTGGAAGAGGCGGCGGACCACCCGGTGCATCCCCACGCGCTCAGCGCACGCAAGGCGCATGACGACTTCCCCTTCCGGTGCCTGCAAAGCTGGCAACGCTTTGCAGACCGGACCCGATCCGAAGACACGCTGCACATTCTCGAAGGCAGCGCCTTTCAGAGCACGGTGCGCTTCATGCTGGAGCAAGACCGGGAAGGCATCGCCGGATACTTCGCGCACTTCGAAGAAATCGTCAGCCCACTGCAGCCGAGCTTCATCTACCTGCGCCCCGTGGACGCCGTGGCTCATTCGCAAGCCACCGCCAGCTTTCGCGGTCCGAACTGGACACGCAAAGTCGCCGCGTACATCGAACAGACACCCTATGCACGCCGGCGCGGGCTGCGGGGAGAAGCTGGCATGCATCGGTTCTGGGCGGACTATGCGCAGGTGTGCGATGCGCTGGTGGCGCAGCTCGGGATGCCCGTCACGCCGATTGCCCCAGCCCCGCATCCCCGCTAACCTCACCCCATGCGCATCCCGGCCGTTTCGCTCCTCCTCTCGATCCTCGCGATGGCGTCGGGCGCGCACGCGGACGTGGTTCGTTGCACGGACGCCAACGGCGCCGTGTCGTACACCGATGGCGCCTGTCCTTCAGGCAACCGGCAGTCGCGGCAGGTGCCGATCCTCGAATCGCCGCCGCCGGCGCCACGCGCACCATCCGACGAGGCGCGCCGCCCGGACTACGCATCGCCACCGTCGAGCGCCATGCCCCCTTTGGCGCAGACGCGCCCATCGGGTCCGTCCATCATTCCGCGCAACCCCGATGCCCGCCCCGTGCAGGAACCCGCACAAGACCCCGGTGTTGTCGTCCTGAGCCCGGACCCGTACTACGACGGCTGGCGCCGCCCGCGACGGCCACCGCCGCATGTGCATGACCCCGGGCCACCGCCCGGCCAGCGGCCCTGCAACCTCGCGGGCATCAAGCGCAACAACTGCTGAGCGAGCAAGCGAGCGAACGAATGAGCGAGAGCCTTCCGTGGGTCGTCTACTGCGACGGCAGCGCCATGCCGAACCCGGGCCGCATGGGCATCGGCGCCGTCATCACCGCGCCTGACGGCAGCCGCCACACGCTGTCGCAGGCCACGCACACCACGGGCTGCAACAACGAGGCCGAACTGAGGGCGCTGACCCTGGCACTGCAGGAACTGCGGGCCCAGGGCGCCACGGCCGTGCTGGCCTACAGCGACAACAGCATCCTGGTCGAGCAGCTCGGCGCGGCACACGCCAAGCCGATCGCGCGCATGGCCGAGCTGTTCGACGACGCCCGCGCGCTGCTCGGCACTTTCGAGCAGGCCAGCATCCGGTGGATTCCGCGCCATCGCAATGGCGAGGCCGACGCGCTGGCACGTGCCGCGCTGGGCTTTGCGCCCAAGCCGGCCGCCAAGGTCACGAAGAAGAAACGGCGATAGCACAGCCGCGCGGCGAAACGGCCGGCCGTCAGGTCCTATCATCGGGCGCCATGACAGAAGCCACTCCCCTCCCACCCCTTCCCGACCACCTGTCCTCCAACCCGCGCAGCCCGCACCATGTGGCGGCTGTCTTCGAGCACGACGTCGGCATCCGATTCAACGGCAAGGAACGCCTCGACGTCGAGGAATACTGCATCAGCGAAGGCTGGATCAAGGTGCCCTCGGGCAAGACCGTGGACCGCAAGGGCCACCCCCTGCTGCTCAAGCTGAAGGGCAAGGTCGAAGCGTTCTACCGATAGCCGGACAGCCCGCAGGGCACCGGCCTTTCTTCAGCGCCACTGCAACAGCAGCGACCACGGCTGGCGGCTCATGTGCCGGTCCACACATCCCGCCGCGCCACTCACGGCGCACCCTTCGGGCAGATAGCTCGGGTCCAGCAGGTTCGTTCCGCGCGCAAAGTCGAGGCGGCGCAGGGTGACCGACTGGACCACGTTGCCGCCCACGGTGTCGAAGCCGGTGGCATCGACGGCCACGACCACATCGCAATGCATCGGCAGCGCATCGCCGCCGGTGGAGCGCGTGGCCAGCACCTCGCCGATCTTGTCGTAGGTATCCAGGCCGGCACCGTCGCCCCGCGCCTGGCAGACCAGGTCGCCCACGCGCGGCGGCGTGCGCATCAGATCGCAGGCACGCATCGCAGAGCGCGTGGGCTGCCCCAGCGACTCGGCCACGCCGGCCTGCCACGCGGCGCCGGCATAGTCGACATGCGCTTCCGAGAAAACGAACTCCTCGTCACTGAGCCCGGCACGGCGCGCAAGCCAGCTGATGAACGCGGCGGACCAGGGCGAGTCGATCACGGCCACCCGGTTCACCGCGACTTCGACGGCGCGCAGGCCGACGTCGTCGAGCCCTTGGTCAGGTCCGCCGCCAGGGCTTTGCGTGGAGGCTGCGGCCGACTGGTTCAGCGCCTGCGTCAGCAATCGCCGGTCCGCCGGATGTGCACCGCCGAACCGCACCAGCGACGGCAACCTGCTGTCCTGCGGATCGATGGCCCGCCAGTAGCCGAGCACGCGCTGCCAGGGTGGCATCCCCTTCGCCGTGCGGCGCGTGTCTTCGGCCTCGTAGTCGCCTACTTCGGTCAGGCGACCTTCGGCATCCATGGTCTGGCCGCCGAAGGCCTGGTGCTCCAGCAGCGCCGCATCGGCCATGGCCAGCGCACGCGGCGGCGACGGAATCTGCACGGCGGTGTCGAGGCAGCCCGACATGGCCGATGCATTGCCGCTGAAAGCCAGCACGAGCGCGAGAACGCCCGTGGCCAGCAGGGAAGAAGAAAAGTCGGTGGACGGCATGTGGCCGCGAGCATAGCCCGCGCCACGCCGCCGTTCAGAGCCGCTCGACGATGGTCACGTTCGCCATGCCGCCGCCTTCGCACATGGTCTGCAGGCCGTAGCGCTTGCCGCGCTGGCCGAGCGCGTGGATCAACGTGGTCATCAGCTTGGTGCCCGAGGCGCCCAGCGGATGGCCCAGCGCGATCGCACCGCCGTTGACGTTCAGCCGCGCCGGGTCTGCGCCCAGCGTCTGCAGCCAGGCCAGCGGCACCGGCGCGAAGGCTTCGTTGACTTCGTACAGGTCGATGTCCTCGATCTTCATGCCGGCCTTCAGCAGCGCGCGCTGCGTGGCGGGAATGGGGGCCTCCAGCATGATGACCGGGTCGTGCCCGATCACGCTCATGTGATGGATGCGTGCCAGCGGCTTCACGCCCAGCGTCTTCAGGCCGCGCTCGTTGACCACCATCAGGCCGCTCGCGCCGTCGCAGATCTGGCTGGCCGTGGCCGCCGTGCAGCGCCCGCCTTCGGCGATGAGCTTGACGCTGGCGATGCTCTCCAGCGTGGCGTCGTAGCGGATGCCTTCGTCGGTGGTGTGCATCTCGCCCGGCTCGGTGCCATCGGCCAGGCGCACCGCCACCGGCACGATCTCGCGCTCGAAGCGGCCGGCCTTCGTGGCTTCGATGGCATTGCGATGGCTGTGCAGCGCATAGGCATCGAGTTCGGATCTCTCGATGCCGTAGTTCTTCGCGATCATCTCTGCGCCGGTGAACTGGCTGAACTGGATGTCGGGGTAGCGTTTCTGCATGAGCGGGCTCACGTAGAAGCCCAGGCCGTTCTTCAGCGGCAAGGTGGTGGGCAGGCCCATCGGCACGCGCGTCATGCTCTCGACGCCGGCGGCAATCACGATGTCCATGCTGCCCGACATCACGGCCTGCGCCGCGAAGTGCAGTGCCTGCTGCGACGAGCCGCATTGCCGGTCGACCGAGGTGGCCGGCACCGACTCGGGCAGGCGCGAGGCCAGCACCGCATTGCGCGCGATGTTGGCCGACTGTTCGCCCGCCTGGCCGACGCAGCCCATGATGACGTCTTCGACCAGCGCGGGATCAACGTCGGTGCGCTCGACCAGCGCGTTGAGCACCTGTGCGGCAAGATCGGCCGGGTGCCATCCGGCAAGGCGGCCGTTGCGGCGGCCGCCGGCAGTGCGCGCGGCGGCGACGATATAGGCTTCGGGCATTGGGGTCTCCTGTTCAAAAGTGGGAATGGGATGGGGCTCCCTCCCCCTCTGGGGGAAGGAGCGAAAGGCAAAGTCCTCAGCGCGGCGCCATGCGGATCGCCCCATCCAGCCGCACGCTCTCGCCGTTGAAATACCCGTTGGTGATCATCAGCTCGGCCAGCGTCGCGTACTCCGCCGGGTTGCCCAACCGCTTCGGGAAAGGCACCGACGCCGCCAGTGCCGCCTTCACGTTGTCCGGCGCGCCCTGCAGCAGCGGCGTGTCGAAGATGCCCGGCAGGATGGTGTTGACGCGGATGCCCTCGCCCATCAGGTCGCGCGCAATGGGCAGCGTCATGCCGACGATGCCGGCCTTCGACGCGGTGTAGGCGGCCTGGCCCATCTGCCCGTCCTGCGCCGCCACCGACGCGGTGTTGACGATGGCGCCGCGCTCGCCGTCCTGCAGCATGTCGAGCGTGAGCATGCCGGCCGCCGACTTGGCGATGCAGCGGAAGGTGCCCACCAGGTTGATCTGGATGATGCGGTCGAAATTGGCGAGCGGAAAGTGCTTGATCTCGCCGGTGGCCTTGTCGCGGCTCGCGGTCTTCACCGCATTGCCGGTGCCGGCGCAGTTGACCAGCACGCGCTCCTGCCCGTGCGCGGCGCGGGCCTTGGCGAAGGCCGCATCGACCTGCTCTTCGGAGGTCACGTCGACCTTGCAGAACACGCCGCCGAGTTCTTTGGCCAGCGCTTCGCCCTGCTCCGCGTTGAGGTCGAACAGCGCGACCTTCACGCCGTGGCTGGCCAGGCGGCGCGCGGTGGCGGCGCCCAGGCCCGAGGCGCCGCCCGTGACGACGGCGGCAATGCTGGAATCGAGTTGCATCAGGAGTCCTTGCGGAGAGTGGTTGGCGATGGGGCGATGGGTTTGTCGCCAGCCAGTTTAGGAAGCAGAATCGGCGGAGGCATCGTCGGAAACGACGGAAATCCGGGCCGCTTCGGCCTCTGCGCCGCCCCTGTCCTTTTCCGTTCGCGATGTCGCCTCCCACCGCCAGGATTCTCGAAACCAAGCTCAACCCGCCGGCCTCCACCGCCACGCAGGTGCCGCGCACCGCGATCAGTGAAGAGATCGCCGCCGCAGCCACCGTGAAGCTGGTGCTGGTGCGCGCGCCGGCCGGCTTCGGCAAGACCACCGCCATGGCGCAGATCCGCGAGCGCATGGAGGCGCAGGGCATTGCCACCGCCTGGCTCACGCTGGACCGCGCCGACAACGACGTCTCGCGCTTCCTGAACTGCCTGGCCGAAGCCGCGCTGCGCCTGGGCGTGGAAGAGCCGCACGCCAACGGCCCGCTCGATGCGGTGGCGGCGCTGGCCGCGCACGATGCGCCCTTCACCCTCTTTCTCGACGACTTCGAAGTGGTGCAGGAGCCGGCGGTGCTGGGCCTGGTGCGCGAGATCGTCGAGCACCTGCCGCGCCGCGGGCAGATCGTGATCGGCTCGCGCGGCCTGCCCGACCTGGGCATGGGGCGGCTGCGCGCGCGCGGCCAGCTCATCGAGATCGACACCGACCGCCTGCGCTTCAGCCTGGAAGAAACCAGCGCCTTCTTCGGCCTGCGCACGGCCCTGGCCATGCAGGCGCTGCCCGCCGACATGCTGTCGCAACTGCATCGCAAGACCGAAGGCTGGGTGGCCGCCATCTGGCTCGCATCGATGGCGCTGGAGCGGCACGGCACCGAAACCGGTTTTGTCGAACGCTTCTCGGGCTCCGACCGCGCGGTGGCCGAGTACCTGGCCGAAGACGTGCTCGCACACCAGCCGAAGGAGATTCGCGACTTTTTGCTGCGCACCAGCATCCTGCGCCAGCTCGATGCCTCGGTGTGCCAGGCGCTGAACCCGCGCGTGGACTGCGCCGCCATCCTCGAACGGCTCGCGGCGTCCAACCTCTTCCTGACGCCGGTGGGCGGCGATGGCGACGCCCGCGCATGGCGCTATCACAGCCTGTTCGCCGACTTCCTGCGCGCGCAACTGGCGCGCGAACAACCCGGTGAGATCGAGCGCCTGCACCTCGCGGCCTCGGGCTGGTACGAATCGCAGGACCGCCCCGTGCCCGCGATCGACCATGCTATCGAAGGCGGTGACCACCCGTACGCGCTGACCCTGCTCGACAGCTATGCGGCGCAGTTTCTCGAACAGGGCCGCATGCGCATGCTCGCGCGCTGGTTCTCGGCCATTCCCGAACACCAACTGCGCGAACACCCTTTCCTGCAGCCCATCGCGCTGTGGGCCACCTGCTTCACGCACGGCCCGTGGGACGCAATGCGCATGCTCGAACAATCGGGCTGCCTCGACAGCCCCATTCCCGAAGTGCGGGCGAGCGCGCACACGCTCGTGCCGCTGCTGCTGGCCATGCAGGACCGGCACGACGAGGCTTACGAAGTGGGCCGCCAGAGCCTGTCGCGCCTGCCCACGGGGCTGGCCTTTGCCGACAGCGTGCTGCTCAATGCCATGGCCCACATCCTGGCGGTGCGCGGCGACCAGCACGAGGCGCGGCGCATGCTCGAAGCCGCGCGCGAGCAAGGCAGCAGCACCTTCAACCGCATGTACACCGAGTCGCTGGCCGGCCTGTTCGACCTGCAGGAAGGCCGGCTGCGGCAGGCCACCGCGCGCCTGCGCATGGCCGTCGATTCGACCCATGCCGTGTCGTACAACCACAGCCACGGCAACGCCTGGGCCGGCGTGCTGTATGCCGGCGCCGTGTACGAAACCAATCAGCTCGTGCAGGCCGAGCACCTGCTGAACGTGTACCTGCCGCTGGCGCGCGATGTGGGCCTGCCCGATCACATGATCCTGAGCCATGTGATGCGCTCGCGCATCGCGTTCCACGCTGGTGACATCGACGCGGCTTTCCAGGCGCTGACCGAGCTCGAATACCTCGGCCATCACCGGCAACTGCCGCGCGTGGTGGCCGGCGCCAAGCTGGAGCGCTCGCGCATGCTGCTGCTGCAAGGCAACGGCCCCGCCTCGCGCGACGAACTGATGCGCGCCGACGACCCTGCGCTGTGGGAGCGCGAGCGCCGCCAGCGCCTGCCCGCGCACGACCTCGACTACCTGGCGCTGGCCAAGGCGCGCTGGGACATCGCATTCGGCGACCCGCGCGCAGCGCTGGGCGTGCTCGACGCGGAGATCCATGCCGCGCGCGCCTCCGCGCACAACCGCCGCGCGCTCAAGCTCAAGGTGCTGCGCGCGATGGCGCTGCAACGCGCCGGCGACATGGCCGCGGCCATCGAAGAAATCGGCGAGGTGCTGCAGACCGCGAGCCAGGAAGGCTTCGTGCGGCTGATCCTGGACGAAGGCACGGCCGTGGGCACACTGATCCACCGCTACGCCATGGCGATGCAGGAAGCGCCCGCGTCGCGCGGCGGCCACACCGATCCGATCCTGGCCGACTACCTGCAGCGGCTGCTGCAGTTGATCGGGCCGATGGCGACACCGGCCGACGCCGAAGCACCGGCCGGCGACGCGATGAAGGAACCGCTCACGCGCAAGGAGATCCGCGTGCTGCAACTGCTGGCCGAGGGGTACTCCAACAACGCGATGGCCGAGAAACTTTTTGTGTCCGACAGCACGGTGCGCACGCACCTGCGAAACATCAACATGAAGCTGGATGCAAAAAGCCGGACGCAGGCGGTGGCGATCGCGCGCAAGCTCGGCGTGATCCGCTAGCAGCCGGGTACGCCGTCGACGCGGCGTACATCCTGAAACCGGCGGCCTCGCAAACTGGGTAGGCATGGCCCTCCGCGCGGCCCGCCACCCACAGTACTACGGATTCCGGTGATACCGCCGCCCCCGCGCAATCCCTAGCATTCCCTCTGGTGAGTCGAAGCTTCCACCTGCCGCAACGGCCTCCGGCGCGGCTGTGGAACGGTTCGACCCGCGGGCCCGGAAATCGGTTCGGGGAGTTGTCCACGTCGAGAGCGCTGCAAAGCACGAAGCCACCATGCCCAGAGGAATTCCCAACCCGGCCGCCATGTATGGCATTTCGCCCCGTGCCTGGGGCTTCGAGGTGTCGATCGTGCGCAACGGCACCCGCTACTACAAGCAGTTCGGGCGGGCCAGCTACGGCAGCGAGGAACAGGCGCTGCTGCAGGCGCAGGACTGGCGCGACGGCGTCGTGCGCAGCGTGCCGCCGGTGCTGCGGCGCACGCGGGCCGAAAAGCTCCGCGTCAACAACACGACGGGCGTGTCGGGGGTCTTCTGCCAGGTTGCGTCCAGCGGCAAGATCCGGGCGTGGGTCGCCAAGACCTACATCGGGCAGGACGAAATACTTCGCACCGACTTCCCCGTCGATGCCATGGGCCACGCGGCGCAAGCGCTGGCCATCGAGGAACGGGCACGGCAACTGGAGCGCATGGCGGGGCTGTCCAGGCTGCATCCGGCCGAGGAAGCGATCCGCACGGCGCCTGCGGCCTGCCCCGCCGAGCCGCGCTCGCCCAAGCGCTCGAAGTCGGAAATCAGGCGGTGCACCAACTCCAGCGGCGTCAGCGGGGTTCATTTCAAGTCGCCCAACGTCGGGCACCCGGGCTACTGGCTCGCCATCACCTACACCGCGGGCAAGGGCAGCGTGAGCAAGGCGTTTTCCATCAAGGAACACGGCCCGGACACCGCCAAGCGCCTTGCCATCGCGGAGCGCGAACGTCAGCTTGAACGGAAACTGAACGCTACAGACGTATCCACTCTTTCGCCCCGGCAAGAGGTCCGCCAGCAGCACGCGACCACCTCCGAGGCGAGGCAAGACCTGTGAAGGTTTCGTGCGCCGTCTCCGGTTTCGTCTTTAAAAAGCGGCGTGCCGCCGAACTGTCTTCTCGCTTCGGCCAAAATAGCGGCGAAATGCGAGCGCCAATGAGCCCCGCGCGGTTCGGGGAGTTCATGAGAAGCAGCAAGGCTGAAGCAATCAGCGCGTCGAGAATGCCCAAAGGTATCCCCAATCCGGCAGCCATGTATGGCATTTACCCCAGGTCCTGGGGTTTCGAAGTTTCCCTGGTTCGCAATGGCATTCGCCACCACAAGCTGTTCGGCAAGGCCAGCTACGGCAGCGTCGAGCAGGCGCTGCTTCACGCGCAGGACTGGCGCGATTTCATCGTCAGGAGCGTGCCGCCGGTCGAGCGGCGCGTGCGGGCGCAAAAGCCCCGGGCCAACAACACCACCGGCGTCCCGGGCGTGTTCCATCAGATCGCGGCCGGCGGCAAGGTGCGCGGATGGATGGCCAAGACCTACATCGCGCAAGACGAAATATTGCGCGCCGACTTTCCCGTCGATGGCCTGGGCGATGCGGCGCACACGCTGGCCGTCATGGAACGCGCGCGGCAACTCAAGCACATGACGGGACTGGCGCGGCTGCATCCGGCCGAGGAAGCGATCCGCATGGGGCTGTCGGCACACGCGCACGGCCCGCGCTCGCCCAAGCGCTCCAAGTCCGAGATCACCCGGCGCAACAACACCAGCGGCGTGAGCGGCGTTCATTTCAAGACGCCCCACGCCGCGCATCTCGGCTACTGGCTGGCCATCACCTACACGGCGGGCAAGGGCTCGGTGAGCAAGGCGTTCTCGGTGAAGGAGCACGGCCCCGACATGGCCAAGAGCCTGGCGATTGCCGAGCGCGCGAAACAGCTCGCGGAAAAATTGCGCGGCGAAGAATCCTCGTCTGCCGCTGCCAGCCAGCAGCCACAACCACCTCACGTGAAAAAGCGCGGTCGCTCGGCCTCCGGCGCGAAACAGGACAACTGATGGATCGACACCGAACCGGCTTCGCAGACAAAGCAGCGAAGCCCGACAGCCAGCGCGCGCCTGCCGCAACGGCCACCCCACCACGAACCGTCCGCCCATGACGACGCTCAAGCCCCTTCACCAACTGCTGCGGGTCGCTTCGCATCTGCTGGACCAGGCCGCGGCGGATGTCCGCACGACAGACCTGGAGCCGGTCTCGGACAACATCGAAGGCATCGGCCGCGCGCTGATCGAGCTGATCGAAGTGCAGCGGCGCATCTACGCCCTGCAGCCCGAGCTGCAGCCCAAGTCGCTGGCGGCCTCGCCGCGGGAGGAAGATGCCAACCGGCTCTTCACCCAGTTCACCATCGAGGCGCTGGAGCTGGAAGACGCCGGCGACACGGCGGCGGCGCGCGAGAAGTACTCGACCTTCATCGGCCTTTCGCCCTCGTACCCGCATCGCGAGATCGCGCGGGCGGAGCTGCGCCGACTGTCCTGATCGGGCGCCCTGCGCCTTCGCCTCACAGCGCCCGCGAGATCACCTCTTTCATGATCTCGTTGGTGCCGCCGTAGATGCGCTGCACCCGCGCGTCGGCATACATGCGCGCCACCATGTATTCGCTCATGTAGCCGTAGCCGCCGAAGAGCTGCAGGCATTCGTCGATCACGCGGCCCTGCGTTTCGGAACCCCACAGCTTGGCCATGGAGGCGGTGGCGGTGTCGAGCGTGCCGGCCACGAGGTCTTCGACACAGCGGTCGATGAAGGCGCGGCCCACCTTGATCTGCGTGGCGATCTCGGCCAGCTTGAACTTGGTGTTCTGGAACTCGGCGATCGGCTTGCCGAAGGCCTTGCGGTCGCGCACGTAATCGAGCGTGGCCTGGTAGGCGCCTTCCATCGCCGCGAGCGCGCTCACGCCGATGATGGTGCGCTCGTACGGCAGGTCGCTCATGAGCTGGAAGAAGCCCTGCCCTTCCTGGCCGCCCAGCAGCGCATCGGCCGGCACGCGCACGTCGTCGAAGAAAAGTTCGGAGGTGTCCTGCGCCTTCATGCCGATCTTGTCGAGCACGCGGCCGACGCGAAAGCCCTTGCAGCCCTCGGTCTCGACGATGAGGATGGACGTGCCCTTGGCGCCCTGCGTCGCATCGGTCTTGGCCACCACCAGCACCACGCCGGCCAGGTAGCCGTTGGTGATGAAGGTCTTCGAGCCGTTGATGAGATAGCCGCCGTCCTTCTTCTCGGCGCGCGTGCGCACGCCCTGCAGGTCGGAGCCGGCGCCGGGCTCGGTCATGGCGATGGCACCGACCATTTCGCCGCGCGCCATGCGTGGCAGGTAGTGGCGCTTCTGCTCCTCGGTGCCGTGGTTCAGGATGTAGTGCGCCACGATGGCATGCACCGACGTGGCCATGCCGGTGAGCGCGCGGCGCGACATCTCTTCGTAGACCACGGCTTCGTGGCGGAAGTCGCCGCCGGCGCCGCTGTACTCCTCGGGAATGTCGGCGCACAGCAGGCCGAGCGCACCGGCCTTGCGCCAGACCTCGTGGCCCACGTGGCCGCGCTTGCGGGCTTCTTCGTCGTGCGGAAGCACTTCGGTTTCGACGAAGCGCACCACGTTGTCGCGGTACAGCTCCAGGTCTTCGTCGCTCCAGGAGCGGCGGAAGTCGATGGGCATGATGGTTTCCTTGGGTTGTGTTCTTTGGGGGGCGCTGGCGCGTCAACCGACGCGGCGGGCCTTGCCAGCCCAGAAGGGCTCGCGCAGTTGAAACTTTTGCAGCTTGCCGGCCGCCGACAGCGGCAGCGCATCGCGAAACTCCACGCTGCGCGGACACTTGTAGATGGCGATCTGGTCGCGGCAGTGCGCGATGACGGCGTCAGCCTCCAGCGCCATACCTTCGCGCCGCACGATCACCGCATGCACGCGCTCGCCCCACTTGTCGTCGGGCACGCCGATCACGGCGGACATCAGCACTTGCGGCAATTGGGCGATGGCGTTCTCGACCTCGGCCGAATACACGTTCTCGCCGCCGCTCACGATCATGTCCTTCATGCGGTCGACCACGAAGACGTAGCCGTCCTCGTCCATGTAGCCGCCGTCGCCGGTGTGCATCCAGCCGCCACGCAGCGCGGCCTCGGTTTGCTCCGGCTTGTTCCAGTAGCCCTTCATGACCATCGGCCCGCGCGCAACGATCTCGCCGACCTGGCCGAAGGGCAGCTCGTTGTCTTCGCCATCGACGATGCGGACTTCGGCGATGGTGATGGGCGTACCGGCCGATCGCAGCAGGCGCTCGCGGTCGGGACCGGGCTGGTGGCAGTGCGGCGGCAGCGCGGTGACCACCGGCGACAGCTCCGTCATGCCGTAGACCTGCGCGAACGCGCTGCCCGGAAAGGCGCGCATGGCCTGGTCGAGCAGCGCCGCATCGATGGGTGCCGCGCCATACGACAGCAGGCGCAGGCTCGACAGGTCGAACTCCGTAAAACGCGGATGCTCGATCACGCGCTTGATCATGGTCGGCACCAAAAACATTTCAGTGACGCGCGCCGACTGCAGTGTCTGCAGCACCGCCAGCTCGTCGAACATCGGCACCACATGCACGGGCACCAGCCGCAGCATGCTCTGCAGCGCGATGCCGCAGCCGGCCACATGGAACATGGGCGCCGCGACGATGGCCACGGCGTCCTGCGTGTCGCGCGGCAACGCGGCCACCGTGCCCAGTGCGTTGATGCACAGGCTGCCGTGCGAGAGCATCACGCCCTTGGGCTGGCCGGTGGTGCCGCCGGTGTACATGACGGCCGCCAGCTCGTCGCTGCTGTGCGGTGCGTCGTCGATGGGCACGGCATCGGCCAGCAGCGCCTCGTAGCCGACCATGCCTTCGGGCACGGCGCCATCGCCGCAATAGACCACGGTGCGCAGCGAGGCCGAGAGCCTGCGCAGCTCGGCGGCCATCGGCGCGAAGACATCGTCCACCAGCAGGATGCGGGTGTCGCAGTCGTCCAGCGAGTAGGCGACCTCCTTCGGGTTCCAGCGGATGTTGACGGGGTTGATGACACCGCCGCCCCACCAGGTGCCGAAGAAGTACTCGACGAAGCGGTGCGAGTTCAGGCTCATCATGCCGACGCGGTCGCCCGGCTGCATGCCGAGTTGCTTCAGCACGGCGCCGAGCCGCGCGACGCGGTCGGTGAACTCGCCGTAGCTCAGCCGGTGCTTGCCGCAGACGACGGCGGTGGCCTTGCCTTTCTCGCGGCGGCCCTTGTGCAGGGGTTGGGTGAGGAACATCGGGGTTTGTCTCCGGTCTTTGTGTTCAGGCTGCGCTCAGCGGCGCGATGGCTTCGGCGGCCACGCCCCAGCGGCGCAGCAAGGCCGGGCCGTCGTCGTGCGCCCTGGCTGGCGGCACGACGGGTGCGGTGCGGCTGAAGCGCGGCGCGGGCGCGGGCTGCACCACGCCGCCCACGTTCGCGAAGGTGCCGCGCGCCACGTTGTGCGGATGTTCGGGTGCTTCGTCCCAATCGAGCACGGGGGCAAAGCAGGCGTCGCTGCCTTCGAGCAGCACGCACCATTCGTCGCGCGTGCGGGTGCGGAACACATCGGCCATGCGCAGTTTGAGCAGGGGCCAGCGGTCGGCGTCCATCTGCGCGTCGAAGGCCGGGTCGTCGGCGATGCCGCAGCGCTCGCGCATGAGCGCATAGAACTGCGGCTCGATGGCGCCCACGGCGACGTACTTGCCATCGGCGCAGGCGTAGGTGTCGTAGAAGTGCGCGCCGCCGTCGAGCATGTTCTCGCCGCGCTGGTTGCTCCACATGCCGGCCGACTTGAAGCCGTACATCATCGAAGACAGCAGCGCCGCGCCATCGGTCATGGCGGCATCGACCACCTGGCCCTGCCCGGAACCCTTCGCCTCGTGCAGCGCGGCCAGGATGCCGAAGGCCAGCAGCATCGCGCCGCCGCCGAAGTCGCCCACGTAGTTGAGCGGCGGCACGGGCGGCTCGCCCGCGCGGCCAATGGCGTGCAGCGCGCCGCTGATGGCGATGTAGTTGATGTCATGGCCCGCCGCGTGCGCGAGCGGCCCGTGCTGCCCCCAGCCGGTCATGCGGCCGTACACCAGGCGCGGGTTGCGCGCATGGCACTCGGCCGGGCCCAGGCCCAGCCGTTCCATGACGCCGGGGCGAAAGCCCTCGATGAGCACGTCGGCCTTCGCGATCGCGTCGAGCACCGATTGCGCCGCGCCTTCCGCGCGCAGGTCGACCTGCAGCGTGCTGCGCCCGCGCGCCAGGATGTCGTGCGGCGCGGTGCGCGTGCCGGGGCGCTCGATGCGGATCACCTCCGCGCCCATGTCGGCGAACAGCATCGCGCAGAAAGGCCCGGGGCCGATGCCCGCCATCTCGATCACCCGTAGTCCCTGCAATGGGCCTGCCATGGTTTGTCTCCTGTTGCGTGGAGCCATCTTGGCGCGGGGACGGTGGCGCTGCATCGTCCAAAGCGACGAATGCAGCGCGCGGGCTGTGGCTACGGCGCGTCGTTCGCGGCGCGAAGCCGCGCCACGCGGCGCAGGTGCCACGAGGCCGGGCCGAACTGGCCTTCGATGAGGGTGGCGCGGCGCACGTAGTGGCCGACCGCCAGCTCTTCCGTCATGCCCATGCCGCCGTGCAGTTGCACCGCACCCTGCCCCACGGCCTTGCACGCTTTGCCGACGGCCACCTTGGCGGAAGACACGGCGCGGGCGCGCTCTTGCGCCGTCGCGGTGTCGATGGATTCGCCCACGCTCGCAGTGAGCGCAGCCGCCTGCTCCAGCGCCATGTGCATGTCGACAAGGCGATGCTGCAGCACCTGGAAGCTGGAGATCGGCACGCCGAACTGCTTGCGCTGGCGCACGTAGTCGAGCGTGTCGCGCATCAGGCGGCGCATGACGCCGATGGATTCGGCGCAGATGGCGAGCGTGGCTTCGTCAAGTGCTTGCTCGATCTGCGGCAGCGCTGCGCCTTCGGTGCCGAGCAGGGCATCGGCGGGCAGATGCACGTTGTCGAAAACGATGTCCGCGGCGCGACCGCCATCGCGCGTCGGGTAGGCGCGCAGGCGCAGGCCCGGCGTGTCCTTGGGCACCACCAGCAGCGAGAGGCCGTCCGCATCGCAGGGGCCGCCCCGGCTTCGCGCGGTGACGATCAGGTGGCTGGCCCACGGCGCGGCCTGCACGATGGCCTTATGGCCGTCGAGCCGGAAGCCATCGCCTTCGCGCACGAGGCGCGCCTGCACATCGGCGCGGTCATGCCGGCTTTGCGGCTCGCTGTGCGCGAAGGCCAGCACGGCCTGCCCCGCGACGACACGTGCGAGCAGTGCATCGGCTTGCGTGCCGGGATGGCGCTGCAGCAGGCCCGCGCCGATCACCATCGTGGACAGGTAGGGCTCGGCCGCGAGCGCGCCGCCCAGCGTTTTCATCAGCGCGAGATGCGCCACCATGCCGAAGCCCATGCCACCGTGCGATTCAGGCAAGGCCGCGCCCAGCAGATCAAGCTCGCGCGACAGGCCTTGCCAGAACGGCGGCGGCGCATCGTCGGCGCGGGCCAGCGCATGCAGGCGCTGCTCGAAGCCGTGGTGGTTGTCGAGATAGCGCCCGAGGCTGTCGCTCAGCATCGCGAGGGTGTTGTCCTGTTCGGTCCGTGTGTTCATGGCGATGTCCTCAGCGGGCGAGCAGGTGGCTGGCGACGATGTTGCGCTGCACCTCGTTGGAGCCGGCGTAGATGGAAGCTGCGCGGTCATTGAGGTAGGCCGACATCGAGAACACGGCCTCTTCCGGAATGGGCAGCTCGCCTTGCAGTCCGTCATCCAGCGGCAGGTTGGCGGCGGCGTAGTGGCCAGCAATTTCGACGCCGAGTTCGGTCAGCCGCTGGCGCAGTTCGGAACCGAGCACCTTGCCCATCGACGGGCGAATGCCGTGCGGCTCGCCACGTGCCTGCGCGCGCAGCGACTGCAGCTCGGTCGCTTCGACGGCGTCGATGGCGCAGTCCATTTCGGCCAGGCGCAAGGCCATGTCGCAGGCCTCGTCGCCGTCGTGGCCGGACGTCGCGAACGCCGCATCGGCCGCCGCGCTCAGGCGGCGCAGGCGGGCGCGCAGCATCGGTGCCCACGCACCGCCGCGTTCGTGCTGCAGCAGGTACTTGGCGATGGTCCAGCCCTGGTTCTCCTCGCCGATCAGCCCTTCGGCGGGCACGCGTACGTCGTCGAAGAACACCTGGTTGAGTTCGTGGTCGCCCGAGATGCTGATGATCGGCCGGATGGTGATGCCCGGCGCGGGAATGTCGAAGCACAGGAAGCTGATGCCCTGCTGCGGCTTGCCGCCCGAGGTGGTGCGCACCAGGCAGAACATGCGGTTGGCGTACTGCGCGTGCGTGGTCCAGATCTTGGTGCCGTTGATGACGTAGTGGTCGCCGTCGCGCACGGCCTTGCATTGCAGCGAAGCCAGGTCGGAGCCCGATTGCGGCTCCGAGTAGCCCTGGCACCAGTAGTCTTCGCCCGAGCGGATGCCGGGAAGCCATGCGCGCTTTTGCGCCTCGGTGCCGAAGGCGATGATCACCGGCGCGACCATGCCGGGGCCCATGGGCGCGCGCGGCGGTGCATCGGCGGCGGCCAGCTCGCTCGCGAACAGGTAGTGCTGCATCGGCGTCCAGCCGGTGCCGCCGTGTTCGACGGGCCAGTGCGGCACGCTCCAGCCGCGCGCCGCGAGGATACGGTGCCAGCGGTTGCCGAATTCGTGGTCGGTGAAGATGCCGGAGCAGCGGCGGCCCGCCGCGCGCAACTCGGGCGTCAGCTCGCGCGCGAGGAAGTCGCGCACCTCGTCTCGGAATGCGGTCTCCGCCGCGCTGAGGGTCCAGGCCATGGTGTCGTCCCGTTGGAATGCACCGGACAGTGTGCGCCCGGAACCCGCCGGGGGCATCGTCGGATCGGACGAAGAAACGTCTTTTCAGGCCGCGATGGCTTCGCGCGGCGCCGGCACCTTCGAAGGCACCGCCATGTGCTGCGCCCAGTCGATGATTTCCAGCGTGCCGTCCGCATGCTCGGCCAGCGCCGTCAGGCTCTCGACCCAGTCGCCGTCGTTGCAGTAGAGGATGCCGTCGATGTCGCGCATCTCGGCGTGGTGGATGTGGCCGCAGACCACGCCCTGCGCACCGCGCTTGCGGGCCTCGCGCGCCACGGCGTTCTCGAAGTCGCCCACGTAGCTCACGGCGCGCTTGACCTTGCCCTTGAGGTACTTGGAGAGCGACCAGTACGGCAGACCCATCCGCGCGCGCAGCGAGTTGAGATGCCGGTTGAGCTTGAGCGTGAATTCGTAAAGCGAATCGCCCACATAGGCGAGCCACTTGGCACACTGGATCACGCCGTCGAACAGGTCGCCGTGAATGATCCACAGCTTGCGGCCGTCGGCCGTCTCATGAATCCACTCTTCGGCCACGTCGATGCCGCCGAAATTGTGGTGCAGGTACTTGCGGGCGAACTCGTCGTGGTTGCCCGGAATGAAGATCACGCGCGTGCCCTTGCGCGCCTTGCGCAGCAGCTTCTGGATCACGTCGTTGTGCGCCTGCGGCCAGTACCAGTGGCGCTTGAGCTGCCAGCCGTCGATGATGTCGCCGACCAGGAACAGCGTCTCGCACTCCGTGTGCTTCAGGAAGTCGAGCAGCGCGCGGGCCTGGCAACCGGGCGTGCCCAGGTGCAGGTCGGAGATCCACAGCGTGCGAAAGTGCAGCGGTGGGCGTGCGCGATCTTCGTCCTCGGGGTCGAGGTCCCGGGTCGCGGTGTCGCGCCATGCGCGAATGAAAGCGTCGTCGCGTTGCATGGACGGGTAGGCTCTCACTGCCACGTGACCGGACGATGGCGCCCCCGTGACATCCCGGTGACATGTGGGCCGGCGGCAACGCCACAATCGCGCGATGCGCCCTGGCCAGATCATCGTTCTTGCGACCCCTGTGTTCTTTCTTCTGATCGCGATCGAATTCGTGGTCGGCCGCGTGCGCGCACGCCGGGGCACGGGGCAGGACACCTACCGCCTGGCCGATGCGGTCAACAGCATCGGGCTGGGCATGCTGAGCCAGATCAGCGCGGTGCTCACCGGGCTGCTGCGCATCGGCATCTACACCGCCGTGTATTCGGCGGTGGTGCTGTTTCCGCAGGAGGCGGCCCGCGATTTCTGGACCACCTGGTACGGCTGGCTGCTGGCGCTGGTGTTCTACGACTTCTGCTACTACTGGCTGCACCGCATGGGCCACGAGTCGGCCGTGCTGTGGGCGGCGCACGTGGTGCATCACCAGAGCCAGCACTACAACCTGTCGACCGCGCTGCGGCAGACCTCAAGCGGCGCGCTGTTCGGCTGGATCTTCTACCTACCCATGGCGGTGGCGGGCGTGCCGCCACTGGTGTTCGCGGTGGTGGCATTGGTCGACCTGCTCTACCAGTTCTGGGTGCACACCGAGCAGGTCGGCAAGCTGGGCTGGTTCGACCGCTGGTTCTGTTCGCCGTCGAACCACCGGGTGCACCATGCCGTGAACGACCACTACCTGGACCGCAACTACGGCGGCATCCTGATCATCTGGGACCGCATGTTCGGCACCTTCCGCGAGGAAGACGAACGCTGCGTCTACGGCACGCGCGGCGAGCTTCGCAGCTGGGACCCGCTGTGGGCCAACGCAGAGGTGTACTGGGGGCTGGCGAAGGATTCATGGCATGCGAAGAGCTGGACCGACAAGCTGCGCGTGTGGCTCAAGCCGCCCGGTTGGCGGCCGGCCGATGTGGCGGCGCGCTTTCCGAAGCCGGCGTTCGACATCACGAAGGTGACGCGCTACGAGCCACCGATCAGCCCCGGCGTGCAGTGGTTTGCCGGCCTGCAATTCCTGTTGTTGCTGGTGGGCGTGGCGCTCTTCCTCTGGGTTTCCGATGCGATGCCGTTGCAGCAGTCGGCCGTCTGGCTGGCCGCGCTGACGGCGTGCCTGTGGGCCATCGGTTGCGCGCTGCAGGGGCGCCTTTCAGTCACCGAGGTGCTGCTGGTGGAAGCGGCCGCCTTCGCCACCGCGAGCGCGGCGCTGGACATTGCGTGGCTGCATCACATCTTCAAGCCGCTGGCGCTGTCGATTGCCATCTTCTTCGCGGCGCGGCGCGCGATGAAAGCCGGCGCGGTGGGCCGGTTCGATGCGCTGCTGCTCGCGGGGCTGGTCGGCTCGCTCGCAGGCGACGTGCTGCTGATGGGCTCCGCCAGCCTGTTCGTGCCGGGCCTCGTGTGCTTTCTGCTCGCGCATCTGGCGTACATCGCGCTCTTTCGCATCGGCGTCGGCATGTTCCCGCGGCGCGGCGTGCTGGCGGTGACGCTGCTGATCGGCGTGGCGATGTATGTGTTTCTCTGGCAGGGCGGATTGCCGCCGGCCTTGCGCATTCCTGTCGGCATCTATGTGACGGTGATCGCTTGCATGGCGGCGCAGGCCATCGGGCGGGCTGCGGTATTGCGTGACACCGATCCGTCCGCGCGATGGGTGGCGGTGGGTGCGTGCTTCTTCATGCTGAGCGACGCGCTGCTGGCGACGAATCGGTTCGTGATGCCGCTGCCGCTGGCGTCGCTGTGGGTGCTGGCCACGTATTACGTGGCGCAGATATTGATCGTTCGGCACGCTCGGCCTGCTGCCTGACTTTGTCTTTCTCTTTCTCCCTCCCCTCTCGGGGGAGGGTTGGGGTGGGGGCAAGCGGCGTCACCACTGGGCACGCTCTGCCTGCCCCCATCCCAACCTTCCCCCAGAGGGGGAAGGAGCAGACCCGACGCTCGGCTATGCGGGCTTTCGCCCCATCGTCGGTAGGCCGATCTCGAACGACGCCGTCCGGATCAGGCCATCCCTGACCACATAGATGCAAACCATCTCCACGGTGCCCACACCCTCGGGGAAGTTGCGCGTCACCACCTCGTGGTCGACCACGACATCCCCCATGACCGAGCGCTGCAGCAGATGCGCATGAAGATCGGGCTCCGCGAAGCGGACCTCTGTTCGGGCGCGCAACTCGGCGTGCCCGGAAGCCAGCAGCTTTCCCGCCAGTTCGTATTGCCGGGCGTCTTCGGCATAGGTGGCCAGCCATGCCTGAAGGTCCTTCGCGTTGTAGGCAGCCAACTGGCGCTGGACCACGGCTTCCGCGGAGAAATGAAGAAGCGTCACGGGCTCAGTCCACGCAGCGCTGGATTTCCACCGTCGAGTGGCGGATTTCCTCGTGCATCGAGAAGCAGGCGCGCACCTCGTCGGCCGTCAGCGTGAGCGAGTGCGTCACGACGGTGAGCGCGCAGGCATAGGCGCCACGGCCGACGCGCCACACGTGCAGGTCGGCGACGCGGGTTTCAGACTCGGCCAGGGTGGTTTCCACGCCTTCTCGGATCTCGGCCGTCACCGGGTGGTCCATCTCGCGGTCGAGCAGCACCTTGCCGGTTTCCTTCAGCAGCCCCTTGGCCCAGATCGCGACCAGCACCGCGCCGACGATGCCCATCGCCGGGTCGAGCCAGGCCCAGCCGTAGAACCAGCCGCCCAGCAGCGCCGCGATAGCGAGCACCGATGTGGCGGCGTCGGCCACCACGTGGATGTAGGCGGAGCGCAGGTTCAGGTCGTGGCCATGGCCGTCGTGGTCGTGATGGTCATGCCCGTGGTGCCCATGGTCATGGCCGTGGTCGTGATGCGTGCCGCCCAGCAGCCGCGCACAGACCAGGTTGACCACCAGCCCCAGCACGGCCACCGAGATGGCTTCGGGGTAGTGAATGGCCGAGGGCGACCACAGCCGCTCCAGCGAGCCCGCCACCATCAGCGCCGCGATGCCGAGCAGCACCAGTGCGCTCGCGAAGCCGCCGAGCACCTCGATCTTCCAGGTGCCGAAGGCGAAGCGCGGGTCGCGCGCGTAGCGCCGCGCAGCCGCATAGGCGAAGGCGCTCAGGCCGATGGCCAGCGCGTGCGAACTCATGTGCCAGCCGTCGGCCAGCAATGCCATCGAGTTGAACCACCAGCCGGCGCCGATCTCGACGACCATCATCACGGCGGTGATCCACATCACCAGCCGCGTGCTGCGCTCGGCCGAAACATTGCCGGCGCCGAAATGGTGGTCGTGCTGCCAGGCGCTCAGGTCATGGGTGTGCATGGGCTTCTCAAACTCCGAACAGGTCCTGGCCGTCCGAGCGGCTGGAAGGCGGGGTCACGCCCAGGTGGCGGTACGCTGCCAGCGTGGCGATGCGCCCGCGCGGCGTGCGTTGCAGGTAGCCCTGTTGAATGAGGTAGGGCTCGATCACGTCCTCGATGGTGTCGCGCTCTTCGCCGATGCTGGCGGCCACGTTGTCCAGCCCGACCGGGCCGCCGTCGAAGCGGTGGATCACGGCTTCGAGCAGCTTGCGGTCCATCAGGTCGAAGCCCTGCGGATCGACGTCGAGCATGGCCAGCGCCTTGTGCGCGATGTCTTCGGTGATGCGGCCGTTGCCCTTGACCTCGGCGTAGTCGCGCACGCGGCGCAGCAGGCGATTGGCAATGCGGGGCGTGCCGCGCGAACGGCGGGCGATCTCGAAGCCGCCGGTTTCGTCGGTTTCCACCTTGAGCAGGCGGGCGCTGCGGGTCACGATCAACGCCAGCTCTTCGGGTGTGTAGAACTCCAGCCGCGCGACGATGCCGAAGCGGTCGCGCAGCGGGTTGGTCAGCATGCCGGCGCGGGTGGTGGCGCCCACCAGCGTGAAGGGCTGCAGGTCGAGCTTGATGCTGCGCGCCGCGGGGCCTTCGCCGATCATGATGTCGATCTGGTAGTCCTCCAGCGCGGGGTACAAAATTTCTTCGACGACCGGGCTCAGGCGGTGGATCTCGTCGATGAAGAGCACGTCGTTGGGCTCCAGGTTGGTCAGCAGCGCCGCCAGGTCCTTGGGCTTTTCGAGCACGGGGCCGGAGGTCTGGCGCAGGTTGACGCCCAGCTCGGCCGCGATGATGTGCGACAGCGTGGTCTTGCCCAGGCCAGGTGGGCCGAACAGCAGCACGTGGTCGAGCGCCTCTTTGCGCTTGCGCGCGGCGCCGATGAAGATTTCAAGCTGCTCGCGCACCTTCGCCTGACCGACATATTCGTCGAGCAGCTTGGGGCGCAAAGCCCGCTCGATGGCCTCTTCGTTGGGCGAAGCAGGGGCTGCGGACACCACGCGTTGGGGGGCGGGCGCGAAGTCGTCGGTCTGGATGGTCATTTGAGAGAGGTGTGCGCCAACGAGTTTAGTCCCGAGCGCCGCGCCGGGCCGCCCCAAGCAAGCGAGCGGCCCCCTCGGGGGGCAGCGAGGACACGAAGTGCCGAGCGTGGGGGCCATTCTTCACTGGCAGAATGCTTCGGCCATATAACAAACGAGGGGAAGCCAGCACGTGTCCATCTACGAACTGAAGCCGCGTTTCCAGGCCCTGCTGCGGCCGCTGGTGGTCCGCCTGCATGCGATGGGTGTCACCGCCAACCAGGTCACGATGGCGGCATGCGTCGTATCGGTCGCGCTCGGGCTCTGGCTTTTCTTTGCCGCCCCCTCGCTCGCGGCCTTCGGGCTCATCCCCGCATGGATGTTCCTGCGCATGGCCTTCAACGCCATCGACGGCATGCTGGCGCGCGAGCACAACCAGCAAAGCAAGCTGGGCGCCTTTCTCAACGAACTGACCGACGTGGTCTCCGATGCCGCGCTCTACCTGCCCTTTGCACTGGTGCTGCCGTTCAGCCCGTTCTGGGTCGGCGCGGTGATCGTGCTGGCCGGGCTGAGCGAATTCGCCGGCGCGCTGGGCCCCACGGTGGGCGCCTCGCGCCGTTACGACGGGCCGTTGGGCAAGAGCGACCGGGCCTTCGTGTTCGGCGCGCTCGGCCTCTACGTGGCGCTGGGCTGGCCGCTGCCGGGCTGGACGGCCTGGCTGATGCCGCTGGTCGCCGCGCTCGTGGCCTGGACCACCGTCAACCGCATTCGCCGCGCATTGGCCGAAGCCGATGCTGCCGGCACGGCCGGCCGCCGCTGAACAACACACAACAAGACAGATTCACAGGGATTCAATGACCAACAACACCACCCCACGCGTTCCGAACGAACTTCATTTCCAGACGCACGACGGCGAATCGCTGTTCTACCGCCACTGGCCCGCCACGGGCGCCACGCGGCGCGGCGCCATCGTGCTGTTCCATCGCGGCCACGAGCACGGCGCGCGCATGGCGCACCTGGTCGATGAGCTGAACCTGCCCGACTTCGACTTCTTCGCCTGGGACGCCCGCGGCCACGGCCGCTCGCCCGGCCAGCGCGGCTACAGCCCGAGCTTCGGCACCTCGGTGCGCGACGTGCAGACCTTCGTGCATCACATCGGCAGCACGCACGGCGTGCCCGAACAAGACATCCACGTCGTCGCACAAAGCGTGGGCGCGGTGCTGATCGCCACTTGGGCGCACGACTACGCGCCCAAGGTGCGCGGCCTCACGCTGGCGTCTCCCGCCTTCAAGGTGAAGCTCTACGTGCCGTTCGCGCGCGCCGGGCTGGGGCTGATGCACAAGCTGCGCGGCCTGTTCTTCGTCAACAGCTATGTGAAGGCGAAGTTCCTCACGCACGACCCCGAGCGCATCGCCAGCTACGAGAGCGATCCGCTGATCTCGCGGCCCATCGCGGTCAACATCCTGCTGGGCCTGTACGAAGCGGCCGACCGCGTGGTGGCCGATGCCAACGCGATCACGCTGCCGGTGCAACTGCTGATCTCGGGCGCCGACTGGGTGGTGCACCACAAGCCGCAGCACCAGTTCTTCGAGCGGCTGGGCAGCGCGGTCAAGACCAAGACCGAACTGCCGGGCTTCTTCCATGACACGCTGGGCGAAAAAGACCGCGCGCCCGCGGTGGCGTCGATCCGCGAATTCATCCTGCAGCGCTTCGACGAGCCGGCCGTACCGGTCGACCGCCGCGAAGCGCACCTGAGCGGCGACACCGCCGATGAATCGCGCGCGCTGGCCGAACCGCTGTCGCCCCTGTCGCCGCGCGGCGCCTACTGGGCCATGACGCGCGGCGGCCTGCGCGTGGGCGGCACGCTGTCGAGCGGCATTGCACTCGGCCACGCGACCGGTTTCGACTCGGGCAGCACGCTCGACTACGTCTACCGCAATCGTCCGGAAGGCAAGGGGCCGCTGGGCAAGTCCGTCGACAACACCTACCTGAACTCCATCGGCTGGCGCGGCATTCGCCAACGCAAGATCCACGTCGAAGAGCTGCTGCGCATCGCGATGGAGCGGCTGGCCGAAATGCACCGCGAAGTGCGCGTGATGGACATCGCGGCCGGCCATGGCCGCTACGTGCTCGACGCGGTGCTGGCGAGCCCGGTCAAGGCTGCGTCGATCCTGCTGCGCGACTACAGCGACATCAACGTGCGCGACGGTCGCGCACTCATCGCCGAGAAGGGCCTGGAAGACATTGCGCAGTTCGTGCAGGCCGACGCCTTCGACCGCATGAGCCTCGCGAGCGTGACGCCGCGCCCCACGCTGGCCGTGGTGTCGGGCCTGTATGAACTGTTCCCCGACAACGAAATGGTCAAGCGCTCGCTCGCGGGCGTGGGTGACGCGGTGGAAGACCGGGGCTACCTTGTCTACACCGGCCAGCCGTGGCATCCGCAACTCGAAATGATCGCGCGCGCGCTCACCAGCCATCGCCAGGGCGAAGCCTGGGTGATGCGCCGCCGCACGCAGGTCGAGATGGATCAGCTGGTGGAAGAAGCGGGCTTTCGCAAGATCGACCAGCGGGTCGATGAGTGGGGGATCTTCACGGTTTCGCTGGCGGTGCGCACCGGGCGATGAGCGCCGCGCCGGGCCGCCCCAAGCAAGCTCGCGCCGCAGTGCGCAGCACGGAGGCTTTCCGATGACCGCCTGGCTCGCGCAGCGGCCCTGGAAGCGCGCCGCCGCATGGCTGGTGTTTTTGGGGCCGCTGTTCTATGCAACCTACGGCTTCGCCAACTGGTGGGCGACCACCTGTGCGAACGTGCCGTCGATGGCCTTCGAGTGGGAGCGGCACATACCGTTCTGGCCGTGGACCATCTTTCCGTACTGGACGATCAACGTCTTCTACGCGCTGTCGCTGTTCCTCGCGCGCAGCAAGCACACGCTGGACCGGCATGCGTTGCGGCTCGTGACGGCGACGCTGATCGCCTGCACCTGTTTCATCGTCTGGCCGCTGCACTTCAGCTTCGGCCAGCCGCCGGTCGAGGGCGCGCCGGCGTTTCTGTTCAATGCGCTGCGCGGCTTCGACCAGCCTTTCAACCAGGCGCCTTCGCTGCACATCGCACTGGCGGTGATCCTGTGGGATTGGTATCGGCAGTTCCTGCGCGCACTGTGGGCGCGGGTGGTGCTGCATGTGTGGGCGTTCGCGATCTGCGCCTCGGTGCTCACGACATGGCAGCACCACTTCATCGACATTCCGACCGGCGCGCTGCTCGGGCTGGTGTGCGTGTGGCTGTGGCCGCTGGAACGCGTGGTGTCGATGCCGCGCGCGTGGCGGATCACGCGCGATGCGCAACGCTGGAAGCTCGCGGGCTTCTATGCGATCGGTGCGGTGCTGTTTCTTGCCGCTGCGTTGTATGGCGGCGGTGTGTGGTTGTGGCTCGCATGGCCGGCGGCATCGCTCGCCTTCGTGGCGCTCAACTACATCGGCTTCGGCGCGCGCGGGTTCCAGATGAACGGACAGGGCCGCATGGGCTGGGCGGCGCGCTGGCTGTTCGCGCCGTACCGACTGGGCGCAGCGCTCAACGCCTGGCTCTGGACGCGCAAGCTCCCGGCCTCCGTCGAAGTGGTGCCAGGCATTCGCCTGGGCCGCCGGCCCACGCACGCCGAATGGCTGGCCGCCGGCAAGCCCCGGCTGGTGAGCCTGTGCGCCGAGCTGCAGATGCCGGCCGGCGTGCCGCATGCGCGCTGCGTGCCTTTGCTCGATCTGGTCGTGCCGCCGACGGTGCGGCTGCAGCGCGCGGCGGCGGTCATCGAAGGCCAGCGCCGCAATGCGGACGGTGCACCGGTCTGGGTCTGCTGCGCGCTCGGCTTCTCGCGCAGCGCCGCCGCGGTGATCGCCTGGCTGGGCCGCTACGGCGCGGTCGGTGGCGTAGCGCAGGCTGAGGACGCCGTGCGCCGCGCGCGTCCGCAGATCGTGCTGCGCCCCGCATGGCGGGTGTCGCTGGCACCGCTGAATCCGGTGCAGGAGGCAACACCCCATGACTGACAAGGAACGCGCCACCTGCGCGGCGCTGGCCGGGCTGCTGCACGCCGTCACCGTGCTGGCCCTCTGGGGCTTCGCGCTGATGTGCATTGCGGCGCTGGTGCTCGCGCTGACGCTGCATTCGCTCTCGACCACGGCCACCATGGGCTTCGGCGCGGTGCTGGTGCTCGGCGTGCTGGAGCGCTACTTCTCGTTCCGGCTGCGGCTGGACCAGGCGCTGTTCGACGGCCTGGCGCGCGGCACCATTGCATCGCTGGACGCACTCGACGGCGCGCTTTCTGCGCTCGGCCTGCGCGAGACACCATCGCAGCAACCACAAGCCACACGCCCGCTCGACGACCGCGTGCTCGGCACCCGACAGCTCATGCAGCGCCACGCCATCGTGGTCGCCTGCCAGAGCGCCATGTTTCTCCTTGCCTTGATGACACAGGACATCTCTTGAACGAAGAAGACAACAACAACAAGAACGACGGCACGCCCGCCCAGGCGCCCGAAAGCACGGCACTGCGGCGCGGACTGGCCATCGTCGCGGGCAAGCTGATCATCGGCGCGGCCGGGCTGCTGACCGGCGTGCGCGCGATCTGGTCGGGCACCAGCCCCAAGGCCGAGCAGACGCTGTACTTCGCCAACCACACGAGCCACGGCGACTTCGTGCTGCTCTGGGCCACGCTGCCGCCCGACCTGCGCGCGCTCACGCGGCCGGTCGCGGGGCAGGACTACTGGATGGCCTCGAAGATGCGCCACTTCATCGGCGCCGACGTGTTCAACGCGCTGATGATCCGGCGCGACGGCGGAACGCGCGGCGAGAACCCGGTCGACCAGATGAAGGCCGCGCTGGACGGCGGCGACTCGCTCATCATGTTCCCCGAGGGCACGCGCAACACCGGCGACGACATCCTGCTGCCGCTCAAGAGCGGGCTCTTTCACCTGGCGCGCGCCTGCCCCAACGTGCGGCTGGTGCCGGTGTGGATCGAGAACCTCAAGCGCGTGCTGCCCAAGGGCACGCTGGTGCCGATTCCGCTGGCCTGCACGGTGCGCTTCGGTGCGCCGATCAAGCTGGAGGAAGGCGAAGACAAGAACACCTTCATCGCCCGCGCACGCACCGCCATGCTCGACCTGCGCCCCGAATACGACCGCAACGACAAGGCCGAGGGCGCCGCATCATGATCGAACTGTCTCCTTTCGCCTGGACCACGCTCAAGCTCTTCGGTGGCGTCTTCGGCGTGCTGGTGCTGGCCTCGGCCATCGGCGCGCTGCTCAAGTGGCGCGTGGCGCACGGCCAGCCGCATTCGGTGATCGACAACCTCAACTCGCGCGTCAATGCGTGGTGGGTGATGGTGGCGGTGATCGGCGTGGCCTTCGCGCTCGGCAAGGGCGGCGTGATCGTGCTGTTCTACCTGATCTCGTTCTACGCGCTGCGCGAGTTCATCAGCCTGGCCTACACGCGGCGCGGCGACCACGGGGCCATCGCGCTGGCCTTCTTCGTCGCATTGCCGGGGCAGTACTTCCTGATCTGGATCGATTGGTACGGGCTGTATTCGATCTACATCCCGGTCTACGCCTTCCTGCTCCTGCCCATTCTTGCGACGATGGGCGGCGACACGCAGCGCTTTCTGGAGCGCACCTCGAAGATCCAGTGGGGCCTGATGGTGTGCGTGTTCTGCATCAGCCACGTGCCCGCGCTGCTCACGCTGCAGATTCCGGGCTTCGAGGGCCGCAACCTGCTGCTGATTGCCTTCCTGGTGATCGTGGTGCAGGGCAGCGACGTGCTGCAGTACGTGTGGGGCAAGCTGTTCGGCAAGCGCAAGGTGGCGCCCGAGCTGTCGCCTTCCAAGACCTGGGAAGGCCTGATCGGCGGCGTGGCGAGCGCCACCGCGCTGGGCGCCGCGCTCTCCTGGGCCACGCCGTTCAACCCGTGGCAGGCCGCGCTGATGGCGCTCACGATCTGCCTGATGGGCTTCTTCGGCGGGCTGGTGATGTCGGCCATCAAGCGCGACCGTGGCGTGAAGGACTGGGGCTCGATGATCGAGGGCCATGGCGGCATGCTCGACCGGCTCGACTCCGTGATCTTCGCCGCGCCGATCTACTTCCACGCACTGCGCTACTGGTGGGTGCCGTGAGCGCGGCGCGCGCCAAGGCGGCCACGGCGGCGGTTGTTCCCGAGCGGGTCGCGCACGACACGCCGGTCGACTGCCCCACCGTGGCCGGCTGGGCGCGCTGGCTCAAGCGCCACCACAGCACCGCAGCCGGCGTGTGGCTGCGCATGGCGAAGAAGGACAGCGGCTTTCCCACGGTGGCCTACGCCGACGTGCTCGAACTGGCGCTGTGCCATGGCTGGATCGACGGCCAGCGCAAGGGCGAGGATGCGCAGTACTTCCTGCAGCGCTTCACGCCACGTACCAAGCGCAGCATCTGGTCGCAGATCAACCGCGCCAAGGCGCTGAAGCTGATCGAGGAAGGCCGCATGCAGCCGGCCGGGCTGGCCGAAGTCGAACGCGCCAAGGCCGATGGCCGCTGGGACGCGGCCTACGAGGCAGCGAGCGTGGCCGTCGTGCCGCCGGACCTGCAGGCGGCGCTCGATGCCAACAAGAAAGCCGCCGCGTTTTTCGCCACGCTGGATGCGCGCAACCGCTACGCGGTGCTGTTCCGCACACAGGGCGCGAAGAAAGCCGAGACGCGGGCACGGCGCATCGCGCAGTTCGTCGAGATGCTGGCCAAGGGCGAGAAGATCCACCCCTGAGCGCGCTCAGGTGCCTGCGGCAATGCGCGCAAGCCGTTCGGCATCGACGATGCGGATGCGCTTGTAGCTCATGTCGATCGCACCCTCTTCCACCAGTCGACCCAGTTCCTTGTTGATGGTCTGGCGCGACAGCCCAAGCATCGCCGCCAAGTCGTGCTGCGAGAGGCGCACGAGCGGCGCCGCATCGCCCTCCCCCTGTCCGCTGTAGAAGTGGATCAGGCTCATCAGCGTGGCGGCCACGCGGCCGTGCACGGAATTGAGCATCTGGTTCTGCAGCAGCACGATGCTCAGCCGCTGGCGCTGCAGGCCCAGCTTGGCCACGTCGCGCCACAGGATGGGCTCGGCATCGAGCACCGCAATCACGGCATCGCAGGGCAGATGGACGATCACCGAGTCCTCGTGCGCGTGGTAGTCGTAGGCCAGCGGCACGTCGTCGAGCAGGCGCACCAGTGGCGCCACCTGTCCGGGGCCGAGCAGGGCGTTGACGTACTTGCGCCCTTGGGTGCTCATGCTGCTGATCTCCAGGCAGCCCGACACCACCACCAGCAGCTCCCGCCGGTGGCGGTCGTGCGCCAGCACCTGCGTGCGCCGGCTGTAGCGCTCCAGGCGCGCCGACTTCATGAGATCGGCGCGGCGCGCGTCGGGCCAGCGCGAGAACAGCTCGTTCCAGCGCAGCGCGCGCTCCAGCAGCGCGGTGCTTTCTTCAGCATCTCTGGAGGTGGATGGGGTCGATCGGGCCAGCGGGTTCTCCCTGCCGTGATGTTCGCGAATCTGTCAAAGCGTTGACAGATTCGGGGGGCTGTCGTTTCTATCGTAAGGACCGGACATCGACAAGCACACAAGCGGCACCGGCATGCATCCGCATGCGGCAAGCCACACCGGAGACAAGACCACATGAAGAAGACAAGCACCGCCGGCCTCGCGCTGGCGGCCTCCTCGCTCGCGCTGGCGCAGAGCAGCGTGACGGTCTACGGCACCGTCGACCTCTACATGGCGCAGGCCAAGTCGGGGAACACCTCGTCGGTGCGGCTCGAAGATGGCGGCCAGACGGCATCGCGCATCGGCTTTCGCGGAACGGAAGACCTGGGCGGCGGCCTCGGCGTGCACTTCACGCTCGAAAGCGGCTTCGCGCCCGATACCGGCAGCGGCACGCTGCCCGGGCCGGCCATCTCGTTCAGCCGCCAATCCTTCGTCGGCTTTTCGGCGCCGTGGGGGCAGATCGACGCGGGCCGCATGTACACGCCGATGTTCTATGCGCTGTTCCGGGCCGACCCGTACGGCATCAACTCCGTGTTCTCGCCGATCAACCTGGTGGCCGCCACCGATGCGCAGCCGGGGCTCACACCCTTCGCGGCCCGTGCCAGCAACATGGTGCGCTACCGCACGCCGGCCAGCAGCGACTTCTTCGCGGACATCGCCTATGCACCGGGCGAATCAAGTGCGCCGAGCCACCAGAGCGGCAACTTCTACGGCGGCAGCATGGGCTGGGCGAGCAAGCCCTACTACATCGCCTATGCGTTTCAGCGCGCGCGTTCCGGCTCGGCCGCAGCGCCCGTGGCCTCGCCCGCCACCACCACCTACCAGGCGCTGAGCGGTGCGTACGAGCTGCCGGCCATCGGGCTGCAGCTCTATGCCAACTACATGCGCAACACCTCGAGCCTGCCCGGCGTTCCGACCGCGAAGCTCGCGAGCCTGGGCGCCACCTACAACGTGACGCCTTCGTCGAACCTGATGTTCGAGGCCGTGCAGCGCAAGGTGGCCGGCACCGACCGCTCGCAACTGGCCTGGACGCTGGGCTACGACTACTACCTGAGCAAGCGCACGGTGCTCTATGCGCGCTGGCTGCGCCTGCTCAACCGGCACGGCGCCTCGGCCTCGCTCGCGACCATCGCGGTCGCGCCCAACAGCGGCAACGGCGTGCGCGTGCTCGCCACCGGCATCCGCCACAACTTCTGAAACGCCTTCTTCAACTCGCTCCATGGATTTCTTCACTTCCCAGGCCGAATCGCTGTCGGCCCTGTTCGCACCACGCTCCATCGCGGTGGTCGGTGCCTCGTCCAACCCGCAGAAGATCGGCGGCATTCCGGTCGACTTCCAGCGCCGCTTCGGCTTCGACGGCGCGCTCTATCCGGTCAACCCCAATGCCGACCGCATCCAGGACCTGCCCGCATGGCCGAGCCTGCGAGACATCGGCCAACCGGTGGACCTGGCCATCCTCGCCGTGCCCGCCGCGCTGGTCGACGGTGCGCTCGACGACGCCATTGCCGCCAAGGTGAAAGGGGTCGTGCTGTTCTCCTCGGGCTTTGCCGAGATCGGCGCCGAGGGTGCCGCTGCGCAGGTGCGGCTCGGCGACAAGGCGCGCGCGGCCGGTGTGCGGCTCATCGGACCCAACTGCCTGGGCTTCATGAACATCGCGCGCAATGTCTACGCGACCTTCTCGCCGGCGCCCGGCGTGGGCCGCGTGGCGGCGGGGCGCATCGGACTGGTGAGCCAATCGGGCGCGTTCGGTGCCTATGCGTATTCGATGGCGCGAGAGCGCGGCGTCGGACTGTCGCTGTGGGCCACCACCGGCAACGAGGCCGACGTGCAATTCGCCGATTGCCTGGCCTGGCTCGCGCAGGACCCGGCCACCGACGTGATCATGGGCTACATGGAAGGCTGCCGCGACGGCCCCCGGCTGCGCGCAGCACTGGCGTTGGCACAGGCGAACGGAAAGCCGGTGGTGATGGTCAAGGTCGGCAGCACGGCGCTGGGCGCGCAGGCCGCCGCCTCGCACACCGCCGCGCTCGCTGGCGACGACGCGGTGTATGACGCGGTATTCCGTCAGTACGGCGTGCTGCGTGCGCGCAACCTCACCGAGTTCTTCGACCTGGCGCACAGCGCGGCCGTGGCGGGGCGTCCGCGCGACCGCTCGATAGGCCTGTTCACGCTGTCGGGCGGCGTGGGTGCGCTGATGGCCGACGAGGCCTCGGCACAGGGCCTCGATGTGCAGCCGCTGAGCGAGGCCGCGCAGGACACGCTGCGCAGCTGGGTGCCCTTCGCAGCGCCGCGCAACCCGGTCGACATCACGGGGCAGGTCACCAACGACATGAGCCTGCTGGAGCGCAGCGCCCGCGTGATGCTCGACGACCGTGGCTTCGCCTCGTGGATGGGGTTCCTGGCTGCTGCGGGTGCATCGGATGCGTTCTGGCCGGTGCTGCGCGGGCTCGTGAGTTCGCTGCGCGCGGTCTATCCCCACACGCTGCTCGCCATCAGCACGCTGCTGGCGCCGGAGCGCCGCGCCGAGCTGGAAGCAATGCGCTGCCTGGTGTTCGCCGATCCGTCGGACGGCATCCGCACCATTGCCGCGCTGGCGGGGCTGAAGACGGGCGCTGCGCCTTCGACGGCCTCGGCACCTCCGTCGAATCCGCTGAAGCTCGCACCCGGCGCGATGTCCGAACCCGACGCGCTGGCGCTGCTTGCCGAAGCCGGCGTGCCCGTGGTGGCGCACCGCGTGGTGCGCAGCGCCGACGAGGCTGCGGCAGCCGCCGCAGCCATCGGCGATGCAGTGGTCGTGAAGATCGTGAGCGCGGACATCCCGCACAAGTCGGACGTCGGTGGCGTAGCGCTCGGCCTGCGCGGCGCGGCGCAGGCGCGCGCGGCCTTCGAGCGCACGCGCGACCACGCCCTCACCGCGCGGCCCGATGCACGGCTCGACGGCGCGCTCGTGGCGCGCATGCTGACCGGCGGCGTCGAATGCATCGCGGGCGTGCACCGCGACCCGGTGTTCGGCCCGGTGCTGATGTTCGGCCTGGGCGGCATCCACGTCGAGACCCTGCGCGACGTGTCGCTGCGCGCGCTGCCGATCACGCGCGACGACGCACTGGCGATGGTGCGCGGGCTGCGTGCCTTCGCGATCCTCGACGGCGCGCGCGGCCGTGCGCCAGTCGACCTCGAATCGATCGCCGATGCGCTGTGCGCGCTGGCCGACTTCGCGCTGCGCGCCGGCGACTCGCTCGACAGCGCCGAGATCAACCCGCTGATCGCGCGGCCGCTGGCCGATGGCGGCTGCGTGGCGGTCGATGCACTGGTCGTCGGGCGCGGCACATGAACGAACAACCACCGGAGACAGATCGCATGACGACATCGAAGAAGCAACGCACCACGGCCGCCGGACTTGTGCGCGTGCTCGGCATCGGCGCTGCGATGGCCCTCGCGGCAGGCAGTGCATTGGCAGAAGGCGCCTTCCCGTCGAAGCCGCTGCGCATCATCGTGCAGTACCAGGCAGGCGGCTCCACCGACATCCTTGCGCGCATCGTGGCGGAAGGGCTGTCGAAGCGACTGGGGCAGCCGGTGGTGGTCGAGAACCGCAGCGGCGCGGGCGGGATCATCGGCACCGACTACGTTGCCAAGAGCGCGCCCGACGGCTACACGCTGCTGCTGACGGTGCCCGGCCCGGTCACCGCGAACATGGTGCTCTACAGCAAGCTGCCGTACGACCCGCGCACCGACCTGCGCATGGTCTCGGACATCGCCACCACGCGCACGGTGCTGGCGGTTCACCCTTCCGTGCCGGCCAGGGACTTCAAGAGCCTGATCGCCACGGTGAAGGCCGCGCCCGGCAAGTACACGATGGGCTCGTGGGGGCCGGGCACGCAGCCGCACCAGATCCAGGTCTACATGGACAAGACCTACGGCCTGCAGACGCTGCACGTGCCCTACAAGGGCGAGAGCCCGATGGCAGTCGACCTGATCGGCGGCGTCATCAACATGACCGTGGGCTCGATCACCACGCTGCAGCCGTACATCGCGGCCGGCAAGCTGCGCGCGCTGGCGGTCGCCGGCCCGCGCCGCGCCAGGGCGCTGCCCGATGTGCCGACCTTCGCCGAGCAGGGCTACGCCGACGAGGTCTATGCGCTCACCGGTCCGACCTCGCTGATGGCGCCCGCGAAGACGCCCGACGCGGTGGTCGAACGGCTCGGGCGCGAAGTCAGCGCGGTGATCCGCCAGCCAGAGGTCAGCCGACGCATCGAGGAACTGGGCGCCGAGCCGGTCGGCAACCTGCCGGCCGAGGCCACGGCCGCCTACAAGGCCTTCCTTCCCGTGACGCTGCGGCTCACGCAGGCCACGGGCGTGAAGCTCGACTGAGCGCCATCCATTCGCATCCCCATGAATTCCAGCAACGAGGTCTTCCCCATGAATGCTCCCGAACCCCATCTCGCCGTCGCCCTCGCGCGCAAGGCACTCGCCCGCTCGATCGGCCTGGCCGCCTTCGTCTACGGCTATCCGCTCACCGAGACCTACCGCACCTGTGCCATGCAGACCGCGCCGCAGGGCGAACGCCGCACCGGTGCCTCGCACGGCTCGGATGTGCGCGCGCCGCTGAACACGCTGCACCATGCGCCGCGCCCTTCCACCGACGAAGACCGCGACGTGGTGACGCCTGCCAACGACCTGCTCTACACCATCGCGTGGATTCACCTGGCCCACGGGCCGATGCTGCTGACGGTGCCTGCGTCGGCGCGCCATCCGGGGCGCTACTTCGTGCTGCCGCTGTACGACGCGTACACCGAGAACTTCGAGAACCTGGGGCCGCGCAACTGCAATCCCGAGGGCGAGACCGTGGTGCTCGTCGGCCCTGGCGGCACGGTGCCGGAATCGCTCGCCGGCCACCGCGTGGTGCGCTGCCCGACCGACCTCGTCTGGCTGATCGGCCGCATCCTGGTAGGCGACGAGAGCGACTGGCCGGCCGCGCGTGCGCTGCAGTCCGAGATCGGGCTGGCGCCTGCTCCCGGCACAGCACTGCAGGGGCGGCCGGCCGCCGTCGAGCACTGGGCCGGCCCGCCCGTGGACGCCATGGCCGCCGCCTTCGAGCACGACGAGCCGGCCGCGCAGGTGGCGCCGCGCTTCTTCACAAACATGTGCCACGCGCTGGCCGAATCACCGGGCCGGGTGGAAGACCGCGCAATGGTGGCCTGGTTCGGCCAGGTCGGGCTGCGAGCGGATGCCGCGTTTGCATGGGAGTCGCTGGATGAGCCGGCACGCGAGGGCCTGCTCGAAGGCTTTGCCGAAGGCGTGCAGCTGATCGCGGCCACGGGCCGCAACCGCCGCCCCAAGCCCTGGTCGATGACACCAGCGACCGGACGCTACGGCAACGAATTCCTCGGCCGCGCCCGCACGGCCTACCTGGGCCTTGGCGCGCTGGCCACCAGCGAGGCGGTGTACGCGGCGGCGCATCACGACGCGAAGCAGGAGCCGCTGGATGGCCAGCGCAGCTACGCGATGCGCTTCGAGGCGGACGACCTGCCGCCGGCGGATGCCTTCTGGTCGGTGACGCTTTACGACGCAGACCGTTTTCTCTATTCCAACGAGATCAGGCGCCATGCGATCGGCGACCGCACGCCCGGTTTGAAGCGCGCAGCGGACGGCAGCCTGGAGATCAGGCTGAGCCACGCGCGTCCGGCCGACACCGCCAACTGGCTGCCCACGCCGGCCGGTCGCTTCTACCTGATCCTGCGCATGTACTACCCGCGCGAAGGCGTGCAGAGCTGGCGCATTCCTGCACTGCAGGCACAACAAGGCTGAGCGATGCAAGCGAACACCGATACCGAACTGCACACGCTGGCCGAAGAGGCCGTCGTCTACGCCTTTCCGCTCTACGAGATGGGCCGCATGCGCGCGGCCACCTCGCCGCAGCGCACCGACATCGCCGGCGAGGCGCCGAAGCCCCAGCGCTGGTGCAACGTGTTCACGCACGCGCGGCAGTTGCTGGGCGCGGGCAAGAGTCGCGTGGTGACGCCGAACAATGACACGCTCTACACCAACGCATGGCTCGACCTGGTCGACGGCCCGCTGGTGATCGACGTGCCGGACACGGCCGGGCGCTACTACGTGCTGGGCCTGCTCGACTTCTACACGAACCCCTTCGTGCACATCGGCCAGCGGCTCACGGGCACGGGCGCGCGTTCGTTCCTCGTCACGCCGCCGGGCTGGCGCGGCGAACTGCCTGCCCCATTCCGTGAGGCCGGCGCGCACATCGAAGCGCCCACGCGCTGGCTGTGGATCATCGGCCGCATCCTGGTCGACGGGCTGCAGGACGTGCCTGCGGTCAATGCGCTGCAGGATGGTTTTCTCGTTCGCACGCTCGATGACTGGCAGGCCGGCAAGCCTTCAAAGCCGAAGCCCTTCGACCCGGCCTGCGACCCGAAGGCACCGCTGACCGCCGAACACTTCGCGGCGCAGGTGAACCGTGCGCTGCGCGAGAACCCGCCGCCCGCGCGTGATGCCGAATTGATCGCCCGCTTCGCCCAACTCGGGCTCGGGCCTGATGCCGGCGCATTCGACGAAGCGCAACGTACCGTGCTGCAGGACGCGCTCGATACCGTGCTGCCGCGGCTACGCAACGCGCAGTCCGGCGCCTCGACTTCCACCGGCTGGGTGCAGATGCCGCTGGTCGAAGGCAGCTTCGGCGACGACCATCTGGCGCGCGCGCTGGTGGCGCTCAAGTACATCGGCATGCTCGAAAGCCGCGAGGCGACCTATCCGCTCGCATGGCACGACGCCTCGGGCCGCAAGCTGCGCGGAAGCGGCCGCTACACGCTGCGATTCGCGCCCAATGCGATGCCACCGGTCGAGGCCTTCTGGTCGCTCACGATGTACGACTGCCGCGACTACATGCTGGTCGACAACCCTATCGACCGCTATGCCATCGGCGACCGCACGCCCGCGCTGCGCCGCGATGCCGACGGCGGGCTCACGCTGCACATCCAGCATGCGCGCCCCGACAGCGAAGCCGCGCAGGCGAACTGGCTGCCCGCGCCCGAAGGCGATTTCTACCTTTGCCTTCGCGCCTATGTGCCGCGCACCGAAATGCTGGACGGCCGCTATGCGTTGCCGGCGCTGGTCCGCACCGGGGAGGCCGCATGAGCACGAACAACGTGGAACAGGAGAAACCCTTCCTCATCGTCGGCACGGGCACCGAGACGGTCGCGCCCGGCCTGCATATCCTGCGTGGACAGGGGCAGTCCTTCGTGGCCGAGACCGACCTCGGCCTCGTGGTGATCGACGCCGGTCCGGGCGGCTCGGTGACGCAGGGAATGATCGACGCGGTGCGCCAGATCAGCGATGCGCCGCTGCATGCGCTGTGCTACAGCCACGGGCACGTGGGCTACAACGCCGGCGTGCCGATGTGGCTGGCGCATGCCGCGCAGCGAGGCGATGCGCCGCCACGCGTCATCGCGCACCGCAACGTGCCGCGGCGCTATGCGCGCTACCGCGAGACCGAGGCGCTGCAGCACCGCATGGCCGAGATCCAGTTCAACCGGCCTGCCGGCTTCTTCGACCGCCGGCTCGCCATGCACACGCCGACAGAGACCTTCGACGACCGCCTGCAGATCGGCCACGGCGACCGTCGCGTCGAGCTGCGCTGGGCGCCTTCGGAAACCGACGACGCGATCGCGCTGTGGAGCCCGGCTCAACGCGTGCTCTACGGCGGCGCGGCGCTGATCGATTCGATTCCCAACATCGGCACGCCCTTTCGCACGATGCGCGACACGGTGCGCTGGGCCGACACGCTCGATGCGCTCGCAGCACTCGGTGCGCGCAAGGCGGTGCGCGAATTCGGCACCACGCTCGAAGGCGAGGAACAGGTGCGGCACGTGCTCACGCACACCGCCCGCGCGCTGCGCTGGCTGCGTGCCGAAGTCGTGCGGCTCATGAACGAGGGGCTGAACGAGCGCGGCATCCTGGCGCGCATCCGCTTTCCCGACGAGCTGTTCGGCGTCGACTGGATGAAGCCCACCTACGGCGACCCTGGCTACATCGTGCGCGACATCTACCGCTCGGAGAACGGCTGGTGGGACCGCAACCCGACCTCGCTGCATCCCGAGGCGCCCGAGGCGATAGGGCAGGCCGTGGCCGACGCCATCACCGACAAGCGCGGCGTGATCACGCATGCAAGCACCTTGGCGCAGGGCGGCAACTGGCAGCTTGCGCTTCACGTGATCGACCTGCTGGCCACCGCCGAGGGCAACGCGCCAGAGATCGTGGAAGCACGCTCGCTCAAGGCCGAATGGCTTCGCGAGCGCGCACGGCAGGTGCCCAGCTACGTGTCGCGCAACCTGTACCGCGTCGGCGCGGACATGATCGAGCAGGGAACGCAGGCGCGCTTCGGCATTCACTGATTCAAATCCCAGGAGACAAAAAACATGACAAACACATTCCTGCGACACCCCCTGCGCGCGCTGGCCTGCGGCGCGCTCGCCGCCTGGGTGGCGACAGCCACCCACGCACAGGGCCCCGAGGCCTACCCCGACAAGCCGGTGACACTGGTCGTTCCCACGACGGCGGCCGGCGGCACCGACACCATCGCGCGCCTGATCGGGGAAGCGCTCGGCAAGACGCTGAAGCAGACCTTCATCGTCGACAACCGGCCCGGTGCCAATGGCATCCTCGGCATCGACCTTGCGGCGCGCGGCACGCCCGACGGCTATCGGCTGCTGTTCACCTACGCCGCGGCGATGGTGGTGAACCCCAGCCTCTACAAGAAGCTGCCCTACGACCCGGTGAAGGACTTCGCGCCAGTGGCGCAGGTCGGGCGCGGCGGCAACCTGCTGCTGGTGCGCCAGGACCTGCCGGTGAAGACGCTCAAGGAATTCATCGCCTATGCGAAGGCACGCCCCGACAAGCTCAGCTACTGCTCTTGGGGCAACGGCTCCGGCGGCCACCTGGCGATGGAAAGCCTCAAGAAGCAGGCCGGCCTGTCGATGATGCATGTGCCCTACAAGGGCAGCGGCCCCTGCGTGCAGGACCTGATGGGCGGCCAGGTCGATGCGGCGTTCGCCGACATATCGTCGACGGTGGAGATCGTGCGCGCCGGGCGCCTGAAGGCGCTGGCCTACAGCGGGCCCGCGCGCATCCCGATGCTGCCCGACGTGCCGACGATGACCGAGGCCGGCTACCCCTTCACCAACTATTCCTGGTACGGGTTGCTGGCGCCGGCGAAGACGCCGCCGGCCATCGTGAAGCGGCTCAACGAGGCGGTGAACCAGGTGCTGAAAGACCCGGCCGTGGTGCAGCGCATGCGCGAGCTCAATTTCACCGACCTGCCGCAGAACACGCCCGAGCAGTTCGCCGCGACGATCCAGAAAGACATGCACGACTGGGGCGCGCTGGTGAAGGACATCGGGTTGACGCTCGAATGAGCGATCAATCCTTGTCCATGGTCCGCGACCGGCCGAACCAGAAGCCCACGATGAGGCCGACCGTGCCGAAGCCGATGGCGCCCCAGAGGCTCAGGAAGGTGAAGATGTTGTAGCGACCCGGCTGTTGCGCGAGCGCGCTCACCAGTTCGGGCTCGTTCAAGCCGCCCAGTCCCCGGGCGGCGGCGAAGTCGAAGGCGGCCGAGCCGAGGAAGTTGAGCGTCAGCAGCATCGGCAAGACCACCAGCAGCGGAAACCACGCACCGCGCACCTTGCGCCACGCCATCAACTGCGCCGCGACGAACAGGGCGGCCCCGACACCGATCAGCCCGAGCACGAAGCGGTCGCGGACCAGCGGCAGCAACCATTGCCAGATCCATTGCAACGGGTACAGCGGCCATTCCGCCTGCGGCGCCAGGCCGCCGGGGCGCGCAAAGGCCTGCCAGCCCAGCGCGAGCGTGGCGCGCCCTGCCAGCGCGGACATGCAAGCCACGGCCGCAACGCTCAGGCAGCCGATGCGCAACGGGGAAGAACGAGGCTGCGGAAAAACATGCGGCGGCGGCGCGGGCAACGGAAAAATCCCCGGCCGCCAGACCTGCTTCTTAACCACCGTGACTGGCGGCGGCACGGGCTCCAGCTCGCCACGCACCAGCCAGTCGACCGCGAAGATCGCCAGCGCGAAAGCCATCGCGGCCGTCAGCCAGGCGCAGGCACCCGGCATGTCGATGAAGCCGATCGGCGTGAACAGCGGCAGGTTGCCGTACACGAGGCCCGCGCACCCGTAGGCCAGGAGGATCGGCACGCAGCCGATCAGGGCTGCGCGCATCAGCAGCTCATCGCTGCGGACGGACTCCTGGCGCAGCGCCTGGACGCGCGACCAGGCCCCGCGCAGGCTCACTTGGCCAGGGCCTTCAGTGCCAACTTGATGCCTTCGCTCACCGTCGCTTCCTTCGGCAACGCCTTGAGCGCGAGCGCGGCTTCCTTGTCGCTGTAGCCCAGAGCGATCAGCGCCTGCAGGATGTCGGCCTGCGCGTCGGAGGTCGCGTGCGCGGGCAGGCCGATGTCGGCGCCCAGCTTGCCCTTGAGTTCGAGCAGCAGCCGCTCGCCGGTCTTCTTGCCGATGCCCGGAATCTTCACCAGGCGGCCGAGTTCCTGCAGCGTGATGGCTTGCGCCAGTTCGCCCACGCTCATGCCCGAGAGCAGGCCGAGCGCGGTGCGCGGGCCCACGCCGGTGATCTTGATGAGCTGGCGAAAGGCCGCTCGCTCCTCGGCGGTGCCGAAGCCATAGAGAATCTGCGCGTCCTCGCGCACGACGAAGTGCGTGAGCAGCGACACGCGCTCGCCGGTGGCGGGGAGGTTGTAGAACGTGCTCATCGGCACATCGACCTCATAACCGACGCCGTTGCAGTCCACCACCACTTGCGGCGGATTGCGTTCGGCCAGGATGCCGGTGAGTTTGCCTATCATGGGTGCCCTTTTTCCTTGAAATGTCCGGCGTGATTCTGCGACACACCTTTACCCCACTGAACAATTCGCGCCTCGGTCACCTGTGCGGCCCCCTGGATGCGCACCTGCGCCGCATCGAGGAAGCCCTGGGAGTGAAGATCGCGCACCGTCACGAGCAGTTCAAGGTCGACGGCCCGAAGGCCACCGCGCGGCGCGCAATGGACGTGCTGCAGGCACTCTACGAAATTGCCCAGCGCACGATCGACCCGGCCGTGGTGCAGCTCACGCTGGCCGGCGACGGCTCGATGACCGAGGGCGACGACGACGCGGCCATGCTCGTCACCCGCCGCCCCGACCTGCGCGCACGCACGCCCACTCAGGCGCTGTATCTGGACAACATCGCCAAGCACGACATCACTTTCGGCATCGGCCCGGCCGGCACGGGCAAGACTTACCTGGCGGTGGCCTGCGCGGTCGATGCGCTGGAGCGGGCGGCGGTGCAGCGCATCGTGCTCACGCGTCCGGCGGTGGAAGCGGGCGAGCGGCTCGGCTTCCTGCCGGGTGACCTGACGCAGAAGGTCGACCCGTATCTGCGCCCGCTGTACGACGCGCTGTACGACCTGATGGGCTACGAGAAGGTGCAGAAGGCCTTCGAGCGCAATGCGCTGGAGATCGCGCCGCTGGCCTTCATGCGCGGGCGCACGCTGAACAACGCTTTCGTGATCCTGGACGAAGCGCAGAACACTTCGGTCGAGCAGATGAAGATGTTCCTCACGCGCATCGGCTTCGGTGCGCGCGCGGTGGTGACGGGCGACGTGAGCCAGATCGACCTGCCCAAGAACCAACTGAGCGGGCTGATCGACGCGGAGCGCGTGCTCAAGCGCGTGAGCGGCATCGCGATCACGCACTTCACGAGTGCGGACGTGGTGCGGCATCCGCTGGTGGCGAAGATCGTGGACGCCTATGACGGGCAGCGCAAGCGTGCGGGGGCTCACTGATGCGGGCTTGCTTTTTTGTTCGTCGCGTTGTGTTTGGAGTGCGTCGTTCTTCAGGGCGCGCCCACGCCGACGGTGTGCTCTGCTCCGCGAATGTCCCCCGGGGCGCTGCGCGCCCCTCCTCCTTTATTTCGCTGCGCAGAGCACACCGCCAGCGTGAGCGTTATGCACAGCGGTCGTTGATCGGCTGCACACCAGCAGCGTGCCCTGTGCGCATGACACCGGGTGCTCCCCGCAGCGAAATAAAGGAGGAGCGAAGCGGGGGACATTCGCACAGGGGAGTACCCGGTGTCATTCGCACAAGCCCCGAATGTATCCAGCATCCGCACCCGCAGCACAACGCCCAACGGAGCCACTGAAATGGCACTCCCCACACTGTCACTCTCCCTGCAGTTCGGTCGTTTCAAAGGCGTCGAACGGCATCGCGCCGCATTGCCGCGCCACAGCGTGACGCGCTGGATTCGCCATGCGCTCGACATCGACGGCGAGATCACCGTGCGCATCGTCGATGCCGACGAAGGCCAGCGCCTGAACCGCGAGTTCCGCGGCAAGGACTACGCCACCAACGTGCTGACCTTCGACTATGCGAACAACCCGCTGGTGATGGCCGACCTGGTGCTGTGCGCGCCGGTGGTCGCGCGCGAGGCGAAGGAAAACCGCAAGACGCTGGCCGCGCACTACGCGCACCTGCTGGTGCACGGCACGCTGCACGCGCAGGGCTGGGACCACGAGACCAGCGAAGGCGACGCCGATGAGATGGAAGCGTACGAAATCGAGATTCTTGCGGGCCTGGGCATTCGCAATCCCTACGGCAAGTAGCAGTGACGAACGCGGGCGCGAACACCGATCCCTGGCTGACGCGGTGGCTGCCCCTGCTGGTGGAACGGGCCCGTGAAGGCCCGGTGCTCGAACTGGGTTGCGCGGCGGGTCGCGACAGCGCCACGCTGGTCGATGCGGGCCTGCATGTCGTGGCGGTCGAGCTGTCGTCGGAAGCGGTGACGCACGCGCGTGTGCGGGTGCCGGCCGGTGCGCAGTTTCACTGCCAGGATTTTCGCGATCCGTTTCCGCTACCAGCCGACGCCACCGTGGGCGTGGTGCTGGCCAGCCTGTCGCTGCATTACTTCGAGTGGGCTGCGACGCTGGAACTGGTCCGACGCATTCATCGCGTGCTGCGTCCAGATGGCGTGCTGCTGTGCCGACTGAATTCGGTCAACGACCTGCACTACGGAGGGCGCGGCCCGTCGTCGGTGACCGGCAGGGATGAAGACTGCTTCTACCTGTTCGACGGTTTCCCCAAGCGCTTCTTCGACCGCACTGCGGTGGAACAGCTCTTTGCCGACGGCTGGCACATGCACCATCTCGCAGAGGTCACGATCGACCGCTACGAGCACCCGAAGGTCGCGTGGGAAGTGGTGCTCGAGCCCCGGCCTTATTGAGCGGTCATCTGCAGCGGGATCGTGACCGGTCCGTCGTTGAGCAGGTGCACCTGCATGTCGGCGCCGAACTCGCCGGTCGCCACCACCGGATGCGCGGCGCGCGCCTGGGTCACGAAGTAGTCGTAGAGCCTGCGCCCTTCGTCGGGCGATGCAGCCTGGGTGAAGCTGGGGCGGTTGCCGCCGCTCACATCGGCCGCCAGCGTGAACTGGCTCACGACCAAGAGGCCGCCGCCGACGTCCTGCACGCTGCGGTTCATCTTGCCGGCGTCGTCGGAAAAGATGCGCAGCTTGAGGATTTTCGCGAGCATGCGGTCGGCCAGCGCATCGACGTCGCCGCGCTCGGCGCACAGCAGCACGAGCAGGCCTGCGTCGATGGCGCCGACGGTGCGGCCCGCGATGTCGACACGGGCGTGGGCCACGCGCTGGAGCACGGCTTTCATGAGTGATGTTCCTCGAGTCGGGTGGCGCGCGCTTCCATGGTCAGCGGCAGCAATTGAATGGTCACGCGCAGGCCGGGCACGGCGTCCATCAGGGCCTGCTCCAGTTCGTCGCGCATGTTCGCGGCGCGTTGCAGGGTCCAGTCGCCGGGCACGTGCATGTGCAGGTCCGCAAAGCGGCGCTGGGCGGCGCCGCGCGTCACCATGTCGTCGAAGCGCAGCCGGTTGCCTTCGGGCTGGCGTGCGGCGAAGGCGTCGAGGGTGGCGCGCACGGTGGCGATGGTCTCGGGGTCAAGGGCTTCGTCCATCAGCCCTTGCGACGAGCGCCACACCAGCTTGACGCCCTCGCGCACGATGTTGAGCGCGACGCCGATGGCGAGCAGCGGATCGAGCCAGAGCCAGCCACTGAAATGCACGCCGATGATGCCGATCACCACGGCGGCGGAGGTCCAGACGTCGGTCATCAGGTGGCGGCCGTCTGCTTCCAGCGCAATCGAGCGGTGCGTGCGCGCCGCCCGGAACAGCACGATGGCCAGCGCCGCATTGAAGCCCGAGCTGATCACCGACAACGCAAGGCCCCAGCCCAACTGCTCCAGGGGCTGCGGGGACAGTAGCCGCTGGATGGAAACCCACAGGATCGCGATGGCGGCGCCCACGATCAGGATGCCTTCGAAGCCCGAGGAGAAATACTCGGCCTTGTGGTGGCCGTAGGGATGGTCGTCGTCGGCAGGGCGCTCGGCGATGGTCACCATGGCCAGCGCGAACATGGCGCTCGCGAGGTTGACGAAGGACTCCATCGCGTCCGAGATCAGGCCCATGGAATTCGTCATGTAGCCGGCCAGTCCCTTGAGCACGATGGTGATCAAGGCAACGACTACTGACACACGAAGCAGCGTTTTGGGGTTCAACGTCATGCAAATTTGGTCGAGTTTTGGGCAAAAGGCCACGCGAAAAGCGGTAAAAGGCCGCAAGAACCGAGTGAATTATCGGCCTCGTGTCCACATGTAACGCCTTCGCCTTAACATTTACGACTATCGCGAAAACATTCCAATCGCAGAGAGCCAGACGATGAAAAATTTCTTGATCGCCCTGGGCGGTCTTGCCATTGTGGGCTCAGCCACATTGGCGCAAGCCCAGACACCGCCCCCCGCACCTGCAACGCCCATTGCCCCCGTTGCGGCGCCTGCCGTGGCGCCTGCCGCAACCGCAGCCGAACTCCACGCGGGCTTCGTGAAGTCCGTGCGCGGCAATGTGCAACTGCTCGGCGCGGCCGGCACCACGCGCCCGGCCAACCCCGGTGACGCGCTGGGCGCCGTCGACCGGATCGTGACCGGCCCCGACTCCTCCGCCGCCGTGGTGCTGCGCGACGACACAACGCTGGTGGTCGGCCCCTCGTCGCGCCTGGACCTGAAGGAATTCCACTTCGACGGCACCACGCACGAAGGCGGCATGCTGGTCTCGCTGCTGCGCGGCTCGATGCGGATGATCACCGGCCTGATCGGCAAGACGAACCCCGACGCGGTGCGGGTCGAGACGCAAACAGCCACCATCGGCATTCGCGGCACCGACTTCATCGTGCAGGCGGACGGCCAGCCATGAAGATGAAGACATCGCGCTACGCCTCGTTCCTTGCTGCCGCATTGGTGGCCCTGCTGCTCGCCGCATGCTCGACGCCGGGCACGCGCGTGGTGCTGCTGCCCCAGGCCGATGGCACGCCTTCCGCCGTGGTGGTGCGCGCCAAGGACGGCGAAGAAGTCCTCTCGCAGCCCTACCAGCGCGCCACTGCGGCCGTGGGCGCCAAAGGTGCGCCGGTTGTCGACCGGGCCGACGCGGCCAAGGTGCAGGCAGAGAACAAGCCGTTGTTCGACATGCGCCCGCCCCTGCCACAGCGCTACACGGTGTACTTCGAGCTGGGCGGCACGACGCTGACAGCCGCTTCGCAGCAGATCATGACCGAGGCACTGGCTGCGGCGCTGGCGCGCAGCGGTGGCGACATCGTGGTGACGGGCCATACCGACACCAAGGGAACCGTCGAGCAGAACGACGAGCTTTCGCGCCGTCGAGCGCAGGAAGTGGCTCAGCTGTTCGTGGAGCGCCAGTTCCCGGCGAGCCGCATCGAGGCGGTGGGCCGGGGCGAACGCGAACTGGCAGTGCCCACGGCCGATGACGTGGACGAGCCGCGCAACCGGCGCGTCACCATCGAAGTTCGCTGAGGGCAGGCCCCGCGGGGCCTGTGTCGATCAGCTCAGGGTCACGCGCGCGAACTTGCGCTTGCCGACCTGCACCACGTAGATGCCCGCAGGCAGCTTCAACCCCTTGTCACTGACCACTGTCGAGTCGACCCGCACACCGCCACCGTCGATCAGGCGGTTGCCTTCCCCCGACGAAGCTGCCAGGTTTGCCTGCTTGAGCAACTGCCCGATGCCCAACGGGGCGCCTGTCAGCAACACCTCGGGAATCTCGTCCGGCACGCCGCCCTTGCTGCGGTTGACGAAATCCTGCTCGGCCGTCTCGGCCGCCGCCGCGCTGTGGAAGCGCGTGGTGATTTCCTTGGCCAGCGCGACCTTCGCATCCTTCGGGTTGCGGCCACCCGCGATTTCCGCCTTGAGCGCCTCGATCTGCGCCAGCGACTGGAAGCTCAGCAGCGTGTACCAGCGCCACATCAGGTCGTCGGAAATCGACAGCACCTTGGCAAACATGGTGTTGGCGTCTTCGCTGATGCCGATGTAGTTGTTCTTGCTCTTGGACATCTTTTCGACGCCATCGAGCCCTTCCAGCAGCGGCATAGTGAGTATGCACTGCGGTTCTTGACCATACTCCTGCTGGAGATGTCGGCCGACGAGCAGGTTGAACTTCTGGTCGGTGCCGCCCAGTTCGAGGTCGCTCTTGAGCGCGACCGAGTCGTAGCCCTGCATCAGCGGGTAGAGAAACTCGTGCACCGAGATCGACTGGCCGGCCTTGAAGCGCTTGTTGAAGTCGTCGCGCTCCATCATCCGGGCGACCGTGTACTTGGCCGCGAGCTGGATCATTCCGCGAGCGCCCAGCGGGTCGCTCCATTCGGAGTTGTAGCGAACCTCGGCGCGATCCACGTTCAGCACGAGGCGCAACTGGTCGAAGTAGGTCGCGGCGTTGGCCTCGATCTGCTCGCGCGTCAGCGGCGGTCGGGTGTTGTTGCGCCCGGAAGGGTCGCCGATGGTGGTCGTGAAGTCGCCGATCAAGGGGATCACGGTGTGCCCCAAGTCCTGCAACTGGCGCATCTTGTTGAAGACGACCGTGTGCCCGAGGTGGATGTCGGGAGCCGTGGGGTCCAGGCCGAACTTGATGCGCAGCGAGGTTCCAGTGGCCTCGGCCCGCTGCAGCTTTTTCACCCACTCGTCCTGCGGCAGCAGCTCGTCAGCGCCGCGGAGGGATATTTCGAGTGCTTGTCTTACACCATCTGAGAGGCTGGCGGATGTAACAGAATCGGCATTCATAGGCTTTTTTGGCTGACTTTTTAGATGCCGAAGCTATACTCAGCCCGACTTTTCAAGCGCCGAATTCTAAGCGGCGCTTTTTCCGCACCGTCTCCTGCCGCCCTGAACGTACTGGGCCTTGCAGCACGGATTTGCAGAACCTGAGCTGGAATTCAAAGTTTGATCAACGGCATTCTTGCCGCCGAGGAGCTTCTCGCTTCTCGCGTGGCCTATACGTTCCGGACCTACCCCAAGCAGATCACCGCGATCATCGCGGCGGCCTTGCTGAGCGCCGGCACCCTCGCGGTCGCCTCGCTGGGTCCTGACGCCTCCGACCTCCCCGTCCGCCAGATTCTCGAAGCGGCGGCCCCGGTGTCTTTCGCCGACCAGACGGCATCGCTCGAAAACTTCAGCTTCACGCTGTTTCGCACCGATGTCACACGCTCGAGCGACACGGCCGAGGCGCTGCTGAAGCGCCTGGGCATTTCCGACCCCACCGCCACCGCCTTCGTGCGCGGCAGCCCCGAAGCCCGCAATGCGCTGTTCGCGCGCGCCGGCCGCACCGTGACGGCCGAGGCCACGCAGGAAAACCGGCTCCAGAAGCTCAGCGCCCGCTGGATTCCCGACGGCGACGGCGGCTTCAAGCGCTTCGTCATCGAACGCACGCCTACCGGCTTTGCCGGCGTCACCGAGCGCGACACGCTGACGCCGGGCACGCGGCTGGCCAGCGGCACCATCCGCACCTCGCTGTTCGCCGCCACCGACGACTCGCGCATTCCCGATGCCGTGGCGAGCCAACTGGCCGACATCTTCGCGGGCGACGTCGACGTGCGCGCGCTGCGCAAGGGCGACCGCTTCGCCGTGGTCTATGAAACCCTCGAGGCCGATGGGCAGGCGCTGCGCAGCGGGCGCGTGCTGTCGGCCGAGTTCGAGAACAACGGCAAGGTGCACCAGGCCGTCTGGTTCCAGCCCCCGGGCGCGAACCAGAAGGGCAGCTACTACCGCCCGAACGGCGACAGCCTGCGCAAGGCCTACCTGGCGACGCCGGTCGAGTTCTCGCGCGTGTCGAGCGGCTTCGCGATGCGCATGCACCCGATCCTGAACAGCTGGCGCCAGCACAACGGCATCGACTACGCGGCGCCCACGGGCACCTCGGTTCGCACCGTGGGCGATGGCACGGTCGATTTCGCCGGCACGCAGAACGGCTACGGCAACATCATCATCATCAACCACCGCAACAACCAGCAGACGGCGTATGCGCACCTGAGCCGCATCGACGTCAAGGCCGGCCAGAGCGTGAGCCAGGGCCAGGCCATCGGCGCGGTGGGCTCCACCGGCTGGGCTACCGGCCCGCACCTGCACTTCGAATTCCGCGTGGGCGGCGTCTACCAGGACCCGGCTTCCATCGCGCAAGAAGGCGGCGCACCGATCACCGCGGCGCTGCGCCCGGCCTTCGAGCGGATCGCCGTGGGCGCCCGCACCGAGCTGGCGGCCGCGTTCTCGGTCATCCAGGCCAGCGCGGACTGAATCGCCGCCTCGCGGCCTTCCAGCCTCCTCGAAACACCATGGCCGCCGAGCTTTTCATCGGCCTGATGTCGGGCACCTCGCTCGACGGTGTCGATGGCGTGCTTGCCGATCTTTCCGACGGCCGCATCGCGGTGCAGGCCTACGCGACGGCCGAGTTTCCCGTGTCACTGCGGGCCGAGCTGCTGGCGCTGAACACACCGGGCGACAACGAACTGCATCGTGCAGCGCTGGCCGGCAACGGGCTTGCGCGGGCTTATGCCGGCGTGGTTCATCAGCTCCTGGCGGACAGCGGCACGGCCGCCGAGGCCGTCACCGCCATTGGCGCCCACGGGCAGACGGTGCGCCACCGGCCGATCGAATTCGATGAGGTCGGCTACACGCTGCAGATCAACAACCCCTCGCTGCTGGCCGAACTGACGGGCATCGACGTGGTCGGCGACTTCCGCAGCCGCGACCTGGCCGCGGGCGGCCAGGGTGCGCCGCTGGTGCCTGCCTTCCATCGCGCCCTGTTCGCGCGCGCCGACGAGACCGTTGCGGTGCTGAACATCGGCGGCATTTCCAACTTGAGCCTGCTGCCGGCCACCAATGCGCCGGACGGCGCCATCGTGCGCGGCTTCGACTGCGGCCCCGGCAACGCGCTGATGGACCACTGGTGCCAGACCTACCTCGGCCAGCCTTTTGACCGCTGCGGCCAATGGGCGGCCAGCGGGCAGGTGCTGCCTGGTCTGCTTGCGCAGTTGCTGGCCGATCCCTACTTCGCCAAGGCGCCGCCCAAGAGCACGGGGCGCGACCTGTTCAACCCGACCTGGCTTGCCGCGCAACTCGGCACCACGGCGATGGAGCCGGCCGATGTGCAGGCGACGCTGACCGAATTGACCGCAAGCGCTTGTGCAGCGGACGTTCGGCACTACGGAAAAGATAGCAAGTTGCTAATCGTCTGCGGTGGCGGCGCATTGAACGACCACCTGCTCGAACGCCTACGGGCGTTGCTGCCCGGCGTGGAAGTGGCTGCCTCGAACGATCACGGCCTGCCGCCCCAGCAGGTCGAAGCGGCCGCCTTCGCCTGGCTGGCCCGCGCCACCGTGCGGCGCGAGCCTGGCAATCTGGCGAGCGTGACCGGCGCACGCGGTCCCCGGGTGCTGGGCGCGATCTACCCCGCCTGAGCGCCTGTTGGCGGCGTCAGCCCTGGCCGGAAACCTCCGGCTGCGCCGGATGCGCTGCGCGCACTTCGCCCGGCAAATGCCAGAAGATCAGCGCAGAAGCGATCGTGATCAACCCCATGCTTGCAAAAGTGGCCTGGAAGGCATCCAGCGTGTGCGCCGCCGTTTCGGTGCCGAAGATGCCGTTGTAGCCCGCCAGCACGGCGCCGGCCGCCGCCACGCCCAGGCTCATCGCCAGCATCTGCACCATCGACAGCAGGCTGTTGCCGCTGCTCGCCATGCTGCCGTCCAGGTCCTTCAAGGTGATGGTGTTCATGGCCGTGAACTGCAGCGAATTGACCGCGCCAAACGCCAGCAGTTGCAGCACGTGCAGCACCATGGGCTGGCCCGGCGCCGTCAGGCCGAAGCTGGCCATCGTGAGCCCCACCAACACGGTGTTGACCACCAGCACCTTGCGGTAGCCGTGGCGCGTGATCAGCGGCGTGGCAAAGCGCTTCATGGCCATGCCGGCCAGCGCGATCGGCAGCATCATCAGCCCGGCCCTCACCGGCGAATAGCCCATCGACACCTGCAGCAGCAGCGGCACCAGGAAGGGCATGCAACTGCTGCCCAGGCGCGAGAACAGGTTGCCGATCAGCCCGATGCTGAGCGTCGGCACGCTGAAGAGCGAGGGCGCGAACAGCGGCTCGGGTGTGCGTGCCGCGCGCAGCCAGTAGGCCACCACGCTCGCGAAGCCGAAGATCAGCACGACCATCACGCCACCCTGGCGCAGCCCCAGTTCGGAAACGCCGTCGAGCGCCAGCGAAATTGCCACCATGCCGAAGGCCAGCATCGCGTAGCCCACACTGTCGAAGCGCTTCTGCACGACGCCGCGCAGGTCGGGCATGTACTTGAGCGTGGCGATGCAGCCCGCCAGCCCCACTGGCACGTTGATCAGGAAGATCCAGTGCCAGGAAGCGTACTGGACCAGCCACCCGCCCAGCGTAGGCCCCAGCAAGGGCCCTATTAGCCCCGGGATGGCCACGAAACTCATCGCCTGGAGGAACTCCCCGCGCGGCACCGTGCGCAGCAGCGACAGTCGCCCCACGGGCAGCAGCAGCGCCCCACCAAGCCCCTGCACCACGCGCGCCGCCACCAGTTGGCCCAGGCTGTGCGACAGCGCACACAGCACCGAGCCGATCGCGAACAGCACGATGGCCGAAAAAAAGATGCGCCGCGTGCCGAAGCGGTCGGCGATCCAGCCCGAGGCGGGGATCAGCATCGCCATGGTGAGCGCATAAGCCACCACCACCGACTGCATGCGCAGCGGGCTTTCGCCCAGGCTCGCTGCCATCGCCGGCAACGCCGTGTTGATGATGGTGGCGTCGAGCGTCTGCATGAAGAAGCCGACGGCCACGAGCCACAACAGGCTCTTGCGGGCGGGATCGACGGGGATGGCTGCCTCGGAGGTCATGGAAGAAAAGGAAAAGTGAAAAGACGACGGGCAGCAAAAAGCCGCCCGGAGGCGGCTTCTTGAGGGGGCTGGATCAGCAGCATCCAGGCATCAGGCCGAGAAGCTCGATCCGCAGCCGCAGGTGCTGGTGGCGTTCGGGTTCTTGATCACGAACTGGGCGCCTTGCAGATCTTCCTTGTAGTCGATCTCCGCGCCGACCAGGTACTGGTAGCTCATGGCATCGATCAGCAGCGACACACCATTCTTGGTCATGGTGGTGTCGTCTTCGTTGGTGATTTCGTCGAAGGTGAAACCGTACTGGAAGCCCGAGCAGCCGCCACCCTGCACGAACACGCGCAGCTTCAGATCGGGATTGCCTTCTTCGGCGATCAGGTCGGCCACCTTGGCTGCCGCGCTGTCGGTGAAGACAATCGGCTCTGGCATCTGGGTCTGGATGTTTTCGGCTACGGCGCTCATGGGGTGGTTACTCCTGGGGGGCCGAACGAACGGCCAATGGAACGAATGCTACTGCAATGCCGCATTTCCGGCAGGCGGACTGTGGCGTGCACCCCAACGCAAGTGGGGTTGGATGCCTCGCACACCAAGTACTGGCAACGAAAAAGCCGCCCGAAGGCGGCTCTTGTGTTCGCAAGGAACAGGATCAGCGCTTGCTGAACTGCTTGCGACGACGGGCGGAGTGCAGACCGACCTTCTTACGTTCGACTTCACGCGCATCGCGCGTCACGAAGCCGGCTTGGCTCAGCACGGGCTTGAGCGTTGCGTCGTAGTCGATCAGCGCACGGGTGATGCCGTGGCGCGTGGCGCCGGCTTGACCCGATTCGCCGCCACCGTTCACGTTGACCATCACATCGAATGCTTCGAGGTTGTTGGTCAGCGCCAGGGGCTGCTTGGCAATCATGATCGAGGTTTCGCGGCCGAAGAACTCTTGGATGTCCTTGCCGTTGACCGTGATCTTGCCGGTGCCTTTTTTCAGAAACACACGAGCGACGCTGGATTTGCGACGGCCGGTGCCATTGTTCCATTCACCAATCATTCTCAAGGCTCCTTACAGTTCCAGCACTTTGGGCTGTTGGGCGGTATGCGGGTGCTCAGCACCACCGTACACCTTGAGTTTCTTGATCATCGCGTAACCAAGCGGGCCCTTGGGCAGCATGCCCTTGACAGCCTTTTCCAGGGCGCGGCCCGGGTGCTTGTTCTGCATGTCGCGGAAGTTCGTCGCCGTGATACCGCCGGGATAGCCCGAGTGACGGTAGTACACCTTGTCGATCGACTTGGCGCCGGTGACGCGCAGTTGCGCGGCGTTGATGATGACGATGAAGTCACCGGTATCGACGTGAGGCGTGTAAATGGCCTTGTGTTTGCCGCGCAAACGGAGAGCAACTTCGCTGGCTACTCGTCCGAGGACCTTGTCGGTCGCGTCAATCACAAACCACTCGTGCGTCACGTCAGCGGGCTTGGCGCTGAACGTTTTGGTCATGAGTTTTTCTCTTTGAAGAGGGTTTGGCGAGCCCTTTTCCACGGTCGGCGTTCCTCTGATGGGAATCTCTTAGGTGGGTTTTGCAAGCCTGCCAAAGCAGGTGAGTGCCCTTCGCCGCGGGGCTACAAAAACGCTGCGAAGCCCGCGATTATATGAAGAAACGGCCAAATGGCCAATTTCCTGCAAATCAGCGCTGGATGCGGACGAATTCCATGGTTTCGCTGCCGCCGACCGAGCCCGTGCGCTGGATCTCGCCGTCGAACTTGACGACCCGCCCCAATTCGACGCTGTACCACGCGGTGCCCGTGAAACGGGCGCTGATCGTGGTTAGCGGCGCGCCTCCGTAGGCCCCGTAGATCCAGCCCTCGTAGGCCACTCGCGTCACGTTCATTTCCGTGCCGCCGATGTGCATCGGGCGCTCCTCGCCCACGGTGGCGTCCAGTTCGTGCCGCTGCCTGCCACGCGTCGTGTAGTCCAGGTGCCAGCGCATCCCAGGCTGCATGTCCTTTCGGCCCCAGCCGCCGGGCGGCGCTGAGGAATCGAAAAGACCGCCGAGCGGGGACGGTGCCGACACCAGCCGCCCATCTGCTTTCTCGATGCGTCCGCCACCGTTGAACGACAACACGTCGCCGTCGATCCGGTCCAGCCGGTAGATCACCGGCGTGCGGATGCCCGTCAGCTTGTCGGTGTGCACGTATTCGATTGCGTCGCCACGGTGCAGCGGCACGGCGAGCCCGGCTGCGCCGCCGCTGCCGGCTTCGGCCGTCTTTCGGACCGTCTCGGCGGCGGCAGGCCCGCTCGGACGCGTCTCCAGCATCGCCTTGGCGCGCGCCGGCAGCTCGGCCAGAAATTCGATCGGGACCGCGAAATTGAGGCTGCCACCATCCCTGGCACCGAAGCTCGTGATGCCCAACAGCCGGCCTTCGCTGTCGAACAGGCCGCCACCGCTGGAGCCCGGCGAAATGGCGGCGGTGGTCTGCAGCAGCGGCGCTTGCGAATCGCCGCCGCGAAGCCCCGACAGAATCCCTTCGCTGAGCGTGTTCTCCAGGCCCAGTGGATTACCGATGGCATACACGCGCTGACCGACATGCGCACTGCCCGCGGGCGCGAGTGGAACGGGCGCAACGCTGAAATTCGCGACCTTGATCTGGCACAGGTCGCGCGCCGGGTCGGGATATTCCAGCGTGGCGCCGTAGGTGACGTTGTCTTGGCGAATCACGAAGCTGCTGGCCTTGGCCAGCACATGGCAATTGGTGACCAGCCGCCCGGGCGCAATGACCACCGCACTGCCCGCCCGCAACGGACGCTCTTGCGCGTCGAAGGTGCGGACGGCCCAGACGCCGCCCGACACTTTGGTGAACAGCGCGTCGGGCTCCAGCGCCGAGGCGTTGCCGGCGGCGAACACGACCGCCAGCGAGATGAATGCGCGATGGACCCGCTTCATGGCTTGGGGGGTAGCAAGCCCGCGAGATCGTCGATCGAGACGCGAGCGTCGGGCTGCGCCTTCGGCGCCGGCGCCGGGACGGGGGGACTCACCTGAGGCGGGGCCGCGCCCGTCGCCGGCTTGCCAGCCACCGACGCCAGCTTCGTCTCCCCGACGCGCACGCCCACCGTCACCTGGTCGCCCGTCTGCGCGCTCCGGTCGAAATTCCGCACCTCGCCGAACACCAGTTGCATCCAGCTCGGATAGTTGAAGCCGGCTCCCGTGCCAGAATCGACCGCGGCGCCGATCACGCCGCCCAGCAGGATGTTGCCCACCATGCCCGTGTTGACGCGGGACACGGCCTGTCCGCTGGCTGGCGCATAGCCGGGCTGCGTGCATTCGATGTTCAGATTGGCGCTCGAACGGCGCACCGGCAGGCTCTGGCCCGAGCGCATCACCGCGTCGTTCTTGTCATTCGTTACCAGGCACTTGGCACCGTCGACCACCTGGCCTGCAGGCGTCCGCGTCTCGATCTTCACGTTTTGCGTGGTGCCGTGGGTGACCGACGCACAGCCCGTCAAAATAGACAGAACGCCTGCGCCAACGAACAGGCCCCAAAATCGCCATCCAGTTCCTCGCATCATCTGCCCTTTTTGTTAGCCAATGTTTCCGGGCAAGTCTAGCGTTCTCCCTTCTTTATTCTTCAGGCACCATTTCTCATGTTCAGTTACCGCCACGCCTTCCATGCCGGCAACCACGCCGACGTGCTCAAGCACACGGTGCTGATTGCCACGCTCGACCACATGCTCGAAAAAGAGGCCGCACTGACGGTCGTCGACACCCACGCCGGCGCCGGCCTGTATCGCCTTGACGGCGACTACGCCGGCACCAGCGGCGAGGCGGCCGACGGCATCCTGCGCCTGCTTGCGGAAAAGAAAGAGCCCGCCACGCCCATCCCTGCAGCGAAGTCCGCTGCAAAAAAGGTAGCGCCCAAAGCCGAAGTCCCGCTGGCCGACGCCATCGCGCGCTACCTCGGCGTGATCCACGACTTCAACCCCAAGGGCGGGGCGCGCGTCTACCCGGGCTCGCCGTTCATCGTGCAGCACCTGCTGCGCGACCACGACAAGCTCAAGCTGTTCGAGCTGCACCCCACCGACTCGCGCACGCTCGAAGCCAACATTGCCCAGCTCGAAGCCGGCCGCCAGATCGCCGTGCTGCGCGACGACGGCTTCGGCAGTGCCACCAAGTTCCTGCCGCCGCCCTCGCGCCGCGCGCTGGTGCTGATGGACCCGAGCTACGAGATCAAGAGCGATTACGCCCGCGTGCTCGACTTCGCGGCCGAGGCGCTCAAGCGCTTTGCCACCGGCACCTACGCCATCTGGTATCCGATCATTCCGCGCCCCGAGGCGCACGACCTGCCACGGCGCCTGAAGACGATGGCGACCAAGGCCGGCAAGTCGTGGCTGCACGCCACGCTGACGGTCAAGTCCAGCAAGATCACGACGGACGCCTCGGGCGAGACGCACCGGCCGGGCCTGCCGGCCAGCGGCATGTTCCTGATCAATCCGCCGTACACGCTGAAGCCGCTGCTCGCGGCTGCACTGCCGCAACTGGCAGAGCGCCTGGCGCAAGACCGGCACGCCACCTTCTCGCTCGATTCGGGCGGCTGAAGCCGAACGGCTTGTCTATCGGCGGCGGCGCGGCGGCACGGCCGCCTTGCGCCGTGCGGGAGCCGGCGCCTTCGCGCGATCAGCCACCGGCGCGGGCGCCTGCGCATCGCCCGACTCCACGGACAAGCCGCCGCAGCGCATGCCCTCCCGGTCGACGACGGTCAACGCCACCTGCTTGATGCCCAGCCCGGTCAGGCCGATGCGGTCGGCCGCCGCGCGGCTCAGGTCGATCACGCGGCCCAGCGCGTAGGGGCCACGGTCATTGATGCGCACCAGCACTTCGCTGCCATTCACGAGACTGCGCACACAGACGCGCGTGTTGAAAGGCAGGGTCTTGTGGGCTGCCGTCATGGCGGTCATGTCGAAGCGCTCGCCGCTGGCGGTCTTGCGCTGATGAAACTGGATGCCGTACCAGGAAGCACCGCCGCGCTCGAAAATGTCGCGCGGGCCGTCGTCGCCGGGCACGCCGTCATCGGGCGTCAGTTCGCCGGTACCCGACACGGCCAGGTCGTAGCGCACCGAGGGCACATCGGAGCGCGCGGGCACGCCCGGCGGCACGGCGAGCGCGCGTGCCAAGGGCTTCAACTGGCCATCGGCCGTGCCCTCGGTGGCCGGAGGCATGGCGCAGCCCGCGAGCACGCAGGTCGCAGCGACGAGGGCTATGCGAAGCCCCGCGCGCAACGTACCCGCCGCTCCGGCCGCGCGCCCTGTCAATCGAGGCGCTCCAGCAAAGCCAGCGTCGCCGCCGACTGGTTCATCGTGTAGAAGTGCAGCGCCGGCGCGCCACCGTCGCGCAGGCGTGCGCACAGGTCGGCGACCACGTCGAGGCCGAAGGACTTGATCGACGCGATGTCGTCGCCAAAGCCCTGCAGCCGCAGGCGAATCCAGCGCGGAATCTCGGCGCCGCAGGCGTCGGAGAAGCGCATCAATTGCGTCGAACTGGTGATCGGCATGATGCCGGGCACGATGGGCGTGTCGATCCCCAGCTTGCGCACGTCGTCGACGAAACGGAAGTAGGCCTCGGGGCTGAAAAAGTACTGCGTGATGGCCGAATCGGCACCCGCCTTCACCTTCGCGGCAAAGGCCTGCAGGTCGGCTTCGGGCGAACGTGCCTGCGGATGGATCTCGGGGTAGCAGGCCACCTCGATGTGGAAGTCGCGGCCGGTCTCTTCGCGGATGAATTCCACGAGGTCGCTCGCATAGTGAAACTCGCCGCCGATGCCGTAGCCGCTCGGCAGGTCGCCGCGCAACGCCACCAGGCGCTTGACGCCCATGGCCTTCAGCTCGGCGAGTTGCTCGCGCACCGTGGCACGCGTGGCGCCGATGCACGAGAAATGGCTCGCGGCGTCGACGCCTTCAGAAAGAATCTCCTGCACCGCACCGAAAGTGCCCTGGTGCGTGGAGCCACCCGCGCCATACGTGACCGAGCAGAACTGCGGCTTGCGCACATACAGCTGCTGGCGCACGGCGCGCAGCTTGACCGCGCCTTCGGGCGTCTTGGTCGGAAAGAATTCGAAGCTCAGCGGAAGGCGCACCTGCGTCTCCTTAAGAACCGTTCGCTGCGTCCGCGCGAACGGCATGAATGAAAAACTCGCGGTTGCCGTCGCCGCCGGCGATCGGGCTGTCGAACCACTGCAGCACGCGCAAATCGAGCGCCTCGCAAGCCTCGCGCAGGCGCTTTTCGACCACCGCATACATCGACTCGTCGCGCACGATACCGCCCTTGCCGACCTGGCCGGGCTGCAGCTCGAACTGCGGCTTGACCAGCATGAGCAAACGGCCGTCTTCGGCCAGGAACTCGACGACAGCCGGCAGAACGAGCGTGAGCGAGATGAAGGACAGGTCGCCAACGATCAGGTCGAAGCGCGACTCACCTTCTTCTTCCAGATCGTCCGGCGAGAGGGCCCGCGCATTGACGCCTTCGATGGCGACGACGCGCTCGTCCTCGCGCAACTTCGCATGCAGTTGCCCGTGGCCGACATCGACGCCCACAACCTTCGTCGCACCGCGCTGCAGCAGGCAATCGGTGAAGCCGCCGGTCGACTGGCCCACGTCGAAGCACAGCTTGCCGGCGGGATCGATCCCGCTGACCTGCAGTGCCCCTTCGAGCTTCAGGCCGCCGCGCGACACATAGCGCGCCTCGGCCGCATCGACCAGCTCCAGCTCGGCGGACTCGGGCACGTCGTCCTTGTTCTTGACGACCGAGCGCCACGCGTCGCTCGTGCCCGCGTCACGCCAGCGCATGCCGCCGGCAATCAGCCGCACGGCCTGCGAACGCGACGCGGCAAGGCCGCGCTCCACCAACAGTTGATCAGCGCGCATGAGCGAAGCGCCGGGCCGCCCCAAGCAAGCTCGCACCGCAGTGCGAAGCACGAAGGTTTTTCATCGTGCTATCAGTAACGGTACGTGTCCGGCTTGTACGGGCCGTTCTTGCTCACGCCGATGTAGGCGGCTTGCGAGTCGGTCAGCTCGGTCAGCATGGCGCCGACCTTCTTCAGGTGCAGGCGCGCCACCTTCTCGTCCAGGTGCTTGGGCAGCACGTAGACCTTGCCGACCTGGTAGGCGTCGGTCTTGGTGAACAGCTCGATCTGGGCGATGGTCTGGTTCGCGAACGACGACGACATCACGAAGCTCGGGTGGCCCGTGCCGCAGCCCAGGTTCACCAGGCGGCCCTTGGCCAGCAGGATGATCTTCTTGCCGTCCGGGAAGGTGATGTGGTCGACCTGCGGCTTGATTTCTTCCCACTCGTACTTCTCGATCGACGCGACGTCGATCTCGTTGTCGAAGTGGCCGATGTTGCAGACGATGGCCTGGTCTTTCATGGCGGCCATGGTGTCGTGCGTGATGACGTCCTTGTTGCCGGTGGTCGTCACGAAGATGTCGGCCTTGTCGGCGGCATATTCCATGGTCACGACCTTGTAGCCTTCCATCGCGGCCTGCAGGGCGTTGATCGGGTCGATCTCGGTGACCCACACTTGGGCGCTCAGTGCGCGCAGCGCCTGTGCCGAGCCCTTGCCCACGTCGCCGTAGCCGGCCACGCAAGCGACCTTGCCGGCGATCATCACGTCGGTTGCGCGCTTGATGCCGTCGACCAGCGATTCACGGCAGCCGTACAGGTTGTCGAACTTGCTCTTGGTGACCGAGTCGTTCACGTTGATGGCGCGGAACAGCAGCGTGCCCTTGGCGCTCATTTCGTTCAGGCGGTGCACGCCCGTGGTGGTTTCTTCGGTCACGCCGATGATTTCGGCGGACTTGCGGGTGTACCAGGTCGAATCGACGGCCAGCTTGGCCTTGATCGCGGCGTACAGGATGCGTTCTTCTTCGCTGGTCGGGTTGGCCAGCACGCCCAGGTCCTTCTCGGCGCGTTGGCCCAGATGCATCAGCAGCGTGGCGTCGCCGCCGTCGTCCAGGATCATGTTCGGGCCTTCGCCCTTCGATCCCTTGGGGCCGAAGTCGAAGATGGCGTGCGTGTATTCCCAGTAGTCCGTCAGCGACTCGCCCTTGATCGCGAACACCGGCGTGCCTGCGGCAGCGATGGCGGCGGCGGCGTGATCCTGCGTCGAGAAGATGTTGCACGAGGCCCAGCGCACCTCGGCGCCCAGGGCTTGCAGCGTCTCGATCAGCACGGCCGTTTGAATGGTCATGTGCAGCGAGCCCGTGATGCGCGCGCCCTTGAGCGCCTGGCCCTTGGCGAACTCTTCGCGGATGGCCATCAGGCCGGGCATTTCGGTTTCCGCAATGCGGATTTCCTTGCGGCCCCAGGCGGCAAGGGAAAGGTCGGCGATCGCCTGGTCGGCGGTCGAAACGGGGGTCGGCTTGAGAACAGCGCTCATGAGAACTCCAAAACTGGTTTGAAAGATGCCACTGCGTACGGGGAAAAAACTCACCGCGAGAACAGCGGATGAGCGTGGTTGCGATGTGGTCCGAGCCTCACGCCTGATGGCGCTGCAACGCTCCTCGGAACCGCGGATTGTAGACGGGGCGCAAGGCCGAGCCAAGCCGGGGGGTTTGGGCTGCCATTTGTCAGCCTCGGCGTTAAAGACACCTCTTTTTACGATTTCCCCGGGGTTCGGTTCAGGAGCCAGCCGGCTCGCTGCCTAGCCCATCTGAAAAGAAGAGGGATCCACATGAGGATGACGAGATATCTCGCGGGTTGCGGACTGGCCGCCTTGCTGGCGGCCTGCGGAGGTGGCGGTGGCGGCGGCGCGCCCGGCGGCGGGCTCCCGCTGTCCGGTGGCAATGCCCAGCCGCAAGCAGAAGTCGCGGTGGCAGCCGCGATGGCCAAGGCACAGGACAACGCCGACGCGCGCAGCGGCACCTACCGCGTCTACGCGGCCAACGGCACGCAGCAAACGCTGTCGGTGGACTTCGACACCGCCAGCTACACGATGACCGACAACCTCAGCGTGGCGGAATCCGGCTCCTTCAGCGAGGACTTCACCGAACCGGGCACCTACGTCTTCGCCAGCAGCCGCATTAGCTCGGCGGCCAACACGGCGCGCTTCCGCGTCACGGCCGATGCCATCGTCGGCGCGTTCCCGTTCCAGGCGGCATATTCGAGCCCTGCCGCATACGCGGTGCAGCCCTTCGTGGCCGCGCGCAACTTCCTGACAGCGGCGGCGCAGCTCGACGGCACCTACAACCGCTTCGGCGTCACGCGCAGTCCCGGCGGGCCGGATTCGCAGATGCTCGCCATGCGCATTTCAGGCAGCGGCACGCTGCTGGAGTTCTGCTTCGACAACGTGATCTACAAGATCGACCTCTGCCCCGCCGCCTCCAAGCGGACGTATGCGGTCACGGCCGGAATCGACGACGCGTGGGTCGCGACGAACACCGCCAACGCGAACGAAACCGCGAACTTCCGCATGGCGCGCATCGGGGGCCAGAACGTCTACCTGAGCGCCGGCCTGAGCACCACGCCGGCGGTGCAGTTCCTGCGGGTCGCCCTGCCCGAATCACCCAACTGGCCCACCACGCGCGGCCTGGGCGCATCGACCGAGGGCAGTTGGGGCAGCAACCTCATCGACACCGCGAACTCCGTGCGAACCGCCACCAATCTGGATGGTTCCTACGGCAGCCTGACGCTCCCGGTGGGTGGCACCTTCTCGTCGCAGCCCGAAGGCATCCGCCTGCTCAACGCCAGCGGAACGCGCAAGTACTACGCGATGCAGAACGGCCTGCTGTCGGTGGTCGTCGGCACGCGCAACCCGAATACGCAGGGCTACATCCAGATCAACCTGATCGACACCGGCCCGGCCCCCGATGCACGCAACGGCCGCTACAAGGTCTACGCCGCCAACGGCTCGCGGCAGACGCTGGCGCTGAACATGGACAGCCTGCGCTACGAGATGACCGACGACACCGGCGTCACCGCATCCGGCAGCTTCACGGCAGACAGTGCCGAGGCGGGCAGCTTCGTCTTCGACAGCAGCCGCATCACAAGCCCGACGAACACGGCGCGTTTCAGGCTGACGACGGACACGGTGGTCGGCGCATTCCCGTTCGCGGTGGCGCAGGTCACGCCGGCCAGCTACGCGGTGCGTCCGTTCGTCGCCTCGCGTGCGCTGGTCAAGGCACAGGCCGAGCTTGACGGCGTCTACAACCGCCTGGGCATCAACCTGACGGCCACCACCGGAGACTCGTCGATCACCCAGATCCAGGTCGCCAACGGCGGGACCACGCTCTACCTGTGCAACGACAACGGGGTGTACCGCATCGACAACTGCCCCACAGCCTCGGTGCGGACGTACACCGTGTCGGCAGGGCCGACCGTCGACACCTGGCACATCGTGAACGTGACCAATCCGTCGGACAACGGCAACTTCGGCATCGCGCGCATCGGCGGCGACAACGTGTATCTCTCGGCCGGCATCGTGCCTTCGACGCCCACCACCTCGGTGTTCCGCATCGGCCTGCCGGAGCGCGCGACCTGGCCCACCATCGCCGCGCGCGGCGGCGCCACCAACGGCAGCTGGGGCAACACATCCATCGGCGCCACCAGCTATGCGCGCACGCAGGTGCTTCCCGACGGCACGTCGGCCACCCGCAGTGCCACGCTCGCCACGATGGGCATCATCGGCCCGCTCAACATGCGCCTGGCCTCGTTCAGCGGCCCCGAAGGCCACTTCGCGAGCCAGAGCAACAAGCTCTTTGCGATGGTCGGCTCGCGCAACCCGGCCACCGCCGGCGCGATTGAAATCGACCTGATCGACTGACGCTCCGAAGGCGCAGGCCAAAGGCCGCATGCCGCATCGCGCGGCATGCGGCCTTTCTTCATTCCGCGTGCTCATTTCCACCTAATTCGGCAGCCGGCACGTTTGGCCGCAGCGGCGTACATTGGCTTCATCCCCCACCCTCGAAAGCTCTCATGTCGCTTCTACCCGGCGCCCCCAAGGTCCTGCTCGCCACCGCCGCCCTGTGCCTGACCGCCGCCGTTCTGCCGATCTCCGCGGCCGCCCAGACCTCCGAGACCGTGCGCATCCGGGGCACCCTCGTGCGCGTCGACGCAAACACCCTCATCGTTCAGGACCGTGGCGGCGAAGTCATCAGCCTTGCGCGGCCGGCCGACATGGCGGTGTCGGAGGTCTACCGCATCAAGCTGTCCGACATCAAGCGCGGCAGCTTCATCGGCACCGCTGCCATGCCGCAGGCCGACGGCACGCAGAAGGCGCTCGAAGTGGTGGTGTTCCCCGAGGCCGCGCGCGGCACCGGCGAAGGCCATCGCCCATGGGACCTGCTGCCGCAGAGCACCATGACCAACGCCACCGTGGCCGACCTTGCCGCCGCGCCGAAATCGGTACGCGGCGGGCAGCAACTGCGGCTGACCTACAAGGGCGGCGAAAAAACCGTGATCGTGCCGCCCGACGTGCCGGTGGTTACCTTCCGCCCCGGCACCGAGGCCCTGCTGGTGCCCGGCGCCAAGGTGCTGGTGAACGCGCAGGAAAAGAACGGCACGCCCACGGCGCTGCGCGTGACGGCCGGGCGCAACGGCTTCGCGCCGCCGATGTAATCAATCGGTCACCCAAGGGAAATCCCGCAGGCATTTTTTTCGCTGCGGTGAACTTGGCCGTGCCGGTGCGGCGTATCGTGGCGAGGGACTTTTGCCGTCCGGCTGGTCCTTGCCATCCACCCGTTCACCCGCACAGGAGATACCGCACCATGGCCACTGCCAAGAAAGCCGCCGCCAAGAAGACCACTGCCAGCAGCAGTGGCAGCAGCAAGGCGGCTGCCCCCAGCGCCGCCGACATGCTCAACCCGCTGAAAAATCTCAAGGGCATGACCGACCGCCTGCAGGAACTCAACCTGACCGGCGGCGCGGGCAAGCTGCTCGAAAGCGGCCGCAAGGACCTGCAGGCGCTGATGCAGGCCAACGAAAAGTCCTACCAGGGCCTGCAGACCGTGGTGCAGCGGCAGACCGAGATGATCAAGAGCGCCATCGGCGAATGGCAGACTGCAGCCAAGGAAATGCCCGGCAAGGACGCCAAGGCCAACCTCGCCAAGCTCGACGAACTGGGTCGCCAGTCGTTCCAGCGCGCCATCGACGACATCAAGGAGCTGGCCAACCTCGCCGCCAAGTCGCAGGCCGATGCCTTCGACGTGGTGCGCCAGCGCATCCAGTCCAACGTGGACGAAGTGACCAAGCTGCTGCAGCGCAAGTAAGCAAGCAAGCCGGCAGCCCCATGACCGCCGTTCCGCAGAACACCGAACATCGCACGCGCGCCAATGGCATCGAACTCGCATGGGACAGCTTCGGCGACCCCGGCGCGCCGCCGCTGCTCCTGATCATGGGCCTCGGCGCCCAGATGGTGGCGTGGGACGACGCGTTCTGCGCCCGCCTCGCGCAAGCGGGCGGGCACCGGGTGATCCGCTTCGACAACCGCGACACCGGCCACTCGACGCATCTGTCGCATCTCGGCGTGCCCGACATCCAGGCGCTGATGCTGCAGGCCATGGCGGGCAAGGCGCTGCAGGCGCCCTACACGCTGCACGACATGGCCAACGACTGCATCGGCCTGCTCGACGCACTGAAGATCGAGCGCGCGCACATCGTCGGCGCCTCGATGGGCGGTGCCATCGGGCAGGAGCTGGCAATCCGCCATCCGCAGCGGATGCATTCGTTCACCAGCATCATGTCGACCACCGGCAACCCCGGCCTGCCGCCGCCCACGCCCGAAGCGATGGCGGTGCTGTTCTCGCCCTCGCCCACCACCTTCGAGGCCTACCTGCCGCACTACGCCAAGGTGTGGCGCGTGCTGCGCGGCCCCGACGCCTTTCCGCTCGATGAAGCACGCGATGCCGAGCGCGCGCAGCTCACCTTCCTGCGCGGGCTCAACCCCGGCGGCGTGGCGCGCCAGCTCGCGGCCATCTTCGCGTCGGGCAACCGCAAGCCCGCGCTGCGCGACGTGCGCGTGCCCACGCTGGTGATCCACGGCGATGTCGATCCGCTCGTGCCGGTGGAATGCGGCGTCGATGTGGCCGATGCCATTCCCGGCGCGCGGCTGCTGCGCATCCCGCGCATGGGCCACGCGCTGCCGATTCCGATGTGGCCGCAGATCGTCGACGCCATCGCCACGCACACGGCGCAACGTCGCGATCACTGACGACGGAGCTTCCTTCCATGACCCAGTTCTCGTCCCTCGACCCGATGGCCATGTGGCGCGAGCTGATGGCCCAGTGGGAGAAAGGCACCAACGCGTTCGCCAACGAGACCATGTCCTCGGACCCGTTCCGCCAGGGCATGCATGGCGGCATGAACGCCTCGCTGACGGCGCAGAAGGCGCTGGGCGAATTGATGGCGCGCTACCTCACACTGCTGAACCTGCCGACGCGCGCCGACATCCAGGCGCTGGGCGAGCAGTTGCAGCGCATCGACGATCACTTGGCGAACATCAGCCGCGCGATGGAAGGCGGCCGCAGCCCGGCAACCCGTGCAACGGCCGCGGCGCCCGTCAAGCCGCGCCGGACGAAGCAGCCGCCAGGCGCACCACCCGCAGCGGCATCGAAAACGCCCGCAGCCCCGCCCAAGCGCCCCGCCGGAAAGCGCGCACGATGAGCCCTCCCGCCGATCTCGCCCTGCCCGACATCGGCGCCGAAATAGAGCGTGCGATCCAGCGCAATATCAAGGGCCTCGACTTCCTCACCTCCGCCGCGCCGGCCGTCGGCCTGACGCCGAAGGATGAAATCCATCGCCGCGGCACCCTGAGCCTGTACCACTACCGCCCGCTGGTCGACGAGATCTACCGCGTGCCGGTGCTGATGGTGATGGCCACCACCAACCGCGCCTACATCTTCGACCTCGCGCCGGGCCAGAGCATGGTCGAGTATTTGCTGCACAAGGGCTACGACGTCTACGTGATGGACTGGAACGCGCCGCGCGCCGACGAGAAGCGCCTGCGCATCGAGGACTACGTGCTCGACTTCATTCCCGATTCCATCCGCCGCGTGCAGGAAGACTCGGGCGAAGAAGACGTGACCATTGCCGGCTACTGCATGGGTGGCGTGCTGTCCACGATGTACGCGGCGCTGCACCCCGGCGGGCCGATGAAGAACCTCGCGCTCTTCACCACACCCATCGACTTCAGCCGCATGAAGCTCTTCCATGCGTGGTCGGACCGCCGTTATTTCGACGTTGACCGCCTCATCGACACCGTGGGCAACGTGCCGCCCGAGATGCTGTTCGCCTCCTTCGACATGCTGCGCCCGGCCGGTCGCAGCGCCGGCGTGGTGCAGCTCTGGGACAACATGGCCAACGACGAGTTCGTGAAGTCCTATCGCATGTTCGACCGCTGGGGTGCCGAGATGCTGCCGCTGGCCGGCGAGTACTTCCGCCAGACCGTGAAAGAGCTGATGTGGGACAACAAGCTCTTCAAGAACGAGCTGGTATTGGGCGGCCGCAAGGTGCTGCTGAAGAACATCAAGGTGCCGGTGCTGCATGCGCTCGCGCAGCACGACCACATCGTGCCGTACGAAGCCGGCCAGCCGCTGATCGCCAACATCGGCTCGGCCGACAAGGAAGAGATCGTGCTCAAGGGCGGCCACGTCAGCCTGGCCGCAGGCGCCAACGCGGTGCGCAGGCTGTGGCCCAAACTCGACGAATGGCTTGGAGTGCGATCGACATGACCATCACCACCGTTTCCGATTCTTTTTCGCGGACCTATCCGCGCACCGTGACGAGCAGCGAAGGCAACATCGTCCTGCGCCTGATGACCGCGTTCGACGCGGCCGCCGTGCTGGCCTTCGCACAGGCCCTGCCCGCACACGACCTGCTCTTCCTGCCGCGCGACATCACGCAGCCCAAGGTGATGGGTGCGTGGATTCGCGCCATCGAGCGCGGCGACATCGACAGTGTGCTGGCCGTGCGCGGCGACACGGTGCTCGGCTGCGCGGCGGTGATCCGCGATCCGCACTCGTGGTCCAGCCACGTGGCCGAGCTGCGCGTGCTGGCCGCGCCCGAGCAGCGCGGCAGCGGCCTGGGCCACCGGCTCGCGCGGGAAGCCTGCGCGCTCGCCATCGAGCGCGGTGCGGAAAAACTCGTCGCGCGCATGACCGTCGACCAGCGCGGCGCCATCGCCGTCTTCCAGGCCCTGGGCTTTCGCCCCGAGGCGTTGCTGGGCAAGCACGTGAAGGACTGGCAGGGCCTGACGCACGACCTCGTGGTGCTGAGCCACGACGTGGCCCGGTTCGAGGCGCAGATGCGGGCTTATGGGATGACGGAGGCGTTTTAGGCCCCCGAAGCGGGCCGGTTCCGGGCGCCCTTCTAAAATCGCGGCATTCCCCCGCAGATTGCCCACCTTGTCTTTTGTTGCCGAAACCCGCCGCCGTCGCACCTTTGCGATCATTTCCCACCCTGACGCCGGCAAGACCACGCTGACCGAAAAGCTGCTGCTTTTCTCCGGCGCGATCCAGATCGCCGGCTCGGTGAAGGCGCGCAAGGCCACGCGCCACGCCACGTCCGACTGGATGGAAATCGAAAAGCAGCGCGGCATCTCGGTGGCGTCGTCGGTCATGCAGATGCTGTACCGCGACCATGTGATCAACCTGCTCGACACGCCCGGCCACAAGGACTTCTCGGAAGACACCTACCGCGTGCTCACGGCCGTCGACTCGGCGCTGATGGTGATCGACGCGGCCAACGGCGTGGAAGCGCAGACGCGCCGGCTGATCGAGGTCTGCCGCCAGCGCGACACGCCCATCATCACCTTCGTCAACAAGATGGACCGGGAAGTGCGCGAGCCGCTGGACATCCTGGACGAAGTGGAACGCGAACTGGGCATGCCCTGCGTGCCCATGACCTGGCCCGTGGGCCAGGGCAAGACTTTCCGCGGGATCATGAACCTGCGCACGCACACGATGACGGTGTTCGAGTCGGGCAGCGAACGACTGCCGCATGACTTCGAGACCATCGCACTCACCGAGCGCGAAACGCTCACCAAGCGCTTCGGCGCCGATTTCGAATCCGCCATGGACAGCATGGAGCTGGCCACCGGTGCATCGCCCACCTGGGACCGCGAGGCCTTCCTGGCCGGCAAGCAGACGCCGGTGTTCTTCGGCTCGGGTGTGAACAACTTCGGCGTGATGGAAGTGCTGGACGCGCTGGTCGACCTGGCACCGCAACCGCAGTCGCGCACCAGCACCACGATGGTCAACCGCCAGCCGGTGGTGAAGGAAATCCAGCCCGAGGACAAGGACTTCGCGGGCGTGGTCTTCAAGGTGCAGGCCAACATGGACGCCAACCACCGCGACCGCATCGCCTTCGTGCGCATGGCCTCGGGCAAGTACACGCCGGGCATGAAGCTGAAGGTGCAGCGCACCTCGAAAGAGCTGCGCCCCACCAGCGTCGTGACCTTCATGAGCCAGCGCCGCGAGGCGGTCGAAGAAGCCTATGCGGGCGACATCGTGGGCTTTACCACCCATGGCGGCGTGCAGTTGGGCGACACCATCACCGACGGCGCGAGCCTGCAGTTCACCGGCCTGCCCTTCTTCGCGCCCGAGCTGTTCATGACGGTGATCTTGAAGAACCCGCTGCGCACCAAGCAGCTTCAGCAGGGCCTGGCCCAGCTCGGTGAAGAAGGCGCAATCCAGGTGTTCCGCCCCGAAGTCGGCGGCCCGATGCTGCTGGGCGCCGTCGGCCAGCTGCAGTTCGAAGTGGTGCAGCACCGCCTGAAGGCCGAGTACGACGCCGACGTGCGGCTCGAAGGCTGCCAGTACACCGGCGCGCGCTGGATCACGGCCGATACCCCGGCCGAGCTGCGCGAGTTCGTCAACGCCTATCCGGTGCGCATGGCCAAGGACGCGGCCGATACGCTGGCCTTCCTGTGCACCTCGCCGTACGACGTGCGGCTGGCGCAGGAACGCTTTCCGAAGATCCATTTCCATCCGCTGCGCGAGCATGCGGGGTTGGCGCTGCAGAGCGCCGGCTGAGCATGTCGTGCCTGCGTGCCGCGCTGATCGCGGCGAGCCTGTTGCTGCTGCCATCTGCATGGGCACAGTCGCCCTCGAACAACGCCCGGGGGTCGTCCAGGATGGCTTCCATCACGCCCGCGCAGATCGCATCCATCGAGGCGAACGCGAAGTCTGTTCAAGATCGGCTTGGCGCGATCTCCGGCGTGGACTTCAATTTCACGCCAGAGTCCGTGAAATGGCTCGACGGATACATAGAGAGAACGCGATCCAAGATCCCTGATGCTTCGGGGATTTCACAGGTCCTGGGCTCCTACCTGGGCGAGGCCATGCGGCGCAAGTACGACTGCACCTGGGTCGGGAACGAAGGTCAAGTCGCCTTGCAGTGCGAGCCCGAATTCGTCGTCTTTCCATTCAACAAGGTGGCCAAGCAATTTGCCAACGGCGGCGAGGATTCCATCTTCTCGTTCTATGAAACCGCCGGGATTCTTCTTGCCGAGCATCGCGCCAAGAAAGCGGTGCCGAAGAAGTAAGTGACGTTCGCGCGCTGCGCCGGGTCAACTCCCGGTTGAGGCGTAGCGCCGCAGCCCCAGCCGCCACACGCCGAAGGCGGCGGCCAGAAACACGAAGCCCGCGAGCGGGGACACCATGCCCATCCAATCCGGTGCCCCCAGCGGATCGGGCTTGCCGAGGATGGTCAGCGCCGGGTAATAGGCCACGCAGGCCAACGGCACAACGAAGGTCAGCACACGGCGGAACCAGTTCGCGTACAGCGCCAGCGGGTACTGCGCCGCCTGCACGCCGCCGTAGGTGAGCACGTTGGCAATCTCCAGGCTCTCGACGGTCCAGAACGCCAGCGTGCCCTGCAGCACCAGGATGCCGAGGAACAGCGCGATGCCGCCGGCCAGCGCGAACAGCGCCACGGCCACCGTGGCCGGCGTCCATGCAATGCCCGCCTGGTACGTGGCGAACACCATCACCCCGATGCCCTGCAACAGCCGGCCCATGCGGCTGATGCGGAAGTCATGCCCCATCAGTTGCAGCGCGAGCGGGCGCGGGCGCAGCAGCAGGCGATCGAACGCGCCGGTGCGCAGGAACTCGGTGCCGAGCACATCGAAGCCGCGCCCCAGCGCATCGGCGATGGCGAACATGCAGTTCACCAGACCGTAGAACAGCGCCACCTCGCCGATGTGCCAGCCCTGCACGTCGCCAAAGCGGTGGAACAGCGCCCAGACGGCGACCACCTCGATGCCACTGCCCAGGAACTGGCCCAGGGTCAGCAGCAGCGCCGAGGCGGGATAGCGCGCCTGGCCGCCGACTGACGCCTGCACGAGACGGAAGAAGAGAGGGAGCGAGCCCATTTCAGTTGCCCTTCCTCGTTTTGTGATGCGGTTCTTTTGTGTTCGGGCGTGTTCGTTCAGGGGAGTTCGTTCGGGGCGCGTGCGAATGACACCGGGTACTCCCCTCCGCGAATGTCCCCCGCTTCGCTCCTCCTTTATTTCGCTGCGGGGAGCACCCGGTGTCATTCGCACAGGGACGCGCTGCTGGTGTGCAGCCGATCAACGACCGCTCTGTCCAACGCTCACGTCGATACGGGGCTCTTTTTCGCGAAATAAAGGAGGAGCGAAGCGGGGAACATTCGCGAAAAAGAGCACCGTGTCGGCGTGAGCGACGCCCTGAACAACCGCGCCCCAAACGAACAGCGCGAAGAACAGAAAGGCAGGAAATTTCCATCCTAGCCACCCTGAATCTGAAGACTGCGCATCGTGCGCCCCATCGCGAACCGGCCCAACGTGACCAGCACCGCGATCCAGAAGCACTGCAGGCCCAAGCCGGCCAGCGCATGCCAGCCGCTCAGTTGCCCGAAGTACAACCGCGCCGGAATGTCCATCAGGCCAGCCAATGGCTGAATCAGCAGTGCGGTCTGCCAGGCATCCGGCATCAGCGCGAGCGGCAGCAGGTTGCCCGAGAGCACGATGACCACAGGTGTCGCCACCGCGTTGATGCCGCGCTCGTTCAGCGCCGCCGTGGCTGCCACGTTGAGCAGCATCACCATCGACGCCGAAAGCAGCAGTGCGAGCAACGCCGACAACAGGAACGCGACGGCCGCCGTCACGCTCGCGGGCAATTGCCAGGCCCAGTCGCCCAAGCCCGTCAGCGGCAGAGCGACCGCGGCGAAAGCGGCCATGAGCGCCACGCGCGGCAGCAGACGCGCTGCGATCCAGCCGGCGCTGCGCGCGAACCAGAGCGCGTAAGCGTCCACCGGACGCAGCCGGTCGTAGGCGACCGCGCCGGTGCGCACGGCCTGCCCCACCTCCGGGTCGCCCAGCCAGGGCATCAGCACGAGCATGCCCTGCGCGAGCCAGGTGTAGGTAATGGCTTGTGCGAGCGACATCGACGAACTCGCGCCCGCAATGGCCGTCCCGCCGTAGAACGCGGCGAACACCATCACCTTGATGCCGCCCCACCAGCACTGCGTTGCAAAGCCCGCGAGCGCGGCCGTTCGGTACTGCAGCATCTGCAGGAAGCGCGAAGCAAAGGCCGCGACGTAAGGGCGCACCGTGTCTCGCAGGCCGTGCGTGCGCGTGCTCATGCCTCGGCCGCCCCGTGCATCGCGTAGAAGCGCGCAATGACGGCCTCGATGGCCATGCCTTCGAGGCGCAGGTCTTCCACCGGATGCTCAGCCGCGATGCGCGCGATCAGCGCCGGGGCCGTGGTCACGGCGGGATCGAAGTCGAGCACCAGCGTCTGGCCGTCGCGCGAATGCACGGTGGCGCCGGGCACCTGCGCGGGCAGTTCGGCACCTTGCGCGAAATCGACCACCAGCCGGCGCTCGGCCATCACCTGCGCGCGCAGCGCCTCGACCGGGCTGTCGGCCAGCACGCGGCCGTGGCCGATGACGATCACGCGCCGCGCCAGCGCTTCGATGTCGTGCATGTCGTGCGTGGTCAGCAGCACGGTGGTGCCGCGCTCGCGGTTGGCGCGCCGCACGAAGTCGCGCACCGCCAGCTTCGACGGCGCGTCGAGGCCGATGGTCGGCTCGTCGAGGAACAGGATGTCGGGTTCGTGCAGCAGCGCCGCCGCGATCTCGGCGCGCATGCGCTGGCCCAGCGAGAGTTGCCGCACAGGCTGGTCGAGCACGCGCTCCAGGTGCAGCAGCGCGACCAGTTCGTCACGCGTGCGGCGGTAGCGCTGCGGATCGACACGGTAGATGTCGCGCAGCAGGTCGAAGCCGTCGCCCACCGGCAGGTCCCACCACAGTTGCGTGCGCTGACCGAACACCACGCCGATGCGCGCCACGTGCCGCTCGCGGTCCTTGAACGGGTCGTGGCCGTCGATTTCCACGCGACCGCCGTCGGGCCGCAAGATGCCCGCGAGGATCTTGATGGTGGTGGACTTGCCCGCGCCGTTCGGCCCGATAAAGCCCAGCAGCTCGCCGCGTTCGAGCGAAAAAGACACGCCCGACAGCGCCTCCACCGTGCGATGGCGACGGTGCACGAGCCCGCGCAGCGCGCCCATCACGCCCGGGTCGCGCTCGGAGATGCGGTAGGTTTTGAGGAGTTGATCGACGAGGATGTGAGACATGGAAAGCGCCGCGCCGGGCTTGAATGCGCGGCGGGGGCGGGATGCTACACGAAACAAAAAATCCACCCGGTACGATCACGGCCCCTTCAGAGATTCCTTGCCATGCCCGCGTCGTCCCTCCTTCCGTCCTCGCCGAACCACCTGCTGCCGCTGACCCGATGGGCCGCGCCGGCGCGCAGCGCGCTCGTCGGCGTGTTCACCGACATCGACGACACGCTGACCACCGACGGCGCCATCACGCCCGATGCGCTGCAGGCGCTGGGCGACCTGAAAGCGGCGGGCCTGGCCGTGGTGGCCATCACGGGCCGGCCGGTCGGCTGGAGCCTGCCTTTCGTGACCACCTGGCCGGTCGATGCCATCGTGGCGGAAAACGGTGCGGTGGCGCTGCTGCCCACGGCCGATGGCCAGGTCGAGAAGCGCTACCAGCAGGACGCCGCCACACGCGCCACCCACTTCGCGCGCATGCAGGCCGTGCTGGCGCGCATCGAGCGCGAGATTCCCGGCGCCGCACGCGCCACCGACTCGCCCGGCCGCGAAACCGACATCGCCATCGACCACAGCGAGTTCGTGCAACTGGGCGAAGAAACCATCGCGCAGGTCGTGGCGCTGATGCGCAGCGAAGGCATGCACGCCACCGTGAGCAGCATCCACATCAACGGCTGGTACGGCGACAACGACAAGCTCGAAGGCGCGCGCTGGATCGTGCGCGAACTCTGGGGCCGCACGCTCGACGACGAGATGGACCGCTGGGCCTACGTGGGCGATTCCACCAACGACCAGTTGATGTTCCGCACCTTCGCCAGCAGCATCGGCGTGGCGAACGTTGCGCGCTTCGTGCCGCAACTGGAGCACCTGCCGCGCTACGTGACGCAGGGCGAGCGCGGCGCGGGCTTTGCCGAAGCGGCGCGCGCGATTCTCTCGGCCCGCGCTACCCGCTGAGCGGCAGGCGATTGCGCCGCAGCACCGCCCATTGGCTCCACGCGCCCGCGACGGCAATCAGGATCAGCACGGCCGCATAGCCTTCCACTGTCGCCAGCAGGCCCAGCGGCTTGACGAGAAAGCCCGCCAGCATCGCGGGCAGGCTGAACGCGAGATAGCTCACCACGAAGATCGCCGCGAACAGCTCGCCGCGCTCATGCGATTGCGCCAGTGGCGCCAGCGTCTGCACCAGCGCCGAGAACGCGCCGCCGAAGCCGATGCCCGCCACCGCGGTACCGACGAAGAACAGCGCGAGCGAGCGCGTGGCGAGCGATGCCAGCAGCAGCGCAACGCCCAGCGCGATGCTCGCCATGCCGACGATGGCCGGCCGGGGCGCGGCAAAGCGACCGAGCAGCGTGGGCGCGATGGCGCCCATGCCCGAGAGCACCGCCACCGTGAGGCCGTTGACCACGCCGTTGTCGACGCCGAACACATGCAGCATCAGCGACGGCGCAAGGGAAAGGTACAGCCCGCCGAGCGCCCACACCACGACGAAGGCCGGCAAGCCACGCGCAAACTCGGCGCGGGCCTGCACGGGAATCGACACGCGCGGCACCAGCGAGGCCAGCGCGCCGGCGCGCGGCGTGACGGTCTCGGGCATCCACAGCACCACCACCGCGCCGATGGCAAACACGACCGCCAACACGCCGAACACCAGCATCACCGGCTGGCCTGTGAGCTTGACGGCCATGCCCGTCAGCAGCGCACCGACCGCGAGCCCGGCCAGCGGCGACACGCTGGTGATCAGCGCGCCCAGCCGCTTGCGTGAGGCCGGAGCGGCTTCGACCACCGCCGCGCTCAATGCACCGCTCGCGACGCCCGTGGCAATGCCCTGCACGACGCGCGCGACGATCAGCCCGCCGATGTCGTGCGCCCACAGGAAGAGCCCCATCGCCACCGCCTGCAGCACCAGCGCGGCCAGCACCACCGGCCGCCGGCCGATGTGGTCCGACAGCGAGCCCGCCACCAGCAGCGAGATCAGCAGTGCGATCGCATAGATCGCAAAGGCCACCGTGAGCATCGACGACGAGAAGCCCCAGGCGTGCTGGAACACCACGAACAGCGGCGACGGCGCGCTGGCCGCGAAGAAGAAGGCGAACAGCACGGCCGCCAGCAACGGAAACGCCACACCGGCCGGCAGGCGCCAGGGCTTGGAGCGGGCGGCAATGGCGGCGGTGGCAACGGCCAGTTCAGGGCAGGTGGACGGCATGGCAGATCCTTAACGCAACTTTTTTAGCTTTTGTGATTCTAGACCTGCACCTCTTCTAAAGCAAATATCTTTGCGTTAAAGTCCGAACATGAACGACCTTGCCCTTCCCAACAAGCGCCCAGGCGGCCGCAGCGCACAGGTGCAGACACTGGTGCGAACGGCGCTCGAAGAGTTGGTGGCCGAACAGGGGCGCGAGCGCGTCACCGTGCCGGCCGTGGCCGAACGCGCGGGCGTCAGCGCTTCCAGCATCTATCGGCGTTGGGGCGATCTGGCGGGGCTGCTGGCCGAAACGGCCACCCACAAGCTGGACCCGAACCGGCCGCTGCCCGACACCGGCACGCTGCGCAAGGACCTGGAAGCCTGGGCGCGCGAACTCATCGTGCACCTCGCGCTTCCGTGCAACACCTCGCTGCTGAAAGCCGCGGCTGCGCTGGCCAACGGCGGCTCCGACACCGACTGCCTGCGCAACCGCCGCAAGGAGGCGCTCGCGCTGGTCGAACAGGCGCGCGCTCGCGGCGAGCAGACGCCCGAGCCGGAACAGGTGATCGACCACCTGATCGCGCCCATCGTGTTTCGCCTGGTGTTTGGGGGCGATCCGGTGAAGCCGGCGCTCGCGAAGCGGCTGGTGGGCGAGCTGTTTGCGATCGCAGCCGCAACTCACTGATTCACCGAATCTTCCATGCTTCGCATCTATATGTATAGAAATTCGATTTTTCTATGCATGTCAGGCCTACCATGTATAGGAAACCGAAACTCCTATGCACTTCCTCCAGCCCCTTGACCATCTGGTCCCCTCCCGCTTCGATTCGCCCGCCATTCTGAAGAGGCTCGCCAGCGCGAGCCGCCAGTTGGCTGAACTGAAAGGCATCGCGGCGGCCATCCCCAATCAGGGAATCCTCATCAATACCCTGGGGCTGCAGGAAGCCAAGGACAGTTCCGCAATCGAGAACATCGTCACCACACACGACGAACTGTTCAAGGACGACGTCTTGCCCGAGGCCTTCGTCAATCCAGCGGCCAAAGAGGTTCTGCGATACCGGCAGGCATTGCGCGTGGGCTTCGAGCAAGTGCGCGAAAGTGGCCTCATCACCGCCAACCACATCCTCGTGATCCAGTCGGAACTGGAGAAGAACAACGCAGGTTTTCGCAAGCTGCCAGGCACCGCACTGAAAGACAGCGGCGGCCGAACGGTCTACGCACCACCGCAGGATCACAGCGAAATCGTTGCACTGATGCGCGCACTCGAGCGCTTCATCAATGAGTCCGATCTGTTCGCCGTCGATCCCTTGATCAAGATGGCACTGATTCATCATCAGTTCGAGAGCATTCATCCGTTCTACGACGGCAACGGACGCACGGGCCGCATTCTCAACGTGCTCTATCTGGTCAAGGAGCGGCTGCTCGACATTCCAGTGCTCTATCTGAGCAGTTACATCGTGCGCACCAAAGCCGACTACTACCGGCTGCTGCAAGCGGTACGAGATGACGACGCGTGGGAAGAATGGGTGCTTTACCTGCTGGAGGCCGTGGAGCAGACGGCAGGCCAGGCCATCGCAACCATCCAGGCGATCAAGGCAGCGCTGTTCGACTACAAGCACCGAATTCGCGAGGGCTACAAGTTCTATAGCCAGGACCTGATCAACAACCTCTTCACGCACCCCTACACAAAGATCGAATTCGTGCAGCGCGACCTGCAGGTGTCGCGCCTCACTGCGACCAAGTATCTGGATGCTTTGGTCGATGGAGGCTTCCTGCAAAAGCAGAAGATCGGGCGCGCCAATTACTACATCAACGTGGCACTCACGCCCATTCTTCAAGGTGGCAAATAGAGCGTCCTACTTCTCCTTCGCCAGCCCCAGCTTGTCGATGATGACCTTCTCTCGCACCACCGTGTCCTGCGCAAACTTGGTGTACGTCGCCGAACTCATGTAGTTCGGCAGCATGTCGTAGCGGCCGAGCGAGGCCACGTAGCTCGGTTCTTCCATCGCCTGCTTGAAGGCGTCGTGCAGCTTCTTCACAACTTCGGGCGGCGTGCCCTTGGGTGCGCCGATGCCGAAGGGCGAGTTCTGCACGATGTCGTAGCCCAGTTCCTTCAGCGTGGGCGCGTCGGGGAACTTGGCCAGGCGCTTGTCGCCCCAGGTGTTCAGCACGCGCAGCTTGCCGGCTTCGACCTGCGGCGCGAAGCCGGTGCTGTCTGCAGCGGCCATCAGTTGGCCGCTGACCACCGCGAGCATCAGGTCGGCGCTGCCCTTGTAGGGCACGTGCTGCAGCTCGATGCCGGCCTTCTGCGCAATGATTTCGGTCGTCAGGTGCGGGCTGGTGAGGTTGCCGGTCGAGCCGTAGGTGAGCTTGCCGGGGTTGGCCTTGGCGTAGGCGACGAAGTCGGCCCAGGTCTTGAACGGGCTGTTGGCGGGCACCACGATGCCGAAGGCGTAGCCCGTCACGTTCAGGACGTAGGTGATGTCCTTGAGCGGGTCCCAGTTGATCTTGGTGGTGTAGCCCAGGCGGAACACGCCGAGCGGGATCTGCGCGACGGTGTAGCCGTCGGGCTGCGAGGTCTGCAGCGCCTGCGCGGGCAGCGTGCCGCCAGCACCGGGCTTGTTGTCGATGATGACGGGCTGGCCGAGGATGCGGCTTGCGTTGTCGGCAAGCTGGCGCATCGTGATGTCGGTCGGGCCGCCTGCGGGGAAGGCAATGACCAGCTTGATGGGCTTGGTGGGAAAGGCCTGCGCAAAGGCCGCCAGCGGAGAAACGAGGCCGCACGCGGCGAGCGTGGCGGCACGAAGGAATGATGAGCGGCGGAGCATGGCTGACTGGATCCTGACTTTGCAAAGCGCCGATTGGGCCTTGCCCGGTGGGCGAAGGCAATCGGGGCTCCCCTGATTTCCCGGGGAAATCAGGGCCATTCGGGCTGCCGGAGTCGCGCTTGCGTCAGCCCGACCCCGTGGCTACACCTGCTCGAACCCCTGGAGCACGTTGACCGCGTTGATGCCGACTTCTTCCACCGCGTAGCCGCCCTCGAACACGAACACTGTCGGCAGGCCGGCACGCGCCAGGTCTTCGCCCATGCGCAGGTAGTCGTCGCTCTTGAGCTTGAAACCGGAGATCGGGTCGCCCTCGAAGGTGTCGACGCCGAGCGAGACCACGAGCGCGCCCGCCTTCACCGCGGCGATGCCGTCGAGCGCGGTCTTCAGCGCCGCGCGCCAGGCCGTGAAATCGGTGCCGCGCGGCAGTGGCAGGTTGTGGTTGAAGCCCTCGCCTTTTCCGGCGCCGCGCTCGTCGGCATGACCGAGGTAGTACGGGTAGTCGGTCAGCGGATCGCCATGCAGGCTGGCGAAGTGCACGTCGCTGCGCTCGTAGAAGATGGCCTGCGTGCCGTTGCCGTGGTGGTAGTCCACGTCGAGCACGGCCACGCGCTCCACGCCCGCATCGCGCAGCGCCTGCGCCGCGACGGCGGCGTTGTTGAGGAAGCAGTAACCGCCGAAGAAATCCACGCCCGCATGGTGGCCCGGTGGCCGCGTGAGTGCGAAGGCCGAGCGTTCGCCGCCGATGACGCGCTGCGCCGCTGTCCATGCGCAGGCCGCGCCGTGGCGCGCGGCGGCCCAGCTGCCCGCCATCAGCGGCGTGCCCGCATCGAACGAGAACAGCCCCATGCGCGCCGGAAAGCTCCTGGGCAGCACATCGGTGCGCATGCCGCGCGTGGGCCAGTACGACGGCAGCACGTCGCGTGTCGCGTTGGCTGGATCGAGCGCCACCCACTCTTCCCACGCATGCGCAATGAAGTCCAGGTAACGCGGCGCATGCACCTTGGCGAGCAAGGCGTCGTCGAAGGCATCGGGCAGTTGCAGCGCACCTAGCTTGCGGCGCTCCAGCTCATGCCTCACATGGTCGACGCGCGCGGGCACCTCGAAGCACGGCACGAGTTCGCCGCGGAACATCTCGACTTTGCCCTGGTGAAGCGAATGCTGGTCGTTGTAGATGGTGAGCATGAAAGGAATGCGTGATCGACGAAGCCGCCGATCATGCCGCACGCCGCAGCACCGCCCGGCGCCGCCCCGAGGCCGTGAGGCCGAACAGGTCCTTCGGGTCGTCCAGCTCGGGCACCAGCGCAATCTGCTGGCCGATGCCGCGTTCACTGGCGATCCGCTGGATGTAGCGCAGCGCGGTGTAGTCCTCCAGCGCGAAGCCGACCGAATCGAACAGCGTGACCTGCCCCGCACTTTCGCGGCCCGGTACTTCGCCGAGCAGCACGCGCCACAGTTCATGCACCGGGAAGTCGGCAGGCAGTTGCTGGATCTCGCCCTCCACGCGGGTCTGCGGCTCGTACTCGACGAACACGCGCGCCATGCGCAACACGTCGGGGTGCAGTTCGGTCTTGTCGGGCGAGTCGCCGCCCACGGCGTTGATGTGCATGCCTGGCTCGATCATGTCGGGCGTGAGCACGGTCGCGCGGCCCTGGTAGGCGGTGATGGTGGTCACGATGTCCGCGCCGCGCACGGCCTCGGCCACGGAACGCGCACGCACGATCTCCAGCGGCGTGCACGCCGACAGGTGGCGCACCAGCTTGTCGGTGGCGTGCGGGTCGGTGTCGAACACGCGCACTTCCTCGATGCCCAGCAGCGCATGGAAGGCCAGCGCCTGGAACTCGCTTTGCGAGCCGTTGCCGATCAGCGCCAGGCTGCGCGAATCGGGCCGCGCCAGCGCCTTCGCCGCCATGGCCGAGGTGGCGGCGGTGCGCAAGGCGGTGGTGAGCGTGAGTTCCGACAGCAGCGTCGGATAGCCGGTATCGACCTCGGCCAGCACGCCGAAGGCCATGACGGTGGGCAGTCCGACCTGTGTGTTGTGGGGGTGCCCGTTGACGTACTTGAAGGCGTAGGCGCCATCGTCGGCCACCGGCATCAGCTCGATCACGCCCAGGTGCGAATGGCTGGCCACGCGTGCCTTCTTGTCGAACTCGCGCCAGCGCAAGAAGTCGTCGCGCAGGGCGTCCGCCAGGGCCTCGAGGAATTGGGGAACGCCGGTCTCGTCCACCAGGCGGACCAGGCTGTGAACATCGATGAAGCGGGTCATGACATGGCTCCTTGCGTAGCCCCGACGCGGCGCTTCATCCCTTCACATGTTCACTCCACCATGGCTGATTCAGGATGCGCCTGCGCCAAGGGTTCGAGTCATTGTGCGCCCGTTTCAACACCCGTGCGAGACCCTCGAAAGGCCTATGCGTTCAGGTGGAATGGCGTGTTGGCGAACAGTTGCACGCCATGCAGCAGCGCGTCTTCGTCGAAGTCGAAATGCGGATGGTGATGCGGGTGCACGATGCCCTTGGCACCGCTGCGCGCGCCCACGAAGACATAGGCGCCCGGCGCATGCTTCAGGAAGGCGCTGAAGTCCTCGCTGTTCGGCAGCGGCCGAATCGCGTGGAGCGCCGCCGTGGCAATGCCTTGCTGCACCACCGCGCGCATCCGCTCGGCCACCGCCGCGTCGTTGACCACCGGGCTGTAGCCGCGGATGTATTCGAGCGTGCACTGCGCGCCGTGCGCCGCCGCCACGCCGTTGGCGATGCGCTCCACCAGCGCGGGCACCTGCTCGCGCACCGGCTCGCTGAAGCAGCGCACCGAGCCCCAGAGTTCGACCGTATCGGGAATCACGTTGAAGGCGCTGCCGCCGTCGAAACGCGTGACCGAGAGAATCACCGCCTCGTGCGGATCGGTGTTGCGCGAGACGATCGACTGCAGGTTGCCGACGATCTGCGCGCCGATCATGATCGGATCGATGCAGCGGTCGGGGTTGGCCGCGTGGCCGCCACGGCCGCGCAGGCGCAGCACGAAGCGGTCGGAGCTGGCCAGCGCCGGGCCGTCGAGCACGGCAATGTGGCCGGTGTCGAGCGTCGACATCACGTGGGCCGAGATGATCTGATCGACACCCTGCATCACGCCCGCATCCACCATCTGCTGGGCGCCGCCCGGGTGCTGTTCTTCGGCATGCTGAAAGAAGAAGCGGACCTCGCCCGGCACCTGCGCGCGCAGGCCGGCCAGGATGCGGGCAGCGCCGAGCAGCATGGCCGCGTGGCCGTCATGGCCGCAGGCGTGCATGACGTTGGCATTGCGCGAGGCGTAGTCGCAGCTTTTCTGGTCCTGCAGCGGCAGCGCATCGATGTCCGCGCGCATGGCGAGCGTGCGCCCTGCCCGGCCTCCGACCAGGCGCGCCACCAGACTTGTCGATGTGGGGCGTGTCACCTCCAACCCCTCGATGGCCGCGAGTTCGCGCTCCAGGAAGTCGGCCGTGTCCACCTCCTTGAACGACAGCTCCGGATGCCGGTGCAGGTGGCGCCGCATGGCGACGACCTCCGCATGCTGGCGCTGCGATTGCGCGTCGACGGTTTCTGCAATGCTCGCGTGGGACATGGTGATTTCTTTGATTGCGGTCATGGCGGTGCTCACTCGGGGCTGATGCCCGCGGCCTGGACGATGCGGCGGTTGCGCGCCAGCCCGCTTTCGATCTGCGCACGGAAGGCTTCGGGCGAACCGCCGACAGCCTCCACGCCCAGTTCCTTCATGCGCGCCAGCAGGGCCGGGTCGCGCAGCGCCGCAACGGCCGCGTCGTGCAGCTTCTTCTGGATGGCAGGTGGCGTCTTCACAGGCGCCACGAGGCCGAACCAGGTCATGGCGAGTTCATTGAGGTCGGGTTGGCCCAGTTCCTTGAGCGTAGGCACCGAGGGCAGCGCGTCCAGCCGCCGCTGGGCGCCCACGGCGAAGGGCAGCAGCTTGCCGCTCTTGATGTACGAGGCCGACGAGGGGTACTGGTCACTGGAAACCTGGGTCTCGCCCGCGAGCGCCGCGGTCAACGCGGGGCCCATGCCACGGTAGGGAATGTGGCGCAGCTTGAACTTGAGGTCGGCGTTCATCGCCTCGATCAGCAGGTGGCTGATCGAGCCCGGGCCCGACGAGCCCATGTTGTAGTTGTCGGGCTTGGCCCGCACCTCGGCCACGACCTGCTCGAAGCTGCGCGCCGGAAACGACGGATGCACCATGAACACGGACGGCACGGTGGCCAGCACGGTGATCGGCGCCAGGTCCTTGAGCGGGTCGACGCGGTTCGCCTTGAGCATGACGGGGTTGACCGTCAGCGTGCTCACGGTGCCGATGCCGATGGTGTAGCCATCGGCATCCGCCCGGCTCACCGCCTCGGAGCCGATCATGCCGCCGCCGCCGGCGCGGTTGTCCACGATCACCGGCTGCCCCAGCGTGGCTTGCATCCTGTCGGCCACGAGGCGGGCCACGAGGTCGGTGGAACCACCGGGCGCGAACGGAACGACCAGCTTGATCGGGCGTTGCGGGTAGCCGTCCTGCGCGAAGACCGGCGCAGCGGCCGAGAACGCGAGAAGACCCAGGAGGGATGAAAGGGCCGCAAGCCGACGTCGCGAAAACTGCATGGCGTTTCTCTGTGGGAGCGAAAAGTGGGTCGGATTATGTTGACGCCATCGATCGGTTTCCAATAGATTCATCGCCACACCCATAAGCAGAATCAATACCGCCCGATGCCCACGGTCACGCCCGCCTCCTCGGTTCTGTACGCCCGCCTGCTCGCCAAGGGGCGCCTGCGGCACCTGCAACTGCTGGTGTCGATTGCCGATTCGGGCGGCGTCCGGCGCGCGGCCGAGCAGATCGGCATGAGCCAGCCAGCGGCGACGCAGGCGCTCGGCGACATCGAGGAACTGCTCGGCACGCCGCTCTTCGAGCGCCATGTGCGCGGCATGCGGCTCACGGCTGCCGGGCGCGCCGTGGTCCCCATGGCCCGCAACACGCTGAGTGCCTTGCGCGCCTCCGCCGACACGGTGCACGCGCTGCAGGCGGGCGCAAGCGGTGTGCTGCGCGTGGGCGCCATTCCTGCGGCCGCATCGGGCCTGCTGTGCCGCATACTGCCCGCGTTCGGCGCACGCCATCCGGGCCTGCGCATCGAAGTGCTGGAGGCGCCCGGCGAGCAGTTGCAGGCCGACGTGATGTCCGGCCGCGTCGACCTGGCGCTGTGCCGGCGGCCGACTGAAACGCCGGCGCCCTGCATGTTCGAGCCCCTTGCGCCGGACGTGCCCTGGATCGTGGCGGGCCGGCGCCATCCCTTGGCGCGCAAGCCAAGGCCCACGCTCGACGACCTGCGCGCCGCGCGCTGGACGCTGCCGGTTCAGGGACTGGGCGTGCGCGACGTCTTCGACGCGCTGTTCGACCCCGGCGCACCCGCGCCTGCGCTGCACCCGATCTCGACCACCTCGCTTCCGCTGGTGCTGGAGATCCTGCGCCGCGAGCGTGTGCTGTCGCTGGTGCCGCGCAGCCTGATCGAGCCCTTCGTGCAGTGGGGGCTGATCGCGCGCGTCGCGTTCGAGCTGCACAGCGAGTTCGAGGGCATCGGCGTGCTGCGGGGCCCCCAGAGCGACAGCCAGGCCGTGGTGGCATGCCTCGAAGCGCTGCGCGAGGCGGCGCAGGCGCCCATCGCCTGAACCGCCCGCGCGCCCCTCAAGGCCGGCAAGTCAGCGTGCCAGCACCGGCGCCAATGCCACGCCGGTGTGCGTGCCCAGCCGCACCACTTCTTCAGGCGGCGCCGCCGCCACGATGCGCCCGCCGGCGTTGCCGCCTTCGGGCCCGAGGTCGATGATCCAGTCGGCCTCGGCGATCACGTTGAGGTCGTGCTCGATCACGACCACGCTGTGGCCGCCGTTCACCAGCCGGTGCAGCACGTGGATCAGCTTCTCGACGTCGGCCATGTGCAGGCCCACGGTCGGCTCGTCGAGCACGTAGAGCGTGTGCGGCGCCTTCTGGCCGCGGCGCGTGATGTCGTCGCGCACCTTGCTCAACTCGGTCACCAGCTTGATGCGCTGCGCCTCGCCACCCGACAGCGTGGGCGAGGGCTGCCCCAGCGTGAGGTAGCCCAGCCCCACATCCTTGAGCAACTGCAGCGGATGGCTGATGTTGGGCATGGCCGAGAAGAACTCGACCGCCTCGTCCACTTCCATCTTCAGCACGTCGCCGATGCTCTTGCCGCGCCAGCTCACGGCCAGCGTCTCGGGGTTGAAGCGCGCGCCGTGGCAGACCTCGCAGGGCACCTTCACGTCGGGCAGGAAGCTCATCTCGATGGTCCGCACGCCCGCGCCGTCGCAGCCGGGGCAGCGGCCTTCGCCGGTGTTAAAGCTGAAGCGCGCCGGGCCGTAGCCGCGCGCCTTGGCTTCGAGCGTGTCGGCAAAGAGCTTGCGGATGGTGTCCCAGAAGCCGATGTAGGTGGCCGGGCAACTGCGCGGCGTCTTGCCGATGGGGGTCTGGTCGACTTCGAGCACGCGGTCGATGACTTCATAGCCATCGACGCTGCTGCAGCCGGCCCAGGCCGGGCGCTTGCCGGCGGCGTCCGCATCGCGGCCCGCCTTGGTCATGCGCTGGATGACGATGGCCTGCACGTTGGCCAGCAGCACGTCGCGCGCCAGCGTGGACTTGCCCGAGCCGCTGACGCCAGTGACCACCACGAGGCGGTGCAGCGGGACCGTGGCGGTGATGTCCTGCAGGTTGTGCAGATCGGCGCTGTGCACGGTGAGCCAGGCATTGGCATTTGCCCCCTCCCCCTCTGGGGGAGGGTTGGGGTGGGGGCTAGCGGCGCTCGAACGGCCAGTGGTCTTCTTGGAGGCCGTCGTGCCCCCACCCCGGCCCTCCCCCGGAAGGGGAGGGAGAGGGACAAGACGCCGCGCCTGCAGCGGATGTCTGATCGCATCCCGCAGGTAGCGCCCGGTCTGCGATTCGCCCGCCGCCTCGATGTCGGCCACAGAACCCTCTGCCACCAGCCGCCCGCCGCGCTTGCCCGCGCTCGGCCCGATGTCGATGATGTGATCGGCCCGGCGGATGGTGTCTTCGTCGTGCTCCACAACCACCAGCGTGTTGCCCTTCTCGCCGAGCTTGTGCAGCGCGTTCAGCAGGATCTGGTTGTCACGCGCATGCAGGCCGATGGTCGGCTCGTCGAGCACGTAGCACACGCCCTGCAGGTTGCTGCCGAGCTGCGCCGCCAGGCGGATGCGCTGGGCTTCGCCGCCGCTCAGCGTGGGCGCGCCACGGTCGAGCGTGAGGTAGCCCAGGCCCACCTCTTCGAGAAATTCGAGGCGGCTCTTGATTTCCGGCACCAGGTCGCGCGCGATCTCCGCTTCGCGGCCCTTGAGCACCAGCCCCTCGAACCACTGGCGCACCTCGGTCACGCTCATGCGCGCCAGCTCGGTGATGCCGATGCCGCCCGAGCCGTCGGCCAACGCGGCGCCGAAGCTCACTGCGCGTGCCGTGGCGTTCAGGCGCGTGCCCTGGCAGGTCGGACAGGCGGTGTCGGCCAGGTCTTCGATCTCGGGTTCGGCGAAGGTCTGTTCGCGGCCCTTGTTGTCGTCGTCGCGGATGGAGTCGTCGAAGACCTTGCGCTGGTCCTTGCTGAGCTTGACGCCGGTGCCCACGCAGTCGGGGCACCAGCCGTGCTTGCTGTTGTAGCTGAACAGGCGCGGGTCGAGTTCGGCGTAGCTGGTGCTGCAGATCGGGCAGGCGCGCAACGTGGAGAACACGTTGACGCGGCCGATGCCAACGGCCGACACGCCGGCCATCATCGCGGCGCGCAGGCCGTCGAGATTGCTCAGCACATGCACCACGCCCTTGCCGTGCTCGAGCGCCCGGGTCAATGCCTCGCGCAGTTCGTTTTCTTTCGAGGGCAGCACGTCGAGGCTGGCCACCGGCAGTTCGATGCTGTGCTCCTTGAAGCGGTCGATGCGCGGGAAGCCGGTGGTCGGCAAAAAGTCGCCATCCACGCGCAGGTGCGTGAAGCCGCGCGGCCGCGCCCAGTCGGCCAGCTCGGTGTACACGCCCTTGCGGTTGCTCACCAGCGGCGCGAGCAGGCCGATGTGCTGGCCCTTGAAGTTGCGCATCAGCTGCGCCGCGATGCTGTCGGGCGTCTGCGGCTGCACGGCCGCGCCGTCGTGGATGCAGTGCTGGATGCCGAGCTTCACGTACAGGAGGCGCAGGAAGTGCCAGACCTCGGTGGTGGTGCCCACCGTGCTCTTGCGGCCGCCGCGCGACAGGCGCTGCTCGATGGCCACGGTCGGCGGAATGCCGTAGACCGCATCGACCTCGGGCCGGCCAGCCGGCTGCACGATGCTGCGCGCATAGGCGTTGAGCGATTCGAGATACCGGCGCTGCCCTTCGTTGAACAGGATGTCGAAGGCCAGCGTCGACTTGCCCGAGCCGCTGACGCCCGTCACCACGCTGAACTTGCCGCGCGGGATGTTCACGCTCAGGTTCTTCAGGTTGTGCTCGCGCGCGTTCACGATCTCGATCGCGTTGCTGCCGGGCGCCGTCTTGGCGTTGGCGATGTAGCGCCGTGCCGCACGCTCGGCCACCTTGTAGGCCTCGGGGCCGATGGCGAGTTCGTAGTCGGCCAGCGCCGCACCGGTGAGCGATGCGCGGTTCTCGCGCAGTTGCTCGGGCGTGCCTTCGGCCACCACCAGGCCGCCGCCCTCGCCGCCTTCGGGGCCGAGGTCGATGCACCAGTCGCTGGCGCGGATCACGTCGAGGTTGTGCTCGATCACCACCAGCGAATGGCCGGCGTCGAGCAGCTTGCGCAGCGCGCGCATCAGGCGCGCGATGTCGTCGAAGTGCAGGCCGGTGGTCGGCTCGTCGAACAGGAACAGCGTGCCCTTGCGCGCGAGCGACTGCTTGCTCGATGTCGCGCTCTTCACCGCTTCCGCAAGGAAGCCGGCGAGCTTCAGGCGCTGCGCCTCGCCGCCGCTCAGCGTGGGCACGGGCTGGCCGAGCTTGACGTAGTCGAGCCCCACGTCGGAGATCGGCTGCAGCACGCGCAGCACGTCGCGGTCGGCGTCGAACACCACGGCCGATTCGGCCACGGTAAGGTCGAGCACGTCGGCCACGTTGTAGGTCTTGCCCTTGCGCTCCACGCGCACTTCGAGGATTTCGGGGCGGTAGCGCTTGCCGTCGCAATCGGGGCAGCGCAGGTACACGTCCGACAGGAACTGCATCTCGACGTGCTCGAAGCCCGAGCCGCCGCAGGTCGGGCAGCGCCCGTCGCCGGAGTTGAAGCTGAACTTGCTCGCGGTGTAGCCGCGCTGGCGCGAGAGCGCGGCGGTGGCGAAGATTTCGCGGATCGCGTCCCATGCGCCCACGTAGCTCGCGGGGTTGGAACGCGCGGTCTTGCCGATGGGCGACTGGTCGACAAACACCACGTCGCCCAGGTGATCCGCGCCGAGCATGCGGTCGTGCGCCCCCGGCGTTTCCGTGGCTTTGCCGAAGTGGCGCATGAGCGCGGGCGCCAGCACGTCCTGAATGAGCGTCGACTTGCCGGAGCCGCTGACGCCGGTCACGCACACGAGGCGCGCGAGCGGAAACTCGACGGTGATGTTCTGCAGGTTGTGCTCGCGCACACCCTCCAGGATGAGCCGGTGCGTGTTCTCGCTCACCAGCCGCTTGAAGCCCATGCCGATCTTCTTGCGCCCGCCGAGATAGTGGCCGGTGAGCGTGTCGGCATCGCGCAGTTGGTCGGTGGTGCCGTCGAACACGATCTGCCCGCCGCGGATGCCGGGGCCGGGGCCCATGTCGATCACGCGGTCGGCCGCGAGCATCACGGCCGGGTCGTGCTCGACCACCACCAGCGTATTGCCGGCATCGCGCAGGCGCAGCATGGCCTCGGTGATGCGGTTCATGTCGCGCGGGTGCAGGCCGATGCTGGGCTCGTCGAGCACGAACAGCGTGTTGACGAGCGAGGTGCCCAGTGCTGTCGTGAGGTTGATGCGTTGCACTTCGCCTCCGCTCAGCGTGCGGCTCTGGCGGTCGAGCGTGAGGTAGCCGATGCCGACGTCGTGCAGGTAGCGCAGGCGCGTGGTGATTTCATCGAACAGCAGCTTGAGCGCCTGCGTGTCGCCTTCGTTCGCGCTGTTGCCGTTGCCGTGGCGCTCGACGCGATCGAAGAACCGCCGCAACCGCTCGATCGGCAACAGCATCAAATCATGCAGGCACAACCCCGGCAGCGCTTCGAGCTGCGCGCGCGTCCACTTCACCCCCGTCGGCATGAAACGCTTTTCGGGCGGCAGTACCGCGTCGGCGTCGTCCTTGCTGCCGATGCGCCAGATCAGGCTGTCGAGCTTCAGGCGCGCGCCGCTGCAGGTCGGGCATTGCGTGTAGCTGCGGTACTTCGACAAGAGCACGCGGATGTGCATCTTGTAGGCCTTGCTCTCCAGGTACGCGAAGAAGCGGCGCACGCCGTACCACTGCTTGTTCCAGTTGCCGTCCTTGTAGTTGGGCGTGCCTTCGATCACCCAGTGCTTCTGCTCGTCGGTGAGCTTGTTCCAGGGCGTGTCGCGCGGAATGCCGGCGGCCTCGGCGTGGCGCATGAGGTCGTCCTGCGCTTCTTTCCACGCGGGCGTCTGAATGGTCTTGATGGCGCCGGCACGCAGCGTGAGCTTGTCGTTCGGGATCACCAGGCCCAGGTCGACGCCGATCACGCGACCGAAGCCGCGGCAGGTGTCGCAGGCGCCGACGGCCGAGTTGAACGAGAACATCGACGGAATGGGGTCGGTGTAGCGGATGTCGCTCTCGGGGCAATGCAGCCCGGTGGAGAACTTCCACACATCGGGCGGCGTGGCCTCGTCGGCCGCGAGCGCATGCACCGTGACGCGCCCACTGCCGCGCTTGAGCGCCACCTCGATGGCCTCGACCACGCGCGCCCGCTCGCCGCTCGACACGCGGAAGCGGTCGGCCACCACGTCGAGCACCTTGCGCGGCCCGGTGGGCGTGGCCACCTCGCGCTCCGACTGCACCCGCGTGAAGCCGCTGGCCGACAGCCACTGCGTGACCTCGTCCGCCGTGGTGCCGGCGGGCAGCTCGACCGGGAAGGTGATGACCAGGCGCGGATCGCCCGCGGCCGCCGCGCGCTCGACAATCTGCGCATAGATGCTGTCGGGCGAATCGTGGCGCACCGGCAGCGCGGTCTCGCGGTCGAACAGATTGGCCGCGCGCGCGAACAGCAGCTTCAGGTGGTCGTTCAGCTCGGTCATCGTGCCGACCGTGGAGCGCGAGGAGCGCACCGGGTTGGTCTGGTCGATGGCGATGGCGGGCGGCACGCCTTCCACCTTGTCGACGGCCGGCTTGTCCATGCGGTCCAGGAACTGGCGCGCATAGGCGGAGAAGGTCTCCACATAGCGCCGCTGGCCTTCGGCATAGAGGGTGTCGAACACGAGGCTCGATTTGCCCGAGCCGCTGGGCCCGGTGACCACGGTCATCTCGCCTGTGCGGATGTCGAGGTCGAGGTTCTGGAGGTTGTGCTGGCGCGCGCCGCGAATCCGGATGGAGCCCTGTGTCATGGATGCCTTGGGGGGTGGGGCAAACATTCTAGGGAGTGGTCCGTGACGCGTTCGCGCAAGGGCCCACATGGTTGGTGGCCGCGCAGGGGTTTGTCTGGATGGCATTTCGGACACTTTCAGAAACAAATACGACGTTTGTTTGCACCCGTTTCCGCCGCCACTTGCGGCCCTTTCTGAAAGGTTTCCATGACGAAGACGCGCACGCTTTGCGCCGCCGCCCTGCTGGCCCTGACGGCCATGGGCGCATCGGCCCAGCTCCTGATCGGCCAGACCGCCGGCATGACCGGCTCGGTGGCCGCAAGCGTGAACGAGACCATCGGCGGCGCGCAACTGGTGATCGATGCGGCCAACGCACAGGGCGGCATCCACGGCGAGAAGATCGAGGTGCTGCGCATGGACGACGGCTTCGACGTCAAGCGCGCCAGCGAGAACGCACGCGTGCTGATCGAGGACAAGAAGGTGCTGGCGCTCTTCATGAGCCGCGGCACGCCGCATTCGCAGGCCATCATTCCGTGGCTCGACAAGTACGACGTGGCGCTCATCGGCCCGTCCACCGGCGCGATGGTGCTGCACAAGCCGCTGCAAAAGCATGTGTTCAACGTGCGCGCCACCTACCAGCGCGAAGCCGAGAAGGCGGTGCAGCACCTGTTGACCATCGGCCTGACGCGCATTGCAGTGATCTACGTGACCGACTCGTTCGGGCAGGACGCGCTCGAAGGCGCCATGACCGGCTTCACCAAGGGCAAGGCCAAGCCCATCGTGACGGTGCCGGCCGACCGCGACAAGCCCGACTACAAGACCATCGTGCCGGCCATCAAGGAAGCCAATGCGCAGGCCGTGCTGTGGATCGGCTCGGGCGTCGCGGTGGTCGATGGCATCAAGGCGCTGCGCGCCTCGGGCTCCGCGGCGCAGGTGGTCACGCTGTCGAACAACGCGTCGTCGGGCTTCATCAAGCAACTGGGCGATGCGAGCAAGGGCGTGATCGTGACGCAGGTGTTCCCGAGCGAGCGCTCGCTCGGCCAGCCGATGGTGAAGGAGGCGCTCGCACTCGCGCAGGCCAAGGGCCAGAAGGAACTGTCGCCGGCCGCGCTCGAAGGCTTCGCCTCGGCCAAGGTGCTGGTCGAGGCGCTGCGCCGCGCGGGCCCCAAGCCGACGCGCGCCAAGGTGGTGGCCGCGCTCGAAAGCATCCGGGGCTATGACCTGGGCGGCGGGCTGGAGGTGAGCTATTCGCCCACAGACCACAGCGGGATCGACTTTGCGGACCTGGCCATCATCAGCGACGGGCGGTTCAAGCGCTGAGCTGCAGCCCTCTTCGCCGCTCCGCACACGGCCCGCCCGGTCACCCGGCGGGCCGTTGCTTTTGGGACTCTGGAAACAATGGTTTGACAGGGTTTCCGCGAGCTAGTGAATGTCACTTCCAGCAACACATTACACACCTGTTGACAGAGGCCTTCGCCTCGCGAAAGGCTTTGCTTGATGAAGAAGACGTTCACGTCCTGCGCTGCTGCGCTTCTCCTGGCGGCTGCGGTTCCGGGCGCATCGGCCCAGATCCTGATCGGCCAGTCGGCCGACCTGTCGGGCCCGGTGGCGGCCAGCGTGAAGGAAACCATCATGGGTTCGCAACTGGTCATCGACCAGGTGAACGCCCAGGGCGGCATCAATGGCGAGCAGATCGAGGTGATCCGCATGGACGACGGGCTCGATGCCAAGCGTTCGCTGGAAAACTCGCGCGTGCTCATCGAAGACAAGAAGGTCGTGGCGCTGCTGCTGAACCGGGGCACGCCCAACACGCTCGCCATCATTCCGCTGCTCGACAAGTACGGCGTGGCGCTGGTCGGCCCTTCGACCGGCGCGATGGCGCTGCACAAGCCGCTGCAGAAGAACATCTTCAACGTGCGCTCGACCTACCAGCGCGAAGCCGAGAAGGCCGTGCAGCACCTGCAGACCACCGGCATCCAGCGCATTGCCGTGGTGCAGGCCGACGACTCCTTCGGCAAGGACGCGATGGAAGGCGCGAACAAGGGCTTCGAGAAAGCGAAGCTGAAGCCGGCTGTGGTCGCACTGGCCGACCGCAACAAGCCCGACTACAGCGTCATCGTTCCGCAACTGACCAAGGCCAATGCGCAGGCGGTGCTGTGGATCGGCTCGGGCACCGCGGTGACCGAAGGCATCAAGGCGCTGCGGGCCACGGGCTCGGCGGCGCAGATCATCACGCTGTCGAACAACGCGGCCTCGGGTTTCATCAAGGAACTGGGCTCGGCCAGCGCGGGCGTGATCATCACGCAGGTGCTGCCCTACGAGCGTTCGTTCGGCCATCCGCTCATCAAGGAGGCGCTGGCGCTCGCCAAGGCCAAGGGCCAGAACGACCTGTCGCCCGCACTGCTGGAAGGCTTCGTCGCCACCAAGGTGCTGGTGGAGGCGCTGCGCCGCACGGGCCCCAAGCCCACGCGCGCGAAGCTGATCGCCACGCTCAACAACTTCCAGTACGACGTGGGCGGCGGGCTCGACGTGAGCTATTCGCCGACGGATCACACGGGCATCGACTACGTCGACCTCTCGATCGTGAGCGACGGCCGCTTCAAACGCTGAAGAACGATCCCGCGCCTTACTTCGGCGCAGCCGGCGCAGGCACCGGCGTGGCGGCGGGCTCGTGCGTCGTCGCATCCACGCCGTGCTTCTCGCCCGACATGTCGACCTTGTCACCGGCCTTCGAGATCACGAACAAGGCGATGGCCGCGAAGATGACGAAGCCGACTGCAATCTTCCACATGGGGGTTGTCTCCTGGGTTGCTGATGATGCTGATGCGTTCAAGAAAAAGGCCTCATGCCGACTGGCATGAAGCCTCTTTGTTGAACGGAGGGCCTGCGCCCTCCGGTGCGGCTGAAGATCAGTCGTTGGCGTAGATGTCCACGTCCTTGGTCTCGCGGATGAACAGCGTGCCGATCACCAGCGTGATGCCCGCGATGATGATCGGGTACCAGAGGCCGTTGTACATGTTGCCGGTCGAAGCCACGATGGCGAAGGCGGTGGTCGGCAGCAGGCCGCCGAACCAGCCGTTGCCGATGTGGTACGGCAGGCTCATCGAGGTGTAGCGGATGCGCGTGGGGAACATCTCGACCAGCATCGCTGCGATCGGGCCGTAGACCATCGTCACCAGCAGCACCAGCCAGAACAGCAGCAGGATCGTCACCACCTTGTTGATCTTCGCGGGGTCGGCCTTCGCCGGGTAGCCCGCGACCTTCAGGTCTTCGGCCACGCCCTTCTTGAAGGCGGCGATTTCCTTGGCGGAGCCTTCGTCGAACTTGAGGTTCACGACGTTGCCGACAGGTGCTTCGACCGACTTGTCGCCGATCTTCACGATCGCCTTCGAGCCCGGCGCGCCGGCCACGTTCTCATAGCTAACCGAGTTCTGCACGAGGTAGCGCTTGGCGATGTCGCACGAGCTCTTGAAGTCGATCTCGCGGGCCACCGGATTGCCCTGGAACGAGCACGAAGCCGGGTCGGCCGTCACCGTGACGCCGGCCGTGGCTTGCGCACGGGCCAGGTCGGGGTTGGCGGCTTCGGTCAGCATCTTGAAGACCGGGAAGTACGTGACCACGGCCAGCAGGCAGCCGGCCATGATGATCGGCTTGCGGCCGATCTTGTCGGACAGCGTTCCGAAGATCACGAAGAAGGGCGTGCCCAGCAGCAGCGCCGCGGCAATCATCAGGTTGGCCGTGGTCGCATCGACCTTCAGCTGTGCCGTCAGGAAGAAGAGCGCGTAGAACTGGCCCGAGTACCAGACCACCGCCTGGCCTGCCGTGAGGCCGACCAGCGCCAGGATCACGATCTTCAGGTTCTTCCACTCGCCGAAGGATTCGGACAGCGGCGCCTTCGAGGTCTTGCCCTCGGCCTTCATCTTCTGGAAGGCCGGCGACTCGCTCAGCGACAGACGAATCCACACCGAAATGCCGAGCAGCAGGATCGACACCAGGAACGGAATGCGCCAGCCCCAGTCGTTGAACACCGCTTCGCCCATGAACTCGCGCACGCCCAGGATCACCAGCAGGCTCAGGAACAGGCCCAGCGTTGCCGTGGTCTGGATCCACGAGGTGTACGCACCGCGCTTGCCGTGCGGCGAGTGCTCGGCCACGTAGGTGGCGGCACCGCCGTACTCACCGCCGAGCGCCAGGCCCTGCAGCATGCGCAGCGCGATCAGGATCACCGGCGCCGCGACGCCGATGGTCGCGTAGCTGGGCAAGAGGCCGACGATGAAGGTCGACAGGCCCATGATCAGGATCGTCACCAGGAATGTGTACTTGCGCCCGATCATGTCGCCCAGGCGGCCGAACACGATGGCGCCGAACGGACGCACCAGGAAACCGGCAGCAAACGCCAGCAGCGCGAAGATGAACCCGGCGGCCGGATCCAGGCCACTGAAGAACTGCTTGGCGATGATCGCGGCGAGCGAACCGTAGAGGTAGAAGTCGTACCACTCGAACACGGTGCCGAGCGAGGAGGCGAAGATGACTTTCTTCTCCTCCGCTGACATGGGCCGGGGGGCCGGATGCGGCACTCCCCGTGAATCTAGTGTGGCTGCCATTGGTCGTCTCCTGGTTGTATGCGTTCATGCGGTTCCCCGATTCCGGAGACCGTGAAGCATTCTTGGAGGCCTGACTGACCCGAGGCTTTCGCGAAACTGAACCGACGCTTACGGATTAGGGTGAAACCCGCGCGGTGCGTTTCAGCCTGTAAGAAATCGGGCCCTTGCCCGGGTTTTTACTCAGCCCTGTTTGCTGCTGCGCAGCAGAGACGGACGCTGGTCTGCCGCAGTCCATTGCGGACCGTCGAACCACGCATCGCCGGCCAGGTACGCGCGCAGCATCGCAAGGCCGTCGAAGCCCCAGAACAGGCGGCCATCGACGACATAAGCAGGAGTGCCGAACACACCGAGCGCCAATGCTTCGTCGGTGTTGCGCTTGAGCAGGGCCTTGCTCTCGTCGCTGCTGGCCTCGCGCTTCGGGTTCAGTTGTGCGGCCAACGCGGCAAGGCGCGTGGCATCGCCGGCTTCTTCGCCGCCGCGCCACACGTTGCGCAGGATGGTCTCGGCCACGAGGCGGCTGATGCTGCCGTCGTCGCCGCTCGACACCGCGAGCCGCAGATGCGGCAGCGGGTTGTAGGGGTGCGAGGCCGGCATCTCGATGGGGATGCCATGGGTGTGGCCCAGCCACAGCACGTGGCGATAGGTCCAACTGCGCTTCGACGGAATCTCCGCCGGGCCGAGCTGGCCGTGCTGCTTGAGCAGCGCGCCGAGCAGCACCGGCTTGTAGGCCACGCTGTAGCACAGGCCTTCGAGCGCCTCGGGCAAATGCTCGAACGCGAGGTGCGCGTAAGGCGAGATGAAGTCGAGATAGAAATCGATGTGCTTCATGCGTGGGTGTCTCCGGATTCTTCCGGGATGCGCCAGATGCCGGCCCGGGCCCGCAACTCTATCGCGCGCCACACGTTGCGCCGCGCGTCGTCTTCCATCTTGCTCCAGCCCGCGATCTCGGGGATGGTGCGCAGGCATCCTTCGCAGAAGCCGCTCAGACGGTCCATGCGGCAGACCGAGGTGCAAGGCGACGGGACGTCTTCGGGCAAGTCGCGCACGGCCACCGCGCGATCGGCCAGCGTCTCGGCTTCCGCGAAATTCACACCACGTCCGCCACCGGCGCGCCGGTGAGCGTTTCAAGGTCTTGCGGCTTGAGCTGGAACACCGCATGCGGATGACCCGCAGCAGCCCAGATTTCCTCGAAGCGGAACAGCTCGCGATCGATCAGCACCACGGGCTTGGTCACGTGCCCGACCGGCGACACGCCGCCGATGGTGAAGCCGGTGCGTGCCTTCACGAACTCGGCATCGGCGCGGCCGGTCTTGCCGACCAGCGCATCGACCTTCTTCTCGTCGACCCGCTTGTCGCCCGAGGTGATGACCAGCACCGCCACCTCGTCGCTCTTGCGGCGGAAGATGATGCTCTTGGCGATCTGACCGACCGAGATGCCGAGCGCATCGGCCGCCTGCTGCGCGGTGCGGCAGGCGTCGTCGAGCATGCGCGGCGAATGGGGATGGCCGGCATCCTGCAGCACACGGGAGACGCGCTGGACGCCTTCGGGGAGCGAGTGGAGTTCAGAGCCGCACATGGGTTTGAATCTATCAGGCACTGCGCTTGAACATGAACAGGAATGCGCCCATCGCCATCAGCACGCCGCCGAAGACGCGGTTCTGCGCACGCCGGGCGCGCACGCTGCGCAGCATGCCCTGCAGGCGCGCGGCCAGCCAGGCGTAGCCGTGCATCACGGTCACATCGACCATCACCGTCGTGGCCAGCAGCACCAGCAGTTGCAGCCACAACGGCCGCGTCGGCTGAATAAACTGAGGCAGCACGGCGGCCATGAAGACGATGCCCTTGGGGTTGGTCACGTTGGTCAGGAAGCCGCGCAGCACGCGCTGCGGTGCCGTGAGGCCGGGCTCGCGCGCCGATTCGGGCGCACCGCCGTCCGCTGTTGCCACGGCCGCGACAGGCGCTCGCCATTGCCGCCAACCCAGCCACAGCAGGTAGCACGCGCCGACCACCTTGATCACCGTGAACGCGGTGGCCGAGGCGGTGAGCACCGCGCCCACGCCAAGACCGGCCACCAGCAGGATCACGGCCAGCCCCAGTTGCAGGCCGACGATGGTTGCCGTGGTGCGCCGCACGCCGTAGCTGAGCCCATGGCTCATGCTGAGCACCGCGCCCGAACCGGGCGATACCGCGATGACGCAACTGGCCACCAGAAATGCGAGCCAGACATGCAGGTCCACAAAAACTCCTGTGTGTGTAAGTGGCTCAGCCGGCCCGCTTGGTGCGGATGGCCTTCGACGCGCGCGAGTTCGGCTCGCGGCCCAGTGCCTCGCTGATGTACACGCCCGCGTCGATCAGCTTGTCGAGATCGATGCCGGTCTCGATGCCCATGCCGTGCAGCATGTAGACCACGTCTTCGGTCGCCACGTTGCCGGTCGCCCCCTTGGCGTAAGGACAACCGCCCAGGCCGGCCGAGGACGACTGGAAGTTCCACACGCCCATCTCGAGCGCCGCCAGCGTGTTGACCAGCGCCTGCCCGTAGGTGTCGTGAAAGTGGCCGGAAATGGCGGCTACATCGAAGTGCGCCAGCGTGGCCTCCATCGCCGCTTGCACCTTGCGCGGCGTACCCACGCCGATGGTGTCGGCCACGTCCACGCGCTGCACGCCAATGCCCTTCATCAGTTGCGCGAGGTAGCCGACCTTGGCCGGCGCGATCTCGCCCTCATAGGGGCAACCGACCGTGCACGACATCGCGCCGCGCACGCGGATGCCCTTCTCGAGCGCCGCTGCCACCACAGGCGCGAAGCGCTCGATGCTCTCGGCGATCGAGCAGTTGATGTTCTTCTGGCTGAAGGCCTCGCTCGCGGCGCCGAACACCACGATCTCGTCGGGCCACTCTTCGCGCGGCGCGGCGATGGCGGCCTCGAAGCCCTTCATGTTGGGCGTGAGCACCGAATAGCGCACACCGGGCAAGCGCCGGATGCCGTGCATCACCTCGGCGTTGTCGGCCATCTGCGGCACCCACTTGGGCGACACGAAGCTGGTGACCTCGATTTCCTTCAGGCCCGCGTCCTGCAGGCGGTGCACGAGGCCGATCTTGATGTCGGCGGAAACGGGCTGCTTTTCGTTCTGCAGGCCGTCGCGCGGGCCGACGTCGACGAGCTTGACTTGGGTGGGGAGTTTCATGGGATGTCTCTTGTGTCGCGGGAGGATGAAAAACCGCCGCCCATTGTCCGACACATGGAAATGCCCTGCTGGGTACACAAGTCGCGGAAGGTAGCAATGCGCGCCTGTGAGGTTGCAAATGGTGCCAGCCGCACGCCGCCGGGTGCGCGGCGCGTGCCCGCACCGGCGGCGGCGAAGGATCAGTACGACTTCGGCAGGCCCAGCGCCTTCTCGGCGATGAAGTTCAGGATCATCTGCGGGCTGACCGGTGCGATGCGCGGGATGTAGCTTTCGCGCAGCAGGCGTTCGACGTGGTATTCCTTCGCGTAGCCCATGCCGCCCAGCGTGAGCACGGCGTTCTGGCAGGCATCGTGCGCCGCTTCGGCCGCGAGGTACTTGGCGGCGTTGGCCTCGATGCCGCAGGGCTCGCCCGCGTCGTACAGCGTGGCGGCCTTGAACACCATCAGGTCGGCCGCTTCGAGGTTGGCCCAGGCGCGCGCCAGCGGATGCGCCACGCCCTGGTTCTGGCCGATGGGCCGGCCGAACACGACGCGCTCCTGCGCGTACTGCGAAGCGATGCGAAGCGCAGCGCGGCCGATGCCGATGGCCTCGGCCGCAATCAATATGCGCTCGGGGTTGAGGCCGTGCAGGATGTATTCGAAGCCGCGCCCTTCCTCGCCGATGCGGTCTGCTTCCGGCACTTCGAGCCCGTCGATGAAGAGCATGTTGGAGTCCACCGCCGCACGCCCGAGCTTGTGGATCTCGCGCACTTCGACCTTGCTGCGGTCCAGCGGCGTATAGAACAGCGTGAGGCCCTGCGTGGGTTTCTTCACCCGGTCGAGCGGCGTGGTGCGCGTGAGGATCAGCATGCGGTCGGCCACCTGCGCGGTCGAAATCCAGATCTTGCGGCCGTGCAGCAGGTAGCCACCATGCGGCTGGCGCACCGCCTGTGTCTTGAGGCTGGTGGTGTCCAGGCCCGCATCGGGCTCGGTCACGGCAAAGCAGGCCTTCTCGGTGCCGGCGATCAGCGGCGGCAGGAAGCGCTGGCGCTGTTCTTCCGTGCCGAACACCACCACCGGATTGAGCCCGAAGATGTTCATGTGCACCGCCGATGCACCCGACATGCCCGCGCCCGACGCGCTGATGGCGCGCATCATCAGCGCCGCCTCGGTGATGCCGAGCCCCGCGCCGCCCTGCGCCTCGGGCATGGCGATGCCGAGCCAGCCGCTCTGGGCCACGGCGCGGTGGAATTCGTGCGGGAACACGGCGCGGTCGTCATGGTCGCGCCAGTAGTCGGCGGGGAAGTCTTCGCACAGCCGTTCGATGGCCGCGACCAGCGAGCGCTGGTCTTCGTCGAGGGAGAAATTCATTCGCTGTTGTCCTTGGGTGGGTTCGGCTGCACGGTGATGCCGCGCGCGAGCATCCGGTCGATCTCTTCGCTCGCATAGCCCGCTTCGCGCAACAACTCGACGCTCTGCTCGCCGATGCGCGGCGTGGGGCGACGGATGGCGGCGGGCGTGGCGCTGTAGCGGCCGACCGGCGCGAGGGTGCGGATGCGGCCTTCGGTCGGGTGATCGAACTCGGGATAGAAGTCGACGGCGCGCAGGTGCGGATCGTCGAGCAGGCTTTCGGTGCTGTGCAGGCGCGCGACCGGAATGTCGGCGGCTTCCAGCACGGTCATCCATTCGTCACTGCCGCGCGTGGCCATCACCTCGGCCACGAAGGCGTAGACCGCACCGATGTTGGCGGCGCGCGCCGTGTGCGTACCGAACATCGGCGAGCTGCGCAGCTCGGGCCGGCCGATCACATCGAAGAAGGCCTGCCAGTGCTTGTCGTTGTAGATGAGCACGCTGAGGTAGCCGTCGGACGTGGCGTAGGGCTTGCGATGCGGCGCGAGCAGGCGCGCATAGCCGGTGGGGCCGAGCGGCGGCTCGAAGCTGTGGCCGCCGAGGTGGTCGCCCATCACGAACTGCGAGAGTGCCTCGAACATCGGCACTTCGACCGCCTGGCCCTGGCCGGTGCGCTGCGCATGCAGCACTGCCGCCAGCAATGCGATGGCCGCCTGCAGCCCCACCGCGCGGTCGGCCAGCGTGACGGGCGCATAGCGCGGCGCACCGCCGCTTTGCTGCGCGAACAGCGAAGCGACGCCGGCGGCGCCCTGGATCAGGTCGTCGTACGCGGGCTTGCCTGCATACGGTCCTTCTTCGCCGTAGCCGAAGGCGCCGAGGTAGACGATCTTCGGGTTCACCGCGGACACCGCCGCGTAGTCGAGCCCGAGCCGCGCCATCGCCTGCGGACGCGTGTTGTAGATCAGCGCATCGCAACCGGCTGCGAGCCGCAGGCAGGCCTCGCGGCCCTCGGGTTGCTTCAGGTCGAGCACGATCGAGCGCTTGTTGCGGTTCAGGTGCATCGCCATCGCGCCCATGCCTGCGTTGCGCATCGGCCCGACCGCGCGCAGGTTGTCGCCGGCGGGCGGCTCGACCTTGACGATGTCGGCGCCGAGATCGCCCAGCGTCTGCGTGGCGTAGGGGCCCATCACCACGGCGGTGAGGTCGAGGATGCGGATGCCTTGCAGAGGTCCGGAGATGTTCATGTCTTGGTCTTCGCTCCTTCCCCCTCTGGGGGAAGATTGGGATGGGGGCGGGCAGAGCGCTCGATGGGTACGCCGCTTTCCCCCACCCCTGCCCTCCCCCGGAAGGGGAGGGAGAAATTCAAACTCAAATGCAAATTCGACACCGCGCTCATTCGGGTTGAATGCCCGCGGCCTGAATCAGCTTCTTCCACTTCGCCAGCTCGGACACGGTGAACGCGCCCAGCTCTTCCGGCGTGCTGCCGAACGCATCGAAGCCCAGCTTGGCCACCCGCTCGCGAAACGCCGCACTGTTCGCCATGCCCGACAGAGCCTTGTTCAGCTTCAGCACGATGTCGCGCGGCGTGCCGGCCGGTGCGAACACGCCGTTCCACGAAGTGATGTCGAAGCCTTTCAGCTCCGGCGTATCGGCCAGCGGCGGCAGCTCGGGAAAGAGCTTGGTGCGTTCCTGCGTGGTGACGGCAATCGCGCGCATCTTGCCGGCCTTCACCGTGGCAAGGCCGGCGGCCAGGTCGACCACCATCATCGACACCTGCCCGCCGATCAGATCGGCGATTGCGGGCGGCGTGCTCTTGTAGGGCACGTGCAGCATGGGAATGCCGCTCATGCGCGACAGCGTGGCGCCGCACACGATGCCGGTGCTGTTGCCGCTCGCGTAGGTCAGCTTGCCGGGATGCGCGCGGCCCCAGGCCAGCAGCTCGGCCACGCTCTTGACCGGCAGGTCGTTGTTGACCACCAGCATGAACGGCAGGTTGCCCATGCGGCTGACGGGCGCGAAGTCTTTCACCGGGTCGTAGGGCAGCGACTTCATCAGGCTCGGATTGGCCGAGTGGGTGGTGTTGGTCGTCATGAACAGCGTGTAGCCGTCGGGTGCCGCCTTGGCCACCGCCTCCGCGCCGATCACGCCGTTGGCGCCCGCCTTGTTGTCGACGATGACCGAGCCCTTCAACGCCTCGCCGAGCATCAGCCCGGTGATGCGCGCCACCGCGTCGGTGCCGCTGCCGGCCGCGAAGGGCACGACGAGGCGGATCGGCTGCTTCGGGTAGCCGTCCTGCGCAAAGGCCCACGGCGCGGCGCTGGCAAGGCCTGTGGCGGCACTGATGGAAATGAAACGGCGGCGGCTTGCCACCACGACCGATTTCTCGGTCGCGTTCTTCGTTGTCTGCATGTTGCTTGTCTCCGGGTTGTTGTCGGTTCAGGGCCGGATCACGCGCTCCGGCGATTCTTCATACGGCGGGCTGTAGATCACCAGCACGCGCACCGGCTCGTCGCTCACCACCGTGAAGGTGTGCATGGCGTCGGCCGGGAAAAAGCAGCTGTCGCCGGGGCTCAGCTCCTGCCGCTGGCCGCCCACCTCGGCGACCGCGCGGCCTTCGAGCATGTAGCAGACCTGCTCGATGCCGGGGTGCGCATGCGGCAGCGCGCCCTTGCCCTTCTGGATGTGGCCCACCAGCACTTCGAGCTGTTTGGCACCCACGGTCTCGGGGCCGATCAAGCGCTTGTTCAGCGTGCCTGTGTGGTTGGCCGGGTGGTAGCCGGCGATGTCGGCTTCCCGGACGAAGTAGCGGGGTGCCGTGGCGGTGGTGGTGGTCATCGGGGGTTCTCTGTCTTGGGTTCGATCGCGAGGCAGGCGGAGCGCAGCATCGCGGCGATGTCTTCGATGCGCGCTTCCATGCGGTAGCGCGGGCCGGCGACCGAGATCGCATAGGCCTCGCCGCCGATGCGCAGCGGCCATGCGAGGCCGATGAGATCGGGAATGCTTTCGCCGAGATTGCCGTACCAGCCGCGCGCGGTGCCGCGCTGCAGTTCGGCTTCGATGGCATCGGCGGTGGTGAGCGTGGCGTCGGTCAGCGGCGCCAGCGTCATGCCGTCAAGCAGCTTGCGGCGGGCATCGGGCGCGAGCGTGGACAGCAGGGCGCGGCCCAGCGAGTTGGCATAGGCCGGGCGTGTTTCGCCGGATTCGGCGGAATAGCGGATGGCCTGCGGCGCGCTCAGCACTTCCAGGTAGACCACCTGGCTCGCATCGCGGAATTTGCCGAACACCACGGTTTCGCGCGCTGCGTCGCGCAGCTCTTCGAGCGTGGCCTTGACGCGGTCGAGCACCGGGTCATGCGCGGCGATGACCTGCGCCATCGCGAGCAGCCTGCCGGTCGGGTAATAGCCCTGGCGGCGGCCGGTTTCGTACATGTAGCCCTGCTCTTCGAGCGTGCGGATCAGGCCGAGGCAGCTCGACACGGGCATGTCGAGCAGGCGCGCCATTTCAGACAGCGCAAGGGGCTGCTTCTCCCGAGCGAAGAGCTCGACGATCTCGATCACGCGGAATGCAGTTTTCACAACCATGAATTAATTTTCACACTTGTGAAAAACAAAGCGATCAGGGTTTCCCCTGCCGATGCTTTTTTCGAGGCGCGCTTGTTTGAGGCGCTGCTGCTGTTCGGGGCGAGTGCGAATGACACCGGGTACTCCCCTCCGCGAATGTCCCCCGCTTCGCTCCTCCTTTATTTCGCTGCGGGGAGCACCCGGCGTCATTCGCACTGGGCACGCTCTGATTGATTCTGCGATCAACGACCGCTCTGACCAACGCTCACGTCGATACGGTGCTCTTTTTCGCGAAATAAAGGAGGAGCGAAGCGGGGGACATTCGCGAAAAAGAGCACCGTGTCGGCGTGAGCGTCGCCCTGAACAGCAGCGCCCCCAGCAAACAAACAACCGCCCCAACGGCGGTCAGTGACGTACCGAGTCAGTACCCGCGCGCAGGGTCGACCACACCGCTCACGGGCAGCCCCTGCTCCATCGCACGGATCTTCCCGGCGATCTGGGTGATGGACTCCTCGCGCAGCGTGCGCGCCGAGCCATGCGGCGTCACCGTGATCTTCGGATGCCGCCAGAAAGCATGTTCAGCCGGCAGCGGTTCGACCTGGAACACGTCGAGCGTGGCGCCTGCCAGTTCGCCAGCGTCGAGCATCGGGATCAGTTCCTCTTCCACCAGATGGCCGCCGCGCGCGATGCTGATGAGGTAGCCCTCGGGCAAAAGCCTGCCCAGCGTCTTGCGGTTCAGGATGCCCCGCGTCGCCTCGGTCAGCGGCAGCAGGTTGACCAGCACACGCGTGGACGACAGGAATTCGTCGAACTGCGCTTCGCCGCTGAACACCTGCACGCCATCGATGGCCTTGGCCGACCGGCTCCAGCCCAGCACCGGAAACTCGAACTGCGCCACCGCCTTGGCCACGCGCTCGCCGAGCACGCCCAGCCCCATGATGCCGACCGGAAAATCGCGGCGCAGCTTCGGCTTGCGGTAGCTCCAGCGCCCTTCGCGCGCATCGGCCTCGTAGACATCGAACTCGCGGAAATGGCGGATCAGCGTGTGGCAGACATATTCGGCCATCTGCACCGACATGCCGGCATCGTCGAGCCGCACGATGCGCGTGTGCGCCGGCACCTTCAGCTTGAGCAGTGCGTCAACGCCCGCTCCGATGTTGAAGAGGCCGCGCAGCTTCGGCTGCTCGTCGAGAAACTGCTGCGGCGGCGCCCAGACGACGCCATGGTCGGCCTGGGCCGCCCCGGGCTTCCAGGCTTCGATGACGGCATCGGGGAGTTCGGCCTGCAGGCCTTCGATCCAGGGGTCTGGGCGGTTGTCGGTGAGGTAGACGGTGATTCGCATGGCCCGAATCTTAGGGGGCGCCGGCTTGTTGTGCGGCGAGCCATCTCCTATGCTCGAACGTCACTCAACCCCGCACCCCAGGAGACGAACAACCATGATCAAAGTCAGCGTGATGTACCCCTACGTGGCCGATGCCCGCTTCGACCACGCCTACTACCGCGACAAGCACATGCCGCTGCTGAAGGCCCGCATGGGCGACGCCTGCCTCTCGTACACCATCGACAAGGGCCTGGCCGGCGGCGCGCCGGGGTCCACGCCCACCTACATCGGCATGTGCCACGTGTTCAGCGAATCCGTCGAGGCCTTCCAGAAAGCGTTCGGGCCGCACATGAAGGAGATCATGGGCGACGTGAAGAACTACACCGACATCGCGCCGGTGATGCAGATCAGCGAAGTGGTGGTGGGATAGCCGCGCGCGTCAGCTGATCCACGCCTGCTCGGTGGCGAGCAGGCGCCATATGCCGAATCGCCTGTGCAACAGCACGAAGAATCCACTGCCGCCCAGGCCACCGGATCTCACCGATGCGAAGAAGAGCGCCTGCGCCGCGCGCTCGTCGATTCCCACGCGTGAGAAGCGAACCAGGAGGCCACCGCCCGGATAGGCCTTGTGGAAATTCTCCCAGGCAACGCCGAGTTTTTTCGCACTGAAAATGCGGTCGATATCGCCCTCGCCGATCATTTGCCAGCGAATGTCCCGGCGCAGCAGATGCCCGGGTATCTGCAACGCCGAGGTCTCGGAGAGCACGCGGATGAAATCGTCGATCACCGCGCTTGTTGCCTCTGGCAAGCGGCTCGCCAGTTCCTTGCGGTCGGGTCCACTGGATATGAAGGCATCTGCGGTGATGGCCGTGGTCGACTCGATGACCAGCGTTCTGCGCGACGGCTCGCCGGGCGCTTGGGAATTCAGATAGGCCGCAATGGCTTCGCGCTCGATGCCGCGCATCGGCTCACTCAATGCGGACGATGACGCGAGCGTGCCGGCAAGAGCGGCAAGCACGGAGCGCCGGCTCGGAGCACGCGCGCCAGGCATGTCAGATCGGCACACGCGCCTGCTGAACCCAACGCTGGACAGACGGCCGTTGCCACTGCCGGCTCGCATACGACGCCAGCCTCTGAGGCACGGCATCCCCATTCAGCACCAGGCGATTCAGCATCAGCGCCAGGTCCACATCCGCGATGGACCACGCGCCGAACAGGTTCTCCGCATCAGCGGGAAGCAGGGCTTCCGCAAAATCGAAAAGCGTCTTCGCCGACGCCTGCGCGGCGGCGGACAGCGGCACGCTCGAAGGCCGGAAGAACACCACGTCGGTCGCACGCTCCTGCCGGATCGGCATCAGGTCGCTGCGAAGCCAGGCCTGCAACTGGCGCGCCCTCGCCCTGCTGCGCGGCTCCAACGGATACAGCGCAGTGCCCGGAAAGACTTCGTCGATGTACTCGGTGATCGCCGACGACTCCGAGAGCGCGAAGTCGCCATGCCGCAGCGTCGGCACGCGCTGCGTCAGCGACAGGTCTGAAAAGCCCGCCGCCCGATGTTCGAGCGCCCCAAGATCGACCGTCGACATCTCGAACGGCAACTCTTTTTCGTGCAGCGCCACGAACACCGACATGGCATAGGGACTCGTGAACTGGGCGTCCACGTAGAGGCGAAGCGGGTCCATCAAGGCAATCTCCTGCAAGGTAGATGACGGACCCGGGCTCGGTCCTCAGGCGATCTTAGAACGGCGACGGCGCCACAGCATCCGCACCAGCCAGCCGAACGGCAGCACCACCAGCAACAGCCACGGCAACACAGCCGCCAGGAAGGTGATGAGCACGCCCACGCTCTCGGCCAGCACCGAGCCCGCCTGGCGCAGCGCACGCATCATCGGGTTGTAGCTGTCGCCGCCCTGCACCAGCACGCGGGTCGTCGTGAACTGGATCTGGATGTGCTGCTTGCTGGTCTGCTGCTCGAGCACCTTGCGCTGCGTGGCGCTGCTGTCCAGCTCGGCTTGCGTGTCGGCCAGCGTGCGCTGTATTTCCAGTACGTCGGACATGTCGCGCTTGGTGGTCTTGTCGCGCAGCATCAGGCGCAGGCTGTCGCGAAACTCGGTGCGGTTCTTGATGCGCGCCTCGACGTCGATCACTTCCGAGGTCTTGTCTTCGCAGGTGGTGTTCTGCGACACCACCTTGGCCACGCCGGCCAGGCCGTTGAGCAGCTTGTCGACGTCGGCGGGCTCCACACGCATTTCAAGCATGGCCTTGCCGACCTGCCGCGGGGTCTCGCGCAAGAGGGATGACGACAGCAGCTCGCACTTCAGGGTGTCGCACAGGTCGCGCACCTTGCCCCAAGCGTCGGGCAGTTGCTCGGACGGCACCTCCACGTTCAAGTCCTGCCGGATGGCAAGGTAGCGCTGGAATGGCGTCTCCTGCGCCTGCTGGTCGGCGCCAGCAGGCGCGGGTGCGGATGCTGTCTGCGGCATCGCGGCCCGCACGCGGTCTTCCTTCTTCGCCATGCCACCATAGCCTGCAGCCGCCTGCATGGGGGCTGGCGGCGGTGGCGCGCCAGATGATTCGGCATCTCTCTTCTGGCTACAACCGGCGATGGAGAGCGCGGCCGCCAGGGCCAGCAGGACGATGCCCGTGCGGTGACGGGCGAAGCGGGACGAAACGAGAGGCTTGCGATGCGGCATGAAAATCCCTTTGAAAAAACGACTACCGCAGCTGATACGGGCCGGAACCCGCAACGGGGTTAAACCGTTGCCGTGGCCATTCGCAACAATTCGTCGCCTTCGGCCACCTGTTCGCCGGGGGCGAACATGAGTTCTTCCACGGTGCCGTCTGCGGGCGCTGCGATGGTGTGCTCCATTTTCATCGCCTCCATCACCGCCAGAGGCTGGCCGCGGCTGACCTTGTCGCCGGCCTTGACCGCGAAGGACACGACCCTGCCCGGCATCGGCGCCGTGAGCCGCCCGCCTTCGGCCTGCGTATCGCCCGCATGGGCAAGGCGGTCGATGGCGGTGATCTTCGTCGCGCCCTTCGATGCGAACACATGGGCCGTGGCGCCGTCGACGTGCACGTCGAGCGTCTGCCGGTTGCCCGCGAACTCGACCTCGAACTCGCCCGACGGGAACTGGCCGACAACCAGCGGGCCTTCCACGCCGCCGGCTTCGAGCCAGAGGCTGCCGTCGCGCTTGTAGGTCAGCAGGGCGATCTGTTCGGCGCCGCGAAACTCGAAGTCGAAGCGGCGCAGGTACTCGCCATGCGAACGCCAGCCATCGCGGCGCTCGAAAGGATCCGGCACACCCGCCGGCCGTTCGGTGACCAGCGTGCGCGTGATGGCGGCGGCCGCCGCCAGTGGCAGGCCCAGGGCCTCACGGTCAAACAAGACGGCACGCTCGCGCTCGATCAACGCCGTGTCGAGATTGGCCTTCGAGAACGACTCGGTCGCCAGGATGCCGCGCAGAAACTGCACGTTGGTCGACACGCCCACGATCTGCACCTGTGCCAGCGCGGCGTCGAGCCGGGCCAGCGCCTCTTCGCGCGTGCTGCCGTGCACGATCAGCTTGGCGATCATCGAGTCGTAGAAAGGCGAGATTTCGCCGCCTTCGCGCACGCCATCATCGATGCGGACACGGCTGCGCTGGAAGGCCGTGGCCTGGGGCTTGCGGTACACGCGCAGCGTGCCTGTGGCGGGCAGGAAGTTGTTGTCGGGGTTCTCGGCGCAAATGCGCGCCTCGATGGCATGGCCGTGGATCTGCAGGTCGGCCTGCTTCGCAGGCAGCGGCTCGCCCGAGGCCACGCGCAGTTGCCATTCCACGAGGTCGAGGCCGGTGATGGCTTCGGTCACGGGGTGCTCCACCTGCAGGCGCGTGTTCATCTCCATGAAGAAGAAGTTCATTTCGCCGCCTTCTCGCTGCTCGACGATGAACTCGACCGTGCCCGCACCCACGTAGTTCACGGCGCGTGCGGCGGCCACGGCGGCATCGCCCATCTGCTTGCGCATGGCTTCGGTCATGCCAGGCGCGGGCGCTTCTTCCAGCACCTTCTGGTGGCGGCGCTGCACCGAGCAGTCGCGCTCGAACAGGTACACGTAGTTGCCTTGCGTGTCGCCGAACACCTGGATCTCGATGTGGCGCGGGCGTTGCACGTACTTTTCGATCAGCACCGCGTCGTCGCCGAAGCTGTTGATCGCCTCGCGCTGGCAAGAGGCCAGCGCCGCCGCGAAGTCTTCGGCCTTGTCGACCGCGCGCATGCCCTTGCCGCCACCGCCGGCGCTGGCCTTGATGAGCACCGGGTAGCCGATGCGGTCGGCCTCGCGCTGCAGCAGCGCAGGGTCCTGGTCATGGCCGTGGTAGCCGGGCACCAGCGGCACGCCGGCCTTTTCCATCAGCTGCTTCGACTCGGCCTTCAGGCCCATGGCCTTGATGGCCGAGGGCGGCGGGCCGATGAAGACCAGACCGGCTTCGGCACAGGCCCGCGCGAACTCTTCGTTCTCGCTCAGGAAGCCGTAGCCGGGGTGCACGGCTTCCGCGCCCGTGGCCTTGGCGGCTTCGAGAAGCTTTTCCCAGCGCAGGTAGCTGTCTTTGGGCGCGCTGCCGCCGATGTGCACCGACTCGTCGCAGGCGCGCACGTGGTTGGCATGCGCGTCGGCATCGGAGTACACGGCCACCGTACGAATCGCCATGCGTCGCGCGGTTGCAGCAACACGGCAAGCGATCTCGCCACGGTTTGCAATGAGGATCTTCTTAAACATTCGGAGTGTCTCCCGGAGGATTCTTTTTCAGTTGAAACGCGGGCACCACGCCCGGATCGGGTCGGCCGCTGAAGATGCGGGCCACGCGGGCGAACAGCGCCTTGAGGAAACGCCAGCTCTTGCGGATGAGCCACACGCTCAGCACAAGCACCAGCACGAACAGCACGGAAAAAATGAAGGGGTGCGCCACCGCCAGCCACAGCCCCACGGGCACCATCGTGTCTTCGACCAGCGATGCGCCCACATTGGAGAACGGCTCGGGCGAGGTGTTGATCGCCGCGCGCGTGGTGGCCTTGGCCGCATGCGCCGTGGCCGCGAAGCCGCCGCCCACCAGCGCCGCCACGATGGCCATCACGCCATGGTCGGCACCGAACACGCTGGCCGCGAGCGCCGCGCCGGCCGGGATGCGGATGGCGGTGTGCACCATGTCCCACAGCGAATCGAGGCCGGGGATCTTGTCAGCGAAGAACTCGATGAACACCATGAAGCCGCTCGCCGCGATCACGACCGGATGCGCCAGCAATTGCAGCCCGCTGGGCAACGGCACCCAGCCGAAGTAGCCGACGATGCCGGTCAGCAGCACGACCAGGTAAAGGCGCACGCCGCTGGCCCAGCCGATGGCGGCGGCCAATGCGAGCAGTTGGGGCATGTCGAGGCTGGTGTTCATGGATGAGCCCTCAGGAAAGTTCGAGCGTTCCGGCTTCCATGGAAGCCACGAGGTCCGCGAGCCAGGCCTGTACCGAGGCGTGCTCTACCGGCCGGTCTTCGTCGGCCTTCCAGAAGGCGATCAACTGGCCCGGCTGGCCGCCGCCCTCTGCATCGACATCGACGCACAGGTAGCTGCCGCCACCGTTCGACAGGAACGGTACCCAGCCGCGCCGCCAGGTGGCCGGGTCCTCGAAGTCGGAGCCGATCATGTCGTCAAGCATCTCCTTGGTGTCGGCGATGTCTTCGAGCGAAGAGAGCATGCGGTTGTCCTGGAAGCTGTCGAAGCTGCTGTTCGGCTGGCCGTTGCGCCAGCGATAGAGCGCGCGAAAGGCTTCGGGCAGCGTCAGCGAGAACTTCGCCTCGAAGGCGTCGAGCTGCGCATCGCTCACGCCCGGCTGAAGCGCAGCGTGATACCCGGCGCGGTTCGCGGCCAGCCAGGCATCCATGCGTTCGATCAGCGGGCGGTGCGGCATCTCAGGCCTTGCCGGCGTCCAGCCACGATGGCTTGCGCTTCTGCAGGAAGGCCTGCACGCCCTCGCGGCCTTCTTCGCTCGAACGGATGTCGGCGATGCCTTCCACTGTTTTCGCGATCAGCGCATCGTCGATCTCGCGGCCGGCCACATCGGCAATCAGTTGCTTGCAGGCACGCACGGCCGCAGGGCTTGCGCCGGTCAGCGCCTTCAGCAGCTCGTCGACCTTGGCATCGAGCGCATCGGCCGCCACCACTTCATGCACGAAGCCGATGCGGTGCGCCTCGGTGGCCGTGAAGCGCTCTGCAGTGAGGAAGTAGCGCTGCGAGGCGCGCGTGCCCATCGCGCGCAGCACATACGGGCTGATGGTCGCGGGCACAAGGCCGATCTTGACTTCGCTCAGGCAGTACCAGGCGGTGTCGACGCTCACGGCCATGTCGCATGCGGCCACGAGGCCCATGCCACCGGCGTACACATCGCCCTGCACGCGCGCGATGGTCGGCTTGGGGCACTCGGCGATGACGCGCAGCATCTCGGCCAGCTTGCCCGCGTCGGCGATGTTCTCGTCGCGGGTGTAGTCGGCCATGCGGCGCATCCAGTTGAGGTTGGCGCCCGCACAGAAGGCAGGGCCGTTGGCGCCGAGCACGATGGCCTTGACCTGCGGCGCGGCGCCGGCTTCGGTGAAGGCGCGTGTCAGCTCGGCGATCACGATGTCGTCGAAGGCATTGCGGGCGTCGGGCTGGTCGAGCCAGATGCGCGCAAGGGCGCCTTCGATCGTCAGTTTCAGCGTGGTGTATTCATTCATGGTGTCGGATTCCAGACGACCTTGTCGTCGACGGCGTAGAGGTGGCACTCGCCCGCAGTGGACTTGCGGGCGCAGTTGTCCATCGCACGGCCCATGGGGTCGTCGCCGCCCCAGGCGGAGCCCCAGCCCCCTTGGGCATTGGCGGCAAAGGCCCGTGGCGATGTCTTGGTGAGAAAGACGCGGTAGCCGCCCAGCGAGGCGGCGCTCTGGTCGGGCACGCGATCGATCGCGTCGAGCGGCGCAAAGCCGCTGGCCGGTGGCCTTGCCGCCACCGCATAGCGCGCGAACTCGGGCAGGGGCTGGTCGGGCAGGCCGATCTCGCGCAGGAAGCTCGCAACCTCCGGCTGCCAGATGGGCGCGCCCGCGGGAGAGCCGAACATGGCATGCGAGTCGCCGCCGAAGGTTCCGAAGGCCACCAGCTTCGCGCGTCCGCCGGACGCCACGTAGCTCTCGTGCATGCCCTTCCATGCAAAGGGCGGAAAGTAGCTGTCGTTGTCGCCGTAGAACCAGAGCGAGGGCGTGCGCGTTTCCTTGCCGTAGGTGCCGGCCGCGCCGATCAGGCCGTTCTGCCATGCCACGCAGTTCTCTTGCCGCAGGCCGCCGGCGAAATCGATCAGCCCCTTGACGCCGGGGTAATGCAGCGTGCCGAAGGCCAGCGTGGTCCAGCCACCATGCGACTGGCCCACGACCACGATGCGCGACTTGTCCGCCCAGGGCTGCGCGACCACGTGGTCGAGCACTGCCGCCACATCGCCGGCCTGCTCACGGCCATTGCTCTCGATGTTGCAGCCGCCGCCGATGTAGCTGCCGGTGGATTTGGAAAAGCCCTGCCGCATCGGCACGACCACCGCATAGCCGCGCGAGAGAAAGAAGCGCACCGCGCCCAGCGGCTTGTAGCGCGCCTGGAACCTCGGGTCACCGTTCGCCTTGCCGTGGTTGATGACCGCAATGGGAAACGGGCCGGTGCCCTCGGGCACGTAGAGCGTGGTTTCGAGTTCGGTCGTGAACAGCCCGCCCTTCTTCGGCACCATGACCACCGATTCCGGAAGGGTGGCCGCAAAGGCCTGCGCGCAAATCGCCAGCGCGGCCAGCCCGAGGGCAGCCGCCCCCCGCCTGACACGCGAACCGAAGAAGTGCGCAAGCCGCATCGCCATCACATCCGGAAGATGCCGAACTTCGGCTCGGGAATCGGCGCATTGCGCGATGCCGCCAGGCCCAGCGCCAGCACGCGGCGCGTGTCGGCCGGATCGATGATGCCGTCGTCCCACAGCCGCGCGGTGGCGTAGTAGGGGTGGCCCTGCTCTTCGTACTGCTGGCGAAGCGGCGCCTTGAAGGCTTCTTCCTCTTCCTTGCTCCAGGTGCCGCCCTTGAGTTCGATGCCGTCGCGCTTGACGGTGGCCAGCACGCTCGCGGCCTGCTCGCCGCCCATGACGCTGATGCGCGCGTTGGGCCACATCCAGAGAAAGCGCGGGCTGTACGCACGGCCGCACATGCCGTAGTTGCCGGCGCCGAAGCTGCCGCCGATGATGATGGTGAACTTGGGCACGTTGGCGGTGGCCACGGCCGTCACCATCTTGGCGCCGTGGCGCGCGATGCCTTCGTTCTCGTACTTGCGGCCCACCATGAAGCCGGTGATGTTCTGCAGGAACACCAGCGGGATCTTGCGATGGCAGCACAGCTCGATGAAGTGCGCGCCCTTCTGCGCCGACTCGGAAAACAGGATGCCGTTGTTGGCGATGATGCCCACCGGCATGCCTTCGATCTCGGCGAAGCCGCAGACCAGCGTGGCGCCGAAGCGGGCCTTGAATTCATGGAACTCGCTGCCGTCGACGATGCGCGCGATGATCTCGCGCACGTCGAAGGGCTTGCGCGTGTCGGTGGGGATCACGCCGTACAGTTCTTCGCGCGGGAATGCCGGTGCGCTCACCGCGGGGTGTGCAGCCGGCAGTGGCGTTGCCGCCTTCGCATTGAGATTCGCAACCGCCGTACGCGCCAGCGCCAGCGCATGCAGGTCGTTCTGCGCCAGGTGATCGGCCACGCCCGACAGCCGCGTGTGCACGTCGCCGCCGCCCAGGTCTTCGGCCGTCACCACTTCGCCGGTGGCCGCCTTCACGAGCGGCGGGCCGCCCAGGAAAATCGTGCCCTGGTTCTTGACGATGATCGACTCGTCGCTCATTGCCGGCACATACGCGCCACCCGCCGTGCACGAGCCCATGACCACCGCGATCTGCGGAATGCCCTGGGCGCTCATGTTGGCCTGGTTGTAGAAGATGCGGCCGAAGTGGTCGCGGTCGGGGAACACCTCGTCCTGGTTCGGCAGGTTGGCGCCGCCCGAGTCCACCAGGTAGATGCAGGGCAGGCGGTTCTGCTCGGCGATTTCCTGCGCGCGCAGATGCTTCTTCACCGTCAGCGGGTAGTAGGTGCCGCCCTTCACCGTCGCGTCGTTGCAGACGATCATGCAGTCGACACCGTTCACGCGGCCGATGCCGGCGATGATGCCGGCGCCCGGCGCCGATTCGGCCCCCTTGCCATCGAGGTACATCGCATGCGCGGCCAGCGGCGCGATTTCAAGGAACGGCGTGCCCGGGTCGAGCAGCTCGGCCACGCGGTCGCGCGGCAGCAGCTTGCCGCGCGCGGTGTGCTTGGCGCGTGCGGCCTCGCCGCCGCCCTGCTCCACCTTGGCGAACTGCTTGTGCAGGTCGTCGACCAGCGCACGCATGGCTGCGGCGTTGGCCTGGAAGTCGGCCGAGCGGGCGTTCAGTTTGGTTTCGATTTTGCTCATGCTGTCTTTTCTTGCTTAAGGCCGAGTTGCTCGGTCATGGCATCGCGGATCTTGAATTTCTGGATCTTGCCGGTCACCGTCATCGGGAATTCGGTGACGAACTGGATGTACTTCGGCACCTTGTAGTGCGCGATCTGGCCTTTGCAGAAGTCGCGGATCTCGGTATCGGTGGCAGTCTGGCCGGGCTTGACGATGATCCAGGCGCACAGCTCTTCGCCGTACTTCCTGTCGGGCAAGCCGACCACCTGCACGTCCTGCACCTTCGGGTGGCGGTACAGAAACTCTTCGATCTCGCGCGGGTAGATGTTCTCGCCGCCGCGGATCACCAGGTCCTTGATGCGGCCGACGATGTTGACGTAGCCCTCGGCGTCCATGGTGGCGAGGTCGCCGGTGTGCATCCAGTGTTCGGCGTCGATGGCTTCGCGCGTGCGCGGCTCGTCTTCCCAGTAGCCGTGCATCACCGAGTAGCCGCGCGTGCAGAGTTCGCCCGACTGGCCCGTCGGCATGACCGCGCCGGTCTCGGGGTCGATGATCTTCACCTCGAGGTGCGGCTGCACGGTGCCCACGGTGGACACGCGTTTGTCCAGCGGCGTGTCGGTGCTGCTCTGGCAGCTCACCGGGCTGGTCTCGGTCATGCCGTAGGCGATGGTGATCTCGCTCAGGTGCATCTGGTCGACCACGCGCTTCATCACCTCGGTGGGGCACGGCGATCCGGCCATGATGCCGGTGCGCAGCGTCGACAGGTCGAACTCCTTGAAGCGCGGATGGTCGAGTTCGGCAATGAACATCGTGGGCACGCCATGCAGGCCGGTGCACTTCTCGGCCTGTACGGTTTCGAGCACGGTGAGCGGATCGAACCCGTCGTTCGGGTACACGATGGCCGAGCCGTGGGTCAGGCAGGCCAGGTTGCCCAGCACCATGCCGAAGCAGTGGTACAGCGGCACCGGAATGCAGAGCTTGTCGATGGGCGACAGCTTCATGCATTCGCCGATGAAGAAGCCGTTGTTCAGGATGTTGCGGTGCGTGAGCGTCGCGCCCTTGGGAAAGCCCGTGGTGCCGCTGGTGAACTGGATGTTGATGGGGTCGGTGGACTTCAGCGTCTTCTGGATCTGTGCGATGCGCGGATCGGCCGCATCGCCGCTTGCGAGCAGTTGGCTGAAGCGCTGCATGCCCGGCTCTTCCACACTCGCAGCCGCCTTGCCGTCGATCCAGAAGGTGTGCTGCAGCAGCGGCAGGCGCTTGGGGCCCAGCTCGCGCAGCATGCCCAGGTAGTCGCTGGTCTTGAACTGCGCCATCGTCACCAGCGCCTTGCAGCCGACCTTGTTGAGCGCGTATTCCAGCTCGGAGGTGCGGTACGCGGGATTGATGTTGACGAGGATCAGGCCGACCTTGGCGGTGGCGATCTGCATCAGCACCCACGGCACGTTGTTGTGCGACCAGATGCCGACGCGGTCGCCGGCTGCGAGGCCGAGGTTCAGCAGCGCGCTGGCGAGCTTGTTCGATTCGGTCTGCAGCTCGCGGTAAGTGAAGCGCTGGCCTTCATGGCGGCTGATGAGCGCTTCGCGGTCGGGTTGCTTTTCGACCATGTCGTCGAAGAAGTCGCCGATGGGTTGCTCGATGAGGGGGACGTCGGTGGCGCCTTTGCCGTAGCTCTCGGTCAGTGCTGCTGCAGTCATTTCCATTTCCTTCCTTGTCTCCTTGTCTGGCCCCTTCCCCTTCCGGGGGAAGGTTGGGATGAGGGCAAGCGGCGCTGGTTGGATTCAGTGCCTCATCGAACGCCGCTTGCCCCCACTCCTGCCCTCCCCCGGAAGGGGAGGGAGAAAAACAGCTCAGGCCGTTTCCGCGAAAAGCTCGCGACCGATCAGCATGCGCCGGATCTCGCTCGTGCCCGCACCGATCTCGTACAGCTTGGCATCGCGCCACAACCGCTCCACCGGAAAGTCCTTCGTGTAGCCCACGCCGCCCAGCGCCTGGATCGCCTCACCGGCCATCCACGTCGCCTTCTCGGCCGAATACAGAATCGCGCCGGCTGCGTCCTTGCGGAAAGTGCGCGCATGGTCGTTGCGGTCGCAGGCCTTGCCCACGGCGTACACGTAAGCGCGCGTGGCTTGCCAGGTCGAGTACATGTCCGCCAGCTTGCCCTGCATCAGTTGGAATTCACCGATGCTCTGGCCGAACTGCTTGCGCTCGTGCACGAAGGGCAGCACCGCGTCCATGCACGCGGCCATGATGCCCAGCGGGCCGCCTGAGAGCACCGCGCGTTCGTAGTCGAGGCCGCTCATCAGCACCTTCGCGCCCAGGCCTTCACCGCCCAGCACGTTTTCTTCCGGCACTTCGCAGTTGTCGAAGAACAGCGGATAAGTGTTGGAGCCGCGCATGCCCAGCTTGTCGAGCTTGGTGCCGGCCGAGAAGCCCTTGTAGTTCTTCTCGACGATGAAGGCCGTCATGCCGCGCGCGCCCATCTCGGGTTCGGTCTTGGCGTAGATGACCAGCGTGTCGGCGTCGCCGCCGTTGGTGATCCACATCTTGCCGCCGTTGAGCACGTAGTAGCCGTTCTTCTTCTCGGCCTTGAGCTTCATGCTCACCACGTCGGAGCCGGCGTTGGGCTCGCTCATGGCCAGCGCACCGACGTGCTCGCCGCTCACCAGCTTGGGCAGGTACTTCTTCTTCTGCGCATCGCTGCCGTTGCGGTGGATCTGGTTCACGCACAGGTTGGAGTGCGCGCCATACGACAAGCCCACCGAGGCCGAAGCGCGCGAGACTTCTTCCATCGCCACGATGTGCGCCAGGTAGCCCAGCTCGGTGCCGCCGAACTCTTCCTTCACCGTCATGCCGTGCAGGCCGAGTTCGCCCAGCTTTTGCCAGAGGTCGTGCGGGAACAGGTTGTCGCGATCGATGTCGGCGGCGCGGGGGGCGATCTCGTTCGCGGCGAAGTCCTGGATCGCGCTGCGCAGCGAGTCGATGGTGTCGCCCAGGTCGAAGTTCAGGCCGGGATCGTGCATGTGTGTTGTCTCCTCTGAAGGGGTCGGCGCGCAGGACTGCCCGCGCTGGATGGCGCTTGAAAGATCGCAGCTTACGCCTCGTGGCGCCGCAATTGGCGCCACAATGGTTGCAAATTGCGCCACGCCTGACCCGCCGAACCATGTCGTCCCCATCCTTCCTGAGGCCCGCCCGCGCCGTCACCCCGATGGCCTTTGTCCGAGCTATCGTGCAGGGCTATGCGCGCTATGAGGTCGATCCGGCGCAGGCCCTGCAGGCGGCACAGATCACGCCGCGTGAACTGGCCCGGCCGGGCGCACGGGTAACAGCCGCCCAGTTCGAGGCGCTGTCGGAACACGCCATGCAGGAGCTGGACGACGAGGCGCTCGGCTGGTTCTCGCGACGGCTGCCCTGGGGCAGCTACGGCATGCTGTGCCGCGCGTCGCTGACCTCGCCCGACCTGGGCGTGGCCATCAAGCGCTGGTGCCGCCACCACCGCCTGCTGACCGAAGACATCGGCCTCGCGCTCGAAGTGGCGGGCGGCGTGGCCACCTTGCGCATCACCGAGAACCGCGCGCTGGACGACGCCTTCCGCGAGTTCTGCCTGGTGACCAGCCTGCGCTTCATGCACGGCTACATGTGCTGGGCCATCGACTCGCGCATTTCGCTGCGCAGCGCGACCTTTCCGTTCGCAACGCCGCCGCACAGCGACGCCTATGCGCCGATGTTCACGCCGGAGGTGCGCTTCGACGCGCCGCAGGCGAGCATCAGTTTCGACGAGCGCTACCTCGCCCTGCCGCTGCAGCGCGACGAACGCGCGTTGCGCACCATGCTCAAGCGCGCGCTGCCGCTGACCATCCTGCAGTACCGGCGCGACCGCCTGCTGGGGCAACGAGTGCGCGAGCTGCTGCGTTCGCGTGCGAGCGAGGCGACCACGGCCGAGGCGCTGGCCGGGTTGCTCAACGTATCGGGCCGCACGCTGCACCGCCAACTGCACGAGGAAGGCACGTCGCTGCAGACGCTGAAGAATGAAGTGCGCCACGAGCTGGCGGTGGAGCAGCTGCGACGCACCACACGTCCGATCAAGCAGGTGGCGCTGGCGGTGGGGTTTCGCAACGAGAAGAGCTTTTCGCGCGCGTTCCTGCAGTGGACGGGGCATGCGCCGCGGGACTTCCGGCAACTCGGGTTGTAGTTAGGCGCTTGGTTGACGCTCTTGTTCAGGGCGCGTGCGAATGACACCAGGTGCTCCCCTCCGCGAATGTCCCCCGCTTCGCTCCTCCTTTATTTCGCTGCGGGGAGCACCTGGTGTCATTCGCACAGGGACACGCTGCTGGTGTACTGCTGATCAACGACTGCCCTGTCCAGCGCTCGCGCCGATACGGGGCTCTTTTTCGCGAAATAAAGGAGGAGCGAAGCGGGGGACATTCGCGAAAAAGAGCACCGTGTCGGCGTGGGCGTCGCCCTGAACAGCACCCAGCAAAGCGTCACGCGCCAAAGGGAACCGCACAGCCCTTCGACAAAGAACAAAACTCCGAGACCTGCCAAGCAAACTCTTCCGCAAACGCGTCGGGGTCCGACAAGGCATAGGCGCCATACGCGTAGACCGTGGCGTACGCGGCGTACTCCGCCGCCTGAAGCGCATGCCCCGTCACCGCATGGAACACGGCATAGGTCGCGGAAACGGCCGCATGCGCCGACGCATCGATGGAGGCCGAGCCCGGGTGGCTGCGCGCGACAGTTGCCATTCGTTCCTGCACCCGCGCCAGCGCCTGTGCATCGCAGCGGCCTTCAAGGAAGGCGCCGAGCGTGTCCAGCGCATCGATGGCCTCCGGTGCTTCCAGCAGGTGCCGCACGCGCTGTACGCACGCAAAGCCGAAACGCAGGCGCAACGGCATCTGGCGCTCCGACTGGAGATCGACCTCCACGGCCAGCCGCTGCAGCTCTGCGTTCATGACCCCGCGACGCTCCGCATGTGGCCCAGCACGTCCGGGTTGACCACGTTGGTCGGGTGACCTTCGGCGAAGGCCGTGATCTGCTCGAAGACATCGGAGAACTGCAGGTCGTATTCCTCGCGCGTCACGTAGCCGATGTGGGGCGTGCACACCACGTTGGGCAGGGAGATCAACGGATCGGCTGGATCGGTGAGGGGTTCCGTTTCGTAGACGTCCACCGCCGCCATCGCCGGACGCCCCGCCTGGAGGGCTTGGACCAGCGCACCGGGTTCGACCAGCCCTGCGCGGCTTGTGTTCACAAGGATCGCGCTGGGCTTCATCAGTGCGAGGTCTTCGCGTCGCACGATGCCCCGAGTGCCGGGCACCAACCGCATGTGCAGCGAGATGGCATCGCATTCCCGAAAGAAGGCGTCACGGTCCGGCGCCGGCTGCCGTCCATCCGCAAGGGCACGCTGCAGCGAATCCGGCCGCGCCCACACCAGCACCTTCATGCTGAAGGCTTCAGCGTAACCCGCCACGGTGGCGCCGATGCGGCCGTAGCCATAGATACCCAGCGTCTTGCCACGAAGCGTGGAGCCCACGCCGGCCTGCCAGTCGCCCCGCTGCAGCGACGCCATCTGCTGGGGAAGCTGCCGGGCCGCGCACAGCAGCAAGGCCCAGGTCAGCTCGGCCGCCGCATACGACGGGGTGCCCGGATGCAGGTCCGACGACACCACGATGCCGAGCCGCGTGCAGGCCTCGATGTCGATGTGCGGGTACACGCTGCGCTGGCTGATCAGCCGCAGCCGGGGCAGGCGCTCCAGCAATGCAGCCCTGAGCGCGGTGCGCTCGCGGATCAGCACCACCGCGTCGGCATCGGCGAGCCTGCGCGCGAGCACATCAAGACCATCGACATGGTCGTTCCAGACCGCGACCTGGTGACCATCCAGCTTGCGAAAGCAAGGCAGGGTGCGCAAGGTGTCAAAGTAGTCGTCCAGTACCGCGATGTTCATCATGAACGCGGATTCTGGACGCGACAGGCGCCCGTGAGAAATGAATTTATCTGAGCAATTGCGTCCAGATTTTCATGAAAGCAGCAGGCGCTGCGACGCGCGATGTGCGTGCGTCAGGCTGGCTGCGAGATCGACGCCAGCGCGTCCGCAATGGACTGGCTGTCTTCGGGACGCACCAGCTTCGCGACCTGCTGGCCGTCGCGCATGAACACCAGCGTGGGCCACAGCCGCACGTTGAACGAACGGCCCAGCGGGCGCCCGCTGCCGTCTTCGACCTTGATGCGTGGAATGTCCGGGTACTTGGCAAAGGCCTCGGCAATGTTCGGCTGCGCGGCCTTGCAGATGCCGCACCAGTTGGTGCCGAACTCCACGACGGCAGGGCCCTTGAGGGCGTCGATCTCCGTGCGGTCGGGTTGCTCGGTCTTGTACTCGGATGTCATGGGGCTGGCTCCTGTTTCGGGTCTGTCGTCGACGCGGCCGTCGGTCGCGTCATTGCACCAGAAACTCAGGCTGCCTGCAGCCGGTAGGCCGATAGCAGCGCGGGCAATTCGGCCATGTCGCTGAACACCTTCACCGCGCCCACGCTCAGCAGTGGCCCGGGGCCGCTGTGGCCGGATTCGCCGGTGCTGTAGCCGAACACCGTGGCGCCCGCAGCCACGCCCGCCATCGTGCCGGTGACCGTGTCTTCGACGATGGCGCAACGGCGCGGGTCGACGCCGAGGGCTTCGGCGGCGGCCAGGTACACGTCGGGATGCGGCTTGGAGTGAGGCATTTCGTGCCCGCTGAAAATGCGCCCCTGGAAGCAGTCGAGCAGCCCGACCTTGGCCAGTTGCAGCTCGACCTTGTGGCGGTCGGCGCCCGAAGCGCAGGCGATGCGCCCCTTGAGCCTGGTGTGGATTTCACGAATGGCGGCAGGCGCATTGGGAATCGCGACCAGGTCGCGCTCCAGGGCTTCGTTGCGGCGAGCCCGGAACGCCTTGAGCCATTCCGGCGTGATCGCGAAACCGGTCTTCGATTCGATGAGCGCGGCCTCGTCCTTCACGGCCTTGCCGGTGAAGGTGTTCATCGACTCTTCGGTCGTGATGTGCCAGCCCAGCTCGCCCAGCATTTCGGCAAGGACGCGGTTGGTGATGGGCTCGGAATCCACGAGGACGCCGTCGCAGTCGAACAGGACTGCGGCAAAAGGAAATGGAGTCATTGCACTGGGGAGGTTCGGGGGAGTGGCCCCATGGTAGCAATGACCCCGGCGCCGCCAGGGCGCCCGCTCAGGAAACCGAACGGATCGGGATGTACATCTCGCCACCGCCGGCCATGAATTCCTTCGACTTTTCCTCCATGCCCGCCGCCACGGCCGCAGCCTCGGCCACGCCCTTTTTGGCCGCGTACTCGCGCACTTCCTGCGTGATCTTCATCGAGCAGAACTTGGGGCCGCACATCGAACAGAAATGCGCCACCTTGCTCGAATCCTTGGGCAGGGTTTCGTCGTGGAATTCGCGCGCCGTGTCGGGGTCCAGGCCCAGGTTGAACTGGTCTTGCCAACGGAACTCGAAACGTGCCTTGCTCAATGCGTCGTCGCGCGAGCGCGCACCCGGGTGCCCCTTGGCCACGTCCGCCGCATGCGCGGCGATCTTGTAGGCAATGATCCCCTGCTTCACGTCGTCGCGATCGGGCAGGCCCAGATGCTCCTTGGGCGTCACGTAGCACAGCATCGCGGTGCCGGCCCAGCCGATCATCGCGGCGCCGATGGCGCTGGAGATGTGGTCGTAGCCCGGCGCGATGTCGATGGTCAGCGGCCCGAGCGTGTAGAACGGCGCCTCGTGGCAGTGCTTGATCTGCTCGTCCATGTTGGCCTGGATCATGTGCATCGGCACGTGGCCCGGGCCTTCGATCATGGTCTGCACGTCGTGCTTCCACGCGATCTTCGTCAGCTCGCCCAGGGTGCGCAGTTCGGCGAATTGCGCTTCGTCGTTGGCGTCCGCGCCGGAGCCGGGACGCAGCCCGTCACCGAGCGAGAAGCTCACGTCGTACGCCTTCATGATGTCGCAGATGTCCTCGAAGCGCTCGTAGAGAAAGCTCTCCTTGTGGTGCGCGATGCACCACTTGGCCATGATCGAGCCGCCGCGCGACACGATGCCCGTCATGCGGTCGGCCGTCAGGTGAATGAACGGCAGGCGCACGCCGGCGTGGATGGTGAAGTAGTCGATGCCTTGCTCCGCCTGCTCGATCAGCGTGTCGCGGAAGATTTCCCAGGTCAGGTCTTCGGCCACGCCGCCCACCTTCTCCAGCGCCTGGTAGATCGGCACGGTGCCGATGGGCACGGGGCTGTTGCGCACGATCCAGTCGCGCGTGGTGTGGATGTTCTTGCCGGTCGACAGGTCCATCACGTTGTCGGCGCCCCAGCGGATCGCCCACACGAGTTTTTCGACCTCTTCCTCGATGCTGGAAGTGACGGCCGAATTGCCGATGTTGGCGTTGATCTTGACCTTGAAGTTGCGGCCGATGGCCATCGGCTCGACTTCGGGGTGGTTGATGTTGGCCGGGATGATCGCGCGGCCACGGGCCACCTCGTCGCGCACGAACTCGGGCGTGATGATGCGCGGAATGCTCGCGCCCATCGGGTTGCCGGCCACGCGCTTGGCGCGCTCTTCATTGGCGAGGTATTCGGCCATCCACTCGCGCTTGCCGTTTTCGCGCAGCGCCACGTATTCCATCTCGGGCGTGACGATGCCGCGGCGCGCGTAGTGCATCTGCGTGACGTTGGCGCCCGACTTGGCGCGGCGCGGCGTGCGCTGCAGGGCTGCGGCACCGGCGCGCAGTTCGGCCAGGCGCTGGGCGTCGTGGTCCTGGGCGTGCTTCAGGCCTTCGTCCAGCGCCTGGTGCGAGCGGCCTTCGTAACTTTCGGTGTCATTGCGCTCGATCACCCAGGCGCCGCGCACGTCGGGCAGGCCGCGGCGCACGTCGATCTCGACCTTGGCGTCGGTGTACGGGCCCGAGGTGTCGTAGAGCGACACGGTCTCGCCGTTGGTGAGCAGCACGTCGCGCACCGGCACGTTCAGGTCGGGCCGGCTGCCCGGAATCAGGCACTTGTGGGACGCGGGAAAGGGCTCGCGCGTGAGCGAGAGCAAAGAGGTGAACTTGTCGGGGGCATTCATCGGGGCACTCCTTGTTGAGGGAAAGGGTGCTCCGCAATCGCTCGGTGGGCCTTCGGGCCGTCACGGAAGGGGGGGGTGACGGACGGACCGAAGTCAGGGAGTGCAGCTCTTCTTACGCCGGTATGACCCGGATCAAGTTCGCGGGTCGGCTGCTTTGCCATCTCAGCACACCACTTGTGTGCACCCCGGAGCGAGGCCGATTGTGCGAGCCTCGGCCCGGTGCGTCAACCCAGGGGCTGCTGCAGGTCGCCTTCGAGGTAGTACCAGCGCTCGTCTTCCCGTACGAAACGGCTGCGCTCGTGCAGGCGCGTGGCGGCGCCCGTGGCCGCGCTGCGCTGGCGCGCAACGAACTCGACCTCGGCATGGTCCGCGTCCAGCACGGAGCGCGAACGGATGTCCAGCCCCAGCCATTTGACGCCCGGCTCGAACTCGATCGAGGCCGGCCGTTTCGACGCATGCCAGCTGGCGAGCAGGTATTCGGCCCGCTCCAGCACGAAGGCCGAATAGCGCGAACGCATCAGCGATTCGGCGTCGGGGGCGGGTGTGTTCTCGAAATCGTCGAGGTAGCGGCCACAGCACAAGGCGTAGCCGATGGGCTTGTCGCGGCGGTCGGTGCGACCGCAGGGGCAAGGTCCGGTGGTGGGATCGATGGCGCTCATGAAGACCGCTATTGGAACACCTCGCGGGCGAGGTGCCGATGGGGCAAGCCCGGAGCCAGGGTGAATCGACATTCAAACGGGGCCGTTGAATGTCGATTCACCCTAGGCCCGACGGCTGCCAGCGATGGCTTCCTGCAGGGCCTGTGCCTGCGCAGGCTTGTAGATCAGCGCATAGCCCGCGCGCTCGACTTCGGCCCGCGTTGCATGGGCGGTTTCACCCGTGAGAATGACCACGCTGCGCACCTTGCCGACCGCCTGCAGGGCCTGCGCGGCGGCCAGCCCCGAGAGGCCGCTGCCCAGTCGCAGGTCGCTCAGCATCAGGTCGAACACACCGCCGTGCTGCAGGGCCTCGCGCGGGTTGGAAGCCAGCGCCACTTCGTGGCCCCAGCCGCACAGCAGCGAGCGCATCGCCTCGCGCACGGGCTGCTCGTCGTCGAGCACCAGGATGCGAACGGGCGACAGGTCCGCCCCGGGCTCGGCCGGCGCATCGGCCACGGCGACGTCGGCATCCACGGGCGACGCCACCGCTTCTTCAAGCTCCAGCGAAAAGGTGCTGCCACGGCCCGGCGCGGTGCGCACCTCGATGCGCGAGCCCATGACCTGCGCCATGCTCGCCACCAGCGACAAGCCCAGCCCGAGGCCGCGGCTGCGGTCGCGCCCCGGGTTGTCGACCTGGAAGAACTCCTCGAACACCTGCTCCTGGTGCTGCGCCTCGATGCCCAGGCCCGAGTCGCGCACCTCGATGCGCCAGGCAGGCACGCCATTGCGCGGATGCTGCAGCCGCCGTGCGAACACGAAGACCGTGCCGCTCGGCGTGTACTTGATGGCGTTGTCGATCAGGTTGCCCAGCACCCGCGCAAGCATGCGCGCATCGGCCCGTACCACGGCCTCGGTCGGGCGCACGCGCAGTGCCAGCCCCTTGGCGTCTGCCAGGGCCCCGAAACGCCCGTGCAGCGACTCGAAGACCGTGTCCAGGTACAAGGGCTCCAGCCGCACCGGCGCAACGCCGCCGTCGAGCTGCGCGATGTCGAGCAGCGCGTCGATGGAACCACGCAGCGCATCGACGCTGTCGCGCATGAAACGCAGGTTGTCGGCACTGGGCGCGGTGCGGGTGTTGAGGGCGTCCACAAAGATCGCCAGCGCATGCATGGGCTGGCGCAGGTCATGGTTGGCGGCCGCGAAGATGCGCGCGCGCTGCGCCGCCAGGTGCGCGACGTGGTCGAGCTGGCGCGCCAGCGCATCGGCCAGCCGCGCCTTCTCGAAGCCAGCCTCGATGGCGCCCACGATCAGCCGGTTCTGCTTGCGCGCGTAGTAGAGCGCGGCAAACATCTGCGAGACCACCAGGCAGCCCATGATGAGCTGCACGCTGCCCGGCTCGACCACCAGCCGCAGCGCCATGCCCATGAACATCGGCACGCTGAAGCACACGGCCGCCAGCCACCACTGCGCCAGCGCCGCAATGACGACGCCGGAAACGCCGCTGATGAAAAAGTACATCAGCAGGATCAGCGCGAGGTTGTCGTGCGGAAAGAACAGCCACGGCGCCAGTGCCCAGATCAGCCCCGGCACCAGCATGCGCAGCTCCAGCCGCCGGCGCGTCTGCACGGCCGTGGCAACCTCGATGCTGGCCGGGTCGAAGCGGCGCAGGTGGCGGTGCCGCTGCCACTGTGAGGTGTGCACGAGCACGCCCCAGACCAGCGCGCCCGGGTCGCCGGTGAGTACGAGAAAAGTAATCCAGAAGATCGCGGCGACCGTGGCCGCCATCAGCGGCGTGTCGAAGGTATCGATCACGAAGGCCCGCGCAAGGCTCTGGTCGACCAGCGGATTCGCATTGGGCGACTCGACCCAGTAGTCGCGTATGCGCCGCAGGACCACTCCCAGGAAGGGCTTGCGGACGGGGCTGGAAGGGGATGAGGGCATGAGCAGAAGCCGGCCCATGATTTTGCGCGTATTGCATGACGCCGGGGTACCCACCCGGACATCCACCATTGGCGCGGCGCTTGCTAAACGTTAGCCTTACTCCGGCACATGAAAGAGCGAGGCGGCGATGTACCTGACAGGCTCTGAACAGCACGCGCTGCGTGGCGTTTTCACGCTGCTGGCGCAAGACCGCGACGAACGCGAGACCCGCGAGCGCCTGGGCTGGGCGCTGCTCGACCTGCTGCATGCGGACCAGTTCGCCTCCTTCGTGTGGGATGCGGACAGCGGCAGCTTCGGCGCGCGCGTGGCGCTCAACATGGACCCCGCCAACCTCGATCGCTATGCGCAGTGGCACCAGCACCATGACCCGATCACCTTCGTGCTGCAGTCGCACCGCCGCGCCACGCGCGTGACCGACGTGATGCCGCAGCGCGCGTTGATGCGCACCGCGTTCTTCACCGACTTTCTCTCGCGCGACGGACTGCACTGGGGCATGAACCTGCATGCCTTCGAGGGCGAACGGGCACTGGGCGACCTGCGCATCTGGCGCCGCAAGGGACGCGGCGATTTCGGCGATCACGAGAAGGCGCTGCTCGACCTGATCGAGCCGGCCTTCGCGGGCGCGCTGCAACGTGCGCAGCGCACGGCGGCTCTTGCGCTGCCCTCCCCTCGCGATGGGCGCGAAGCCGCCTGGACCTTGCTGAGCGCACGCGAACAAGAGGTCGCCTGTTGCGTGCGCGAAGGGCTGACCGACAAGGAGATCGCGCGGCGCATGGCGGTGGGCGTGCCCACGGTGCGCACCTACCTGCGGCGCATCTTCGACAAGCTGGGCATCGAGCGCCGCTCGGCGCTGGCGGGCTGGGGCACGCCAGCGCGCTGACCCATCACTTCGGCGCAGGCAGGCGGCCGAGCACGCCTTCGATGGCCAGGCCCACGGCCAGCAGTTGGCGGTCGCTGCCTGCAGGACCGTCCAGCTCCAGCCCCACCGGCAGGCCGCTGGTCGCGCCCAGGCCCGAAGGCAACTGCACGCCGGGAATGCCGGCATTGCTGCCCGGGTCGGTGTTCTGGATCAGCGCACCGAAGTTCTCGGGGCTGCTGGCTTCGGGTGCGGCCGCCAACGCCACACGCGGCACTGTGGGGAACACCAGTGCGTCGAGCCTGTTCTTCGCGAAGGTGTCGCGGTAGAGCTTCTGCAACGCAGGCCGGGCAACGCGCATGGCGTTGTCGTAGACCGGCTTTGCATCGACCACGCCATTCGGTGCCGGCAGCTTGCGCGGGATCACGAAGGCGTCGAAGGTGCCCTTGACGTCGGGGCTGGCGATGCCGGCCGCGAGCTGTGCGATGTCGATGCCGGTGCGGTACTTCGCAAGGTAGGCCGCCATGTCGTCGTGCGCCTCGTAGAGCGCGAGCGGAAAGCCGATGGCACCGTTCAGTTCCATCAGCTTCGGCATCTCCACATCCACCAGCGTGACGCCGGCCGCGCGCAGCTTGGCCAGTGCGGCATCGGTGGTGGCGCGCGTGTCCGCATCGAGGTTCGCGTAGAAGGCTGGCACCACGCCGAGCCGCACGCGCTTCAGGTCGGCGGGCTTGAGCGGCACGCCACCGGCGATCACGCGGTCGAGCAGCGCGACATCGGCCACCGACTGCGCCATCGGCCCTGCCGTGTCGCGCGTGTGCGAGATCGGTGCGATGCCCTGCTGCGAATAACGCCCCATGGTGGGCCGCAGCGACGCGCAGCCGTTGAAGGCGCAAGGAATGCGCACCGACCCGCCGGTGTCGGTGCCCAGCGCAGCCGGTGCCATGCGCGCACCGAGCGCAGCGCCGTTGCCCGACGACGAACCGCCTGCGATGCGGCTCGCGTCATAGGCATTGCGCACGCCCACCTCGGGCCCGGTCTGGAACGCCGGGTTGTAGCCGGTCACGCCGAAGGCCAGCTCGTGCATGTTCGACTTGCCGAGCACGACCGCACCGGCCGCACGCAGCCTGGCGACCACCGGCGCATCGGTGTCGGGCACGAAGCCCTTGAGCGCGGGCGTGCCGGCCGTCGCGGGCAGGCCCTTGACCTGGATGTTGTCCTTGATGAGCACCGGCAGCCCCGCAAGCGGCGTGCAGGCACCACCGCGCTTGCGCTGCGCATCGGCCGCACGCGCCGCCTTCAGCGCACCCGCTTCGTCGAGCGTGATGAGGGCGTTGAGGTTGGCCTTGGCTTTGGCCTGCGCGATGTAGGCGGTCACCAGTTGCTCGCTGGTCAGCGTGCCCGCGCAAAGCTGCTGCACGGCCTGGCTCGCGGTCAACGTGGCGATGTCGGGTGCGGCGGGCTGCGCTTGTGCCGGCAGGCCGAGCACCGCGGCAAATGGCAGTGCCGTCAACCGTGCGGCGCGAGAGATGAATCTGGAAACGGTCATGGCAATGGCCTCGATGAATGAGGCGGCCATCGTGCGCCCGCACAACCGGCTTGTCTGTCATCGAAACCGATGACAGGAAGGCGCGTCGGCTACTGGAACATCACCCACTCGGGCCGCATGTTGAAGCGCACCGGGAGGATGCTCACGCCGAGCCCGCTGGTGACATACATGCGCTTGTTCTTGTGCGCGATCCACCCGTAGGCCCATTCGCGCGGCGCCGCACCGGGCACAACCAGCGCGCCATGGCCGGGCACGCGGATCTGCCCGCCGTGCGTATGCGAGGCCACCACCAGCCCCTGCGTACGCGGCATGGTCGCGAAGCTGAAGGGGTCATGCATCATGACCAGCGTCGGGGCGCCGGCCGGCACGCCTGCCAAAGCCCTGTCTGGTTGCGAATGGCCGGTGGAGTGGTCTCCGATGCCGACCACCCAGACCTCATGACCGGGCAGGCGCACCGAGGCGTTCTCCAGCACGTGGATGCCCTGCGCGGACAGGGCCTCGGTCGTGCGCTTGCCGTCATGCCACCAGTCGTGATTGCCCAGCACGGCGTACACGCCTTGTGGTGCCTTGAGGCGACCGAACACGGCGGCCATCTCTTCGATGGACAGCGCCTCGTCGTCGCCCGAACCCGCGAGGAAGTCGCCGGGCAGAAGGATCACATCGGGCTGCGCAGCATTGATCTTCTCGACGATCTGCGCGGCCCGTTCGACGCTGGTGATGCGCCACGCCGACCGCGTGGTGAGATGCCAGTCACCCGCGACCGCGACTTTCAGGCCCGCGGGCGCGGTCCACGCAGTCGAACTCAACGGCTCGACGCGCGCCGCGACCCAGCGCGGCTCGATGACGAAGCCCCAGCCAGCCAGCGCCGCCAGCACAAGTGCCGCGCCGATCCGAACCCAGGGACGTCCGACGCGCCCGCTCACGCCAGCGCGCGTTGAATCAGCAGCTTCTGGATGTCCGACGTGCCTTCATAAATCTGGCACACACGCACGTCGCGGTAGATGCGCTCCAGCGGAAAGTCGTTCACGTAGCCGTAGCCGCCCAGCGTCTGGATCGCGGCGCTGCACACGCGTTCGGCCATCTCGCTCGCGAAGAGCTTGGCCATGGCCGCTTCCTTCAGGCAGGGCAGGCCGGCATCGCGCAGGCTCGCGGCGTGCCAGATCAGTTGGCGCGCGGCTTCGAGCTGCGTGGCGCATTCGGCGAGGCGAAAGCCCACGGCCTGCTGGTCGAAGATCGCGCCGCCGAAAGCCTGGCGCTCCTTGGCATAGGCCAGCGCCACGTCGAAGGCGCTGCGTGCCATGCCGACGCTCTGCGCCGCGATGCCGATGCGGCCGCCTTCGAGCGCGCCGAGCGCGATCTTGTAGCCCTCACCTTCGGCGCCGATCAGGTTCTCTGCCGGGATGCGGCAGCCGTCGAAGTTGATCTGCGCGGTGTCGCTGCTGTGTTGGCCGAGCTTGTCTTCCAGCCGCGTCGCTGCGTAGCCGGGCGCGTCGGTCGGCACGATGAACGCGCTCATGCCGCGCTTGCCCGCGCCCTTGTCGGTGACGGCTATGACGATGGCCACCTGGCCGTTCTTGCCACTGGTGATGAACTGCTTCACGCCGTCGATCACGTAGGCGTCGCCGTCCTTGCGCGCGGTGGTGCGCAGGCTCGATGCATCGCTGCCGGCCTGCGGCTCGGTGAGGCAGAAGGCGCCGAGCATGTGGCCCTGCGCCAGCGGCTCAAGCCACTTCTTTTTCTGCTGCGCGTTGCCATAGCGCATGAGGATCGCGTTGACCGGGCAGTTGGTCACGCTGATGGCGGTGCTGGTGCCGCCGTCGCCGGCCGCGATTTCTTCCAGCACCAGCGCGAGCGTGAGGTAGTCCAGGCCGGCGCCGCCATGCTCCTCGGGCACGCAGATGCCGTAGGCACCCAGCGCCGCGAGGCCTTGGTGCGCTTCCTTCGGAAAGCTGTGCTCACGGTCCCACTTGGGGGCGTTGGGCCACAGTTCGGCTTGCGAAAAATCGCGTACCGCGTCGCGGATGGCTTCCTGGTCGGCGCTGAGCAGCATGGCGTGTCTCCTGTCTTTTCTTCTTGCGGTTGGCTTGCTTACTTGCCCGAGCCCAGATCCATGATCAGGCGCGCTGCCATGTACAGGCGGCGCGGAATGGCGCTGATATCCACGTACTCGGCCTTGTCGCTGTGATAGCCGAAGCCCGGCAGGCCCAGGCTTTCGATCACGGGCTTGCCCGAGAGCGCCGCATAGGCCGCGTCGGTGCCGCCGCCGGTGCGTTCTTCCACGCCCAACGTGCCGCCCGCTTCCTTGTAATAGCCCACGGCCTTGTCGACCAGCTTCTTGCCGCCTTCGCCGGCATTGAAGGCCGGGCGACCGCGGGTGATGAGCACCTTGACGTCGGCTTCGGGCAGCTTCTTCTGCTGCGCGCGCTCTTCCAGCGTCTTCATGGCGGCGTCGAAGTCTTCATTGCGCGCGTAGCGCACGTCGGCATTCAACGTGGCGCTGGCCGGAATGATGTTCGACACATTGCCGGCCTTGGCGATGGTCCAGTTGAAGCGAAGGTTCTTCGACTTGTCGTCGATGCTCATGGTGCGCAGCACGAGGTCGGAGGCCTCGACCAGCGCGTTCACACCCAGCTCGGGTGCGGCGCCCGCATGCGAGGCCTTGCCGGTGATGTTGACCTGCACGTAGGCAATGCCCGAGGTGCCGAGCGAGAGCTTTTCGTCGCCGGCGCTGGTGGGCTCGAACGAGAGCACGTAGTCGGCCAGCTTGGCTTCTTCCTGGATCAGGTCGCGCGAGCCGAAGGAGCCCTTTTCTTCGTCGGTGTTGAACAGCACGGTGATGGTGCCGTAGTCGCGCACGCCGTAGTCCTTGAGCAGCTTGAGCGTGTGCAGGATGACGGCGTTGCCGCCCTTGTCGTCGGCGATGCCGGGGCCGTAGGCCTTGTCGCCTTCGACGCGGAACGGCGCCTTGGCGAGGATGCCCTTCAGGTACACGGTGTCCATGTGCGAGAGCAACAGCAGGTTCTTGCCGCCACGGCCCTTGATCTTGCCCACGATGTTGTCGCCCACGACGATGCCGGCCGACTTGCTGCGCGTGACGGTGAAGCCCAGGTTCTTGAGTTCGCCTTCGAGGTACGTGCCGGCGGAGGCAAGGCCCTCGGCGTCACCTGTGCCGGTTTCGATGTTGACGAGCTTCTCCAGCGTCTTGATCACCGCGGGCTGCTCGTCGGTGGCGGCCTGGAACAGCACGTTGTCGCGCTTCTGGGCCCAGCTGGCGGCGGGTGCCAGGAAGGCGGTGGCCAGCAAGGCGGCAAGGGCGGTACGGTGGATGGATGGGCGCATGAAATCTCCTGCTCTACGCATTGTTTTGACTGTCTGAATGAAAAAGCCGGCGAACGCCCTTCTTCGGGCGCTCCCGGTCTCTGTTTTTATAGCAATTCGAGTGCCACGGCGGTGCCTTCGCCGCCACCGATGCACAGCGTGGCCACGCCGCGCTTCTTGCCGCGCGCCTTCAGCGCATGGATCAGCGTGACCATGATGCGCGCACCGCTCGCACCAATGGGGTGGCCCAGCGCGCAGGCGCCGCCGTTCACGTTGACGATGTCGTGCGACACGTCAAGCTCGTGCATGAGCGCCATCGGCACCACCGCAAAGGCTTCGTTCACTTCCCAGAGGTCGACGTCCTTCACGGTCCAGCCGGTCTTCTTGAACAGCTTGGCGACGGCGCCGACGGGCGCGGTGGAGAACCACTCGGGCTGCTGCGCGTGCGTGGCATGGCCGACGATGCGGGCGATGGGCTTGGCGCCGATCTTCTTGGCATGCGACTCGGTCATCATCACCAGCGCGGCCGCGCCGTCGTTGATCGACGAGCTGGATGCGGCGGTGATGGTGCCGTTTTCTTTCTTGAACGCGGGCTTGAGCGTGGGGATCTTGTCGAGCTTGACCTTGCCCGGGCCTTCGTCGATGGAGATCACGGTGTCGCCATTGCGGCCCTTCACGGTGACGGGCACGATCTCGTCCTTGAAGGCACCGGATTCGGTCGCGGCCTTGGCACGCTGCACGCTGGCGATGGCAAAGGCGTCCTGCTGCTCGCGCGTGAACTTGTACTTGGCCGCGCAGTCTTCGCCGAAGGTGCCCATCGAGCGGCCCGGCTGGTAAGCGTCTTCGAGGCCGTCGAGCATCATGTGGTCATAGATCTTGTCGTGACCCATGCGGTAGCCGCCACGGCCCTTGAGCATCAGGTAGGGCGCGTTGGTCATGCTTTCCATGCCACCCGCGACGATCACGTCGTGCGTGCCGGCCAGCAGCAGGTCGTGCGCGAGCATCGCGGCCTTCATGGCCGAGCCGCACATCTTGCTGAGCGTGACGGCCCCCGCGCTGTCGGGCAGGCCGCCCTTGTAGGCCGCCTGGCGTGCCGGCGCCTGGCCCTGCCCAGCCATCAGGCAGTTGCCGAACAGCACTTCGCCCACGCTCTCGGGCGCAATGCCCGCGCGCTCGACGGCGGCCTTGATGGCGGCGCCACCGAGGTCATGCGCGGAGAGGGAAGAAAAGTCGCCTTGAAAGCCACCCATGGGGGTACGGGCGGCGCCGACGATGACGATGGATTCGGACATGGGAGGTCTCCTTCTGGAATGTGAAAGCAAAAAGCGTTGACGTTGAAGCAGTCGGCTGCGGCGCGTGCCGCGGCCAGTGTCAGAAATGCGTCGCGTGCCCCTCGTGCTGGAAGCGCTGCGACTCTTCGTACGGGAACACATCGAGCATCTGGCCGGCCTGGATGCGTTCCTTGTGGTGCTGCCAGAAGGCAGCGTCGAGCAGGTCGGCGTGGTGCGCCATGAAGGCCGCGCGCACGTCGCTGTTGCCGAGCAGAAAGGGCTCGAAGGTCTCGGGGAACACGTCCTTCGGGCCGACCGAATACCAGACCTCGCCGCTCATCTCGTCTTCCTCGTTGCGCGGCGTGGGCACCTTGCGGAACTTGCAGTCGGTGACGTATTCGATCTCGTCGTAGTCGTAGAACACGACCTTGCCGCCGCGCGTGACGCCGAAGTTCTTCCACAGCATGTCGCCCGGAAAGATGTTGGCGGCCACCATGTCCTTGATGGCGTTGCCGTACTCGATCACCGCATGTTCGAGCTGGTCTTTCGCGCGCCTGGCGTGGGCCGGGCTCTCGGGGTGCGCCAGCGTGTCGAAGGCTTCCTGCAGGTAGATGTTCAGCGGGATCATGCGGCGCTCGATGTAGACGTGCTTGAGCACCAGCTCCATCTCCCCGTTGCCATCGCGGTCGCCAATCTCGAGCTGGCTGGGTGCGAACTTGCGGATCTCCTCGATCAGTTCGGGCTCGAAGCGATCGAGCGGAAAACCCACGTCGCTGTACTCCAGCGTATCGGCCATGCGGCCCACGCGGTCGTGCTGCTTCACGAGCATGTACTTGCCCTTGATCTGCTCGCGCGTGGTGTCCTTCTGCGGCGGATAGAAGTCCTTGATGACCTTGAACACGAACGGAAACGAAGGCAGGTCGAACACCAGCATGACCATGCCCTTGATGCCGGGCGCGATGCGAAAGCGGTCGCTCGAATAGTTCAGGTGCGAGAGGAAGTCGCGGTAGAACAGCGTCTTGCCCTGCTTGGCCAGGCCGAGCGCGTTGTAGATTTCGGCGCGCGGCTTGCGCGGCATCAGCGAGCGCAGGAACTGCACGCAGGCCGAGGGCACTTCCATGTCGACCATGAAGTACGCGCGTGCAAAGCTGAACAGCATCTGCAGGTCGTCTTCGCCGAACAGCGCCGCGTCGATGTAGAACTTGCCGTGGCTGTCGTGCAGGATCGGCAGCGAGAACGGGATCTCGGTGAAGCCGTTCAGGATGCGGCCGACCACATAGGCGCCCTTGTTGCGGAAGAACAGGCCCGAGAGCACCTGCAACTGGAAGTTGGCGCGCAACTTGACCTGGTGGAAGCGGATCAGGATGACGTGCGCCACGCGCTCGGCATCGCGCCGCTTGTTGGCATAGCTGCCCTGCAGCGCGAAGTCGTCGAGCATCTGCTCGATGGTGTCGGCCAGCGTGTCGTGCGCGGGGTAGTACGGGCGGTAGGTCGGCGCACCGCGCGGCTCGATGTACTCGGTGCTGATGGCTGGGCGAACGAAGATGAAGTCGTTCTGGAAGTAGGCCCGGTGCAGGATCTTGGTGGTGACCGAGTTGAAGAAACTCTCGGCCAGCTCGGGCTGGTGATGGTCCACCAGCAAGCCGATGAAGTGCAGCTTGACCTGGTGCCACACATCCATCGGCTGCTCGCCGGCCTTGAACTCTTTTTCGAGCCGGGCCACGGCCTCGTTCACGCGCAGATCGTAGAACTCGATGCGCTCGCGCTGGGCGCGCTGCTGGCCGTGCCAGTCGGCGGTCTCGAATCGATGCTTGGCACGCGCCGATTCGGCGCGAAACAACCGGTAGTGGCGGTTGAATCCGTCGATCATCGCCTTGGCGATGTCGTAGGCCAGCGGCGAATCGAGGCGCTGCGGGAACATGGGCCCGGCCGGGTTACTTCGCCGTGCCTTCGGTGCCGTCCGCGCCCGCCTGCGCGCTAGGCGACAGGCCCGGCGGCTTGCTCCATTTGTAGCGGATGCGCTGCACCGCGGCCTTGTAGATGGCGTCGAGCGGCTTGTCGCCATCGACGTTCAGGCCCAGGTCCTGCAGCAGGCCGTCGTGCACGCCGAAGGCCCAGCCGTGGATCCTGACCTTCTGGCCCCGCGCCCAGGCATCGACCATGACGGTGCTGACCGCCACGTTGACCACCTGCTCGGCCACGTTGAGCTCGCACAGCGCATCGGCGCGCACTTCCTCGGGAAAGCTCTCCAGCATGACCTTGTGCCGGTCGCGCACGTCCTGGATGTGGCGAATCCAGTTGTCGGCGATGCCGATGCGCGCGCCTTCGAGCGCGGCCTGCACGCCCGAGCAGCCGTAGTGACCGACCACCATGATGTGCTCGACCTTCAGTCGCTCGACGGCAAACTGGATCGCGGACAGCGCATTCAGGTCCGAATGCACCACGATGTTGGCCACGTTGCGGTGCACGAACACCTCGCCCGGCTCCAGGCCTGTGATCTGGTTGGCGGGCACGCGGCTGTCGGAACAGCCGATCCACATGTAGCGCGGCGTCTGCTGCTTCACCAGGCCGGTGAAGAAGCCGGGCCGATCGCGTTCCATCTGTGCGGACCAGGCACGGTTGTGGGCAAAGAGGTCGTCGAGGTTGTCGGACATAGGAACCTATTGTCGGTGAGTCGTGTTTCTGGCGCGGGGTTCAGGCAGCCTTGGCCGCCTTCTGGGCACGTGCGAGCGTGGCGCGGCCTTTCTTCTCGTGAGCGCGCACTTCCGCGATATTGGTCTGCAGTTCGGCCAGCTGTGCTTCGAGCTGCGACCGGTGCGCGCCCAGCACGCCGAGGAACTTCTGCAGCTGCGGCACCGTGTCTTGCGGGCTGTCGTACATGTCGAGGATGTCCTTGGCCTCCGTCAGGCTCAGGCCGAGGCGCTTGGCGCGCAGCGTGAGCGTCAGGCGCGCCCGGTCGCGCGCGCTGTACACGCGCTGCATGCCGGCGCGCTCGGGCGTGAGCAGGCCCATGTCTTCATAGAAGCGGATGGCTCGCGTCGTGAGGTCGAACTCCTTCGCGAGTTCGCTGATGGTGAAGGTTTGCGCGGACATGGAATGGCAGGACGGTTCGGGAACGTCGGGGGGCGTTACGGGGGCGACAGCAGCTTCTTGCCGCGCTCCCTACAATGATGCCATCAACACATGACGTTTACGTAAACGTCAATCTTACATGAACCTCCTCGAACGCGAACTCCACTACCCGATGGGCGACACCCTGCCCGAGCCCGGCACCGCACTGGAAGTGGCACCCGGCGTGCGCTGGATCCGCATGCGGCTGCCCTTTGCACTGGACCACATCAACCTCTGGCTGCTGCGCGACACCATCGACGGCGTCGAGGGCTGGACGGTGGTCGACTGCTGCATCGCCCGCGACGAAGCGCGCGCGCAGTGGGAGCAGGTGTTCGAGACGCAACTGCAGGGCCTGCCGATCCTGCGCGTGATCGTCACCCACATGCACCCCGACCACATCGGCCTGGCCGACTGGCTCTGCACGCGCTGGAACGCGCCGCTGTGGATCAGCTCGACCGACTACCACGTGGCACGCGTGCTGACCACCGCCGGCGACAGCGCGGCGGGCGGCGAGCTGGCGGCGAAGTTTTTCGCTTCGCACGGCCTGACCGATCCCGAGGCCGTCGCCAAGATCCGCGCGCGCACCAACTACTACGCGGGCATGGTGCCTTCGGTGCCCGACAACTTCACGCGCATGCTCGACGGCGACACGGTCATGATCGGCGGCCACGCCTGGCGCTGCATCAGCGGCTACGGCCACGCGCCGGAGCACATCGCGCTGTACTGCGACGAACTGAAGCTGCTGCTGGGCGGCGACATGATGCTGCCGCGCATCTCGACCAACGTGAGCGTGCATGCGGGCGAGCCCGAAGCCAACTCGCTGCGGCTCTTTCTCGACAGCATCGACAAGTTCAAGGCGCTGCCGGTCGACACGCTGGGCCTGCCCTCGCACGGCAAGCCGTTCACCGGCATCCACCGCCGCGTCGACCAGTTGCAGGAGCACCACCGCGACCGATTGGCCGAGCTGCTCGAAGCCTGCACCGCGCGCCCGATCACCGCAGCCGAAGGCCTGCCGATCCTGTTCAAGCGCGAACTCGACCTGCACCAGATGACCTTCGCGATGGGTGAGGCCGTGGCCCACCTGCACCTGCTGTGGTTCTCGGGCCAGGTCAAGCGCGAACTGGGACAGGACGGCATCTACCGCTTCGGCGCCCGAAGCACGACGGCCTAGCGATTTAGACTCGCCGGATGGACAACACGCTGGCTCAGCTGCGCGCGGGCCGGCTGGCAGGCGCAAAACGAATCGATCTCTCGTGCGGACTCACCGAGTTTCCGCGCGAGCTTTTCGACCTTTCCGATTCACTCGAAACACTGAACCTCTCGGGCAATGCGCTGAGCGCGCTACCCGACGACCTGGGCCGGCTGCACAGGCTGCGCGTGCTGTTCTGCTCGGACAACCGCTTCACGGAACTGCCCGCGTCCATCGGCCAGTGCCGTGAACTCGGCATCGTCGGCTTCAAGGCCAACCACATCCGCAGCGTGCCGGCCGAAGCACTGCCGCCTTCGCTGCGCTGGCTGATCCTCACGGACAACCAGATCGAGGAACTGCCCGACACGCTGGGCCAGTGCACGCGCATGCAGAAGCTGATGCTGGCGGGCAATCGCCTGCGCACGCTGCCGCAATCGGTGGCGGCCTGTCGGCAGCTCGAACTGCTGCGCATTTCCGCCAATCGCTTCGAGGCGCTGCCCGAATGGCTGCTCTCGTTGCCGCGCCTGTCGTGGCTCGCCGCCGCAGGCAACCCTTTCGACACGCAGGCGGAAGACGCGGCAATCACCGCGCAATCGGTGCCGCACGTCGACTGGCGCGAGCTGACGCTCGGCAAGAAACTCGGCGAAGGCGCCTCGGGCGTGATCCATCAGGCGGCGCTGGGTGCATCGCAGCAACAGGTGGCGGTCAAGCTGTTCAAGGGCGCGGTCACCAGCGACGGCTGGCCGCACAGCGAAATGGCCGCCTGCATCGCGGCCGGCCTGCACCCCACCTTGATTGCCGCACAGAGCCGCATCGACGGCCATCCCGACGGCACCGAAGGCCTGGTGATGGCGCTGGTGGCCCCGTCGTTCATTACCCTCGCGGGGCCGCCGAGCCTGGCGTCGTGCACGCGCGATGTCTATTCGGACGATGCACGCTGGTCTTGCGACGTGGCCCTGCGCATCGCGCGCGACATCGCCTCGGCCATGCAGCACCTGCATGCGCAAGGCCTTCTGCACGGCGACCTGTACGCGCACAACATCCTGTGGAACGCGCAAGGCGGGGGGCGGCTCGGCGACTTCGGCGCGGCCTGGATGACCCGCTCGCTCGATGCGGCGCAGGCTCTGGCGTTGCAGCGCCTGGAGATGCGCGCCTTCGGCTGCCTGCTGGAAGAGCTGCTTGAACGCTGCAGCAATACGCCACCGCAAGCAGCAACGGCATTGAAAGACCGATGCATGCAACCCGACGTGACAGCGCGCCCCTCGTTTGCCGAAGCACTGTCGGTGCTGCAACGAGAACTCGCGCAATGACAAGCCCCCGGCTGCCGCTGCCCACGCGCGAAGGCGTCGGCCCGAGCTGCGTGGGGCTGTCGCACGGCCCCTGGCCCACCATCGCCGAATTCCTGATCGAGCGCTTTCCCGCCATCACGCGCGAGGCCTGGCTCGAGCGCATCGCGGCCGGCGACGTGATCGACGAGCACCACGTGCCCGTGACCGCGCAGCGCCGCTATGAATCGCCGCTGCGCGTTTATTACTACCGCACGCTCGATGCCGAGGTGCCCATCCCCTTCGAGGAACAGGTGCTGTTCCAGGACGACCAGCTCGTGGTCGTGGACAAGCCCCCCTTCCTGCCCGTCACGCCCACCGGCAAGTACCTGCAGCAAAGCCTGCTGGTGCGGCTCAAGCGCAAACTGAAGATCGACGACCTCGTGCCGCTGCACCGCATCGACCGCAGCACCTCGGGGCTGGTGCTGTTCTCGGTGCGCCCCGAAACGCGTGGTGCCTACCAGGCGATGTTTCCCGAACGCCGCATCGCCAAGCACTACGAGGCCGTGGTGCCGTGGCACGAGGGCGTGTCGTCGGTGCCCGAGGTCTACCGCAGCCGGCTGGTCGACGACGAGCACTTCATGCGCGTGAAGGAAGAAGCGGGCGAGCCCAACTCCGAGACCCGCATCGTGGTGCAAGAGGCGCGAGATGGCCATGCGCTGCTGCAGCTCTCGCCGGTCACCGGCCGCAAGCACCAGCTGCGCGTGCACTGCATGGCGCTGGGCATGCCGATCGTGAACGACCCGATCTATCCCACGCTGCTGCCCGAGAACACCGACGACTTCGACAAGCCCCTGCAGTTGCTGGCCAAGTCGGTGGCTTTTCTCGACCCCATCACCGGCGGCCTGCGCAATTTCATGAGCCCGCGCAGCCTGTCGCTGGCGCCAAGGTGACGCAGCGCGGACGCGCCGCGCACTAAGCTCGTTTCCTGAGATTTTTCTAATTCAGGAGACACCTGCACCATGGACACCACCCAACTCTTCTCGCTGAAGGGCCGCAGCGCCTTGATCACCGGCGGCTCGCGCGGCATCGGCCGCATGATCGCCGAGGGCTTCCTGGCGCAGGGCGCGCGCGTGTACATCTCGGCGCGCAAGGCCGCGGCCTGCGACCAGACCGCCAAGGAGCTTTCGGCCTTCGGCCACTGCGTGTCGCTGCCGGCGGACGTGTCCACGCTGGAAGGCGCGCAGGCGCTGGTCGAGGCCTACGCCAAACACGAAGACTCGCTCGACATCCTCGTCAACAACGCCGGTGCAGCCTGGGGCGCGCCGTACGAGGAGTTTCCGGAAAGCGGCTGGGACAAGGTGGTCGACCTGAACCTGAAGACGCCCTTCTTCCTGACCCAAGCGCTGACGCCGATGCTCAAGAAGGCCGCGACCGACCATCTGTCGAAGGTCATCAACATCGCGTCGATCGACGGCATCTCGATCAATCCGCAGGAAACGTACTCCTACGCGGCCAGCAAGGCCGGGTTGATCCAGCTCACGCGGCGCATGGCACTGCGGCTGGCGCAAGACCGCATCGTGGTCAGCGCGATCGCGCCCGGCGCGTTTGCGTCCGACATGAACAAGGTGGCGCGGGACCATGGGGACGAGGTCAAGGAACGCATTCCGGCCGGTCGCATCGGCGTGCCGGAAGACATGGCCGGCGCCGCCATCTACCTGGCGTCGCGGGCTGGCGACTACGTGATGGGCTCGACGCTGGTGGTCGACGGCGGCGTCACGCACGCCCGCTGAGGCTTTTCTTCTACGACCAGCGAGGGACGGCTTCGTCCTTCAGCTTCTGCCTGAGCAGGTCGTAGTCGGGCACCACGCTCTCGACCGTTTCCCAGAAACGGTGCGAGTGGTCCATCACCCGCAGGTGGGCCAGCTCGTGCGCGACCACGTAGTCGATCACCGGCAGCCCGAAATGAATCAACCGCCAGTTGAGGCGGATCGAGCCGTCCGCGCTCGCGCTGCCCCAGCGCGTTGCGGCATTCGACAGCGACAGCTTCTGCCAGCTCACCCCGAGCCTGGGCGCGAAGTGATCGAGCCGTTCGATGAACAGGCGCCGCGCCTGCCGCATGAGCCAGGCCTGCGCCGCATCGCGGATCTGCGAGGGCTCGGCGTTCTGCGCCACCGCCAGCCGCAAGGTGCGCGGCCCGTCGCCCTCGGCGGCATCGAGCGTGCCGCCGACGCTCGCAAAGCCGTGCTTCGGGTCGAGCTGGATCACGACCGGCTCGCCCATGAAGGGAAACTGTGCGCCGTTCTTCCATTCGATGCGCGTGGCCTCGACACGCGCATGACGCTGCTGCGTCTCGGTGAGCTTGCGCAGGATCCAGTCGGCCTTCTCCTGGATCGCGGCATCGACATCGCGCAGTGCCACCCAGCGCGGTGCGCGCACCGACAGGCCTTCGGCACCCACCAGGAAGCCGATGGTCTTGCGCTTGCCGCGCTTGAATTCATACGCCACGCGCGCCGTGCCCAGCACCACCTGGCGTGTGGCCTGAGGGTGCGCGAAGTTCGCGAGGGTCAGGGTCTCAGCCAGCGGGATCGCTGGCGGTGCATCCTTGTCGTACGGCTCCACGAGCGTTGGCGGCGCGGCCGGCACAGCGGGCGGCGCAACCAGCTTGGGCTTCTTCGCTCGCCGGGGCGCTGCTGGCGAAGGTGCTGGCGGTGCAAATTCGCTCCCCAGCCCCTCGAACAGGTCCATCGTGAACTGCAGCAGGCCCTGCATGTCGGGTTCTTTCTTCAGCGCGCGTCCGATGGCGACGACGGCAATGGTTGCTGCTGCGGGCTGTCGACGTAGGCCTCGGGGTCGAGGCGGCGCATCTCGGCCTCGATCCAGGCTTCGACTTCGCGCATCAGCTCATCGGGCTTGCGGCCCACGCTCGGGATTGCCGGGCCGATGGACACATCGACCACGCCCGGGCGCTTGATGAATGCCTTGCGCGGCCAGACCTTGGCCGAGGTCACGGCAATCGGGATCACCGGCACGCCCGTCTCGCAGGCCAGCCGCGTGCCGCCGCTCTTGTAGGTGCCCTTCTGGCCGCGCGGAATGCGCGTGCCTTCGGGGAACATGATGATCCAGATGCCCTGCGCCAGCAGCTTGCGGCCCTGGTTGACCACCTTGTTGAAAGCCTGCGCGCGCTGGCTGCGGTCGATGTGGATCATGTCCAGCCGCGCCATGGCCCAGCCGAAGAAGGGCACGTAGATCAGTTCCTTCTTGAACACGTAGGCCAGCGGGTGCGGCATCAGCGTGGGCATGAGGAAGGTTTCGAGCGTGGACTGGTGCTTGACCAGCAACACCGCGCCCGCGAGCTGGTCGGTCGGCAGGTTCTCCATGCCGGTCACGCGGGTCTTGATGCCCAGCAGCACGCGCGCGCCGCCGATGGCCCAACTGAGCCATTGCTCGGCCATCCAGTAGAGCGGAATGCCGCGCTTCCAGATCGAGCTGACGCACATGATGATGCCCCAGGGCACGACGGTGACAAGCATCCACAGGGCGTGGAGAACGGAACGGAAAAACGCCATCAGACAGCTACCTGCAGTGCAGCCTGCGCTTCGCGCACAAGCAGAAAGTCGACAAAGGCGGCGAGGCTCTCGTGAACCATCGTGTTCGCCGGATATTCGGGCGGCAGCGGATCGACGCCGCGGCAGGCCGCGCCCATGCCCGTGAGCAGCAGGTGCGGCTCGCAGCCGGCGGCCGCGCCGGCCTGCAGGTCGCGCAGACTGTCGCCAGCCGTCGGGACGCCCTTCAGATCGATGCCATAGCGGTCGCCGATCTGCAGGAACAGGCCCGACTTCGGCTTGCGGCAGTCGCAGTCCTCGTCCGGGCTGTGCGGGCAATAGAACACGGCGTCGATCTTGCCGCCCACGGCCGCGAGCATCTTGTGCATCTTGGCGTGCATGGCATTGAGCGAGGCCATGTCGAACAGGCCGCGCCCCAGGCCCGACTGGTTGGACGCGATCACCACGTGCCAGCCCGCATGGTTGAGCCGCGCCACCGCCTCCAGCGCGCCGGGCAGCGGCGTCCACTCGATGTCGCTCTTGACGAAATCTTCGCGGTGCACGTTGATCGTGCCGTTGCGGTCGAGGATGACGAGTTTCATGGCAGAACCACCCATGGTGAGGTTGTCCGGAAGATCAGACGGCCAGCCGCTCGAGCTGCGCCACGCGGTTCATCGCGGCGTGCAGCAACATCAGCAGGCCCAGGCGGTTCAGGCGCAGGTCGGCCTGCTCGGCATTGACCATCACGCCGTCGAAGAAGGCATCGACCGGCTCGCGCAGCGCGGCCAGCGTCTGCAGCGAGGCGGTGTAGTCGCCGGCGTCGAACTGCGCATTGGCGGCGGGCACGACCTGTGCCATGGCCGCGTGCAGCGCCTTCTCGGCGGGCTCCTGCAGCAGCAGTTCGCTGACGTGCGCGTCGGCCTCGGGCGCCTTCTTGAGGATGTTGCCGATGCGCTTGTTGGCGGCGGCCAGTGCAGCGGCGGCGGGCAGTGCGGCGAAGGCGCGCACTGCCGCCAGCAGCTTGGGCACTTCGCCCAGGCGCTGCGGGCGAGGGGCCAGCACGGCATCGACTTCCTGCGCGCTCGCGCCCTGCTCGCGCAGGCTGCCGGCGAGGCGGTCGAGGATGAAGTCCTGCAGCTCGACCGTGGCCTTGCTGCTCTCGAAGCCGGCGATGCCCTTGAACTGCGCGGCGGCGTCCTGCAGCAGCGCGTTCAGGCCCAACGCGAGGTCCCTTTCGGTCAGCATGCGGATCACACCGAGCGCATGGCGGCGCAGCGCGAACGGGTCGCGGTCGCCGGTGGGCAGGTTGCCGATGCCGAACATGCCGACCAGCGTTTCGAGCTTGTCGGCCAGCGCGACCACGAGGCCGACGGTGTTGCGCGGCAGTTCGTCGCCGGCAAAGCGCGGCTTGTAGTGGTCTTCGATGGCGTCGGCCACTGCGGCATCGAGGCCGTCGTGCAGCGCGTAGTAGCGGCCCATGGTGCCTTGCAGCTCGGGGAACTCGCCGACCATGTCGGTCACGAGGTCGGCCTTGGCCAGTTGCGCGGCTTGCGTCGCCTGCGCGGCCAGCGTGGTGTCACCGAGTTTTTCGGCAATGCCGCGTGCGATGTGCATCACGCGCTGGACACGCTCGCCCTGCGTGCCGAGCTTGTTGTGATAGACCACCTTGCCCAGCGACTCGACGCGCGAGGCCAGCGATTTCTTGCGGTCCTGGTCGAAGAAGAACTTGGCATCGGCCAGGCGCGGGCGCACCACGCGCTCGTTGCCCTGGATCACCGCGCTCGCGTCGTCGGGGCTGATGTTGCTGACGACGAGGAAGTTGTGGGTGAGCTTGTTCGACGCGTCGAGCAGCGGAAAGTACTTCTGGTTGGCCTTCATCGTGAGGATCAGGCATTCCTGCGGCACTTCGAGGAATTCGCGCTCGAAACTGCAGACCAGCACGTTGGGGCGTTCGACCAGCGCGGTCACTTCGTCGAGCAGTGCGTCGTCGTGGATGGGCACGGCACCGCCGCCGACCTTGATGGCGGCGGCCGCCAGTTGGCGTGCGATTTCAGCGCGGCGCGCCTCGAAGCTCGCGATGACTGCGCCGTCGTCCTGCAGTTGCAGCGCATAGCTGTTGGCATCGCGCAGCACGACCGGATCGACCGCCGCCTCGAAGCGGTGGCCGTGCGTCTCGCGGCCGGCCTTCAGGCCCAGCGCCTCGATGGGCACCACAGTGCTGCCGTGCAGCGCCACGAGGCCGTGCGCGGGACGCACGAAGCTCACGCTGGTCCAGCCGGGCAGCTCGCTGCCTTCTTCAAGCTGGTAGGTCATGACCTTCGGAATCGGCAGCTTGGCAATGGCCTCGGCCAGGGCCTTCTGCAGGCCTTCGGCCAGCGTGGCGCCCTTGGCGGTGCTTTCGTAGAACAGCGCTTCGGCCTTGCCGTCCATCGCGCGCTTGAGGCCCGGCACGGCCGAGGCGTCGGCGCCGAGCGCGCCCAGGCGCTTGAGCAGGGCCGGCGTGGGCTGGCCCGAGGCATCGAGGCCCACGGCCACGGGCATGAGCTTTTGCGACACGGCCTTGTCGGCGGCGCGCTCGGCCACGTGCGTGAGGTGCGCGGCAAGGCGGCGCGGCGAAGCATAGGCGGTGAGCACCGCGCCCGCCTCGGCGAGCCCCTGCGCCACGAGCTGGTCGCGCAGCACGCCGGCAAAGGCGTCACCGAGCTTCTTCAACGCCTTGGGCGGCAATTCCTCGACAAACAGTTCGACAAGAAGGCTGGCAGACGACATGGCTCAGAGGGATAGGACGAAAACTGCGCCGCAAGCGGCGCCGGTCACGGGCACGCAGCAATGCGGCACCGTGGAAGGGAAAGAAGAAAAACGGTTCATGCGGCGACGGCGCCGTTGCGCCGCTCCACGCTGCGGCGCGCCACGAGCGCAAGCACCGCCACCACCAGCAGCGGCGCCCAGACGGTGAACATCTCGTTGAGCAGCACCTGCGCGCCGCGCGGCGAGAAGAAGCGCTTGAGCGCTATCGGCGACACCTCGATGGGCCGCCACGGGCTGAAGTAGCGCACGTCGCTGAACGGCCAGAAGAAGGCGATGCCGATGCCGCCATTGGTCAGCATGTCCAGCAGCGGATGCGACACGGTGCACAGCGCGATCCACGCCCAGCCGGTCGCGCGGCGCATGCCCCATCGCGGCGCGAGCCACCAGCCGATGAGGCCGAACACCAGCGCGAACAGCAGGGTGTGCGTGAAGCCGCGGTGTCCGCTCATGCCGCCATAGGCAATGCCGAGCTTGAAAGCGAGGCCGTCGAAGTCCGGCACGATGGCCGCGAGCATGCCCACCAGCAGCGCCGCCACCGGCACGCGCCGCGTGCCCAGCGCAATGGCTGCGCAGACGGGAACGGCGACATGGGTGAAGATCGTTGGCATGGCGGGCGGGCAGGGTCAGGCGGGCTTCTTCGGCGGCATCTGCGCAACCCATTCGCGCGGCGCCATCGGGAAGCCCAGGCGCTCGCGGCTTTCGTAGTAGCTCTGCGCCACGCTGCGCGCGAGGTTGCGGATGCGGCCGATGTAGGCCGCGCGCTCCGTCACGCTGATCGCGCCGCGCGCGTCGAGCAGGTTGAAGCTGTGTGCGGCTTTCAGCACCTGTTCGTAGGCCGGCAGCGCGAGCTGCTCGGTCATGAGGTGCTTGGCCTGCTTTTCATGCGCATTGAAGGCGGTGAACAGGAACTCGGCGTCGCTGTGCTCGAAGTTGTAGGTCGACTGCTCGACCTCGTTCTGGTGATAGACGTCGCCATAGGTCACGCCGGGCGCCCATTCCAGTTCGTAGATGCTTTCCTTCTGCTGCAGGTACATCGCCAGGCGTTCAAGGCCGTAGGTGATTTCGCCGGTGATCGGCTTGCAGTCGATGCCGCCGACCTGCTGGAAGTAGGTGAACTGCGTCACTTCCATGCCGTTGAGCCAGACTTCCCAGCCCAGGCCCCAGGCGCCGAGCGTGGGGTTTTCCCAATCGTCCTCGACGAAGCGGATGTCGTTCTTCTTCAGGTCGAAGCCCAGGGCTTCGAGGCTGCCGAGGTACAGCTCCAGAATGTTGGAAGGCGCGGGCTTGAGCACCACCTGGTATTGGTAGTAGTGCTGCAGGCGGTTGGGGTTCTCGCCGTAGCGGCCGTCCTTGGGGCGGCGGCTGGGCTGCACATAGGCGGCCTTCCACGGTTCCGGGCCGAGGGCGCGCAGGAAGGTGGCGGTGTGCGAGGTGCCCGCGCCCACTTCCATGTCGTACGGTTGCAGCAGCGCACAGCCTTGGTCGGCCCAGTACGACTGCAGTTTGAGAATGATTTGTTGGAAGGTCAGCATGGCTCTGCGTGAAGGCGGCCGCCCGGTGGGAGAACCCCGCGGCGCAACGAACCGGCTATTTTACGAGGCAGCGGGCGGTCAGGAACGCCCCGCTATGCTCGACCTCCCCCTTTTGGAACCTCCCCCGTACATCGTGATTCGCCTGTCCTCGCCGTCCGCGCCCTTTGCCCATGCCCGTTGATCCCACCGCATTGACCGCCCTGGGCGAACGCATCGGCGCCCAGGCCTGGCCCGGTTTCCTGGTGTTGCTGGCCGTGCTGACCGCCGGTGCCGGCCTCGCGGCCTGGGGTTTCGAGCATCTTCGGCGCCGGCATGCGGCGCAACCCGAGCCGGGCACGTACCTGCTTTTCGGCGGACTGGCCATCGGCCTTGTCACGGTGCTCGGTCTTGCGAGGGTCTTTGCCGAGGTGGCCGAGGGCCTGGGCAACGGCCGGCCGATGGGGCTGCTGGACGAGACCATCAGCGAAGCGGTCGGCGCCCACACGCCGCTGGCCGTGCGCGAAGTGTTCCTGCGGCTCACCCATCTGGGCGACCCGTGGTTCATGGGGTCGATCTGCGTGCTGGTGGCTGTCTTGCTGTGGCTGCGCGGGCATCGCGGCTTTGCCGTCGGATGGCTGGCGGCCAGCGTCGGCAACGCGGGGCTGAACCATGTGCTCAAGCACATCTTCGAGCGCGCGCGGCCGATTCATGAGAACGGCTTCGCGCTGGTATCAGGCTTCAGCTTTCCGAGCGGCCACAGCTCCGGCTCGATGGTGCTCTACGGCATGCTGGGCTACCTGGGGCTGCGCATGCTGCCGCCGCGCTGGCGCGTGCCGTCGGTGATGGCGGCAACGGCCGTGGTCATCACCGTGGCCTGCAGCCGCATCTTCGTGCGGGCGCACTTTCCGACCGACGTGCTCGCGGGGCTGTGCTCGGGCGGGGCGTGGCTGGCGATCTGCATCGCGAGCATCGAGTACGCGCGGCACCATCGCCGAACGCGGTAGCCAGGCCTTCGCCCAGCAAAAAGGCCGCGAAGGCTGATGCCCCCGCGGCCCGGTTCTGGTCACTGAAATCGCTCGACGGATCAGTATTCCCAGAAGATCCGCTGCAGTTCCTTGGTGTTGTTGGTCTTGGTCAGCGCGACCATTGCCAGGATGCGCGCCTTCTGCGGACGCAGGTCGTGCGCCACCACCCAGTCGTACTTGTCGTCGGGCTGCTCGGCATTGCGGATCACGAAGCCGTCAGGCACGCGCGAGCTGCGAATGACGATCACGCCATCGGCGCGCGCCTTCTGCAGGTTCGGCACGATGCGATCGGCCACCGAGCCGTTGCCCGTGCCGCCGTGGATCAGCGCCTTGGCACCGCTCTTGGCGATGGCGTCGATGGCGATGGACGACACGCCCTCGTAGCCCATGGCGATCTCGACCGGCGGCAGCGCATTGATGCTGTCGATGTCGAACTCCGAGTTCATGGTGTGGCGCTTGACCGGCGCGCGGAACCAGTAGTTCTTGCCCTCGACGATCATGCCCAGCGCGCCCCATTGGCTGGAGAAGGCGTTGGTCTTGATGTTGACGTTCTTGCTCACGTCGCGGCCGCTGTCGATGTTGTCGTTCATCGTCACCAGCACGCCCTTGCCCATCGCGTCCTTGCTGCCCGCCACGTTCACGGCGTCATATAGGTTGAGCGCGCCGTCGGCCGACAGCGCGGTGCCCGGACGCATCGAGCCGACCACCACGATCGGCTTGTTGGTGTGCACAGTCAGCGTCAGGAAGTAGGCGGTTTCTTCCAGCGTGTCGGTGCCGTGGGTGATGACGATGCCGTCCACATCGGCCTGCTTGGACAGCGCCGAGACGCGCTTGGCCAGCGTCAGCAGGTTGTCGTTGGTGAGGCTTTCGGATGCGACCTGGAACACCTGCTCGCCGCGCACGTTGGCGACCTTGGAAAGCTCCGGCAGGCCGGCGATCAGCTTCTCGACACCGACCTTGGCGGCCGCGTAGGTGGCGCTGTTGACGGCCGAAGCGCCGGCGCCGGCGATGGTGCCGCCGGTGGCAAGAATCACCACATTGGGCAGGGCCTGCTGGGCCTGCGCCAGGGCGCTGGCCGCGAGCAATGCGGTACCGGCCGCGAAGGCACGGAAACGGGGAGAGAGGTACATGAAAGGCTCCTTGGTTTGAGGAAATTTTTCGAGGCGGCGAGGAAGATACATGAACCGTGCCCGCATGCACGGCATCGCCATGCGGGCACGACATGCGGTCATGCGCCAGGGATTACCATCGACCGGGCGCCCCCGCCGCCCACCGCCATGAACGCCGATCCCGCCGCCCTCACCCCCTCGACAGCCCAGGAAATGCCCGCCCCCGACGGTCCGCTGTCGCGTGCACGCCCGGGCCGCGAACGCATCATGACCGCGATCCGCACCGCGGCGGTGACCGAGTTCAGCCTGCATGGCCTGAAGGGCACGTCGACGCAGGCCATCGCGGCGCGCGCCGGGCTCACCAAGCCCCAGCTGCACTACTACATCGCGGGCAAGGAAGAGCTGTACGAAGAACTGCTGATGCAGGTGCTGCACGCCTGGAAGGTGGTGTTCTCGTTCGAGGACGCCAGCGACCCGGCCACGGTGCTCGCCGACTACATCCGCAAGAAGCTGGACCACGCCTTCGACAACCCCGAGATCTCGCGCATCTTCACGCGCGAGGTGCTCGACGGCGGCCGCAACCTCGAGCGCTACTGGCCCAACGCACGGGCCTGGACGCAGAAGAAAGTGGACGTCATCAACGGCTGGATCGCACGCGGCCTGATGCGTCCGCTCGACGCGCGCATCCTGCTGATGCACATCTGGGCCATGACCCAGAGCTATGCCGACTACGCGATACAGACGCGCGTGATGCTCGGCCTGCCGCCCGACGCACCGATCGAGCGCGAACCCATCGCGCGCGAGCTGGTGGCGTTTGTGCTGGGCGGCTGCGGCATCAAGGCTTAGGAGGCTTGCCCCAGTCCCTGGCGAGCAGCGCCATTCAGGGCAAGGGCGGCTCTTGCGGCAACCCGCCGGCGAACCATCTGAAGATGTTCCGTCTGTTGCTGCCACCGCCATTTCTCACGAAGAGATATCCGAACTGGGCATTGCCCAGCGCATCGACAGGGATGCCGGCGATGCGCAATGCGGCGATCTCCTCGTCCGAACCGATGTCGGACGGCAGGCTGATGGTGACGGTCGCGGTGTGCATGGAGAGCTTGGGCATGGTGCTTGAAGTTCCGCCGCTTCCAGGGGAAGCCAGTCTGCGCAACCTTATCGAGATCGGGGAAAACCCGATGTGCGCCAGCGAACAGACAAGCGCGTCAGCCTCTGGGCTGCCGCCGCAACAGAAGGCCTGAGCGCGGCATGTCGCGCATGAACGGCGGAATCGACAACGCCAGCAGCAGCGCGGCGAGCGGGATCACGCAGACAAACCCGATGTACTTGAAGCCCAGCGCCCCCACTGCGCCGCCGAGCACGAACATGCCGATCAGCCCGGCCGCCCGTTGCATGCGGCTGTGATCGTGGCGAACCGCCGAGTCTGCGGTGGCGGCCCGCCCGTTCCAATAAAGCATCTTGCCCAGCTCAATGCCCAGGTCGGTGATGTTGCCGGTCATGTGGGTGGTGCGGATGCTGCCGCCCGAGGTTTTCGAGGCGACCGCGTTCTGCAGGCCCATGATGAAGGAGAGCAGCAGCACGGTGAGCGGCACCGCGAACGGCGTGGCCCAGGTCAGCGTCACGGCGCCCATGAGGCCAAAGGGGAACATCAGCGCGGCTTCCAGCAGCAGCGGCAATGCATAGACGCTGTGCAGATGATGCTGGCGGCCCCAGTTCACCAGGACCGCGCAGACCGCGGCGCCCGAGAGAAACGCCAGCACGGCGCCGAGCGCATTGAGCAGCAGCTTCGTGTTGCCCAGCACCAGCCCGTCGGCGAGCTGCGACGCGAAGCCGGTCATGTGCGAGGTGTACATGTGAAGCACCAGGAACCCGCCCGCATTGACCGCGCCGGCATTGAAGGCCAGCAGCAACCCCAGCGCCCTGTTGGTGGAGGGCGCGCGATGGCGGCTGGTGAGAAAGCGCAATCTGCGCATGGATGAGGCCTGGATTCCTTGGGGGGTGCGCCAGGACATTTCAGCACGTTTGCCTGGCGGGCGCGTGGCCCCTTCGCGTCAGGGCTGTGCGTCCTCCTCTTGCGCAAGATGGCGCGTCTGCTCGACGCAGTAGGCAAACAGGTCGTCGAGTTCGGTGGATTTGTCGAAGACCGCGTCGGCGCCCAGCTCGGCGGCACGCTGCCGGATCTCGCGGGTGGCGTAGTTGGTCAGCACGACGACCTTCTGGTAAGGCTCCCTGCGGCGGCATCCCGCCAGCACGCCCAGGCCGCTGCCGCCCTTGAGGAAAAGATCGACGATGGCAAGGTGCCAGGTGCCGTCGTGCATCGACAGCCACTGGCTGGTCTCGGCCTGGGTGGCGGAGTGCGCGACCACGCGCACGTCGGCGATTTCGCGCAGCGTCTCGATCAGGTTGTCGCGGATGGTCTCGTTGTCTTCGGCCAGGTAGGTGATGAGTGTGGTCATGGTCGTGCTCCGGGTTGCTGCCTCTCCACACCAACACCCGGGCGCCGGGGACGCTGCGATCCACGGGCGCGACCCTGGGTAGGACAAGCGTTCGGCACCGCGACAACTGGCCGTCTCGCCTACGTGCGACGCGATGTGCGGGTGCTAGAAATTGAACGCCTCATTCTTTCTCCATCCCTTTTCCTCAACCCAGGAGCACACACATGGCCAGCAAATCCAAAGTACCCGGCGCGCCGAGTCCGTCGAAGCGGGAAGTCGAGCCCGACCTGCATCAGCAAAGCCACGAGACCCAGCGCTATGGCGAGATCGTCAAGCTGCCGAACGGGCTGTCGGAAAAGGTCTGCAAGCAAAGCGTGGCGCTGCTGAACCAGTGCCTGGCCGACACCATCACCCTGCGCGACATGTACAAGAAGCACCACTGGCAGGTGGTGGGACCGACCTTCAACCAGTTGCACCTGATGTACGACCAGCACTACGAAGGGCAGGTGCTGCTGGTCGACATCGTGGCCGAGCGCATCCAGCTGCTGGGCGGCATTGCGCTGGCCATGGCCGCCGACATTGCCGAGACCACGAAGATCGCACGGCCGCCGCGCGGGCGTGAACCGGCTGCGGTGCAACTGCGGCGGCTTGCGCAGGCGCACGAGCAGATCATCATTGCCGCGCGCGAGGCGGCCGATCAGGTCGACAAGTCAGGGGACCCCGGCAGCAACGACGTGTTCGTGAGCAATGTGCTGCGCACCAACGAGCTTCAGGTGTGGTTTCTCACCGAGCACCTGGTTGCGGCTTCGCCGGTGGTTGCCTGACGCCGGCGCGTTTGCAGGCGCGGGCGGTGGTCAGCCGCCGCCGCTGTGCTGCTTCGCGACGGAATGGCCCTTGGCCGTGACGCGCATCACCGTGGCCTGCCCCGAATAGACGATGCTTCCACGCTGATGCAGGACGGGCGGCAGTTCGGCCTCGATCAGCTGTGCGCTGCGAAGTACGTCGCACTTGTAGATGTCGGTCTGGTCGTCGAGCTGCAGCGGGAGCTTCGCGCAGCACAACTTGCCGAGCAGTTCCATGGGCATTCAGGCTCCTTCGGCCACGGCGATCACCGTCGCGGCGAACAGGGGGGCGGGGTGCCGCGGCGCGATTGCCTGGCTGTCGATGTCGGCGCACAGGGTGGCGTCGAGCACGGGTCGCTTGCCGCTACGCAGCCGCGTTTCCGCGACCCAGACCACCGCGCCATGCAGGATTTTGGGCAGCGTGCGCCCGTGCAGATAGGCGCGAACCAATGCATCGGCAGCGAACTCCGAGGGACTCATCAAGGGGGTCATGGTATTTCTCCGCCCAATGAAGGGCTGAAATTCCACGCTACCGCGAAAGCGATCCTGCCTCCGTTCGGTGGCGCACGCTGGCGTCTTGAAAATAGAGAGGTCCATTTGTGCGTCACCGCACAGACGACAAGGCATCGGCTGCAAAATGATCTGCAATTTGGACTCTTCTCCCCTATGGCATCGTCCCCCCTTTCGTCTTCCTCGCGCGCAGCCGCAGCGCGCAACAGCCTCCTGGAGGTGATGCCGCCGGAGGTGATGGACGGCATGCGGCCGCTGCTGGAGCTGGTACCGCTGCAGTTGGGCGAGGTGCTCTACGAATCGGGCGTGGTCCAGCAGCATGTGTACTTCCCCACCGACTGCATCGTCTCGCTGCTCTATGTGCTGGAGAACGGGCAATCGGCCGAGATCGCCGTGGTGGGCTTCGAGGGCATGGTCGGCGTGTCGCTGCTGATGGGCGGAGGCAGCACCCCCAACCGTGCGGTGGTGCAGAGCGCGGGCCACGCGTACCGCCTGAGCGCGAGCCACATCAAGGCGCTGACGGACAAGGGCGGGCCGCTGCTGCACCTGCTGCTGCGCTACACGCAATCGCTCATCACGCAGATGTCGCAGACGGCGGTGTGCAACCGGCACCATTCGCTGGAGCAGCAGTTGTGCCGCTGGCTGCTGCTGAGCCTGGACAGGCTGCCCGGCAACGAGCTGGTGATGACGCAGGAACTCATCGCCAACATGCTCGGCGTGCGGCGCGAAGGCGTGACGGAGGCCGCAGGCAAGCTGCAGCGCCTGAACCTCATCAAGTACTCGCGCGGCCACATCACGGTGCTGGACCGCCCGGGCCTGGAGCGGCAGGTCTGCGAGTGCTACGAAGTCGTGAAGCGCGAGACCGACCGGCTGCTGCCGCACCTGCTGGCGACCTGATCGCGCGGCGGCCTGCCGCTCTCGGTACGCCGCCGCACAGACACGCGCAACCCCCTCGGCAACAATGCGCCGCCCGCGCACTTTCGCGCGGGCGTGCTTTCTTCCCAACAGGCGGATCCGTGACCACCGAGCCGACCGCCCCCGTTCTGAACCGCCTGCTGGAGGCGTTGCCGATCCTGGACAGGGCCCGCCTGCTCGACCGCTGCGAGAGCGTGTCGCTGGTGGCGGCGCAGGTTCTCTACGAGCCGGGCGACGCGATCCGGCACATCCACTTTCCCACCAGCGCCTTTGTGTCGCTGGTGTCCACCGCTGACGGCCACGACGGCCTGCAGACCGGCATGGTGGGCAACGAAGGGGCCTTGGGCTATGAGCTTTCCCTGGACGTGCAAAGCGCGCCGCTGCGAACCCTGGTGCAAGGCGCGGGCCTGGCCTGGCGCCTGACCGCGCAATCCTTCGAGCAGGAGCTGTTGCAGAGTTCGACGCTCAAGCGCGTTCTGAATCGCTATGTTTGCGTGCTGTTGATGGAGTTCGGCCGCTCGGGACTGTGCAACCAGTTCCACCAGATTGAAGAACGGCTGGCGCGCTGGCTGCTGACCACGCAGGACTGCGCACATTCGCCGCATCTGGCGCTGACCCATGAAGTGCTGGGCCGCATGCTGGGCGTGCGCCGGGTCGGCATCACCAATGCCGCAACGGCGCTTCACACGCGCCAGTTGATCGACTACCGCCGCGGCGTCATCACCATCACGGACCGTGCGGGGCTGGAAAACGCCGCCTGCGACTGCTACCGGGCCAATCGCAGGAGCTATGCGGACCTGATCGCCTGATCCGGTGCCGACCGGCCTGGCCTTCAGGTCACGGGCTGCAGGTCGTTCTCGCGCAGCATCACGGGCTCCATCGAACCCTTGGCAATGCGCCGGCGGACGGCGGCATCGAGTTCATCGGCATGCTGGGCATAGGTTTCCATCGGGTCGGCGCTTTCTCCGGTGCGAAAGTGATAGCGCAGGGCTTCCCTGCCGATGCTGGCGTTCACCGGGTTGCCCTCCACCGTCACCGAGAAGCGGACCGTGCCCGAGGCGTCGTGGAAGAAGGGAGCGTCGGACATCGGGGCCTTTGGAGTGATGAAACGCGGAAAACCGCGTTGGACACTCTAGCCCTGCGGGCCGGCGAGTTCTGTTCGGTTGCGCACTTAGCCCCGGTCAGGGCCTGCGCGATCGCGTCTACAGCCCGTGGATCATCCACACGTTGTCCGGCGAAGCGCGCAAGTGCAGCGTCGTCTCGCCGATCCGGTCGAACCGGTATTCGCGCCCAGCAAGAATGATCGACTTCATGTTGGTCCACACGCGGTAGTCGTAGCCCTCGCCGGCCGGCGTGATCTGCAGCACGCGGAACACGGGCGGCACGATCACGGTGATGCGCAGCTGGCTCGTTGCGGAGTTGACGCCGTGCATCGACTCGGCGACGCACAGCATCGGCGCAAGGCACAGCGCAGTCACAACGCCCCGAAGGCCGCGACGGTGTGCGCCGCGACCCGGTTGAAGCCAGCTTCCCGTCATAAGGCCCGATCCGTAAGAACATGAGGTTCGGGCGCGGCAACGGCGCCCGACCTCCGGATATCGGCAGCAAAGACGAAAAGTGTAGGGCGCGGGGCGCCGGGCGCCAAACGCCCGCTTCAGCGGTCCTTCTGGATCGCGAAGTCGGCCAGGGCGGTCCCGCGCACGCGGATGTCGACGCGCTGCGTGGGAGAGCCGGCGCTGCTCCACGGCAGCGGCAGGTTGTCCTGGACCAGCTCGACCTCGTGGCTGCCGCCGGCCACCGACGGGAAGCTGTAGAAGCCCTGGGCGTCGGTCTGGGTGACGTAGCGGCGGTCGATGCGCACCGTGACGCCGGCGACGCCGCCCTCGTTCGCTTCGCGCCGGCCGTTGTTGTTCTGGTCGAAGAACACATGGCCTTCGAGCCGGCCATCACCCACGCCCGGTGCACCGCCGATGGGGGCGCTGGCCGAGCCGGCCCGGCCTTCGTAGCGCAGCACCAGCATGAAGGAACGGGTGGAAGGCACGATCAGCGTCGGCTGCAGCGTGGCGGTGGTGAGGGCCGACACCACGGTGGGGTCGAGCGCCTCCTGCCCGCGCGAGGCGGTGACTTGGGTGATGAACGACCAGCCGCTGCCCAGCGGCCACGCGAGCCGTGCATTGGCACTGAGAAAGCGCGAACTGTTGCCGCCGATGCCGTTGCTGCCGCGCAGGCTCAGGTCGAGCCGGGCGCCCGCCACGAACGGCGTCGTGCCGAGCACGCCCCAGTACACGGTGCGCAGGCTCGCGCCCGAACGGCTCGATTGCTCGATGGCCAGCGAAGTCGAGAGCGTCTGCGCTTCGCCGACGCGCCAGGCGTGGTCGACACCGGTGCGCAGCACGCGCAGGTCGACGCCGTGGGCCGCGTCGGTGCGCCACTGGGTGTAGCCCCAGTCGGACTGGTGCTCCCACGTCACCTGGGCCGACTGCGCGGCATAGCTGCCGCTGCGCACGGCCAGGTTGCCCGAGACCGCGTCGCGCGAATCGAAGCGGTAGCGGCCGAACGCGTTGGCATAGAGCGAGCGCTGCGGGGCGCCGCTCACGCTGTCGCTCAGCTCGACGTTGCCGCCCAGTTGCCACTGGCGGGTGGAGATGTCGCCGCGCCACGAGGCGCCGCGCAGGTTGTTGGGCAGCGTGTCCGAGCCCCAGCGCAGCGAGGGCTGGAAATAGAACACCGAGGCGTTCTGCTGCAGCCAGTCGGTGCGCCATGCCGCGTCGAGCCAGCCGCCGGTGGCCGAGTCGGAGGCGGCCTGCGAGGTCGCGTCCGATGGCCGCCCCGCGCTGTGCACGAGGTTGGCCTGCACGCGCATGCCACCGACACGGTCGCCGACGCCACCTGTGCCGCTGCCGAGCGCGTCAGCCCAGGGTGCGAGCCCCTGCCACGAGACGGCGCCCCACAGCGTGCGGGTGTCGCGCGCGTAGCCGGTCACGCCGTTGGTGTTGACGTTGCGCGCTTCGACGAACTGCACGGCGGCATCGGTGCGACCCAGCGCCAGCGGGCCGTCGCCGCCGGCCATCTGCGTCTGCGCACCCACGCTGGCGGCCGTGCCGCGGCCGGTCGAGAAACCCTCGAAGGCCAGCCCGTTGAAGTAGCCGAGCCGGCCGGCCGAGGCATTGAGCTGCGTGCGGCCCGGCTGCTCGACGCTCACGGCGGCGCCTTCGATCGGCAGGCTGGGCAGGAACACCCGGCCAACGCCCCGCGCGAGCGGCGTGTTGACCATGTTGATGTTGCCGATGGCACTGTTGCCGAACCAGCCGCCGTCGAAGGGCATCGCGCGCTGGTCGATGCGCCAGGTGCTGTTGTTGCTCGCGCTGAAGGGCACGACGCTGTAGGGCGAGCCGCTGCTGCCGAACACACCGTAGCCGTACACCGGCGCGGGGTTGCGGTTCAGGTTGAGGTTGGCGGAGAAGGCGCCGTAGTTGGGCGTGTCGAGAAAGCCCGAGAAATTCAGTGTCTGGCTCTGCGTCTTGACGGTGCCGCTGCGCTGCTGGGTGGACTGCAGCTCGGTGCTCCAGCCGCGCGGCCAGCCGGTGCTGGGCTCCTCGATCTGCGGGGCTTCGGGCACCACCGGGCCCTCCTCGAGCACGCGGTCCACGTACGCAGTGGCTGGCGGGGCGCCTGCCGATACCGGCGCCTGGGCCCACGCGCCGGCGCCGGCCAAGGCCGTGCCTGCGCTGCAGAGTCCGAGCGCGGTTCGCAGGGCCCGTTTCTTCATTGAGCGAAGCGTTCGTTGACTTTGAAGGAGCCGCTCTTGCCCCATTCGAGCGAGCCGGTCACCGTGACCGGAAAACGCACCGCGACGGCCGCATCCGTGTCGCCGGGCCGGGTTGCCGTGAGCGCGATGTCGCGCGTCTCGCCCGGCATGATCGGCGTGGTGGCGGGCTGGAATTCGAGCCGCGCGCCGCTGGCGTCGGTGCCGTTCAGGAAGCCCGCGAGCCGGCCGTGCGCCGTGCCGGTGTTGCGGATGCGCAGCACCGGCTGGTTCTGGCCGTTCACGGCCTTCACGGCACTGCCGGCGATATCGAGCGCGGGCTGGACATCGCCGATCGCCACATAGGCAATGACGCCGATGCGCGCGGCCATCGCCACCGGGGTGCCGGGCGCGGTGGCGTGTTCCTTGCCCTCGATCAGCACCGCGAAGCGGCACTCCATCGGCGGTGTGTCGGGCGGCGGCGTCACCTCGAAGCGGTAGCGGTAGGGCTTGCCGGCGGCAATGCTGAGTTCGCGGCGCTCGATGGCCACCCAGGGCCGGCAGCTCCCCGGCACCAGCTCGTCGCTGAAGTCGACCGAGCCATCGGGCTTGAGCGTCCAGTCGGAGGTCTTGAAGGTGTACTCGCCCTGGCGCGCGTCCGAGTGGGTGAGCTCGATCACGTCGCGCACGCGCTCGCCGGGCTTGCCGGTCAGCTCCAGCCGCGGGGGTGAGACGGCCAGTGCGAACTGGGCCTGTGCACTGGTGCCCATGAGGGCAGCCAACGCGGGGATTGCCACCAGCGCCAGTGCACGCAGCAGGCGGGAAGAAAGTCCGATCGCGCGCGTCATGGCGTCATCTCGATCTCGAAGTTGAATTGCAGCGACTGGGCGCGCTCGAGGGCGCGGCCGTCGGCCGTGAGGTTCAGCAGGATGGTTTCCTGCAGGAAGGGTTCGCGCACCACGCCCTCGTAGACCAGCACGCGGTCGCCGCCGCGCATGGCGCCCGGCAGCAGCCGGCCCTGGGTGCGCCAGGTGGCGACCAAGCGTTCGTTCTCGGTCGGGGCCAGCAGCATGTAGATGCGGGCCTGGCGCATCACCCATTGCGACAGGTTCAGGCGCAGCGCCACGGAGACCTGCCCGTCGACGGTGTTGTCCGCGATGCGGCCGGGCACGGGCTGGCGCCAGCGCATCGGCGTGACCGGCTGGCCGACCACGGTGCCGGTGTCGTCCACGCGATAGGTGGCAGCGCCCGCCTGCGCGGCGAGCAGGGCCAGCAAGGCAGCGGCGAGCGCGCGGCATGCGTTCGTCATGGCGCCGTCAGCGTGTAGGTGGCCGTGCCGGTGAAGGTGCCGGACGGCATGATCCCCGGATTGCTATAGGTGAACAGCAGGCAGCTTTCCGACCAGGTGTTCTTGGCCACCGTGGCCAGCGTGAGCAAGGTGCTGCTGAACGAGCCGGACGGGATCTCCGAGTTGTACGGAGCGGTGCCGGGGCTGGTCCACGCGATGGTGCTGAACGGAATGGTGGCGCTGCCGCTGGACAGGGTGGCCGGCGTGCTCACGGTGAGCGTGGCGCCGCTGTTGGACGAGCCGGTGGTGCGGAAAAAGCTGCCGATGTAGACCTTCCCCGCGGGGGTGCAGTAGGCCGCGCCGTCGATCGGGCTGTTGATGACGGTGCTGTCGGTGTTCATCGTCTGCGCCGCACCGGTGAACAGCGCGGCCACGGGCACGGTCACGGTCACGTTGTTTCGTGTCGCGTTGTTGCCGGCGGTGTTGACGTTGCCGGTCGTCATGTTGCCGACGCCGACCTGCAAGTACAGCGAGCGCGACGCGGAGCTGATGGCCACTGTGTAAGCGTGCGCAGGCACCAGCGCGCAGAGAGCGGCCGCGAAGCAGAGATGTTCGAGCGAAGGACGACGCAATTTCAAGGGGCTTCTCCCGCGGCGGAAAAAAAGGCGGCGCCAGGCCGCCTTCTTCCCGTGGCGATGACGCAGGGTCAGGGCGAGGTGAGCGTGTAGGTCACGACACCGTTGTTGGCCACCGTGGCACCGTACGTACCGGGCGCGTAGACGCCGGTGTTGTCGTACGCGAAGGTCCACTTGCTTTCCTGGCGCACCACCGTGTTCACGGCCGTGAAGCCCGTGGCGGTCGGGCCCGCGCCGGTCGTGGTGCTGAAGGCCGGGTGGGCGATGGCCGCGTTGGTGAAGCCCGTCGTGCCCGTGGTGAGCGGCGCTGCCGTCACGGTGATGGCGCTCCAGGGAATGGTGTTGGTGCCGTTGCTCAACTGGCCGGTCACGCCGGAGTTGAGCGACAGGTTGCCGGCATTGCCGAGCACGCGGACCGTGACCGCGCCACCGGTCAGGTCACCGCCCGTGCCGGCGATGGTGCCGCCCGCGCCGACCGATGCACCCGGCACCGTGAAGGCCAGGGCGTCGACCGTGCCCACGGTGGTGAAGTTGGTACCAGTACCGACCTGCAGGTACATCACGCGCGGAATCGTCACCGTGAAGTTGAGGCGGGCGGTGGCGCTCAACTGTCCCGAGGCTGCACTCGTGAAATTGGACTCTGCTTGCGCAGCGAAAGGGAGGGCGCCTGCGATGGCTGCAATCAAAAGTAGTTTTTTCAAGAGGAACTCTCGGTGTATCGACTGAGTTGACGGGCAAAAGTAATTCCAAAGTGCTCATACCTTGGAAATGTTAATTTTAGTCAACAGTCGTCAAAAACGTACTCTTATGTAACCAATTAGCCCCCCTAAATGCATGCATGTTGCGCTTGCACGACTGCAATCCAATCCGGTGCATCGGGACTGGCACGTCACTTGCATAACCTGACCACTTGCTCTGATTAAGCGGTCAAACACACCATGCGCGTGCTCGTCGTCTACTGCCACCCGGTCGAAACCAGCTTCCATGCCGCCCTGCACCAAGAGGTGCTGAAGAACCTGCGCGCCGCGGGGCACGAGGTGGACGACTGCGACCTTTACGCCGAAGGCTTCAACCCGGTGCTGTCGCGCGAGGAGCGGCTCGGCTACCACGAGGTGCCGGCCAACCAGTTGCCGCTGAAGCCTTATGTAGAGCGGCTGCAGTGGGCCGAAGGCATCGTGTTCTGCTTTCCGACGTGGTGCTTCGGGTTGCCGGCGATGCTCAAGGGCTACTTCGACCGGCTCTTCATGCCGGGCGTGGCCTTCGACATCAGCGACCCGGCCAATGTGAAGCCGATGCTCACGCACATCCAACGCATCAGCGCGGTGGTCACCTATGGCCGGCCGCGCTGGATGGCCTGGTACATGGGCGATCCGCCGCGCAAGATCGTCACGCGCTACATGAAGCGGCTCACCGGCCAGCGCGCCAGGGTGGACTACCACGCCCACTACCACATGAACGTGGCGACCGAGCCCCAGCTCAAGCGCTTCATGGCGCGTGTAGGCCAGGCCATGGCGCGCTTCGCATGAGCGCCCCTGCCCTGCTCGACAACGCGCGCCTGCCGCGCTGGCTGCTGCCGACCGACTGGCCACAGCACGACGGCGTGCCGGTGCTGGCGCGCATCGCTGTGGAAGCCGGTCGCGTGACATCGGTACGCCCCGCATCCGATCAAGCCGAACGCCCGCTCGCTGGTTGGGACCTGGCCGGCACGCTGGTACTGCCCGGCTTCGTCGACGCCCACACGCACCTCGACAAGGCCTTCACGCTGCCGCGCATGAAGCAGGTGCAGCCCGGCCTGCTCGGCGCCATCGACGCGATGCTGGCCGACCGCGTGCACTGGAGCCCCGCCGACGTGCACGCGCGCGCCTCGCGCGGCCTGCAGTGGGCCTGGGAATGCGGCACCACGCACGTGCGCACGCACGTCGACTGGTGGGAGCCCGATGCGGTGCCGCTGGCCTGGCCGGTGATGGCCGAGCTGGCGCAGGAATGGGCCGGCAAGGTGAAGCTGGAGCAGGTCAGCCTGATCAAGCTGCCGCTGTTCGAGGACGCGGCACAGGCGATGCGCCTTGCGAAGCAGGTGAAGGCCACGGGCCCGCATGCGCTGCTCGGCGGCTTCGTGCACTCGACCAACTGGAGCGAGAACGCACTGCGCAACCTGCTGCTGTCGGCGCAGGCTTGCGACCTCGACATCGACCTGCACGTCGACGAAGAACTGAACGCTTCAGCAGTGGGCCTGCAGACCACGGCCCGCATCCTGCGCGAGATCGGCTACGAAGGCCGCGTGGTCTGCGGCCACATCTGCGCGCTCGCGGCCCAGCCCGAAGCGCAGGCCTTCGCCACGCTCGATGCGGTGGCGCGCGCGCCGATCACCGTGGTGTCGCTGCCAGCCACCAACCTGCTGCTGCAGGACGCGGTGACGGGCCGCACGCCACGCATGCGCGGCATCACGCTCGTGAAGGAAATACGTGAGCGCGGCATTCCGCTGCTGTTCGCGAGCGACAACGTGCAAGACCCGTTCTGTCGCCTCGGCAGCTTCGATCCGGTCGAGGCACTGAGCACGGCCGCGCTGGTGGCGCAGCTCGACGACCCCTTCGACAACTGGTCGCAGGCGCTGTGCCGCAGCGACTGGCTGCAACGCGCGCCGGCCACCGCTACATCCACGCTGATCGGCGCCAAGGCCGATCTCGTGCTGTTCACGCAGGCCGACCGCCACGGCTGGCCCTCGCGCACCGCCAGCCGCGTGGTGCTGCGCGACGGCCGCGTGACGCACGGCGACGCGACGCCTTTCTTCCCCCAGTAAAGAACAAGGACTCCCATGCTCCACGGCTACATCCCGCCCCACCGCTTCCTGCCCTACCTGAGCTGGACCGAAATCGCCGCGCTGCCCGATCGCGAGAACACGGTCATCGTGCTGCCCTGCGGCGCCATCGAGCAGCATGGCCCGCACCTGCCTTGCTCGGTCGACAGCGTGATCGCCTCGGGCGTGATGGGCAAGGCGCTCGAAAAGCTCCCCGCCGAGGTGCGCGCCTTCGCGCTGCCGACCATCACCTATGGCAAGTCGGAAGAGCACCTGCACTTCCCCGGCACGATGACGCTCACCGGCACCACGCTGCTGTCGACCGTGACCGAGATCGGCGAGTCGGTCTACCGCGCGGGCTTTCGCAAGCTGCTGTTCGCCAACGGCCACGGCGGCCAGCCGCAGGTGCTGGAGATGGCTGCACGCGAACTGCGGCTGCGGCATGGCGACTTCGTGGTGGTGCCGCATGGCGTGTCGCGCCTGCCGAATGCGTCGAGCAAGCAGATCAGCGACCAGGAAAAGCGCCTGTCGATGCACGCCGGCCATTCCGAAACCGCGCTGATGCTCGCGCTCGCGCCCGACACGGTGCACATGGAGCGCGCAGCCGCCAACTTTCCGCCGCCCTTCCCGATCAAGCTGCTGTCGGCCGACGGCCGCCCGGCCTGCGCATGGACCGCGCGCGACTTCGGCCCCAGCGGCGTCATCGGCGACCCCACCAGCGCCACGCGCGAACAGGGCGAAGAGATCCTGGACACGCTCTCCGACAGCTGGACGCAGGCACTGACCGAGCTGCATGCGCTGCGCTGGGTCGTGCGCGAGGAAGCCACCTGGGAGCGCGGGCACCAGCAGGGCTTCATCCAGCAGTCCTTCGTGCCGGCCTGAAGCGGCTTCGGCCCGCTCCTTGCATCGACCGATCCGCTCACCCCTTTTCCTTTTCTCAATCCAGTCCTTCGAGAGGTCCTCCCCATGCGCTCTTTCGCCCTGTCCATGGCCGGCGCCGCCGCCATCGCCTTCCTCGCCGCCGCCGCGCCCGCGCAGGCCGAGGACAAGTTCACCTACATGACCAACTGGTACGCGCAGGCCGAGCACGGCGGCTTCTACCAGGCACAGGCGCTGGGCATCTACAAGAAGTACGGCCTCGATGTGACCATCAAGATGGGCGGCCCGCAGGTCAACATCACGCAGATGATGGCGGCCGGCCAGGCCGACTGCATCATGGGTTCGAGCGACATCCAGATGATGCAGGTGCGCGAAGGCGGCGTGCCGGTGGTCAACGTGGCGGCCTTCTTCCAGAAAGACCCGCAGGTGCTGATCGCGCACGACGACGTGAAGAAGTTCGAGGACCTGAAGGGCAAGACACTGCTGATCGGCGCGCAGGCCAACCGCGGCTACTGGCCGTGGCTCAAGGCCAAGTTCGGCTTCACCGATGAGCAGACGCGGCCCTACACCTTCAACATCCAGCCCTTCGTGGCGGACAAGAACACCGCGCAGCAGGGCTACCTCACCTCGGAGCCCTACGCCATTCAGAAGGCCGGCGTGAAGAGCACGGTGCTGATGTTCAGCGACCACGGCTTCCCCGCGTATGCGACCACGGTGTCGTGCATGGAGAAGACGCTCAAGGACCGCAACAAGCAGGTGGCCGCCTTCGTGAAGGCCTCGGCCGAAGGCTGGAAGAGCTACCTGGCCGATCCGGCGCCCGCCAATGCGCTGATCAAGAAGGACAACCCCAACATGACCGACGACCAGTTGGCCTACAGCGTGGCCAAGCTCAAGGAGATGGGCATGGTCACCGGCGGCGACGCAGCCAAGCTGGGCATCGGCGTGATGACCGACGCGCGCTCCAAGGCGAGCTACGACTTCCTCGTGAGCGCGAAGCTGCTTGACCCGGCCAAGGTCGAACTGGCAAAGACCTACACGACCGAGTTCGTGAAAGACGCCAAGGTCTTGCCCTGACGCCCTTCAGCCCTGAAACCAGGCGGCCGCGCATTGCGGCCGTTCTCGAAAGGCCCCACGCATGAACCGCATCGAACCTCACACCCTGGCGCCACCGCCTGAACTCGCCCCTTCGGTGCCCGCCGTCGAAATACTTTCGGCCGAGAAGACTTACCCCAACGGCACGCAGGCACTGCTGCCGGTGGACCTGTCGATTGCAGAGGGCGAATTCGTCACGCTGCTGGGCCCGTCGGGCTGCGGCAAGAGCACGCTGCTCAAGATGGTGGCCGGCATGCTCGAAGCGAGCGATGGCCGTTTGCTGGTGTGGCGCAAGCCGGTGAGCCAGTTGCACGACAGCGCGCGCCGCATGTCCTTCGTGTTCCAGTCGCCCACGCTGATGCCTTGGGCCAGCGTGCAGACCAACGTGCGGCTGCCGCTCGACCTGGCCGGCGTGCCGCGCAAGGAGGCCGATGCGCGGGTGATGGAATCGCTCGCGCTGGTCGGCCTTGAAAAGTTCGCCGGCGCGCTGCCGCGTGCGCTGTCGGGCGGCATGCAGATGCGCGTGTCGATCGCGCGCGGGCTCGTCACGCAGCCCGATCTGCTGCTGATGGACGAGCCCTTCGGCGCGCTCGACGAGATCACGCGCCACAAGCTCGATGCCGACCTGCTGGAGCTGTGGCGCAAGAAGAAGCTCACGGTGATCTTCGTGACGCACTCGATCCATGAGGCGGTGTTTTTGTCGAGCCGCGTGGTGATGATGGCCGCGCGGCCGGGTCGCGTGGTCGAACAGTTCCGGATCGACGAGCCCTATCCGCGCAGCGCCGACTTCATGGTGACGCCCGAGTTCGCCCGCCATGCAAAGCAACTGCAGGACAGCCTGCTGCGCGCGAGCAGCCACGCCGACGAGGAGATCGCGCGATGAAGCACAGAACACCCTTGCTGAACCAGCCGCGCGCGCAGCGCGTGCTGTACCCGGTGCTGATCGGCGTGGTGCTGGTCGCGCTGTGGCAATGGCTGGTGGTGGCGATGGAGCTGCCGCCGTACCTGGTGCCCTCGCCCTTCCTCATGATGCAGACGCTGGTGACCGACTGGGCGCCGCTGGGCAGCGCGCTGCTGGTCACGCTCAAGATCACGGTGCTGTCGTTCGCGCTGGCCACGGTGGCGGGCGTGCTGATCTCGTTCCTGTTCGTGCAGAGCAAGCGCATCGAGACCGCGCTCTTTCCGTATGCGGTGCTGCTGCAGGTGACGCCCATCGTGGCGGTGGCGCCGCTCATCATCATCTGGGTGAAGAACCCGGTGGCCGCGATGACGGTGTGCGCGGCGCTGGTGGCGCTGTTCCCGATCATCAGCAACACCACGCTGGGCCTGCGCAGCATCGACCCCGACCTGCAGAGCTACTTCAAGCTCAACCGCGCGACGCGCTGGCAGCAACTGGTGCGGCTGCGCATTCCGAGCGCTCTGCCCTACTTCTTCGGCGGGCTGCGCATTTCCAGCGGCCTGGCGCTGATCGGCGCGGTGGTGGCGGAGTTCGTCGCGGGCACCGGTGGCTCGGGCGCGGGGCTGGCGTACCAGATCCTGCAGGCGGGCTTTCAACTGAACATTCCGCGCATGTTCGCCGCGCTGCTGCTGATTTCATTGACCGGTGTCGCGCTCTTCGTGCTGATGGCGTGGCTCACCAAGGTGGCGCTCGGCTCGTGGCATGCGAGCGAACTTTCCCAGGATTGAACTTGACCATGAACGCTCCCGTTTCTTCCATCGAGCAGTTGCTGCTCGAGTTGCCCGATCTGGACTGGATCACCGACGAAGGCCGCGTGACGCGGCTGTCGCAAGACTTCTCGTGGTTCAGCCCCGTGCTCAACCGCCAATTGAAGGACAAGCGCGCCGACGTGGTCGTGCGCCCGCGCACCGAGGACGAGATCCGCGCGGTGGTTGGGGCCTGCGCGCGCCGCAACGTGCCGATCACGATTCGCGGCAGCGGCACCGGCAACTACGGCCAGACCACGCCGCTGGCCGGCGGCGTGGTGCTCGACATGACGGGCTACAACGCCTTCCTCTGGGTGCAGCCCGGCGTGGCGCGCGCACAGGCCGGCATCCGCCTGGGCGAACTCGAAAAGCAGACAAAACCCTCGGGGCAGGAAATGCGCTGCGTGCCTTCCACCTACCGCAGCGCCACGCTGGGCGGGTTGTTCGGCGGCGGCTTCGGCGGCGTGGGTTCGATCAACTACGGGCCGCTCGGTGCGCCGGGCAACGTGCTGGGCATCCGCGCGATGACCATCGAGGCCGAGCCTCAGGTGGTCGAACTGCGCGGCGCCGATGCAATGCGCATGCACCATCTGTGGGGCACGAACGGCCTCGTGCTGGAACTGGAGATTGCACTGGCGCCCGCGCACCCGTGGCTCGAAACGCTGGTGACCTTCGACAACTTCGCCGATGCGCTGCACTTCGCCGACAAGCTCGCGAACGGGCCGGGCATCGTGAAGCGCGAGATTTCGTTCTTTGCCGCGCCCATCTCCGATCACCTGGCGCAACTGGCCGCGCACCTGCCCAAGGGCTGCCACACGGTGCTGTCGCTGGTGGCCGAATCGTGCGAGCCGGCTCTGCTGCAGTTGGTCGAGGCGCATGGCGGCACGGTGGGCTACCGCAAGACCGCGGCAGAGGTGCAGAAGAGCAACCGCACGCTGATGGAGTTCACCTGGAACCACACGACGTTGCATGCGCTGAAGATCGACCCTTCGTTGACCTACCTGCAGAGCGGCTTCATCCCCGGCAAGCATGTGGAACAGATCATCGAGATGGAAGCGTTGCTGGGCGGCGAGGTGATGATGCACATCGAGTTCATCCGCAACGTGGCGGGCCTGATGACCTGCAGCGGGCTTCAGTTGGTGCGCTTCAGCACGGAAGAGCGGCTCGCGGAAATCATCGACATCCATCGCGCGCACCAGGTGCACATCAACAACCCGCACGTGAACATCGTCGAGGACGGCAAGGCCGGCGGGCCACTGCCGCCGGAGGTCATCGAGGTAAAGAGGCGCTTCGATCCGCTGGGGCTGCTGAACCCGGGAAAGTTGCGCGACTGGCCTGTGAAGGCCGCGGCGGCCATCGCCTGACGACAGCCGCCGCGCGCGGCTTCAGCCTTGGCGGCGGCGCAGCAGGAATGCGGCCGCCACGATGGCGAGTGCCCCGATCCACAACGGCCACAGGCCGAAGGGTGCCACCCAGCGCGCATAGGGCGTGAGGCCGCGGCGGCCTTCGACGCTCGCTTCGAGCACGCCGCGTGTGAGGCGCGGCAGTTCGTGCGTCACGCGGCCTTCGGCGTCGATCACGACGGTAGCGCCGGTGTTGGTGGAGCGCACCATCGGCCGGGCGAATTCGAGCGCGCGCATGCGCGAGATGGACAGGTGCTCGTCGATGGCGACCGAGTCGCCGAACCACGCGATGTTGCTCACGTTGAGCAGGATGGTCGGTGCGGTCGCCTCGTCGCGGAAGTTCGCGCCGATCTCGTCGCCGAACAAATCTTCGTAGCAGATGTTCGGCGCGATGCGCTGGCCCTTCCAGAGGAAAGGCGCCTGCGCGAGGCCGCCGCGCTCGAAGTCGCCGAGCGGGATGTTCATCATCTGGATGAACCAGCGAAAGCCCGTGGGGATGAATTCGCCGAAAGGCACCAGGTGGTGCTTGCTGTACTGATAGACCTGCGATGCACCGGGCTGGAAGCCGAGCACCGAGTTGCTGTACGTGCCCTGGCCGCCCGATCCGTTCATGGGCAGGCCGACGATAGCGGCCTGCGTGCCCTGGCTGTAGCGGGCCTGAATCGCTTCCAGGTAACCGACCGGCAACTGCTGCGGCAGCAGGGGCAAGGCGGTTTCAGGCGTCACCACGAGCGAGGCTTTGGCATCGCGCAGTTGTTCGCCGTACCAGTGCAACGCGGTTTCGATGCCGCCACCCGGAACGAATTTCTCGTCCTGCGGGATGTTGCCTTGCAGGAGCGCGATCTGCAGGTTGCCGGCCGAGCCCTTGGCGGCTTGCACATCGGCGCGAAGCGGCGCGATCAGGTGCGGCGCGACGAACACCAGCGCGATCAACACCAGCGCCGGCGCGATTTCAAGACCACGGATCGGCCGATGCAGCGCGACCAGAGCAACGACCAGTGCGGCCGCGGCGCCGACGCCATAGACACCGACCCACGGCGCGAGCGCGGCCAGCGGGCCTTCGACATGCGCGTAGCCGCCGGCACCCCAGGGAAAACCGGTGAACCAGCTCCCGCGCACGAGTTCGGCCAGCGTCCAGAGCGCCGCGAAGACCAGCGCGCCCGCCACCCGACCCTTCGGCCCGCGCACGACGAACCATGCACTTGCAGCCGCGTAGTAAAGCCCGAGCGCCGCGGCCAGCGCCAGCACCGCGATGACCGCCAGCGGTGCGGGCAGCCCGCCGTAGGTGTGCAGCGAGATGAAGAGCCACCAGAAGCTGCCGGCGAGCCAGGCGGTCGAGAAGAGCCAGCCATGCAGCCCGGCGCGGCGCCAACCCGCGCCTTGGACGCGCAGGCTGTCGAGCAGCCAGACCAGTGCACCCAGCGACAGCAGTTGCAGCCACCACAGGGGCTTGCCGCCCATGGGAGAGGCCATGGAAACAGCCTGTGCCACGCCGGCGATGCCGAAGCCCAGCAGGCGGAACAGATTGACGGGGGAGAAAGGCGAAACGCGTTGCGTCGCCGCTGCAGGCAGCGGCATCAATCGGCCGCGTCGCCGCCACGGGCCGGCGACACCTTGAACCAGCGCACCGCGCCGCCCTTGGTGTGCAGCACCACGAAGTCGAAGCCGCCCATCGCATGGTGCTCGCCGCGCTTGGGCACGTGGCCCATCTCGTGCGCGACCAGGCCGCCGATGGTGTCGAAGTCTTCGCTGAGCTGCTCTTCGTCGAAGGTGATGCCGAAGGCTTCAGCCACGCGCTCGATGGGGGTGTCGCCCGAGACGCGGTAGGTGTGGTCGGCCAGGCCGAAGATGTCGCCCTCGTCTTCGGCAATGTCGAATTCGTCCTCGATCTCGCCGACGATCTGTTCGAGCACGTCCTCGATGGTGATGAGGCCGGCCACGCGGCCGAACTCGTCGATGACGATGGCCAGGTGATTGCGGTTGCCGCGGAACTCGCGCAGCAGGTCGTTCAGGCCCTTGCTCTCGGGCACGAAGGTCGCGGGCCGCAGCAGCGCCCGGATGTTCAGGCCCGGCGCGCGCTGCAGCTTGAGCAGGTCCTTCGCCAGCAGGATGCCGATGATGTTTTCTTTTTCGCCCTCATACACCGGGAAGCGCGAGTGCGCGGTGTCGATGATGAGGTGAAGCAGCGCATCGAAGGGCGCGTCGATGTTGATGGCGTCCATGCGCGGCGCCGCGACCATCACGTCGCCGGCCGTCATGTCGGCCATGCGCAGCACGCCTTCGAGCATCACGCGCGACTCGGCGCCGATCACCTCGTTGTCCTCGGCGTCCGCCAAGGTTTCGATCAGCTCGTCGCGCGAGTCAGGACCGGGGTGGATGAATTCGGCTAGCTTCTGGAGAAAGCCGCGCTTGTCTTCCCGTTCTACGGGTGCGCGTTCAGGGTGAGGGTCGGCCACTGCGGGAGGGCGGAGTTGAGGAAGGGCAAGGATACCGGATTGCGTGTGACAGGCTCCACCACGCGGCCGGCATAGGCCGTCCGGCCTCTCAGGGCGACGACTTGTTGCGGGCTTCGCGGATGCCGCTGCGCACTTCCTGCACGCTCGCAAGGAAGGCCCAGAACTGCTTGGCGCGGCTCTTGAGATGGAAGTCGACCGCGGCGTAATGCTCCAGGGCGATCTCGCTCATGCGGCTGTCGAAGGTGGCGCTGGGCAACTGCAGATGGGCTTCGGCTTCCGAGCCACTGCGCACCACGGTCGCGCCGGCGTTGCGGGCGATCTTGAGCATGGCGGCGTTTTCGCTCAGCGCATGAATGAAGAGCATGCCCACGCCTTCGTTGCGGGCGACCACCACGGCGCGCTCGAACAGGCGGGCGCCATAGCCACGGCCACGGGCGTGCGCCGAGACGGAAACGCCGAACTCGGCGCAGTCGCTGTGCTGGTCGCCGGGCGCAAAGGCCAGGTGCGCCATTGCAATCAGGTCGAGGCGGCGGTTGTAGATGCCAAACAGCTCGTCGCGGTCGAAGTCGAGGCCGTCGACGTAGCGCTGGACTTGCTCGTCGGCGGCCGCGTAGCCGAAGCGCAGGTAGCGATCGTGCGGCGTAAGCGCCAGCAGGTGGGCCGCGATGCGCTCTCGTTCGCGCGGGCCGATCGAGCGGATCGGCACCATGACGGGCTGGGGCGCAGGCGTAGCGCGTGGCTGGGTCTCAACCATTGGCGCTTTCAGGAAAGAGCCAAGGCCGAGAGACGCTTTGAGAAGGGTCTTGGCGGTAAGCATGGCTCAAATGTAAGGGTTTTCCCTTAATCAACAAGCCAGCAGGGACACTTACAGGACACATTCGTGACCCAATACCAGAGCCCGTGGCGCCCATGCAACCGCGTTGTGGCTAAACAGGCACAGCTGTTGTGGCCTTGACACGGTCCAGCACGAAGCTGGTCTTGCAGTCCTGCACGCTGGGGTGCTTGAGCAGGGTGTCCATGATGAAGCGGCTGTAGTGGGCCATGTCGGCCACTACGACACGCAGCAGGTAGTCCATGTCGCCAGTGAGCGCGGCGCATTCGACCACCTCGGGCCATGTCTGCACGCTGGCGCGGAACAAATCCATCGGGTTGCGCTTGTGGCTCTCGGTGTGCTTTTCGAGCCTCACGTTGAGGTACGCGGTCAGCCCCAGGCCGATGGATTCGGGCTGGACCAGGGCGACGTAGCGGTCGATCACCCGGCTCTCTTCGAGCCGCTTGACCCGCCGCAGCACGGCACTGGGCGACAGGCTGACCTGCTCGGCGAGCTGATCGTAGGTGGCGCGCCCGTCTGCTTGCAGCGTGCGCAGAATGAGCCTATCAATCTTGTCCAGTGCTTCCATTTCGCTATTTTTGCAGTTTTATTGCGCAAGAGCCACTCTTAACGCCCAAAGACGCTGAAAACTTGAGAGCCATCCAACCTACATTGCAGCACTGGCCGATTTCGCGCCTTATTCATTGAAATTCCCCACCTTTTCGGAGACCGCACATGAGCCAAGCCGACGCACCCGCCTTCACGCCCTGGGAGAACCCCATGGGCACCGATGGCTTCGAATTCATTGAATACGCGGCACCGGACCCGGTCGCCATGGGCAAGGTGTTCGAGCGCATGGGCTTCACGGCCGTGGCCAAGCACCGCCACAAGAACGTGTTGCTGTACCGCCAGGGCACGATCAACTTCATCCTGAATGCAGAGCCTGACTCCTTCGCGCAGAAATTCGCACGCGAGCACGGCCCGAGCGTGTGCGCCATCGCCTTCCGCGTGCAGGATGCCAAGCAGGCCTACGAACGCGCCACGGCACTCGGCGCATGGGGCTTTGCCGACAAGGCCGGCCCTGGAGAGCTGAACATTCCCGCCATCAAGGGCATTGGCGACAGCCTGATCTACCTGGTGGACCGCTGGCCCGGCAAGAACGGCGCGAAGCCCGGCGACATCGGCAACATCGGCTTCTACGACGTCGATTTCGAGGCCTTGCCTGGCATTGCACCGGAGCAGGCACTTTCGCCGTTCGGCAACGGCCTGACCTACATCGACCACCTGACGCACAACGTCTACCGCGGCCGGATGAACGTCTGGGCCGGTTTCTACGAAAAGCTCTTCAGCTTCCGCGAGATCAAGTACTTCGACATCGAAGGCCAGGTGACGGGCGTGAAGAGCAAGGCCATGACCAGCCCCTGCGGCAAGATCCGCATCCCGATCAACGAAGAGGGCAAGGAACAGGCCGGCCAGATCCAGGAGTACCTGGACATGTACAAGGGCGAAGGCATTCAGCACATCGCCATGGGCTCGGACGATCTGTACGCCACCGTCGACGCACTGCGCGCCAAGGGCGTGACGCTGCTCGACACCATCGACACGTATTACGAACTGGTCGACAAGCGCATTCCAGAGCACGGCGAGAGCGTTGCCGAATTGCAAAAGCGCAAGATCCTGATCGACGGCAAGAAGGACGCGCTTCTGCTGCAGATCTTCAGCGAGAACCAGCTCGGCCCGATCTTCTTCGAGTTCATCCAGCGCAAGGGCGACGACGGCTTCGGCAACGGCAACTTCAAGGCGCTGTTCGAGAGCATCGAGCTCGACCAGATGCGCCGTGGCGTGTTGAGCGCCGCAAAATAAGGGCCTCTTCACTGCTTCAGGAGCCCGGCATGCGCAGCACGTCTTCGATCGGTCTGACCTTCATCGCGGCGGCTGCCGCCGTTCTTTCGGGTTGCGCCATGCCGCCATCGACACCGGCGGCAACGCCGGTGTCCGGCTCGCACCTGGACGCGGTGCAGAAGGCCGCCGTGCTGCGCATCTGCACGCCGGGCGACTACAAGCCCTTCAGCTTCCAGAAGACGGATGCCTCTTTCGAGGGCATCGACGTCGACCTCATGACGGGCTTCAGCGCCAGCCTTGGCGCGAAGCCGGAATGGATCAAGACCACCTGGGCCAACCTGCTGCCCGACCTTGCCGCCGGCAAGTGCGACATCGCGGTGGGTGGCGTGTCGGTCACCACCGACCGGCAAAAACGCGCCTTCTTCAGCGCCCCCTACATGGTCAACGGCAAGACGCCGATTGCGCGCTGCGCCGACGTGGCCAAGTACCAGAGCGTGGCCGCCATCGACAAGCCGTCGACCCGCGTGATCTTCAACCCGGGCGGCAGCAACGAGCGCTTTGCGCGTACCAATTTCAAGCAGGCCAAGCTGACGCTGCACGGCGAGAACGTGACGATCTTCGACGAGATCCTTGCCAATCGAGCCGACGTGTTCGTGACCGAAGCGGCCGAGGCCATCACGCAGCAAAAGCTCAAGCCGGGCCTGTGCGCGATCAATCCCGACAAGCCGCTGCAGTACGGCGAAATGGCCTGGATGCTGCCGCGCGACGACGTGGCCTTCAAGTCGTATGTCGACCAATGGCTGCACCTGCAGCAAGCCGGCGGCGACTTCCAGCGCGTGATGGACCGCTGGCTCAAATAACCCAAGAAACACTCATGGACACCCCTGCCGCCGCTGTTGTCACCTCTGCCGTCACCCCTGCTGTGTACGGCGCCTCGGACCGCCCGCCCCGCGGCGATTACTCACGCGGCGGCACGGTGCTGGGCGACTACACCTGCCCGCAGGACTGGGCCAGCTACACGGCGGCCGACCACGACACCTACAGGCGGCTCTACGAACGCCAGGCCGCGCAGTTGCCGGGGCTGGCCTGCGACGCCTTCATCAAGGCACTACCGTCGCTGGGCGTGAAGGACCGCATCCCGCGCTTCGACGAGATCAACGACCGGCTGCACCGCGCAACGGGCTGGGAGATCGTGGCGGTGCCAGGGCTGATTCCGGAACTGCCGTTTTTTACGCTGCTCGCGAATCGCAAGTTTCCGGTGACGGACTGGATCCGCAAGCCGGAAGAGTTCGACTACATCGTCGAGCCTGATGTGTTCCACGACCTGTTCGGCCACGTGCCGATGCTGTTCGACCCGACCTTTGCCGACTATGTGCAGCGCTATGGCGCCGGCGGCATCAAGGCGCACGAGCTGGACGCGGGCGAGAAGCTGTCGCGGCTGTACTGGTACACGGTGGAATTCGGTTTGATTCGCCAACCGGACGGCCTGCGCGCCTATGGCGCCGGCATCCTGAGCTCAGTGGGCGAACTGAAGCATGCCGTGCTCAGCGACGAGCCACGCCGGCTGCCGCTGGATCTGCTGCGCGCCATGCGCACGCGCTACAAGATCGACACCTACCAAAGCAACTACTTCGTGATCGACAGCTTTGCGCAGCTCTTCCATCTCACGGCACCCGATTTCGCCCCGTTGTACGAATCGCTGAAGGTGGTGAGCGACATCGAGGCCGGGGTGTTGCTGGCGGGCGAGTCCGGCAAAGCCTGAGTCTTTCACCCGCAGCCAATCGCCGCGCGGCTATCGCGCGCGCGACACCGCACGCCTGCCCCTAGGACAAGCCCGCTGGCGGCGAAGGCACTATGCCTTCCACAATCCGCGCCAAAGGAGCTTGCATGCAGACATCCGCGCGACAGAACTATCCGGCCGGCGTACCGCACGAGATTCATCCCGAGCAGTACCGGTCCTTGCCCCACATGTTCGAGGAGGCCTTCGGCCGCTACAAAGACCGCCCTTTCTCGGTATGCATGGAACGCTGGATGTCTTACGGCGAGCTCGATGCACTGTCGAAGGCAATGGGCGCCTGGCTGCAGTCGCTAGGGCTTGAGCCCGGCGCACGCGTGGCGATCATGCTGCCCAACATTCCCCAGTTCGCGGTCACCATGTGCGGCGTGCTGCGTGCGGGCTACACCTGCGTGAACGTCAACCCGCTCTACACCGCGCGCGAGCTGGAGCATCAGCTCAAGGACTCCGGAGCGACGGCCATCGTCATCCTTGAAAACTTCGCGGCAACGCTCGAGCAGGTCATCGAGCGCACGCCTGTGAAGCATGTGGTCATGACTTCGATGGGCGACCTGCTGGGCGGTTTGTACGGTGCGTGGATCACATTGGCTGTGCGGCATCTGGCGAAGATCGTGCCGCCCTACAAGCTGCCGCTTACCGATGGCCGCACGGTCACCCCATTCACGCAAGTCATTGCCGAAGGGCGCGGTCGTACGCTGGGGCCCGATCAGAGCACGCTCGATTCGGTCGCGTTCCTGCAGTACACGGGTGGCACGACCGGCTTGTCGAAGGGCGCGGTGCTGACGCATCGCAACATCGTGGCAGCGACCCTGCAGGCCGAAGCCTGGTTCACGCCGGCGCTGGCGCGCGCCGGAGACCTGGCCAAGGTCAACAGCATCGCGGCACTGCCGCTGTATCACATCTTCGCGCTGACGCTGTGCCTGCTGGTGATCCGCCAGGGCTCGCACATGACGCTGATCCCGAATCCGCGCGACTTCAACAAGTTCATCGCGGTGCTGAAGAAGCGTCCGTTCCATATGCTGCCAGCGGTGAACACGCTCTTCAATGCGCTGCTGATGCATCCGGATTTCAAGTCGATTGATTTCTCGACGCTCTTCGTTTCGCAGGCGGGCGGCATGGCTGCGTCGGAAGGCACGGCGCGCAGATGGTTCGAGGCCACCGGCTGCCCGATGATCGAAGGCTGGGGAATGAGCGAAACCTGCGCGATCGGGACCAACAACCCGGTGTCGAACACAGAGTTCACCGGCACCATCGGATTGCCGTTGCCGAGCATTGAGATCGCAATCAAGGACGATGACGGAAATTCGCTACCTCTTGGCGAACGTGGCGAGCTTTGCATCAAGGGGCCCAACGTGATGACGGGCTACTACAACCAGCCTGCAGAGACCGCGGCGGCGTTCACCCCCGACGGTTTCATGCGCACCGGCGACATCGCCGTGATGCAAGAGGACGGCTACAGCCGCATCGTCGACCGCAAGAAAGACATGATTCTTGTAAGCGGCTTCAACGTGTTTCCGAACGAGTTGGAGAACGTGATTTCGCTGTGCCCGGGGGTTGTCGAGTGCGCGGCTATCGGCGTGGCCGATGAGAAGCAAGGCGAAGCCATCAAGGTTTTCGTGGTCCGCAAGGACCCGGCGCTGACGGAAGAAGCCGTGCTCCAGTATTGCCATGCGCAGCTCACCGGCTACAAACGCCCCAAGCACATCGAGTTTCGGGATTCGCTGCCGAAGACCAATGTGGGGAAGATCCTGCGGCGCGAGCTTCGCTCCAACACGGGCGCCTGAATGAGTCAGCACACCTCGGCGAGCGCCGGGCTGCCGGCGAATGTCGTTGTGTTCGAACGGGGGTGGCTGTCCTCCAACAACATCCTGTTTGTTGGCATCGACGAAACAGCGATCGTCGACACAGGCTATGTCACGCACGCCGATCAGACATTGGCGCTGGTCGATTCAACACTCGGGGTGCGGCCACTCGATCGCATTCTGAATACGCATCTTCACAGCGATCACTGCGGTGGCAATGCGGCGCTACAACAGCAGTACCCATTCGTTCAAACAAGCATTCCGCCTGGCGAAGCCGCATTGGTGGAAAGTTGGGATGAGCAGGGTCTCAGCTTTCTTGCGACAGGCCAAAGTTGTCCTCGATTTCGATTCACCGGACTGCTGCAGCCGGGGACGGAACACATGCTCGGGGACAGGCCCTGGCAGGTGCATGCCGCGCCTGGCCATGATCCTCATTCGATCATCTTGTTCGATGCGGCGTCACGCACGTTGATTTCAGCGGATGCGCTGTGGGAGAGCGGTTTTGGCATCGCATTTCCCGAGCTGGCTGGTGAGCCGTCGTTCGGGGAGATGGCTGCGACCTTCGATTTGATCGAGGCGTTGAAGCCGAAGCAGGTGATTCCGGGGCATGGCGCTGTTTTTGACGATGTCGGCAAGGCCTTGTCCATCGCGCGGCGCTGCCTGGATGGTCTGCAACGCGATCCAGTGAAGCATGCGCGTCACGCCATCAAGGTGCTGATGAAGTTCAAGCTGCTGGAGGTGCAATCCATCACTACCGAGGATTGGGCTACTTGGCTGCGAAGTACGCCATATCTTGAGGTCATTCGCTTACGCTTCTTTGAAGATGTCGAGTTGGATCAATTGACCAACGACATTCTTGGCGAGTTGCTTGCCGGCGGATCTGCGGCCCTGGCCGGATTGGTTCTCCGCAATCTCTGAGTTTCCGGGTCTTTGGGGTGTTTTGGCCGTTAAAAGCGCTGGATCTTTGGATGAGGCGCTTTTGTTTTTGTTTTCCCCAATGCAAAAATCCCCAGTCATTGCTGACTGGGGATTTCTGGGCTGTAAGAGCCTGACGATGACCTACTTTCACACGGGAACCCGCACTATCATCGGCGCTGACGCGTTTCACTGTCCTGTTCGGGATGGGAAGGAGTGGTACCACGTCGCTATGGTCATCAGGCATAAAGGGTTGTTTGATTGATCACACGATCAATCAAACGAATTCATAGAGTTTGGATCAGCTTTTGGCGAATTATTTTGAATGCGTCAACTTGGCATAACACCTTGATCAGATTGATCAAAGTTATAGGGTCAAGCCTCACGAGCAATTAGTATCAGTTAGCTTAACGCATTACTGCGCTTCCACACCTGACCTATCAACGTCCTGGTCTTGAACGACTCTTTAGGGGGCTCAAGGCCCCGGCAGATCTCATCTTGAAACGAGTTTCCCGCTTAGATGCTTTCAGCGGTTATCTCTTCCACACTTAGCTACTCGGCAATGCCACTGGCGTGACAACCGATACACCAGAGGTGTGTCCACTCCGGTCCTCTCGTACTAGGAGCAGGCTTCCTCAAATCTGCAGCGCCCACGGAAGATAGGGACCAAACTGTCTCACGACGTTTTAAACCCAGCTCACGTACCTCTTTAAATGGCGAACAGCCATACCCTTGGGACCGGCTACAGCCCCAGGATGAGATGAGCCGACATCGAGGTGCCAAACACCGCCGTCGATATGAACTCTTGGGCGGTATCAGCCTGTTATCCCCAGAGTACCTTTTATCCGTTGAGCGATGGCCCTTCCATACAGAACCACCGGATCACTATGTCCTGCTTTCGCATCTGCTCGACTTGTCAGTCTCGCAGTTAAGCACGCTTATGCCATTGCACTATCGTCACGATGTCCGACCGTAACTAGCGTACCTTCGAACTCCTCCGTTACGCTTTGGGAGGAGACCGCCCCAGTCAAACTGCCTACCATGCACTGTCCCCGATCCAGATAATGGACCTAGGTTAGAACCTCAAACACACCAGGGTGGTATTTCAACGTTGGCTCCACAAGATCTAGCGACCCTGCTTCAAAGCCTCCCACCTATCCTACACAGATCTGTTCAAAGTCCAATACAAAGCTACAGTAAAGGTTCATGGGGTCTTTCCGTCTTTCCGCGGGGAGATTGCATCATCACAAACATTTCAACTTCGCTGAGTCTCAGGAGGAGACAGTGTGGCCATCGTTACGCCATTCGTGCAGGTCGGAACTTACCCGACAAGGAATTTCGCTACCTTAGGACCGTTATAGTTACGGCCGCCGTTTACTGGGACTTCAATCAAGAGCTTGCACCCCATCATTTAATCTTCCAGCACCGGGCAGGCGTCACACCCTATACGTCCACTTTCGTGTTTGCAGAGTGCTGTGTTTTTAATAAACAGTCGCAGCCACCGATTTTTTGCAACCCATTCATGCTTCGTTGTTCACTACACACTAATAGGGCACACCTTCTTCCGAAGTTACGGTGTCAATTTGCCGAGTTCCTTCTCCTGAGTTCTCTCAAGCGCCTTAGAATACTCATCTCGCGCACCAGTGTCGGTTTGCGGTACGGTCGTATATAGCTGAAGCTTAGTGGCTTTTCCTGGAACCTCGTTCAGTCACTTCACGGACAAGTCCGCTCGATCGTTGGCCTCGGTATATGTGCACCGGATTTGCCTAGTGCACGCCTACATCCAACTAAACCAGAATAATCCAATAACTGGATGACCTATTAAGATCCGTCCCCACATCGCACTATATAACGGTACAGGAATATTGACCTGTTTCCCATCAGCTACGCATCTCTGCCTCGCCTTAGGGGCCGACTCACTCTACGCCGATGAACGTTGCGTAGAAAACCTTGCGCTTACGGCGAGGGGGCTTTTCACCCCCTTTAACGCTACTCATGTCAGCATTCGCACTTCTGATACCTCCAGCACGCTTTACAACGCACCTTCACAGGCTTACAGAACGCTCTCCTACCACTTGCAATAAATTGCAAATCCGCAGCTTCGGTAACTGGCTTAGCCCCGTTACATCTTCCGCGCAGGACGACTCGATCAGTGAGCTATTACGCTTTCTTTAAATGATGGCTGCTTCTAAGCCAACATCCTGACTGTTTTAGCCTTCCCACTTCGTTTCCCACTTAGCCAATTTTAGGGACCTTAGCTGGCGGTCTGGGTTGTTTCCCTCTTGAGTCCGGACGTTAGCACCCGGTGCTCTGTCTCCCAAGCTGTACTCATCGGTATTCGGAGTTTGCCTTGGTTTGGTAAGTCGCCATGACCCCCTAGCCAAAACAGTGCTCTACCCCCGATGGTAATACTTGAGGCACTACCTAAATAGTTTTCGGAGAGAACCAGCTATTTCCAAGTTTGTTTAGCCTTTCACCCCTATCCACAGCTCATCCGCTAGTTTTGCAACACTAGTCGGTTCGGACCTCCAGTACCTGTTACGGCACCTTCATCCTGGCCATGGATAGATCACTTGGTTTCGGGTCTACACCCAGCGACTGATCGCCCTATTCGGACTCGATTTCTCTACGGCTTCCCTATTCGGTTAACCTTGCCACTGAATGTAAGTCGCTGACCCATTATACAAAAGGTACGCAGTCACCCCTTACGAGGCTCCTACTTTTTGTAAGCACGCGGTTTCAGGATCTATTTCACTCCCCTCCCGGGGTTCTTTTCGCCTTTCCCTCACGGTACTAGTTCACTATCGGTCAATGATGAGTATTTAGCCTTGGAGGATGGTCCCCCCATGTTCAGACAGGATTTCTCGTGTCCCGCCCTACTTGTCGTTAACTTAGTACCACACAGGTCATTTCACGTACGGGGCTATCACCCGCTATGGCCAGCCTTTCCAAGCTGTTCCGTTATGTCTTGTGCTATCACTAACAGGCTTTTCCGATTTCGCTCGCCACTACTTTCGGAATCTCGGTTGATGTCTTTTCCTCGAGCTACTGAGATGTTTCAGTTCACCCGGTTCGCCTCGCATAGCTATGTATTCACTATGCGATACCTTTCGGTGGGTTTCCCCATTCGGAAATCTCCGGATCAAAGCTAATTTGCCAGCTCCCCGAAGCTTATCGCAGGCTATCACGTCCTTCGTCGCCTATCATTGCCAAGGCATCCACCACGTGCTCTTATTCACTTGACCCTATAACTTTGACGTTTCTTGCGAAACTACAAAATCATTTCAAGGAATATGTCAGGTCTTTCACCTGACGCGTTATGCCGTTACATTCAAAATTCGATTTGACTCGAAATTGAAGTTTCTTTTGACGCAATCAAAAATTCTATGTTGCTGATGGCACGGTCTGCACTAAACCTTTACGAATGTGCAGTTTCCATCAGCAACGCTGATTTAACTCTATGAATTTTTAAAGAACAGCCGATTGATCAAGAGATCCTGATCAACAACAAAGAAGCCTCTTGCTTTCGCAGGAAGCTGCTTTGGTGTTGAGTATAAGTATCGAATTATTGGTGGAGGATGACGGGATCGAACCGACGACCCCCTGCTTGCAAAGCAGGTGCTCTCCCAGCTGAGCTAATCCCCCAAAACTCTCACACGAGAAATCAGAAGATTTGGTGGGTCTAGTTGGGCTCGAACCAACGACCCCCGCCTTATCAAGACGGTGCTCTAACCAGCTGAGCTACAGACCCAATCGAGAATCAATGAAGATTTCGACTTCTTCCAACAACCGATAAGTGTGGGCGTTTAAATTAAATTGCTTGTTTCCAGAAAGGAGGTGATCCAGCCGCACCTTCCGATACGGCTACCTTGTTACGACTTCACCCCAGTCACGAACCCTGCCGTGGTAATCGCCCTCCTTGCGGTTAAGCTAACTACTTCTGGCAGAACCCGCTCCCATGGTGTGACGGGCGGTGTGTACAAGACCCGGGAACGTATTCACCGTGACATTCTGATCCACGATTACTAGCGATTCCGACTTCACGCAGTCGAGTTGCAGACTGCGATCCGGACTACGACTGGTTTTATGGGATTAGCTCCCCCTCGCGGGTTGGCAACCCTTTGTACCAGCCATTGTATGACGTGTGTAGCCCCACCTATAAGGGCCATGAGGACTTGACGTCATCCCCACCTTCCTCCGGTTTGTCACCGGCAGTCTCATTAGAGTGCCCAACTAAATGTAGCAACTAATGACAAGGGTTGCGCTCGTTGCGGGACTTAACCCAACATCTCACGACACGAGCTGACGACAGCCATGCAGCACCTGTGTTACGGTTCTCTTTCGAGCACTAAGCCATCTCTGGCGAATTCCGTACATGTCAAAGGTGGGTAAGGTTTTTCGCGTTGCATCGAATTAAACCACATCATCCACCGCTTGTGCGGGTCCCCGTCAATTCCTTTGAGTTTCAACCTTGCGGCCGTACTCCCCAGGCGGTCAACTTCACGCGTTAGCTTCGTTACTGAGTCAGTGAAGACCCAACAACCAGTTGACATCGTTTAGGGCGTGGACTACCAGGGTATCTAATCCTGTTTGCTCCCCACGCTTTCGTGCATGAGCGTCAGTACAGGTCCAGGGGATTGCCTTCGCCATCGGTGTTCCTCCGCATATCTACGCATTTCACTGCTACACGCGGAATTCCATCCCCCTCTACCGTACTCTAGCTATACAGTCACAGATGCAGTTCCCAGGTTGAGCCCGGGGATTTCACAACTGTCTTATATAACCGCCTGCGCACGCTTTACGCCCAGTAATTCCGATTAACGCTTGCACCCTACGTATTACCGCGGCTGCTGGCACGTAGTTAGCCGGTGCTTATTCTTACGGTACCGTCATTAGCCTTCTTTATTAGAAAAGACCGTTTCGTTCCGTACAAAAGCAGTTTACAACCCGAAGGCCTTCATCCTGCACGCGGCATGGCTGGATCAGGCTTTCGCCCATTGTCCAAAATTCCCCACTGCTGCCTCCCGCAGGAGTCTGGGCCGTGTCTCAGTCCCAGTGTGGCTGGTCGTCCTCTCAGACCAGCTACAGATCGAAGGCTTGGTGAGCCTTTACCTCACCAACTACCTAATCTGCCATCGGCCGCTCCATTCGCGCAAGGTCTTGCGATCCCCTGCTTTCATCCGTAGATCTTATGCGGTATTAGCACAGCTTTCGCTGCGTTATCCCCCACGATTGGGCACGTTCCGATGTATTACTCACCCGTTCGCCACTCGCCGCCAGGATTGCTCCCGCGCTGCCGTTCGACTTGCATGTGTAAGGCATGCCGCCAGCGTTCAATCTGAGCCAGGATCAAACTCTATAGTTCGATCTTGATTTTTGCGCCTGACCTCGCGGTCAAGCAAAACTCATAAAAAAAGAAATTAAAGTGAACTTCACTTCTATTCTCATGAGCGTTTTTAAGTCTTGCGACTTGTTCCGAAGAACTTACGCAATTACCTTCAAACGCCCACGCTTATCGGCTGTAAATTTTTAACGAACCCGAAGCAAACTTTCGTCTTCTTCGTCTTGCTTGCTGTGATCAGCGAAGCCTTGTAGTCTATCACGGTTTTTTAAGTACCGTCAAACTTTTTTCGCTTTCAGCATCTTCTTTTTAGCACCCCGCAACCTTCGCTGCGAGACGCTGAAGCTGTTTCAGCGGAGCCTTCTAGTCTAACACGACTTTTAAAGTCTTATCAAACTATTTTCGCTTTCTTCATCTTCTTTTAGCATCCCGCAATCTTCATCGCGAGACGCTGAAGCTGTTTCAGCGGAGCCTTCGATTATGCACTGTTTTTTCAAGCAGCGTCAACTTTCGCAGACTCTTTTCTCAACCGCCTGACAGCTCGCTCCGAAGAGACTTGAACCACCAGAAACACCTTGCGGCGATATCAGCTGAGCCCACGAGTATATGCCAGTTTTCGGGCCACGCAAGACTCCTCTCAACAGAATCGTCTTCAAGACCTCCTTATATAGAAGCACACGCCTTCCCCTTGCTTATCTCTGTCTTGTGCCCCCTCCGATAATCCGTGCCACATGGCACTCATCACACTCCTCGACGCACAACTCGCGTTCGGTCACGTCCCGCTGCTCGACCATGCGGACTTCTCTCTCCTTGAATCGGAACGCATCGGCCTGATCGGCCGCAATGGCGCTGGCAAGTCGTCCATGCTCAAGATACTGGGCGGGCTGGAAAAGACAGACGATGGCACCCTCCAACTGCAGCAGAACCTCCGGGTGGCCTATGTGGCCCAGGAGCCGGTGCTTGATATGGATGCGGACGTCTTCACCGCAGCCAGCCAGGGCCTGGGCCCGGTCATCGCCATCCGTGATCTCTATCTGTCTGGTGCGGATGGCCTGGACCTCGACGCCCTCCAGTCCCAGATCGAAGCCTTCGACGCCTGGAACTGGGAGCAGCGCGTAGAAGAAACGCTGCATCGCCTCCACCTCGACCGCAACGCCCGTGTCGGCTCTCTCTCTGGCGGCACCCGCAAACGCGTCGCCCTGGCCCAGGCCCTCGTGGCTGCGCCGGACGTCCTTCTATTGGACGAACCCACCAATCACCTGGACCTGGACTCCATCGAGTGGCTCGAACAGCTGCTGATCGACTTCAAGGGCAGCGTCGTCACCATCACCCATGACCGCAGCTTCCTGAACCGCGTCGCCACCCGCATCGTGGAGCTGGACCGGGGCAAGCTGAATTCCTACCCCGGCAATTTCGAGCAGTACTTATTACAGAAGGAAGAGCAGCTCGCCCAGGAAGCCGTCATCAGCGCCAAGGCCGACAAGCTGCTCGCCCAGGAAGAAATCTGGATCCGCAAGGGCGTCGAAGCCCGCCGCACCCGCAGCCAGAGTCGCATCACGCGCCTGCAAGAGCTGCGCGCCAGCCGCGTCTCCCGCCGCGAGGTGCAAGGCAGCGTCAACATGGACGTGGCTTCCGGCCAGTCCAGCGGCAAGATCGTGGCCGAACTCACCGAGGCCACCAAGTCCTTCGGCGAGAAGACCGTCATCCGCAACTTCAGCGGCACCATCCTGCGCGGCGACAAGATCGGCCTGCTCGGCCCCAATGGCGCGGGCAAGACCACGCTGCTCAAGTTGATCCTGGGCGAGCTCGAACCCGACAGCGGCAAGATCCGCCGCGGCACCAACCTGCAGGTGGCGTATTTCGACCAGATGCGCGACAAGCTCGACCTCGACGCCACGCTGGAAGACTTCATCAGCCCCGGCAGCGAGTGGATCGAGATCGGCAGCCAGCGCAAGCACGTCAAGAGCTACCTGTCCGACTTCCTGTTCTCCCCCGCGCGCGCCAACTCTCCTGTGCGCTCTCTCAGCGGCGGTGAACGCAACCGACTGCTGCTGGCCCGCCTGTTCGCCCGCCCCGCCAACGTGCTGGTGCTGGACGAACCCACCAACGACCTGGACATCGACACGCTGGAACTGCTCGAAAGCCTGCTGCAGGACTACGACGGCACCGTGTTCCTCGTGAGCCACGACCGGACCTTCCTCGACAACGTCGTCACCAGCACCATCGCCTTCGAGGGCAACGGCCACTGGCGCGAGTACGAAGGCAGCGTGCAGGACTGGCTGATCCAGTCCAAGCGCGCCCGCGAGATCGCCGAACAGCGCCAGGCCGCCGCGCCGGCCGCAGCACCGGCCCCCGCGCCCGCAGCGGCAAGCGCCGAACCCGCCGCCCGTGCGACCACGCCCCGCAAGAAGCTCTCATACAAGGAGCAGCGCGAAGTGGATGCCCTCCCCGCCCAGATCGAGGCCCTCGAAACCGAGCAGAAGCGCATCGCCGAAATGCTCGCGCTCGACGGCGGCGCCATCTACGCCAGTGACGCCTCGCGCGCCACCGAACTGGCCGAACGCCACGCCAAGATCGACGACGAGCTGCTCGCCGCCCTCGAACGGCAGGAAGAACTGAGCACCGCGCGTTAACGCCCCCCCCGGTCGTCCGCCCGTCCGACGCGCGGCGGGCGCCGACTAGGCTATACATGCGGCTCATCCCTCCAAGCCCCGGGAAAGCTGCATGCCCTCCTCACTTCACGCGTTCTTGCGTCGTACCGCTGCTCTTCTTGCCATCGCCGTCCTGGGCGCGTGCGCGCAATTGCCGCAGAACGTCGACCGCCCGGTGACCACCGCGCTGGCCTCGCCCGACGGCACCGCCCTGGCCACGCTGGTCCAGGAGCGCCGGCAAGCCGACAAGGCGCGCTACGAATCCGGCTTCCTGCTGCTCGGCGGCCCGCAAGCCGCCTACGGCAGCCGGCTCGCGCTGATCGAGAACGCCCAGAAGACGCTCGACCTGCAGTACTACGCCATCCACGCCGACGCCAGCACCGGCCGGCTGGTGCGCAGCCTGCGGACCGCGGCCGAGCGCGGCGTGCGCGTGCGCGTGCTGCTCGACGACTTCCACAGCACTGGCCGCGACGCGCTGGTGCTCGGCCTGGCCTTTATCCCGAACATCGAGATGCGGCTGTTCAATCCGCTGGCGGGATCGCGCGACTCCACCTTCAGCCGCCTCTTCAATTCGATCGGCGATGCCTCGCGCATCCAGCAGCGCATGCACAACAAGCTGTTCCTGGCCGACAACGTGCTCGGGGTCGCGGGCGGCCGCAACCTGGGCGATGCCTACTTCGGCAACGCCACCACCGGCAACTTCATCGACGTGGACGTGCTGGCGGCCGGCCCGATCGTCCAAGACCTCTCGCGCAGCTTCGACAGCTACTGGAACAACGAGCGCGCCTACCCGGTGCAGTCGCTGGTCACGCGCGAGGAACTGCAGGAAATCCGCGAGCGCGCGAAGAAGGCCGACCAGGAACTGGCCGACGAAGCCGCACGGCTGCAGGCCTCCGAAGGAACGACCGCGCAACCGGGTGGCGAGCCATCGCCAGACATGCCGCCCACCGCGGCACAACGTTCGCGCGCATGGGACGAAAAGGCGCTCGACCTGCGCACCGCCCGATTCGTCTGGGCGCCCGCCGTGATGCTGGCCGACAAGCCCGGCAAGATCGCGGCCGACTCGGGCCCCGAAGCAGCAAAGGCCCCCGGCCTCGTCGTCAGCCGTCCAGAGGACAAGGCCAGCGCATCACGCGGGGCGGCGGCGCTGACAACCGCATCGACCCTTGCTGCCAACGGCGACACCGTGGTCGAAGGCCTGCTGCAACTCATCGGCCAGGCGCGCAGCGACCTGTTGATCATCTCGCCCTACTTCGTGCCGGGCCGGGACATGACCCAGGCCTTCGCCGCCGCCCGCGCCAAGGGCGTGCGCATCCGGGTGCTGACCAACTCGCTGGCCTCGAACGACGCGCCGGCCGCCCATGTCGGCTACGCGCGCCACCGCGAGGAGTTGCTGAAGATGGGCCTCGAACTCTACGAACTGCGCAGCGAGCAGGCCAGCTTCGGCACCGTCTTCGGCGGCTCCAGCGGCGGCGGCAGCAACGCCACGGGCGAATCGCGCGCGATGCTGCATTCCAAGGTGCTGGTGCTCGACGGCCGGCTGCTGGTGGTCGGCTCGATGAACCTCGATTTGCGCTCGCAACTGCAGAACACCGAGATCGCGCTGCTGATCCGCAGCGACGAACTTTCCAAGCTGGCGTCGGAGCAGATCGAGCGCGGCCTGCGCGAGCGGGCCTGGCACGTCGAGCTGGTGAAGGGCTCGCTGATCTGGCGTGCGCCCGAAGGCAGCGGCCTGCAGGACACGACCACCGAGCCGGACACCGGTGCCGGCCTGCGGTTGATGCTCAAGCTCTTCGGCCCGCTGGCGCCAGACCAGTTGCTTTGACCGCGCTCAGTGCTTGTGCTGATGCGCCGAGCCGGCCGCATCGGCGCCTTCGGGCGTGCCCACCGGCAGCGTCACGTCCAGCGCGGTCTTCACGCCCTTCGCGTCCTCGAACTTCAGCGTCATCGGCACGGTCGCGCCCTTCGCCAGCGCGCCCTTCAGGTCCATCATCATCACGTGATAGCCGCCGGGCTTGAGCTCGACGGTCTGGCCCGCGGGCAGGTCGAGCCCGCCGGTCAGCTCGCGCATCTTCATGGTGTCGCCTTCCATCTTCATCTCATGCACCTCGGCCACGCCGGCCGCCGGTGTCGAGATGCTGACCAGCTTCGTGCCGGTGGGCGCGGTCAGCTTCATGAAGGCGCCGGTGCCGCTCTGGCCGGGCACCGACTGGCGCACCCAGCCGTCGCGCACGTCGACCGTGGCCACGCCCTGCGCCACCACCTCGACCTTGGCGGCCGGGCTCTTCAGGCCGGCGGTCGAGCTGCCGGAGGCCGGCACCTCGGCCCAGTCGACACTGCCCACGTCGCAGGTCTGCAGCACCTTGAACCACAGCGGGCCCGGCGTGCCCGGCACCTTGCCGCGCAGCACGAACTCGGCGCGCTCGCTGCCGGGCAGTGCGTTCTGCGCCGTCTCGGCGGTCCAGCGCACTTCGCCGTCGCCCTTGCCCTTTTGCACGTCAAGCTTCCAGCCCTTGCGTTCCTGGGCGTCGCTCAGCACGAAGCCCTTGGGCAGGCGCACGGCCAGCCCGGTGGTGGCCTTGGCGCCTTCGCAGGCGTGGCCGACGCGGAAGGCGGCGTTGTAGTCGCTGCCGACCGTAGCGCCGCCCGGCGGCAGCGTGACATGGGCAAATACGGCCGTAACGCCCGTCAGCATTGCGTATGCCGCTACGGTTTTGAGAGCGATGCGCGAAGAGGTCATGGGAGGCTCCTTGAAGAATCGGATGAATGAAGGAAAAAGTCAGAGGTCGAACTTGAGTTCGGCCACGTAGGTGCGTTGCGGGTACGGGTGGAAGGCCCAGTACTTGTTGTTGTTCAGGTTGTCGATGCCCACGGCCGCGCTCCACTGCCGATCGATCCGGTAGCGTATGCGCGCGTCGACCACGAAGAACTTCGAGAAGCCCATGTACGCGGCGCCGTTGGGGTCGCTGTTGTCGAGCGTGCCGTATTGCTTGCCGCTGTAGCGCGCGCCGACGGTGTAGCTCCAGTGGGCATCGGGCCGGTAGGTGGCGAGCAGCGCGGCGCGCACCTTGGGCACGCGCGGCTGCTGCTGGCCGACGCTCGCCGGAAAGCCGCTGTTGGCGGTGATCTTCGAGTTGGCGAGCGTGAGGCTGCCGCTCAGGTCAAGCCCCTGGATGCCGACGTCGACCGCATTCAGCGCCACTTCGAGCCCGCGCGTGCGGATCGCGTCAACGTTCTGCACCGTGCTCACCAGGTTGGTCAGCGCCTGGGTGTAGAGCGCGTCCTTCGTGTTCTCGAAGAACAGCGTGGTGCGCAGCACGCCGTCGAGCCCCCAGCCCTTGAGGTCGCGCTCGGCGCTCAGCTCGGTGGTCCACGAGCGCTCCGGGCGCAGGTTCGGGTTGGTGTTGACGATCTGGTTGCCGCTGATCGACCCCTGGTATAGCTCGCTCACCGTCGGCATGCGCACTGCGCGGCCGGTCGAGGCCTTGAAGAGCCAGGCCGGCGTGGCCTGCCAGGCGATGGCCGCCTTCGGCGAGTCGTAGCTGTTCTTGCGCGTCGCGAAGTTCAGCAGCGAGGTCGCGTTGCCGAGCTGGCCGCCGTCGGCTTCCCAGCGCTCGTGGCGCAGGCCCAGCGTGGTCTTCCAGTCGGAGGCAAAGCGCCAGGTGTCCTGCACATAGAGCGACTGCAGCCGCGTGTTGCCGTTGAAGGCCGAGAACGGCGACACCGCCGGGCCGCCGATCCAGTCGAGCGTGTTGCCGACGCTGGTGCGCAGCCGCGCCGTGTCCTGCTGGAAGCCGAAGTCGACCACGTGCGCGCCCACGCCTTCCGCCGAACCGGTGGGCCGCCAGGTGCCGGCCGCCTTGAAGGTGTTCCAGCCCGAGCCGCCCATGTCGGTGGTGCGGCCCGGCCCGCCGTTGAAGGCGGCGGGCAACGGCGAGGTCGGCGTGCGCGAGGTGTCGCTTGCATAGTCGAACAGGCTCGCGGCCACTTCCCAGTCGAACACGCCGCCCGTGTGGCTCTTCACCGAGAGGCCGTGCATGTAGTGCGTGAGCGCGGTCTCGGTCGGCGCCAGCGCGGCGCTGGGCGTGTCGAGGTTGTAGCTGCGCCCGCCGATGTTCACCAGCCCGCCGTACACCGGCTGACCGAAGGCGTTGCGCAGGTAGGTGTCGACGCTGCCGTGCGTGGTGTTGTTCCAGGCGCCCAGCGTGTAGGTGGCGCGCACGGTCGGCGAGAAGTCATAGGCCACCTTGAGCTTGGCCTGCTCCTGTGTGGTGTCGTAGAGGGTGGCGCCGCCCACCAGCCACCACGGCTGGTTCGACGGATTCAGCCCGAGCACCGCGCCCGTCACCGGCGTGCCGGCACTGCCAACCGTGCCGGCGCTCACGAGGCGGTTGCCGAACACCAGCGCCTGCCCCTTGCTCTGGGTGCGCGAGGCGCTGAGCCACCACGACCAGTCGCCGCTGCGGCTGCCCAGCGACAGGTCGAGCTGCTGGCCGGCCGGCGACGAATGGCTGTTGTAAAGATCGAAGTTCGACGCGAAGCCGCTGAGCTTGACGTGCGCCTCGAACTGCGTGGGCATGCGCGTCACATAGTCGACCACCGCGCCCACCGAGTTGCCCGGGTACGCGGCCGAGAACGGCCCGTAAAGCACGTCGACCCGCTCGATTTCTTCCGGCGACACCATGCCCCAGCGCGGCGCGTAGGTGGCGCCGTTGCCCAGCGGGTTCGACAGCATGATGCCGTCGGCATAGACCATCGAGCGCGCGCTGTTGCCCGTGCCCGAGGCACGGGTGGCGAGCACCGCATGGTTGAAGTCGCCGATGTAGCGCTTGCGCACGACCAGGCTGGGCAGGTACTTGAGCGCGTCCTCGCTGTCGGTGGCGTTGACGGTCTCCACGATCTGCTCGTGCGTGACGCCTTCGATGGTGGTCGGGATCTGCGCCGGCAGCGAAGTCGGCCGGCCACCGCTCACGGTGACGGTGCTCAGGGCGCGGCCGCTGCCACCGCCTTCAGGCGCATCGGCGGCCTGCTGCTGCGCCAACGCGGGCGCGCCCAGGGGAAATGCCAAGGCGATCGCCAAGGCGCGGGAATGTTTTTTCACGGGAAACCTGCTCCACGAACTTCAAGCCAGACGGGCCGCAAACGCCCGTCGGTGGGTCGCATGCGGCTACGGTTTTGATAGCTTCAGGAGAAGGTCGGGGGCCCGCGCGCCGGCAGCGGCGCAGCGGTGGCCGCAGCAAGGCGCGCGGCGGGAATCGGCTGGACCACACGGCCCAGCGGCAAGGGAAGATCGAAAGTGGCCACGGCCACGACCGGCGGCGGTGCGCCGGTCAGCACGCACAGCGGGCAGTCCATGTGCGAGGCGCCCATTTCCTGCGCGCCGTCTTCGGTGTGCACCACCACCTTGATGGAACCCGCGCCGGCGCACACCAGCTCCATGGCCTGCGGGTGCACCAATGGCGACGCCACCGCCACGCCCAGCGACAGCACGAACCACAACAGCACCCAGCGGCCGATCTGGCCGAGGAGGCGGGTGGGGTGGCGCAGCGCGTGCATGGCGGTCGCGATTATCTGCGCACTTTGGCCTTGGCGGCCGGGGCGCCGCCGCGCGGCGCGGCCTTGGCCGACGCCTTCGAAGCGCCCTTCTGAGCTTTCTGGGTCGGCACGCCCTTCACCGATTTGCCGCCTTTGGCGCCCTTGGCAGCCGGCGCGCCCTTCTGGCCGCGCTGGCCCTTGACGGCCTTGCCGCCGCGCGTGGCCCTCGGACCCGGCGACGGCGCCGCGAGCGCCGGCATCGGCTGCGCCGTCTGCGCCTGCGCGTCGGTCAGCACCGGTGTCACGGTGAAGCCGCGCGCCGCCATCAGCGTGGGCAGCCCCTGCGGGCCGATCATGTGCAGCGCACCGACGGCGGCGAACACGCTCTTGCCACCCCCGTGCAGCCGCTCGATGCCGTCGGCCAATCCGGGGTTGCGGTCGTCCAGCAGGCGCTTCACCAGGCGTTGCTCGGCCGGCGTGTTCAGGCAGTCGCACCAGTCGGCGTAGCGGGCGAGCTTGGCCGCGTCGCTGCGCGCCCAGACATCGGCCAGTTCCTTCATCTGTCCGCGCAGCTTGCCCGATTCGAGTTCGTCGAGCGCCGCGTCGACCTGCTCGGCCTCTTCGGCTTCGGACTCGCCGGTCAGCACCTTCAGCTGCTCGGCCGCACTTTCGAGCGCGACGATCGGCTTGTTGCTGTTGCGTGCGGACACCGCCAGCGTTTCGTCGACGCCGAATTCCGGGTACAGCCCGTCGGCACGCGCCACCAGCCCGGCCAGCGCCGTCACCTGCAGGATCGGCGACAGTTTCGACAATGCGCCCGGCGGCACGCAGGCCTCGCTGTTCTGACGTTCCAGCCTGCGCGCACGCTCGCCGCTGAGCACGCGTGCCACCAGCGCCGGATCGGCCGGCTGGGACATGGTCTTGGCCGTGGCCTCGTCGCGCGAGTCCAGCTCCAGCGCGAGCGTGTCGCTCTGCGTCAGCGCCTTCTGGATGGTCGGGCCGGGGCGCACCCAGTCGCCACGCCCGATATGGATGGTTCCGTACAACCAGGAGGTACGGCCGTCTTTTTCGATGCGCCACAGCATCCCGCGGTCGATGCCGTTGCGCAGGGCGACACCGGGCTTTTCGAGGCTGGCGATGGCCGAGGGCGGGCAGGCGGCATGCGCCGCGAAAGTAAAGACGCAGCAGGCGCCGGCCAGGATCTGGCGTGGCAGGCGCGGAAGGTTTTGAACGAGGCGCATCGGCGCCGCGAAATCGATGCCGCGCATCCGCGCGACGAGGCTTCGGAGTATCCGCAAGGCTTGCTCCACGATGAAAGAAAGTCCGGCATTCTCACAGCACCGCTGCCCATAATCCGAAACCATGCAGAGCATCTTCCATCTTGCCTTCCACGTTCGCGATCTCGACGGTGCCCGTCGTTTCTATGGCGACGTCCTGGGTTGCGCCGAAGGCCGCAGCACCGACACCTGGGTCGATTTCGACTTTTTCGGCCACCAGATCTCCCTTCACCTGGGCGAGCCCTTCGCCACCACACGCACCGGCCGCGTCGGCGACGTGATGGTGCCGATGCCGCATTTCGGCCTCGCGCTGGCCCTGCCCGACTGGAAGGCGCTGGCCCAGCGCCTCGAAGCCGCCGACACCGATTTCGTGCTGAAGCCCCAGGTGCGCTTCGAGGGCCAACCCGGCGAGCAGTGGACGATGTTCTTCAGCGACCCCTTCGGCAACCCGATCGAGGTCAAGGGCTTCCGGTCGCTCGATACGCTTTACGACAAGTGAGCCAGCGCCGGGCCGCCCCAAGCAGGCTCGCGGCCCCCTCGGGGGGCAGCGAGGACACGAAGTGCCGAGCGTGGGGACCCGCATGAGCTACACCTTCGCATCGGCCACGGTTCTGTTGCTGCTGATCACCGATCCGCTGGGCAACATCCCGATCTTTGCCAATGCACTGAAGGGCGTGGCGCCCGAGCGCCGCACCCGGGTGATCGTGCGCGAAGTGCTGATCGCCTTCGCACTGCTGCTGGGCTTCATGTTCGTGGGCGACAGCTTCCTGCGGGTGATGGGCCTGTCGGGCCTGTCGCTGCAGATCGCGGGCGGCGTCGTGATGTTCCTGATCGCGCTGCGCATGATCTTCCCGCCCGAACACGGCCCCGCGCCCACGGCCATGCCGGCCGAAGAACCGCTGATCGTGCCACTGGCCGTGCCCGCGCTGGCCGGCCCTTCGGCACTGGCCACGGTGATGCTGCTGGTGTCGCAGGCGCCCGAGCGGCGCCTTGAATGGGTGGCGGCGCTCAGCGTCACCATGGCGGTGTGCGCCGTGGTGCTGGTGCTGGCCGAACGCATCCAGCGGCTGGTGGGCGAACGGCTGGTGCAGGCCTTCGAGCGGTTGATGGGCCTGATCCTGGTGGCCGTCTCGGTCGAGATGATGATCCGCGGCGTCAAGCTGCTGGCCGCTGAAATGGGAAGGTAGTTCGCGCCATGCCTGTCTTTGCCGCTCTTCCGCGCCTGCTCCGGATCGGCTTGGCCGCGCTCGTTCCCCTGCTCGGTGCCACGGCGGTTCATGCGCAGCAGGACTGCGACCTCAACGGCCGCAGCATCAACCCCAACAACGGCGCCAGCCTCGCCGGCAAGACCGGCCTGCTGCGCTGCAAGGACCGCGCAAGCGGCGAGCTGCAGCGCGAAGAGCAGGTGCAGAACGGCGTGTCCATGGGCCTGGTGCGCCTGTACGACAAGGGCAAGCTCGCCAAGGAGCACACGCTCAACGCCAAGGGCAACATGCAGGGCCGCGCCCGCGAGTTCTCGCCCACCGGCCGCGTCCTGCGCGACGCCACTTACGACGACGGCCAGGAGCGCGGACTCGCTCGCAGCTTCTACCCCAGCGGCCAGCTGCGGCGCGCGATCTTCTACCCGGACACAGGCAGCGAACGTGCGTCGGTCGAATTCACCGAACGCGGACAGATGTCGGCCCTGCGCTGTGCCGACGCGCCGGCGCTGGCGCCCGTGGTCGACGACGCCAAGCTGTGCGGCTTCACCGGCAACCCGTCGCAGGTCGAGCTGTTCGACACGCGCGGCACGCTGCGCTCGCGGCTGTCGTACCTGGCAGGCAAGCGGGTGCGCACGCAGAATTTCTACGACAACGGAAAGACCGCGCTGCTCGACGAAACCGTCGGCACCCAGCGCACCGAGCAGAACTATTCGTCGGAGGGCATCAAGCGCCGCGAGACGGTGTACCTGGTGGTCGAGCGCACCACGATCCGCCAGCGCGAGCAGGCCTTCTCCGAAAAAGGCACGCTGGTGCGCGACCAGCGCTGGAACACTTCGGGCGAGCCGGTGGTCGACGACAGCTACTACCTGAACGGCCAGCCGAGCAGCAAGGCGGTGTACAGCGGCAGCGGCGACACGCGCACGGTGGAAGTCACGGAGTTCCACGACAACGGCCAGCGCGCCGCGCAGGGCAGCTACCAGGTTGCCAGTCGCGGCCGGCAGGTGCCCACCGGCACGCATCAGCGCTTCAGCGAAAAAGGCCAGTTGCTGGCCGAGTCCAGCTTCGACGCCAAGGGCCGCGTGACACGCGAGCGCGCCTGGGACGAAAACGGCGAGCTGCAGCGCGACGACGAAGTCTTCGAGGACGGCTCCAGAAAGGCGTTCACCCGGTAAGGCGAACGCCTCGCCGGGAGCATCAGTCCAGCTTGATGCCGGCCTGCTTGATGATCGGGCCCCAGCGCCTCGACTCGGCGCGCGACAGCGCCGCGAATTGCGCCGGCGTGCCGGGCATCGCTTCCATGCCGAAGTCCTCGAAGCGTTTTTGCACGGTCGGCGTGCTGAAGGCCTTGTTCAAATCGCCATTGAGCTTGTTCACCACAGTGGGCGACAGCCCGGCCGGGCCGAGGATGCCCTGGAACGCGAACACCTCGGTGTTGGGCACGCCCACTTCGGCCAGCGTCGGTACGTTGGGCAGCAGCTTGCTGCGCGCACCCGAACCGATGGCCAGCACGCGCACCTTGTTGCTCTGCATGATCGACAGGCCCGAAGCCAGGTCCAGGAACATGCAGGGCACCTGCCCGCCCATCACATCGGCCATGGCGGGCGCCGCGCCGCGGTACGGAATGTGGGTGATGAAGGTACCCGTGCGGACCTTGAACATTTCCATCGCCAGATGGTGCGGCGAACCGTTGCCCGGCGAGGCGTAGTTGACCTTGCCCGGGTTGGCCTTCACGTAGGCCAGGAACTCCTTGAAGTTCTTCGCCGGGAACTCCGGATGCACCACCAGCGCGAGCGGGAACTTGCCGATGGCACCGATGTAGGTGAAGTCCTTTTCGGGGTTGAACGGCAGCTTGCTGAACAGGTGCTCATTGAAGGCCAGCACCGCGTTGTCGGCCGAGAGAATCGTGTAGCCGTCTGGCTTGCTCTTGGCCACGATGTCGGCGCCGATGTTGGTCGAAGCGCCGGGGCGGTTGTCGACCACGATCTGCTGGCCCAGCGTCTGGCGCATGGATTCGGCCAGCACACGCGCAATCACGTCGGTACCACCGCCCGCGGGATACGGCACGACCCACTTGATGAGCTGTGCGGGGTAGTCCTGCGCATGGGCGAAGGGCGTGGCGGCCACTGCGGCGCCGGAAGCGAGCGTGGCCAGAAGGGTGCGGCGATCCATGGATCAGTCTCCAGTCGTTTGTAATTCGAAAAAATCAGGAAGCGGACAGCGATGGTACGGGCAGCGCGCGCAGTGCGTCGGCCAGCACATCGCGGCAGCGCGCCTCGTCGCCGACCTGCTCGAACAGCAGCAGCGCGAGCCGCGCGAGGAACAGCGATTCGCGCTCGGCGCCCGCTTCGCTGATGGCGCGTGCGCACTCGGCGTACAGGCGGTCGCGGGCGTCGGGGTTGAGCGATGTGGGGGGCGTCATGCAGAAAACTCCTGTGAAGCGGCGGCGGCGCGTGCCAGCGCCAGTTGCAAGGCACCTGCCGGCAGGCGATGCCAACGCGCGGCCACGTGGCCGTCGGGGCGCAACAGGTACACCGCGCCATCGCTGGCGCCGAGCGCAGCGAAGACGGCAGCGGACGCCTGCGCATCGGCACCGTCGACGCCCAGGCTCGCGATGCTGCGAACCGCAAACGGCAACGCGCCCTGCTGCGCCCGTTCGATGTCGGCGGCGGGCAGCGAGACCACATCAGACCGCAGCACCAGCAGCGTGAAGACCGGCGCGATCCAGTCGGTGAGATGGCCTTGCGCCAGTGGCTGATCCGCCATCACCTCGCCCGGCAGCGGCCCGGCCGGCAACGCATCGCCTTCACTCGACAGGGCAGATTCCGCATAGCGCACCGCCTGCGTCTGGCGCGGATTGATCAGTTGCGCGATACCGCGGTGCGCCTCGGACAGCGACAGCGCCGCCTCGCGCAGCAGGTCGAAGCCGCGCGACGGCGGCGACATGAACTCGGTGCTGCGCATCGCGTTCTCGGCATTCACATGGAAGGCCGCGATGCGCTCCTGCGAGTACGAATCGAGCAACGCCGCATCCGACACACCGCGCGCCACCAGCGCCAGCTTCCACGCAAGGTTGTCCGCATCGTCGAAGCCCGAGTTGAGCCCGCGCACGCCGAAGATCGGCATCGCATGCGCCGCATTGCCCGCGAACACGACGCGGCCGTGGCGGTAGCTGGCCAGCGTCATCGCGCCGGCGCGGTACACCGAGGTCCACACTGTCTTCCACGGCAGATGGCCTTCGCCGATGGCGTCGAGATGGCGCTGCACGAACTCGGCCACGGCGGACGGCTGCAGCGCTTCTTCGGTGCTCTGGCCGGGGCGCAACTGGTAGTCGATGCGCCAGATGTCGTCGGGCTGGCGGTGCATCAGCACGGTGGAGCCCGGGTTCCACGGCGGGTCGAACCACGCACGGCGCTCGGTCGGATGGTCGCTGTGCAGCTCGATGTCGATGATCACGTAGCGGCCTTCGTAGCCCGTGCCTTCGAGCGTGAGCCCCAGCGCCTTGCGCACGAAGCTCTGGCCGCCGTCGCAGGCCGCAAGCCACTGGCCGTGCAGGCTGTAGCTGCCTTCGGCATTGCGCACGGCCAGCGTCACGCCGTCATCGCCTTGCACAAGGCCGGTCAGCTCGGTGCCCCAGCGGATGTCGATGAGCCCCGGCGTCGCCTCGTTGCGGCGGAAGATTTCTTCCAGCAGGTAGTGCTCGGCGTAGTACTGCTCCAGGTTGATCATCGGCGGCAGTTTTTGCTGTGCGTCGTGCGGCATCTCGAAGCGGAACACCTCGGCTGTCTTGTAGAAGCTGCGCCCGCCGGTCCACGGCAGGCCCTTGGCCCTGAAGGCCGGCAGCACGCCGAGCCGCGCCATGATTTCGAGGCTGCGGCGCGAAATGCAGGCGGCGCGGCTGCCCACGCACACCGTGTCGTCGGCTTCGAGGATCACGCAGCGCACGCCGTGGTTGGCCAGCCCCAGCGCGAGCGCCATGCCCACTGGCCCGCCGCCGGCGATCACGACCGGATGGCGGCCGGGCTCGATGCCGCCTTCTTCGAGCGGCGGCGTCCAGGGCTTGTAGCGCGTGTAGTGGAAGGCGCCGACCGAAGGCGGCAGTTCGGTGGCGTGCAGCGGCGGCGGCACGGGGCCGCTCGCGGCATCGGCGACGGCGGCAACGGTGGGGTTCGTCATGCAACGGGATTGTCCCGATGCGCCACGGCCCTCACTGTCATAACTTCGTACGAGGTATTTACCCTGATCTTTCCTTTTGACGCATGAGACGCTGGCGCATCCACCCCAACACCGACGCCGCGTTATCCGCTGCGGTTGTCGGCGATGTGCTGGCCGGCATCGGCACGCCGCACCTGGCCACGAGCTACCTCGCGGCCATGCACCGCGTGATGCCCGTGACCTTCTGCACCGTGTTCGTGGTCGACGCCACCGGCCGCATCGAGGCGGTGTCGGCCGCCAGCAGCTACGGCAGCACGGCCGAGCGCACCGCCGAACGCTATGTGGCGCAGCGCTTCGACCTGCTCGACCCCAACATGACCTGGCTGGCGGCCCGCAAGCTGCCGCGTCGCGCGCAGTTGTGGCTGGGCCATCAGCGTGCCGACGAAGTGGCCGACCCGGCCTACCGCGCCGCCTGCTATGGCGATGTCGGCATCCGCGAACGCGCCTCGGTGCTGCTGCTGACGCCCACCGGCCAGCGCGTGGCGGTGAGCTTCTATCGCAGCCTGGCGCAGCCCGAGTTCGGCGATGGCGACTTTGCGGTGATCGAGATGCACGCCACGCTGCTGGCCGACGCCACGATGGCGCACGGCCGCAGCGCGGTGGTCGCACGGGAAGCGGTGGCGCCTGCCTTCGCCTCGCGCCTCTTGACCTTGAGCCTGCGCGAGCGCGAAGTCATCGCGCACCTGATGGCGGGCAAGACCGCCAAGGAAGCGGCGCGCGAGATCGGCGTCGAACTGACCACCGTTCGCACGCACCAGTACCGGGCCTTCCGCCGGCTCGGCATCCGCTCGCAGAAGGAGCTGCTGCTGCGAGCGATGACAGACGCGTAGCGCCTTGCTTACTTGGCTGCGTCCAGACGCTTTTGCATGCGCGCCGAGCGATCGGCCGAGGGCGGATGCGAACTCATGATCGAGCTGCCGGTAGCGCCACCGCTGAGCTTCGCCAGCTTGTCGAAGGCGCTGACCAGTCCCTTGCGCTCGAGCTTGCGCTCGGTGAGCAGGTCGAAGGAATAGTTGTCGGCCGCGCTTTCGTTCGCTTGCGAGAACTGCGCGTTGACGAACTTCTCGCCCAGGTCGCCTGCCTGCGACTTCGACAACTGGGCAGCGACGCCGCCAGCGGCGCCGGCCAGTCCACGCACGGCCGAGGCGGCGTAGACGGTCTGCATGCGCGACTTGGAGTGGCCCAGCGCCACGTGACCGATCTCGTGGCCGATCACGCCGCGCAGTTCATCGTCATTCATCAGGTCCATGAGACCGCTGTAGACGCGGATGCAGCCATTGGCCATGGCCCAGGCATTCACGTCCTTGGTCATGTAGACCTTGTAGTTGGCCGTCTTGCCGCCCACGCTGGTGGGCATCTGCTTGATGACCTGGTTCAGGCGCGTGGTGTAGCGGCTGTTGGCGGGCGCGATCTGGTTCTTCTGGTCCAGGGCGGCGCAGGACTGGTCGGACATCGCGGTGACTTCCGCATCGGTCAGCGACACGGCCTTCAAGGCCGAACCGCCCGCCTGGGTGAGCCCGCCGGTGTCGGCGTTCTTCAAGGTTTCGCAACCGACGAGGGTGACGACCGCGAGCACAGCCGCGGCAATAGGCAAATAACGCATTGGAAAACTCCCTTTTTTCTTGGTATGAGGCGGCCGCGGAACGCAGCCGCCGGACGCGCTGCCCGACGCGACACAGAGGCGCGAAGGCAGCGGCGCGATCATAGCCACGGCAGGGAGGGCGCCCGTGGCGAGCGCAGGCATGCGGCGTTGCCGCAGTGCCTCAGTCTTCGGCGGCTTCTTCCGCCTGCGGCTTCACCAGCGATACCGGCGCCTCCTTCGGCCGCCCGTTCGTCGACACGATTTCCTGGTCGATCGCACCGAACAGCGAGCGCCCGTCCAGGCCCTTCATCTCGATGCGGATGGTGTCGCCGAACTTCATGAAATCGGTGACGGGTGCGCCACCCTGGATGGTCTCGATGCAGCGCTTCTCGGCGATGCACGAATAGCCCTTGGGCCAGTCCATCTGGCCGTCTTTCTTCTCGACGCCCTTGTTGCTCACGGTGCCGCTGCCGACGATGCTGCCGGCGCGCACGTTGCGCGTCTTGGCGATGTGGGCGATGAGCTGGCCGAAGTGGAAGGTCATCTCCGGGCCGGCGTCGCACATGCCGACCTTGCGGCCGTTCCAGCTGCTTTGCAGCGCCAGGTGCACGCGGCCGTCCTGCCAGGCCTCGCCGATTTCGTCGAGCGTGACGGCCACGGGGCTGAAGGCAGTGGCGGGCTTGCTCTGGAAGAAGCCGAAGCCCTTGGCCAGCTCGGCCGGGATCAGGTTGCGCAGGCTCACGTCGTTGGCCAGCATCACGAGGCGGATGCCGTCCAGGGCCTGGTCGGGCGTGGCGCCCATCTTCACGTCGCCGGTGATGACGGCGATCTCGGCCTCGAAGTCGATGCCCATGGCTTCGCTGGGCACGATCACGTCGTCGGTCGGACCGAGGAAGTCGTCGCTGCCGCCCTGGTACATCAGCGGGTCGGAATAAAAGCTCTCGGGCACTTCGGCGTTGCGCGCCTTGCGCACCAGCTCGACGTGGTTCAGGTAGGCCGAGCCATCCGCCCACTGGTAGGCGCGCGGCAGCGGCGCCATGCACAGCGAGGGATCGAAGGGAAAGGAGTGGCGCGCGCGGCCGGTGTTGACGGCGTCGTACAGGTCCTGCAACTGCGGGCTCATGAAGCCCCAGTCGTCCAGCACCTGCTGCATGCGGCTCGCGATGCCGGTGGCGTAGTGGGCGAGCGTGAGGTCGCGCGAGACAACGACGAGCTGGCCGTCGCGCGAGCCGTCCTTCAGGGTGGCGAGTTTCATGGTGCGGTGCGTGATGCGGAAGCGCCGCGAAGACAGGTCGCGGTGCCGCTCCCACTTAAACTGGTTGAACGGGCGGCAGTGTACCGAGATGGTCTTCGTGAACCTCGGCACCTGGCCCCCACTCCACACACTGATGTCGACGCTTGCCGCCCCCTCTTCGCTGTCCCTTCGCCTGCCCGGTCGTCCGTCCTGGCGGGTGCTGGCCGGGCTGACGCTGGCGGTGGCGCTGGTCCATGTGCTGGTGCTCGGGCTGGCGCCGACGGCCATGGGGCCGGAGCCCTCGCCGCTGGCGAACAAGTTCATCACGCGCACGATCGTGATCGCGCCGCCGGCGTCGGACAAGCCCGCGGCGCCGGCCGCGACCGCGCCGGTCGAGGCCCGGCCACCGGCGGCGGTGAAGCCCAGGCGGCCGCGCGCGCCCTCGGTGCCCCGGCCGAAACCGACACCCGAGACTGTCGCGCCGGAACCGGATGCTTCCGCGACTCCCACCCCGGAAACGCCCGACCTGACTGCGCAGGCCGCTACCGATTCAGGAGCAAAACCGCCGGAAGCCGCTGCCAGCGCTCCGGCCGGCGCAGCAGCTGCGGGCGGCACCGGGGACAGCGCGCCAGGGGCCACGGCCGGTGCGTCCAACCCGACGTCCGGCAACATCGTCGGCACCCAGTCGCTGCGCATTCCGGGCTCGGTCACGCTCGATTTCACCGCCACCGGCCAGGACGGCGCCTCGCCAATGCAGGGCGTGTTCGGCGAGCTGGTCTGGCTGCAGGACGGCAGCCGCTACGACGCGCGGCTGACGCTCAAGCTGCTGTTCAGCACCATCCGCAGCCAGCACAGCACCGGCCGGATCGGCCCCTCGGGCATCGAGCCCGAGCGCTACTCCGAGAGCCGCAAGGCCGAGGTGGCCTCGCATTTCGTGCGTGACCAGGCGCAGGTGATCTTCAGCAACAACGCGCCCCCCGTGCCGCTGCTGGCGGGCGCGCAAGACCGGCTCAGCGTGATGATGCAGCTCGGCGGCCTGCTGGCCGGCGACCCGGGCCGCTACCCCACGGGCAGCAAGATTTCGGTGCAGACCGTAGGGCCGCGCGATGCCGGCATCTGGGTCTTCGTGGTCGGCGAAGAAGAAAAACTGAGCCTGCCCGCCGGGGAATACACGGCGCGCAAGCTCACGCGCAGCCCCCGGCAGGAGTTCGACAGCAAGCTCGAGCTTTGGCTGGCGCCGGCGTATGGCTACCTGCCGGTCCGGATCAAGCAGACCGAGCCCAACGGCAACTTCGCTGACGCTCAATTGCGCAAATCCCTACCCGAGGCGCCGGCGAATTGAGGCAAAAAGCTCATAAACCAGTTCCGGGAAGAGGCCATACGACAACTGTTCTTGAAACTGGCGCGTTGATTGCTATCTAACCCCCATGAACGCCATCGACATCCTCACAGGGCCCGCCATGAACATGCTTTACGACTCGGAGTCCTTCGTCGTCGTGCACGTGCAGCCAAATGAAGGCGACGAGCGCGCAATGCCCAATGTGCCGGTCCTCGAACGCCACGGCTTCGAGATCGTGGACAAGCGCTCGGGCAAGGAGGTCTACCTCGACGGCTCCTGGGCCGAACTGTTCCAGCAGCAGATCACCGCCTGGCAGCTCAACACGCCCACGCAGGAAGAAGTCGAGGACACGCTCGAAGGCTATGCCGAGCTGGCCCACACGCCGGTGCTGGTGCACTGAGCGGCCCGGCCACTCGCACAGACAACAAAGCGCCCCACGGGGCGCTTTTTCATTGGGTGATGGCCGTCGCCTTTACCGGTAGATCCACCGGAACATCGGCCCCACCAGCAGCAGCACCGCCACCAGCCGGCACACCTGAAAGGCCGTCACCACCGGCACCCCGAGCTGCAGCACCTTGGCCGTGATCGACATCTCGGCGATGCCGCCCGGCGAGGTGCTCAGGAGCATCGTGGCCGGATGCAGCCCCGTCGCCCAGGCCAGCAGCCACGCCACCCCGCCGCACAGCAGCAGCATGCCGAAGGTGCCCAACGCGACCGAGCCCAGCCAGCGCGGCGCCGTGTGAATGAACTCCCGGCTGAAGCGCACGCCCAGGCTCACCGCAATCACCAACTGCGCCATGTTCGACATCCACGTGGGCACCGCCGACAGCGACTGCCCCGCGATGGTGAAGCCCATCGCCACCAGCAGCGGCCCGATGAACCACGGGTTGGTGCGCTTGAGCGCGCGCATCACCAGCCCGCCGACACCCGTGGCCAGCGCGAGCAGCAAGAGCCCGCCCGTGTTGACTTCACGCGGGCCCGGCGGGTTGATTTCCAGCCCCTGCAGCCCGCTCCACTGCATCGCGAACGGGATCGTGACCGTCACCACCACCAGCCGCAGGCTGTGCGCGGCAGCCACGAGGTCGGTGCGCGCGCCGGCCGATTCGGCCAGCAGCGTCATCTCCGATGCGCCGCCAATCGCGCCTGCAAAGTAAGTAGTGGCTCTCATGGATTTCGCCGGCACATGCGGCATGCGTGCGGCGTGCAGCCCATGCAGCCAGCGCCCGAAGCCCCAGCCCAGCAGCAGCGCCCAGGCAATGGCCAGCGCAATCGCCCACCACACGCTCGCCACCAGCGAGACCACATGCGGCGTGAAGTAGAGCCCCAAGGCTGTGCCGATGGTCCACTGCCCCGCATTGCGCAGCGGCGTGGAACTCGCCGTCGGCGCGCCCGCGATCGAAGCCAGCGACACCGCGAGCAACGGGCCGATCATCCAGGGCAGCGGCGTGTGCAGCGCAAGGCAGACGCCCGCGACCGCAAGCGCCAGCAGCAACGTGGCCAGCACGCGAAGTGAAAAACGGAAGGGCACGGACAGGAAAAAGCGGGAATGGACTGCAGGGCGGGGAGATGCCGGGGGCATAGTATGGCGCGATGCTTTTCCTTCGACACTGGCCCCTGCGGGCCACCCGACTCCTGTTTCCGATGCTTGCCGCCACCGCCTTCGCGGGCTGCGCGGCGCTTTCCTCCGGCTCGACCGCAACGCCCGGCACCGATGTGCCCGTCGCACGCCGCATCACGGCCCTGCTGCCGGCCGACGCCCTCTTGCTGGGCGAGCAGCACGATGCCCCCGAGCACCACGCGATCGAGCGCGAAGCCGTGCAGGCGCTGGCCGAGCGCGGCCAGCTCGCCGCGCTGGCGCTGGAGATGGCCGAGGAAGGCCGCAGCACCGCCCATGTCGCGGCCAGCGCGAGCGAGGCCCAGGTGCAGGCCGCCCTCGACTGGAACGACAAGGCCTGGCCCTGGGCCAGCTACGGCCCCGCCGTGATGGCCGCCGTGCGTGCCGGCGTGCCCGTGGTCGGCGCCAATCTGCAGCGTGCGCACATGAAGGATGCGATGGCCGACGTCTCGCTCGACGCGCAGCTCAACACCAAGGCCTACGCCGCGCAGCAGGACGCCGTGCGCGAAGGCCATTGCCAGATGCTCCCCGAATCGCAGATCGTCCCGATGACGCGCATCCAGGTCGGCCGCGACCGCGCGATGGCGCAGGCGGTCGTCAAGGCCCGGCAGCCGGGCAAGACGGTGCTGCTGATCGCGGGTGCCGGCCACGTGGTGCGCACGCTGGGCGTGCCGCAGCACCTGCCGGACGACGTCAAGGTCGTCACCGTGCGCATGCTGGCCGCGCCGTCCCTTGCCAACGTGGTGGTGGGTGAATACGACAGCACCTGGCAGACGCCGCCACTGCCCGAAAAAGACTACTGCGCCGAGCTGCGTCGGCCCGCCAAGGCCAGCGCGCAGTAAGCCTCGAAAAAAAGCCGCGAGCCCGAAGGCCCGCGGCTTTTGCAGCCTGGTGACGACGCGGTTTCAGCGCGTCGCGATCGACGACACCGCCGAGTTGCCCGTCGCCGACGCCGTGATCTGGTTGCCCGTCGTGCGCATCGCGCTGCTGCCCACGGCGCCCAGCGTGTTGATGCCGAAGTTCACGCTGGTCACCGTGGCCGTGACCGCGCCGGTGTTGACCTGGTAGTTGCCGACCGCCGCGCTCGGCGTGCCGGTGTTCAGCGCCACCTGAGTCACACGGTTGGTGGCGCTGTTGCCGTAGGCCTGCGCAGCCAGCGTGTTGCCCGTCACCCCCACCGTGCCGTTCGAGGTGCCCGCGCCGCCCAGCGTGCCATTGAGCGCCACCTGATAGCTCACGCCCGTGCTCGACGCCGTGACGGCGCCCGCATTGTTCTGGCTGTTCAGGATGGCCGCGCTGGCCCCGACATTGAGCGCAAGCGGCGTCCCCACCAAGGCGGCCGAGCCGGTCGGTGTGGCAGCGCCGTAGCCGCTGCCCGCACCCGAATCCAGCACATTGGTGGCCGCGTTGCCGCGTGCCAGCGCGGCGGTGGTGTTGCCGTTCAGCGAGACGCTGCCGCCGTTGAGCGGCACGGCGCCTGCGAGTGTCACGGCTGCTGTCGTGACGGCCGTGGCAGTCACGACAGCCGTGCTGCCCTGCACGTTGACGATGCCGGCGCTGGCGCCCTGCGCCGCATCGCCCGTCACCGAGGCCGTGTTGGTCGCACGGTTGGCCGATGCTTCGGCAATGGTGCTGTTGCCCGAGACCGTGAACGAGCCGCCGACCAGCCCCGCGGTGTTCGGCACCAGGCGGTCTTCGTTGTACAGCGAAGTGGTGGCGGTGCTGCTGACCGTGGCCCCGGCCGTCTGGCGGTTCGACAGCACATGGTCGCCGGTGGCCGTCACGTTGTCGGCGCTGCCGGTCTCGACGAGCGACACGGCACCCGTCGAGCCCGCAGGCTGCACGTTGCCCCCGGCCACGGTCAGCGTGTTGGCCACGTCGTTGATCACGCCGAGCGCGCTGTTGCTGTTGCCCGAAAGGCGGACCGTCGATCCGGAAGACGCCGCTGGCGCGAACACTTCGAGCGTCGACGATGCCGTGACCGGTGCCAGCCCCGATTGCGTCGATTGCAGTGCCGAGCGCGCCGCCACGTTCGTGCCCGTGATGCTCACGCTGTTGAGCGCCGTGTTGGCCACGGCCTTCGCGCTCTGGCGGTTGTCGGACACGGTGAGCGTCGAGCCCGCCACCGTCGACAGCGGTGCCGAGTCGACGCCGATGCTGCCCGTCACGACGGCCGACACGGCCCCCGTGCCCACTTGCACGTTACCGAGCACGTGGTCCGCCGTCAGCAGCGCAAGGGTCGAGCCCGCGCCGGTCTGCGCCACCGCGGGCAGCGCGCCGCCCGCGATGGTGTTGCCCTTGACCTCCAGGCTGTTGGTCGCCGCGCTGCCCATGGCCGAGGCGCCGGTGCTGTTGTTGCTCAGCGTGACCGTGCTGGCGTTGAGCGCGTTGGGGCCGGTCAGCGTCAGCTTGGCGGTGGTGTTCGCCTCCGCTTTCACGGCGGCTCCGCTGTCCTGCACATTCAGCACTGCGGTTCTTGCCGCCTGCGTCGTGCTGCCGGTGGTCGACATCGCATTGCTCGCGCGGTTGGCCGTGGCTTCGGACACATTGCCGTTGCCCGAGACCGTGAACGTGCTGTTGAGCAGGCCCGAGTTCGGCACCACGGTGGCGTCTTCGTTGTAGAGCGAAAGATCGGCGCGGCTGCTGACCGAGGTCGCGGCCGACTGGCGGTTGGCGATCACCTGGTCGCCCGCTGCCGCCGTGTTGCCCGGCAGCGTGCCCTGCGTCGCCAGGGCGGGAAGGCCGAGGCTGCTGGTGCTGCCCGCGGCCACGGTCACCTTGTTGGCGACGTCGTTGACCACAGCGAGCGCGCTGTTGCTGTTGTCCGAGAGGCGCACCGAAGAACTCCCGACAGCGCCGGGCGCAAAAGCCTGGCTGATCGAGCGCGCCTCGACCGCAGCCCCGCTCGCCTGCGTCGACTGGATCGCGGAGCGCGCGGAAATGGCGCCTGCGCCCAGCGCGATGCTGTTGGTGCCCGTATTGGCGACGGCTTCGGCGCTTTGCGTGTTGCCCGAGACGCTCAGCTTCGAGCCGGTGATCACCGCGCCGGGCGCCGTGTCGATGCCATAGGCCGCGGCCACCTTGGAAGACACGGGCGCCGTGCCGTTCACCAGTTGGATGTTCGAGATGGCGTGGTCCCCGTTGGCGCTGGCCGTTGCACCGAGGTTCGTCGCGATGGCCGGCAGCAGGCTGCCCGTGGCGATCGTGTTGCCCTTCACGTCGATGCTGTTGGTGGCGGCATTGCCGGTGGCCGAGCCGCTGGCAATGTTCTTGTCGACCGAGATCTGTGCGCCCACGATGCTGGCGCCGCCAACGCCGACCTGCACGCCGCTCTTGTCGTTGAGCGCTGGGCTCTCCTGGCCGATCGATGACTTCACTGCCGCCGACGTCACTTGCATGTTCTGCACCGCGCTGGAGGTCGTGATGCCGTTCGCGTCGATGCCCACGCCGTTGACCGCGCTGTTGCTCGTGGCCGTGGCCGCGACCGTGTTGCGGCTGGCGTCCACGCTGGTGTTGGCCAGGTTGCCGACGATCTGCGTCAGCACCTCCGGCCCGCCGCTGCGGGTGGCCAACACCGTTCCCTGGCCGGCCTGTGCGTTCTGCACGCTGAAGGCAGCGGTCACGCCGAGCACGCCCGCGCCGTTGAGCGACGCGCCGGTCACGCTCAGGAGGCCGGCGGTGTTGATGTTGTTGCCCTTCACGGCCACGGTGTTGCCGGTCGCGCGGCTGCCGAAAGCCAGCGCCTCGGTCTGGTTGTCCGAAGTCGAGACCGACGAACCGGCACCGGAGACGGAGCCGTTGATCACGGTCCGCTCCACGGCGCCGCCGCCGACGAGCGCGGAGATGATCGTGTTCGCGCCGGCCACCGTCTGCACGTTGGTCACGTTGGCCACCGACGCGCCCGTCAGCGGGAAGGTGTTGGTCACGTTGTTCACATCCAGCTTGATGCCGTTGGCGGCATCGTTGGCATAGCTCGCCGAGACCACTGTGTTGCTGTCATTCGAGATGCGCGCACCCGTGACGTTGCCGCCGACGGTCACGGCCATCGTGTTGGCGCCGGTGGTGGCGGCATTGACGGTCGCCTGCACCGACTGGTCGTTCAGCACGCCGTAGGCCGCGCGAACCGTGGGCTGCGCAGCCGCGTTGTTGTCGAACGGCAGGTTGTTCGCGATGTTGGTGGTGATCGAGGAAGCCGGCGTGGCGCCGGGAGCAACGGCGACGTTGCCCGTCGTGACGCTCAGCCCGTTCGCCACCGCGTTGCCGTAGGCAATGGAGCGCTGCAGGTTGTCGGTGAGCGCCAGCGAGCCGCCCGACACATTGCCGCTCGCGACCAGCCGGGCCTGCGCGTTGGAAACCCCCGCGCCCACCGGCGAGGTGCCGTCGTTCATCTGCACGCTGGCGATGCCCGCGCCGGTGCCTACCGCATTGCCGGACAGCGACAGCGAGTTGGTCGCGCCGCTGCCGATGCCCACCGCTTCCTGCTGGTTGCCGGTCACCGACAGCATGTTGTTCGCGATGTCCACGCCGCCGCTGTTGGCCTGCAGCACGACCGTCGGACTGATGTTGCTGCCGCCCACCGGGCTGCCGTAGTTGCCCTGCAGGTTGGTGAGCGTGGCGGCGCCGCCGGCCGACACGCGGCCGTCCGAGCTGGTGCCGCCCGTCAGCGTGACGTTGCCGTTGCCAAGCGCCGCGCTGCCCACGCCGCCCACGCCGAGCGCCACGCTCTGGGTGATCTGGTTGCCCTGGCCGGTGGCGGACGAGCGGTTGTTGGCCACCGAGACCGTGCTGCCGACGGTGCGGCCCGTTGCGTCGCCCGTCGCGGCCTGGATGCTCGAAGACCCGACCATGCCGGCCACCGGCGTCCCCGAGTTCGATTGCTGGTTCGACAGTGCAACGGTGCCCGCGAACGAGCCACCACTCGCGCCTGTGGCAATGGCGCTGAAGGCCGTGTTGCCGACCGCATCCGCCGTGATGTTGTTGCGCGCCAGCGTGAGGGTGCCGCCGTTGATCGACTGCGCAGCCGCAACCACCTGGGCGCCCGTTGTCGCCGCGATGACGCCGCTCCCGAGGAAGCCCACGCCGAGGTTGCCCTGGCTGTTGACGATGGCCAGGTCGCTGCTGACATTGGTGGTCACGCCCACGCCGACATGCGTGCTGTTGTTGGTCGCCGAGGCGGGCGTGACGGAGCCGACCACCGACACGCCGTCGATCAGGATGCGGTTGCCCGCGACGCCTGCCGTGGCGCCGAGTGCTTCATTGCCGGTGGCCGCGCTGGAGATGGTGTTGTCCAGAACCGAGAGCTTGCCCTGCAACTGGTTGGGGCCGCCCGGCAAGCCACCGACACCGCCCAGCACCACCGTGTTCGTGTTGTTCGCGCTCTGCGTGGCCGCCAGGATGCCGTTGCCGTTCACCTGCAGGTTCGACACCAGCGCCGAGCCCGCGAACGTGGGTGCGCCGCCGGCCACGATCGAGGCCGTGTTCGACGCGCTGTTGCCCTTGAAGACGGCCGAGACCGAGTTGCGCGCGAGCGTCGAATCGACCGTCACGACACCGGGGGTGGTCAGGGCCAGGTCGACCACGTTGCCTGTCACGTTCGCGCTGGAGCTGGGGCCCGTGGCCGCCTGCACGTTGGTCACGACGACATTGCCCTTGGCATCGAAGAGCTGGGCGCCGGCGGGATAGGTCAGCACCGCCGTGCCCGCCTGCGGCGCGGCCGGCCCCGCCGGGGCCGTGCCCGACACCGTGGAGGTGCCGCCGTTGAGCGTCGTCGTCGCCGAAATCGTGTTGTCGGTGTTGACCAGGCTGCCGCTTTGCAGGACGTTGGACTCGACGGCCATCTTGCTGCTGATGACGCTGCTGTTGATCGCGCCGGTGTTGACGCCGATGCTCAGCGAGGCATCCCCGCCGAAGTGATTGGCGATGGTGTTCGTGTAGGTGTTGCCCGTGGCAGTGGCGCCGATCAGGTTGCCGTTGGTGGCCTGGCTCCCCGGATTCGGAGAGCTGGGCGAGCCGTTGGCGACCGTGCCCACGACCGCATTGGTGATCGTGGCGGTGATCGGCGCGGCGTTGGTGCTCTGGCTCGGCAGGGCCGATGCGCCGAGGGCCGTGCCGTTGTACGTGGGGCCGACCAGGGTCTCGGCGGCCTGCGCGCCACCGGCCGCAATCAGCGCCATTGCCACGGCCGCGCCGATGCTGCTGAGGCTGAACATGGGCGCGCTGGCGGCCCGGCGTTGGATCTTGCGTGCGTTCATGGTGTGATTCCTCGGGTAGATGTTGGAAGCGGTTTTGAATGAAACAGAGAGATCGGGGCAGCAGCCTCGGCAGGGGGCTCGACTTGCTGGATGCGCGGCGGCTCAGCCCCCTTTGCCGGCGCTTTCGGATGAGAGTGCGGCCGCGCCGCTGACCACCGGGCTGCCGACGCGCAGCTTGGCAATTTCCTGCAGGCCGGGGCCGTCGCGATGGATCGACGTGTCGGCTGCATCGGGCCGCCACGTGACGTTGATGGCCCCCGGCGCCACGCCGCGATTGGCCAGCGCCGAAGTGACGGCGGCAATGCGCTGGTCGGTCAGTTCATCGCGCTTGCGGGCGTCCCAGTTCTCGGTGTCGCGCGCCACCAGCACGATGTCGGTGGCGCCCTTCTTCGCAGCGCCCGCGATCTGGTCGATCAGCGCGAGCGTGCTGCCGCCGAGCGTGGTCGCGCCGAAGTCGAAGGGCACCTGCGTGGCCGTGCCGGTCAGGCGCGCGCCGCCCTGGCCCGAGGCGTTGACGGCCACGCCGCTCTGCACCACGGGCGAGGTCACCGCTGCGCCGCCCACCGTGGCATCGCCCGGGTTGTCGACCTTGCGCAGGTCGGCGGCGGGCACCAACGGGATCTGCTCGCCGCCGCCGGGGCGCATCGTCATGCAAGGCCGGTGGTCGACCTGCGTGACGGCGGCCATGAGCCGCACCACACCTTCCTCGAGCGCGGCGCGCACGCCCATCTGCACCGGCTCCTGGCCCTTCGCGCCGATGTCCACGTCATACAGCTTGCTGCCGAAGAAGCGGAACACGTTCAGGCCGACCTCGTAGCCGTTGAACTGCTTGGTCAGGCTCACGGTGCGCACCACCATCAGCGTCTTGGTGTCGACGATGCGCAGGTCCACGCCCACCGACTGGCTGAAGGTGCGCGCCTTCACGCCCACCTGGTTCACCGCGAACTCGGCGCCGCCGGAGTTGATGTTGTAGTTCAGCTCGGTGATGCCGCCGACGATGAAGTAGTCGGACTTGTTGATCGAGCCGCCGAAGTACGGCAGCCACGGCACCTGCTGGCCGCCGTTGGGGCCGGCCAGTTGGTGCGTCTTGCCGTCGCCGAGCTGGCGGCGGTCGGCGTACGCCAGTTCGCGCTCGGCGATCACCGGGTCGAAGCGTTCCGCGATGCTCACCGCGCCGCCCAGCTTGCCGAGCGCCGAATAGACCATCAACGCGCCGCCCTGCGTGATCGCATTGCCTTCGTTGATGCTGTACTTGCCGGTGTAGTCCTTCACGTCGCCCACGCCGATGACGACCGGCGCGCGCCGCGTGGCCGCGATGTGGTCGGCAAAGCAGGCGAGCACCGGCTCCATCGGCGTCACGTTGTCACGCACTGCGGGGCCAAGCACGACCGGTGCTTCGTTGGGCGCAAAGCGTTGCTGCGGCGCGGAGACGCAACCGGCCAGCGCGAGGGTCGCGGTGGCAACCAGCGAGAGGGTTTGTGTGATGTGCATGTCGCGTGCCCTGTTCAATTGAGCACGCCGAATGCGCACGCCGAGCTGCCGCCCACACTGGCGGTCTGTGCGCCGGTGTTGCCCTGGTTGGAGTTCAGTGCCTGGGTGGCCGCACCCTGCACCTGCGTGCTGGTGCCGCCCACGACGGCCGAGCCGACCGCGCCGGCATTGGCCTGCGACGTGCCTACCGTCGCACCGCCGGTCGTGCCAACGGCCGTGCGGCTGTCGTTGCCCGAGGCGTCCGAACGGGCCCCCGCGTTCGATGGCGAATTGGCAACCGTGCTGTTGTTGCCGTCATTGCCGGTCGAGCTGGCGGAAACGTTGCAGTTGTACTGGCGACCGATGGTCGTGTTGTAGACCGGCGCCGCGTAGTAGCCGCTCTTCTGCTTGCGGATCATGTCCTGGATGGCCGCCTGGTTGACCTTGTCGGTGCTTGACTGGAACTGCCATGCGGCGTTTTCGCCGACGTTGTTGGCCAGCGCCGGCGGCGCGGCGCACACGGCCGCAAGCAGGAGCGCCATCGACAGCGCGCCACGTTGGCGGCGGCACCCGGACACGTCGGTGCCGGTGGGGGGAAATACGCATTGCATGACTGCTCCTCTCGGAAAACGCACTCGCACAATTCATGAGTGCGACGTTTCGCGAGGCGATGCTATGGATCGCATGCAGCGTTCGGTATCCCGCGAACCGGTAGAAATGACCGGTGTCTGGCGGGGTCCGTGCAACGGAAATCGGTGGGTTGCGAGAGTCTGCGGCGCGGCAGCGTGTCAGCTGCCGCGCATGCCGCTCGCCCGGCTCAGGCGTTCTTCTTGATCGAATCGGCCAGCGTGTTGACCAGCGTGTCGATGTGAGACTTTTCCACGATGTACGGCGGTGCAATCACCAGCACGTCGCCCGCAGCCCGCACCAGCGCGCCCTTGTGGAAGCAGTCCAGGAAGATGTCATAGGCGCGCTTGCCCGGCAGACCCGCGATGGGTGCCAGCTCCACCGCCGCGGCCAGACCCAGGCTGCGGATGCTGATCACGTTGGGCAGGCCCTTGAAGGCGCTGTGGAAGGCATCGCCGAGCACCTTGCCCATCTCGCCGGCGCGGGCGAACAGGTTCTCTTGCTTGAACAGGTCGAGCGTGGCGATGGCCGCGGCGCAGGCCACCGGATGGCCCGAGTAGGTGTAGCCGTGGAAGAACTCGACCACGTGCTCGGGCGCGTCGGTCTTCATCATCGCGTCGTAGAGCTTGTCGCGGCAGATCACGCCGCCCAGCGGAATGACGCCGTTGGTCACGCACTTGGCGAAGTTCAGCATGTCGGGCACCACGCCGTAATAGTCCGACGCGAAGTTGGTGCCCATGCGCCCGAAGCCGGTGATGACCTCGTCGAAGATCAACAAGATGCCGTGCTTGTCGCAGATGGCGCGCAGCTTCTGCAGGTAGCCCTTGGGCGGCAGGTACCAGCCCGCCGAACCGGCCACCGGCTCCACGATGATCGCGGCGATGTTGCTCGGATCGTGCAGCGGCAGGATGCCCGTTTCAAGTTCGACCAGCGGGTCTTCGGCCCACACCGGCTCCTCGTTGTGGATGTAGGCGTGGTTCACCGGGTCGTGAATGAAGCGCATGTGGTCCACGCGCGGCAAAAAGGCCGAGCCGAACACCTTGCGGTTGCCCGGAATGCCGCCCACCGACATGCCGCCGAAGCCCACGCCGTGGTAGCCCTTCTCGCGGCCGATGAACACATTGCGATGGCCCTCGCCACGCGCGCGGTGGTAGGCCAGCGCCACTTTCATCGAGGTGTCTGCGGCCTCGCTGCCCGAGTTGCAGAACAGCACCCGGTTGAGGTCGCCCGGGGCCAGCGCGGCGATCATCTCGGCCGCCTTGAAAGCCTTGTCGTTGCTGACCTGGAAGGCGGTGGCGTAGTCGAGCGTGTCGAGCTGCTTCTTGATCGCCTCGTTGATCGGCTTGCGGTTGTGGCCCGCGCCCACGCACCACAGCGACGAGATGCCGTCGATCACCTTCTTGCCGTCATGGGTGGTGAACTCCATGCCGTCGGCCGCCACGAAGACGCGCGGGTCTTTCCTGAAATGGCGGTTGGGGGTGAAGGGCAACCACTGGTTGTCCATGTTGAAGTCCTGGAAGGCCATGTGTGTCTCCTGCGGTGATCTGCGGTAATGGGGCGGGGGAAATCGCGATTCTGGCACCCCTGCCACAATTACGCCCCTGATGACGACCCAAACGCCCCTCCTGGCCACTGCGCCCGCCTACATCCTGAACCTCTCGTGCCCCGACCGTACGGGCATCGTGCACGCCGTCTCGGGCTTCCTGCTCGAGCGCGGCGCCAACATCGAAGAGGCCGCCCAGTACAACGACCACGGCACCGGCCTGTTCTTCATGCGGGTGCGCTTCGCCTGCGGCGAGCACAGCGAAGCCACGCTGCGCGAGGAACTGAAGACCTTCGCTGCCGGTTTCGGCATGAACCTGCAGTTGCACGCCGCCGCAGAGCCGATGAAGACCGTGATCCTGGTCAGCAAGGAAGGCCACTGCCTGAACGACCTGCTGTTCCGCTGGAAGAGCGGCCTGCTGTCGATCGACGTGCGCGCCATCATCTCGAACCACCGCGAGTTCTACCAATTGGCGGCCAGCTACAACGTTCCTTTCCACCACCTGCCGGTGACGGCCGCGACCAAGGCACAGGTCGAGGCCAAGCAGCTGGAAATCATCGAGGCCGAAGGCGCTGAACTGGTGGTGCTTGCGCGCTACATGCAGATCCTGAGCAACGACCTGTGCCGCAACCTGGCCGGCCGCGCCATCAACATCCATCACTCGTTCCTGCCCAGCTTCAAGGGCGCCAAGCCCTACTATCAGGCGCATGACCGCGGCGTGAAGCTGATCGGTGCCACCGCCCACTACGTGACGGCCGACCTCGACGAAGGCCCGATCATCGAGCAGGACGTGGCCCGCGCCGACCACACCGACACCGTCGAAGACCTCACGGCCCGTGGCCGCGACACCGAGAGCCAGGTGCTGGCCCGCGCGGTGAAGTGGCACAGCGAGCACCGCGTGCTGCTGAACGGCCACCGCACCGTCGTCTTCCGCTAGTTCCGGTCAGTTCCGGTAGGGGTTGTTGGGGCGGCGGTCGTAGCGATCAGGCACGCCGTCGCCGTCACGGTCCCAGCGGCCCGCGCTGTACACCCAGCGCCCGCCGTCCTGGCGCCATGCCGGCGGGCGGTAGGCATAACCCGGACGCGCACGCACCCACACGCCGCCAACCCACACATGGCGACCGCCGCGCCACTCGTAGTGCCCCGGGGCCCACACGAAGCCGCGCCGCGGCGGCGGCATGCGCTCGAAGCGCGGCGGAGGCGGGGCCACCTGAATGGTGACGATGGGCTGCGCCTGCGCGGCCGTGGGAACGGTCAGCGCTCCCACCGACAGCAGCGACGCGGCGCCGACGGAAAGAGCCAATGCGAGTTTTTTCATGAAGGTTGCCTCATGCGTTGTTGGAGGAGCCTTCATGCTGCCGGCGCCATGTGAAGCACCTGTAAGTGGCACGCGAAATCTTGTGTAGAGCTGTTTCGCGCTTCAAGCAGATCGCGCGATCTGTCGCTGCTGCAGGCGCTTGCCCTCAGAACCCCCGCACATCGACCGCCGCAGCCATCGCGGCGCGGCCCGCCTTGCCCGGATGCAAGTGGTCGCCGCTGTCGTACTTCGGGTCCATGGCTGCAGGGTCCGCGGGGTCGCGCAGGGCAGCGTCGAAATCGATCACGCCATCCACGTCCTTGCGCCCGCGAATCCAGCGGTTGACCTCGTCGCGCATGGCATCGGTGTCCTTGGTCCAGTAGACGCCGTTCTTGAAGGGCGGCACGGTGCCGATCAGCACCCTCACGCCCTTGGCGCGGGCCTGCGCGATCAGTTGCGCGAGCCCGGCGATGATGCGCTGGGTGGTCGGCATCTCGCCGGGCGGCATGACAAGGCCCGCCTTGCTGACGAGGGCCTTGCGGCCGATGTCGTTGGTGCCCAGCAGCACGATCACGTGCGTCACGCCGCTTTGCCCCAGCGCATCGCGCGCAAAGCGCGAAAGACCGCTGGGCCCCGAGCCGTCGAGCAACAGCCGGTTGCCGCCGATGCCTTCGTTGAGCACCGACACCGCCTTGGGCGCCCGGGGGCTGTCGCGCAGTCGTGTGGCCAGCAGGTCGGGGTATGCGCCCTCGCCTGCTTCGCCACCGCCTGCCGTGATCGAGTCACCGAAAGCGACCACGGTCAGGGCCGGCTCGCGACTCCACACGTCCAGGCCGGTCACGATGTGATTGAGCGCCATCGGTATCGCGCCCTCCAGCTTGGGCTTCAGGATGCCATTGCCCACCACCACCCAGCTCGTCTTCAGGTCTTGCAGGCTGATGGTTGCGAAGGGCGTGAGCTGGTCCATGAAGGTGCTCACCACCACGTCCTGCCCGGCCTCGACCTTGAGATCGATGCCATCGCTCCAGGCCTCGGTACCGGGTTCCACGGTGAGGTCGCCGCGGCCATTGAAACGCAGCTCCCGCAACGAGGCCGGCGAAGCCGAACTCGCGCCAGTGCCAAGCCCCACGCTCGCGGCCGCGATGTGCAGCGGCGTCTTGCCGAAGACGTTGGAAAAGCGGATGCGCACGCGCTCGCCGTCCAGCGTGGGCCGCACCAGCTGGCGCAGCGTCTGACCACGAAAGGCCTGGATGCCGACCGCGCCGACAGCCGAGACGGCCGCAGGATTGATCGCCAATTCCTGGAAGTCATAGGGCGCCACCGCCCAGCTGCCGACCCACTGGGCGTGGGCTTCAACGGGCGGGCGCGGCTTGCCTGCAACCGGCTCCGCCTGCGCGCCAACCGCGAGCGCCAAGAGAAAAACCCCGAGCACCCCATGCATCGCGGTCATTCCGCGAACGCGAGCCAGCCAACGTGAAATCAGTTCCATGCGCGCAAAGCGGTTCAGTGTACGGAGCCGCGTTGCCCCCGCCGGTTACGAGGTCTAGTGCATGGTTACCAGGTGTCTACATAGGGCGAGACGGGCTGCGCCGCGCGCGTGGCGGAATTCAGGCCGCGCACCAGCCACGCACGCGTGTCGGCCGGATCGATCACCGCGTCGATCTCCAGCGTCTGCGCCATGTGGATTGCCTCGCCGTTGGCGTACTGCTGCGCGACCAGCTTCTTGAACAACGCATCGCGCTCGGCGCCTTCCGGCTCTGCCGCCAGCTCCTTGCGAAAGCCCAGCCGCACCGCGCCTTCGAGTCCCATCGCACCGAACTCGCCGGTGGGCCATGCCACGGTGAACACCGGCGCATCGAAACCGCCGGCCGTCATCGCCTGCGCGCCCAGGCCGTAGCCCTTGCGCAGCACCACGGCGAAGAAAGGCACGCGCAGGTGCGATGCCACCATGAACATGCGGCACACATGGCGCACCTGCGCCTGTGCCTCGATCTCGGGGCCGACCATGAAGCCCGGCGTATCGCACAGCGACACCAGCGGCAGCCCGTGCGCGTTGCACAGTTGCATGAAGCGCGCAGACTTGTCGGCCGCCTCCACGTCGATCGCACCGCCCAGGTGGTGCGGGTTGTTCGCCATCAGTCCGACCGGCTTGCCCTCGATGCGCGCGAGCGCGGTGACGATGCCGGCACCGAAACCGGCGCGCAGTTCGAGCAGCGAGCCAATGTCGGCCACGCCGCGCATCGCAGCACGCACGTCGTACACGCGCAGGCGGTTCTCGGGCACCACATGGCGCAGCGTGCGCGGATCGGCGCATTGCCAGTCGCCGGTCGCGCCCTGGAAGTACGACAGGTACTGCTTCGCGGCGGCAACCGCCGCGGCCTCGTCGTCCACCAGGATGTCGATCACGCCGTTGCGCGACTGCACGCTGCTCGGCCCGATCTGCTCGGGCGCGAAGGTGCCCAGGCCGCCGCCCTCGATCATCGCGGGGCCGCTCATGCCGATGTTGCTGCCCTTGGTCGCGATGATCACGTCGGCGCAACCCAGCAACGCCGCGTTGCCCGCGAAACAACGGCCATGCACGATGCCGACCACCGGCACCTTGCCCGACAGCGCCGCGAACTGGCTGAAGGTGTGGTTGTTGAGGCCCGCGACGATCGGCATGTCGGTATCGCCCGGCCGGCCGCCGCCGCCTTCGGCGAACAGCACCACGGGCAGCTTGAGCTGATGCGCCACCGCCAGCAGGCGATCGGTCTTGTGGTGGTTGCGCATGCCCTGCGTGCCGGCCAGCACCGTGTAGTCGTAGGCCAGCACGGCGCAGCGCGAGACCTCGGGACCGAACTGCTTCGCGTTGATGCTGCCAAGGCCCGTAACCATGCCGTCGGCGGGGGTGTTCGCGATCAGATCTTCAAGCGTGCGGCGGCGCGTCTGTGCGGCGATGGCGAGCGCGCCGTATTCGATGAAGTTGCCGGGGTCGGCTGCGCTGTCGCACAGGTCGGCAATGTTCTCGCGCGCGGTACGGCCACCCTGCGCATGGCGCTTGTCGACGGCCGCCTTGCGGTTGATGTCGAGCGTGGGCGCGTGGCGGTCGATCACTTTCTGCAGATCGGGGCGAACCGTGTCGAGGTCATGCTCGGCACGCGCTTCGGCCTCGACGGCCTGCGCATCGACGGCTTCGAGCCGTACCAGCGACTGGCCTTCGACGAGGTAGTCGCCGGGCGCGGCCAGCAGCGCGACCACGCGGCCGGCCACGGGCGCGTGCAGCAGGTGTTCCATCTTCATGGCTTCGAGCACGCCGAGCTGTGCGCCGGCGGGCAACACGTCGCCCACCGCGACTTCGAATTGCACCAGCTTCGCGGGCATCGGGGCCTTGACTGTCAGGTCGTCGGCTTCGTCGTCAGCGACCGCCGAAGCGCCTTCCGTCGCAACCACGGGCACGCTCTTCTTCGCATGCTTCTCAAGCGAGGCCGCAGCCGCGAGCAGGTCGCCCAGGTGCGCCTCCACGAAACGCGTGTGCACGGCCTGCGTGGCGAACTCGGGCCGCGCCGCAATCGCACGCAGCAGCGACAGGTTGGTGGCGATCCCGTCGATGTGGCATTCGTCCAGCGCGCGCAACGAACGCCGCAAGGCATCCGCGAAACGCGGCGATGGCGATTGCACGATGAGCTTGGCCAGCAGCGTGTCGTAGTGCGGCGACGGTGCAAGGCCCGTGTAGCCATGCGTATCGACACGCACGCCCGGCCCCGCAGGCAAGTCGAAGCGGGAGAGCGTTCCGCCCGACGGCCGTGCGTTGCCCTGTGCATCGAGCGTCTCGGCGTTGATGCGCCACTGGATCGCAAAGCCCCGTTGCGGCGCCGTGCGATCGGCCTCCACACCCAACGCATTCAATGACTCGCCCGCCGCCACCGCAATCTGCAGTTGCACCAGATCCAGCCCCGTGACCGCTTCGGTCACCGTGTGCTCCACCTGCAGGCGCGGGTTGGCCTCGATGAAGACGAAGGGGAGCGTCGACGATTCCGCATCCACCAGAAACTCGAACGTGCCCAGACTGCGATAGTCCACCGTCTTTGCCATGCGCAACGCGGCCTGTGTGACCTGCGCGCGCAAGGCCTCGGGCAACGACGGACTGGGCGCGATCTCCACCAGCTTCTGGAAGCGCCGCTGCAAGGTGCATTCGCGCTCGCCGAGGCTGGCGACGGCCTGGCCATCGCCCAGCACCTGCACCTCGATGTGCCGCGCATTGCGCATCAGGCGTTCGACATACACGCCCTCAATGCCGAAGGCGGCCTTGGCTTCGGACATGCAGCGCGCATGCGCCTCGGGCAATTCCTCGGCCTTCAGCACCGCGCGCATGCCGCGCCCACCGCCGCCGCCGATGGCCTTCACCATCACGCCCGCGCCCTGCGCATGCTGCTGGGCAAAGAAGGCCTGCGCCTGTGCCAGCGTGACCGCGCCCGTGCTGCCGGGCATCACCGGCACATCGCATTGCGCGGCCAGTGCGCGTGCACGGGCCTTGTCGCCGAACAAGCCGAGTTGCTCGGGCGTCGGGCCGATGAAGACCAGTCCCGCGTCCGCGCAGGCCTGCGCGAAATCGGCGCGCTCGCTCAGGAAGCCGTAGCCGGGATGCACCGCATCGCAGCCCTGCGCCCGTGCAATGGCGATCAGCGCGGCGATGTCGAGGTAGGCGGAAGGCCCGGTCGCATCGAGCGCCACGGCCACGTCGGCCAATTGCACATGCAGTGCAGAAGCATCGTCGCGCGCGTGCACCGCCACGCTGGCGATGCCGAGGTCGCGCAACGCGCGCACCAGCCGCACAGCGATCTCGCCGCGGTTGGCAATCAGAACTTTGGAGAACAGCAAGCGGAACCTCTCAGGTTGGGTCTTTGAGCAGGCGGCGCAGCACCTTGCCGGCGCCGGTGGTCGGCAATGCATCGATGAAGCTCACGGCGCGCGGCGCCTTGTAGCTGGCCATGTTGTCGCGCGCCCAGGCCACGAGCGCCGCAGCGTCGAGCGTGGCACCGGGCTTGCGCACGATGAAGGCCTTCACGACTTCGCCCTTCTCGGCGTCGGGCAGCGCGATCACCGCGGCCTGTGCCACGGCGGGATGCTTGATGAGGATGGTCTCGACCTCTTCGGGGAACACGCTGTAGCCCGAGACCTTGATCATTTCCTTGAAGCGACCGATGAAGGTGAGATACCCGTCTGCGTCGAGCTTGCCCATGTCGCCGGTGTGCACCCAGCCGTTGCGCAGCGTGGCTGCGGTGGCTTCGGGCTTGTTCCAGTAGCCCTTGAAGGTGCCCGGGCTGATGAGCACGATCTCGCCGACCTCGCCGGTGGGCATGTCGGCCTGCGTGTCGCCATCCTTGTCGGGATTGACGATGCGGATGGTCACGCCCGGCACCGGAATGCCCTGCGTGCCCCAGCGCGGCGCGTGGTGCGGCGTGTAGGTGTCGCAGGTGTGGGTTTCGCTCAGGCCGTAGGCGGCTTCGAAAGAAGTGCAGTTGCCGGCGTGCGAGCGCCATTGCGCGGCCAGCGGCTCGGTGAAGGTGATGCCGAAGCTGGTCACCGGGTTCATCTTCAGGCTGCCCAGATCGAAGCTCGCGATGTCGGGCACCTGCATGCAGGCCACGTTCATCGGCGCGATGCTGTACCACCAGCTCACCTTGTAGCCCGCGATGGCCTGCAGCACGGCGTGCGGATCGAAGCGGTGCAGCAGCACCGAGGCGGCGCCGCTGAGCACCGGCACGTTGACCCCCATCAGCATGCCGGCGATGTGATACAGCGGCGCGATGGACAGCAGCACGTCGCCGGGCCCCACGCCATTGCAGTCGGCGGCGGCGCGTGTCTTGAAGAGCGCATTGCCGTAGCTCAGCATCGCGCCCTTGGGCAATCCGGTGGTGCCCGATGTGTAGGTCATGAGCGCCACGTCGTCGAGGTCGATGGCCACGGGCTGCGGCTTGGTGTCCGCGCGCATGACGGCAAGGAAGTCTTCGCAGTCTTCAGGAACGCTGCGTTCGGCCTTCTGCTCGGCGGCCAGTTCAGGCGGCAGATCGATCGCGGCCGGCGTGGGCAACAGGTCGGCGTAGTGCACCACGAACACATGCGCCAGGGCGCTGCCGGCCTGCACCTTGCGCACCACCGGCAGCAGCGGCGCCGCCGCGACGATCACACGCGCCTTCAGGTCGTTGACCTGGTAGGCCAGCTCGTGCTCTTTGTTGAGCGGACCGCTGGGGCAGACGATGGCGCCGATCTTCTGGATGCCGAAGTGCGCAACCAGGTACTGCGGGCAGTTGTTGAGAAAGAGCACCACCGGCTCGCCCTTCTTCACGTCGAGGGCCTGCAGGCGGGCCGCGAAGGCGTCGCTGGCGCGGTCGAGCTGGGCCCAGCTCATCGCATGGCCGTACCAGATGCAGGCGGGGCTGTCGCCCCGCTCGCGCGCATGGGTGCGCAGGTACTCGTGCAAGGGCTGCTGGGGGCGGTCGGGCAATGTCTCCATGGCGTCACTTTCTCAGGGTTATCGATAGCCGCCTGCACGTGGCAGGCGCTTGCCAATGCGGCATGGTGCACGAACAATCCTACCCATGGGTATAACTTCCGCGACACGGCACAAACCCTCTGGGGACCACAACGAAGCCACGGCACAGCCGCACCTGCCCCAGGGCACGGGGCGCCAGCGCGCGGCCACGCAGGGCACCGACCTGCAGCGCGAGCGCATCCTGCAGGCGGCGGCGCAGCTCTTCGCCGCGCAGGGCTACGCGAACACCACGATGGCGCAGATCGTGCGCGCACTGGGCGTGACCAAGCCCTTCGTGTACTACTACTTCCGCGACAAGCAGGAAATCTTCGAGACGCTCTCCTGGCGCCCGGCGGTCGACTGCTTCACCGCGCTCGACTTCGCGGCCGACGACCCGCGCCGCGCCAGCGAGAAGGTGATCGAGGGCATCGGGCGGTTGATTCGCGCGACCATTGCCCACCACCCGGTGGCCTTCTTTGCGTACCGCGAGCCGCAGGTGTACCGCCCCGAGTACATCGCCGCGCAAAAGAAGCTGGCGCACCATTTCTACGAGCTGCTGTGCCCGTTGCTCGAAGAAGCACGGCGCGACGGCGACCTGGACTTTGCCGAAACCAAGATCACCGCGCTTGCGGCCTGCAGCCTGCCGGGCTTCCTGTACAGCTGGTATCGCCCCGGCGGGCGCCTTTCGCCCGACGAGGTGGTGGCCGAGCTGACGAAGCTCGCTGGCCGCGTGATCGGGCTGCAAGCGAAGAACTGACCGACAACCATCCCCGGAGACAAACCATGAAGTTCAATCGTGCGCCATTGGCGCGGATCGCCCTTGCCTGCCTGCTGGCCACCGCGGGCTCGGCCCAGGCCCAGCAGCAGACCTACAAGATCGCCTACATCGATCCGCTCTCCGGCCCTTTTGCCAATGTCGGCGAGCTGATGCTGATGCACACGCAGTACGCCATCGAGGACATCAACGCCAAGGGCGGCGTACTCGGCGGCACCAAGCTGCAACTGCTGCAGTTCGACAGCAAGCTGTCGGCGCAGGAAAGCCAGAGCGCATTGCAGGCGGCCATCGACCAGGGCGCCAGGGCCATCGTGACCGGCGGCTCGGGCTCGTCGGTGGTCACCGCGCTCGTGCAGTCGGTGGCACGCTGGAACCAGCGCAACCCGGGCAAGGAGTTGATCGTGCTGAACCACTCTTCGATCGACCCCGAGATGACCGGCAAGGCCTGCAGCTTCTGGCACTTCCAGACCGAGGCCAACACGGCGATGAAGATGAAGGCGCTGGCCAACTACATCAAGAAGACGCCGGATGTGAAGAAGGTCTATCTGCTGAACCAGGACTATGCGCACGGCAAGCAGTGGGCGAGCTACGGCCGGCAAATGGTCGGCCTTGCGCGGCCCGACATCCAGTTCGTCGGCGAGGCGCTGCACCCCATCGGCCGCGTGAAGGACTTCGCGCCCTACATCGCCAACGTCAGGCAGAGCGGCGCCGATTCGGTCATCACCGGCAACTGGGGGCAGGACATGACGCTGCTGCTGAAGGCGGCGGGCGACGCGGGCTACAACCTGCGCTACTTCAACCACAGCGCGGGGTCGGTGCCGGGCACGGTCACTGCGGTGTCGCAGGCGAAGACGGGGCAGCTCACCTGGGTGGCCGAATGGCATCCGGGCGAGGCCGACACGCCGAAGGTCGATGCGCTGGCCAAGGCCTACAAGGCCAAGACAGGCAAGGATTTTCTTGCGCCGCGCATCGACATGACGCCGCGTCTGCTGGCGGCTGCCATCAACAAGGCTGGTTCAACCGATACGGTGAAGGTGGCGCGTGCGCTCGAAGACCTGAGTTTCGATTCGGTGGTCGGGCCGGTGCGCATGCGGGCCGAAGACCATCAGTTGCTGTTGCCGCAGGTGGTCAACACCATTGCGCCGGTGGATGGCAAGTCCGTGAAGGTGGGCTGGGAAGGGACGAACTACGGTTTTCGCACCGATGCGGTCTATACGGGGAACGAACTGGCACAGGGCACGGATTGCAAGATGGTCCGGCCTTGAGGCTCTTTGATGAGGACTGAAGTTCTCGTGGGTGCGTTCGGGGCGCTGCGGTTTGTGCGCCGCTGTTCAGGGCGGGTGCGAATGACACCAGGTGCTCCCCTCCGCGAATGTCCCCCGCTTCGCTCCTCCTTTATTTCGCTGCGGGGAGCACCCGGCGTCATTCGCACATGGGCACGCTGCTGGTAATCGCCGATCAACAAGTGCTCTGAGCGCTCGCGCCGATACGGGGCTCTTTTTCGCGAAATAAAGGAGGAGCGAAGCGGGGGACATTCGCGAAAAAGAGCACCGTGTCGGCGTGAGCGTCGCCCTGAACAGCAGCAGCAACGAAACCAGCAGCAACAGCAGCGGAGCTAAGGGAAACCCCGTCCTGCCCACCCCCTGTGCCATCGGGATACTCCGAGTGTTACCCCGGACATCCGAAGCGGGTCCATCCCAAAGGCACAAAAACCCATGGCAGGCAAAAACTCGCTCCACCCGATCCCGCATCCGGCAAAGAAACCCTTCGTCGGGAACCTGCTGTCGATCGGCTCCGAATCTCCCGTGCTCGACATGTGGAAGATCGCGCAAGACCTCGGTGGCATCTACTGGCTCGACATGCCGGGCATGCCGGTGATCGTGGTGTCGTCGCCCGCGCTGGTCGATGAACTCTGCGAAGAAGCACGCTTCGACAAGAGCACGCGCGGCGCACTGCGAAGGCTGCGCGCGGCATCGCACGGGCTCTTCACCTCCGACACGCATGAAGAGACCTGGTCGAAGCCGCACAACATCCTCTTGGCCAACTTCAGCCAGCGCGCGATGCAGGCCTACCACCCGATGATGCTGGACATCGCGAGCCAGCTGGTCACCAAGTGGGAGCGCCTGAACTTCGACGAAGAAGTGGACGTGGTGCGCGACATGACCGCGCTCACGCTCGACACCATCGGCCTGTGCGGCTTCGGCTACCGCTTCAACTCGTTCTACCGCGAGGGCTTCCATCCCTTCGTCGATGCGATGGTGCGCACGCTGGAGACGGTGCAGAACCGCCGCGGCCTGCCATTGGAAGAGCTGATGCTGAAGAAGGAGCTGGCGCAGCAGCGCAAGGACATCCGCTTCATGCACAAGATGGTCGAAGACATCATCGAGGAGCGGCGCGCGAGCGGCGCCGACATCGCCACCAAGCCCGACCTGCTGAGCTACATGATCGCGGGCGTGGACAAGAAAAGCGGCGAGAAGCTCGACGACAAGATGATCCGCGACGAGTGCATCGAATTTCTCATCGCAGGACACGAAACCACCAGCGGCCTGCTGTCTTTTGCCACCTACTTCCTGCTGAAGAACCCCGAGGCCCTGGCCAAGGCGCAGGCCGAGGTCGACAGCGTGTTCGGCCCCGACACCACGCAGAAGCCGACCTATGCGCAGGTCAATCGCCTGCAGTACGTGATGCAGGTGCTGAAGGAGGCGCTGCGCCTGTATCCGACGGCACCGGCCATCGCGATGCGCGCGAAGGAAGACACGACCATCGGCGGCCAGTACACGATCAAGAAGAAGAACATGGTCATCATGCATGCACTGGCGCTGCACCGTGACAAGAGCATCTGGGGCGAGGACGCCGACGAGTTCAACCCCGACCACTTCAGCCGCGAAGCCGAGCGCGAGCGGCCGATGAATGCCTTCAAGCCCTTCGGCAACGGGCAGCGCGCGTGCATCGGGCGGCAATTTGCACTGCAAGAGGCCGTGCTCACGCTGGGCATGATCCTGCAACGCTTCAACCTCGTCGATCACACGGACTACAAGCTCAAGATCAAGGAGGCGCTCACGATCAAGCCCGAGGGCTTCAAGATCAAGGCGCTGCTGCGCGACCCGGCCACGCGCCCGCGTGGCCACATGGCCGATGCTGTGGCCGCGCCCGCTCAGTCCACGCAGCCGGCCGCGCGCAAGCCGCAGGCGGCACGCCACGGCACCTCGCTGCTGGTGCTGCAGGGCTCCAACCTCGGCACGGCCGAAGACCTCGCGCGCCAACTGGCCGAGGCCGGCGAGTTGCGCGGCTTCTCGACCCAGTTGGCCTCGCTCGACGACTATGCCGAGCGGCTGCCGGCCAACGGCGCGGTGGCGATCGTCTGCGCCTCGTACAACGGCGTGGCGCCCGACAACGCGGCCGAGTTCCATCGCTGGCTCGACAAGGCCGACGATTCGCTCAACGGCGTGCGCTTCAGCGTCTTCGGCTGCGGCAACACCGACTGGGCCGCGACCTACCAGGCCGTGCCGCGCCGCATCGATGAACGGCTCGAAGCACTGGGCGCCACGCGCGTGCATCCGCGCGGCGAAGGCGATGCGCGCGAGGACATGGACGGCGCTTTTCAAGACTGGAGCGACGCGCTCTGGCCCGAACTGGTGAAGGCCTTCGACATCAAGACCGGTGCGGACACGCCGGCGGAGGCCGAGCCGCTCTACACACTCGAAGAGCTGCCGCCGCCGCAGAAGAACGCGCTGGTCGATGCGCTGGGCGCCGTTGCCCTGCGTGTCATCGAAAACCGCGAGCTGCAGAACCCCGGCAGCGACACCGAGAGCGGACGCTCCACGCGCCACGTCGAGCTGACGCTGCCCGAAGGCGTGATCTACCGCGCCGGCGATCACCTGAGCGTGGTGCCGCGCAACAGCCCCGCGCAGGTCGAACGCGCGATGGCGCGCTTCGGCTTCGACCGCTCGACGCACGTGCGACTGCATGCGGGTGCGGGACGCAAGGCAGCGCTGCCGGTCGACGAGGTGATCGCGGTCGACCGCCTGCTGGGCGATTACGTCGAGCTGCAGGACGTGGCCACGCGCAAGCAGATCGCCACGCTCGCGGCGCACACCGAATGCCCTTTCACCAAGCCGAAGCTGGTGGCGCTGTCAGGCAGCGACGAGGCCTCGCAGGCCGCGTACAAGGCCGAGGTACTTCACAAGCGCAAGTCGCTGCTCGAACTGCTGGAAGAACATCGCGCCTGCCAGGTGCCTTTCGCGGTGTTCCTCGAAATGCTGTCGCCGCTGTCGCCGCGCTACTACTCGATCTCGTCGTCGCCGACGATGACGCCGGGCCGCTGCAGCGTCACGGTGGGCGTGGTGAGTGCACCGGCGCTGTCGGGCAACGGCACCTTCGAGGGTGTGTGCTCCAACTACCTGGCGCGCGCCGAGGCGGGCGACACGGTGCACGGCGTGATACGCGAGACCACGGCCGAAGGCTTCCGGCTGCCCGAGGACGCGATGCGCCCGCTGATCATGGTCGGCCCCGGCACCGGCCTTGCGCCGTTTCGCGGCTTCCTGCAGGAGCGCGCCACGCAGGTCGAACGCGGCGAGGCGCTCGGCGAGGCAATGCTGTTCTTCGGCTGCAGGCATCCCGAGCAGGACTTCATCTATGCGGAAGAACTCAAGGCCTGGTCGCACCGCGGCCTGATGAAACTGCACACCGCCTTCTCGCGTTCGGGCGAACGCAAGGTCTATGTACAGGACCTGATCCGCGAGCAGGCGGCGCATGTCTGGAAGCTGCTGGAAGCGGGCGCCGTGGTTTATGTGTGCGGCGATGGCTCGCGCATGGAGCCCGATGTGCGGCGCACGCTGAGTGACCTGGCGCGCGAGCACGGGCACGACAGCACGGCGTGGATGGACAAGATGATTGCCGACCAGCGCTACGTGCTGGACGTGTGGGCCGGCACCTGACGGCCGGCAGAAGCCGGATCGGCCGCTAAGCCGGCAGCACGGACGCGTGAGCCTCGAAGGTGCCGCGCACCTTCCAACCTTCAGGGGTCAGGGCGATCACCTGGTCCGACAGGCCGTGTGCACCGGCTTCGGCCTTGACCCGGGCCGCGGCCGAACACATGAGCGCGAGCCGGGTCGTGGTTGAAATGGGCTGGCCGGCGACGGTCAGCGTGGCTTGGCTGTCCATGAAATAGAGCGCGTCCTTGCTTGGCACCACCGCGATCAGCTCGCCCTTGAAGCCGTTCGAGAGCTTCGCCCAGAGGTCCGGCAGCAACAGCATGCAGGCTTCGAGGCCATCGCCTGTCACGAGGGCCTTGTACGCGACGAGATCCTGCGTGGCCGCTTTCGGGGCGGCCTTGTGGTGCAGGTTGTCGACCGCCTGCGCATGCAGCCCTTGCGCATCGAGGCCCAGTTGCTTCATGTACCCGTGGGTCAGCGTGGTGCGCTGCGTGGGGAAGTCGATGGCGTAGGTCACGCGCAAATCGACGTCTCCGGCGATGGCCCGGGCGACCGGCGCTTGCGCACTGTGGTGGCCTGTGGGCGTGGGCGCCGTGTCGGGCATGGGTTCGGATTCATGGAGAAAATCGGGACGCGTGATGCGGGGATAGATGCGAGGCGGATTGCAGTTCATGGCGCCGGGCATTGTTCTGGCGGGCCTTCTTTCCGACCAGTACCGAAGTCATGAACCCCCATGAAAAAGCCGGCGGCTGCCGGCTTTGCTGTGGTTCCGTGACTTACTACATCTCGCGGTCGGGGTCCGGGTAGACCAGGGGCCCCAGCAAACCGCGATTGAAGGGCTTCCACTGGCCCTCGGGCTGCGCCAGCCGGTCGGCTACCGCGTACAGCACGGCAGGGTGCGCACCCAATCCCAGGTGGCTGGCCATGACCTCGATGTTTTCCGATTGCGGGCCGGTCTTCTCGATGCTGCAACGCCAGGCGACCACGCCATCGGTGCGACTGAAGATCGAAGTGGTCGGCACCGGCGGCGTGGGCTGCACGAACTTCATGCGGCGCGGGTCATGCGAACTCTGGCCGCTCACGCCTTCGTACACGCGCCAGGCGTTGGTCGCGCGCGGGCTGCCTGAGAACGGGCTGCCCAGTGTGATGACATTTCGGATCAGGTCCGATTGCGCCGATGCCAGCAAGCGCGCATAGACACCACCCAGGCTCCAGCCGATCACGCTGACCTTCTGGCCGCTCTTCTCGTGCAGGGTCTTCAGCAACTGGACCATGCCGTCTTCCACGCCCTCGCGCGGGCCGAGGTTGCGGCCCAGGCCCCAGCCGTGGGCGTCATAGCCACGGCTGCACAAATAACGGCGCAGCAGCAGGGTCGATCCATCGCCGGCCACCAGGCCTGGCAGCACGAGCACGGGATGCCCGTCACCGCGCGGCGTGAGCTGCAGCAGCGGCCACATGGCGATGCCGGCGCCGGTTTCCCAGAGGGCACGGGCCTCGGCCAGCAAGAGCAGGCGCGAGGGTGGCGCGATGTGGTCACGGGTGGCGGTGGTCATGATGGATGTTTCCTTTTTTGGTTTTATCTTCTTCAGGACGAAGTTGGGGCTGCTGGAGCCAATGCCCCGTCGGACAACAGCGACATTTATCCGAGGTATTTGCCCCTCAGGTAATCAAGGTAAGCCCTTGATTCGCTGGAAACATACGGAGAAACCAGCGTGAGCGTGTAGAAAGCCGCCAAACCGGGGTCAGCCTGCGCCAGCGCGTCGCGCCCCGGCACGAGCCGCTCGAAAGACAGCCAGCAGGTGGTGGTGAAGACCATCTGCAGCGCCAGGATGCGGGCCTGCTCGGCGCTGGTCTCGATCACGCCCGAGGCCACCAGCCCTTCGCACAGCGCCTGCGCCGCGAGCAGGTTCTGCGCGGTGAGCGCCTGTGCGCGCTGCCCCAGTGCCGGGTATTCGCTGGCCAGGAAGGCCATGTCGCGGTAGATGAAACGGTATTCGTCGATGGCCTCGAAGCGCAGGTGCAGCGCGAGCCAGAGGTCGTCGATGGCGGCAATGGTGGCCGACGAGCCGTTGAGCGCTTCCATGCGCTGCTCGAAGCGGCGGAACAGCCATTCAACGATCAGTTGCTTGGCCTTGAAGTGGTAATGCAGGTTGCCCGGGCTCATGCCCAGCTCGGCTGCGATCTTGTGCGTCGACACGGCGGCGAGGCCTTCTGCATTGAACAGCGCAAGGCTGGTCTGCAGGATGCGATCGCGCGTGGTGTTGGAACTGGCCACAACCGGGGGGTGCTGTGGGCCGCTCAGCGTTTGCCGCCGCTGCTGCCACGCGGGCCGGCGACGGGCCTCTCTAAGTTTGCGAGGCGTTCGCGCAGTTGCGCGACCTCGTCGCGCAATGCCTGCACTTCCTGTGCACTCGGCATGCCCAGGCGCTGCATGGCGGTGGCAACGCGCTGGTCGAACACGTCCTCGAACTTGCGGATGCCGAAGCTGTCGAGGCTGGGAAAGCCGCGCGTGAGCGGCGCCTTGGCACCCGTTGCATCGACCTTGCCGTGCCCGATGCCGAGCAGACCTTCGATCACGTTGGCCTGGCGCTTGGCGACGTCGTTGCGCACGTTGTCCAGCGCCTTGAGGCCGGCACGCAGCAGGACTTCGGCCTTGCCGGGTGCGGCGACTTTCTTTGCAGCGGGCGCCGCCTTGCGGGGCGCTGCTTTCTTCCTGGCCGCTGGCGCCTTCTTTGCAGGCACCGCCTTCTTCTTCAACTTTGCAGTTTCGTCAGGACGGGTCGCCATGCAGTGCTCCAGATGCCGGAAAAAAGAAAAGGGGCGCCGGGCGCCCCGGGGGTCAGGCTGCCTTGCGGGCAGCAGCGCGGCGAACCGGCTTCTTGGCCGCAGCGACCTTGGCCTTCACGGTACGCACCGGCTTGGCAACAACGGCTTCGCCGCCGACGCGTGCTTCGATCTGCTTGGTGCCGGCGACGATCTTGTCGGCGATCTGCACCGAGACAGTGGCGATCGGCTGGTGGATGGCGCTCAGGGTGTTGATGACCGAAGTGGCCACCGGCGATTCGACGCGGGCCACGCGGCCGGCCACGGTTTCAATGCCGCTGGTGGTGCCGGCGGCAACGCGGTCCATCACGTTCACGATGCGGCTGGTGTCGATGTCCAGGCGGTTGGCCAGGAAACCGTTGATCTTTTCCTGCGCGCCGATCAGGTTGGCCTTGACCTGCGCGCTCATCAGCGGGATCTGGCGGTTGCCCAGGAAGTTGCTGTAGCGCGAAGCGGCGCCGCCCAGCAGGCGATGCACGCCGGTGCGGTAGGCGCCGACCAGGGTCTTGCCTGCGTCGTTGTACTGGCCGACGACGTGGATGGCGGCGGAAGCGATGGTGGTTTGCGTGGTGGACATGGTGATTTCCTTGAAGTTGACGGGCTCGTTCGCGGGGAATCGCGATGGGCCTATCTTCTTGCGCAGGGCCTAGGCCTGGAAAACTAGAACCGTCGGAAATCTAGTCCAACTGCCCCAATTTTCTGCAGGCTTGGCCGCCGATCATGCCGCAGCGGCCCTGGAAGAAGCCCTGGCGCGCTTGGCCGGGGCTGCGGCGGCCTTGCGGGCCACGGGCTTGATGGCCGCCTTGGCAGCGGTCTTTGCCGGAGCCTTCTTCGCTGCCGCCTTCACCGGCGTGGCCGCCGTCTTGCGGCTCGCGCTCACGGGCGCCTTCTTGCGCGCTGCGGGCTTCTTGGCGGCAGGCGCAGGCTCGGCGGCTGGCGCCGGGCTTGCCGCAGCCTTCGCAGGCGCGGCAGCAGCCCCTGCAGCGGCCGGGTGCTTGTGCGTCAGGTCCATCAGCAGCTTGTGCTCGGCCAGCATGTAGTCGCCGATCTCGGTGATATCGGGCACGGCGCGGCGGCAAGCGATCAGGCCGTAGTCCATGCGACCGTTGTAGCTCTGCACCGTCACGTTCAGGGCCGTGCCATGGCTGGCGATCGACACCGGGTAGTAGCAGGTCACGAGCGCGCCCGCAAAGTACATCGGGAACGGCGCGCCTGCCACGTTGGAGATGGCCACATTGGCCGCCGGCGGCAGCAGGTTCACGAGGCCCGAGCGCCCCACCATCGAGGCGATGCCCGACACCAGCCAGGGCGCCGCGAAGGTCGGGAAGTCGTCCAGGATCACGGCCTTGAAGCGGTTCATCGTCGATTTCGAGCTGGTCGACGAGGCGTTGATCGCCTTCAGCCGCTGGATCGGGTCGGTGATGTCGGTCGCCAGGCTCACCAGGATCATGCTGGCCTGGTTGTTGGCCGTGTCGTCGCCGGCTTCGCGCAGGCTCACGGGCACGCCGGCCACCAGCGGCTTGGCGGGCAGTTCGTTGTTGTCGGCCAGGTAGTGGCGCAACGCACCGGCCACGGTGGCCATGACCACGTCGTTGAGCGACACGCCGAAGTGCTTGGCGATGTACTTGGTCTCGGCCAGCGAGATGGTGCGGCCGGCAAAGGTGCGCTGGTTGGTGATCGACACGTTGAGCGAGGTGCGCGGCGCGAAGAGGTTGAACTTCTTCGGCGCGCCGGCTGCGGCCTTCTCGGCCGCCTTTTCATCGGGCTTGGCAAGGCCGCCGATCGCTCGCGCGATGGCCGGCGCCATCTTGAAGAGCTTGATGTACTGCTGCGCCGTGTTGCGCAGCGCCGCGGTGGCAAGTTCGGCCATGCCGAGCTGGTAGCCGTTGCCGCGCGGACGCGAGCGCGGCGGCTTCACCACACGGCCGGTGGCCTCGAGGTCGAAGATCGCCTTGCCCACTTCCACGCCGGCCTGCCCGTCGATGCCCGCATGGTGCACCTTGGTGTAGAGCGCCACCTGGCCGCTCTGCAGGCCGTCGATGATGAAGAACTCCCACATCGGCCGGCTGCGGTCGATGAGCGTGGAATGCAGCCGCGCCACGTACTGCTGCAACTGCCGGTTGGTGCCGGGCTTGGGCAGCGTGATGTGGCGCACGTGGTAGTCGATGTCGATGTCCTCGTCGTCCACCCACACCGGGTTGGACATGTCGAAGGGCATGAGCGCGAGCTTGCGCGTGAACACATCGGCCAGGTGGATGCGGTTGGCCATGAAACTCTTGGCGTCTTCGTAGAAGTCGCCCTTGTAGCCCTTGGGCAGGTCCAGCACGTTGAGCGAGCCCACGTGCATCGGCATCTCTGGTGTTTCCAGGTGCAGGAAGGTGGCATCAAGTCCGCTCAGGTGTTTCATGTGTCGTGTCTCCTTGGTGGGGCATGCGCCGATTGGCAGGATACCGTGCACATCGCATTTAGGGGCCTCGCCTTCTTCAGTGTTTCCACCGGGGGGAAGGCACCGGCGAGACAGGGGTTTGCCCCAAGTAATGCCAAAGTGCCCGTGGTGCGTTGGCACAAACGTAGCGCGCTACCGATCGGGCGCCGGCGCGGGCCCGAACAAAGGCTCACAGACCTTTCTTTCACGGGGGCTTCGTACACTGGGCCCATGACATCAAGCCTCCCTCCGCAGCAGCAAGCCCCGCAGCAAGACGACGAACACCTCTGGCTCGAAGACATCGACGGCGATGCGCAACTGGCCTGGGCCCGGCAGGAGAACGCGAAGACCGTGCAGGCCTATGCGCAGTCGCCCGCGTTCAACGCGCTCGAACAGGGCATCCTCGAAGTGCTCGACTCCGACGAGCGCATCCCGATGGTCCGCAAGATCGGCCCCGGCTACTACAACTTCTGGCGCGACAAGACGCATCCGAAGGGCCTCTGGCGCCGCACCACGCTGGCCGAGTACCGCAAGCCCCAGCCCGCATGGGAGACCGTGCTCGACATCGACGCGCTGGCCGCAGCCGATGGCGAGAACTGGGTATGGCACGGCGCCGACTGCCTCGACCCCGACTACAAGCGCTGCCTGGTTTCGCTGTCGCGCGGTGGCGCCGATGCCGATGTGGTGCGCGAGTTCGACCTCGAAAGCAAGCAGTTCGTCGAAGGCGGCTTCACGCTGCCCGAGGCCAAGAACCACGTGGGATGGAAAGACATCGACCACCTCTACGTGGCCACCGACTTCGGCCCCGGCTCGATGACCAGCTCCAGCTACCCGCGCATCGTCAAGGAATGGCAGCGCGGCACGCCGCTGGCCAGCGCCGTCACGGTGTACGAAGGCGCGCACGAGGACATGTCGGTCAGCGCCTACCGCGACAACACGCCCGGCTTCGAGCGCGACTTCGTCTCGCGCCAGATCGACTTCTACGACAGCGAAACATGGCTGCGCGGCAGCGACGGCCAGCTCGTCAAGATCGACGTGCCCGACGACTCCAACATGGAGGTCACGCGCGAGTGGATGCTGATCGAGCCGCGCGAAGACTGGACCGTGGGCGGCACCACCTACACCTCGGGCTCGCTGCTGGCCGCGAAGTTCAACGACTTCATGGCGGGCAAGCGCGAGATCACGGTGCTGTTCGAGCCCGACGACACCACCGCGCTCGACAGCCATTCATGGACGCGCAACCACCTGATCGTCAACGTGATGCACGACGTGGTGAACCGGCTCGAAGTGCTCACGCCGCCGCCCAACGGCACGGGCGCGTGGGAGCGCAAGGGCCTGGGCGGCGCACCCGCGCTCTCGACCATCGACGCCGGTGGCATCGACGAAGACGAGAACGACGACTACTTCCTGACCGTGAGCGGCTTCCTGCAGCCGACCACGCTCTACATCGGCACCATCGGCCAGGGCGAGCCCCAGGTGCTGAAAGACAGCCCCGGCTTCTTCGACGCCTCGCGCTACGGCGTGAGCCAGCATTTCACGACCTCGAAGGACGGCACGCGTGTGCCCTACTTCGAGATCGCCGCGAAAGACCTGGTCGCCAACGGCAAGAACCCGACGCTGCAGTACGCCTACGGCGGTTTCGAGATTTCGCTGCAGCCAAGCTACAGCGGCAGCATCGGCCGCGCGTGGCTCGACCAGGGCGGCGTGTACGTCATCGCCAACATCCGTGGCGGGGGCGAGTACGGCCCACGCTGGCACCAGGCCGCATTGCAAGAGAACCGGCTGCGCACCTGCGAAGACTTCGCGGCCGTGTCCGAAGACCTGTTCGCGCGCAACATCACCTCGCCTGCGCACCTGGGCGCGATGGGCGGCAGCAACGGCGGCTTGCTGATGGGCAACATGCTCACGCTCTACCCGCAGCTCTACGGCGCCATCGTGAGCGAAGTGGCGCTGCTCGACATGAAGCGCTACACGCACCTGTCGGCCGGCGCCTCGTGGATCGCCGAGTACGGCGACCCGGACCAGCCCGAAGAGTGGGAATGGCTCAAGACCTTCTCGCCGTACGAGAACGCGAAGCCGGGCCAGACCTATCCGCCAGCCCTCTTCACCACCTCGACGCGCGACGACCGCGTGGGCCCGGTGCACGCGCGCAAGATGCACGCGAAGATGGTCGCCCTTGGATACGACAGCAGCTTCTACGAGAACATGGAAGGCGGCCACAGCGCGGCGACGGACAACAAGGAGTCGGCCTTCATGGACGCGCTGGGCTACGCCTACCTGTGGCATCACATTCGATAGCACGGCCGGTGCTGTAGCGCCCATCCCGGCAAGGGTCGTAGACGCGTCGGTCGGGAGCGTCGTCACGACGGCGGCGCTCCCGCTCTTCGTCTCGATCCATCTGCCGCAGAAGCTCGCCGCAGTCCATGGCCCTGCCGTAGCTGTTGCGGCCATCGCGGCAGGGGTCGTAGACAGGCGGCTCCTGGTCGAAGCCCGAGACGACTTCAGCCGCCGCCACGGAAGCGAGCAGCAGCGCTATCGCCAGCACGACGACCTCGAAAAGCTCGACCGTATAAAAGTTGCGCATGGCGTCTGTTCCCCACGCCCGTGGGCGTCGTTCGTTGGCGATGCGGCGGATCTTTTGTCCCGAACATGGCGTGAACATGGCGTCGGCGCCAGCCGGTGCACGCAATACTGATGCAATGCGGCCTGCCTAAAGTGCAGCACGCCGGTCATCCGGCAATGCAGCTTTTTTGGAAGGACATGCACGGTGCGCATCCTGCTGGTGGAAGACGAACCCGAAATGGCGTCGGTGCTGCGCATTGCGCTGCACAAGCGCGGCATCCTCGTGGACCACGCGCAAACGCTGGCCGAGGGTGCGCGCTACGCTGACGCCACGCCCTACAACGCGCTGGTGCTCGACCGCCGGCTGCCCGATGGCGATGGCCTGGCGCTGGTGTCGGACCTGCGCGCCGCCGGCAACCCCGTGCCGGTGCTCATGCTCACGGCCCGCGATGCGCTGGACGATCGCGTGGCCGGGCTCGACGCAGGCGCCGACGACTACCTCGGCAAGCCCTTCGCGGTCGAAGAACTGTTGGCCCGCATCCGCGCGCTGCTGCGAAGACCCGCCGAGACACTGGCGGACGCCCTGCACATCGCGGCGTTGTCCTTCGACTTCACGCATTGCGAGGCCAGCGTCGCCGGCCAGCGGATGGAACTGCCACGCCGCGAGCTGCTGGCGCTCGAAACCCTGGTGCGGCGCGCAGGTCGCACCGTGCTGCGGGGTGCGCTGGAGCGCGCGGTGTTCGGCTTCGACGCCGAGATCCAGTCGAACGCCCTCGACACGCATGTGTCGCGCCTGCGCAAGAAGCTCGCGGACACCGGCGCCGGCGTGGAGATCTGCAGCATCCGCGGCGTCGGCTATCTGCTGCGGCAGCAACCATGAAGCCGCTGGCACCGCCCACGCTCAAGCGCCGGCTGATCCGCCAACTGGTGCTGCTGCAGGTCGCCATCCAGCTCGTGGTGATCGGTGCGCTGGTGGCGTCGGGGCACCTGGTCGATTTCAGCTCGACGGAGAACACCGTCGAGGTCCTGCAGGAGGCGGTGGCGCGCGATGCGGCCGGCAAGCTCCACATGCGGCCGACCCGGCGGCTGGTTGCGCTGCGCAGGACCGTGCCGCATCTCTGGTTCTCGATCCGGGACCACCAGGGCGGGCAAGTGGTCGAAGGCCAGATACCGCCCGAGTTCGCGCGCATCGGCGACGCGCTCGATACGGTTCGCCAGGCACGGCTGGGCTGGAACATCGGCGATCCGCCACGGCAGGCCGCGCGCATGCGCTGGGTGGACTCGGCCGCGGGCGACGTGCAGATCCTCACCGGCCCCGACAGCCCCATCACCTGGCGCTACCTGGGCCTTGCGTTGTTGCTGCTCCTGGTCCAGCTGGTACTGCCGATCATGGCCATCACCATCGCGGCGACGCTGCTGGCCACGCACTTCGTGGTGAAACGGACCCTGGCCGGACTGAACGCCGCCGCGGCGCGCGCAGGCCAGATCGACGCCGACCAGCGCGGCGTGCGCCTGCCGCTGTCCGATGTGCCGGGCGAGGTGGCGACGCTGGTGGGCGCCTTCAACGACGCGCTGCAGCGGCTGGACGACGGCCATGCGCGCCACGAGCGCTTTCTGGCCGATGCCGCGCACGAGCTGCGCACGCCGCTGGCGATCCTGAACACCCGGTTGGAGAACATGCCGGACAGCCCCGACAAGCACCGCCTGTTGGCTGACGCCGCGCGCCTGTCGGTGCTGGCGGGCCAGTTGCTGGACCTGCAGCGCATGAAGGGCCGCGCGGACCGGCTGCAACCTGTCGACCTGGTGGAGATGGCGCGCGACGTGGTCGCCGAGATGGCGCCGCTGGCTCTTGCAGCGGGCTACGAAATTTCGTTCGAGGCGCAGACCCCCTTCGTTGAAACGGAAGGCGACCGCGATGCGCTGGCGCGCGCGCTGACCAACCTCGTGCAGAACGCGATCGACCACGCGGGCGGACAAGGCAACGTGGTGGTGCGGGTCGATGCGACGGGCCATGTCGACGTGATCGACGACGGGCCCGGCATTCCTGCGGCGCAGCGCGCGCACGTCTTCAAGCCCTTCTACCGCGTGCACGCCACCGGTCCCGGTGCCGGGCTCGGGCTGAGCCTGGTGCAAGAGATCGTGCGCCTGCACGGCGGCGAAGTCTCGGTGCACGACGGCCCCGAGGGCGGCACGCTGTTCCGCATGCGCCTGCCGCTGGCCGGCGTCCCTGCACCTTTCCACCACTGAGCACCGAATGAAAACACCGGCTGGCGGCAACCGGCGGCGGCTGCGCGCCGCGCTGTCATGGATGCTGTGGCCCTGTCTTTACGGACTGGGCCTGATTGGCGCGGGGCTGGCCTTTGCGAGCCACGCACCGCTGCTGTGGTTCAACCTCGCATACCTGTCGCTGGCACTGGTGATTGCCGTGTTCGAGCGCTGGATGCCGCACGAGCCGCGCTGGCTTGTGGACGACGGCGAGACGCCCTGCAACCTGGCCCACACCCTGCTCACCAAGGGCTCGGCGCAACTCGCGGCGGCGCTGGCCGCAAGCTTTCCCGTGGCCGTGGCAGCGGTCGTCCAGCCTTCGCTGCGCGTGTCGCTCGGCGTGTGGCCCACGCACTGGCCGCTCGTCGCGCACGTGGTACTCGCGCTCGTGGTCGTCGAACTCGGGCTCTATGTCGCGCACCGTTCGGCGCATGAATGGCCGCCGCTGTGGCGCTTTCACGCGCTGCACCACAGCGTGCGGCGGCTGTGGGTGCTGAACACCGGGCGCTTTCACGTGATCGACAGCGCGTTCAAGGCTGCGCTCGGCCAGATCCCGCTGTACCTGCTCGGCGCGCCGCTCGCGGTGTTCGCGTGGGTCGGCGCCGTGACCGCGGTCACCGGCCTGCTGACCCACTGCAACATCGAACTGCGCACCGGCTGGCTCGACCGGGTCTTCAGCACGCCCGCGCTGCATCGCTGGCACCACTCCCGGGTGCTGGAGGAAGGCAACCGCAACTACGGCGAGAACATCGTGCTGTGGGACCTGCTGCTCGGCACGTACTTTCGCCCCGCGCGTCGACCGCCGGCGGACATCGGCATCGACGGGCATGTCGCGACCGGGTTCCTGGCCCAGTTGCTACAGCCGCTGACGGCTGCGGGCGTGCGGCAGATCATGGGCATGCCGCCGGTTCATCGGCACAATCGGCCATCCAGTGCCCCACAAGCGGGGGACTCCACCGGCAGCACCTGAGAGCCCGCCCATGAACACCACCCTCGAACTGATTGGCGCGCCGACCGACATCGGCGCCAGCGTGCGCGGCGCCGGCATGGGGCCCGACGCGCTGCGCGTGGCGGGCCTGCCGGAAGCGCTGGCGCGGCAAGGCTTCGAGATCATCGACCGCGGCAACCTCGCGGGCCCGGCCACACCCTGGGCGCCACCGGCGAACGGGCTGCGCCACCTCGACGAAGTGATCGCATGGAACCGCTCGGTCTATGCGGCCGTCGATGCCGCACTGGGCGCCGGCAACGTGCCGCTGATGATGGGCGGCGACCATTGCCTGGCGATCGGCTCCATCAGCGCGATCGCCTGGCATGCACGCAAGCGCGGCAAGAAGCTACGCGTGCTGTGGCTCGATGCGCACTCCGACGTCAACACCGAAACCACCAGCCCCAGCGGCAATTTGCACGGCATGCCGGTGTCGTGCCTGCTGGGCCACGGGCCCGCGGTGCTCACGGGCTGGAGCGGCGAGCGCGCGGCGCTGGCGCACGACGCCATTCGCTTCATCGGCATCCGCAGCGTGGACAACGACGAGAAGGAAGCCATTCGCACGCTGGGCCTGAGCGTGTTCGACATGCGCCACATCGACGAACACGGCATGCGCACCACCATGATCGAGGCGCTGCAGGACGTGGACGAAGACACGCACCTGCATGTGAGCTTCGACCTCGATTGCCTCGACCCCGGCATCGCGCCCGGCGTGGGCACCGGCGTGCGCGGCGGCCCGACCTACCGCGAGATGCAGTTGTGCATGGAGATGATTTCGGACACTGGGCGGCTCTGCTCGCTCGACGTGGTCGAACTCAACCCGGCGCTCGACGTGCGCAACCAGACGGCCGAAGTGGCGGTGGAGCTGATCGAGAGCCTGTTCGGCAAATCGACGCTGGTGCGCTGACGGGTCAGGTGGCGATGCAGCGCTGCATGCGCTGCAGGTCGTCGTGCAGGAGGCACAGGGGCGCGGCCAGCAGTGCGTTGGAGACGACGGCCTCTGTTTGATTGCTCTGGTGGTACGTGGCCGCCCGATCGAGGGCTGCGAGGTCCGGCGTGCCTTTGCCCAGCAAGGCACCGGCCATGCCAGCCAGCGCGGCGCTCGCGGCCTCTGCGGCTTCGCGCCAGACAGGATCGGTGCCCGAGTCCGGCACGCGGCGGAACACGCGGTCCAGCACGATGGCGTCCTGGAAGATTCGCGCCGCCAGGCGCGCCTTGTTGCGGTACGAGCGCGACGCGCCGGCCGTGGCACCGCGTCGCCACCATCGCGCTTCCAGGTCGGCGCTGCCGGCCAGGATCGTCAGCCGCACCAATGCCGCACGGGTGGCGGCGTTGATGCGCTCGGTCTCGGCTTCGGCGGGCCGGGCTGCCCCAGCCAGCGCGGCAGTCCGGCGTGCGATGCCATGCAGCAACGCGGCGCAGCCTTCATTGAAACGCGGGCCCGCGTGGTACTCGGACGCCACCGTCGAGATCGCCAGCGCCACCCCGACACCAATGCCGATCTGCACCATCCGCAGCAACGCCACCTGCAATGCCGAATGGCCCGGGATGCCGCCTGCCGACAGGATGATCAACGCCGCCACGGGCGCACTGCGCAGGCCCGGCGCGGCCGCACTGGCGAAGGCCAGCAGCATGACGATGCCCAGCGTGGTCGCCAGCGCAGGCGCGCCGTGGTGCTGCAGGTAGACCCCCGCAAGGCCGCACAAGGCGCCGGCAGCGGTGCCACGCACGCGGTCCCAGCCGGCGTCCAGCGTGGACCCGGCACTGGGCCGCATGACGATCAGCACGCTCATCACCGCCCAGAAACTCTCGGGCAGATGCAAGGCGACGGACACCAGCCATGCAACGGCCACGGCGGCGGCCAACTGCACGCCGGGGCGCCAGCGACCGTGGCGCCAAAGGCCGGTCATGCGTTGCAGGGCGGGTGCGGTGCTCATCAGGACGAAGCGGTGGGCGTCTGGCTGCCGAGAGCGGCGGTGAGGCCGTCGAGCAGTTCGCAAGCCTGCAGCAGCAAGGCGCGCTGGTCGGCGTCCAGCGTGGCGCCGATCGCATCGGCCAACGCCGCCTCGCGCGAACGCATGAGCGCCTTGAGCCGCCGCGTGCCATCGGTCGTGAGCGACAGCATCCATTGGCGTCCGTCGGTGGGATGCGGCGCGCGTCCGATCCAGCCTTCGGCCTCCAGCTCGGCCAGCAGCCGCGTCAGCGACTGGAGCTTGACCCGCTCATGCGCTGCGAGCGCGGTGGGTGAACAAGGCCCGTGCCGGTGCAACTGGCCGAGCACACTGAGCTTGGCAATGCTGGGGCCGTCGGGCGTGGCGCTGCCACTGCGCAACTGGCGCGCCAGTTGCGCGACCGAGTTGCGAAGGCGCGAGGCGCATTGCGCCGGATTGGGGGAAGTTGAAGCCACGCCCATATCATAAGACGTGTCTTGGTATCTGGCGACCGGGCTTTCAGCCGCGGTTCGGCGATGAATTCACGGGAAAGGTGGTGGCGGGTGCCGCAGCGGGCGCGGCGGTCGGCGACGAAGCGGCCGGCGTTTCGGTTTCGATGGGCGCTTCGGCTTCGCCCTCCGGGCCTTCGAGGAACCGGTCCAGCAGCGCGAAGAAGCGGTCGTAGAAGCGCTCGTCGGTCAGCGTCTCGCTGGCCACCTTCACCATCGCGTCGTCGCTGCCCGAGAACGGCAGCGAGAGCGATCCGATGGCGCCCACGCCCAGGCTCGCCGAGTTGTTGACCTTCTTGATGCCGTAGCGGTCCTGCAGCGCGGTCGCGAAGGCCACGGTGCTTTGCTGCTTGCTGGACTTGCCGCCTTCGCGCGCGCAGACGATGCGGAACTCGACCTCGACATGCACCTCGGCCGCCGGCTGGAAGCTCTTGCGTCCGGTCACGAGGTCGGCGTTGGCCGCGGTGATCATGTAGCCCTGGCTCAGCAGGGCACGGCGCGCGGCCTCGCAGGTCTGGGCCTCGGTCGCTTCGTAGTTGCGCGTGTGGGTGGTGGTGGAGCCGAACTCCTCCGGCTCGTAGTTCACGCGGCGCGAGGTGCTGCCGCAACCGGCGAGCACGAGGGCGGACACCAGCCCCAGCAGGAGTGCCGGAGCGCGAAAAGAAGAGAAAGTATTGGGGTGCATGGTCGGCATGGAGCGGCGGCGAATGCTAACCGGCGCCTGTGCCGGCAAAGCTTCGAGCGCGGCCGCGCGCCGTCGTTCCCTGCCGCCCGAAATTCTCAGGACCAGAGCAGCACGTGATGCGCCCGCGCCCGCGTCGCCGCAATCAGGCGCGCATTGGGCGCGTCGGTGCTGGCGACCCAGTCGCGCGCGGCCTCGGCGCTGCGGCCGAACTGCTGGTGGCGCTGCACCAGGCGCTGTTCGCGCACGGCGTCGTCGATGTCGACGTACCAGACCTCGTCGAGCATCGCCGCCGCACCGGCCCACGGACCGACCTCGTGCAGCAGGTAGTTGCCTTCGGTGATGACGAGCTGGGTCGACGGCAGCACGGCGATGGCGCCGGCAATCGGCTCCTCGATCTCGCGGCGGAATTCGGGGGCATAGACGATGTCGCCATCTGGGCGCTGTTCACGCAGGCGCTGCAGCAGCGCCACGTAGCCGGCGCCGTCGAAGGTATCGGGCGCGCCCTTGCGGTCGGCACGGCCGAGCCGTTGCAGCTCGACGTTGGCGAGGTGGAAGCCGTCCATGGGGACGACCTGCGCGCGGTCTCCCAGTGATCGCCGGATTGCTTCGGCCACCGTGGATTTACCAGCGCCTGGCGCGCCCACCAGCCCCAGAAGCTTGCGTCGCCCATCTGCGAGCAAGTTTTGAATACGGGCGTTTTCCGCCACGCCGACAGTGTTCATGAAGACGACCTCGATGGAAGATGCCATTCAGGCAGGATTTCGCGGTGGATTCGCCAGTCCGAAGGAATCTCTTCGGCCCCGACGAAAGATGCAACCACCCCGCCGACGATAGCGCACAAGGTGTCGCGATCGCCTCCGGCGCCAACCGTCAGCCACAAGGCTTCCTGGTAGCTCTCCAGCGCCTGCCCGCAGCACCACAGCGCGAATGGAACGGTGTCTTGTGCAGACATGTTCATGCCGTTTCCCAGCACGGAAATGGGGAAGTCGAGTGAGCTGACATGGGCCATCGATTGGGCGCGAATCAGCTTGGAGCGAACCTCGCTGGGCGGGAGCCCTTCGACAACGCGACCGAGGAAATCCCCGTGCGACGGACGGTGCCCTGCCGCACCGCTGCGGCAAGCCTCAGCGGCAGCCAATGCGACGGCCACTGCACCGGCGATGCCTTCGGGGTGTGCATGCGTGACCTGCGCCGACAACGCCGCCTGTGCCGCGACGACCGACATGTCGTCCGCTGAAGCCGCTCGGATTTCATTTCAGGATTGCACGAAACGTCAGGCTGATGCGTTCGCCCACGCCTTCGGCCTTGGGTATTGCATGCAGCCAGTCCTGCTGGACGGCCTCAGACATGTACAGCAACGATCCGTGAACCAACGGACAGTCGAACCGGAGGGTGCTGTCGGTCTTGCTGCGGTACGCAATCGACCGGGTGCTGCCAACCGACACGATGGCAACGCCGGTGCCGGGAGCCAGTGCTTCGCTGGAGTCCGAATGAAATCCCATCGACGATGCGCCGTCGGCGTAGTAATTCAACAGGCAGTTATTGGGGCGAAATCCGAGCTCGACTTCAATCCCGGCGCACAGGGCTTCCAGCTCGACAGGCATAGGCACTGACTCGTACGCGATCTGCGAATAGTTGTACGGCACGCCAAAGCTGGCTGTCTTGCGCGCCTTCATGCGCTCGTCCCACGTCACCGCGACCTTCAGCCATTCGAGAAGGGCATCGGGCGAGGCGACGAACGCGGGATTGAGGTGAATCGGCGGGCTGTTCATTGGCCCGCAGGATACTAGGACCGAGGTGTCCCCCGGCCGCAACGCGCCCCTTTCAGGGGTACAGGCCGCGTTCCTGACGCGCCATCAGAATCCGCTCGCAAGCCACCGCATAGGTGGCCGTGCGCAGCGTGATCTTGTGCTTGTCCGCCGTGTCCCAGATCTGGTTGAGCGCGTTCATCATGATGCGGTCCAGGCGCACGTTGATCTCGTCCTCGTCCCAGAAGAAGGACGAGAAGTCCTGCACCCATTCGAAGTAGCTCACCGTCACGCCGCCGGCGTTGCAGATCACGTCGGGCACCACCAGCACGCCGCGCTCTGCAAGGATGTCGTCGGCGATCGGCACCGTGGGGCCGTTGGCGCCTTCGAGCACCAGCTTGGCGGTGGTCTTCTGTGCGCGTTCGGCGGTGATCTGGCCTTCGAGGGCGGCCGGGATCAGGATGTCGCAGGCCGTGTCCCAGAAGGCTTCGTTGGGCACCACGTCGCCGCCCTTGAAGGCGATCACGCCGTCCTTGTTGGCGATGGGAATGAGCGTCGCAAGGTCCAGGCCGTTGGTGTTGACGATGGTGCCGGTGTGGTCCTGCACCGCGACGATCTTGGCGCCCGCCTCGGCGAACAGTTCGGCCGCGACCGAGCCCACGTTGCCGAAGCCCTGCACCGCGATGCGTGCACCGCGCAGGTCCAGCCCCAAGCGCCGTGCGGCTTCGCGGCCGGTGACGAACACGCCGCGGCCGGTGGCCTTGACGCGGCCGAGCGATCCGCCCAGGTGCAGCGGCTTGCCGGTGACGACGCCGGTGGCAGTGCCGCCGACGTTCATCGAATACGTGTCCATCATCCACGCCATGATCTGGCCGTTGGTGTTGACGTCGGGCGCGGGGATGTCGGTGTGCGGGCCGATGATGATGCCGATCTCGCTGGTGTAGCGGCGCGTGACCTTCTCGAGTTCCTTCAGCGAGAGCTTTTTCGGGTCGACGCGGATGCCGCCCTTGGCACCGCCGTACGGCAGGTTGACGGCCGCGGTCTTGATGGTCATCCAGGCCGACAGCGCCATCACTTCTTCGAGCGTGACATCGGGGTGGAAGCGCACGCCGCCCTTGCCCGGGCCGCGGCTCATGTTGTGCTGCACGCGGTAGCCCTCGTAGTGGGCAATGCGGCCGTCGTCCATTTCGATGGGCACGTCGACGATCAGCGCGCGCTTGGGGCGCTTCAAGGTTTCGACCCAGCGGGCCAGCGGGCCGAGGTACGGCACGACGCGATCGACCTGCGACAGATAGGTGCCCCACGGGCTGTTCGCGGTCGGATTGACGAAGGAGAGTTTTTCGCTCATGAGAGATCCCTTGGTTGAACGGGTGGCCGCAACGATAGACCTCTCGCGCCCGTCGCGCCATGGCTTATGCGCGTCGCGCTGACGGTTATGCAAGAGACGTTAGGCGGGCGCATTGCGCCGATGTAATCGCAGCGTTCGCCTGCTGACGCCCTGGGTTCCTAGATTGATCCGGCATGCCGGCCCGAACCGGCATGGCCGGCGCCATGTGGTGCCGGCGAACAACCCAAGGAGATTTTCGACATGCTGCACCGCAAACTTTTCGCGCCGCTCGTCGCCGCAGCGGCCTTCGCCGCCGCGCTGGCACCCCTGGCCGCTTCGGCCGCCGGTGAATACCACTTCGCCCCGACCGAAGCCGGCGTGACGCGCTACCCCGACCATCTTCGCCAGGATCCGTCGCGCGACAAGGTGGTCGCCGAGCTGGAGACGGCACAGAAGCAACCTGCGTGGAACTCGGTGAGCCGCGGCGCGCCATGGCCCGCCTCCCGCGCCGGCCAACCGGCCACACGCGAAGCCGTGGAAGCGGAGGCCATCAAGGCGATGCGCGAGGGAACGATCCCGTCGGGCGAACGATAGGCAAGACATGTCCGGCGAGCCCCGTTCGCCGGGCATGTACCGGACGTGCGCAGATGACAAAACTGTCATCAACGGGTTATCGATCGGGTGGATCCGTTTTTTAAAGTGAGCACACCAACCGATCGACAACCACTCACTACCAAGGATTTACGAATGAAGCAGTCGTCCACCACCACCCGCCTCCTGACCACCGCCACCGTTGCCGCCCTGCTGGGCGTGTTCGCGGCACCGAGCTTTGCGGGCAACTACGCCGAAGGCGATCCGCGCCCCGTGCCGATGACTTCGTCGACGACGCGCGCCGCCGTCACATCCGATGCCCAACAGTGGCTGAAGACCGCCCCCACGCAGGGCTACACCGACGGCATCTCGCAGCAGACCGCCGTGGTGTCGACGAACACCCGTGCCGCCGTCGCAGCCGACACGCGCCTGTGGATGCAGTCGGGCCTTGCGGCCAAGCAGAACGGAGAAGCCGGTGCCGATGTGTCGCAGCCGGGCTACCGCCAGGCCGCCGCCGAATACTCGCGCCTGCGTGCCAGCCCCGCATACGGCGCGCTGGTCGACCAGCTGAAGAACCAGCAGGCAGCGGCAGCATCGCAGACCACGGTTCGCTGATGAAGATGAAAGGAACGCGCCGGCCGGCCTGCAAAGGGTAGGCCGCCGACACTTCCTTGGTTCTATTTCCTATGGCCGGGGTCCGTAGGCCGCATCTTCTGCAAGGAATTGGTTCGCGGGCCGGATAATCCTCCGATGCTCGATCTGGACCGCATTGACCTTCGCCTGCTGAAAATTCTTCAGGAGGACGGTCGCATCACCAACCTCAAGCTGGCCGAAGCGGTGGCGCTGTCGCCCACCGCCGTGCTGGCGCGCGTGCAGCGACTGACCCGCGACGGCTTCATCCTGGGTTACGAGGCGCGGCTCGATCCGCACAAGCTGGGCCGTGGCTTCACCGTGTTCGTCGAGGTGCTGCTGGACCGCACCACTCCCAATGTGTTCGACCAGTTCAAGGCCGCAGTGCACGTGCGCGACGAGATCATGGAATGCCACATGGTCGCCGGTGGCTTCGACTACCTGCTCAAGACCCGCATGGCCGACATGGCCGCTTACCGCGAGTTCGCCGGCACCGTGCTGTGGCAGTTGCCCGGCGTGCGCGAGACGCGGACCTATGCGGTGATGGAAGAAGTGAAGAACAGCGCGCGCCTGCCACTGGGCGTGTGAGCACGTCCGCGCGCAAAACCTAGGCGGGCTTGCGCGCCCGGCCGCCGAAGATCGCCGTGCCGACCCGCACCATGGTGCTGCCCGCGCTGATCGCCGCCTCGAGGTCGGCGCTCATGCCGAGCGAAAGCGTGTCGAGTTCGATGCCCGCATTGCGGATCGATTCGAAGAGCGCATGCGCGCGCAGGAACAATTCGCGCTGCGCCGCGAAGTCGGGCACCGGTTCGGGGATCGCCATGAGCCCGCGCAGCCGCAGTTGTGGCAAAGCAGCCACAGCCCGTGCAAGCGCCAGCGCCTCGTCGGGCGTCACGCCGGACTTGTTGGCGCCGCCGTCCACATTAACCTGAAGGCATACATTCAGCGGCGGCAGGTGCGCCGGCCGTTGCGCCGACAGACGCTCGGCAATCTTCAGCCGATCGACGCTGTGGACCCAGTCGAAGTGCTCCGCCACGGGCCGCGTCTTGTTGCTTTGCAGGGGGCCAATGCAGTGCCATTCGAGGGGGGCGCGCAGATCGGCAAGGGCCTCGATCTTGTCGAGCCCTTCCTGCACATAGTTCTCGCCGAAGGCCGACTGGCCCGCCGCGTGGGCTTCGCGCACCGCGTCCGGCCCGAAGGTCTTGGACACCGCCAGCAGCCGCACTCCGGCCGGGTCGCGGCCAGCCGTGTTGCACGCCTGTGCGATCCGGTTCTTTACTTGCTGGAGGTCGTCGCCAATCATCGTCATAATCGTCCAAAATCGTATCAAAACGTCACCAGATCCGAGCCAAGGAACCCCGTGGACATTACCCAATTGCTGGCGTTCAGCGTCAAGAACAAAGCGTCCGACTTGCACTTGTCGGCCGGCCTTCCGCCCATGATCCGCGTCAACGGCGACGTGCGCCGTATCAACGTCGATGCGCTCGATCACAAGGGCGTGCACGCGATGGTGTACGACATCATGAGCGACACGCACCGCAAGCACTACGAAGAGTTCCTGGAGGTCGACTTCTCGTTCGAGATCGACGGCCTCGCGCGCTTTCGCGTGAACGCCTTCAACCAGGCGCGTGGCGCGGCCGCGGTGTTCCGGACCATTCCCTCGAAGATCCTGACGCTGGAGCAACTGAATGCGCCGAAGATTTTCGGCGAACTGGCGCTCAAGCCGCGCGGGCTGGTGCTGGTGACGGGCCCCACGGGTTCGGGCAAGTCGACCACGCTGGCCGCGATGGTGAACTACCTCAACGAAAACGAATACGGCCACATCCTCACGGTGGAAGACCCGATCGAGTTCGTGCACGAGTCGAAGAAGTGCCTGATCAACCAGCGCGAAGTCGGCCCGATGACGCTGTCGTTCTCGAACGCGCTGCGCTCCGCCCTGCGCGAAGACCCGGACGCCATTCTTGTGGGCGAGTTGCGCGACCTGGAAACCATTCGCCTGGCGATGACCGCGGCCGAAACGGGCCATTTGGTGTTCGGCACACTGCACACCTCGTCGGCCGCCAAGACCATCGACCGGATCATCGACGTGTTCCCGGGCGAAGAAAAGGAAATGATCCGCGCGATGCTGTCCGAGTCGTTGCAGGCGGTGATCTCGCAAACGCTGTGCAAGACCAAGGACGGCCAGGGCCGCGTGGCGGCGCACGAGATCATGCTGGGCACGCCGGCCATCCGCAATTTGATCCGCGAAGCCAAGGTGGCACAGATGTATTCCACCATCCAGACCGGCCAGGGCTCGGGCATGCAGACGCTCGACCAGAACCTGACGGACCTGGTGCGTCGCAATACGATCTCTGCTGCAGAAGCCCGCGGCAAAGCCAAGATCCCAGAGAATTTCCCCGGCTGATCCAGCCACCCGGAGCACGACATCATGGAACGCGATCAAGCCAGCCAGTTCATCAACGACCTGCTCAAGCTCATGGTGAGCCGCAACGGCAGCGACCTGTTCATCACCGCCGACTTTCCGCCGGCCATCAAGGTTGACGGCAAGGTCACCAAGGTGTCGCAGCAGGCGCTGGGCGCGCAGCACACGCTGGCGCTGACGCGTTCGGTCATGAACGATCGCCAGGTGGCGGAGTTCGAGCGCACCAAGGAATGCAACTTCGCGATCTCGCCGACCGGCGTGGGGCGCTTTCGGGTCAATGCCTTCGTGCAGCAGGGCAAGGTCGGCATGGTGCTGCGGACCATTCCCGCCAAGCTGCCGACCATCGATGGCCTGGGCATGCCGCAGGTGCTGAAAGACGTGGCGATGACCAAGCGCGGCCTGTGCATCCTGGTGGGCGCCACGGGCTCGGGCAAGTCGACCACGCTGGCGGCCATGGTCGACTGGCGCAACGAGAACTCCTTCGGCCACATCGTGACGGTAGAAGACCCGGTCGAGTTCGTGCACCCGCACAAGAACTGCGTGGTGACGCAGCGCGAAGTGGGCATCGACACCGACAGCTGGGAAGCCGCGCTGAAGAACACGCTGCGCCAGGCACCCGACGTGATTTTGATGGGCGAAATCCGCGACCGCGAAACCATGGAGCACGCGGTGGCCTTCGCCGAAACCGGCCACCTGTGCATGGCCACGCTGCACGCCAACAGCGCCAACCAGGCGCTCGACCGCATCATCAATTTCTTCCCCGAAGAGCGCCGCACGCAACTGCTGATGGACCTGTCGCTGAACCTGCGCTCGCTGGTCTCGCAGCGGCTGGTACCCACCGAAGACGGCCAGGGCCGCGTGGCCGCGGTCGAAGTGCTGCTGAACACGCCGCTGATTGCCGACCTGATCTTCAAGGGCGAAGTGGGCGAGATCAAGGAGATCATGCGCAAGAGCCGCAACCTGGGCATGCAGACCTTCGACCAGGCGCTGTTCGACCTGTTCGAGAGCCACTCGATCACCTTCGACGACGCGATCCGCAACGCCGACTCGGCCAACGACCTGCGGCTGCAGATCAAGCTCAACAGCCAGCGTGCGCGCAGCACCGACCTGGCTGCCGGCACCGAGCACTTCGCGATCGTCTAGAGACGGGGCTCAGTCGATCTTCCGCTGCCACGCAGCAAAGACGCCGGCCACCAAGGCAATCACCGCCATCGCGGTGAACCCGTCGAGCGAGGCCATGAAGGTGGCCTGCTGCTCCAGCGTGCGCCACAGCGTGCCCAGCGCCATCGCATGCGCCTCGCCCGCCGAATGCCCCGCCGCCGCAAAGCCGTGGGTGAGCGACTCCAGCGCCTGCATGAAGCTGGCATTTGCGGGATTGGCCGATTCGCTCAGCCGCACCTCGTGCAGCGCCAGCCGGTGCTGCTGCAACGCGATCACGCTCGATGTCGCGAATGAAATCGCCAACTGCCGCACCAGATTCTTGAGCCGGTAGCCGTGCGCAAACTCTTCGGCCGCGAAGGGCTTGAAAGTCAAGTTGGCCACCGGCAGCACGACGAACAGCATCAGCAGTCCGCGCAGCAGCAGCGGCCCCAGCAGCGCTTCGCGCCCCACCTGCGGCGTGACGCGCGACAGCCACCACGCCGCCAGCGCCGCAATGCCGAAGCCCGTGACGATGAGCCACTTCTTGCGCGTGAGCAGCGCCGAATAGCGCAGGTAGACGAACACCAGCAGCCCGGTCGCCAGCGATGCCGCGCCCGTGAAATAGCCAGCGTTGCCGACGGTGAAGCCCAGGCCGCCTTCCATCAGCCGGGGCAGCAGGTAGCTGAAGCCCGTCGACAGGTAGTAATAGACGACGTACAGCGCCAGCCCGACCCGGAAGGACGCGTTGCGCAACGCATGCAGCCGCACCAGCGGCGCCGGGTGCTGCCATTGCTGCCAGCCGAACCATGCGAGCCCCGCCACGCCTGCGAGCGTCAGGCCGATCAGTGCCGGCGAGCCGGCGAACAGCTCGAAGTGCGAGCGCGTCAGCACCACTTGCAGCGCCGCCTGCGCGAGCGCGAACACGAGGTAGGCGACGTAGTGCGGTTCTGTGCGCTCGTGCGGCTCGACGTCGCCGATGTCGGGCAGCGTCCAGAGCACCAGCAGGCCGATCAGCACCGCGGCCGGCGCGGTGCTCGCGAACAGCCAGCGCCAGTCGAAGTTGGTGACGAGAAAGGCGCCCACGATCGGCGCCAGTGCGCCGCCGAAGACGATCAGCACCATGAAGGCCTTCAGCGCCTTGGCGCGGCGCGCCGGCGGAATGCCGATCTGGATCAGGATGCGGCAGGCGCCCAGCATCGGCCCGACGAAGTAGCCCTGTACCGCACGCGCAAAAGTCAGTTGCGTCGAGCTGTCGCACAACGCCGCACCCACACCACCGGCGGCGAAGGCGAACATGCAGATCGCCAGGTAGCGCCGGTAACCCAGCCGCTCCACCCACGCGTGCTGGTGCAGGATGCCCAGCACGGCGCCCAATGCGTACGCGCTCGAAGCCCACACCAGTTCGTCGGGCGAGGCGTTGACGCCGCCGGCGATGTAGCTCGCGAAGAAGGCGAACAGCGCGTTGTCGAAATAGTCGATGGCCGTGACGAGGCCGATGGCCCAGGGCAGCAGTGCCGCCGCGGCGATGCCGCGCGGACGCCAGCCCAGGGCCGGCGAGGTCATTCGGCGGCCTCCGTGCTGCGCACTGCGGCGCGAGCGTCCTCGACTGGCCGTGCGGCGCTCATGGCACCGGCCGCTCGCGGCGGCGTTGTTCGAGCGCTTCTTCCACCGGCTCGCCGGCCAGGCGGCGCTCGACATAGTCCAGGTCGCGCCGCAATTGCGCCTGCAGCGCGGCCGCCTCCTTCAGCTCGCGGCGGACCTGGGCCACGCGCGCATCGAGGGTGCCCAGTTGCCCGGTCAGCGTTTCGCGCAGCGTCTTGAGCGAGGCATTGGACAGCCGCGGCCGCCCGCCCTCGGCCGGCGCCTCCATCGGCTGCTGCAGCATCGTGGTGATGGCGGTGAGCGAAAAGCCCAGCGAGCGCATGCGCAGCACGCGCGCCAGCTTGTCGAGGTCGGCCTGCTCGTACAGGCGGTAGCCGCCTTCGCTGCGCACCGGCACCACGATGCCCAGTTCCTCGTAGTACTTGAGCGTGCGCGGCGTGACGTCGAGCCGTGCGGCGGCATCGCGCACGGTGATGGTCTTGGCGGGGTTCGGCTCAGTCATGGCGGGATCATTTTAGCCAAACCTGTACGTTCACGTACAGGTTGGCGCCATTCCACCGCTCGTGGAATGGCTTTAAGCTCCTGCCCCATGAGCAGCATCAACACCCGAACCTACGAATCCATCCCCGCGCAGACGGTGGCCTTTCTCGGCCTCGGCGTCATGGGCGGGCCCATGGCCGGCCATCTGGCCAAGGCCGGCCACACCGTCACGGTCTACAACCGCACGCCCGCCAAGGCGCAGGCCTGGGCTGCCGAATTCGGCGCGCCCGGCCGCCATGCCCCGACGCCGCGCGAAGCGGCGGCCGGCGCCTCCATCGTGTTCTGCTGCGTCGGCAACGACGACGACCTGCGTTCAGTGGTGCTGGGCGACGACGGCGCTTTCGCAGGCATGGCGAAGGGCGCAGTGTTCGTCGACCACACGACCGCATCGGCCGACGTGGCGCGCGAACTGTCGAAGGCGGCACAGGCGCTGGGCCTGCACTTCATCGACGCGCCGGTGTCCGGCGGGCAGGCCGGTGCGCAGAACGGCGCACTGACCGTGATGTGTGGTGGCGAAGCCGCCGTGTTCGAGCGCATCCAGCCGGTCGCTGCGGCCTTTGCACGGGCCGTCACGCTGCTGGGCGAGAGCGGCGCCGGCCAGCTCGCGAAGATGGTGAACCAGATCGCCATCGCAGGGCTGGTGCAGGGCCTGTCGGAAGCGATTGCCTTCGGCCAGCGCGCCGGGCTCGACATGAACGCGGTGCTGGGCGTCATCAGCAAGGGCGCCGCACAGAGCTGGCAGATGGAAAACCGCGGCAAGACGATGATCGAAGGCAAGTTCGACTATGGCTTCGCGGTCGACTGGATGCGCAAGGACCTGGGCCTGGTGCTGGACGAAGCCAAGCGCAACGGCGCGCGCGTGCCGGTGACGGCGCTGGTCGATCAGTTCTATGCCGACGTGCAGCAGGCCGGCGGCCGGCGCTGGGACACCTCCAGCCTCATCACCCGAATCAAGTAGCTCGCCCGGAATAGGCTCGCCCCCAGGCTTCGCGCACTTCGTGTCGCTGCTCCTTCCCCCTACGGGGGGCAACACCTGAGGCCCGGCGAAGCCGGTTCCTCGGTGTTTCACGAAGGGGCCGGGTTTCGCCGGCCGCTACTTCATTGCTTGCTCAGCGGACGGGGGTGGTTGTCGCGCTGCCTGCGGGCTGCGCGGGTGCTGTGCCTGACGAAGGCAGCGGGGCCATCGGTGGCAGCGGCACGCGCGACGACGAAGCCGGAATGGTTTGCGGCGGCGCTGGGGTGGCCGGGGCCGCCGAGGTCACCGGGGCACCGGTGCCGCCGGTCTGCGACTGGTTGGCGAGATCGGCTTCGCTGACGATTTCCACCACGCGCACCACCTTCACGACACCACCCACGCCGCGCGTGATCTCGGTGGCGCGGTCGGTCTCGCGGCGGGTGGCAATGCCCATCAGGTAGACCACGCCGCGTTCCGACACGACCTTGAACGAGTTGGCGAAGATGTCCTTGGCATCGAGCAGCGAGGCTTTGACCTTGCCGGTGATGTAGAGATCGTTCGAGCGATCCTGGAAGGTGCTGGGGGTGCCGATGGTGAGTTCGTTGACCACCGAGCGCACGTTGTCCACGCGCAGCACGGTTTCTTCGACCTTGCGGCGGTCGGCGTCGTTGCCCACCGCGCCGGTCAGCAGCACCTGGCGGTTGAAGCTGGTGACGCTCACGTACATCTGGTCGTTGGCGATGTCGCGCACGCGGGCGGCAGCGCGCAGTTCAATGCCCTGGTCGTCGAGCTGGGCGCCCGAGCTGCGGCGGTCGGTCGCCAGCATGCCCACGCCCACCGCGGCGCCGCCCACCACGAGTGGCACGCAGGCGGAAAGACCGGCAACCAGCGCGGCACCCATCGTGAGTGCAATGGCGAAACGTTGGGTCGGTGTCGTCGTGATGGTCATGGGGAAGCTTCCTGTTCTCCGAGTAGTTGGGCATCCACACCGTCGCACAGGCAATGCAGCGCGAGCAGGTGGACTTCGTGGATGCGCGCCGCGCGTTCATGCGGGACGCTGATCTGCACATCGGTTTCGCGCAACGCGCGGCCGATGACACCGCCGGTGCCGCTGCTGCCCGCGCCCGGCGCCGAAGGCGGCCCCGAGACAGCGTTGCCCAGCAGGGCGACCACGGTCATGTCGCGCTCGTGCGCGGCCATCACGGCAGCCAGCACCGCTGCGGACTGGCCGCTGGCGCTCAGTGCCAGCAGCACGTCACCGGCCTGCCCCAGCGCGCGCACCTGGCGGGCGAAGCGGTCGGCATCGATGGCACTGGCGCTGTCGGCGTTCGGGTCGGTGGTGTCGCCGGGCAGCGCGATGGCGCCCAGCTCGGGGCGCTCGCGCTCGAAGCGGCCGACGAACTGCGCCGCGAACTGCGCCGCCAGCAGACCCGACACGCCAGCGCCACAGGCCAGCACCTTGCCGCCGCTGGTCACGCAGGCCAGGATGGCCTGCATCGCTTGAGAGATGGGTTTGCTGAGGACCGGACCGGTCTGGTATTTGAGGTCGGCACTGTCAATGAAGTGCTGCTGAATACGTTGCTCGAGCATGTGGCGGGATGATAACTGGGGGTTGTGAAACAAGACGTGTGAGTTGTGGAGCCTTCAGCAAGGCTTCAGTTCCCGCACAAGGCGGGTCAGCCGGCGTCGAACGCGGCTTGCAGCCAGGTGATTTTCTCCTCGACCAGCACCACGTCGAAACGACAGGGCGGCACCGTGCGCAACTGGTTCAGGTAGTGCCTCGCGGCGAACACGATGCGCCGCTGCTTCAGCCCGGTGATGCTGCCGCCCGCGCCGCCATGCGTGCCCGTGCTGCGCTGGCGGACCTCGACGAACACCAGCGTGCCACCACCAGGGCCACGCGGATCGCGCATGATCAGGTCGATCTCGCCGCCGCCTCGGCCCGGCGTTCGATAATTGCGCGCGACCAGCACCAGGCCGGCGTTGTGCAGATGGTCGAGCGCGGCGTCTTCCGCCGCATCGCCGCGATGCTTCGTTGTGGTGGTCTTCATGCTCCCTGCCGTCTTCTTGTTTGTTTTTCCGGAGAAACCCATTGGCTTCACTCGCACCCGCTTCCTTCGGCGCCGCCCTCGCGGCCGCGCATGACGCCGCGGGTGCGCAGCATTATCCGCAGGCCACGCTGTACGTGGTCGCCACGCCCATCGGCAACCTGGCCGACATCACGCTGCGCGCGCTGCATGTGCTGCAACTGGTGGACGTGATCGCCTGCGAGGACACGCGCCACACGCAGAGCCTGCTGCGCGCCTACGGCATCGACCGGCCGGGCGCCCGGCTGCTGGCCGTGCACCAGCACAACGAGGCCGAGGCGGCGCAAACCGTGGTCGCGCGGCTCGCGCAGGGCGAACGCATCGCCTACGTCAGCGACGCCGGCACGCCCGGCGTGAGCGACCCCGGTGCCCGGCTGGCAGCCGCCGTGCGCGCAGCGGGGCAACGCGTGCTGCCACTGCCGGGCGCGAGCAGTGTCACCACACTGATCGGTGCCGCCGGGCTCGTGGCCGATGGCGGCGACGGCAACGCCAGCAGCGCTTTCGTCTTCGCGGGCTTCTTGCCGAGCAAGGCCGGCGAGCGCGACACCGCCGTGCAAGCGCTGTCGCAGGAGCCGCGCGCCGTGGTGCTGCTGGAGGCGCCGCACCGCATCGAAAGCCTGGCGCGTGCGCTCGCGACGCTGGGCGAGCGCCGCATCACCGTGGGCCGCGAGCTCACCAAGCAGTTCGAGGAAATCGCGACCGTGGCGGCCAACGCCCTGCCCGACTGGTTCACGGCCGACCGCGACCGCACGCGCGGCGAATTCGCACTGGTGCTGCATCCGGTGACGGTGGCCAGCGACGGCGGCGCGGAGGGCGAACGCGTGCTGCGCCTGCTGCTGGCCGAACTGCCCGTGAAAACTGCAGTGCGGCTTGCTGCGGAGATCAGCGGGTCGCCACGCAATGCCCTTTACGAAACGGCATTGCGCATTCGCAATGACGCGCAGGATGCGGACGGCGAGTAATCCCGGCGCTACACCGCCCCGTCGGGCTCCGACAGAAACCCGGGCGGCACGGCCTCTGTCAGCCAGACCCCGTTCTCCGCCCGATGAAAGACATGACCCAGCGCATGCATGCGGCCCGCGTCGACCCGCAGCACATGTGCCCTGCCGTGGCGCTGCCCCACCTGCACGGCAGTGGCCTCATCGGCGGACAGGTGAACATGCTGCCGCGTGCCCGGCAACAAGCCTTGCGCACGGATGGCGTCGAGAAAACGCGTCGCCGTGCCATGAAAGAGCCGATCGGGAGGCACCCCCGCCTCGAAGCTGCGGCTGACCTGCGGCGTGGAATGGCCTTGCAGTGCGCGAATGCGCTGCCCATCACCCGAAAGTTCATAGCGCTTCTTTGCGCCTGAGGTTGACGCAAGCACGACATCCGGCCGCGTCAGGCGCCGGCCACCGGCGACGGCCCCGGCAACCAGCGCATCGATGTCGGCCCATCCCTCCGCGTCGAGCCTCAAGCCGACGGATTCGGGCGCATGCCGCAGTACATAGGCAATGAACTTGCTGACGTCCTCGGGAGTCATGGTGCTTTCCTTCCTGCCGGCCGAAGGGCCATCTGCCAGTGATCGCCCTCTGCGAGCAAGGCGTCCATCAGTCGCTGCACGTGCTGTGTCGGCGGCCTGTCGGCCGAGTGGAACACGTGGTATTCGAGCGGCGGGTAGCCGTGCAGCGGAATCGCCACCAGCCCCTTGGGCATGCGGCAACACGCGTTGACCACTGCCAGGCCGAAACCCAACTGGGCAAAGCGCAGCATCAGCTCCCAGCCGTTGGCTTCGAGCGAAGGCTGCCAGGGCACCGACTCCGCCTGCAGCAGCCGACTGAGCAATTCGCGATGCGGCTTGCCGGCCGGAGGCACGATCAGCTGCGCCCCCTTCAGGTCCCGCAGACGCACCGACTTGCGCGAGGCCAGCCCGTGTGCGCGGGGCACGACCAATACCTGCCCCACGACCGTCAACCGGACAGCATGCAGGTCCGAGGGCACCGTGCCGAGCGGCGCGATGCCCAGTTGCGCCTGACCGGCCCGCACCGCCTGGATCGATTCATCGCGGTTGCGCGTGAGCAATTGCAGGTGCGGCGATACACCGGGGCCGGAGAACTGCGACAGCGCCTTTCCCAGCAGGTAGAGGTAAGCCCCCTCGCCTGCCGCCAGCGTCACGGCCGGCTCGTCGCTGCCCGCCTCCATCCCCTTGACGAAGCTGCGGTTCAGCGTGAGCAGCTCCCGCGCGTGTCGAGCGACCTGCTCACCCGTGCGCGTGAGTTCGAGCGCGCTGCCCACCCGCAGGTACAGCTTGGCATCGAGTTGCTCGGAGAGTTTGCGCACCTTCGCGTGCAGCGCCGGCTGGCTGATGTGCAGCAGGCGTGCTGCCTCGCTGAAGTTCAGCGTGTCGGCAAACACGGCGAACGACTGCAGCGCATCGAGGTTGGTGCGGGGGATGTTCATCTATCCATTTTATGGATAGCACATTCAATATCAGTAGTTCCTGATGATTGGCTTCGTTTCTACGATCCGGCTGCTCAAACACACAAGGAACAAGAAATGAAGAACACCCCATACATCCCCCGGCTCGGCATCGACATCGGCCGCGTGCTGATCGCGGCCCAGGGCGCCAATGGCGCAGACACCGCGTTCATCGGCGGCTCGCTGAACGACGCGCTGAACACGCCGCCTTATGAAGGCATGTTCGAGGCCGTCGCCCCGCCGGTCGAAAAGTTCGAAGGCCGTGTCTGGCTGGTCTCGAAATGCGGGCCGAGCGTGCAGGCCAAGAGCCGGGCGTGGCTGCTGCACCACCGCTTCTTCGAGCGGACGGGCATGGCGCCTGCCAACCTGCGCTTCTGCCTCGAACGGCCGCAGAAAGCCGACCACTGCCGCGAGTTGGGCATCACGCATTTCATCGACGATCGCACCGACGTGCTGCATCACCTCAAAGGCATCGTGCCGAACCGCTACCTGTTCGGCCCGCAACGCAAGCCGGTGACGGTCGCGGGACTGGTGCTGCTGCCGGCCTGGAAGGACGCCGCAGCGCTCGTCAACTGACGGCCAGAGCGTCAGCCGTCCAGTTCTGCATAGCGCCTGAAGATCCCGTCTTCGTTGAATGCGATGCGGCGCGGACTTTGCAGATAGTCGTGCACACGCTGGCGCCGCTTGATGTTGGCGTGCAGCTTCTCGACCGTCGGTGTCGCAGCCAGCGCCCTCGCGGTGGCCTTGGGAAACGCGTAGTGCAGCCCGTCCACCAGTTGGAACAGCGAGAGATCGGCATACGTCAGCATGCCGCCGACCAGGTGCAAATCACCCGCGGGGTTGCGCTTGAGTACCTGCTCGAACCAGTTCAGAAACTTCGGAATGCGCTCGTCGCGAAAGGCCCGCGCGCGCTGCACGGCGGCGTCGCGCTGGTCTTCGTAGTAGGTGCCGGTCGAGATCGGATGGTGCGAGTCGTGCGCCTCGGCCACCGCATCGGCAATGGTGAGCTGCAACTGGTGGGTCCACAGCCCGTCTGATTCGCCGACGCCCGACAGGCCGAGCCGTGGCCCGAGGTACAGCAGGATCGCGGCGGTCTGCCCTACGACGATGTCGCCGTCGACAAGAAAGGGCGGCGCGAAGGCGGGCCGGGCGTTGTTGGGATCGTCGAGGCGACGGCCCAGTGCCGACTCGCCGCCGCCGCTGGAGGCAGGCAGGCGCGCGACGTCGACATAGTCGGCGCCGGCGGCCTCGAGCGCGAGCCGCACGAATTCACCGCGGCCCTGGATGCTGGGCCAGTAATGGAGTTGGTATGCCATGCGGCCATGGTGTCAGGGACGGCAGGCCCCTGCAACCGATCTGGCCGAAGCATCGACTTTCGACTACGCAGCGAGATCGGCGGGCGTCTTGCCGCTTTCGAGCGCTGCCTTGAACCACGCGGGGCGCGGGCCACGGCCACCCCAGACATTGCCCTGGTCGTCCTTGAAGCGGGGAGCGGAGGCCGATTTCGCGGACTTCACAGCCCCCTTCTTCGCACCTTTGCGCTTGGCCACGGGCGCAGCCGGGGCCTTGGCCTTGCGCGTACCCACGCCCAGTTCTTCGGCCGTGAAGCCATACACCGAAATCGCTTCCTTGATACGGGCCAGCACGCCAGCCGCTTCCTTCTTTCTCAGCGTGTCGGCTTCCTTCTGGAGTTGCGCGATCTGCTTTTGCACCTGGAGGTAGGTCTTGGTCATTGCTTAAGTCGTTGTTGTGAGAGTCAAGCGGTGCTTATACACAGGTCAAGCCGGTCACCTGGCGCCAATAACGATTGTGTGCACATTGTTACCAACCTGACTTTTTCCACCGAACGACCGCAAGCGACCGTCGCCTTCCCATCAATAGCGCGTCGCGTACTGAACTCCCAGGCTCTGCTGGCGCGTGGCCAGGCTCTCGACGCCGGAGGTGCCGGGCATGCCCAGTTGCGCCCCTGCGGCCGAGGCCAGCGCCGAGGACCCGCTCGTGCGGCGCGCGGGCGAGAGCGAATAGAACACCGACCATTCGGTGCGGCTCGTGGGCGCGTAGCCCACGCCCAGCGTGAAATGCCGGCGAAAGGTCGATGGCGAATTGAGGTTGTCGCCCGTCGCGGCATCGGCGTACGCCGCGCTGTTCGCCGACACGCCGGCCGAGAGGCGCAGGGCCGGCGTCGCCTGGTAGCGCACGGACATGCATGTCCTTCCAGCCATTGCCGGGCCCGTTCGCCCCGCCGCGCAATCGGATGCCGTCGAAGGACCCGTTGCCCAATGCGGAAACGCCCGAGTAGTCGATGCGCTGGTAATCCAGCAGCAGCGACAGGTCTTTCGTCGGCGACCACTGCATGCCGACCAGCAAGTTCATCGGCACGTCGAGCCGGCCATGGTCCGCCAGCAGGCCTTCGTAGGGGTCGATTCGCCCCATCCTGGTGCGGGGCGACCATGCGGCACCGAAGCTCAAGGCGTCGCTGGCCTGCCAGTACGCACCGATGCGAATGCCGGCGCCGAAGGACGCACGCGGCAGCGACGGCGCAACAGGAAGCTCCAATCGATGCATCCGGCCGTCAACGGCTGATGGATGCGGCGGTCATCGAGTTTTCCGAGAAGGGTTTCGAGGGCACCTCGGTGCTGGCCATTGCAAGCCGCGCCGGCGTGAAGCGCCGCTGCTCAACTACCACTTCGGCGGCAAGGAAGGCCTGTGGCGCGCCGTGGTGGAAAGCACCTACGCGGAAGCGACGGCATCGCTGCACGCCATCCAGGTAGGCGAGGAAGCCGTCGATCCACTCTCTCGATTGCGCGGCGCGCTGCGGTCCTTCGCCATCATCAACGTGCTGCACCCCGCGGCGCACTCGCTGGTTCTGCGGGAAGTGGCGCAAGCGGGGCCGCGGCTGGACTGGCTGGTCGAGCACTACATGCGGCCGTTCCATGAGCTGCTCGATGCGTTGATCGCGGAGTGCCAGGAGGCCGGCCTGCTCAAGCCCTACCCGCGCGAGCACGCAAGCGTCATGATGACGGGCGTGCTGACCTCGGTGCAGTCGTCCATCCACCTGGTGAAGAAGCTCTACGGTGTCGACCCCATGACGACCGATGAGGCCGAGCTGCATGCCGAACAGGTGATCGATGTGCTGCTCAACGGGATGCTGGCGCGCGGCAAGGAACGCACGAGGCGCTGACGCCTGCCGGCCGACAGATCAGCGCAGGGCCATGCCGGCCAGTACGGCGAGCAGCAACGCCAGATAGACCCACGTGTGCACACGGTCCGGAATGCGGCCGATCAGCGGCGCGGCAACGCGAATGCCCACCAGCGAGCCCACGACCAGCGCGCCGAATGCGGGCACGTCCACATAGCCGACGTGCCACCCTTCCAGCGATGAGGTCGAACGCCACGCCAGCGCCATGTAGGTCGCGGTGCCGGCCAGCGCGATGGGCAGCGACAGCGGGTTCGCCATGGCGGTCGCGCGCGTCATGTCGATGCCCCGGCGGCGCATCAGCGGCACGGTCATGACGCTGCCGCCCACGCCCAGGAATGAGGCGACCAGGCCGATGACAACGCTGCCGAACGCAGTGGCAGTGCGCGACGGCGGGCGCACCGCAGCCGGTGCGACGCGCGTCAGGAAACCGGGGCGGATCAGGCAATCGAGGATCGTCGCGGCAAGGTAGGCAACGAAAGCCCATCGCACGAACTCGCCATCGGCCGAGACGGCAGCCGCAGCCCCCACGACAGCACCGATGCCGATGAACCCGAGCAGCGGGCGAACCTGCGCCCAGTCCAGCGTGCCCGCACGCTGGTGTCGCCGCGTGGCGAGCAATGCGCCGACGATCATCACGCAGGTCGACGTGGCGACGGCGATGTGCATGGCGGACCGCCCCACGGCGCTGTCGGCGCCGTGGGCAGCGATCAAGGCCCGATAGAGCAGCGGAACCACCACGAATCCGCCGCCAAAGCCGAACAACACGGTGGTGACGCCCGCCAGGCAACCAAAACCGGCGAGCACGAAGTAAAGCGACACGAAGCGTCTCCTGAAGGCATTGAAGAATGCTGCAACGATAGATTCGCGTCGCCTGGCTCGCTTGCGCATGCAGGCCAATAATGTTTTCATTTCGGCCAATCCGAGGTCAGCTCGCCATGCGCAACATTTCGCTCGATTCCGTGGACACCATCGACCGTCCGGTGCTGGCCATCGGCACAGACTACCCGCCCGACACGCTGCTCCACACGCACAGCCACCGGCGCGCGCAATTCCTGTACGGCGCGACGGGCGTGATGGAAGTCGGCACCGACGACGGCGCCTGGGTGGTGCCGCCGCAGCGGGGCGTCTGGATTCCGGCCGGCAAGCCGCATCGGGTGCGCATGCTGGGCGTGAGCACGCGCAGCCTCTACATCGAACCACGCGCGGTGCCGCGCAAGGGCGATCAATGCGAGGTGCTGAGCGTGTCGCCCCTGTTGCGCCAGTTGCTGATAGAGGCGATCGAACTGCCTGCCGCCTACGAGCGGCAGGGGCGCGATGGCGCCTTGATGCGGCTCGCGCTGCACGAGTTGACGCGCGCGCAGGCGTTGCCGCTGCATGTGCCTCTGCCCCGCGACCCAGCCCTGGCCGGGCTTTGCGTGGAATTTCTTCGCCAACCCGACATCCACGTGACACCCGCGATGTGGGCCAGCCGGCTGAGCGTCAGCGAGCGCACCTTCAGCCGCCGCTTCAGCCTTGAAACGGGCATGGCTTTCGGCAAGTGGCGTCAGCGCGCCTGCGTGCTGGTCGCCCTGTCGCGGCTCGCGGAGGGACAGGCCGTGACCGTGGTCGCGCTGGACCTGGGCTACGACAGTCCGGGCGCGTTCTCGACGATGTTTCGCAAGACGCTCGGGCGCTCACCCTCGCATTTCGTGATGTCGTGAAAACAGACGCGGCAGCCCGGCGGGCTCGCTCACCAGAACTTCCACCAGGGACGCGTCACCTGGCGCAACGCCAGGGGGCGGGTGTCCAGGTCGGCGCCCTGTGTGGGGATGATCGAGTCCCCGGTTCGCCGCCGCATTTCGGCTTCAAGGGCATGCGCAATGCCGCGCGCCTGCTTCTCGCCGCGCAAGGCACGACGACGCCATTCGGCGGCATGCGCTGCGAGGCTGGCCTCGTCCAGATCAGTCAACTCCGTCATGGGTGGGGAAAGAAAAAAACCGGAAGCCTTTGAGTGCTTCCGGTTTGAAATGTGGTCCCGCCGCCAGGAATCGAACCTGGATCTCAGCCTTCGGAGGGCCGAATTCTATCCGTTGAAATACAGCGAGAGAGGGGGTCCGGCAAGCACCGGAGCCACGCATTATCGCCTATCAGGCGACCGCGGTTTCTGCGTCGTCCGCAACCGTGACATCGAGCCGCGTCCGAACGAAGCCCAGCCCCGCAAGATAGACGCGAAGCGTGTGTTTTCCCATCGGCACGAGGTCGAAGGCTTCAGGGTCGAGCAGCCAGTTCTGGATGAGCCCGCTGATGAGCGCGTGCAGACCCTGCGCCGCCGCATAGCCGGGCACAGGCAGCCGGATGTGGTTGCGGCGTGCGGCCAGTCGCAGGGCTTTTTCAAAGTCGACCACGCAGGCATTGCGCGCATCGAGGTGGCGCTGCTGCACCGAAGCCATGTCGTGCGTGTACTCGACCTTGTGGGTCGCCACGTCGAACACGCGGCGCACCTGCGGGTCGGTGGTCATGAGTGTCAGCGCGTGGATCATGCCCTCTTCGATTTCCGCCAGCGGGTCGTCGGCGCTGGCGGCCGCAGCGGACGAGCAGACGGCCTTCGGCCCGGCTTCGAGCGGCAGGATGACGCGTTCCATCATCGCGTTGAACAGGTCGGCCTTGTCCTTGAAGTGCCAGTAGATGGCACCGCGCGTCGCGCCCGCCTGTTGCGCAATCTGCTGCAACGAGGTCTGCGAAACGCCTTGTGCCTGAAACAGCAACTCCGCAGCATCGAGCAATCGATGCCGCGTAGCCAATGCTTCTTCCTTCGTACGACGTGCCACCAAGTCTCCTGTTTTGTAAAGGCAACGCCCCTTCCGCATCGTGGGGCCATTGATTGCAGTCACTATACATCCATGAATGTATGTAGACTAGCGGGCTTCCCCGATGGCCCGGCTGTTTATGCTGGCTTCCCGTTCGCACCGCGAACGCGCCATCTCCCGTCTTCGCTTCAAAGGAATCGCATGCCTCTCCTGCATGTTTCGCGTCAATCGTCCTTTTCGCCGCGTCTCGCGACCGTGGCCGCCGTCGTTCTGCTGGTCCTCGCGGGCTGCGGCAAGAGCGACGCGCCCGCCGGCCCCGGCGGTGGTGCTGGTGGCGGCGCCCATCCAGCGCCCGAAGTGGGTGTGGTGGTGGCCGCGCCAACCGACGTCGGTCTCGTGACCGAGTTGCCGGGCCGTCTCGAAGCCTCGCGCGTCGCCCAGGTTCGCGCCCGCGCCTCAGGCATCCTGCTCAAGCGCGAGTTCCGCGAAGGCAGCGATGTGAAGGCCGGCCAGTTGCTGTTCCGCATCGACCCGGCACCGCTGGTGGCCGCTTCGCAGAACGCGCAAGCCACGCTGGCACGCGCCGAAGCCAACGCCGTCCAGGCCAAGGCCCTGGCCGACCGCTACAAGCCCCTGGTCGAAGCCAACGCGGTGAGCAAGCAGGAATACGCCACTGCCGTCGCTTCACAGAAGACCGCCGAAGCCGACGTGGCCGCCGGCCGCGCCGCCGTGACCACCGCCAAGATCAACCTCGGCTACGCCGACGTGACCTCGCCCATCGCGGGCCGCATCGGTCGCGCCCTCGTGACCGAAGGCGCACTGGTGGGCCAGGGCGATGCCACCGAGCTGGCCGTGGTGCAGCAGATCAACCCCGTGTACGTCAACTTCACGCAATCGGCCACCGACGTGCTGAAGCTGCGCCGCGCGCTGGCCGACGGCCAGTACAAGCGCGCGAACGGCGAAGAAGCCGCAAGCGTTCGCGTGGTGCTGGAAGACGGCAGCGAATACGCCCTCGAAGGCAAGCTGCTGTTCTCCGACCTCACGGTCGACTCGACCACCGGCCAGATCACGCTGCGCGCCGAAGTGCCCAACCCCAAGGGCGAACTGCTGCCCGGCCTGTACGTGCGCGTGCGTCTCGAACAGGCCCAGGCCACCAACGCGATCACGCTGCCGCAGCAGGCCGTCACGCGCACCCAGCAGGGCGACACCGTGTCGGTGGTCGACAAGGACGGCAAGATCAGCAAGCGCACCGTGAAGATCAGCGCCGCCAAGGACAACCAGTGGGTGGTGCTCGATGGCCTGAAGGCCGGCGAGCAGGTGATGGTCGACGGCTTCCAGAAGCTGCAGATGATGCCGCCCGGAACGCCCGTGAAGGCCGTGCCGTGGACCAAGCCGAACCCGGCTGCCGCGGCGGCCCAACCGGCTGCACCTGCAGCTCCGGCGGCAGCTGCCGCTGCGAAGCCGGCTGGTGAGCCGGCACCGGCCACGGCCGAAAAGAAGTAATCAGGAGCGCGCCCGCATGGCCAAATTTTTTATCGACCGCCCGATCTTCGCGTGGGTGATCGCACTGTTCGTCCTGGTGATGGGCGGCGTGGCAATCACCCAGCTGCCGATCTCGCAGTACCCGCCGGTGGCACCGCCCGCCATCGTCATCAACGTCGCCTACCCCGGCGCCTCGGCCCAGACGCTCGAGGACAGCGTGCTGTCCGTCATCGAACGTGAAATGAACGGCTCGCCAGGGCTGATCTACATGGAATCGGTGGCCCAGGCCGACGGCACCGGCACCATCACGATCAGCTTCGAAGCCGGCACCAACGACGACCTCGCACAGGTGGACGTGCAGAACCGGCTGTCGCGCGCAACGCCGCGCCTGCCGGCCGCCGTGACCCAGCAGGGTGTGCGCGTGGACAAGTCGCGCAACAACTTCCTGATGTTCGTCATGCTGTCTTCGGACGATCCGAGCTTCGACCCGGTGGCGCTCGGCGACTACGCCGCACGCAACGTCGTGCCCGAACTGCAGCGCGTGGTCGGCGTGGGCCAGGCCCAATTGTTCGGCTCCGAAAACGCGATGCGCATCTGGATCGATCCGGCCAAGCTGCAGGGCTTCAACCTGTCGCCGACCGACGTCAACAACGCGATCCGCGCACAGAATGCCCAGGTGTCCTCCGGCACCATCGGCGACCTGCCGAACATTCCCGGCCAGGCCATCGCGGCCACCGTGGTCGTGAACGGCCAGCTCGCCAACGTCGACCAGTTCAAGAACATCGTGCTGCGCGCCAACACCGACGGCTCGGCCGTGCGGCTGAAGGACGTGGCCCGTGTCGAACTCGGCGGCCAGTCGTACGCCACCTCGGCGCGCCTGAATGGTGTGCCGGCAGTCGGCGTCGGCGTCCAGCCGACCCCGAACGGCAACGCGCTGCAGTCGGCCAAGGCGATCCGCGCCAAGATGGCCGAGCTCGAACGCTTCTTCCCCAAGGGCGTGAAGTGGGCCATTCCGTACGACAGCTCGCGCTTCGTGCAGATCTCGATCACCGAAGTGGTCAAGACGCTGCTGGAAGCCGTGGCGCTGGTGTTCGTCGTGATGTTCCTGTTCCTGCAGAACTGGCGCTACACGATCATTCCAACCATCGTGGTGCCGATCGCGCTGCTTGGCACCTTTGCCACGCTGCTTGCGCTGGGCTTCTCGATCAACGTGCTGACCATGTTCGGCATGGTGCTGGTGATCGGTATCGTGGTGGACGATGCCATCGTGGTGGTCGAGAACGTCGAGCGCATCATGAGCGAGGAGGGGCTGTCGCCGCTCGAAGCCACGCGCAAGGCCATGAAGCAGATCTCCGGCGCCATCATCGGCGTGACGGTGGTGCTGATCTCGGTGTTCGTGCCGCTCGCGTTCTTCGCGGGTTCGACCGGCAACATCTACCGCCAGTTCTCGGCGGTGATGGTGGCGTCGATCAGCTTCTCGGCCTTCATGGCGCTGTCGCTCACGCCGGCCCTGTGCGCCACGCTGCTCAAGCCCGTCGAAGCCGGCCACCACCATGAGAAGCGCGGCTTCTTCGGCTGGTTCAACCGTGGCTTCGCGCGCACGGCCAAGGGCTATGAAAGCGTCGTCGCGCGCGTCCTGCGCCGCGCCGCACGCTACCTGATCATCTACGTCGCGATCATCGGCGCGGTGGTATTCACCTACTCGCGCCTGCCGAGCTCGTTCCTGCCGGAAGAAGACCAGGGCAACATCATCGTCAATGTGCAACTGCCGCCGGGTGCGACGCAAGAGCGCGCACTGTCGGTCATGCAACAGGTCGAAGGCTTCATGCTGAAGCAGCCCGAAGTGCAGAGCATGGTGGGTGTGATGGGCTTCAGCTTCTCGGGCCAGGGCCAGAACGCCGGCCTTGCCTTCGTGACGCTGAAGGACTGGTCGGAACGCAAGGACCCGGCCCACTCGGCCAGCGCGCTGGCCGGCCGTGCCTTCGGTGCGCTCTCGGGCATCCGCGACGCCTTCATCTACCCGCTGAGCCCGCCGCCCATTCCTGAACTGGGCAATGCCAGCGGCTTCAGCTTCCGCCTGCAGGATCGCGCTGGCGCGGGCCACGAGGCGCTGATCAACGCGCGCAACCAGTTGCTGGGCATGGCTTCGCAGAGCAAGGTGCTCAAGCAGGTTCGCCCCGACGGCCTGGAAGACGCGCCGCAGCTGCAGATCGACATCGACCGCGACAAGGCCAACGCCCTGGGCGTGAGCTTCGACGCGATCAATGCCACGTTGTCGACCGGTCTGGGTTCGAGCTACATCAACGACTTCCCGAACCGCGGCCGCCTGCAGCGCGTGGTGGTGCAGGCCGATGCGCCGGCCCGCATGCAGCCGGACGACCTGCTCAAGCTGAACGCCAGCAACACGCAGGGCCAGCCGGTGCCGCTGTCGGCCTTCGCCACCACCAAGTGGGTGACGGGTGCGACGCAGACGGTGCGCTACAACGGCTATCCCGCCATCCGCATCAGCGGCGACGCAGCCCCAGGCTTCAGCACGGGTGCCGCGATGGCCGAGATGGAAAAGCTCGCCACGCAGTTGCCTGCAGGCTTCGGCTTCGAATGGACCGGGCAGTCGCGTGAAGAAAAGCTCGCGGGTTCGCAGGCCATCATCCTGTACGGCTTCGCGATCCTGGCGGTGTTCCTCTGCCTGGCCGCGCTGTACGAGAGCTGGTCGATCCCGCTGTCGGTGATCCTGGTGGTGCCGCTCGGCGTGCTGGGGGTGCTCCTGGCCACCATGCTGCGGGCCTATTCGAACGACGTGTACTTCCAGGTGGGGCTGATCACCATCATCGGCCTCTCGGCGAAGAACGCGATTCTGATCATCGAGTTCGCGAAGGACCTGCAGGCGCAGGGCAAGGGCGTCATCGAATCGGCGCTGGCCGCCGCCCACCTGCGGTTCCGCCCGATCATCATGACTTCGCTGGCCTTCGGCCTGGGCGTAGTGCCGCTGGTGATCGCCTCGGGTGCCGGTTCGGCCAGCCAGCGTGCCATCGGCACCGGCGTGCTGGGCGGCATGGTGACGGGCACGGCGCTCGCGGTGATCTTTGTGCCGGTGTTCTTCGTGGTCGTGCGCACCCTGTTCAAGGGCAGCGCGCGCCAGCACGAAGCCGACAAGCGGCATGCGGAAGCCGCCGGCATCACGGAAGAGAAAGCACATGACTAAGAAACTGATTCCCACAGCCCTGGCAGCCGCAATGCTGCTAGCCGGCTGCTCGCTGATCCCGACCTACGAGCGCCCCGCCGCGCCGGTGCCGACCACCTACCCGGGTGACCCGGCGCAACCGGGCGGCCAGGCTTCGGCCGCCCTGCCCTGGCAGGACTTCTTTGCCGACCCGCGGCTGGCGGGCCTGATCCAGACCGCGCTGGCGAACAACCGCGACCTGCGTGTGTCGGTGCTCAACATCGAGCAGGCGCGCGCACAGTTCCAGATCGAGCGCTCCAGCCTGTTCCCGGCGCTGGGCCTGACGGGCAGCGGTTCGCGTTCGAGCCCCAACTCGCTGCAGGGCGTCGAGGGCATGGGCAGCGTGGCATCGCAGTACAGCGTCAACTTCGGCTTCACGGCCTGGGAGCTGGACTTCTTCGGTCGCATCCGCGCACTGAAGGACCAGGCGCTGTCGCAGTACCTTGCCACCGAAGAAACGCGCAAGGCCGTGCAGATCAGCCTGATCGCGTCGGTCGCCAACGGCTGGCTCACGCTGCTGGCGGACGACGAGCTGCTCGAACTCACGCGCCAGACGATGGTCACGCGCGACGAGTCGGTGCGCCTGACCAAGATGCGCTTCGACAACGGCGTGTCGTCGGAACTGGACTTCCAGGCCGCGAACTCGCTCGCCGAAACGGCGCGTGCCGCCTATGCGCAGCAACAGCGCGCCCGCATGCAGGACGAGAACGCACTGGCGCTGCTGCTGGGCGCTCCGGTGCCGGCCGAAGCCACCGCAGGCGGCGCCAATGGCCTGGAAGGCATCAAGCCCATGCCCGACGTGCCGGCCGGCCTGCCCTCGGACCTGCTGGCCGAGCGGCCGGACATCCGCGCGGCCGAGCAGCAGCTGATTGCGGCCAATGCCAACATCGGCGCGGCGCGGGCGAACTTCTTCCCGCGCGTGTCGCTGACGAGCGGCATCGGCACTGCCAGCACCGAGTTTTCGGGCCTGTTCGATCGCGGCTCCAAGGCGTGGTCTTTCGCGCCCACGGTCACGCTGCCGATCTTCGATGCGGGTCGCAACTTCGCGACGCTCAACTCGGCGAAGGCCGGACGCGAGATCGCCGTGGCGCAGTACGAGAAGTCGGTTCAGACCGCATTCCGCGAGGTGGCGGATGCACTGGCAGGCCGCGCCACGCTGGGCGAAGAGGTGCGGGCACAGCGCGCACAGGCCACCGCGGAAGGGGTGCGCTTCAAGCTGTCGGACCTGCGCTATCGCAACGGCATTGCGAGCGCGCTCGACCTGCTGGACGCGCAGCGTTCGCTGTTCACGGCGCAGCAACTGGCGATCAATGCGCGCCTGCTGCAACTGCAGAACCAGGTCACGCTGTACAAGACGCTGGGTGGCGGCTGGGCCACACGCGACAAGGGCTGAGACGCCTCGGCGTCCGATATAGGGAAGCCGATTGCCCGTTAAGGCAAGGGGCCTCTCTATAATCGCCGGTTGGTTAGAAAAAGCCCCCCGACGAGCCCCCGATTTTGAGGACGCCATGAGCGCAGACCCGCATAACCAGGCCACAGAAGAAGCCCACACCGGGCCGATCAAGAACCCGAAGCAACTGCTGCTGGCGGTATTTTTCTCCTTCATTGCCCCGATCCTGATCATCGTGGGTCTTGTGGCCTATGTGGTCTCGGGCACCAAGCCCGCGGGCACTGCGGAGGGCGACAACATGGCGCTCTACGGGGTGTCCAAGGAGGCACGCGACCGCGAAGTGGCCGACCGCCTCAAGAAGGTCGGCACCATCGAGATCCGCGACGCCAACCGTCCGCTTGCTGCAGGCGAGGCCGTCTTCAAGGCCCAGTGCATCGCCTGCCACGGCGCGCCCGGCATTCCCGGCGCACCTCACTTCAGCGATGCCGCGGCCTGGGGCCCTCGCATCGGCCAAGGCTACGCCACCCTCCTCGAACACGCCTTGAAGGGCAAGGGCGCCATGCCTGCTCAGGGCGGCGGCGACTTCGAAGACCTCGAAGTGGGCCGTGCCGTGGTCTACATGGCCAACGCCGGTGGCGCCAAGTTCCCGGTGCCGGACCGTCCGGCTGCCGCGGCACCCGCCGAAGGCGCTTCTGCTGCGGCCTCGGCCCCGGCCGCCGCTGCGGCACCTGCGGCCAGTGCACCTGCAGCCAACTGAGATACCCCGCTCCATCGACAAAGCCGGCCCAGCGCCGGCTTTTTTCATGCTCGATGCGTGCGCGAGGCTATTGTTTTGATAGCGACGATGCAGCGACGTCGGAATGATGTTCCGCCGGACTCAGCACATGCCCGAAGCGGCCCGGCAACTCGCTGGCCTGCACTGCCTCAGGCGTCCAAAGCCCCCGTTCGATGGCCTCGGCCGCAATGCCCACGTCCTGTGTGTGAACCAGCCCGAGACCGATCGGCGCGACCAGATAGAGCCGGCCTTCCTCGTCGAGCAGGCAAGCAGACACCTCGGCCACCTGGCCCGAATGGGCCGTGACCGTGAAGCCATCGCCCTCCTCGGCCACGCGCCATACCAGTGGCGCGGCCTCCAGCTCCACATAGACGCGCTGCGGCCCGTTCTGGAAGAACCACTGCCCTTCGTCGTCGTGCTCGTAGTTGCGGTGGATGAAGTCGATCAGCTTGTCGTGCCGCAGCATCGAGCCCTTGGCCACGCGGAACGGGCCCTGGGCCTGGGTGCGGTCGTCGCGCATGTACCAGTTGCCGCGCGCGTCGAGGCCGAGCCAGCCGTAGCAGTCGGGCACGTTGGGCCATTTGGCAAGCGCTTGTTTGACGATGTCATCCATAACGCATCATTCTCGCGCCGGCTGCACGCCCGCGTCGTCAGCCAATGCGCCGCCATGCACCTGCAGCCAGGCGCCGACCCGTTCCGGCATTCCCTGCACGTGCCCCGGCGGCATCCCCATCGGAAAGCCCACATGACCGCCCTGCACGGGCTGCCACAGCGTGACATGCGCGCCGACCTCGCCGGGGCGCGGCAGGCTGCTTGCGGGAATGAACGGGTCGTTGCGGGCATTCACCACCAGCGCGGGCACGCGGATGCGGTTCAGGTGCGGCTTGGCCGAGCCCCGGGCCCAGTAGTCCTCGGTGTCGCGAAAGCCGTGCAGCGGCGCGGTGAACACGTCGTCGAAGGTGTAGAGGTCGCGCGCCGCCAGCAGCCGGTCACGGTCGAACAGCCCCGGGAACTGCGCCAGCTTGGCCAGCGCCTTGGGCTTCATGGTCGCGAGAAACATCCGCGTGTAGACCAGCCGGTTGAAGCCCCTGCCGATGGCGTCGCCGCCCGCCGCAAGATCGAGCGGCGCGCACACCGAGGCCACCGCGCTCACCACGCGGGCCGCGGTGTCGCCGGCTTCGCTGGCCCAGCGCATCAGCGCATTGCCGCCGAGCGACACGCCTGCCGCCAGCACCGACCCGCCACCGGCCAGCGCGTGCTGCTCGCGCATGCGCACCAGGATCCAGCCGATTTCCTCGAAGTCGCCCGAGTGGTAAGCACGCGGCGCCAGGTTCATCTCGCCGCTGCAACCACGGAAATGCGGCACCGCGAATGCCATGCCACGCGACGCAGCGAAAGCCGCGAAGGCTTCGGCGTAGTGGCTGCGCGAAGAGCCTTCGAGCCCATGGAACAGCACCAGCAGCGGCGGCTTGGCCACCGAAGCGGGCGCGTCGACGAAATCCACATCGACGAAATCACCATCGGGCGCGGTCCAGCGCTCACGGCGGTAGACCGGCGCCGGCCCGTCGAAACGCCGCGCATAGAGCGCAGCCCAGATCGTCTGCAGGTTGCCACCGGGCAGCCAGCGCGGCGCCGCGTAATCCATCGCCGACTGGAGCGAGGCGGATGAAGAGGAGGAAGAAGGAGGAGAAATAACGGCGAAGGACATCAATGCAGTGTCTGGGGCGGATCGTTCACGTCGTCGGGCTCGCGCGCGCTGCCGGGGCTTGCGTGATGCGCCACCAGGCGCCAGCCCTGCGCAGTCTTGTGATAGACGTTGGTGGCCAGCACGAAGGCATGGCGCGGGCCTTCGGCCGTGAGCACTTCGATGCGCTCCAGCACGTTGTGCACCGCGCTGGCGAGCGACTCGATCTTGCGCACCCGCGCCGGCTGGGCGTGGATCGCGCCGTTGCCGAACATCTGCTCGAAGGCCGCGCGGATCGCCACGGCCCCCACCAGCCTTGGGCCGCCGGGGTGCACGCAGAACACTTCGTCCTCGTCGGCCCAGCAGGCCATCAACGCATCGATGTCGCCGCGTTGCAGCGCTTCGTAGAAGGCGGCTTCAATGTCATCGGCAGTGCCGCCAATGGCCGCGGCGGCGCGCAGGGGTGTCTTGGGCATGGCGTGATTCTGCCGCGCCGTTCGTGACGCCGGCGCTGCACCGCTTTGGTCCGGCCCGCACCGTGCCGCTGCAATCCTTTCGATTCGCCCGCTCCGTTTTGGACCATTTGGTCAAAACAAAACAGCTCACTCGATCTAACTCGTTGATTCAAAAAGACTTATCCAACTGGCACGGCGCATGCAAGGAGCTTCGCAACCCGCAACAGGAGCCCTTTCATGAACGTCGGCATCTTCATTCCCATCGGCAACAACGGCTGGCTGCTTTCCGAAAATGCGCCGCAGTACAAGCCCAGTTTCGAGCTCAACAAAGAGATCACGCTGAAGGCCGAGCGCTACGGCGTCGACTTCGCGCTGTCGATGATCAAGCTGCGCGGCTTCGGCGGCAAGACCGAGTTCTGGGACCACAACCTCGAGTCCTTCACGCTCATGGCCGGCCTTGCCGCTGTCACCAGCAAGATCAAGCTGTTCGCCACGGCCGCTTCGCTGGTGATGCCGCCGGCCATCGTCGCGCGCATGGGCTCGACCATCGACTCGATCTCCAACGGCCGCTTCGGCCTGAACCTCGTCACCGGCTGGCAGCGGCCCGAGTACTCGCAGATGGGCATGTGGCCCGGCGACCAGTTCTTCAGCACGCGCTACCAGTACCTGTCCGAATACATCCAGGTGCTGCGCGATCTCTGGGGCACCGGCCAGTCCGACTTCAAGGGCGACCACTTCCAGATGGACGACTGCCGCCTGAGCCCGCAGCCGCAGGCCGACATGAAGGTGATCTGCGCCGGCCAGAGCGATTCGGGCATGGAGTTTTCTGCCAAGTACGCCGACTACAACTTCTGCTTCGGCAAGGGCGTGAACACGCCGAAGGCCTTCGCGCCCGCGGCTGAAAAGCTCATCGAGGCCACGCGCAAGACCGGCCGCCACGTCACCACCTACGTGCTGATGATGGTGATCGCCGATGAAACCGACGAGGCCGCGCGCGCCAAGTGGGAGCACTACAAGGCCGGCGCCGACCATGAAGCCATCGCCTGGCTGGGCCAGCAGGGCGCGGCCGATACCAAGTCCGGCGCCGACACCAACGTGCGCCAGATGGCCGACCCGACCTCGGCCGTGAACATCAACATGGGCACGCTCGTGGGCTCGTATGAAACCGTCGCGCGCCTGCTCGACGAAGTGGCCGAGGTGCCCGGCACCGAAGGCGTGCTGCTGACCTTCGATGACTTCGTGCAGGGCGTCGAAGCCTTCGGCGAGCGCATCCAGCCGCTGATGAAAAGCCGTGCGCATGTGCAAAGCCCCGTGCCGTCGCAGGTCGAGCCCGAGCGCCTGGCCGCCTGAAGAAGGAGACGCACATGACCACGCCCGCACGCAACACCACCCTCACCTCGACCACGCCAGTCGGCGCGCCGCGCCTGCCCGGTGCACCCGCACCGCTGGTGCTGCCCGCGCGCCCCGAACCGCTCGCACTGCACGCCACAGACTCCGCGCTCATCGTGGTCGACATGCAGAACGCCTATGCATCGATCGGCGGCTATGTCGACTCGGCCGGCTTCGACATCTCCGGCGCGCAAGGCACCATCGCGAACATCGCGCGCAGCATCGCGGCGGCGCGGGCGGCCGGCATGCTGGTCGTGTTCCTGCAGAACGGCTGGGACGCGGCCTATGTAGAAGCAGGCGGCCCCGGCTCGCCCAACTGGCACAAGTCGAACGCGCTCAAAACCATGCGCGCCAAGCCCGAGCTGCAGGGCAAGTTCCTCGCCAAGGGCGGCTGGGACTACGAACTCATCGACCAGATGAAGCCACAGCCCGGCGACATCGTCGTGCCCAAGACGCGCTACAGCGGCTTCTTCAACAGCACGCTCGACAGCACGCTGCGCGCACGCGGCATCCGCCACCTCGTGTTCACCGGCATTGCGACCAACGTGTGCGTCGAGTCGACGCTGCGCGATGCCTTCCACCTCGAATATTTCGCCGTGATGCTCGAAGACGCGACGCATGAACTGGGCGGCCCCGCGATCCAGAAGGCCTCGGTCTACAACGTCGAGACCTTCTTCGGATGGGTCTCCACGGTGGACCAGTTCTGCAGCACCTTCGCACCGCGAGCCCTTCCCCAATCCACAGCGGCCGAAGCGGCCATCGCCTGATTCACTTCAAGGAGTTCCCGAATGCCCAAGCAAGCCATCATCCCGCCCGGCACCGGCGTGCCGCTCGCCCCTTACGTCCCCGGCACGCTCGCCGACGGCGTGCTCTACGTCTCGGGCACGCTGCCCTTCGACAAGGACAACAACGTGGTCCATGTCGGCGACGCCGCCGCGCAAGCGCGGCACGTGCTCACCACCATCCAGGGCGTGGTCGAAGCCGCCGGCGGCACCATGGACGACGTGACCTTCAACCAGATCATGCTCAAGGACTGGGCCGACTACGCGAAGATCAACGCGGTGTATGCCGACTTCTTTCCCGGCACCAAGCCCGCGCGCTATTGCATCCAGTGCGGCCTCGTGAAGCCCGATGCGCTGATCGAGATTGCCTCGATCGCCCACATCGGCAACAAGGCCTGAACGCCATGAGCGCCGCGCCGGGCCGCCCCAAGCAAGCTCGCTCCCGCCTGGCGGGAAGGCGCGTAGCGCCAAAGGTGCACCAATGACCGCGCTGCACTACGAGGTGCACGGGCCGTCCGATGCAGCGGCCACCGTGCTGCTGTCATCCGGCCTCGGCGGCTCGGCCGGTTTCTGGCAGCCGCAACTCGGCACGCTGGTCGACGCGGGCTACCGCGTCGTCGCGTACGACCAGCGCGGCACGGGCCGCAGCCCCGCCGCATTGCCCGAGGCCTATGCGATTGCCGACATGGCGCGCGATGTGATTGAAATACTCGACGCCACGAACACCGCGCAGTGCCACTTCATCGGTCATGCGCTCGGTGGACTGGTCGGCCTGCAGCTCGCACTCGATGCGCTCCAACGCATTGCCAGTCTGGTGCTCATCAACGCATGGTCGAAGCCCAACCCGCATTCGACGCGCTGCTTCGATGCGCGGCTCACGCTGCTGAGCGCCAGCGGCCCGCGTGCTTACGTGGAAGCGCAGCCGATCTTTCTGTACCCCGCCGCGTGGTGTGCCGAACACGCGCAACGCGTGGCCGATGAAGTCGACCACGCCTTCGCGCATTTCCCCGGCGAGACCAACATGCGCGCGCGCATCGCCGCGCTGCGCGCCTTCGATATCGACGCGCGCCTGGCCGACATCGCCGCCCCCACGCTGGTCGCCGCCGCCAAGGACGACGTGCTCGTGCCCTGGACCTGCTCGCAGCGCCTGGCCGATGGCCTGCGCGACGTGACGCTCGACTTCATGCCGCACGGCGGCCATGCGCACAGCGTGACCGAGGCCAACGCCTTCAACCGCAGCCTGCTCGACTTTCTCTCGCGGGTCAGCGCACCCGCCCAATCCACAGTCCCCGCATGACCACCACATCCACGCTCGACGACGCAGCCCTGTCGCTTCTTTTCACCGGCGCGCGCAGCCACAACGGCTGGACCGACGAACCGGTGTCCGACGCGCAACTGCAGCAGATCTACGCGCTGGCCAGCCTCGGCCCGACCTCGGCCAACTGCTCGCCCGCGCGCTTCGTGTTCGTGCGAACGCCCGAAGGCAAGCAACGCCTTGCGCCCGCACTGTCGAAGGGCAACCTCGACAAGACCATGACGGCGCCGGTCACCGTGATCGCCGCATGGGACCGCAAGTTCTACGACAAGCTGCCCACGCTGTTTCCGCATGCCGATGCGCGCAGCTGGTTCACCGGCAGTCCCGAGGCCGCACACGAGACCGCCTTTCGCAATGCCAGCCTGCAGGCCGGCTACCTGCTGCTCGCGGCGCGCGCCGTGGGCCTGGACGCCGGCCCGATGTCGGGCTTCGACAAGTCGAAGGTCGATGCCGCCTTCTTCGAGGGCACCGACTGGAGCGTCAACTTCCTCATCAACCTCGGCCACGGCGATGCGTCGAAGGTGTTCAGCCGCCTGCCGCGGTTGCCCTTCGACGAAGCCTGCCTGCTGGCCTGAAAGCGTCACCGACATGCTGAACGCGATGGCCTCTCATCCCCTTGCACCGAACCCGACAGGACTGCCGCCCGGCTTGCCCAAGGCCGACTACCGCAATGCGATGGCGCGGCTGGGCGCGGCGGTCAACATCATCACCACCGACGGCCCCGCGGGACGCGCCGGCTTCACAGCCTCGGCGGTATGCAGCGTGACCGACGAACCACCGATGCTGCTGGTGTGCCTGAACCGCTCGGCCTCGGTGTACCCGGCTTTCAAGGCCAACGGCGTGCTGTGCGTGAACGTGCTGGCCGCGGGGCACCAGACGCTCTCCGCGCTGTTCGGCGGCAAGACGCCGATGGACGAACGCTTCGCGGCCGGCAACTGGAGCCGCAAGACCACCGGCTCGCCGATGCTCGACGACGCGGCCGTGTCATTCGACTGCCGCGTGCTGCACGCCACGCATGCGGGCACGCACGATGTGCTGTTCTGCGAAGCGGTGGCCATTGCCATCGGCGGTGCGGCGCAGGGGTTGATCTACTTCGATCGCCGCTATCACGAGATCGCGGTGCCGCCGCAGCACTGACTCTCTTGGGGCGTTTGCATTGCTCCTTCCCCCTCTGGGGGAAGGAGCAAGACCTAGCGTGGCGTGATGCCTTGAAGCACGATGCGCTGAACGTTCTCCACCGTCTGCTCGAAGAACGCCGCATCGTCCAGCGTGTGCCCCGTCAGCGCCTGCACCTGCACACCGAAATCCGCGTAGTGCTGCGTGACCGCCCACAACGCAAAGATCAGGTGATGCGGATCGACCGGCGCGAGCTTGCCGGCCTCGACCCAGGCACGAATCACCTCCGATTTTTTCTCCACCAGCGTGCGCAGCTCTCGGTCGAGTTCGTCGCGCAACAGCGGCGCACCCTGGATCATTTCAAGACAGAACAAACGCGATGCATCCGGCCGATCGCGCGAGACCAGCAGCTTGCGACGGATGTAATCGCCAATGGCCTCGCCCGGGTCCTGCTCGGCGCTGAAGCCGCGCAGCGGTTCGAGCCACAGCGCGAGCAGGTCGCGCAGCACGTTGACGTACAGCTCTTCCTTGTTCGCGAAGTAATAGAGCAGGTTGCTCTTCGACACATCGGCGCGCGCAGCCACCTGGTCGATCGACGTGCCGTGCAGCCCGAACCGGGAGAACAGCCCCAGCGCGGCACCGAGGATCGCGCTGCGCTTGTCTTCGATCTGGCGCAGTCGCCGGCTCACGGCGGACGCGCTGCGCACCGCGGGCTTCGCTCGTTTGCGCGCCGGCTTGTCGGTGGTGATGTTGCTGCTGCTGGCTGCGGCCAGCGCCTTGGTCTTCGGCATCTTCCCTCGTTTCTTCTGGATTCCGGATTCACTCATTCATTCATTCGACTGCGAACAACACGCTTGCACGAGCCGTACCTGCAAGCCCTTGCCATCGCGGCGCACCACTGTAAGGCCGCGGTGCATCGACTTGCGCCACGACGGCCTGCAGGCCCCGCGCCGCGCACCATGCTGACGCGGCAAAAGCGATTTGTCCATTTGGTCCAACTGGCACAGACGTTGCATGGAGAAGTACACACACGCCACGCATGAGAAACGCCCCATGACTCTCTTGTCCGTTCCCATCATCGATCTCGCGCCCTATTTCGACGGAAGCCCCGAAAGCCGATCGGAGGTCGCGAAGAAAGTCGACGAAGCCTGCCGCAGCATCGGCTTCCTGGTCATCACCAACCACGGCATTCCTGCGGAGCTGATCTCGCGCGTGGCCACGCTGTCGCGCAAGTTCTTCGACATGCCGCTCGGCGAGAAGCGCAAGGTCGACCGTCCGCGCGAGGACGCGGTGCGCGGCTACAGCGCGGTCGGCGAAGAGGGCCTGTCGTACAGCCTCGAAGAGGCGGCGCCGGGCGACCTGAAGGAATCGTTCTCCATCGGCCCATCGAACGTGCCCGACGACGACTACCACCGCGGCCCCGCAGCCGGCCCGCACTTCGAGCCCAACAGCTGGCCGCCCATCGACGGTTTCCGTGAAGCATACGAAGGCTACTTCGAGGCCATGAGCGATCTCTCGCGCTCGCTGATGCGCATCTTTGCGCTCGGCCTGGCGCTGCCCGAAAAGTTCTTCGACGACAAGATCGACCGGCACATCAGCATGTTCCGCGTGCTGAGCTACCCGCCGCAACGCGAGGCACCGTTGCCCGGCCAACTGCGTGCGGGCGCGCACAGCGACTACGGCAGCCTCACCATCGTGTTGCCCGACGACAAGGGCCTTCAGGTGTTCAACAAGGCCGGCCAGTGGGTCGATGTGCCGCAGGTCGAAGGTGGTCTGGTCGTCAACATTGCCGATCTGATGATGCAGTGGACCAACGACCAGTGGGTGTCGACGCTGCATCGCGTGGTCAATCCGCCCTTCGAGATGGCGAGCACCAACCGCCGGCAGTCGCTGGTGTTCTTCCACCAGCCCAACTACGACGCGATGGTCGAGTGTCTGCCGAGTTGTCTGGCACCGGGAGAGGCGCCGAAGTACGCACCGATCTCGTCGGGGAATCACCTGATCTCGAAGTTCGTCAAGCAGACGACCTTCGGGGGCACCAAGGCGACGGCCTGAATGATGGTTTTCTTCTCGATTCGTCGCGTCGTGTTTGAAGTGCGTCGTTCAGGGCGGTGCTCACGCCGACACGGTGCTCTTTTTCGCGAATGTCCCCCGCTTCGCTCCTCCTTTATTTCGCGAAAAAGAGCCCCGTATCGACGTGAGCGTTATTCGGAGCAGTCGTTGATCGCTGGATCAATAGCAGCGTGTCCAGGTGCGAATGACACCGGGTGCTCCCCGCAGCGAAATAAAGGAGGAGCGAAGCGGGGGACATTCGCGGAGGGGAGCACCCGGTGTCATTCGCACGTACCCCGAACAGCAGCGCCAAGAACACCAGCAATGATCAACTGACATGCCCCACCTCTCCTACGTCAACGTCTTCGCCAAAGACGTGGTCGCACTCAGCGGCTTCTACCAACGCGTGTTCGGCTTCCCCGAAATCGAGGCCATCCGCTCGCCGATCTTTCGTGGACTCGACACCGGCAAGTCGAGCCTGGGCTTCAACGCACTCGACGCCTACGAGCTGCTGCACCTTGCCGAGTTCTCCGACACGCGCGGCGTGAAGTTCCTGCTGAACATCGACGTCGACAGCCAGGCCGACGTCGACCGCATGGTGCCCGTCGCACTCGAAGCGGGCGCCACGCTCATCAAGCCGCCCTACGTCACTTACTACAACTGGTACCAGTCGGTGCTGCTCGATCCCGAGGGCAATGTGTTCCGCATCAACTTCATGATGTGACGCGCACACGGCACCGCCCTTCTCTTTCCTCCTGCATTTCCTTGTCATGCCTCTCACGAAAGGTTGCTCCATGCTGCTGCGCACTCTCACTCCCGGCTTCGGCCTTGCCTTGACGCTCGCAGCAGGCGGCGCGTCCATCGCGCTGCCGGCCACGGCGGCCGACGGCTTCACGCTGAAAGACAAGCCCAAGATCGCCATGCTCTACTTCGGCCCGAAGAACGACGGCGGCTGGACACAGGCCTTCGACGAAGCCCGCGTGAAGATCGAGAAAGAAATCGGCCAGAAGATCCAGTTCGTCGAGAACGTGCCCGAAGACGCCTCGGCCATCAAGCCCGCGGCCGAGAAGTTCATCCAGCGCGGCGCCAACATCGTGATCGGCACCGCCTTCGGTTATTCCGACAGCTTCAAGGACCTGGCCGCCAAGTACCCCGACGTGGCCTTCCTCAACGGCTCGGGCACCACCAACGGCAGTAACCTCGAATCGTTCTACGGCCGCACCTACGAAAGCCAGTACCTGTGCGGCATGGCCGCTGGCGCGGCCTCGAAGACCGGCAAGCTCGGCTTCGTCGCGGCCAACCCCTTCGGCGTCGTGAACTGGACCATCAACGCCTTCGCACTCGGTGCGCAGAAGATGAACCCCAACGCCACGGTCAACGTGATCTACACCGGCGCCTGGAACGACCCCATCAAGGAACGCGCTGCCGCCGCCGCGCTGATCGACCAGGGCGCCGACGTGATCGGCCAGCACGTCGACAGCCCGACGCCGCAGATCGTGGCGCAGGAGCGCGGCGTGTACGGCACCGGCCACCACCGCGACCTGCGCCAGTTCGCGCCGAAGGCCACGCTGTGCTCGTCGGTGTGGGTGTGGGACCGCTTCCTGACGCCCGAGCTGAAGAAGGTCATGGCCGGCAACTGGAAGCCCTCGCCATACGGCGCCTTCATCGAGATGAAGGACGGCGGCACGGACATCGCCGGCTTCGGCCCCGCCGTGCCCAAGGACAAGGCCGCGCTGATCACGGCGGAACGTGAAGCGATCCTCAAGGGCAAGCAGATCTACGCCGGCCCCCTGGCCGACCGCGATGGCAAGGAGCGCGTGGCCAAGGGCGCGGTGCTGTCGGATGCGGACCTCTGGAAGATGGACTGGTTCGTCAAGGGCGTGGTCACGCAGAAGTAAGCCAGCAGCCAAGGACCTCATGCCCAACGCGCTCGAACTCACCGGCATCCGCAAGTCCTTCGACGGCTTCGCGGCATTGACCGACGCCCACTTCGCCGCGCGCTGGGGCGAGGTGCACGCCCTGCTCGGCGAAAACGGCGCCGGCAAGTCGTCGCTGATGAACATCGCGGCCGGGCTCTATGCGCCGGAGGCGGGGCAACTGCTGGTCGATGACAACCTGGTGCGCTTCACCGGGCCACGCGATGCGGCGCGGCACCGCATCGGCATGGTCCACCAGCATTTCAAGCTGGTGCGGCCGTTCACGGTGGCGCAGAACATCCTGCTCACAGCACCGCCGCCGGCCGAGTTCCAGAGCCACGGCGAGCGGCTGCGCGAGATCGAACGCGACATCCGCAACAAGGCCTCGGAGCTGGGCTTCGAGATCGATCCGTCCAGGCGCATCGATGCCCTCTCGATCGCTGAACAGCAGCGCGTGGAAATTCTCAAGGTGCTGCTGGCGGGTGCGCGCATCCTCATCCTCGACGAGCCCACGGCCGTGCTGACCGACCAGGAGGCCGCACGCCTGCTGCAGACCGTGCAGGGGCTGGCGCGTGCCGGTGCCGCCGTGGTGCTGGTCACGCACAAGATGGCCGACGTGAAGACCTATGCCGATCGCGTGACGGTGATGCGTGGCGGCCGCACGGTGGCCACGCTGGAGCCGGGCGCCACGTCGGTGACCGAACTCGTGAAGCTGACGGTGGGCGAGTCCGTCGCGGCATCCGGCTTCCAGCCCGCGAAGGCGGCGCGCGGCCCGGTGCGCCTGACGGTGCGCGGGCTGCGCTCGCCCGCTTCGCCGCAAGGGCGGCGCGTGCTCGACGGTGTCGACCTCAAACTGCACGCGGGCGAAATCTACGGCCTTGCCGGCGTGGGCGGCAACGGTCAGGGCGAATTGGCCGGCGCCATCATGGGCTTGCCGGGCGAAGCGACCGAAGGCGAGATCCGGCTCGAAGGGCATGGCGATCTCAAGACGATGCCTGCACCGGCGCGGCGCGGCCTCGGCATTGCCGCGATTCCGGCCGACCGCTACGGCCTCGCGCTCGCGGGCGGCCTCTCGGTGGCGGAGAACTACGCCATCGGCCGCGTGCACAGCGGGCGCTATGGCCCGGTGTGGCATCTGCGCCGTGGTCGCATCCAGAGCGACACGCAAGAGGCCGTGCGCGCCTTCGACGTGCTGGGCGTGCGCTCGGTTGCACAGAAAGCCGCGCTGCTGTCGGGCGGCAACGCGCAGAAGCTGGTGCTGGCGCGCGAGTTCGGCAAGTCGCCGACGCTGGTGCTGGCGCACAGCCCCAGCCGTGGGCTCGACGTGCGCGCCAGTGCCGAGGTGCATGCGCGGCTGCGCGCCGCGCGCGACAGCGGCGCTGCGGTGCTGCTCATCAGCGAAGACCTCGACGAAGTGCTGCAACTGGCCGACCGCGTGGGCGTGATGACGCGCGGGCGCATCGCCGGCGAGTTCGCGCAACCGGCCGACCGGCAGGCCATCGGACAGGCGATGGTGGACCATGGCTGACGCATCGCTGGCCGCCGACATGGCACATCCTTCCCAAGCAAAACCCGCGGCGCCTGCAGTCGCGCGAACAGCACAACCGCTCGCCGGCCGTCGCTATGCGCTGGAAATCCGCCAGCACATGGCATGGCGCTGGCAGGCGCTGATCCTTGCGGCCGCACTGGCGGTCGGTTTCGCCATCTCCGCCGCGATCCTCGTGGCGGCGGGCGTGCCTGCCGACGAACTCGCCAACGAGTTCGTGGTGCAGACCTTCCTCGATGGGCAGAACTTTCGCGCCGTGCTGTTCCAGGCCGCGCCGATGATCTTGGTGGGCCTCGCGGGCTCGATGGCCTTTCGCGCGCGCTTCTGGAACCTCGGGCTCGAAGGCCAGATGATCTGGGGCGCCATCGGCGCCACCGCCGTCTCGATGTGGCAGATCGGCCCCGAGAACCTGCGCCTGCCGCTGATGTTCGTGGCGGCCGTGGGCTGCGGCCTGCTCTGGGTGCTGGGGCCGGCGTGGCTCAAGCTGAAGCTGGGCGTGAACGAGATCATCTCGACGCTGATGCTCAACTACATGGCGGCCAACTTCCTCCTGCACCTGGTCTATGGCAGCTGGAAAGACCCGAAGGACAACTTTCCGTACTCACCGCAATTCCGCGCCTTCGAGCGACTGCCCGAGCTGGGCGCCGGCGTGGGCAGCGCGATCCTGCTCGCGGGCATCGTGGCGCTGCTGGCGTGGTGGCTGGTGGGCGTGAGCCGCGCGGGGCTGTACCTGCGCTTCGTCGATGCCAACCCGCGCGTGGCGCATGCCAACGGGGTGCCGGTGCGTCGCACCATCTATGGCGCGGTGCTGCTGTCGGGCGCAATGGCCGGGCTCGCGGGCTTCGCGGTGGCGGCAGGACAAGAGGGGCGGCTCACGCAGGCCTTCTATCAGGGCTACGGCTTCTCGGGCATCCTCATTGCCTTCCTCGCGCGCAACAACCCGTTGGCAGCCACTGTGGTGGCACTGCTGGTGGCGGCGCTGTTCGTCACCGGGCGCAGCCTGCAGGTTTTCTACCAGGTGCCGTTCTCGATGGTGCAGTTGATCCAGGCCATCATCGTGGTGTGCGTGGCGTCGAGCGACTTCTTCATTCGCCACCGGCTGCGCCGCGTCGGCGGGGAGGCCGTGGCATGAGCGGAGGTGTCATCCTCAACTGGCTTGCGAGCACACCCGACTTCGCGGTGCCTTATGCGCTGGCGGCGCTCGGGCTCATCATCTGCGAGCGCGCGGGCGTGCTCTCGCTCGGCGCCGAAGGGCTGATGCTGGTCGGCGCGCTGGCCGGCATCGGCGCGCAACTGGCGCTCGGCCAGCCGGCGGTGTCGCTGGTGCTGGCGATGCTCGCGGCCAGCCTCGTCTCGGTGCTGTTCGCGGTCATGGTGATCTGGCTGCGTGTGAACCAGGTGATCGCCGGGCTCGCGCTGGTGTTCTTCTGCCAGGGGCTGACCGCGCTGGTCGGCTCGATGGCCGACTGGACCAACCACGCCACCGAGGGCATCGGCGCCATGGGCCTGTGGCCGCTGTCGCTGCTGCCTGGCGTAGGCAAGTTGTTCATGCAGAACGCGATGGTGTGGCTCACGCTGCCGATCTTCGGCGCGGTGGCGTGGTTCTTCACGCGCACCTCCACCGGCCTGCGGCTGCGCGCCGTGGGCGAGAACCCGCAGGCCGCCGACGCGGCCGGCATCCGCGTGACGGCATGGCGCTTTGCGGCGGTGCTCGCGGGCTCGGCGCTGGTGGGGCTGGCGGGTGCGTACATCTCGGTGGTCAGCACCAAGCTGTGGATCGCGGGCATGACGGGCGGACGCGGCTGGATCGCGGTGGGTCTGGTGATCTTCGCGCGCTGGTCGCCGTGGAAGGCGCTGGTGGGTGCGCTGCTGTTCGGCTGCATCGAGGCGCTGATCCCGCAACTGGCCGCAGCGGGCGTGCAACTGCCGCAGTACTTCGTGATGATGACGCCCTACGCGGTGACGCTGGGCGTGATGGTCTGGGTCGCGCTCTCGCGGCGCGGCGCCGATGAAGAGCCCGGCGCGCTGGGCCAACCCTATGTGCGGGAGGAGCGGCGATGAAGGCCTGGGTCTATGGCGAAGAGCGCACGCTCGACAACGCGCAGTTTGCCGACTACCTCGATCCGGCCACCACCGCGGTGCTGTCGATCGACATGCATCGCGGCCACCTGGACGACGACCCCGACTGCCCCTGCCCCGCGCCGCGTGCGCGGGACGTGGTGGCGCCCATCGACAGCTTCCATGACGAGGCGCGTGCGCTGGGCGTGCGCATCGTGCACATCAAGTCGGTGCTGCGGCCCGATGGCGTGGACGACATCCACGGCATTCCGGCCGCGTGGCGCCGTACCTTCCCATTGCACGTGGGCGCAATTCCGAATGCCGACGCGCATGCCATCGAAGGCTCGCGCTGGACCGAATGGGTCACCCGTGTCGAGCCCGGCGACATGCGCGTGGAAAACAAGCGCCGGCTGTCGGCCTTCTATCCGACCGACCTCGACTTCCTGCTGCGCAACCAGCGCATCCAGACCGTGGTGCTCGACGGCGGCTTCACCGATTGCTGCGTGCTCAACACCGCCTTCGACGCCAACAACCACAACTACCGCGTGATCGTGCTGCGCGACCTGGTGCGCGGCACCGACGCGCATCTGGAAAACGCGGCGCTCGCGATGGTGTCGCTGCACCTCGGGCTGGTGGTCGACTCGGCGGAATTGCTGCGCCAATGGCGCGGTTAGGAAGCAGCGTCCTCCTTCTCTCGCGAACACCGCGGAACCGGCTTTGCCGGGCCGCTGGTGTTGCCCCCGGCAGGGGGAAGGAGAAGCGACACGAAGTGCGCGCAGCCTGGGGGCGAGCCTAAGTCTTGCCCAGCCAACGCTGCGCCACCGCTTGCATTTCACCGCCCTGCGAGGCCTGCCACACCAGTTCGGGCGCGGCCACGTGCACGCCCTCCGGCGCGATGCGCAGGGCCAGGTCAAGCAGTTCCGCCACCTTCGATGCGCGCACCGGCTGCTCGCTGCTCGGCACCATGAAGCGCACGACGGACAGCATCCACGCGGCCAGCCGCTCGGCCGGGTTCGCGAACTTCGCATTCAGCGGCTTGCGCGCCGAGCGCACGAGGATCACGCGCTCGAAGCCGTTCGCCACCACCGCCTGTTCGTCCAGGCTCGCGAGCCCGCGCTTGAGCGCTTCGGGCAGCCGGCCCTGGTCGTGCGGCTGCACGATGGCCAGCGTGCGAACGCCACAGGCGCGCAACCAGCGCGCGAGTTCCGGCAGGTCGGACGGCTCGGGCACCCACAGCGCGCGCTCGCGGTCGTGGTACATGCGCGGCGGGTCGAAGGCGATGACCGCCGTGTCGGCCGAGGTCAGCGGCCATTGCGCGATCGGCAGGCCGGGGCTCAGGTAAGTCTCGACGCCGCGCAGCCCGTCGCGGATCGGCTCTCGCGCCAGCACGCGGGCATGGGCGAAGCGGTGGCTGCCCGCCAGCCGGCGCAGCAGTTCCTGCCCCAGGGCACCGGTCGCACCTGCGATCAGCAGCGTGCCGTCGGTGGTTGCAGCGACGGGCGGCACCGTGCGGTTCGCGGCCTGCAGGGCTTGTAGGGGATCGAGGGGCATGGAGCCACCTATGCTACCTTCCGCATCTTCTGCGGAGGTAATGCAAATGATGATGAAGCGCTGGCTATTGATTCTTGTGGCGGTCGTGTCCCTGAGCGGCTGCGGCTACAACCAGTTCCAGGCACTCGACGAGGCCAGCAAATCGGCCTGGAGCGAGGTGCTCAACCAGTACCAGCGGCGTGCCGACCTCGTGCCCAACATCGTCGCCACCGTGAAAGGTGAGGCCAGCTTCGAGCAGGACACGCTCACCAAGGTGATCGAGGCGCGCGCCAAGGCCACCTCGATCCAGGTGACGCCGGAGACGCTCAACAACCCCGAAGCCTTCCAGAAGTTCCAGCAGGCGCAGGGCGAACTCTCGTCGGCGCTGTCGCGGCTGATGGCGGTGTCGGAACGCTACCCCGACCTCAAGGCCAACCAGGCTTTCCGCGACCTGCGCGTGACGCTCGAAGGCACCGAGAACCGCATCACCGTGGCGCGCAACCGCTACATCGAAAGTGTGCAGGAGTACAACGTGCTCGCGCGCAGCTTCCCGACCAACATCACGGCCAAGATCTTCAGCTACGCGCCCAAGCCCAACTTCTCGGTGCAGAACGAGGCGCAGATTTCCACGCCGCCGACGGTCGATTTCAGCGCACCGAAGAAGTAAGCCGCGCCCGATGGTCACTGCCGCACTGCTGATCCGTCGCGCGCTGGCCGCGGTCTTCCTGACAGCCATCGCCTGGGCAGGCCTGCCAGCCATGGCGCAACAAGGCCTGGTGCCGGTGCCTGCGCTCACTGCGCGGGTGATCGACCAGACCGGCACGCTCGACAGCGCGCAGCGCAACGGCCTCGAAACCAAGCTCGCCGCGTTCGAGCAGCGCAAGGGCTCGCAGATCGTGGTGCTGATGGTGCCGACGACACAGCCCGAGGACATCGCCAGCTTCACCCAGCGCGTGGGCGATGCATGGAAGATCGGCCGCAAGGGCGTCGGCGACGGCCTTCTGGTGGTGGTGGCCAAGAACGACCGCCAGATGCGCATCGCGACCGCCAAGACGCTCGAAGGCGTGGTGCCCGACCTGGCGGCCGTGCGCATCATCGATGAAGAAATGAAGCCGCGCTTTCGCAACAACGACTTTGCGGGCGGCCTGAATGCGGCGGTGGACCGGCTCATCGGCCTGGTCGATGGCGAGCCGCTGCCGGAGCCTTCGCGCGACACGGGCAACGCCGGTGGCGGCAACGGCGGCTTCGATTGGGAAAACCTCGCGATCTTCCTGTTCGTCGGGGTCTTCGTCGGCGCGCCCATCGTTCGCGCGGTGCTGGGCCAGAAGCTGGGCGCGATCGTCATGGGCGGCGGCATCGGTGTCGTGGCCTTCTTTCTCACGACCAGCGTGGTCATCGCGGCGATTGCCGGGCTGGTCGCGCTGGTGGCCTCTTTCGTCGTCGGCACCGGCAGATCGGGTGGCGGCTGGACCGGCGGTGGTGGCGGAGGCTGGGGCGGCGGCCGAGGTGGTGGCGGGGGTGGTTTCAGCTCCGGCGGCGGTGGCAATTTCGGCGGCGGCGGTGCCTCCGGGGGTTGGTGAACATGGCAAGCGACGCCACGCTGTTTTCAAAGCTCGGCCGCATCTGGCGCCATCGCTGGATCGACGAGGCCGCTGTTCGCCATGCGCTGCCGGCCGATGCGCTGGAGCGCCTGGGGGGCCGTGTGGCTGCGAGTGAACGCCGGCACAGCGGCGAGATCCGCCTGTGCATAGAAGCCGGCCTGCCGATGTCCTACCTGTGGCGCCATGCGCCCGCGCGGGAACGTGCGGTCATGCTGTTCGGCAAGCTGCGCGTGTGGGACACGGCGAACAACAACGGCGTGCTGATCTACCTGCTGCTGGCCGAACACGCGATCGAGATCGTGGCCGACCGCGGCATCCACGCGCGCGTGGGCGAAGCCGAATGGGCCGCGATGACGCAGCGCATGGGCGCGGCCTTTCGCGAAGGGCGCTTCGAGGATGGGCTGACGCAGGCGCTGGGAGAGATTTCAGCGCTGCTGGTCGAGCACTTTCCGCTGGGCGAGAACGACTTCGACGTCAACGAGTTGCCCGACGAGCCTGTGGTGCTCTGAGCGTTGTCTTGTGTCTTTCTCCCTCCCCTTCCGGGGGAGGGTCGGGGTGGGGGCATGCGGCGTCTCTACTGGGCGCTCTGCCTGCCCCCATCCCAGCCTTCCCCCAGAGGGGGAAGGGGCAAGTCCTAGTCCAGCGTCGGCACGGCCCACACCGACTCGCCACCCACTGCATAGAAACGCCGCCCCGGCGCCTGCGCCATCACCAATCCGCCCGTGAACTCGCCAAAGGCAGGCAGCACGGCCTGCTGCGCATCGCTCACGAAGCAGGGCAGCCGCATGCTGTCATGCCCACGCCCGTAGAGCCTGCAGGCGGGATGCAGATGCCCCGCGAGCACGAAGTGCGTCGCATGCGATTGCGGATGGTGGCAGCAGGCAAAGGGCCCGAGCAGAAAGGGCTCATCAACCACCTCGATGTCCAGCGTGTCTGGCGGATCGCCCGCATGGCTGTCGTGGTTGCCGCGCACCAGCGTCATCGCGATGCCCCCATGCCGCGCGCGCCAGCCTTCCACGGTGGCGAGCACGGTGCGCGCCTGCGCGGCGTGCAGGAAGTCTCCCAGGAACACGAGGCGCTGCGGCACATGCCGTTCGATCAACGCATCGAGCCGCGACAGGTTCTCCAGCGTGGTGCCGCCCGGCACCGGCTGGCCCAGCGCGCGGTAGGTTGCGGCCTTGCCCAGATGCAGGTCGGCCACGAACAGCACGCGCGCCTCGGGCCACCAGAGCGCGCGCTCGGGCAGCAGTTGCAGCAGTTCGCCCGCCCAATGGACCGGGAACAGCGACGGGGAGGAAGGCAGGGAAGTCACGGGCTGGCAGTGTCGCAAAAGACGCGCGGGCCGGCGGCCGACTTGCAATTGGCCCCGGCGGCCCCCAGTTCTTGCGCATGACCGAATCGCCCCCGCTGCATATCGTCTGCCCGCGCTGCCACACGACCAACCGCGTGCGCGCGGCGCAACTGGGCAGCGCGCCCGACTGCGGCAGTTGCCACCGCCCGCTGTTCGTCGGCCACTCGACCGCGCTGCCGGACGAAGCCACCTTCGACCGCCACATCGCGCGCAACGAGATCCCGGTGCTGGTCGATTTCTGGGCGCCCTGGTGCGGCCCTTGCCGTCAGATGGCGCCGGCCTACGAACAGGCCGCGGCCCAGCTCGAACCGCAGGTGCGGCTGGCCAAGGTCGACACGGAGGCCGTGCCGACGCTCGGCGCGCGCTTCAACATCCGCAGCATCCCGGCGCTGGCGCTGTTCCGGGGCGGCCGCGAGGTGGCACGGCAGGCCGGCGCGATGGGCGCGGCAGACATCGTGCGTTGGGTGAAGGCACACGGCGCCGGCTGACAAGGTGTGAGCCACGCTTTACAGCGGCGGCAGCGGCCTTGACGGCCTCGAAGGCCGCCGCCGCTCGCGCCGGGTGCCTGATGGCTTCGCCGGCTTGCCCGGCCCTTCCTGGCCGAACACCAGCGTGCTCTTCACGCGCTCCACGCCACCGGCGGTGACCACGCCGCCCGCAGCCTTCTCCAACTGCTCGACCATGCGCGCGATGCGGTCGGCCACGTTTTCGTTCGACAGCTTCTCGCGGAACAGCTCAACCATCAGCGGAAACGCAAACGGCGTCGGCCGCGCGAGCGGCTTGAGCACCAGTTGCTGCGTGGCCATGCGCGCAAGGCTCGCGCGCAGGCGCCCGATCTCCAGCTCCTGCGCCAGCAGCTCCTGCTCCGCTTGCTGCAGCAGCCTGTTGTTCGGGTCGTACTTGCGAAACACCTCCCAGAACAGCGAAGACGACGCCTGCAGTTGCTTGCTGCTGCGCTTCTCGCCCGGATAGCCCTGGAAGATCAGCCCCGACACGCGCGCGATCTCGCGAAAGCGCCGCTGCGCGAGTTCGCCCGCATTGAGCGAGGCCAGCACTTCATGCAGCAGCGCCGCATCGGCTTCGTCACCCTCGCCTTCGGGCAGTTGCAGCACCTGCGGCAGCAACGTCGGCCAATCGACCTCGGTGGCGCTCAGCAGCTCGAAGCCATAGTCATTGACTGCGATCGAGAAAGTGCGCGCCTCGTGCTGCGCGATGCGCCAGGCCAGCAGGCTCGCCAGGCCCAGGTGCACATGGCGGCCCGCGAACGGATAGAGGAACAGGTGCGAGCCCTCGCGCGTGGTCAGCGTCTCGGCCAGCAGCGTCTGCGGCGTCGGCAACGCCGACCATTGCTGCTGGATCTCGAGCAACGGCCGCACGCATTGCAGTTCGGGCGAGTCGTACCGCTCTTCGCCGGCCAGCGCGAGTTGCTGCACCACCGCATCGGCCAGCGTGTTCGACAGCGGCATGCGCCCGCCGCTCCAGCGCGGCACCGCCGGCCGCTTGCCGGTGGTGCGCCGCACCCAGGCCGTCATGTCGTGGATGCGCACGAGTTCGAGCAGCCGGCCGCCGAACAGGAAGCAGTCGCCGGGTTTCATGCGCGCGACAAAGCTCTCTTCGACGTTGCCGATCTTCGAGCCGCCCAGGTACTGCACCGACATGCTGGCGTCGCTCACGATGGTGCCGATGTTCATGCGATGCCGCCGCGCGAGCCGCGCATCGGGCACGCGCCACACGCCTTCTGTATTGGGCACGGCGCGCTTGTAGTCGGGGTAGGCCGCGAGCGAGGGACCGCCCTGCGAAACGAAGTCGAGGCACCACTGCCAACTCTCGCGCGAAAGGTTCTCATAAGCGGCCGTGCCGCGCACTTCGTCGTACAGCGCATCGGGCACGAAGCCGCCGCCGAGCGCCACCGTCACCAGGTGCTGCACCAGCACATCGAGCGGCTGATCGGGCGAATGACGCGCCTCGATGTGGCCCGCCGCGATGGCCGTGCGCGCGGCCGATCCTTCGACCATCTCGATGCTGTGCGTGGGCACGAGCGTGATGCGCGAAGGCCGCCCCGGCGCATGGCCCGAGCGGCCCGCGCGCTGCAGCAGGCGCGCCACGCCCTTGGGCGAGCCGATCTGCAACACGCGCTCGACCGGCAGGAAATCGACACCGAGGTCGAGGCTCGACGTGCACACCACCGCCTTGAGCGCGCCGCTCTTCAGGCCCAGCTCGACCCATTCGCGCACCACGCGGTCGAGCGAGCCGTGGTGCAGCGCGATGAGGCCGGCCCACTCGGGCCGGGCCTCCAGCATGGCCTGATACCAGATCTCGGCCTGCGAGCGCGTGTTGGTGAAGACCAGCGTGGTCTTGCTCGCGGTGATCTCCTCGATCACCTGCGGCAGCATCGTGAGGCCGAGGTGGCCTCCCCACGGAAAGCGTTCGGCGCGGCCCGGCAGCAGCGAATCGATGACCAGCTTCTTGGGCACCTGGCCCTGCACGAGCACGCCGTCTTCATGGCCCAGCAGGGCGTGCATCGCCTCCTGCAGATTGCCCAGCGTGGCCGACATGCCCCAGATCGCGAGGTCCGCATTCCAGCGCTCGAGCCGCGCCAGCGCGAGCTGCACCTGCACGCCGCGCTTGTTGCCGAGCAGCTCGTGCCATTCGTCGACCACGGCCATCTGCACGTGGCCAAGCACTTCGTGCGCATCGGCACGAGCGAGCAGCAGCGAGAGGCTTTCGGGTGTGGTGACGAGCACTGTGGGCAGCCGCGTGTTCTGCGCGCTGCGCTCGGCTGACGAGGTGTCGCCACTGCGCGCACCGGCGCTCCATGGGTGGACCTCGGCGCCCATGGCTTCGAGTGGTTGCTGCAGCGCGCGCAAGGTGTCGGCGGCGAGCGCGCGCATGGGCGTGAGCCAGAGCACGGTGAGCGGCATCGGTGTGGGCTTGAGGGCGCTCTGCTTGCGGGCCTTGGAGAAAGCCAGCAAGGCACCGAGCCACACCGCGTAGGTCTTGCCCGCGCCGGTGGTGGCGTGCAGCAGGCCGGACTTTCCATCCGCGATGGCTTTCCAGACTTCGCGCTGGAACTTGAAGGGCTTCCAGCCGCGCGCGACGAACCATGCATCGAGCGCAACCTTGACCGCTTTGACTTTGGATTTGGATTTGCTCCTTCCCCTCCCGGGGGAAGGCTGGGATGGGGGCAAGCGGCCGTCAATAGATTGCTGACTCTGGATACGCCGCTTGCCCCCACCCCCGCCCTCCCCCAAAGGGGGAGGGAGAAATTCGGGGTCCGGCGGCTTGGTCATGCGGGCAGCAATGCAGCAAGCGTCTGCAAGGTATCGGCCTCATCCACCGGCTTGTCCTCCCGCCACCGCAGCATCCGCGGAAAGCGCACGGCGATGCCGCTCTTGTGCCGCGTGCTGCGCGCAATGCCCTCGAAGCCCAGCTCGAACACCAGCGTCGGCTTCACGCTCTTCACCGGCCCGAAGCTCTCGATGGTGGTCTTGCGGATGATCGCGTCCACGCGCGCCATCTCGGCATCGGTCAGGCCCGAGTAGGCCTTGGCGAAGGGCACGAGCTTGCGGTCTTCCTGCCCGGGTGGCCCGTCCCACACGGCGAAGGTGTAGTCGCTGAAGAGGCTCGCCCTGCGGCCATGGCCACGTTGCGCGTAGATCAGCACCGCGTCGATGCTCAGTGGATCGATCTTCCACTTCCACCACACGCCCACGTCCTTCGTGCGGCCCACGCCGTACTGCGCATCGCGCCGCTTGAGCATCATCCCTTCGACACCCATCGTGCGCGCGGCTTCGCGCTGGCGTGCAAGGTCGGGCCAGTCGGCGCCGGTGAGCATCGGGCTCGGCAGCAGCGAGGGATGCCGCATGCGCGTGACCAGTTCGTCGAGCAGCACGCGCCGTTGCGACTGCGGCTGCGTGCGCAGGTCGCGCCCTTCCCATTCGAGGATGTCGTAGGCCAGCAGCACCACCGGAATGTCGCGCAGCAATTTGGCGCCGAGCGTCTTGCGGCCGATGCGCTTCTGCAGTTCGGCGAAGGGCTGCACCTTGCCTTCGCTTTCCGGCGACGTCTCGTCCTTGCGCCACACGGCGATCTCGCCATCGAGCACCGTGCCATCGGGCAGCGCCTCGCCGAGCACCGCGAGTTCGGGGAAGCGCTCGGTCACCAGTTCTTCGCCGCGCGACCATACCCAGACGACACCCGCGCGCTTGACGAGTTGCGCGCGGATGCCATCCCATTTCCACTCGACGATCCAGTCGGCTGGCGACCCCAGCACCGCGTCGAACTGCTCAAGCGGAATGTTGAAAGGATGCGCGAGGAAGAACGGATAAGGCTGCCCGCTGGTCTTCTGCACCTGCTCTGCGCCCGACTCTGGCGCGATCAACGCGCTGTAGTCATCGGGCCGCGGCCGCGCGCCGATGTGCGTGTAGCCCATGAGCCGTTGCGCGACGCGCTTGGCGTCGATGCCGCCGACGACCGCGAGCGCCTGCGTCACCTGCAGCTTCGACACGCCCACGCGGAACGCACCGGTGATGAGCTTGAAGTACACCAGCCGCTCTTCGGCCGCGAGCTGGCGCCACTGCGCGCGCAGCCGTTCGGCGAGCTGATCGGGTGCCGATTTCGCGGCGTCGCGCAAGGGCAGCAGATGCTGTTCGACCCAATCCGCGAGCCCGAGGTCGTGCGTTTCGCTCGGCGGCGGCAACAGCAAGGCGATGGTTTCGGCGAGGTCGCCCACGGCTTCGTAGCTCTCGTCAAACAGCCACTCGGGCAGGCCCGCCGCCTCCTGCGCGAGCAGGCGCAGCAGCTTGGTGGGCACGAGCTGGCGCGGCTTGCCGCCAGCAAGGAAGTAGACAGCCCATGCGGCATCGGCTGCGTCGGCTTCGCGCAGGTAGCGCTGCAGCGCCGCCTGCTTGGCAAGGTTCGACGTGCTCGCGTCGAGTTCGCGATAAAGCGCGGCGAAGTCTTTCATGTCTTCGCCCCTTCCCCCTCTGGGGGAAGGCTGGGATGGGGGCTCTCGGCGTCCCCATCGAGCGCCGCTTGCCCCCTCCCCTGCCCTCCCCCAGAGGGAGAGGGAGTCTCTTGATCGTCTTCATCGCCGTACTCGGTCTTGAAGCCCTGCGCTTCGAGCCCGTTCTCCGTCAGCCATCGCACCATTACCTGCACACTGCCGTGCGTGACGAACACGCGCTCGGCGCCAGTGCCCGCAATCGCCTGCTGCAAGCCGGGCCAGTCCGCGTGGTCGGACATCACGAAGCCACGGTCCACGCCACGCCGCCGGCGCGTGCCGCGCAACTGCATCCAGCCGCTCGCGAACGCGTCGGCGTAGTTGCCGAAGCGCTTCATCCAGGGCGAGCCTTGCGCCGAAGGCGGCGCCAGCACCAGCGCACGCTTGAGCAACGCGGCATCGACGCCTTCATCGTTCACGCGCAAGGTCGCCGGCAAGGCCACGCCCGCCGCGCGGTACACGGCATTCAGCGGCTCCACGGCGCCATGAACCACGATGGGCCCGATGCTCGCATCCACGCCATGCAGGATGCGCTGCGCCTTGCCGAAGGCATAGCAGAACAGCACCGACGCGCGGCCCGCCTGTGCATTCGCACGCCACCAGCCATCGATCTCGGCGAACAGCACGGCCTGCGTGGGCCAGCGGTAGATCGGCAGGCCGAAGGTCGACTCGGTGATGAAGGTGTCGCAGGGCACGGGCTCGAAGGGTGTGCAAGTACCGTCGGGCTCTGTCTTGTAATCGCCCGAGGCCACCCATACGCGGCCGCCGTGTTCGAGCCGCACCTGCGCCGAGCCCAGCACATGGCCGGCCGGATGCAGGGACACGCGCACGCCGTGATGCTCGATGGCTTCGCCGTAAGGCAGCGTCTGCAGGTTGATGTCGGCACCCAGCCGCGTGCGCAATGTGCCGGCGCTGTCGGTATGGGCCAGGTAGTGCGCATGGCCGACGCGGGCATGGTCAGAATGCGCGTGCGTGATGACGGCACGCGCCACCGGCCGCCACGGGTCGATGTAGAAATCGCCGGGCGGGCAGTACAGGCCTTCGGGCCTTGCAATGACGAGGTCTTCCTTGGCGGGCATGGCACGCCATCGTAGGGGCAGCGCGGCTTTGGCGCCGCCGAACGGGGAGCGCGAAGCGCTGTGGGCCGGCGCCTACTCCGGCGGCTGCTTGCTGCCTATTTCTTGCCGCGCCCGTTCATCATCTCGATCACGTTCATCTTCATGCCATTGGGCATCACCATGTCGCCCGGCTTCTGGTCGGCCTTGCAGGGGCCGATCCACTTGGCCTCCATGACGCTGGCGCCTTCGGTGCGCCCCATCAACGGCGGGTTGTAGCTGGACTTGCTCTCCATGCGGTACGCGGTGTTGAAGTCGCCGCTCATCACGGCATGCGAGGTGGCGGTGGTGGTGCCGATCTTGCAGACCGAGTCCATCACCAGCTTGCCGCCGTCTGCGCGCAACTCTTGTTTGGAGCACATGTCCTTGCCCATGCCCTGCCCCATGTCGCGCAATGCCTTGTCGCTGGCCGCATCGATGCATTGCTGCATGGTGTGGCCGGCGCCCGGCCCCTTGCCGGTGCCGTCGCCGCTCTGAATCTCCCACAGGCCGGGCTTGCGGGCCGGGTAGTCGAGGGCGAACGCGGGGAACGCGATGGCACTGGCCAGTGCGCAACAGGCCGCGGCGGCGAACAGACGAATTTTCATGACGGACTCCGCATCGATGGACAGCAAAGCCCGGTTTGTACCGTGCCTGCCGCCCTGGCGGAATACCGCGATCGGCCTACGCCGGACGTGCGTGTACCGGTGCGTCGGCTGCGCCGCGCTGGCGCGTGGCAACACCGAAGACGACGCCCAGTGCAAAGCCACCGAGCACGTCGATCAGCACATGCTGGCGCACGGCCATCGTCGAATAGACGATGCCCACGGCCCATGCCACGTTGACGGCGCGCAGCCACACGGGTGCGCCCACCTCGCGCAGTTGCCGCGCCAGCACCACGCAGGCGAACACCGAGAACGACACATGCAACGAGGGGAAGGCATTGCCGGCCGAGTCGACGGTCTTGAGAAAGTGCAGCGAGCTGCCGGGCGTGGCGTCGATGACGAAGTTCGGTATGGCCGTGGGCATGAACCAGAACACCAGCAGCGCAATGCCGGTCATGGCCGCGCAGCCGAAGGAAAAGCCCAGCAGCTCGCGCTTGTCCTTCGCCAGCAGCACGGGCAGCGCGATGTAGCCCCACAGCGAAAGATAGACCGGCAGCAGCAGCGGCCAGAACGCGATCAGCCGGTCGAAGGCCGTGAGCGGCAGCACCCAGGCCTGGCCCGCGTTCTTCATGATCCAGAAGTACAGCGGGAAGAAACCGAGGGTTGCGACGGTGTTGCCGATCAGCTTCAACGGGAACAACGTGGTGCAGCGCAGCCACAGGGCCCGCAGCCACCGCGCCGAGGAAGGGGAAGAAGAGCCGCCGGAAGAAGAAAAGGTCATGGATGCCGGTGGTCGTGCGAAGTGGCCTCGCGGGTGCGAGGCCGGTGCGCTACCAGGGCGTCCACTTTAATTCGCTTTTCGCCGAGGCCACCGTGCGCTCGATGAAGCGAACGCCGCGCGCACCGTCTTCCACGCGCGGATAGTCGGCCGCCAGCGGGTCGGCCGCATGACCGGCCAGCCGGGCGCGGATGTCCGCCGTCACACCCGCATAGACATTCGCGAAAGCCTCGATGAAGCCCTCGGGATGGCCTGCGGGCAAGCGGCTCGCGCGCTTCGCGGCTTCGCACAGCCAGGGTGCGCCGCGCGTCAGGGTGCGCTTGGGGCCATCGTGCGGCAGGTGCATCAACTGGCTCGGCTGCTCCTGGTGCCATTCGAGCGTGCCCAGCGTGCCGGAGATGCGCAGGCGCAGATCGTTCTCCAGGCCGGTGCTGATCTGCGAGGCGACCAACACGCCGCGCGCGCCGCCCTCGAAGCGCAGCAGCAGGCTGCCGTCGTCGTCGAGCATGCGGCCAGGCACCAGCGAACTCAGGTCGGCGCACAGGCTTTCGATGTGAAGGCCGGTGACGCTGGCCACGAGGTTCTCGGCATGCGAGCCGATGTCGCCGATGGCGCCGGCCGCGCCGCTGCGCGCGGGGTCGGTGCGCCAGTCGGCCTGCTTGTTGGTGCCGCCTTCGACATGGCTGGCAAGCCAGCCCTGGTTGTATTCGACGACGATCTTGCGGATCTCGCCGATCTGGCCCGAGCGCACCATCTCGCGCGCCTGCCGCACCATGGGATAGCCGGTGTAGTTGTAGGTGACGCCGAACACCGTGCCCTGTTTCGCCACGGTGGCGACCAGCGCATCGGCCTGCTCGCGCGTGTGCACCAGCGGCTTGTCGCACACCACGTGGAAGCCCGCTTCGGCAAAGGCCTGCGCCACCGGAAAGTGCACATGGTTGGGCGTGACGATCGAGACGAAGTCGATGCGCTCATTCGCGGGGCGCTTGAGTTCGTCGGCCAGCAGCGAGGGCCAGTCTGCGTGGTTGCGGTCGTCGGCCAGGCCCAGGTCGCGGCCCGAGGCACGCGCCTTGTCAGGGCTCGACGACAGCGCGCCGGCCACGAGTTCGATCTGGCCGTCGAGCGCCATGGCTTTGCGGTGCACAGCGCCGATGAAGGCGTCGCGGCCGCCGCCGACCATGGCGTAGCGCAGCTTGCGAAGAGATGTATCGGTCATATCGAAGCGTTCCTGGAAACTGTCCCCTCTCCCTCTGGGAGAGGGCTAGGGTGAGGGCATCGGCGGTTGCACATTCACCGCCTTGCCACCGCCGCCGGCCCTCACCCCAACCCTCTCCCCAAGGGGAGAGGGAGCAAAGCCGGGCGGCCGTTCGTCAGGACATCAGAACGGCGAGTTGGGGTGGTAGAAGTCCTTGGCGTTTTCCTTGGTGATCAGCACCGAAGGAATGATCGTCGTCGCCGGCAGCTTCTCACCCTTCAGGCGCGCTTCGGCCGTGAGCTTGATCGCGTCGTAGATGAACTTGGGCGAATAGCTCACGTCGGCGCCGATACGCGGGTCCTTGCCGTCCATGATGGTCTTGACCATGTCCTTGGCACCCGCACCGCCGAACACGATCTTGATGTCGTCGCGCTTGGCCTGCGCAATGGCCTTGAGCACGCCCACGGCCATGTCGTCGTCGGCGGCCCAGATGGCGTCGATCTGCTTGAAGCGCGTCAGGTAGTCCTGCGTGACCTTGAAGGCATCGTCGCGGTTCCAGTTGGCGTATTTGGCATCGAGCAGCTTGATGTCGGGGCTGCCCTTGAGCACGGCGTTGAAGGCGTCCATGCGTTCGTTGTCGAGCGTGGTGGCAATGCCGCGCAGCGCCACCACGTTGCCCTTGCCGCCGAGCGTCTTCACGATGTATTCGGCGGGGATCTTGCCGAACGCGGTGTTGTCGCCGGCCACGTAGGCATCCTGCGCGCTGGTGTCGGTCAGGCCACGATCGACCACGGTAACGTAGGCGCCCTTGGCCTTGACCTGCGCGACCGGCTTGGTCAGCGCGGCGGATTCAAACGGGAACACGACCAGCGCGTTGATCTTGGTGACCGTCGACAAATCTTGCAACTGGTTGGCCTGCTCGGGCGCATTGGCTGCTGTCTTGATCGTGATCTTCAGGTCCTTGTGTTCCTTCTCCAGGTCCTTCTTCGCCTGGTTGGCCCAGTAGTTGATGCCGCCCATGAAGCTGTGCGTGGCCGCGGGAATCGAAACGCCGAGGTTGACCTTTTCCGCGGCAAGCGCGGGCAGGCTGGCGAACGCTGCGGCGGCAACGGCCGTGAGTGCGATACGACGTGTGAAGCTTGTCATGCTGGATGTCTCCTTGTGGTTGATGGAACGGGAACGCGAAGAAACTGGCTAGCGCCTGCCGCGCTGAAGGAACGCGACGATGATGATCACGAAGCCCTGCACCGCAGCATTCAGGTACACGCTGATGATGCTGGTGAGGTTCAGGATGTTGCTGATGACCGAGAGCAGGATCGCGCCCACCACGGTGCCGGTGATGCTGCCCGCGCCGCCCTTGAGCGCGGTGCCGCCGACGATCACGGCCGCAATGGCTTCCAGCTCCCACAGCAGGCCGGTGGTCGGCGATGCAGAGCCCAGGCGCGGCACGTACAGCAGCGTGGCAATGCCCACGCACACGCCGAGCAGCACGTAGGTCATGATCTTCACGCGGTCGACGTCCACGGCCGCATAGCGCGCCACCTGCTCGTTGGAGCCGATGGCCTGCACATAGCGCCCGTAGGCCGTGCGGTTCAATATGACGCCGCCGATGATCGCGACGATCACGAACACCCACACCGGCACCGGAATGCCCGCAAGGCTTGCGTAGTACACCGGCGCATAGAGGTCCGACAGGTCGTTGTCGAGCGTGAGCGCGCCGCCATCGGCGAAGTACGTGAGGTAGGCGCGAAAGATGCCGAGCGTGCCCAACGTCACGATGAAGGGCTCGATGCGGCCCTTGGTAATGAGCAGGCCGTGCGCCAGCCCGAACACTGCGCCGAGCACGATGGCCAGCACCGCGCCCATCACCACCGCCAGCAGCGGCGAGCCCGAAGCAGGGCCAGCCCAGTTGATGAACATGATCACGCTGCCCGCAATGAGCGCGGCCATCGACCCCACCGACAGATCGATGCCACCCGAGATGATCACGAAGCACATGCCCACCGCGATGATGCCGATGAAGGCCGTGCGCGTGAGCACGTTCATCGCGTTGTCGACGGTTGCGAAGTCGCTGTTGAGCAGCGTGCCGGCAATGCACAGCAGCACGAGGCCGATGACCGGGCCGAGGCCGTGCAGGCGCTCGATCCAGCGCGGCTTGGCTTCGCTGCGGTGGGCAGCGGCTTCAGGCTGCTGTTGCGGCGGGGGTGTCTGCTGTTCCGGTGGCATGAGCGATAAGCTCCTCTTCTGTGAGATGGTCCGCATCGAGCGTGGCGACGAGCTTGCCGGCGCGCATCACCGCGACGCGGTGGCACAGGCCGATCAGCTCCATCAGCTCGGACGAGACGACGATCACTGCGAGCCCTTCGCGGGCGAGTCGCTGGATCAGGAAATAGATGTCGCGCTTGGCGCCCACGTCGACGCCGCGCGTGGGCTCGTCGAGCACCACCACCTTCGGCTGCGGTTGCAGCACCTTGGCGAGCGCGAGCTTCTGCTGGTTGCCACCCGACAGCGACGAGGCCTTGACGTCGAGCGAGCCGGTGCGAATGCCGTAGTCCTTCACCGCCTCGACCAGTGCGCCGCGTTCGGCCTCGGGCTTGAGCCAAGGCTGTGCGTAGCGTTCGAGCGCCATCAGCGTGAGGTTCTGGCGCAGGCCGAAGTTGACGTGCAGGCCTTTGCCCTTGCGGTCTTCGCTGAGATAGGTGAGGCCGTGCTTGGCTGCATCGCGCGGGCTGCGCCAGCCTTTGCCATTCGGCACGGGCTTGCCGAGCATCTCGACGCTGCCACTCGCGGGGCGCAGGCCGAGCAGGCCCTCGAAGAGTTCGGTGCGACCCGCGCCGACGAGGCCCGCAAAGCCGAGGATTTCGCCGGGGCGCACCTCGAAGCTCGCGTCCTGCGCCCAGCCGGGCACGCTGAAGTTGCGCACGCGCATCGCGGGTGCATCGGCCGCAACCACCACATCGCGCGGCGGATAGAGGTCGGCCAGTTCGCGGCCCACCATGAGGTTCGCCATCTGCTGGCGCGTGACGTCGGGCGTGGGCGCGCGGGCGACGAAGCGGCCGTCGCGCATCACGATCACTTCGTCGGTCACCTGCTCCACTTCGTCGAGCTTGTGCGAGATGTAGACGATGGTCACGCCATCGGCGCGCAGCTGCGCGATGAGCTTGAACAGGCGCTCGGTCTCGCCGGGCGTGAGCGTCGCGGTGGGCTCGTCCATGATGAGCAAACGCGCACGGCGTGCGATGGCCTTTGCGATCTCGACGAGCTGCTTCTCGGCGACGATGAGCTTTCGCACCTTGGTGCGCGGGTCGACCTGCAGGCCGACGGCCGCGAGTGCAGCGGCAGCCTCGCGCTCCATCGAGGCGTCGTCGAGCAGCCAGCCCTTCTTCTTTTCGTGGCCGAGGAAGATGTTCTGCGCCACGCTCAAGTCTTCGGCGAGGTTGAACTCCTGGTGGATCAGCACGATGCCTAGCGCTTCCGCGTCACGTGAACTTGCGAACTGCTGTGGCTGGCCATTGATGCGCAACGTGCCGCCGGTGAGCGCTTCGTAGCCGGCGAGGATCTTCATGAGCGTGGACTTGCCCGCGCCGTTCTCGCCAAGCAGGCCGTACACGCGGCCGGGCGCAAGCGCGAAGCTCACGCCGTGCAGCACCTGCACCGGGCCGAAGGCCTTCACCACCGCGTCGAATTCGACAGCGACGCTGCCCTTGGTGTTGTTGTCCGCACTCATGGCGCCACTCCGCGAACCTTGAGGGTTTCGTGCATCGCGAGCACGCCGGCGCCGACAAGGCCGCCCTGCATGCCCAGCGGCGTGTACTGGATTTCGAGGTGCCGCGTCGACAGCGCGAGCGAGCGCTGGTACACGCTCTGGCGCACGGCTGCGAGGAACAGCGGCCCGATGCGCGTGATGCCGCCGCCGATGAACACATGCGACGGATTGAAGAAGTTCACCACCGATGCGAGCATCTGCCCGATGAGGCTGCCCGCGCGCTGGATGATGCCGTTGGCCGCCGTGTCGCCGCCGCGGCTGGCCTGGCCGACGTCGATCGCGTCGATGCGACCGTGCACGCGCAGGCATTCGGCCAGTGCGGCGCTTTCGCCAGCCTCGGCCGCCTGCACCGCCATGCGCGTGATCGCGGGGCCGGCCGCCATCGCTTCGACGCAACCGAGGTTGCCGCAATGGCAGCGCGGGCCTTCCTGGTCGACGCAGATGTGGCCCACGTCGCCGGCCGAACCCGCGGCGCCCCGGTACACCTCGCCGTGGCAGACGATGCCGCAGCCGATGCCCGTACCGATCTTGATGACAAGGAAATTGTTGAGCGAACGCTTCAGGCGCCAAAGCTCGCCCAGCGCCATAAGGTTCACGTCGTTGTCGACGAAGACGGGCGCTGCGTAGTCCTCGCGCAGGTAGTCGCGGATCGAGAAGCCGTCCCAGGCCGGCATCAGCGGCGGGTTCACGAGCTGGCCGATTCCGAAGTTGACGGGACCGGGCACGCCGATGCCGATGCCCAGAACGTCCTTGGCACTGCAGCCGCAGCGGGCCAGCAGCTCGCGCATGAGGATGCGCACCCGCGCCAGCACGACGGTGGGGCCTTCGCGCACGTCGGCGGGTTCGTCGTGTTGTGCGAGCACGGTGAGGTCGGGGCGCAGCACCGCGACGTCGAGGCTGGTGGCACCGATGTCGATGCCGACGAGCACGCCGAGGCCGGCATGGAGCTGGAGGTTTTCGGCGCGACGCCCGCCCGAGGAGCGCTGCAGGCCGGCCTCGGCCAGCAGGCCCTGTTCGACGAGGCCGGCGATCAGGCCGTTGGCCTTGCTCTTGGAAAAGCCGAGCTGTTCGGCCATGGCATGGCGCGAGCCGCCGGCCGACCAGAAGGTCGTTTCCAGCAACCGCATTTCATCGGTCGTGATGCCGCTCCAGGGTGCCACGCGTTTTGTCTCCGGTGTTCTTGTCTTTGTCACCGCCCAAGGCCTTCGGTCTTGGGCGAAGGCGAATACTAGGGGCAGGGCTTCAGCCGGACAAGGCTGAACTTCGACCATATTCAGATCGAAGATGGATGACATCGGCCGGGTTGAGGGCCAGACGCAAAAAAGCCGCCCGGAGGCGGCTTTTTGGAAAAGAGAGCCTGGGCTGGCTCTTACTTCTTCTGGCGGTACTTGCGCAGCGCCGCGATTTGGGCAGCCATCACGGCCAGCTCGGATTGCGCCATCGCGATGTCGATGTCGCTCTTCGCGTTCTTCAGCGCTTCTTCGGCGGCAGCCTTGGCCTGGTTGGCCTTTTCGTCGTCGAGGTCCTTGCCGCGGATCGCGGTGTCGGACAGCACGGTGACGGAATTGGGCTGCACCTCGAGAATGCCGCCGGCCACGAAGACGAATTCTTCGCCGCCATCGGCCGTTTCGATGCGCACGGCACCGGGACGGATGCGCGTGATCAGCGGGGTGTGACGCGGATAGATGCCGAGCTCACCGGCTTCACCGGGCAGCGCGACGAACCTGGCTTCGCCCGAGAAGATCGACTCTTCCGCGCTGACCACGTCGACGTGAATGGTGTTTGCCATCTGAGTTCCTATGTGGTCGCCTTAAGCGGCCTTCTTGGCTTTTTCGAACGCTTCGTCGATGCCGCCCACCATGTAGAACGCTTGTTCCGGCAGGTGGTCGGCTTCGCCGTTCACGATCATCTTGAAACCGCGGATGGTTTCAGCCAGCGGCACGTACTTGCCAGGCGAACCCGTGAACACTTCGGCCACGTGGAACGGCTGCGACAGGAAACGCTGGATCTTGCGGGCGCGGGCCACGGCGAGCTTGTCGTCGGGAGCCAGTTCGTCCATGCCCAGAATCGCGATGATGTCGCGCAGTTCCTTGTAGCGCTGCAGCGTGCCTTGCACGGCGCGGGCCACGTTGTAGTGCTCTTCGCCGACCACGTTCGGGTCGAGCTGGCGCGAGGTCGAGTCCAGCGGGTCCACGGCGGGGTAGATGCCTTGCGAAGCGATGTCGCGCGACAGCACCACGGTCGAGTCCAAGTGGGCGAAGGTGGTGGCGGGCGACGGGTCGGTCAAGTCATCCGCTGGCACGTACACGGCCTGGATCGAGGTGATCGAGCCGACCTTGGTCGACGTGATCCGCTCTTGCAGGCGGCCCATTTCTTCGGCCAGCGTGGGCTGGTAGCCCACGGCGGAAGGCATGCGGCCCAGCAGCGCCGACACTTCGGTACCGGCCAGCGTGTAGCGGTAGATGTTGTCCACGAAGAACAGCACGTCACGGCCTTCGTCGCGGAACGACTCGGCAATGGTCAGGCCGGTCAGCGCCACGCGCAGACGGTTGCCCGGGGGTTCGTTCATCTGACCGTAGACCATGGCGACCTTCGACTCTTCGAGCTTCTCGAGGTTCACGACGCCGGAGTCGGCCATCTCGTGATAGAAGTCGTTGCCTTCGCGGGTACGTTCACCCACACCGGCGAACACCGACAGACCCGAGTGAGCCTTGGCGATGTTGTTGATGAGTTCCATCATGTTCACGGTCTTGCCCACGCCGGCGCCGCCGAACAGGCCCACCTTGCCGCCCTTGGCGAACGGGCACACCAGGTCGATCACCTTGATGCCGGTTTCCAGCAGGTCTTGCGAAGGCGACAGTTCGTCGTACGCGGGAGCCTTGCGGTGGATCGAAGCGGTGAGCTCCTGGCTGACCGGGCCGCGTTCGTCGATGGGCGAACCCAGCACGTCCATGATGCGGCCGAGCGTGGCCTTGCCGACAGGCACAGTGATGGGTGCGCCGGTGTTCTTGACGATGATGCCGCGGCGCAGGCCGTCGGACGAACCGAGTGCAATCGTGCGCACCACGCCGTCGCCGAGCTGCTGCTGGACTTCGAGGGTCAGCGCGCTGCCTTCGAACTTCAGTGCGTCGTAAATCTTCGGCATCTGGTCACGCGGGAACTCCACGTCGACCACGGCGCCGATACATTGGACAATTTTTCCTTCAGCCATGACGTTTCCTTCTGGATGGATCTCTAAATAATTGCGACAGGTTCTTGCAGAAGCGTCCTGGTGCCAGTACGGGCCGCTTTTGCAAGAATGCCGAACGGGCCGGCACCCTTGGATGGTTCAGTTCAGATCAGCACTTCATGGCCGTGGCTTGCGCGGCGAAGGCGTCCGAAGCCGCCTTGCAGGCTTGGCCCAGAGCAGCCTTGTCGGTGCCCATCGAAGCCCAGGCGGCCTTGGTCTGATCGAGACCCGATTTCATTGCGTCGGCGGCTGCACCGCTTTGCGCAGACACGCAGGCCGTGACCTTGGCCAGGTAGTCGTTGCACTCTTGCGGCAGGTCGGCGGCCGATGCCGTCGGGGCTGCTGCAGGCGCCGGAGCTGCTGCGGGTGCAGGGGCGGGCGCCGTTGCGGCAGGAGCCGGTGCAGGCGCGGGCGCCTCTTCCTTCTTGGAACAAGCAGTCAGAGCGGCAGCGATCGCCACCAGAGCAAGAATTTTTTTCATTTGCGCAGAGTCCCCTAAAAAGAAGGCCTTGGGTTATCGGGCGCGCAGAGCGCACCCGATCAGCAATGTGGCCCGTTGCATTGCCTCAATCAGACGCCTGCGGCCGCGGCCGCGCCGGACACGATTTCCGACAATTCCTTCGTGATGCCGGCCTGGCGGGTCTTGTTGTAGACCAGCTTCAGTTCGTCGATCACGTTGCCCGCGTTGTCGGTGGCGGCCTTCATGGCCACCATGCGCGCGGAGTGCTCGGAGGCCATGTTTTCAGCCACGGCCTGATACACCAGCGATTCCACGTAGCGCACCAGCAGTTCGTCGATCACGCTTTGCGCGTCGGGCTCGTAGATGTAGTCCCACGAGTGATGACCCGCCTCGACTTGCAGCGTCTCGGCCTTCAGCGGCAACAGTTGTTCCACCATCGGCTCTTGCTTGATGGTGTTGATGAACTTCGTGTAGCACAGGTACACGGCCGACAGCTTGCCTTCCGCATAGGCGTCGAGCAGCGTCTTGACAGGCCCGATGAGCTTGTCGAGATGCGGCGTGTCGCCCAGATGCGTCACATGGGCCACCACGCGGGCGCCGATGCGATTCAGGAAACCCAGACCCTTGCTGCCGATGGCGACCGACTCGACCACGTTGCCCGCAGCCTGCGCTTCGCGCAGCTTGCCGGTGAGGGCACGCAGCAGGTTGGTGTTCAAGCCGCCGCACAGGCCCTTGTCGCTGGTCACGACGATGAAACCGACGCCCTTGGCCTCGGTCGTCTTCATGAACGCGTGGGTGTACTCCGGGTTCGCCTTGCCAAGATTGGCCGCGATGTTGCGGATCTTTTCGCTGTAGGGGCGAGCGGCGCGCATGCGTTGCTGCGCCTTGCGCATCTTGGAAACCGAGACCATTTCCATGGCCTTGGTGATCTTCTTGGTGTTCTCCACCGATTTGATCTTGCCGCGGATTTCCTTACCTGCTGCCATGAGAGCTCCTTCTTGCGTCGGTCAAGGCGTCGATCAGGCGAACGACTTCTTGAACGAAGTGGCGGCGGCCAGCAGTTCGGCTTCCGCGTCCTGGCAGACCTTCTTGAAAGCCTTCTTCTCGTCGCTGTCGTCGGCCTTGGCGGGCTTCGGATCCCACTTCGCGCCGTTCTTTTCCATCGTGGCCAGCAGCGGTGCGTGGCTCGACTTGAGGAACTGGTGGAAGCCGTGTTCGAACGAGAGAACCTTCTTGATCTCGATGTCGTCCATGAAGCCCTTGTTCACCGCGAACAGCGTCGCGCTCATCAGCGAGATGGGCAACGGGCTGTACTGGGACTGCTTGAGCAGTTCGGTCACGCGGGCGCCGCGGTCGAGCTGCTTGCGGGTGGCTTCGTCCAGGTCGGAAGCGAACTGGGCGAAGGCCGCGAGTTCGCGGTACTGGGCCAAGTCGGTACGGATACCGCCGGACTGGTTCTTCACCAGGTTGGTCTGAGCCGACGAGCCCACGCGCGACACCGAGATACCGGCGTTGATGGCGGGACGGATGCCGGCGTTGAACAGGTTGGTTTCCAGGAAGATCTGGCCGTCGGTGATCGAGATCACGTTGGTCGGAACGAAAGCAGACACGTCGCCGGCTTGCGTTTCGATGATCGGCAGTGCGGTCAGCGAACCGGTCTTGCCCTTGACTTCACCCTTGGTGAAGGCTTCCACGTAGTCGGCGTTCACGCGGGCTGCGCGTTCGAGCAGACGGCTGTGGAGATAGAACACGTCGCCGGGGTAGGCTTCGCGGCCTGGCGGGCGGCGCAGCAGCAGCGAGACCTGGCGGTAGGCCACGGCTTGCTTGGACAGGTCGTCATAGACGATCAGTGCGTCCTGGCCGCGGTCGCGGAAGTATTCGCCCATCGTGCAGCCCGAGTAGGCCGACACGTATTGCATGGCCGCCGATTCGGAAGCCGATGCCGCCACCACGATGGTGTAGTCCATCGCGCCGGCTTGTTCGAGAGAGCGCACCACGTTCTTGATCGACGAAGCCTTCTGGCCGATCGCAACGTAGACGCAGGTCATGTTCTGACCCTTCTGGTTGATGATCGCGTCGATCGCCACAGCCGTCTTGCCGGTCTGGCGGTCACCGATGATCAGCTCGCGCTGGCCACGGCCGACGGGCACCATCGAGTCGACGGACTTCAGGCCGGTCTGCATCGGCTGGTCGACGGACTTCCGTGCGATCACGCCGGGAGCGACCTTTTCGATCACGTCGGTCATCTTGGCGTTGATCGGACCCTTGCCGTCGATCGGCTGGCCCAGAGCATTCACCACGCGGCCGATGAGTTCGGGGCCGACCGGCACTTCCAGAATGCGGCCCGTGCACTTGACGGTGTCGCCTTCGGAGATGTGCTCGTACTCGCCCAGAATCACGGCGCCGACCGAGTCGCGCTCGAGGTTCAGCGCCAGGCCGAACGACGGCGTGCCGTCAGCGCTCGGCGGGAATTCAAGCATTTCGCCCTGCATCGCGTCGGACAGGCCGTGCACGCGCACGATGCCGTCGGTCACCGAAACCACGGTGCCCTCGTTGCGGATGTTGGCGCTGACCCCAAGGCCCTCAATGCGGCTCTTGATCAGTTCGGAAATTTCTGCGGGATTGAGTTGCATGACTCTTTCCTTCTTTCTTTGAGGCTACAAGTAGAGGGCTGGAAACCGATCAGGCCGCCAGCGCAACTTTCATTTGTTCAAGGCGCGCTTTGACGGAGGTGTCGAGCACCTCGTCGCCGACCACCACGCGAATGCCACCGATCAGTTCCGGCTCTTGCTGGACCGTGACCTGGAGCTTGCGACCGAAACGCTTTTCGAGCGCGGCTGCCACATTGGCCAAGGCCGCGGCATCGATCGGGAAGGCGCTGTAGACCACCGCGTCGGACGAGCCGCTCTTCGCGTTGGCCAGTGCCCGGAACTGCTTCGCAATTTCCGGTAGCACCGAAAAACGCCCGTTCTCGAGCAGCGCACCCAGGAAGTTCTGGGCATGAGCAGCCAGCGGCGCACCGAATGCACCGGCGACCACGCCAAGAACCTGTTCGGCCGTGGCCTTGGGGTTGTCGGCGAACTGCTGGAGCTCCGGGTTGGCTGCGATGGCGGCAACCTTTTCGAGCCAGACGCTGGTTCCGGCGACGTCGGACGACGACGCCTTGAACAGCGCTTCGGCGTAGGGGCGTGCAATGGTGGCGAGTTCTGCCATGGCTTCTATCAGAGTTCGGTCTGCAGACGGGCGAGCAAATCGGCGTGGACGCCTGCATTCACTTCCTTGCGCAGAATCTGCTCTGCGCCCTTGACGGCCAGTGCGGCGACCTGCTCGCGCAGGGCTTCACGGGCCTTCAGTGCCTGCTGGTCGGCTTCGACACGAGCAGCTGCAACGATCTTGTTGCCTTCTTCGGTCGCGCGGGCCTTGGCCTCTTCAACGATGGCCTGGGCGCGACGTTCGGCGTCGGCAAGACGTTGTGCGGACTCGTTGCGTGCCTGGCCGAGTTCGGCTTCCACACGCTTGTTGGCGGCGGACAGCTCGGACTTGGCCTTGTCGGCGGCGGCGAGGCCTTCGGCGATCTTCGCAGCGCGGTCGTCCAGCGCCTTCGCGATCGGCGGCCACACGAACTTCATCGTGAACCCGACCAGGATCAGGAACACGATCATCTGAACGATCAGGGTACCGGTAATGCTCACTTTTCACCCTCTCTTTGGGATTGAATGCGAAGCCATTCCGCAGACGGGAACGACGACACGGGTCCGACGAGAAAGACTTACTTCGGCAGGAGAGCGATCTGGGCCAGGAACGGGTTGGCCGTTGCGAACCACAGTGCGATACCAGTGCCGATAATGAAAGCAGCATCGATCAGGCCAGCCAGCAGGAACATCTTGGTTTGAAGTTCGCCCATGAGTTCAGGCTGACGTGCGGCCGACTCGAGGTACTTGCTGCCCATGATGCCGATGCCGATACATGCGCCCACAGCGCCCAGACCGATGATCAGGCCGGCGGCCAGTGCAACAAAGCTAATAACTTCCATGATGACTCCTAGAGGACTTTGGTTGAAGAGAAAACAAAAAACAAAAACGAAACTGGATGATCAGCGTGCGTGATCAGTGGTGCTCGTGGGCCTGGCCGATGTAGACCAGCGTCAGCATCATGAACACGAAGGCTTGCAGCGTGATGATCAGGATGTGGAAGATGGCCCAGGCCGTGCCCGCAATGATGTGGCCGAGCGCCAGGAAGATGCCGGTGGCCGACAGCGTGAAGGCACCGCCCATCAAGGCGATCAGCAGGAAGATCAGTTCGCCGGCGTACATGTTGCCGAACAGCCGCATGCCGTGCGAGACCGTCTTGGCGACGAACTCGATCATTTGCATGGCGAAGTTGAACGGGTACAGCGCCCAGTGGTTGCCGAAGGGTGCGGTGAACAGCTCGTGAATCCAGCCGCCTGCGCCCTTGATCTTGATGTTGTAGTAGATGCAGATCAGCAGCACGGCGACCGACATGCCCATCGTCACCGAGAGGTCGGCGGTGGGCACGACGCGCAGATAGGCGTGGTGCGGGTCTTCGCCGGCAATGTGGAAGATCTTGGCCCAGATCGCCGGGAACAAATCGACCGGGAACAGGTCCATTGCGTTCAGCAGGAAGATCCACACGAAGATGGTCAGGGCCAGCGGTGCAACGAACTTGCGGCTCGTGGCGTTGTGCACGATGCCCTTGGCTTGCTGGTCGACCATTTCGACCAGCAGTTCGACGGCCGCCTGAAAGCGCCCGGGAACACCCGAAGTCGCCTTGCGTGCAGCAAGCCAGAGCAACCAGCAGCCCAGGATACCCAGAGCGATGGAGAAAAAGAGCGAATCGAAGTTGAAGACCGAAAGATCGGCCACACCTGCAGGCTTGGAGCTTTGCAGATGCGTCAAGTGGTGAACGATGTATTCACCAGCGGTCTGACCTTTTTCCGCAGCGTTTTCAGCAGCCATTCCGTTACTCGTCTTTATGTTTCCGGCGCCTGGGCGTGAGCATCACCGCCAACCAGGCCGCCTTCATTGTCACCACCAAGCCGACCAGCATTGCAGGCCAGCTCAGCGCCGTTATCAGCCTTGGCGCAGCGACAAGCATCGCTACGGACAAGGCCATCTTGACCATTTCCCAGAGGAAGAAGCCGAACACCGCAGTACCCGGATTCAGGGAAGAAAACCGACCGGTCAACCCGCGTGCGAACACCGCCGATGGAATGACCACCGCGATCGCACCGTAAGCGGCGGACCAACCCAGATTTTGCCTCCCCGTCAGTCCCCAGGCAGCCAAAGCCACCACCAGACCGACAACCAACTGACCCGCGACCACCCGCCATGGGGAGACCGAGGGATTCTTCGCACGCAGTTCACGCGCCTCATCGGCGGTCAACGGCTTGAATTCTGCGTCGAGGTCTTCAGTGACCTCCGTGTCTTCTTGTCGGGCGATTGTTTTCATTTTGAATGAAGCCCGGATGACGACCCAGAATTGCTACAAAGCCATTGATTATAAGTAAAAACCCAAGCCATCCCGACACCTGACGTGTCGCGCATGCAAATCAGTCGCCGCATTCCCTGACGCGAGCCCGACCCGGCACTCGCAACCATAATTCCTTCATGCACCCTATCACCGACGCCCTTCCCGCCACGCTTTGTTACCTCGACGGCGAATACACCGCCTTGCGCGACGCCAGGATCAGCGTGCTCGACCGGGGCTTCATTTTCGGCGACGGCATCTATGAAGTCGTCCCCGTCTATGGCGGCCAGCCCTTCTGCTTCGAGGAGCACATGGCCCGCCTCGATCGCTCGCTCGCAGAGCTGCAGATCACCAACCCGCTTTCGCTCGCGCAATGGCGCGAAATCGTGATGCGCTTGACCGCGCCAGCTGGCGACGAACCCCAGTCCGTCTACTTTCAGATTACCCGTGGCGTCGCACCACGCGACCACTCGATGGTCCGCGGCCTGCAGCCCACGGTGTTCGTGATGGTCAACCCGCTGCCGCCCATCGCCGATGCGGTCCGCGCCAAGGGCGTGGCCTGCGTGACCGCGGCCGACTTCCGTTGGCAGAAGGCCCACATCAAGAGCACCAGCCTGCTGGGCGCCGTGCTCGCACGACAGATCAGCGTGGAAGCCGGCGCCACCGAAACGATCATGTTCCGCGACGAGTGGCTCAGCGAGGCCTCGTCGAGCAATGTGTGGATCGTGAAGGACGGCATCCTCATCGGCCCACCGAAAGACAACCTCGTGCTGACCGGCATCCGCTACGGCCTGCTGGAGCGCCTGTGCGAAGAACGCGGCATTCCCTTCGCGCTGCGGCGCGTTTCGCGCGAGGAAGTGTTCGCCGCCGACGAGCTGCTGATCTCCTCGGCCACCAAGGAAGTGCTGCCCGTCGTGACGCTCGACGGCAAGACCATTGGCAACGGCCATCCCGGCCCCATCTACGACAGCTTGTATGCGGCCTACCAGCAGGCCAAGCAACGCAACGCACAGAAGCAAGGAGCTCCGGCATGACCGACGACACGACCACCACCGAAACCGCCCCGATCCCCGACCCGCGCAAGGAGTCGCTGATCGAGTACCCGTCGCAGTTCCCGATCAAGGTCATGGGCGCGAAGACCGAAGGACTCGTGCACGCCATCACGCAGATCGCCGAGCAGTTCGATCCGGCCTTCGACGCCACCACCGTCGAGCTGCGCGACAGCAAGGCCGGCAACTACCTGGGCGTGACGATCACCGTCACGGCCACCAGCCGCGAACAGCTCGACGACCTCTATCGCGCGCTGTCGTCGCACCCGTCGGTCAAGGTCGTTCTCTGACCCCTGGATGCCCGCGACAGATCACCCGCTGAACACCGCCATTGCGCTGCAATGGCTGGGCCGCGTCGACTACGCCGAAACCTTCGCGGCGATGAAGCAGTTCACGCTGGAACGCACGCCCGACACGCCCGATGCGCTATGGGTTTGCGAGCACGCCCCGGTGTTCACGCAAGGCATCGCCGGCAAGCAGGACCACATCCTCGCCCCCGGCGACATCCCGGTCGTGCAAACCGATCGCGGCGGCCAGGTCACCTTCCACGGCCCCGGCCAGGTGGTGGCCTATCCGCTGATCGACCTGCGGCGCGCGGGCTACTACGTCAAGGAATACGTCTACCGTATCGAGGAATCGGTGCTGCGCACGCTGGCCTACTTCGGCGTGACCGGCCACCGCGTGGCGAACGCGCCGGGCATCTACGTGCGGCTGGACGACCCGTTCTCGCACGCCGCCCTCACCGGCCCGCTGCCCGAGGGCGACCCGTTTCGCGGCCTCGGCAAGATCGCGGCGCTGGGCATCAAGGTGAGCCGCCATGCCACTTACCACGGCGTGGCACTCAATGTCGGCATGGACCTCGAACCCTTCTCGCGCATCAACCCTTGTGGCTACGCGGGGCTGCAGACGGTTGACCTTTCTACAATCGGCATCCAAACCACATGGGAAGAAGCTGCCCGGGTTCTGAGCCAAAAGCTCACCACCTACCTGGCGCCCTAGCAATCCAATGAGCACCACCGAAGTCGTCCGCGACGCCCAGAGCGCCGAAAATTACAACCCGCTGGCCAAGCAGAAGGCCGCGGCCAAGCTCTCGCGCATCCCCGTCAAGGTTGTTCAGACCGGCGAAGTGCTCAAGAAGCCCGAATGGATCCGCGTCAAGGCCGGCAGCCCGACCACGCGCTTCTACGAGATCAAGCAGATCCTGCGCGAAAGCAACCTGCACACGGTCTGCGAAGAAGCCTCCTGCCCGAACATCGGCGAATGCTTCGGCAACGGCACGGCCACCTTCATGATCATGGGCGACAAGTGCACGCGCCGCTGCCCGTTCTGCGACGTGGGCCACGGCCGCCCCGACCCGCTCGACAAGGACGAGCCGCTCAACCTTGCCAAGACCATCGCCAAGCTGCGCCTGAAGTACGTGGTGATCACCAGCGTCGACCGCGACGACCTGCGCGACGGTGGCAGCCAGCACTTTGTCGACTGCATCACCAACATCCGCGAGCTTTCGCCGATGACGCAGATCGAGATCCTCGTGCCCGACTTCCGCGGCCGCGACGACCGCGCGCTGGAGATCCTCAAGGCCGCACCGCCGGACGTGATGAACCACAACCTCGAAACCGCGCCGCGCCTCTACAAGGAAGCGCGCCCCGGCAGCGACTACCAGTTCAGCCTGAACCTGCTCAAGAAGTTCAAGGCGCTGCACCCGAAGGTGCCGACCAAGAGCGGCATCATGGTCGGCCTGGGCGAAACCGACGAAGAGATCCTGCAGGTCATGCGCGACATGCGCGCGCACGACATCGACATGCTGACCATCGGCCAGTACCTGTCGCCGTCGGGCTCGCACCTGCCGGTGCGCCGCTATGTGCACCCGGACACTTTCAAGATGTTCGAGGAAGAGGCCTACAAGATGGGCTTCAGCCATGCGGCCGTGGGCGCGATGGTGCGTTCCAGCTACCACGCCGACCAGCAGGCACACGCCGCCGGCGTCTGACCGCATCGAAGAAAGGCCCCATCGAGGGCCTTTTTTCATCCGGGGGAAGAAACAGATGCCCACCGTCCTGACAACGCTCGCAACAAAGCCCGTGAAGGGCCTGGTCGAGAACCACGCAGCCTATGCACGCCAGCATGGCTACACGCACCATGTGGTCGACAGCACCCACGTGTGGGGCCCGCGCCAGCCGGTCTTCCACCGCTATCACGCGATCTACCACCACCTCGCGCAGACCGAGGAAGGCGACCTGCTGCTGGTGCTCGACCAGTTCGCGGTCGTCTACTGGCCGCATCCGCTGGAACCCGGCTTCGACGGCATGGACTCGCTGGCCTGCGCGCAGGCTGGCGACAACACGCTTTGCAACACGAGCATGCTGCTGCTGCGCAACACACCGGCAATGCGCGAGCAGATGCGACAGCTCGTCGATCGGTTCTCCCATTGGACGATGCACATCCTGGAAGACAGCGAGCAGCCCGAGAACGCGCTGGTCGCGTCTCTTTTCACGCCCCGGCCCTGCAGCATTCCCCTGCCCAACGGGCTCTACCCGAACGTGCAGGCCAACTGGCCCGGGGGCAGCTACTACGAGTCGATCCATACGGTGCGGCCGCTGGTGGCCAACGACGCGCCCGCGTGGCGGCGCATCGAAGGCCGCTGGATGCCTCCGGCCGATTACGACTTCAGGGGTGTGCAGAACCTGGTCGAGGAAGCCGCGGCACTGGCGCACGGCGAGCGGCCGCCCTTTCTTGTGCTGTCCGAGGCTGGTCTTGCGCCGCAAGACGAACTGCACCTGAACCCCGATGCCCGCATCGCCTTCGTCAGCATCTACACCGCGAACATCGCAAGCTACGGCCGCATCCACGAAGAGAGCTTTGCACGCTATTGCCTTCGGCACGGCTACGGCTACCACCTCTACCGCAAGGTGCCCGATTTCGCCGGCGAGCTGACCGGTTCATGGGCCAAGCCGCACCTCATGCGCCACCACCTCGCGGCGCATGAGTTCCTGTTCTGGGTCGATGCCGACATCCTGGTGCTCGACCAGTCCCGCCCCATGGAGCCGCTGGTCGCGGGCCGCCAGGCGCTGGTGGCCAACGACCACACGGCATGGAACATGAATTCGAGCGTTGTCGGCGTGCGCAACACGCCCGAAATGCACGCGCTGGTGGAAGACGTCTGCCAGCAGATCGAAGCCGCGCCCGATCGCTCGTCGGTCCACGCCAACGGCGGCGACCAGACCTACTTCGCGAACGCCTTCAGGGCCCGCGGCCTGATCACCGAGGCGCAGGTGGTGGACACGCTGTCGCTCGACGCGCCGGCGATCTACGCGAGCGCCGACAGCAGCCACTTCGTGCACTTCCCCACGCAGCACACGCCGCAACGCGCGGCGTCCATGCATTTCTGGAACCTGCAGAGCCTGGAACGCGACGCCCGCAAGGACATCGCGCCCTGAGCCCGCGTCACGTCACCCGCGGGTGGCGTTCTCCTTCATCTTCGCCAGCGCGATGGCAATGGCCGCGCCGCCCAGCGTCTTGATCAGCCCCGAGTGCTGGGCATAGAACTGGCTCACCTCGTCGATCACGCCCGCATGCTGCTCTTCGGCATGCGCGGCAATTTCGGTCACCTGCGCGGGCGACAGCTGCGACGCCTGGTCGGGTGTGACCTGCGTCTGCCCCGGCTGCAGCATGCGTCCGAGTACGCCGCCCGCCAGCCCCGATGCGGCGGCCGGCCCGAGCGTGGCCAGGATCTGGTTGAGCACGCCCGCCTGCTGCGTGGGCGAAGACTGGCCGAAGAGCTTGCCGACCGTGTCGCCGAACGGCGGTGTCTGGTCGGACCGCATGGCGGCGGCGAGCCCCGCACCGATTTCATCGGTGGAAGCGTGCTGCGTGACCTGGTCGATGTGGGCATCGGCGTTGTTGCCGCCGATGGCCTGCTGGAGGATGTCGAGTAGACCCATGTTGAAGCTCCTTGCGTGTGTGTCGAAGTGGCCCGGCCCGGGTTATTTGGTCACGAGGTGCCACACCCCGAGCAGCACGGCGGCGCCGATCACCGAGGCAATGAAGCCGGCGCCCCCGCCGGCGGCGTAAAGCCCCAGCGCCTGGCCAGCATAGGTCGCAACCAGCGAGCCGGCAATGCCGAGCACCACGGTCAGGATGAAGCCCATCGAGTTGTTGCCCGGCAAGACGGCACGGGCCAGAAGCCCCGCGATGAAGCCGATCAGAATCGTCCAGATGATGTGCACAGCAAACTCCCTGTCTTTCAAGAATGTGCGCCGAAGGGTTCTCCGGCGCCGCGCCATGTACCGGCGCGTCGGAATCGTGGACCGGCCTTCCTGAACGCCAACTGACGACGCCCCTGCCCCGCCGTGGTCGCCAAAGTGCTGGCGGCCACCGGGTTGTTCGCTATCCTGCCGGTTGGTCAAAAGGAAGGATTGATTTTGCAAACGCACCCCGCCATTCAAGCGGCGATGGAGCGCCCCTTCGGCGCCATCGCCGACCTGGTTCGCCTCCACGCCCAGCACACGCCCGAGCGCCCGGCGCTCGCGGACACGACACACGCCCTGGACTATCGCGCGCTCGATGCCCTGATGGACCGCGTCGCGGCCAGCCTGCAGCGCGACGGGCTCAAGGCCGGCGACGCCATCGCGATCTGCGCGGCATCGTCGGTGAACTACGCGGCGGTGTTCCTGGGCGCGCTGCGTGCGGGCGTTGCGGTGGCACCGCTGGCCCCCGGCTCCACGCCTTCGAGCCTGGCCCGCATGATCGAGGATGCCGATGCGCGCATCCTGTTCACCGATGCATCGGCCGCCGACGTGGTCGGCCCCGCAAAAGAAGGCGGCATCCCGCGCGTGGCGCTCGACGGCTCCTCGGCAGGGCGCGGCCTCGACGCGTGGCTCGCACCGCTTGGCGCGCAACCAACGGCGGTCGAAGTCCAGCCCTCGTGGGCCTTCAACATCATCTATTCGTCGGGCACCACCGGCGAGCCCAAGGGCATCGTGCAGGGCCACGGCATGCGCTGGGCCCACGTGCAGCGCGGCGCCAAGTACGAGTACCGCCCCGACACCGTCACGCTGCTGTCCACGCCGCTGTACTCCAACACCACGCTGGTGGTGTTCTTCCCCACCATCGCCTTCGGCGGCTGCGTGCTGCTGATGTCCAAGTTCGATGCGGCCGGCTACCTCAAGCTGGCCGAGCAGCGCCGCGTGACGCACACCATGCTCGTGCCGGTGCAGTACCAGCGCCTGATGGCGCACCCGGCCTTCGACGCGCACGACCTCTCGTCGTACCGCTTCAAGTTCAGCACCAGCGCGCCCTTCAACGCCGCGCTCAAGGCCGACGTGCTCAAGCGCTGGCCCGGCGGGCTGATCGAGTTCTACGGCATGACCGAAGGCGGCGGCACCTGCATCCTTGAAGCGCACCTGCACCCGACCAAGCTGCACACCGTGGGCCAGGCCGCCGAGGGCAGCGACATTCGCCTGATCGACGAAGACGGCAACGAACTCCCGCGCAACAACACCGAAGTGGCCGGCGAGGTCGTGGGCCACTCGGGCGGCATGATGACCGGCTACCACCGCCAGCCCGAGAAGACGCGCGAGGCCGAATGGTTCGACGCCACCGGCAAGCGCTTCATCCGCACCGGCGACGTGGGCCGCTTCGATGCCGACGGCTTCCTCACGCTGTTCGATCGCAAGAAGGACATGATCATCAGCGGCGGCTTCAACATCTACCCGAGCGACCTCGAAGCCGTGCTGCGCGGCCATGCGGCCGTGGCCGACGTGGCCGTGGTCGGCGTGCCGTCCGAGCAATGGGGCGAGACGCCGGTGGCCTTCGTGGTGCGCCGCGAAGGCGACGGCACCACCGAAGACGCACTGCTGCAATGGACCAACGCCCAGCTCGGCAAGACGCAGCGGCTGGCGCGCCTTGGCTTCATCGACGAGCTGCCACGCAGCGCGATCGGCAAGGTGCTCAAGCGCGAGTTGCGCGACCTTGTCGGCCGCTGAGACTTCAGCACCGCCCGCTGAACAGGGCGGTGGTGGCAACGGCCTGCTGTGGGTGCTGGTCGCGGTCGCGGTCCTGTTCGCCTTCCTGCGCCCGCGCGCGCCGATGGACTGGCTGAAGCTGGTCGACTGGCAGACCGTGGGCGCGCTCGCGGGGCTGCTCGCCATCACGCAGGGCGTGGAAAAGAGCGGCATGCTGCAGGCCACCGCGCAGCGCCTGCTTGCGCGCACCACCAACCAGCGCAGCCTGGCGTTGCTGCTCACCGCCAGCGCAGCGCTGCTCTCCGCGCTGGTGACCAACGACGTGAGCCTGTTCCTGCTGGTGCCGCTGACGCGCGTGCTGGCCAGCCAGGCGCACCTGCCGCTCGCACGGCTCGTGGTGCTGCAGGCGCTGGCCGTCAACGCAGGATCGGCGCTCACGCCGATCGGCAATCCGCAGAACCTTTACCTGTGGCACCGCTCAGGCGAAGGCTTCTTCGCCTTCATGGGAATGATGGGGCCGACCGTGGCCATCATGCTGTTCTGGCTCTTCGTTGCGACCTGGCTGCTGGTGCCGCGCACGCCCATCGCGCTCAAGGCCGAGACCGAGCCCGCACCTGTGCAGCCGCGCCTGCTGGCGCTGGCGGGCGTGCTGTTCGTCGGCTTCGTGATCGCGCTCGACCGGCATTGGCTACTGGCCGGCCTGGGCGTGGTGTTCGGCGTGTTCCTGGTGTCGTACCCGCGCGTGCTGCGCGGCATCGACTGGGCGCTGCTCGCCATCATCGCGCTGATGTTCGTGGACCTGCGGCAACTGGCCGAGCTGCCCGCCATTGCCGCGCTGCTGGGGCAATGGCCCATTGCCGAGGGCTGGCGCGCGTACCTTGCGGCCATCGTCACTTCGCAGTTCATCAGCAACGTGCCGGCGGCGATCCTGCTGGACCGCTACGTGCACGACCTGCCCGCGCTCGCGGCCGGCGTGAGTGTGGGCGGCTTCGGCTGCGTGCTGGGCTCGCTGGCCAACCTGATCGCCTTGCGGCTCGCGAAGCTGCCGAACGGCCTGCGCGAGTTCCATCGCATCAGCATCCCGTTCCTGCTGGTGTGCGCGGCCTCGGCGCTGCTGCTGCGGCTGGGGTGACAGGCGGGTAGCGCGGGAAGACAATCGGCCCTGTCCACGCGACTTGCCATGCACACGCCCGCCCACACCCTTTCGCTGCGCGACTACAGCCGTTCGCGCGGCAGCCATGCGCACGATCATTTCCAGGTATTGATCGGGCTCGACGGTGTGCTGGAGATTGAGGTAGAAGGCCGTGGCACCGGCATCGGTGCCGGCCAGGCACAGGTGGTTGCGCCCGGCGACCGGCACGACTTCGAGGCGCGCGGCGATGGCAGCGTGTGCCTGGTGCTCGACACGCCGCATCCGCTGTGGGCCCGCTGCGTCGAGCGGGCGCCGGACCACGCGCCGCAACTGCATGCGTTGGCGCGCTATCTTGCGCAGTGCATGCAGCAGCCGGCGCATTCCGCGCTGGCGTTGCAGCACGGCCCTGCGTTGTTGCTCGAAGCCTGGAACCCCACGCCGCGGCCTTCCGATGCACGCCGCCGTCGCATCGACTGGCCGGCGCTCGCGGCATGGGCCCGTGCGCGATGGCACGAACCGCTGACCGTCGCCGACCTGGCCGACGTCGCCTGCCTGAGCCCCAGCCAGTTCGCGCAGCGCTGCCGCGACGAACAAGGCCTGGGCGCGATGCACTGGCTGCGCACGCTGCGGCTGGCGCATGCGCGCGAGCTGCGGCTGGAAGGCATGGGCGCGGCCGAGACGGCGCGCCGCACGGGTTATCGCTCGCCTTCTGCACTCACCGCCGCGCTGCGCCGCTGAGATCCCGCTTTTCTCCCTCTCCCCCCGGGGGAGGGTTGGGGTGGGGGACGACGGCATCCACCGAAACGCGGCGCCTGATCGAGGGCCTGCCCCCATCCCAGCCTTCCCCCGGGGGGAGAGGGAGCAAGACCGAGACCGTCGGTACGCGACGACGAACCGGCGTTGCGCGACGACCGCATCCCGTAGCCTCGCCCGTCATGCCGTCCACGTTCTATGCCCTGCTCGCCATCGCGCTCTGGGCCACGCTCGCCTCGCTCGGCACCGTGCTCTCGCACCTGCCGCCGTTCCTGTTGACCGGGCTTGCGCTGGTCATCGGCAGCGTGCCGAGCTGGCCACTGGTGCTGGGCGATCACTCCGCGTGGAAGGTGCCGCCGCGCACGCTGGCGCTGGGCATCTACGGGCTGTTCGGCTTTCACTTCCTGCTGTTCATTGCGCTGCGTCATGCACCGCCGGTCGAGGCCAACCTGGTCAACTACCTGTGGCCGCTGTTGATGGTGGTGCTGGCGCCCGTGCTGCTGCCGGGCATGTCGCTGCGGCCGCTGCATGTGGTGGCGGCGCTGCTCGGGTTCGCGGGCGCTGCCATCGCGATCCTGGGCGCGCGCGGCGGTGCGGTATCGGCGCTGTCGGACACGGCGGCCGGGTACTGGGGCTTCCTGCCGGCGCTGGGCTCGGCCTTCATCTGGGCCAGCTATTCGCTGTGGACGCAGCGCGTGCCGGCGTTCCCGACTGCAGCCATCGGGTTGTTCGGGCTGGTCTCGGGCGTTCTGTCACTGGGCTGCCATGCGCTGCTCGAACCGTCCGTCGCGCTGTCCGCGAAGGACTGGCTGCTGGTCGCGCTGTGCGGCCTCGGTCCGCTGGGCGCGGCCTTCTTCGTCTGGGACATGGCGCTCAAGCGCGGCGACGCGCGGCAGATCGGCATCCTGAGCTACATCACGCCGCTGGCCTCGACCGCGCTGCTGCTCACGGTCACCGGGCGTCCACTCACCGGAACCATCGTGCTGGCTGCGGCGCTGATCATCTCGGCCGCAATCATGGGCACGCGCGCACGCTGAATCGTCCGTGTCCGACGGGCTGCGCCCGTTTTTGTGGCTAGAGTGGAGGCTCAGGAAAAAAAGGAGCCTCCATCCATGGACCACAAGAACAAGAACGATGACTTCGAGATCACGCCCAAGCTGGTGTTCGACCTGAACCTGGCGCTGTACCTCGACCTGGTGGCCGCACTCGAAGGCGCAGGCGCCATCACCTACCGCCAGATGGCCGCCCGGGTGCTCAACATCAGCATGGACGCGCGCGACGACGGTGAAGCCGGCCTGTCGACCGTGCTGGAAGGCGTCGCCAAGGGCTTCGCCGGCCAGGGCGATGGACTGTCGATCGAGTTGCTGAAGGCTGCGCGTGGCCTGCGCGAAGATGACGCGATGGGCGACATCCCGATGCGGCCGGCCGCCGATTGAAAATCGACGACCGCGCGCCCGGCGGTTCAGGCTGGCGTGGGAAGACTGATTCGGCTGCGCACGCCTGCCCACGTGCTCACATCGCCAACAGGCGTCACCTTCCGGACCACGAAGTTGCCGGCATCCACCGCGTACAGAACGTTCTGTGCCGACATTGCAATGCCGCCCATCGTTCCGAAGCGGGCGACTTGTGCGCTGCCATCCAGGTAAAGGTCCGGCGCGAAGACGCTGTACCCCTCGCTGTTGTTAAACACTCTGGGGTACTGCGCACCGGCGTAGGTCGAGACCGTTCCATCGGGCGTGACCTTGCGAATCACATTGTTCCCCCGGTCCGCCACGTAGACGGCGCCATTCGCATCAACGGCCAAAGGCGAAGGCTGGTAGCTAAACCCGGCAACGGCGCCTTCTCCATCGAGGTAGTAGGGCCTGAGCAGGTTGTTGGAGCCGGCGAGTATCGTCACCACCGCCTGCGGCGTGATTTTCTTGATTCGCCTGTCGTCGTAGACATAGAGATTCTTCTTGCCGTCGACAACCAGTGCCGTCGGGTTCACAAACCGGGCGTCCGCGCCCACGCCGTTCTCGCCAGCCTCGCCGCCGGAGCGTGCCGCGAATCCACCGTCGCTCGGTGTTCCCGCGACAGTAGTGACTGCGCCGTTCGGTGCAACCTTGCGAATCGTCTTCTGAAAGTCCTCGATGAAGTAGACAGTCCCGTCGGCGTCTGCCGTCATCGCAGACGGTGCATCCAGAAGTGCCTCACTCCCAACGCCGTCCAAGTGGCCTCTTTTGCCAGCCTGTCCCGCCAGCACACTTGTCACACCCTGCGCATCGATCTTCTCGATAGTCGCATTGCCATAATTCGAGACATAGAGCGCGCCCTTCCCGTCAACCGCGATGCCACCCAGGTATGCGTCGTGCCATCGAAGAAGATTGTCCGGACCACCACCGACGGTCGTCGTCAGCGTCGACACGCTGCCTTCGGGCGTGATCTTCCGGATGACCGTGTCTTGGTCGGGCATCTTGTCGATCACGAACTGATTGCCGGATGGGTCGATGGCCATGGCGCCTGGCGAGACAAATCGCGCCGCCTGCCCGATGCCATCGGCATGCCGGGAAAGAGGCAACTCTTCCTCCTTTTGCGGCGATGCTGCCTTCTGTACGACCGATGTCGGCGGTGGCGGCATTGCCGCCCCTGCACCGCCGCCGAGTCCCGAATTTCCGTCGCCGCCTCCGCCGCATGCAGCCAACAGCGTGGTTGCGACGGTGATCCACGCCGCACCGAACCTCTTCCCCCGAACATTCAAAGTCATGACGCACTCCCTGTTGTGAAGAAAAACCCAACACAGATTTGCTCGCACGCTTCTCTCGGCATCGGGTGGGCCCCGTCGGACCCGGGCGCTACTTGTAGTCGAGCGTGAAGGTCGCCGTACCGTCCGCACGACCCGGCGTGACCTTGTCGCCAGTCTGAAAGTAGCGCGCGGTGTAGGGCAGCACATAGGAGCCATCCATCGACGGCCCCACCAACGCTTCTTCGCCGAATTTCACCGGCACGCTCTTGTCGTTCACCACCTGGATGCCCACGCCGGTGGCGGTGCTCGAACCGGCCTGCGTGAGCTTCAGCACACCCTGCTCGTTCGAGGGGTCTTGCATCGCATCCATGCGCAGATAGACCGTGTTTTGCGCGTTCTGCCCCGCCTTGCAATTGAGCTTGATGTTGAACTTGCGGTCGCCCGCTGTGGTGCCCTTGCCCTTGAAGCTGCTCTGCGGCACCTTGCCGAACTCCACCGAGATGTTTCGCGAGCCCAGGTCCACCGTGCACGACGGCGTGATGATCGTGATGCCGACGCCCGAGAGAATGGTCGTCAGCACCGATTGCTGCGGGGGCTCCAGGCTGAAGTACCGGGTGTAGATCCCTTGTGCGAGAGGCCCATTGCCGGTCACGGGAGCGGTCTTGAACAACTCCACCCGAAAGCGCGATTTGGCGTCGAAGTCTCCGAAGGTGGTCGACGTCGAACGGTCATGCGGATACTGGTTGACTTCGGGCGCCGTCGTGCTGGTCCCGTCGTTGAAAAAGCGCGACAGCCGGATACCGACACCGGCTACGTCTGTGCTGAACACCTTGGACTGGCTGAAACCCGTCAGCTCGGTGCCCTGCAGCATGACGCCCTTCACATTGCCTCCCCCTGTGCACGTCCACGGCTGGTTGGTGGTACCCGCCAGAGGCAGGGGAAAGTCCTTTGGCGGGATGATCAAGGCGCCCACGGGCAAGTCGTTCGGAATGACCACCCGACCAACTTCCATGTTGACGATTTTCTCTACGTAGCCCGGTGTGACGGTGCAGACGGCTTGCGCGGCCTGCGCGCCGAGCAGCAGCACGAAGGCCGGCGCGGCGAGGCGGACGGAGCGGCGCACGGCCTTCGTCGCGCGGAATGGATGGCTGCGGTTCATTCGGCTCCCTTGGATTGCACGGCACCCGACGCGGGCACCGGCGTGGACGCGGGCACTGGTGCAGCGCACTGCCCGGCCAGCTCGCGGATGGGCGGCGGACTGGCCTCCTCGGGCAGGCTGTAGGGCACCACGCACTGGTCGCGCTCACCCTGGCCCCATCGCACCGTCAGGCGGCCGCTCTGTGCAGCCCCCGTCACGAAGGCCTGCCCATCGGGGCCGACCACACCGACCTCCTGGCCCGTCTCGCTCTCGATCTTCGAGCCCAGCGGCAGCATCTGGCCCTTCTGGTCGGTCAGCGTCATCAGCAGGCGGAAGCCCACCGAGGTCTCGAACTTCGCGACCACCACCGCGCCGCGCGTGGGCACCACCTCGGTGGCCGCGTTCTTCACCTCCACCGTGTCGCCCAGGTCGGCCGTGCGCAGCGCCAGCCGGTTCAGCCGGTACGGACTCAGGTTGGGAATGACCGCATTGCCCGCTGCGTCCGTGGCCACGCCCGGTTGCGATTCGAGGCCCACGCCGCCGGCCTTGGGCGCTTGCACCAGCCCGATCGTCTCGCCCAGCGGCTGCGACAGCGTCACGCCGCCGCTGTGCATCACCAGGCCGCCGGCCATGCCGAAGGTCGTCTGCCCGTAGCCACGGCCCTGCGAATAGCCCAGATCGAAGCGACCTACCTGCGACAGATAGCTTGCGCTTGCGCTGCCGCTCGTGCCCTGGCCGCTGGCGTTCGAATGGCCGGTCGTCACGTTGTAGGTCAGGCGGCTGTCGTCGAAGGCCGAGCCGTAGACGCTGGCCTGCTGGGAGAGCTGGCCGTTGCTGTCGCGGTTGACCGAGTACATCGCACTGGCGCGCGTGTCGCCCAGCGGAATGCTCAGCGTGAACATGATCTGGCGCGTGGCCGGCCGGTTCAGCGTGGTGCTGTGGTTGTAGAACACGCTGTAGCCGAACTGCTTGTAGCTGCCCGAGTAGCCCACCTGCGCCAGCCGGTCCTTGGCATCCGTGCCCCAGTAGCTTTGCTGGCGGATCGTGGCGAAGACCGAGCCCATGTTGCCGATTTGCTGCGACAGTTCGAAGCGCAGCTCGTTGCGCCGGCTGTTCAGGCTGCTGGGCAGCAACAGCTCCTGCATCTGCACCGCCTCCTGGAAGGTACGGTAGCCGCTGGTCGAGTAGCGGTAGCCCGCCATGCGGAAGTTGGTGCCCGAGTCGATGAAGGACTTCGAGTACAGAAAGCGCAGCGACTGGCCGCTGTAGGTGTTGTTCAGGCGATCGACCGTGCGCGCGCTCGACAGGTCGACCGACACCGCGCCGAAATCGCGCATGTTCTTGCCCACGCCCGCCAGCAGCGACTGGTACTTGCCCGAGGCAATCAGCCCGCCGTACACCGAGAACTCGTTGCCCAGGCCGCGCGCCAGCGTGGCCTGCATGAAGGTGGGCTGCGCCAGCAATGGCCTTGCGCCGGCCGCATTGCCGTCATAGCCGTTGCGGTACTTGCCGACGGTGGCCGAATAGCGCCAGGTGCCCTCGCGCAGCAGCGTGGGCACGGCCGAGAAGGCCTGCGTGTACTTGGTCTGCCGGCCATCGGCCTCGGCGATGGTCACTTCCAGGTCGCCGCTCGATGCGGTGGGGTACAGGTCATCGATGACGAACGGCCCCGGCGCCACGAAGGTGCTGTAGATGATGTAGCCGTTCTGGCGCACCGTCACGCGCGCATTGGTCTGCGCCACGCCGCGGATGGTGGGTGCGTAGCCCTGCTGGCTGTCGGGCAGCATCGCGTCGTCGGACGAGATCTGCACGCCGCGAAACGGCAGGCTGTCGAAGAAGTTACCTGGTGTGTTGCCGTCGCCGATCAGCAGTTGCCCGTTGATCGAGGCCAGGTCGCGCTGCGCATAGGTGTTGATGCCTTGCCACTTGCTCTTGCCGTCGATGCCACGGTTGTAGGTCGAGAAGTGCCGAAAGCGCCAGTCGCCGTAGTTGAAGCCCGCACGCAAGCCCGCGAACAGGGAGTTGCGCTGGAGGGTCTTGTTGCGGTCGGCGAAGGGGTTGCCGTCGAACGCGTTCTGCGGGGTCGCAAAGGGGTTCGTGTCGTTGCGGTAGTTGTCGCCGCTGTAGCGCGCGAAGTTGAGCTGATAGTCCAGCATGCCGGCGGTGATGCCCTTGTCCCACTTCTCGGGGCCGACCGCGCCGCGTGCCGAGCGCTTGAGCGCCGCTTGCGGAATGCTGACGAACAGGCGCTGCTTGCCGCCGTCGTAGGTGAAAGTTGCATCGGGAATGATCGTTCCCAGGTCGACGCAGGCATCGTCCGCAGCGCTCGCCAGTGCGGGGAACACCGCCACGTTGACGCCCCAGTCGTCGAGCATGCGGCGCGTGAGACAGGGCACGGCGTCGCTTTTGCCTTCCCTCTCGAGGAAGCGGATTTCGGTCTGCCCGGCGCCGCGCTCGTTGAGCGACACGTCGACCATGTACTTGCCGGCCAGCACGCGGTTGCCGAAGGAGAAGAGCGACAGGTCGGCATGCGGCTGGTCGCCGCCGATGCCAAGGAATTCCTCGTTGAAGCTGGAGCCGGCCACCTGCTGTTGCTGCGCATGGCCGGGCGTACCCAGTGCGCCCAGAAGGGCGGCACACAGCGTCAACCGGAACGGCGCGCGAAGCGCAGATGAAGAACGGCGCATGGCGGTCTGGCCTTGCGTCTCAGCGCTTCGCCGCATCCGCGGACGGCGCGGGCGGCGGCACGAGTTCGGCCTTCACGGCCACGGGCGCGGCGGCCTCAGGCACTTTGACGAATTCTTCAGGCGTCTCGCCCCCGTAGTCGTTGAGCGTGGTGAAGTTCACCTGCACCGCCTGCGGCGCCTTCACTGCGGTCAGCGGATACGACATCTCGCCGAACGGCGGCACCATGTCGGCGTTGATCAGTTGCTGGCCGCTGTTGATGTTCAACGCAGTGAAGGTCACGTTGTAAGCCGTGGGATTGCCGACCTTGAGCACGGCGCCCTGGCCCTGTGCACCGGCGCTGACGGCCCAGGTGAGCTGCGCACGCGACTCCTCGGGCTTGCCGACCAGCTTCGAGGGGCGATAGAACAGCTTGATGCGGCTGCGCACCGCGATCTGCAGCACGTTCTCGTCCTTGGCCTTCTCGGGGATCTCCTTGACGTTGAGCCAGAACACCGACTCGCGGTCTGCGGGCAGATCGCCGGCCACGCGCATGATGCGCAGGATGTTTTCCATGCCGGGATCGAGCCGCGACAACGGCGGCGTGACGAGCAGAGGGGTCTTGTTCTTGCCTTCGCCGGCATCGATCCAGGTCTGGACCACGTAGGGCGAGGTGCCGGTGTTCTTCACCGGAATGGAGGCTTCGCGGTCCTTCTCACCGAGGATCACGCGCGTGCCGCCGAGCATCACGCCCGCACCGGCGGGCCACTGCAGGCCCAGCGTCAGCAGGAAGGCGAAAGCCCACCGAAAGCGATTGTTGCTGCACATAGAAAGAAAAATCCTTGGGTGGCGGATGGCACGCATGGAGCAACACGCGCGGCCCGGCACTGCGGCGCATCGAGGCACCGGCGGGAAAACAAAGAGAGGAGGAAATGCCGACGCCGGCCGGGACGCTTCAGTCCAGGCGCGGCATCAGGCATGAAAGGCACCGCCTGCCAGCCCGAAGCGGTGTGCGCTCCGGCCAGCGGCAGATGCCGCAGACGCTACTTACTTGTAGGCAACCGTGAACTGCGCGGTGCCGTTGGCCGGGCCGGTCGTCACAGTCGTTTTCGTTGACACGTAGACCGCCTGGAACTTCAGCGAGTTGTCGCCGACGCCAAGGACGTACTGGCCGGATTCCGAACCTAGCGGGATCTTGGCGCCAGCGGAATCACCGATTTCGATCCCCACGCCCGATGCCGCACCCGCACCGACCTGGCCGGCATTGGCCACGCGCAGAACTGTGGCGTCGTCGAGATCGGCGGTGCCCGAGAACGTCACGGTCGCACCCTTGGCAGTGGCACCGCAACCCAGCAGGTCGATGCTGAACTTGGCAGGCGTGGACTTCTTACCGACAGTCCCGCCGGAGAACACTGGCGGCGTGGCGGTACTGAGCGTGCCGAAAACGTTGCGCGACACCTTGCCCAGCGGCACGGTCATGTTCTGGCTGTTGGGCGAGATCGAGCAAGGTGCGTCGACGATGTCGCCCGTGAAGTTGATGGTGCCGTCAGCGGCGAAGGCGCCTTGCGACAGAACGCCAGCCGCGACCAGTGCGGCGAGTTTGATGAAAGCTGCTTTCTGCATTTACATTCCCTGATGATTTATATAACCGAATTGCTATCTGCCTATGCAAGGCAGGCCGCAGTCTAGTTATCCAAAGACGAGAGAAGAAGTGCAATTAGCATCAGTTCACTATGGTTAACAGTGTTATCCGAACGCTTGTGACATACGCACGGAGATTAACAAACAGACACCTTTAGTGTGCAACTTGCAACACCAGCTTTCCGAAGTTTTGCCCGGCAAACAGCTTGTTGAGCGACTCGGGGAAGGTATCGAGGCCTTGCACGACGTCTTCCTTGCTCTTCATGCGCCCATCTTTCAGGTAGCCGGCCAGCTCGGCGATGGCAATGGGGTAGCGGTCGGCGTAGTCGAACACCACGATGCCTTCCATGCGCGCGCGGTTCACCAGCAGGCTCAGGTAGTTGCGCGGGCCGGCGGCCGGCATGCTGTTGGCGTTGTTGTACTGGCTGATGGCGCCGCAGATGATGATGCGGGCCTTGCGCGCCAGCTTGGCCAGCACGTGGTCGAGGATCTCGCCGCCGACGTTGTCGAAATAGATGTCCACGCCCTTGGGGCAGTGTTCCTTCAGGCCTGCGCGCACCGCGCCCTCGCCGGCCTTGTAGTCGATGCAGGCGTCGAAGCCCAGCTCCTTCACCACCCATTCGCACTTGGCCGCGCCGCCCGCGATGCCGACGACGCGGCAGCCCTTGAGCTTGGCAAGCTGGCCCACCGTCTGGCCGACCGCGCCGGCCGCGCCCGACACCACCACCGTCTCGCCCGGCTTGGGCTGGCCCACGTCCATCAGCCCGAAGTAGCCGGTCATGCCCGGCATGCCGAGCACGTTGAGCCACTGGCCGATGGTGCCGACGTTCAGGTCGACCTTCACCAGCCCGTTGCGCTTGATCTGGTCTTGCGGGATGAGGATGTATTCCTGCACGCCGAGCGTGCCGTAGACCGTGTCGCCGACCGCGAACTGCGGGTTCTTCGACGCGATGACACGGCCGATGCCGCCGGCGCGCATCACCTCGTCGATGCCCACGGGCGGGATGTAGCTCTTGGCGTCGTTGAGCCAGCCGCGCATGGCGGGGTCGAGCGACAGCGACAGTGTCTGGACCAGCACGCCGCCCTCGTCCGGCTCGCCGACGGGCTCGGTGGTGAACTTCCAGTTTTCACGGGTGGCCGCGCCTTCGGGACGTTTGGCGAGGCGGACCTGGTGGTTGGTGAGGGGGCTGCTCATGATGTCTCCTTGGTTGACGGCTGGCACGCAGGCGCATCGTAGCTGCGCACTCCAAGCCGGCTGGTAGCGCAGGTGACAGCGCGCACCCGCCCGGCAACCCCTTGACCTAAGGCAGCCGAATGGTGATCTGCAACCCCGGATGCGCGTTGCGCACCGTCAGCTCGCCGCCGTGCGCCTCGGCGATCAGCCGGCACAGGTACATGCCCAGGCCGACGCCACCGGTGGTGCGCGCGCGGGCGCCATCGGTGCGATAGAAGGGCTCAGTCAGGCGTTCGAGCTGCGCCTCCTCGACACCGGGGCCGTGGTCGCGCACCTCGATCTCGACGCCCTGCTTCTTGCCATCGACCACCGCACGCAGCGACACGCACGGCGGCCGGGGTGCGCCGGCGCTGTAGCGCAGGGCATTGTCCAGCAGGTTGCGCACCAGCAGGCGAACACGCATGCGGTCGACGGCGTGCGGCGGCAGGCCTTCGGCCAGATCGAGATGCACGTCCTGTGCATCCGGCATCTCGGCCACGGCCTCGCGGATCAACACCGCCAGGTCGACGGGCTCGCGCTGCAGCGCCACGTGCGGACTGGCAAGGCGCTCGCTTTCGAGCAGGTCGCTGATCAGGTCGCGCATCTCGTTCAGGTCGCGCAGCAGCGCCTCGCGCTCGGCCTGTCCTTCGGGCGTGGCGGGCAACAGCTCGGCGTTGAGCCGGGCGCGCGTGAGCGGCGAGCGCAACTCGTGGCTCAGTGCCAGCAGCAGCCCGCGCTTGGCATCGAGCATGGCCTGGATGTCGTCGGCCATGGTGTTGATGCGCTGGGCAAGGTCACCCAGGTCGTCGTTGCGGCGGATCGGAATCGGCTGCGTGAACTCGCCACGGCCGAAGCGCTGCGCGCCCTCGCGAATGTCGATCAGCGGCCGCAGCAGACGGCTCACGAAGGCATAGGCCAGCACCACCAGCAGCAGGAGCACGCCGAGCGTGGCCCAGCCCGCGGTGCGCGGCGCGAACTGCCAAAGCTTGGGCGCCCAGCCGAAGATGACGCGGTGGCCATCGGCGGTGGGGCGAACGAACCACTTGTCGTTGCCCTGCGCCTCGTCGCGGTCGTGCATCCAGCCGCCGGGACTGTTGGGGCCGCTCGGGTTCGAGTCCCAATTGACTTGGGGCCCGACGATGCGGATGGTGATCGGCAGCCGGTTCACCAGCGCCTGCGCCCGCACCACGTCGGGCGGCGTGCCGAGTTCCGCGACGAGCCGGTCGGTGTAGTCCACCAGCATCGGCTGCGCGGCCTCGGCCCAGCCGGTGGAGAAGGACTTCTTCATGCCCCCCACGAACACCGCCGCCATCACCAGTGCCAGCATCACGAACATCATCACCAGCCGCATGCGCAGCGAGCGGCGCCAGCGGCGCTTGCCCTGCACCTTCTCGTGCCACTGCGCGTGCCATTGCTTGCGCATCTCTTCGCGGCGGCATGCCATCTCGCGCCATGCCTGGCGGTGGTCCCGGCGACGAAAGTTCATGCGGGCTCGCTGCGTGCCACGGCCAGCGCATAGCCGGCATTGCGCAGCGTCTTGATGCAGTCCAGCGGCTCCAGCTTCTTGCGCAGGCGGCTCACCACGATGTCGACCGCGCGCGTGTACAGCTCGGCCTCGTGGCCGCGCAGGCGGTTCAGGATGTCGTCGCGGCTGAACACCTTGCCGGGCTCGGCTGCCAGCAGCGCGAGCAGCTCGAACTCGGTGCCAGTCAACTCGACGCGCTCGCCGTGGCGCAGCACCTGGCGCCGGTCGAGGTCGATCGACAGGCCGTCGAACACGCGGTGCTGCACTCCGTTGGCCGCAGGCGGCACGCTGCGCTGGCGACGCAGGATGGTCTGCACGCGCGCCACCAGTTCGCGCGGCTCGAAGGGCTTGGGCACGTAGTCGTCGGCGCCCAGTTCGAGGCCGACCACGCGGTCCATCACTTCGCCGCGGGCGGTGAGCATCACGATGGGGATGTCGCTTTCCTTGCGGATCTCGCGGCACAACTCGAAGCCGTCCATCTCGGGCAGCATCACGTCGAGGATGGCGGCGTCGTAGTGGCCGGCGCGCAGCATGGCGAGACCTTCGCTGGGGCGCACCGCACTCTCGAGCGTGCAGCCGAAGCGTGCGAAGTAGGTGGTCAGCGGCGCGGCGAGGTGTTCGTCGTCGTCGATCAGCAGGATGCGCGGCATGGCGGGATTGTGCCTTCTGGCCAAAAAGTGGCGGATGACTTCGCTGACCATCAGACCGGCCGGCATCGCACCGCCAAGGTCAGGCCCGTCACCAGCAGCGCGAGCAACAGCGCGTGATAGATCACATCGGGCAGCGTGCGCGGACCGATGCCCAGGGCGATGGTGGCCAGGCCGACCAGCGTGCCCAGCAGCGCAAAGCCCTGGCCGACGATCGCGGCCCGGCGCGCGTCCGATGGGCGCAGCCAGGTCTCGACCGCGGCGAACACCAGCACGACCGCGATCACCGTCTCGGCCGTGCGGGCGTGTGGATGCGCGAAGCCCGGCACGATCCGGCCCGCGTGCACCATCGATGCGATGCCGAGCGTGAGCGCCTCGGTCAGCATCCAGGCGCGCGCGACCTGCGGACGCAATACGGATGTGGCGCCGCTCACCACGGATCGGCCCGGCCGATGCGGCCCAGGTGCGTGAGACCGAAGCCATCGGCGTACTTGAGCCCGTAGCCCAGGGCACGGTCGAGACCGATGTGGGTCAGCCAGATCAGGCTGCCGGCCACAGCCCAGGGCATGGCGGCGAGCACGCCCAGCGCCATCAGCGCGACGGCACCGACGTACGAATGCGCCGCGTTGTACAGGGCCGCGCCCACGCGCGGCCCTGCGAGGTAGCCCAGCATCGACAGATCGGGCGCGAACAGCAAGAGCGCGAACACGCCCCAGCCCGCGCCGAACTGCGCATAGGCGGCCAGCGCCACGCCCAGCACGGTGACGCCTTCGAGGCGCAACAGCGTGCGAACGCGGCCGGTGGCCATGCCCGCCGCGTCGTTGAAAGCCGCGGCGTGGGACACCCAGGGCGCCGGCGATGCGGTGACGCGCCGTACAGCGAGCCCGAAGGCCGACAGTGCTTCAGCCATGACGGCTCCAGCGGCGGCCGCCGCGCTCCATGAAGTCGCGCACCTTCTGCTGCTGCGCCGCGTTCAGGTTGTCGAAGAAGTCGGCGGCGGCGGCAATGACTTCGGGGCTGCCGGTGCGCACGACGGCAGTCTTCTCGTCGATGAGGCGCGAGGCGCCGGCCTGGTCGAGCTTGTTGCCCGCGAACAGCGCCTTGAACTGCGAGCGCGGATCGCCCGAGCCGCCGGCGCCGCGCATGGCTTCGCGCTGCGCCTGCAGCTTCTCGGCCAGCACGGTGAGCTTCTGCTTCTGTGCGGTATCGAGTTCGAGCTTGCTGCCCACGCGCTCGACCATCTTGGCGCGGAAGTCGGCGCTGTCGCCGCCGCCCCAGCCATGCCGTTGGCCGGCACAACCGGCGATGCTGCCGGCAACCATCGCCGCGCCGGCGAAACCGAAGAGAGTGCGTTTGATCCAGTGCTTCATATCAAGTCCTTGGTGTTGTCTTGTGAGGAGGAAGCTCGATGGTGCTCGGGGCACCGGGCCAAGTCCTCTCGCCGGCGTATCGGCGTGTTTCGTTTGATTGCGACGGCTGTGGGTGCCGCTTACAGGCGGCTGCTCTTGGCGTTGGCTGCTGCGGCGCGTGCGTCGACGGGGTTCTGCATGGTCGAGACGACCTTGCTGTTCACGCGCGAGCCCGAGGACACGTTCTGGTCGGGTGCGGCAGCCGTGCGCACGGCTTCGGCGACCACGCTGGCGCGGTCGGTCGACACGGCCACGGTTTCGGCGCCGCGCGAACCGCGCACGATGTTCTGGTTGGGTGCCGATGCGGTGCGCATGGCTTCTGCGTTGACCTCGACGCGGCTCTTGGCCGACACGAGGGGCTGCACGCCCTCGTAGCTTTCGGCCTTGGCGCCGGCAGCGGCGAGCATGGCGAACGAGCCGACGGCAACGATGTGCGTGAAGGAAAGAGATTTCATGATGCAGGCCTTTCTGGTGTGGAAGAAGAGGTCCTGATCGTGCTTGCGGAGGCGCCGCAAGTCCTTTCGCCGCAGTTTCGGCGTGTTTCGTTTTATTGCAGCGCTATTGCTTTCGCAGCAGTTGCAGCAGCGCGGCCAGGGCCAGGCAGGGCACGAGCAGCGCCCAAAAGCCCGCATGCGCATAACCCAGGCCGCCGCCGAGCGAGCCCACCGCGAAGGCGGCTACCGGTGGCCACGCCTTGTGCACGCGGGCCGATGCACCGGCCATGCCGGGCGCGCGCGTCGCGATGTCGACCAGGTCCATCACGAGTTGCGTGACGTTGCCGGTCATCACGGTGCTGGGTGTCAGCCGCGAGAAGACGCTGCGCGCGGCGGTGTTCTGGATCGACATGGTCAGCACGCCCATCAGCCCGACCGCAATGGCCGACGCGCCGTTGCCACTGACGAAAGGGCCCGCCCACACGGCGGCGCCCATGAAGGCCAGCAGGCACACCAGCTGCGTGCTCACCAGTGGAACGGCGGTGTCGAGCCCGCGTCGCTCGCGCCGCAACTGAAACAGCCGCGTGGCCGCCACGCCCAGCACGAAGGCCGGCAATGCCAGCAGTTTGCCAACCACGCCCGAATGCCCGCTGCCGGCCATGGCCGCGCCGATCAGCACGAAGTTGCCGGTGACGTGCGCGGTGAACAATCCGAACAGCGCCACGAACCCGAGCGTGTCGACAAAGCCGCCGGTGAAGGCCAGCAGCATGCCGCGCCATGCGCTCTCGGGCGGGCTGTCGGCGGCGGTTGCCGGTGCTGTGGTCGAGGGCGTGGCGTTGGTCATTCGCGCGGTGTCCTTTGCGGTGTGTCGGCCATCATGGCCGCGTTGCCGGCAGCGCGCCGAAGACTCAGCCCGCGAGCGCCGCGCCCGGGTCGTCCAGTTCGAGCACGCCTTTGGCCCAGGCTTCGAGCTTGCTGGTGTCGGCCCGCAGCACTTCCTGCTTGACCGCGAGGATGCGCGAAGGGTGCATCGAGAAACTGCGCAGCCCCAGGCCCAGCAGCAGGCGCGTGAAGGCCACGTCGCCCGCCATTTCGCCGCACACGGCCACGCCCTTGCCCTGGCGCCGGCACTCGGCGATGGTGTCGGCCACCAGCTTCAGCACGGCGGGATGCGCGGGGTCGTACAGGTGAGCCACCGACTCGTCGGCCCGATCGATCGCCAGCGTGTACTGGATCAGGTCGTTGGTGCCGATGGAGAGAAAGTCGAAGTGCTTGAGGAAGATGCGCAACGTGAGCGCGGCGGCCGGTATCTCGATCATGGCGCCGAGCTTCACGTGGCCGTACACCGCGCCACGGTTGTCCAGCTCGGCGCGCGCGAAGTCGATCAGCGAGAGCGTCTGGCGGATCTCGCTGGCGTGCGCAAGCATCGGGATCAGCAGATGGATTTCGCCGTGCGCCGCCGCACGCAGGATGGCGCGCAACTGCGTGAGGAACATGGCCGGGTCGGCCAGGCTCCAGCGGATGGCGCGCAGGCCCAGCGCGGGGTTCAGGTGCTCCTGCTTGTTGGCCGACTTGTTGTCCAGCGGCTTGTCGGCGCCCACGTCGATGGTGCGGATGGTGACCGGCATGCCCTGCATGCCCTCGACCGCGCGCTTGTAGGCCTGGTACTGCTCTTCCTCGTCGGGCAGGCGGGTCTGGCGCGCCGACGACTCGCGGCCCATGAAGAGAAATTCGCTGCGGAACAGCCCCACGCCCACCGCGCCGGCCTTGACGGCGCCCACGGTGTCTTCAGGCATCTCGATGTTGGCGAGCAGTTCGACGCGCTGGCCGTCGAGCGTGACGGCGGGCTTGTGGCGCAGGCGCGCAAGGCGGCCTCGTTCGAGGTCGCCCTGGCGCTGCTTGAAGCCGTACTCGGCCAGGATGATCGGCGAGGGGTCGATGATCATCACGCCGGCGTCGCCGTCGATGATGACCCAGTCGTCCTGGCGCACGAGCTGGCTCGCGGTGCGCGCGCCGACGATGGCCGGGATGTCCATGCTGCGCGCAACGATGGCGGTGTGCGAGGTGCGCCCGCCCACGTCGGTCACGAAGCCCGCGAACACGCTCTTCTTGAACTGCAGCATGTCGGCTGGCGAGAGGTCGTGCGCGATCAGCACCAATGGCACGTCGATGCCGTCGCCTGCGGTGGGGTCGTCGTCATCGTCGGTGTGGGCGGCGCGCTTGCGGCGCGGCGGGCTCGGCGCCAGCACGGCGGCGGTGCCCTTCATGCGGTGCAGGATGCGCTCGACCACCTGTTCGAGGTCGGCCTTGCGCTCGCGCAGGTACTCGTCCTCCATCTCGTCGAACTGGCGCGCGATGATTTCGAGCTGCGTGGTCAACGCCCATTCGGCGTTGTAGAGCCGCTCGCTGATCCAGTGCTTGACGCCGCCGCTCAGGGCTTCGTCCTGCAGCAGCATCTGGTGCACTTCGAGCAAGGCGGCCAGCTCGTGCGGCGCGTCGTTCGGGCCCATCTGCGCGACGCTGGCCTGCAGCTTGATGAGCTCGTCGGCGACGGCGTTGCGCGCGGTGCGCACGCGGTCGATTTCGATGTCGATCTCTTCGGGCTTGATGAAGTAGTGGGCCACGTCGATGCGGCTCGACACCACCAGCACCGCACGCCCGATGGCAATGCCACGGGCAACGGGGAGACCGTGGACTGCGAAGGTCACTTCTTTTCGCTCTCGACCGCTCGTTGAATCTGGCCGGCCAGCGAAGACGCAATGGGCGATTCCGCGTTGACCGCGATGGGATCGCGCCTTGAAAGCGCCGTCACGCGCACCTCGCCCTGCGCCAGGATTTGGACCTGCACATCGAATTCGCTCGCCGAGTTGGGCCCGCCCGCCGAGCCGAGCACCAGGCCCTTGGCTTCGCTGGATTCCTTCCCCTGCCTGGAGGACTGGCTGAAGGATGCACCGCCTTGATCGAGCACTTGCGTGGCGATCCTGAAAAGCTTGGCTGTGTCGGTTTCTCGCAGCGTCAACGTGACGGTGGATGGCGGTGCGAAGAAGCTGGCCTTTGCCACCGGACGGATGCGGCGGTAGCCGGACTCCTTGCCGTCTGGCGAGGCAAGGGTCTCGGGGTCGATCGCGGCCTTGACGCGCTCATCGATTGCGGTGGCCTCGCCCGCAGCCAGCACACGGGCCTGCTCGAAGGCCAGCTCCTCGGGGGCGAGGCAGAGTTCCTTTGCGTTGCCCGCTGCCGGGTCGAAAGGCGAAGTGCCGCTGCGGTACGCCACCAAGTAGCCGCCCGTCTTTCCATCGAGGGCAAACTTGTGCGTCACGTACTCGATGTTTGCTGCCGTCCGCTCCACCGGCACGGCCACATGAACGAACTTCGCGGCGATGTCGACGCTGATGGCCGGTGGCGGTGCCCCGGCTTGCGGTTCGTCGTCCCACAGGCGTTCGCGGACCTCCTTGACCGCAGCCGGTCCATCGAAGCGTTCACCGGCCTTGACGATCGCGGCACGCCTCAGATCGGCGCCGCGGAACGCGAGGCTCGCCTTGCCGTTCGTGGGTGCGCCAGGTGCAGCAAACAGCATCGGCTCCGGTGACGGCGGGAGCAGGCAGATATGGCCGGTCCCTTTCTCGGTGCGCCACGTGCCGGACATGCCGGAGTTGATGCCGCGCCCGGCCATACCGAAGGCCATGTTGAAGATGAAATTGCCCTTGGGCGAAAGGAGCAGCGCGCTGTTGCGCGATTCGAAAACGCCTCCTCCGCTGGCCAGCACCTTCTTCAGCGCGGCAGGGTCCTGCGGCTTGCCGTCCTGCGCCCATGCGCATCCGATCGCCAGAACGCCCACCGAGCCCAGAATCCAGCGCGCCAACGCTTTCTTGACCGGCAAGGCAGCGCGCATGGTCATTCGCCTTCGCCGAACTTGTCGTCCATGAGCTGGACGATGGCGTTCATCGCTTCTTCTTCCTGGGCGCCGTTGGTCTCCAGCTCGACGGTGGAGCCGAGCCCGGCGGCCAGCATCATGACGCCCATGATGCTCTTGGCGTTGATGCGGCGGTCGCCGCGAGAGAGCCACACCTCGCAGGGAAAGCTGCCTGCGAGCTTGGTCAGTTTGGCCGATGCGCGTGCGTGCAGGCCCAGCTTATTGCTGATGGTCACGGATTTCTTGATCACTGTGCTTTCTTTTTGCCTGGTTCTGGGGAGCCGCCACGGCCACCTGCATGACACCCGCGGTGCCGCCCGCGATGGCGCGCTGCACGAGCGTGTCGAGCGGCTCGTGCCGGTAGGTGACGGCGCGCAGCAGCATCGGCAGGTTGACACCCGCCACCAGCCGCGAACGCACGCCGTCCACCAGCTTCTGTGCCACGTTGCAGGGCGTGGCGCCGAACACGTCGGCCAGCACCAGCACCTGCGAGCGCGGCGCATGCAGTTGCTGCGCGAGCGTGATGCGCGCGGCGGCCAGCGTTTCTTCGGGCGACACGTTGGGCAGCACGTCGAGCGCAATGACGGCCTGCTCGCAGTCGGGAAACACATGCAGCGCGCACTGCCGCAGCGCCTGCGCGAACGGTGAGTGGGCGATGATGAGAATGCTGTTCATGCGGGGCGAAGGACGACGCGTCGATTATGCGGGGGCGCCCAGAGGAAGTAGATATAGGACACAACGCAGCAGCCCAGAAAAACGGACAGTGCTGCACGGAATGCGGCGACCGTGTCGAGCCCTGCGCCCGTCCCTGCTGCGGGACCCGCTATCAAAATGATGGCAAACATGGCCATCGCGGCGGGCAGGCACCAGGTCATGAGATCTGCCGCCGTTCATGGGAGGTGCAGGCTCTCGAAGAAGGTCTTGGCCGCCTCGGGCGAGGACGGCCTGCCCAGCACGGTGGCCTGGTAGAGCGCCACGGTGCCGTCTTTCTGCGACTGGGCGAACCAGAGCACCTGAACGGGCGCGGCGCCTTGCGTCGATGGCTGCGCGTCCAGCCGCAGCGGCGCGGGTGCGGCGGTCGCGCGTGGCAGGGTCGCGGGTGCTTCGGCCACTTGCGCCTCGGCCAGTTGGCTGCGTGTGGCGGCGCGCCAGGCGTTGAGCCAGGCCTCGGCCTGCACGGGACTGTTGGCGGCGGCGTGGGCAATGGCGAAGGTGGCGCCGCCGGTCTCGCAGCCGGTCATGTCGACCTGCACGGATTCGGCGCCCAGCGGCAGGGCACGGTTCGCGCGGTCGGGTTTGCAGGGCAGCAGCGCAACCAGGCCCGATTCGGCGATCGGCACTTCGCGCCAGTTGAAGGTGGGGCTGCAGGCAGCGAGCAGGGCTGCCGCGGTCAGCGCAAGCCAGGAAAAAGGAGCGGGCGACGGCATGGGGGAGCGATTATCGAGCCGCCCGGGGCCGCCGGGGCGCTCGCCAGCACGATCCAGCCGGCGGAACTAAAATCGCGCCGCCCTTCTCTCTTCGCTGCCATGAAAAAATACATCGCTGCCGCCGCCGTCGCTCTTGCATTGGCCGTCGGCGTGGGGGTGTACCTCGGCACCGGCACCTCCGCAGCACCGGCCTCGACCTTCGTGCTGCTCGACGGCACCCAGAAGACCACCGCCGACCTGAAGGGCAAGGTCACGCTGGTCAACTTCTGGGCCACCAGTTGCGTGACCTGCGTCGGCGAAATGCCCAAGGTCATCGCGACCTACGACAAGTACAAGTCGCAGGGCTACGACACGCTGGCGGTGGCCATGAGCTACGACCCGCCGAGCTACGTCGTCAACTTCGCAGAAACGCGCAAGCTGCCGTTCAAGGTGGCGATCGACAACACCGGCAGCGTGGCGCAGGCCTGGGGCGACGTGAAGCTCACGCCGACCACCTACCTGGTCAACAAGCGCGGCGAAATCGTGAAGCGCTATGTGGGTGAGCCCGACTTTGCCGAGCTGCACAAGCTGATCGAGAAGTTGCTCGCCGAGGCTTGATCGCTTCGAATACAAAAAAGGCGCTCCTCGGGGCGCCTTTTGTCTTTTGAAGCGACGGGCTTACTGGTTGCGGAAGCTGTCGTGGCAAGCCTTGCAACTTGCGGCGGTCGGGCCGAACTGGACCTTGAGCGCATCGAGGTTGCCGGCCTTGGCCGCCGTCACCAGCTTGCCGGTTTCCTCGATCAGCTTCTGCTGGCGCTCCTTGAATTTAGCGTCTTCCTTCCAGACTTCGGGCTTGGCCTTGCCGCCCTCGGTGCCGGGACCGAAGCCCGCCCAGGGCAGCTTCGCCATGTCGGCCACCACTTCGGCATTGGCGGCAGCGACCGTGGCGTCGTAGGGCGCGCGCCCGTTGGCCATGGCGCCGAGGCGGCTGAAGTGCTGGCTCATCACGAACAACGCGCTCTGGCGGTACTTGATGGCGTCCTCGGGCTTGGCGAACTGGGCCGCGGCGGGCAGCGCCACCGCAGCGCAGGCGGCGGCAAGGGCGAGCGAAGCAAATCGATTCATCGTGGATCCTTCCTCTTGTGTGGGTGGGGCAAACGCCGTCGAACGCGGCGCTGCGGCCGAGTGTAGGGGCAGGCCATGGCGGGCGCATAGCAACAACCCGAAGCAGCAGGAAGCCCGGACTTTGCTAATCTGCGCCTTCCGCAGCATCGCGCCCCGCGCCCCTTTCGATGACCGACTCCTCCGTGGCCGCCCGCCACGCACGCGCCAGCGATGGCGCCCACACCCGTGTCTGGGACCTGCCGACGCGCCTGTTCCACTGGGCACTGGCCGTCGCCGTGATCGGCCTGATCGGCACGGGCCTGAACGGCATCATGGAATGGCATTTCCGCCTGGGGTACACAGTGCTCGCCCTGCTGCTGTTCCGGCTGCTCTGGGGCTTCGTGGGCGGGCGCTGGTCGCGCTTTGCCTCGTTCTTCTATGGGCCCGGTTCGGTCGTCGCCTATTTGCGCGGACGGGCGCATCCGGACCATTTGATCGGCCATACGCCGCTGGGTGCGCTCTCGGTGTTCGCGGTGCTGGCCATCCTCGCGCTGCAGGTTGCCACCGGGCTGATGGCCGACGACGAGATCTCGGCCTCCGGGCCGCTCACGCGCTTCGTGTCCGGCGCGGTGGTGAGCCTTGCCACGGGCTGGCACAAGGCGCAGGGCAAGTGGATCGTGATTGCGCTCGTCAGCCTGCATGTGCTGGCCGTGCTGTTCTATGTGCTGGTCAAGCGGCATCGCCTGATCCGGCCGATGGTGACGGGCGACAAGCGCATCTCCGCCGCGAACGCGGATGTCGTGGCAAGCCGCGACGACGCGGCATCGCGCTGGCGGGCGCTGGTGTTGTTCGCGTTGTGCGGGGGGGTGGCGTTCTGGGTGGCGTCGTTGCGCGTATGAGCTCTTCTGTTTCACGCCCCCTGCCGCTGTCGGACATGCCCGCCGTCGTGCTGCTCGTGCCCGAAGAAGCCCACGAAATCGAGGCCACGCGCGCGATCTTCCGCGACTACGCGGCCTCGCTGAACATCGACCTGGACTTCCAGGACTTCGATGGTGAACTCGCCGGGCTGCCCGGCGAATACGCCGAGCCACGCGGGAATCTGCTGCTGGCGCTGGTCGATCCGGCCAACATCAAGGAAGACGCCGGGCGACAGTGCCCGACGCTGCAGCGTGCCGACGGCACGCTGGCGCATATCGCGGGCTGCTGCGCATTGCGGCCTCTGGACAACGTGGACTACGCCAATGCGGCGGAGATGAAGCGCCTGTACGTGCGCCCCGGTTTTCGCGGACTGGGCCTGGGCCGCCAACTGGCGGAGGCCACGCTCGATGCCGCACGCAGTGCGGGCTATGCCTGCGTGTTGCTCGACACGCTCGACGACATGGAATCGGCGCGGGCACTCTACGAAGACTTGGGCTTCGCGGAAGTGCCGCCCTACTATCACAACCCCGTCGCCGGGGCCCACTACCTCAAAGTGGATCTTTGATGGCTGCCGCTGCTCAGCCGCGGGCTTGCGCCAGCAGCGTGTCGGCGTCGCTGACCTCGAACTTGCCCGGCGCCTCGACGTTGAGCGTCGCAACCTTGCCGTCTTTCACGAGCATCGAATAGCGGTTGCTGCGCAGGCCCATGCCGCGACCGTTCAGGTCCAGCGTGAGGCCGGTGGCCTTGGCGAAATCGGCACTGCCGTCGGCTAGCATGCGGACCTTCGTGCCCGTCTTCTGGTCACGCGCCCAGGCGCCCATCACGAAGGCGTCGTTCACGCTCACGCACCAGATCTCGTCCACGCCAGCGGCCTTGAAGTCGTCGAAGTGCTGCACATAGCCCGGCACGTGCTTGGCCGAGCAGGTGGGCGTGAAGGCACCGGGCAGCGCGAACAGCGCAATGGTCTTGCCGGCCGAAGCCTTGCTGACGTCCACGGCGTTCGGGCCGATGCTGCAGCCTTCGCCTTCAACCTCGGAATATTCCTGCAGGGTGGCCGAAGGAAGGGTGTCGCCGACTTTGATCATTCAATTGCTCCAGAAAAAGAAAAACGGCCCACATTGTGGGCCGTTTTCGGTGGAGTCGTTTGAAACTCGGTTCGGGACGATCAGACCAGTGCGGCCTTCTCGACCAAGCGGGTCACAACCCAGTTCTTGGTCTTCGAGATCGGACGGCTTTCCGTGATCTCGATGGTGTCGCCCAGCTTGTACACGCCATTTTCGTCATGCGCGTGGTACTTGCTCGTCTTGGCCACGATCTTGCCGTAGAGCTCGTGCTTCACACGGCGCTCGACCAGCACGGTCACGGTCTTGGCACGCTTGTCGCTGACCACCTTGCCGATCAAGGTGCGCTTGAGGGATTTTTTAGCTTCCGTCATGTTCACTCCTTATTTGGCGGCTTGGGTTTCTTGCTGCTTCTGCGCAAGAATGGTCTTGGCGCGCGCGATGTCGCGGCGCGTCACGCGCAGCGTCGAGGTGTTCGACAGCTGTTGCGTGGCTTTTTGCATGCGCAGGCCGAAATGGGCCTTTTGCAGGTCTTTGACTTCGGCTTGCAGTGCTGCGACATCTTTCGTGCGCAGGGTTGCAGCCTTGGTCACCTTGGCCGGAGCCGCGGTCTCTTTTTTCTTACGTGTTGCCATGGGTGTTCTCCTCTCAGGCGCCGAGCTGGCGAGCGACGAACGTCGTGCGCAGCGGAAGCTTGGCGGCGGCCAGGCGGAACGCTTCGCGAGCGAGTTCTTCGGGCACGCCGACGATCTCGAACACGATCTTGCCAGGCTGGATTTCAGCGACGTAGTACTCGGGGTTGCCCTTACCGTTACCCATCCGCACTTCTGCGGGCTTGGTCGAGATTGGCTTGTCCGGGAACACGCGGATCCAGATACGGCCACCGCGCTTCACGTGACGTGAAATTGCGCGGCGAGCGGCTTCGATCTGGCGTGCCGTGAGGCGACCGCGGTCGGTGCATTTGAGACCGAAGTCACCGAAGGCAACCGAGTTACCCCGGGTTGCGATGCCGGTGTTGCGGCCCTTTTGTTCCTTGCGGAACTTTCTGCGTGCAGGTTGCAGCATTTTTAATACTCCGTAGTTCTAAGACCGATCACTCGGTCTTGGCACCGTCAGCTGCTGCAGCTGGCGCGGCTTTGCGGACGCGCTTAACGGCGGGTTTCGAGTCTGCACCCGGTGCAGCCGGAGCTCCACCAGTAGCTTCTGCGGGCTTGTCGCTGCCATCGGCCGGTGCGGTGTTGCCACCGATCGGGCCACGGCCACCGGCACGGGGGCCAGGACCACGGCGGTCGCCACCCGGACGGTCGCCACCAGGGCGGCCATCACGGCGGGGACCACGCGGACGACGCTCGTCGTCCGGACGCGGCGTTTCGACGGCCGGCAGGTCGTTACGACCCAGCGTGTCGCCCTTGTAGACCCAGACCTTGACGCCGATGACGCCGTACGTGGTCTTGGCTTCCGAGGTGCCGTAGTCGATGTCGGCGCGCAGAGTGTGAAGCGGCACGCGACCTTCGCGATACCACTCGCAACGAGCGATTTCGATGCCGTTCAGGCGGCCCGACGACATGATCTTGATGCCCAGGGCACCCAGACGCATGGCGTTTTGCATGGCGCGCTTCATGGCACGGCGGAACATGATCCGCTTTTCGAGCTGTTGCGTGATGCTGTCGGCGATCAGTTGCGCATCGATTTCGGGCTTGCGCACTTCTTCGATGTTGACTGCAACCGGCACGCCGAGCTGGCGACCCAGTTCGCGCTTGAGGTTCTCGATGTCTTCGCCCTTCTTGCCGATCACGACGCCCGGACGTGCCGAGTAGATCGTGATGCGTGCGTTCTTGGCGGGACGTTCGATCATGACGCGCGACACCGAAGCGTTCTTCAGCTTCTTCTTCAGGTATTCGCGAACCTTGATGTCTTCGGCCAGCATGCCCGCGAAATCGCGGTCGCTTGCGTACCAGCGGCTGGACCAGTTACGGGTAACCGCAAGGCGGAACCCGGTTGGGTGGATTTTCTGTCCCATATTTCTTCCAGGCCTTCTTAGTTGCCAACCGTCACGTACACATGGCACGTGGGCTTGCTGATGCGATTGCCGCGACCCTTGGCCCGCGCGGTGAAGCGCTTGAGCGTTGCACCTTGCTCGACGTAGATGGTCTTGACCTTCAGCTCGTCGATGTCGGCACCGTCGTTGTGCTCGGCGTTGGCAATCGCCGACTCGAGCACCTTCTTGATGATCACAGCGGCCTTTTTCTGCGTGAATTGCAGAACGTTGAGCGCTTGATCAACCTTCTTGCCGCGGATCAGGTCAGCGACCAGACGGCCCTTGTCGACCGACAGGCGGACACCGCGGAGGACTGCACGTGTTTCAGACATGGTCGTTCCTTACTTCTTCTGGACTTTTTTGTCCGCGGGGTGCCCCTTGAACGTGCGCGTGAGCGCAAATTCGCCGAGCTTGTGGCCGACCATCTGGTCGGTGATGTACACAGGCACGTGTTGCTTGCCGTTGTGCACAGCGATGGTCAGACCGATGAACTCGGGCAGAACCATCGAGCGGCGCGACCAGGTCTTGATCGGCTTCTTGTCCTTGGTCGTCACAGCCTTGTCGGCCTTGGCCACCAGATGGTGGTCGACGAAAGGACCCTTTTTGAGAGAGCGAGTCATTGGCTATCCCTTACTTCTTGCGACGCGACACGATGAAGACCTGCGTGCGCTTGTTGTTACGGGTGCGATAGCCCTTGGTCAGATTGCCCCATGGGTCGACAGGATGGCGGCCTTCGCCAGTCTTGCCTTCGCCGCCACCGTGCGGGTGGTCGACCGGGTTCATCACGACGCCGCGGACGGTCGGGCGAATGCCCTTCCAGCGCTTGGCGCCTGCCTTGCCGAGTTGGCGCAGGCTGTGTTCTTCGTTGGCCACTTCGCCGATGGTTGCGCGGCATTCGATGTGGATGCGACGCACCTCACCCGAACGCATGCGGACCTGGGCGTAGACGCCTTCGCGAGCCAGCAGCGTGGCCGACGTACCGGCGGAACGCGCGATCTGCGCGCCCTTGCCGGGTTGCAGTTCGATGCAGTGGATCGTCGAGCCGACCGGAATGTTGCGGATCGGCAGGGTGTTGCCGGCGCGAATCGGGGCTTCGGCGCCCGACAGCAGCGTTGCACCAGCTTCAAGACCGCGCGGGGCGATGATGTAGCGGCGCTCGCCGTCGGCGTAGCAGACCAGAGCGATGTGGGCGGTACGGTTCGGGTCGTATTCGATGCGTTCGACCTTGGCCGGGATGCCGTCCTTGTTGCGCACGAAGTCGACAACGCGGTAGTGGTGCTTGGAACCACCGCCCCGATGACGGATCGTGATGTGACCGTTGTTGTTACGGCCGGCCTTCTGGAACTGGGGTTCCAGCAGGGCTGCGTGAGGAGCACCCTTGTGCAGGTGATCACGCGAAATCTTCACCGCGCCGCGTTGGCCCGGCGAAGTGGGTTTCATCTTGATGACGGCCATGATTAAGCGCCTTCCCCGACGAGGTTGAGCTCTTGACCCGGCTTCAGCGTCACATAGGCCTTGCGAACGTTGTCGCGGCGGCCGATGGACTTGCCAAAGCGCTTGGTCTTGCCCTTGGTGTTGAGCACCGACACGCCCTGGACTTCGACCTTGAACATCAGTTCAACAGCGGCCTTGATCTCGGGCTTGGTGGCGTCTTGCAGCACCTTGAAAGTGACAGCGTTCGACTTCTCGCCGACCATCGTTGCCTTTTCGGACACGATCGGGGCGACCAGCACCGCCATCAGGCGGCCTTCTTCGAACGTACGTTCAGCGGCGGTAGGGTTCACGCGGCTCATGCGAACATCTCCTTGAGCTTGTCGACGGCACCCTTGGTGACCAGCACCTTCTTGTAGTGAACCAGCGACACCGGATCGGCGTAACGGGGTTCGACCACGAGGATGTTGACCAGATTGCGCGAGGCAAGGTACAGGTTTTCGTCGACTTCTTCGGCGATCACGAGCACGGACTCGAGATTCATTGCCTTGAAACGGGCTGCCAGCGGCTTCGTCTTGGGCGAATCCACAGTCAGCGAATCCACCACGGCCAGACGGCCTTCGCGAGCGAGCTGCGAGAAGATGGCGGCCATGCCGGCGCGGTACATCTTCTTGTTGATCTTCTGCGAGAAGTTTTCGTCAGGCATGTTCGGGAAAATCCGGCCACCCCCGCGCCACAGCGGCGAAGACGTCATACCGGCACGGGCGCGGCCCGTTCCCTTTTGCTTGAAAGGCTTCTTGGTCGAGTGCTTGACCTGTTCGCGGTCCTTCTGGGCGCGCGTGCCTTGGCGGGCGTTGGCCTGGAATGCAACGACGATCTGGTGAACCAGGTCTTCGTTGTAGTCACGGCCGAACACGGTCTCGGGGGCGTCGTACTTCGACGCGGCCTGGCCTTGTTCGTTCAGGAGTTCGAGTTGCATTACTTCGCTCCTTCAGCCGCTTGCGGCTTGGCCTTGATGGCGGGACGCACGGTGACAAAGCCACCCTTCGAACCCGGGATCGCGCCCTTGATGAGCAGCAGTTGACGCGCTTCGTCGATGCGGAACACATCGAGGTTTTGCGTGGTCTTGGTCACATCGCCGAGGTGACCCGTCATGCGCTTGCCGGGGAACACGCGACCGGGGTCTTGTGCCATGCCGATCGAGCCGGGAACGTTGTGCGAACGGCTGTTACCGTGCGACGCGCGTTGCGACTTCATGTTGTGGCGCTTGATCGTGCCTGCGAAGCCCTTGCCGATGGAGGTGCCTTGCACGTCCACCTTCTGGCCCACGGAAAACACGCTGCTGGCCGTGATCACGCCGCCAGCCTTGTGCTGACCTGCTGTATCTGCGGTAACGCGGAATTCCTGGATGATTTCGCCAGCTTCGACACCTGCCTTGGCAAGGTGGCCAGCTTCGGGCTTGGTCACGCGCGATGCTTTGCGCGAACCGAACGTCACCTGCAGGGCGACGTAGCCATCGGTCTCTTGGGACTTGATCTGGGTCACACGGTTGTTGGACACATCCACCACCGTGACAGGAACTGCGTCCCCGTCATCGGTGAAGAGACGCATCATCCCCACCTTGCGGCCCAGCAACCCGAGGGAGTTGCTCAGACTCATATGTTTTCTCCAAAAATGGAAATCCTCTTTCGCCACTGCCACTTCAATTGGCGACAGCGTTTGCACGGTTTCCCGCGCTACGTAAGAAGGTTGATAAATCTCTGCCCGAACAACACCCATGCGGACGCAACAAGGGCAGAGCCAAAGATTATAGCCCGCTATACGGGCAGGGTGCAAGGGGCCTGTTCGGGCCGCATTCCAGGGGCTTCCAGCCCCGGTTTTGCCTATTTGGCAGGCATCGAGATGATGCTGTCCCCGTCCGGCGTCGACTTGAGGTCCCCGCTCGCCTTCAAGGCGGGCCTCACAGCGCCGGTCTGGATGGGAATTGAAATGGCGCTTGTAGCGTCACCCTGCTGAATGAATACATTCAGGTAAGCAAGGCCTTCGCCCTGGCTCACCACAGAGACGGTCGCACTTGTACGTTTGCCCGCTGGCAGCGCCAGCGTGCTGGCACCCGAAAGCGTGAGGCCGGCGTCGGCGGCAAGACGAACCGTCGCGCCGTCCGGGTTGCTCACGCCGTCGAACTGCAGCACGACGGCCGTCGCCTTGCCCGCCTGCGGTGTGCCTTCGAGCTGGTACCGCAATGTGACACCGGAATCATTGGGCTTGCGGGCCGCAACCGTCATAGGCGCCGTGCGATGTGCCGCCACGGAAGGCTTGGCGTTGCGCGGGGCTGGCACGCCGTCGGCCAGGGCTGGCACGCCGAACACCCCCAGGGATATGCACGCCGCAGCAAGTATTGAGTTTGAGCGAATGGTCATGGCACCCTTTCCTATTGAATGGTGACGTTGAAACATGTCTTGGCTCCCGAGTTGGCTGAGTCCGCAACCGCCAGAACGTAATCACCGACCCCGAGGCTGACCTTGCTGCTCGATCGGGGGATCAATCCACCACGGTAGATGTCGAATTGAGGGAGGGCACCGCCCGGACCGCCGTCGACAGCGAACTGGTAATCACGATTCGCCGGCGCCGTGAACCGAAGGTACGCAAAGCTTCCCAGCTTGTTGTTACTGCCCGCCACATTCGAAACGCAGGCCGTCGTCACCACCGGCACGGTCATCGCCGCCCCATACATTGGCAGCACGCCCGGGACTGCTGGCAGCCCCCCGGCATTCCCCTCCTGGTCACCATAAGAATCGTTGGCCGCGGCATTGATGCCCTGAGCCGTCAACAAGCCAGCCAGCGCAGACCTGCTGTCCGGCGCCACGACGCCGAATGCCGCAGCAAACGGGTGGATCGACGTGACGGCAGCCCCGCTGCGGAAGGGCAAGCTGGTCATGACGCTGTGGATCGGCCCGAAGCCAACCTGTTGATTGAGGTTCCAGAAAATCGACTGGATCGAGGTTTCCCGGTACCAACCCGGATTGGTCGAGGGTCCGGCCGTGAGGTCCAGGCTTCCTCCCCCGGCTTGCTTGGCCCCCTTTGAATCCACGTAGTTGCGCCGATTGAGTGCGATGCCCGACCAAGCATTGCCCCAACCCTCGGAAAACGCCAGGCGCCGGTCAACGCGATCGTCCCCCGAGTGATCACCACCAGGCGAATCATCGCGACTGAAGGAGGACTGGTAGTAGTGCCCCCATTCGTGCGCAATCACCGGCGCGTCGAATTCATCGGTGTCGACGTCTTCCTTGCCCAACACGTAGATCTCGCGCCCGGTGCTTCGGTTGATGAAGAAAGTGGTGCCGATCTGGCCTGCCGCCACACTGCCGCTCGCCGGCGCATTGCTGGGACTCCAGAACACGCGCAGCACCGGAAACGCCGAAGCCGGCGCAACCGACAGCACCTTCTGCATGGCGGTGTAGACCGTATCGAGAATGGCGAAAGGTGCCGCCACACGCTGTCCGGCGTACCTGGAGCCATCCCAGCCGGTACTGGCACGAAGATCGTGCGTCGATGCGACCGCGCCCGACGAAAACGCGGACGATTGCATGGAATACAGGCCGTTCGCCTGGGTGTTGTCGCGCACGCTGACATCCCAGCTCGCCCCGGGGGCCGCGCGGGTCAGTTGAGCCCTCACGCGCACAAAGACGGTCGTGTTCGCCGGGACGGTCAGCGCGTATGCGCCGCTGTCGTCCGTGGTTGCCACCGCCAGTTGAGCGGAAGAGGTGGCATCGACCGCCTCCACCGTGGCGCCACGCACCGGCTTGATCGAGGTGCTGGCGTAGACAAGGCTTCCGTTCGGATTCGGAACGGATTCGTAAGTGGCCGTGCCACTCAGGGTCACGGGAACTCCCGCCACGGGCGGAAGAATGGGAAAGCCGCCACCGCCTCCTCCTCCACCCCCACCACCGCAGCCGGCAATCAGTGCCGCCGCAAGGCACGCTGCCGCACCGAATGCAAAAGCGAACTTGTTTCTCATAGTCTGTGCTGCCCTCTTTTCAGCCCCGGCCAACATGCTTAAAAAAGCCGGTGCGCGAGGATGCCACAGCCACCCCAAAAAGCACAAAACCCGCCTGCATTTCTGCAGACGGGCTCTGTGTCAGAACGCGATGCGAAGCTGAATTACTGCAGCTTGATCTCGACGTCCACACCGGCCGGCAGGTCGAGCTTCATCAGCGCGTCCACGGTCTTGTCGGTGGGGTCGACGATGTCCATCAGGCGCTGGTGCGTGCGGATCTCGAGCTGGTCGCGCGACGTCTTGTTGACGTGCGGCGAACGCAGGATGTCGAAACGCTTCATGCGGGTCGGCAGGGGCACGGGGCCCTTGACGATCGCGCCGGTGCGCTTGGCGGTGTCAACGATTTCGGCTGCCGATTGGTCGATCAGCTTGTAGTCGAACGCCTTCAGGCGGATGCGGATTTTTTGCTTGGTTGCCATGATGATTCCTTTGCGTCCGGCTTAGATGTCGAGGATCTTGGCCACGACGCCCGAACCCACGGTACGGCCGCCTTCACGGATGGCGAAGCGCAGGCCTTCTTCCATCGCGATCGGGTTGATCAGCTTGACGGTGATGCTGACGTTGTCGCCAGGCATGACCATTTCCTTGTCTGCGGGCAACTCGATCGCGCCGGTCACGTCCGTCGTGCGGAAGTAGAACTGCGGACGGTAGTTGTTGAAGAACGGCGTGTGACGGCCACCTTCGTCCTTGGACAGCACATACACCTCGGCGGTGAAGTGCACGTGCGGCTTGATCGAGCCGGGCTTGCACAGCACTTGGCCGCGCTCGACTTCTTCGCGCTTGGTGCCGCGCAGCAGCACGCCGACGTTGTCGCCAGCTTGACCTTGGTCCAGCAGCTTGCGGAACATTTCCACGCCGGTGCAGGTGGTCTTGACGGTCGGGCGAATGCCGACGATCTCGATTTCTTCGCCGACCTTGATCACGCCACGCTCGACAGCGCCGGTCACCACGGTGCCGCGACCCGAGATCGAGAACACGTCTTCGACGGGCATCAGGAAGGTGCCGTCCACAGCGCGCTCAGGCGTCGGGATGTAGGTGTCGAGCGCTTCAGCCAGCTTCATGATGGCTTCTTCGCCCAGCTTGCCCTTGTCGCCTTCGAGAGCGAGCTTGGCCGAGCCGTGAATGATCGGGGTGTCGTCGCCAGGGAACTCGTACTTGTCCAGCAGCTCGCGCACTTCCATTTCGACCAGCTCGAGCAGCTCGGCGTCGTCGACCATGTCGCACTTGTTCAGGAAAACGATGATGTAACCCACACCCACCTGGCGAGCCAGCAGGATGTGTTCACGCGTCTGGGGCATCGGGCCGTCAGCGGCCGAGCACACCAGGATCGCACCGTCCATCTGGGCGGCGCCGGTGATCATGTTCTTCACATAGTCAGCGTGGCCGGGGCAGTCGACGTGAGCGTAGTGGCGGTTGGCCGTTTCGTACTCGACGTGGGCGGTGTTGATCGTGATGCCGCGGGCCTTTTCTTCAGGCGCTGCATCGATCTGGTCGTAAGCCTTGGCTTCGCCGCCGAACTTGGCCGACAGAACGGTTGCGATTGCAGCCGTCAGCGTGGTCTTGCCGTGGTCAACGTGACCGATCGTGCCCACGTTCACGTGGGGCTTGGTGCGGGTGAACTTACCTTTTGCCATTTTTCAATCCTTGAAAGAGCACTGCCCGTGATGGGTTTAATGTCTGCACCGCATTGCTGATTCCTTCGCCACGGGCAGCGAGGGGCACACGGTCGCAGACAGATTCGTTAATCAGTTGGGGACAGAGCAGATTTGCTGCGCAAATCCTGGTCTGTCCCGCAAACAGATTTACTTTGCGCGAGCAGCCACGATGGCTTCAGCAACGTTGCGCGGAGCTTCAGCGTAGTGCTTGAACTCCATCGTGTACGTGGCGCGGCCTTGCGACATCGAACGCAGCGTGGTCGAGTAGCCGAACATTTCCGACAGCGGCACTTCGGCCTTGATGGCCTTGCCGCCACCGATCATGTCTTCCATGCCCTGCACCATGCCGCGGCGTGAGGACAGGTCACCCATCACGTTGCCGGCGTAGTCTTCAGGCGTTTCGACTTCCACGGCCATCATCGGCTCCAGGATCACGGGGCTGGCCTTGCGGGCGCCTTCCTTGAAACCGAAGATCGCGGCCATCTTGAACGCCATTTCGTTCGAGTCCACGTCGTGGTACGAGCCGAAATGCAGCGTGACCTTGACGTCGACGACGGGGTAACCCGCCAGCACGCCCTGGGTCAGCGCTTCAACAACGCCCTTTTCCACTGCGGGGATGTATTCGCGAGGAACCACACCGCCCTTGATGGCGTCGACGAATTCGAAGCCCTTGCCAGCTTCTTGCGGCTCGAGCTTCAGGATGACGTGACCGTACTGGCCCTTGCCGCCCGACTGGCGAACGAACTTGCCTTCGGCATCTTCGACGGTCTTGCGGATCGTTTCGCGGTAGGCCACTTGCGGCTTGCCCACGTTGGCTTCCACGCCGAACTCGCGCTTCATGCGGTCCACGATGATTTCGAGGTGAAGCTCGCCCATGCCGGCGATGATGGTCTGGCCCGATTCTTCGTCGGTCTTGACGCGGAACGACGGGTCTTCCTGTGCCAGGCGTTGCAGGGCGATGCCCATCTTTTCCTGGTCGACCTTGGTCTTGGGCTCAACAGCCTGCGAGATCACCGATTCCGGGAACACCATGCGCTCGAGCGTCAGGATGGCGGTGGGATCGCACAGGGTTTCGCCCGTGGTCACTTCCTTCAGGCCGATACAGGCAGCGATGTCGCCGGCGCGAATTTCGCTCACTTCGACGCGGTTGTTCGCGTGCATCTGCACGATCCGGCCAATGCGCTCTTTCTTGCCGCGCACCGGGTTGTAGACGCTGTCGCCCTTGGTCAGCACGCCAGAGTAGACGCGCACGAAGGTCAGCTGGCCGACGAACGGGTCGGTCATGAGCTTGAATGCGAGCGCGGAGAACTTTTCGCTGTCGTCGGCCTTGCGGGTCGTCGGCACTTCGTCTTCGTCCATGCCCTTGACCGGCGGGATGTCCGTCGGTGCGGGCATGTATTCGACGACGGCGTCGAGCATGGCTTGCACGCCCTTGTTCTTGAAGGCCGAACCGCACAGCATCGGCTGGATTTCGCCAGCGATGGTGCGTTGGCGGATCGCAGCCTTGATTTCGGCTTCGGTCAGCTCATTGCCTTCGAGGTACTTGTTCATCAGCTCTTCGCTCGCTTCGGCAGCGGCTTCGACGAGCTTTTCGCGGTATTCGGCGCAGACGGCGGCCAGGTTGGCCGGGATTTCGCCGTAGGTGAACGTGATGCCCTTGTCTTCGTCCCAGATGATCGACTTCATCTTCACGAGGTCGACGATGCCCTGGAAGTGCTCTTCGGCACCGATCGGGATCTGGATCACGACGGGGTTGGCCTTCAGGCGGTCCACCATCATCTGGCGCACGCGCAGGAAGTCGGCGCCGGTGCGGTCCATCTTGTTGACGAACGCGAGACGCGGAACCTTGTACTTGTTGGCCTGGCGCCAGACGGTTTCCGACTGGGGCTGCACGCCGCCGACGGCGTCGTACACCATGACAGCGCCGTCCAGCACGCGCATCGAGCGCTCGACTTCAATGGTGAAGTCCACGTGGCCGGGGGTGTCGATGATGTTGATGCGGTGTTCTTCGAACTTGCCAGCCATGCCCTTCCAGAAGCAGGTGGTGGCAGCCGAGGTGATCGTGATGCCGCGCTCTTGCTCTTGCTCCATCCAGTCCATCGTGGCGGCACCGTCGTGCACTTCACCGATCTTGTGGTTCACACCGGTGTAGAACAGGATACGTTCGGTCGTCGTGGTCTTGCCAGCGTCGATGTGCGCGGAGATGCCGATGTTGCGGTAGCGCTCGATGGGGGTCTTGCGGGACATGATTTACTTTCGGGTTGAAATGCGTTGAGCGCTGGGCCCCGAGCACGGGCACAACGCCCGACACTCGACACCCAACGCCCAAGCGAAGTTTGATTTTTAGAAGCGGAAGTGGCTGAACGCCCGATTGGCTTCTGCCATGCGGTGCACTTCATCGCGCTTCTTCATGGCACCGCCACGGCCTTCCGTGGCTTCCATCAGTTCGTTGGCCAGACGCAGGGCCATCGACTTTTCACCGCGCTTGCGGGCAGCTTCCTTGATCCAGCGCATCGACAGGGCGAGACGACGGACAGGGCGCACTTCGACCGGCACTTGATAGTTCGCACCGCCAACGCGGCGCGACTTCACTTCGACCATCGGCTTCACGTTGTTGATGGCAACGGTGAATGCTTCGAGAGGGTCCTTGTCCGGATTCTTCTTTTCGATGAATTCGAGCGCACCGTAAATGATGCGTTCGGCAACAGCCTTCTTGCCGCCTTCCATGATCACGTTCATGAATTTGGACAGCTCGACATTGCCGTACTTGGGATCCGGCAGGATTTCACGTTTGGGGACTTCGCGACGACGTGGCATTTTTTAACCTCTTTGCTTCAGTTGGCACCGTTTCCGGTACCGCGAGAGCCAGTTAGAACTCTCACTTACTCGACCCGACATTGGGTCACTTCGTTCGACAAGCCCGCCAAGGCCATCGAACACCGTTTGTTTTCTGACGACAGGAAGGCTTAAGCCTTCTTGGGACGCTTTGCGCCGTACTTGGAGCGCGACTGCTTGCGGTCTTTCACGCCTTGCAAGTCGAGCGAACCGCGCACGATGTGGTAGCGAACACCGGGCAAGTCCTTGACACGACCGCCGCGAACCAGCACAACGCTGTGTTCCTGCAGGTTGTGGCCTTCGCCGCCGATGTAGGAGATGACTTCGAAGCCATTGGTCAGACGGACCTTGGCAACTTTACGAAGCGCCGAGTTGGGCTTCTTTGGCGTCGTGGTGTAGACGCGGGTGCAGACACCGCGACGTTGCGGCGAGTTCTGCATGGCAGGGCTCTTCGAATTGATCTTTTCGACCGTTCGACCCTGACGCACCAGTTGATTGATGGTTGGCATGAATGAATAAGTCCCAAAACAGCCCGGTTTTGACTGTGAAGCCGCCCTTGTCGTGACGCAAGGAAACCGGGAGATGACGAAAACGTGAAACCCTTCGGAAAATTCCGAAAAGCCCACGAGTATAGCAAATGAGCCTGAAACGGCAACGTCTGCAGAAATCGGCGTGAGCCCGAGCGGCCTCAGCCTTACTTGATCCAGAGGCGCACGGCGTCCCAGGCACGGCCAAAGACACCCGCCTGCTCGACCGCTTCCAGCGCGACCAGCGGTACATCGGCCAACGGCTGGTCGTCCAGGGTGACCTTGAGCGAGCCCACGGGCTGGTACTTGGTGAACGGCGCCACCAACGGATCGGGGCGCGACACCTGCGTCTTGATCTTGCTGGCGCTGCCGGCAGGCACCGCGACCACGATGGCTTCCGGACGGCCCAGCTTCAGGACGTTCGCTTTGCCCTTCCAGACGGCCGGAGTGGCCGCCGGCTGGCCAGCGTCGAACAGGCGGACGGCGTCGTACGCCGTGTAGCCCCAGTTCAACAGCTTTTGCGATTCGTTGGCGCGCACCGCCTCGCTCGAGGCGCCCAGCACGACCGACAGCAGGCGGCGGCCGCCAGTCAGGTTGGGAAAGTCCCGCTTGGCGGTGGCGATCATGCAGTAGCCAGCCGCCTCGGTGTGACCGGTCTTCAGGCCATCGACGGTCGGGTCACGGAACAGCAGCAGGTTGCGGTTGGTGTCGTTGGTCGACGGCGTGCCGGGGTAGCGGTACTTCTTGATCGCGTAGTACTTGGCTTCCTCGGGGAAATCTCGCACCAGGCGCGTCGCAAGGATGCTCAGGTCGCGGGCCGTGGTCGTGTGGCCGGGTGCCGTCAGACCTTCGGGGTTCTTGTAGCTCGTGTTCTTCATGCCCAGCGCCTTGGCTTGGGCGTTCATGAGTTCGACGAAGTGCTCCACCGTGCCGCCCACGCCCTCGGCCAGCGCCACCGTGGCGTCGTTGCCCGACTGCACGATCAAGCCCTTGATGAGGTCTTCGACCGGCACCTGCATCTTGGGGTCGATGAACATGCGCGAGCCGGGCATCTTCCAGGCGCGCGGGCTGACAGGAAAGGTCTGGGTGAGCGTGATCTTCTTGGCGCGCAGCGCGTCGAACACCACGTACGCCGACATCAGCTTGGTCAGCGAGGCCGGCTCGACCGGGCTGTCGATGTCCTTCTGCGCCAGGATCTGGTTGGCGGTCACGTCGAGCAGCAGGTAGCTGCGCGCGGCAACCTCGGGCGGCGCCGGCACTTGGGCGGCGGCGATCAAACTGACGGATGCGATAGCGGCAAAGACCAGCGCGCGGAGCGCGCCTAGAAAACGATTCATGGGGAGTTTGGAAAGAGACGGAAACAAAGCCTGTGAGGCTTTTCAAGCAATGCCCGCGCGCAGATGGCGGACAACCAGACTTTTGAGCAGTGGCAATTGTCCGTGAAAGAAATGTCCGCCCCCGGGGACGACTGTGACAGGAAGTGACTGCGGCCGCGCCCAATCCATCACGGCGGACAGCGGCACGGTGTCGTCAGCCTCGCCATGGATCACCAGCATTCGCTCGTGCGCCTCGGCCGGCAATGTGGCTACAGCGAAGCGCGAGGCGGCGGTGCCTACCAGCACGATTTGCTGAAGGTCGCGCTCGGCCCAAAACTTGGCGGCAGCACCGCTCGCCACAAAAGCACCGAAGGAAAAACCGGCAATCGCCAACGGCCCGTCAGGCGCGAGCTGGCCGATGACGTTGAGCATGTCTTCCAGCTCGCCACGCCCTTCGTCGTGCACGCCTTCGCTGGCGCCCACGCCGCGGAAGTTGAAGCGCACCGAGGTCCAGCCGCTGGCGACAAAGGCACGCGCCAGTGTCTGCACGACCTTGTTGTCCATCGTGCCGCCGAACAGCGGATGGGGATGGGCAATGACCGCGATGCCGCGCGAAGCGTCGGCCGGTTGATCGCGCTGCACCTCGATCACGCCGGCGGCGCCCTGGAGGCTGATCTTTTCGGTCTGGGAGTTCATGGCACTGTCAATGTGATGGCCGCCGACCGGGCGGCGTCGTGCGCGGTACGAGCACGGGATCTTCGGGAAAGTTCAGCGGCCGACGTCGGCAGGCAGCAAAAGCCGCTCGACGACCTGCCCGTTCTTCAGGTGCGACTCGACGATCTCGTCGATGTCTTCGGCATCGACGAAGGTGTACCAGACGGCTTCGGGATACACCACCGCCACCGGTCCACCCGCGCAGCGGTCGAGGCAACCGGCCTTGTTCACGCGCACCTTGCCGGGCCCGGCAAGACCCGCCTCCTTGACCTTCGCCTTGCAGCGATCGAAACCTTCCTGTGCGTTGTGCAGGGCACAGGAGTCTTCGCCGTTCTTGCGCTCGTTGAGACAAAAGAAGATATGGCGGCCGTAGTAGCCGGACGGCACGGCAGAGATGGAACTGGGCATCGAACGATTTTAGTGACCGAGCCCTCAGGCCGTCGTGACCGCACCGGGCCGCCCCCGGCGCGACAGGGCAGCCACCACATAGGCCAGCACTGCGAACGGCCAGGCCCACCCCAGCCACTGCGCCAGCCCGTGAAAGCGGATGAAGCGCCCCTGCTCCCACGTGGCCAATGTCTGCGCGAAGTACGCACTCTCGGGCGCCTGGTTCAACAGGCTCAACTGGAGCACGAGCCCCACCAGCAACAAGGCCGCGCACAAGCGGCGCGGCGCGAACAGCAGCAGCACACCGGCGAAGAGCGCGGCGGCCATGCCGACCTGAACAGGCAAGTCCAGCCATGCCCATGCATGCGTGGGCCCATAGCTCAATGCGGCCGACAGCGCCGAGGCCGCGATGCCCGCCAACAAGGTCAGCGGCAGCAGCACGGCGCGCTGAACGACCGAGCGCGCCACCAGATAGCCCAGCAGGCACGGCACCAGCGCGCCAAGCATCACGCACAGCAGCTCCACCGCCGGCACCAGCGGCTCGAGCTCGAACTGCCGCAGCGGCAACCAGTCGATGAAAGGTGTGTCCAGCAGCCACTCGGAGATCGCGACCTCGAGCCGCTCGAACACCTGTCCCAGCCCGAAAGTGACGGCCGCCGGGAACAGCAGCGCAAAAGGCCAGAGCGCGAGCAGCACCAGTGCGCCACGAGCGTCTTCAACGAACCACTGCGAACGCGCACGGCTCCAGTGCGCGACGGCACCCAGCCGCTCCAGCGCCGCGGCCAACACGGCGCCGACGATCGTGCCGACCGTGTTGAGCCCCAGGTCGACATTGGACGGAATGCGGACGGGCAGGTAGCTCTGCAGCGTCTCCATCGCAAAGGCAATCGCCGCGCCGGCCACCGTGGCACGCAGCACCGCGCGCCACACGCTGGCACTGCGGCGGGTGCGCAGCACCGTCAGGGCGCACAGGAAGCCGAAGGGGACGTAGCCCACGACATTGATCGCCAGGTCGAAGCCCGTCCAGTACTTCGGCCATGGCGCCGACAGATAGGCCCAGGGCGCAATGCCCTGGTCGCGCCAGTCGGCAAAAGGATAAAGGCTGGCGTAGACGATCAGCGCCGCGTAGGCAAGCGCCAGGGGGAGCGCGGCGGACTTGTGCGACCTCTCCACCGTGTGCACCGGGTTCAGAACGGCTTGACGACCACCAGGATCACGATGCCCAGCAACAACAGCACGGGCAGCTCGTTGAACCAGCGGTACCAGCGGTCGTTGCGCCGGTTGCCACCCGCCACGAAGCGGCGCAGCAACACGCCGCAGCCATGGTGATAGCCGACGGCCACCAGCACCAGCGCCAGCTTGGCATGCATCCACCCGTTGCCAGGCCCGCGCCCGATGCCATAGCCCAGCCAGAGCCACAGGCCGAATCCCAACGCCGGAATTGCAAGAAACGTCGTGAATCGCATCAGCTTGCGCGCCATCAGCAGCAGGCGCTCACGCTCGGCAACCGACTCGGGCGGAACCATCGCAAGATTGACAAAAATCCGTGGGAGGTAGAACAACCCCGCGAACCAGCTTGCAATGAAAACAATGTGGAGAGATTTGACCCAAAGCATGGCGGCAGTTTAGTAGTGCACCATGCCGACGCCCCTGATTTGGGGCGATCCGGGAAGGCTTCGGACAAAAAAAAGCCCGACGTCTTCACGTCGGGCTGGGAAGCCCTTTTGCTGTCACACATCAAGGCACCCGCTCAGGGAGGAAAAGCGGGGAGCGGCAAGCCGCCCGCTTCAGAATTTAACAAAGACGAAACAAGGTTTCAAGCGACTGAAGCACTTTCTTTGACATTTAAAGTAAAAAATCTAAAGCTTTTGTTCTACTATTTTCCGTAGTTGTCAGACAACCTGACTCGCGGAGCGCGGTACTGCGAAATGTTGCTTCAGGCACAATTTTGGATATATGACGTCATCACTTTCTCCTCAAGCCATGTTCCCCGCCGGCCGGCCGCGGCGCCTGCGTCGCGATGCCTTCACCCGCAACCTGGTGCGAGAACACGCGTTGACGGCCAATGACCTCATCTACCCGGTGTTTGTGCAGGAAGGCGAGAAACGCCGCGATGCCGTGCCGTCGATGCCCGGCATGGACCGCCTGAGCCTCGACCTGCTGCTGCCCGTGGCCGAGCAATGCGTGGCGGCCGGCATCCCCGTGATGGCGTTGTTTCCCGTGATCGACGCCAGCCTCAAGACGCCCTCCGGCGACGAAGCCTTCAACCCCGACGGCCTGATTCCCCGCGTGGTGGCCGCGCTCAAGGCGCGGTTCCCCGAACTGGGCGTGATGACCGATGTCGCGCTGGACCCCTACACCAGCCACGGCCAGGACGGCCTGCTCGACGACACCGGCTACATCCTCAACGAGCCGACCGTCGAAGTGCTGGTCAAGCAGGCACTCACACAATCGCAAGCCGGCGTGGACATCGTGGCACCCAGCGACATGATGGACGGCCGCATCGGCGCCATCCGCACCGCGCTGGAAGCGCGCGGCGACATCCATACGCTCATCATGGCCTACAGCGCCAAGTACGCCAGCGCCTTCTACGGCCCCTTCCGCGACGCCGTGGGCTCGGCCTCGACGCTGGGCAAGGCCAACAAGAAGGTCTACCAGATGGACCCCGGCAACAGCGACGAGGCCCTGCGTGAAGTCGCGCTCGACATCGCCGAAGGCGCCGACATGGTGATGGTCAAGCCCGGCATGCCCTACCTGGACATCGTGCGCCGCGTGAAAGACGAGTTCCATGTGCCGACCTTCGCCTACCAGGTGAGCGGCGAGTACGCGATGCTCAAGGCCGCCGCCCAGAACGGCTGGCTCGACCACGACGCCGTGGTGCTCGAAAGCCTGCTGGCCTTCAAGCGCGCCGGCGCCGATGGCGTGCTCACCTACTTCGCGCTCGACGCCGCGCGCTTGCTACAAAAACAATAGCGCCATGCGCCCGTTGAATGGCCGCTAGCGACTGTTCGGGTGCACAAGAAGAATCAACGGGGGCGACGTCATGCGCATCTTCGAAATCAACCGATCGCAGGTCAGCGAGCACCAGGCACTGGCGCCGCTGACGGTGCCGGGCGCATGCGGCGCCAGCGGCTACCTCTGGATCTCGCTCACGCGCGAGGAATTCCGCGCCTCGCTGCCCGAGGTCCAGCAGATCCTGCAGACGCTCTGCCTGACCCAGCTGGTCGACCTGCACGTGGCCGACCTGCTCAACGACCAGTTGCCATCGCACTACGACTACACCTCGCAGTACGACGTGCTGGTGTTCCGGCGCCTCGCGACCGCCCAGGGCCAGACGGCCCCGGGCAATGGCAACGAGATGCCCCCGGCGTCCAAGCCGCCGCAGCCTCGCGGCGGCCCGCCCGTGCTGCGCCGCGTCGACACCCGACCGGTCGGCTTCGCGGTGTTCGACCGCGTGCTGCTGTCGGTGCACCCCGAAGACGGCGCCGTGCGCGACGCCTTCGCCACACGGCTGCTGGCCGCCGCCTCGCCCGACGATCGCGGCGCGCCGGCGCTCGACGTGCGCGCCACCTCGGCCCGCCTGCCGACCAGCCCGTCCGACCTGATGCTGCGGGTCATCAACCAGATCGTCGACGGCTATCTCGACCTGCGGCGCGAACTCACCAAGCAGCTCGACCACTGGCAGACCGAGCTGATCGACCCGCGCAGCCGTTTCACCAACTGGGGCGCGCTGATGGAGGCACGCCAGTCGCTGCATCACCTGGACGAAATCTGCGAAGACCAGCGCGCCGCCATGCAGGACTGGATCGACTCGCTCGAAACCCTGCCCATGCCCAAGGGCGAAGCCGAACTGCGCGAACGCGAGCTGATCATGATCCGCAGCCGCGACGTGCTCGAGCACATCGAGCGCGTGGTGCACCACGTGCACCGGCTGGAGCAGAACGCCGAGACGGCCGTGCAGATGCACTTCAGCGTCCAGGGCCACCGGGCCAACGACATCATGCGGGTGCTGACGGTACTTACCGCCGTGTTCCTGCCGCTCAATCTCATTGCCGGCATCTTCGGCATGAACTTCGAGTTCATTCCGCTGGTGCACAAGGCCGACGGCTTCTGGATCGCGATGACGTCGATGCTGGTCATCGCGGTGACGCTGGTTCTGATCTTCTGGCGCAAGCGTTATCTCGCGCGCACACGCTGACGCACCGACCCGATCCGCCGCGCCCAAAGAAAAAGGGCCACGCTTTCGCGTGGCCCTTTTCGCATTTCAGCCGCCCCGAAGGGCTGCTTCAATTACTTGGCGACAGCGCCCGAACCTTGTTGGGCCTGGACGCGTGCGTCAGCGGGGTTGGCCATCGTCGAGATGACCTTGCTGTTGACGCGCGAGCCCGAGCTCACGTTCTGGTCAGGAGCGTACGAGGTGCGAACGGCTTCGGCTGCGACGATGGCGCGGTCTTGCGACACGGCGACCGTTTCCGCGCCGCGCGAACCGCGGGTCACGTTCTGGTTCGGAGCCGATGCGGCGCGCACGGCTTCAGCGTTGACTTCGTCGCGGCTCTTGGTCGAGACAGCGGCGTTCACGCCTTGGTACGTTTCGGCTTGGGCGCCGGTGGCGGCAAGCAGGGTCAGGGCGGCAGCGGCGAGGATTTGCGAGGTCTTCATGATCAGTTCTCCTAATGTGTTCGTCGGATGGTTTTTCCACCAGGCTTGCACGTTCGCTTGCCTGTGCCGCGAGTTTCCGGGCGAATCACGCAGCCCAAACGCTCCAATCAGAGACACGGTGTTTCCTCTATTGAAACAATGCCGACATCAAGGCATGCAAGCAATAAAAAACCGGGCCGACTTGCATCGGCCCGGTCCATGAAAAACAGCGCAGTTTTCGACTTACGGCCGTGCCGTTCGGAATTGCGGCGGAACCTCGCTGTTGGCGAAGGCGCGGCGGTCCAGGTTCTGGTTCGGCGCATGCGCGGTGGCCACGGCCTCGGCGCGAATCGACGCCCGATCGCGCAAGCTCGGCCGCGAGGTCAGCGGCGCCGCGACGACATCGCCGTAGACATTGCCACCATGCGCCGCCGCGGCGGCTTCGCTCGCCACTTCAGAGCGGCTGGTCACGGCCTTGAGCGGTTGCACGGGTTCGTAGCCCTCGGCATGGGCGCTTGCGGCAGCCAGCATCGACAAGACGGCGGGGGCCATGATCTTCGAGGTCTTCATTTCTGTTCCTTCCGGTGTTTCAGCGGGCCTTCGGACACGGAGCGCAGACCCTGTGTTCGACGCAGGCTGGCTGAAACGACGGCCTGTAACCGAAGTGTCGCCCAATCCCGTTAGGAAAAACCCGGGAGAATCGAACCATCGCGTTCCCAAAACGGAAACAATGGGCTCTTTGACATGGACAGTCTCGATCTGATCAGAACCTTCCGGGAAGTCGCCTCCCATGGCAGCTTTTCCCAGGCGGCCAAGAAACTCGACATGTCGAAGGCCACGGTCAGTAAGTACGTGGCCGAGCTCGAAACCCGCTTCGGCGTGCGTCTGCTCAACCGCTCCACGCGGTCCGTGAGCCTTACCGACGCGGGGCAACTGCTGCTCGAACGCAGCACCCCCGTGCTCGAAATGGTGGAGCTCACGCAGGCCGCGCTGCAGGAACGCGCCAGCCAGCCCGGCGGCCGGTTGCGCATTTCGGCCCCGCACGGCATGGGCAACGGCGAGTTTCCCAACCTGCTGGCCGACTTCATGCGCTACTACCCCGACGTGAGCATCAGCCTGCAGCTGACCAATCGCACGGTCGACCTGGCGGAAGAAGGCATCGACGTCGACATCCGCAGCGGCCCCGTCGAAGACGCCAACCTGATCGTGCGCAAGCTGCGCCCCATGAGCATGGTGGTCTGCGCCTCGCCGATCTACTGGAAGAAGCACGGCAAGCCCGAGCATCCGCGCGACCTGGCGGGCCACGAGGCACTCACGCACTCACTGCTGGGCGCGCAGCCGGTGTGGCGTTTCGACGATGGCGGCCAGCCGCTCGACGTGCCGGTCAAGAGCCGCATGGACTGCACCGAGGGCGCGCCGCTGATCCGGGTTGCGATGCACGGCTTCGGCGTGATCTACCTGCCGTCGCTGCTCGTGCAATCGCACATCGACCAGGGCGAACTGGTGCCTGTGCTGCAAGACTACGCGCGCAAGGACATGTGGCTGTCGGCGGCGTACCTGCAGCGGCGCCACAACAGCGCGGCGTTGCGCGCTCTGCTCGACTTTCTGCAGACCCGCGTGGGCAACGGAGCTGGCGCCCGCAAGCCATAAATGAAAAAGCCCGGCACTGGCCGGGCTTCGTGTTCGCGGATGCGTGGGTTCAACCGACGTGCTTGGCGAAGAACGCCAGCGTGCGTTCGCGCGCCAGCTTGGCGGCTTCCGCGTTGTACGAGGCGCGCTGGTCGCAATTGAACCCGTGGCCCACGGGATAGACATGCACTTCCACCTCGGGATGCGCCTTCTTGAAGGTCTCGATGGTGTCCAGCGGAATCCAGTGGTCCTGGTTGCCGAAGTGCGCGAGCACCGGCACCTTGGGCTGGCGTGCGGTTTCTTCCGGCGTGGTCATGCCGCCGCCGTAGTACGGCGCTGCCGCGGCCAGGCCCGGCAGCAGGCTCGCCGCGCGCCAGACCAGCAGGCCGCCCCAGCAATAGCCGACGATGCCGACCTTGCCGGCCTTCGATGCGTAGGCAATGGCCGCCTCGATGTCCTGCAGCACGCCGGGCGCGGGCAGTGCCTCGACCGCGGTCTTCAGGCCGAAACCGTTCTTCATGTCGTCGTCGCTGTAGCCCAGTTCGACGTCCTGCTTCACGCGATGAAAGGTCGCCGGTGCCACCGCCAGATAGCCGTCGGCCGCATAGCCATCAGCCACCGCGCGGATGTGCGAATTCACGCCGAAGATTTCCTGCACCACGACCACCGCGCCGCGCGGCTTGCCTGCGGGCTCGGCCACATAGGCAGGAAAGCTGAACCCGTCCTTGGCGGTGAGATCGATGAATTGACCCATGGTTGTCTTGCTCCTTGATGGCAAAAAAATGAATGAATAAATGCCGTGGCTACAGGCGCAGCGCGCGCTCGACGAAGTCAAGACGGTCCTGCCCCCAGAAGATTTCGCCGTCGATCACATAGCTCGGCGCGCCGAACACCTGGATGTCGATGGCCTCCTGCGTGTAGGCCTCGTAGCGCTCCTGCACCGCCTGGCTCTGCGACTGCTCGGCCCGCTTGGCCGGCAGTCCGCATTCCGCGACCAGTGCTTCGAGCACATTCGGATCGCCGATGTTCCGCTCCTGCACCCAGACCGCCGCGAATACCGCCGCGCACACGCGCATCGCGGCTTCGGTTCCGTCGTTGATGTCGACCGCGATGATGAGCCGCGCCGCGTCGTCACCCGCCACCGGAAAGAACTTCGGCTTGGGATTCAGCGGCAGGCCGAGATGGCGGGAGAAGCGCGCCAGATCGACCAGCCGATAGGCTTGGCGCTGCGGCGCCCGCTTGCCCAGCGGCAGTCCGCCGGACACCGGGAACACGCTGCCCAGGTCGATGGGCCGCACACGCACCGTGGCGCCCGCTGCTGCGGCAATGGCCTCGAACCGGGTATGACCCAGATAAGTCCACGGGCTCTGGGGCGCAAAGTAGTAGTCAATCGTTCTGCTGATGCTCATGCGCTGGCCCTCGATGATGTAATCCAAGCCAACGGTTTTAACTGACACGCAGTTTCTCTGCAGGAGGTGGGATTTGGACCAGGTGCTCTTGATCACGGGTGGCGGGCGCGGCATTGGCGCCGCCACCGCCCTGTTGGCGGCAAAGCGCGGCTATGCGGTGGCCGTCAACTACGCGAACAACTCGCTGGCCGCCGACGAGGTGGTGCGCACCATCCGCGCCGGCGGCGGCACCGCCATCGCGGTGCAGGCCGACGTGGGCGACGAAGCGCAGGTACTCGCGATGTTCGAGAAGGTCGACGCCAAGCTCGGCCGGCTCACCGCGTTGGTCAACAACGCCGGCGTGGTCGACGTGAAGGCTCGCGTCGACGAAATGAGCGTGGCGCGGCTGGAGCGCATGTTCCGCATCAACGTGATCGGCAGCTTCGTCTGTGCGCGCGAAGCCGTGCGCCGCATGAGCACGAAGCACGGCGGCACGGGCGGTGCCATCGTCAACATCTCCAGCGGTGCCGCTCGCATCGGCTCGCCCGGCCAGTACGTCGACTACGCGGCCAGCAAGGCCGCCATCGACACCTTCACCATCGGCCTGGCCAAGGAAGTGGCCGACGAAGGCATCCGCGTGAACGCGGTGCGCCCCGGCGTGATCGACACCGACATTCACGCTTCCGGCGGCCAACCCCGCCGCGCCGCCGAGATGGGCCCGGGCGTGCCCATGAAGCGCAGCGGCACCGCCGAAGAAATTGCCGGTGCCGTCCTGTGGTTGCTCTCGGCCGAGGCCAGCTACACCACCATGGCTTTGCTCGACGTCACCGGAGGCAGATAGCCATGAGCACCTCGATGGACCTGATCAAGCCGCTGGTCACGCTGGTGGCCATCGTCAATCCGCTGGCCATCGTGCCCTTCTTCATCCACTACACGCAGGGGTACACCGACGCCCAGCGTCGCCACACGGTGCGCATGTCGGCGTTCAGCGCATTCGTCGTCATCGCAGTGAGCGCGCTGATCGGGCTGCAGTTGCTGTCCTTCTTCGGCATCTCGATCGCGAGCTTCCAGGTCGGCGGCGGCCTGCTGTTGTTGATGAGTTCGCTCTCGATGCTGAACGCGCAACCTGCCGAGAGCAAAACCAACGTCGAAGAGCTGCGCGCCACCGAAGTGAAGGCGTCGATGGGCGCCTCCATCGCGGTGGTGCCCCTCACGATTCCGCTGCTCACCGGGCCGGCCGCCATCTCCACGGTGGTGATCTACGCCGACAAGGCGCAGCACCTGTGGGAACTGGCGGTGCTGGTCGGCTACGGCGTGGTGGTCGCGCTGGCCACCGCCCTCGCCTTTTCGCTCGCCCAGCCGATCGCGCGCGTGCTCGGCAAGACCGGCATCAACATCATGACGCGGCTGATGGGCTTGATACTCGCGGCGCTCGCGGTCGAAGTGATGGCCGACGGGCTGGGCAAGCTGTTCCCGATCCTGTCGAAGATCGGCTGAACCGATCCGATCGGCTGGTTCGATCAGCCCAGCATCTTCTCGATGACCCGCCAGTGCGCGGGCTCGACCGGCGTGATCGACAGCCGGTTGCCCTTGCGCAACACGATCAGCTCGGCCAGCTCGGGTTTGGCGCGCAGCTCGGGCAGCGCCAGAAGGCGGGTCTTGCGCACCGCCTGCACATCCACCAGAAGCCAGCGCGGATCGTCCTTCTTCGCACCCGCGTCGTAGTACGGCGACTTCGCGTCGAACTGCGTGGGATCGGGTTTGATGCCCGAGGCCACCCGCGCGATGCCGGCAATGCCCGGCTCGGGGCAGCTCGAGTGATAGAACAGCACGCCGTCGCCGAGCTTCATGCCATCGCGCATGAAGTTGCGCGCCTGGTAGTTGCGCACGCCGGTCCACGCCACGGTGGCATCGGGCGCGGCGAGCGCGTCGTCGATCGAGACCTCGTCGGGCTCGGATTTCATCAACCAGTACTGGGGCATGGCGGGCTCGTGCTGAGAGTTTGCCGCAAATATAAACCTGGACGCCTCGACCGCGGAACACCGCGGAACCGGCTTTGCCGGGCCGCTGGTGTTGCCCCCGGCGATGGGCGACACGCAGTGCGCGAAGCCTGGGGGAGAGCCCAGTTATGGCGTCACGTAGTCAGACACAACGACCCACTTGCCGTCCTTGATCTGCGACAGCCGCGACTGGTCGTTGCCCAGCCGCTTGGTCGCGGTGTAGGTGCTCTTCGGGCTGCCGAACATGTCGGGCTCGAAGGTGATGCCGTCCATCGCCTTGATGAAGCTGTCGGTCGTGAGGTTCGGCCCGGCCTTCTGCGCCGCCTTGATGAACGAATCGATGATCACGTAGCCGTACACCGAGAACACGGTCGGGTCTTCGTTGAACTTGGTCTTGTACTTGTTGGCCCAGAAGCGCAGCGGCTGCGACTGCTCGTCGGTGTAGGGGTTCTGCACCGTCATCGTGGCGTAGACGCCGTCCATGGCCTTGCCGCCCAGCTTGTGGATCAGGTCGGTGTACGCCGCGCTCGAACCGATGAAGGTCGGATTGAAGCCGGTCTTGCGCGCTTCGCTCACGGTGCCGATGGTCTCGCGGATGATGGTGCCGAGCACCACGAGGTCGCAGTTGGCGGCCTTCATCTTCGCGACCTGCGAGCTGAAGTCGGTGGCACCGCGCTTGAACGAGGTCTTCTCGGCCAGCTCCATGCCCGCAGCCTTCACACCCGCCTCGGCGCCGCGCTGCACTTCGAGCCCGAACTCGTCGTCCTGGTAGATCGTGCAGACCTTCTTGGCGCCCTTGTCCTTGATCATCTTCGGCAGGGCCAGGCGGATCTGGTCGAAGTAGGTGGCGGCAAACGAATACTTGAGCCGGTTCAGCGGCTCGTACATTTCGCGCGCCGCGGTGATCGGCATGTAGTTGATGATGTTCTTGTCGAACTGCACCGGCATCGCCGCCATGTTCTGCGCCGTGCCGATGTGGCCGGCCATGATGAAAATCTTTTCCTGGTTCACCAGCTTCTGCGCCGCCAGCACCGCCTTCTTCGGGTCATAGCCCGAGTCCTCGACGAAGAGCTTGAGCTTGCGCCCATTGATGTTGCCCTGCTCATTGAGTTCGTCCACGCGCAACTGCATGCCGTTGCGTGCCTGCTTGCCGAAGCCCGCGAGCGGGCCCGACAAGTCCTGAATGGTGCCGATGCGGATCTCGTCCTTGGTCACGCCCTGTTGCTGCTGCGCGGACGCGAGCGTCGCGGCCAGGCCCAGCACGGCCAGCGCCGTCAATGTCTTGAGCTTCATGCGGTTGTCTCCTCGGGTTGACGAAAAAAACGGATCTGCAATGTTTCGGTCGGGTCAGCGGTACATGGCCTCGATGCGCGCTGCGTACTTGGTCTGCACCAGCTTGCGCTTGAGCTTCATCGTCGGCGTGAGCTCTTCGTCTTCGGCACTGAGCTGCGTTTCGAGCAGAAAGAACTTCTTGATCTGCTCGACACGCGCAAACCTGGCGTTGACGCGATCGATCTCGCCCTGGATCAGGTCCAGCACTTCCTGCGTGCGCGTCAGGCTCTCGTAGTTGCTGAACGGCACGTCGTTGTCTTGCGCAAACTTCTCGACGTTCTCCTGGTCGATCATGACGATCACCGTGAGGTAGGGCTTCTTGTCGCCGATCACCACGGCATCGGTGATGTAGAGGCTGAACTTGAGTTCGTTCTCCAGCTCGCTCGGCGTCACGTTCTTCCCGCCTGCCGTGATGATGATGTCTTTCATGCGGTCGGTGATGCGGAAATACCCGTCCTCGTCCATCACGCCGACGTCGCCGGTGTGCAGCCAGCCGTCGGCATCGATGGTCTCGGCGGTCTTCTCGGGAAGGTTGAGGTAACCCATGAAGACATTGGGGCCGCGCACCAGAATTTCGCCGGTGGTCGGCTCGATGCGCACCTCGTTGTAGCCGGTGGCCGGGCCGATGGAGCCGGGCTTGATGCGGCTGGCCGGCACCGCCGTCGAGGCGCCGCACGACTCGGTCATGCCCCACACCTCCAGCATCGGCACACCGAGCGCCAGATACCACTTGACCAGCTCGGGCGAGATCGGCGCCGCGCCCGTCACGAGAAAGCGCGCACGGTGGATGCCGATGAGCTTGCGTGCGTTGTCCAGCGCCAGCAGCCGCGCGAGCCTGAACTTGAGCTTGAGCCCCGCGCCGACGGATTCGCCAGCCAGCACTTTCGCCGCGATGGTTTCGCCCACGCCGATGCTCCACTTGTAGGCGGCCTGCTGCAGCGGGCTGGCTTCCTTCAGCGCGATCATCACGCCCGAGTAGAACTTCTCCCACACGCGCGGCACCGCCGTGAACACGGTAGGCGCGATCTCGCGCACGTTCTCCGGCACCGTCTCGGGGTTCTCGACGAAGTTGAGGATGGAGCCGGTGTACATCGCGAAGTACTCGCCGCCCATGCGCTCGGCGATGTGGCACAGCGGCAGGAAGCACATGCGCTCGTCTTTCTCGTCCTGCGCGATGAGCGTGTTGTAGCCGCGCGCGGTGTAGACCAGCCCGGCGTGGCTGTGCATGGCGCCCTTGGGCTTGCCGGTGGTGCCCGAGGTGTAGACGAGGATGGCGAGGTCTTCCGGGCGGCACGCCGCCACGCGGCGCTCGACGGCCTGCGGATCGCCGGCAAGGTGCGTGCGGCCGAGCGCGCGCAGCGCATCGAGGCTCATCACCGCCGCGTCGTCGAGGTCGCGCAGGCCCTCCATGTCGAACACGATCACGCGGCGCAGGCCCGGCAGGCCGGCGCGCACTTCGAGCGCCTTGTCGAGCTGCTCGTCGTCTTCCACGAAGAGGATGGTGGTGCGCGAGTCTTCGCACAGGTAGTGCACCTGCGAGGCCGCGTCGGTCGGGTAGATGCCGTTGGACACGCCGCCGCAACTGAGCACGGCCAGGTCGGCCAGCACCCATTCGATGACGGTGTTGGAAAGGATGGACGCGCACTCGCCCGGCGCGAAGCCGATAGCCATGAGCCCGGCCGCGATCTCGCGCACGGCGTCGGCCGTCTGGTGCCAGCTCCAGGTGCGCCAGATGCCCAGCTCTTTCTGCCGCATCCAGACGGTGTCGCCGCGTTGCTTCACGGCGTTCCAGAACATGGCGGGAATGGTGTCGCCGGGCACGACGATGTCGAGCCGGGGTTCGAAGGTGTTGACGTCCCAGAGTCCTTGCATGGCGCCTATCTCCAGGTCTTCTTCTTTTTCCAGCGCCGCTCGCCGCGCACGCCGTCGTCTTTCACGCCGAGGTAGAACTCCTTGATGTCTTCCTTTTCGCGCAGGCGTTCGCAGGAGTCTTCCATCACGATGCGGCCGTTCTCGAGCACGTAGCCGTGGTCGGCGGCATTGAGGGCCATGTTGGCGTTCTGTTCGACCAGCAGGATGGTGGTGCCGCGCTCGCGGTTGATGCGCACGACGATCTCGAAGATTTCTTTCGTCAGCTTGGGGCTGAGGCCGAGGCTCGGTTCGTCCAGAAGAATGAGATGCGGCGCAGCCATGATGGCGCGCGAGATCGCCAGCATCTGCTGCTGGCCGCCGGAGAGCAGGCCGGCATCCTGCGTGGCGCGTTCACGCAGGATGGGGAAGTAGGTGTAGACGGTCTCCATGTCGTGCGCCACGCCGTCGCGGTCCTTGCGGGTGTAGGCGCCCATCAGCAGGTTGCCTTTCACCGACAGCAGCGGGAACACTTCGCGGCCTTCGGGTACGTGGCTCAGGCCTTGCTGGACGATGTACGCGGGGTCCTTGGCGGTGATGTCCTTGCCCTGGAATTCGATGCTGCCTTTTCGCGGGTCGATGATGCCGGAGATGGTCTTGAGGATCGTTGTCTTGCCTGCGCCGTTGGAGCCGAGCACCGTCGCGATTTCGCCTTGCCTGACTTTCAGGCTGACGCCTCGGATGGCCTTGATGGGGCCGTAGGCGCTTTCTACGTTCAGGAGCTGGAGTACGACGTCGCTCATTTTTTTGCGCCTTCGTTCGTCGGGGAACGGCGTTGGGGTCCCTGTCCCCGGTGGGCCGACGTCACCGGCCCACCGGGGACAGGGCCCCCAACGCCGTGGACAAGCACAGGGCGAACACCCCACAGCCGAGCCCGGTGTGCGGTGCGGGGTGGGCGCCCCCTCTGCGCCGCCGAGGAGCGCAGCGTTTCGCGGATCAGGGCTCGCAGCTGTTTGAGCCGCAGGCGAGTTCTGCGAGACCCCGCGAAACGCGAGCACCGCAGGGAAGCCCGAAGGGCCGGCGCAGCGGGGGAGCACACACCGTGCCGCATACCGGGCGCTTCCAAAGAGGTAGCGAACAGATCACTCACGCCACCACCCTCCTCAAACTGCTCACGTCATCCACAGTCCCAAGATAGGCCTCGATCACCCGCGAATCCGCCTGTACCTCGCGCGGCGTGCCAGTAGCCAGCACCTCGCCCATGTTCATCGCAAGCACGCGGTCCGACACCTTCGACACCAGAGACATATCGTGCTCGACCATCAACACAGACACACCCAGTTCATGCTGGATGTCCTGAATCCAGAACGCCATGTCGGCCGTCTCTTCGACATTCAAACCGGATGACGGTTCATCGAGCAACAGCAGCTTCGGCTCGGTGCACAGCGCACGCGCCAGTTCCACCACCTTGCGCACGCCATAGGGCAGCCCCGCCACCATCGAGTCGCGATGGTGCTGCAGGTCCAGCAGCTCGATCACCTGCTCCGCCTTCTCCCGCGCCGCAATCTCGGCACGCCGCGTGGCGGGCGTGAAGAAGACCTCGCTCCAGAAGCCCGTTTGCCGGTGCGTGTGCCGACCGATCAGCAGGTTGTGCAGCACCGTCGCATGTTCGAAGAGTTCGATGTTCTGGAAGGTGCGCGCAATGCCGAGCGCGGCAATCGCATGCGGCGCCTGCTGTGTCAGCGCTATGGGGCCTCCCGCTTCGCCATGCCACGTGATCTCGCCGGTGGTCGGCGTGTAGATGCGGCTGATGAGGTTGAACACTGTCGTCTTGCCCGCGCCGTTCGGTCCGATCAAAGTGAAGACCTCGCCGCGCCGCACATCGAAGCTCACCTTGTTGACCGCAAGCACGCCGCCGAAGCGCACGCTCAGGTCCTTCGCGGAAAGGAGGATGTCGTTGCTGCTCATCTCAGCCGATCCGACTTGGTGAACGACTTCTGCCGCTTGAACAAACCCTTGCGGTAGAACGGAAAGAGCTGCAGCCAGGTGCGTATCTTCAGCCAGCGCCCGTACAGCCCCAGCGGCTCGAACAGCACGAACGCGATCAGCACCAGGCCATACACCAGCCCCTGCAGGCCCGGCGCCTGGCCGATGACCGCCGGCAACCAGTCCTTGCCCATCGAGATCAACTGCGGCATCGCGATCAGGAAGATCGCGCCGAGGAATGCGCCGTGCACCGAGCCCAGCCCGCCGATCACCACCATCAGCAGCAGGTCGATCGATTGAAGGATGCTGAACTGGTCGGGCGAAATGAAGCTCAGCTTGTGTGCATACAACGCACCGCCCAAACCGGCGAGCGCCGCCGAGATCGCGAACGACATGGTCTTGTAGCGCGCGAGATGGATGCCCATGCTCTGCGCCGAGATTTCCGAATCGCGGATCGCGACGAAGGCACGCCCCGTCGGCGAGCGCAGCAGGTTCAGGATGCCGAGCGTGGCCAGCACCGCCACCACCAGGCACAGAAAGTAGAAGCCATCGCCCGAGCCCAGCGACCAGCCGAAGATTTCCGGCGACTTCACGTGCAGCCCGGCGTTGCCGCCCGTCACGCTCTCCCAGCGCGCGAACACCTCTTCGACGATGAAGCCGAAGGACAGCGTGGCAATGCCGAGGTAGATGCCTTTCACACGCAGCGCCGGCAAGGCGACCACCACGCCCACCGCCGCCGACAGCGCCGCAGCCGCAATCAGCGCCAGCGGAAACGGCACCCCGAGATTGGTCAACACGCCCTGCGTGTACGCCCCAGCCCCCAGAAAGGCCGCATGCCCGATGGAGAACTGCCCAGTGAACCCCGCCAGCAGCATCAGTCCCAGACCGACGATGCCGTAGATCAGCACGAAGGTCAGCTGCGCCAGCCAGTACTCGTCGATGGCCCACGGCGCGGCAACGAGGAACGCAATGAGCAGGCTGTACCAGAGCACGTGGCCGCCGTGCCGCGCGAGACGGATGTCCTGGTCGTAGCTGGTCTTGAAGATGAAGCGCATGTGAGACTTACACCTTCTTGCGCAGCTTTTCGCCGAACAGACCGTTGGGCTTGATCATGAGCATCAGCAGCACCACGATGTACGGCGCCGTGTCCTTGAAACCATCGGGCAGGTAGAAGCCCGCGAACGACTCGACGATGCCGATGACGAGCCCGCCGACGATCGCGCCCGGCAGGCTGCCGAAGCCACCCACCACCGCTGCCGGAAAGGCCTTGAGCCCGATGAAACCCATGTTCGCGTGCACGAAGGTGATGGGCGCGAGCAGCATGCCGGCAATGGCGGCGACGGCCGCCGCGAGCCCCCACACCAGCCCGTTGAGCCGTTTCACCGGAATGCCCATGTAGTAGGCCGCGAGCTGGTTCTGCGACGAGGCCTGCATCGCGATGCCGAGCTTGCTGTAGCGGAACATCGCGAACAGCAGCGCGCAAAGAATGGCCGTGGCAATGATGATCGCCAGTTGTTCGAGGTTGACCACCAGCTCGCCCAGCTTCCAGATCTGGTCCTTGTAGGGCACGGCCAGCGTGTGGGTCTCGGTGCCGATGCCGGGCACCATCGTGATGACGCCGCGCGCCACATACGCAATGCCGATGGTGAGCATGACGATGGAGAACTGCGGCTGCCCCAGGATCGGGCGGATCACCACCAGCTCCAGCAGCACGCCGAAGGCGGCCATTGCCACCACTGCGAGGATGGCCGCAAGCCAGAAGGGAAGGCCGAACAGCGACATGCCAGCGAACGCGCCGAAGGCACCGAGCATCATCAGGTCGCCCTGCGCAAAGCTCACCGTTTCGGTGGCCTTGTAGATCAGCACGAAGCCCAGTGCGATCAGGCCGTAGATGCAACCTTGTGCAATGCCCGACAGCAGGAGTTGGAGGATCTGCATGGGGCCCCTGTGTGCTTACTGTCGGAAGCCACCGGCCGCGTCGTGCAGCGCGAGGCGGCGAGAGCCGGCCACGATGTCGCTGGGCTTGAGGCCGTAGACCTGGCGGATCGAATGACTGAAGTGCGTCGAATCGGGGTAGCCGGTGTCGAGCGCGATGTCGGTCAGCGTGGCGCTCTGGCGCACATAACGCAGCAGGCTGCGCGCGCGCTTCCAGGCACGGAAGGCGCGGAACGCCATGCCGGTTTCCTGCTTGAACAGGTGCAGGAAGCGCGAGAACGAGAGGTTCACCGAGGCCGCGCAGTCTTCGGCCGAGGTGGGTGCGGCCGGGTCGGCGTTGATGGTGTCGATGACCTTGCGGATGCGCGCGTCGAGCGCACGCGGCGCCAGCGCCCCACCGAAGAACAGCGCGTCGAAATCGAAACCGTCGAAGCTCAGCATGCGGCCCGAGGCGGCGAGCAGGTGCGCATGGGCATTGCGCACGCGCTGCACGAACTCGGGTGCATCGACCGGCCCGCAGTGCTGCATGAAGGCGGGCATGCGCCCGGGGTCGACCGATTCGGATTCGATCAGCAGGTTGAAGATCAGCGGATGCGCGCTCTCGACATGGTGCGGCACATGCGGCGGCACCACGATCAGCTCGCCCGATTGCCAGGCCCCGCCACCGATGCGGATGCGGTTCGGCGGCGCACCAGTGGGCGACACGTACACGCCATGGCCGCCCATCGTGCGCTCGGCGGCCGCGCCGAGCAGCCCGGCGTAGAACACGCGCTGCGGCGCCAGCCACATCAGGCGTTCGCCCTGCCGTGCGTCGCCGCTGTGAGGCGGCGCCGTCCTTGTTCGCTGCATGGTGTTTGTCTCCTGCATCGTTCAACTGCCAACCGGTGGATGGCGTCGCGTTCGCTGGATCGTAGCGGCGCGAGCCGCCCGCGCGGCACCCATTTGCGCGGGGACTTTCCCTAGGCCGACGCGAACGCGCGCCGCAACTCTGTGGCGCAAAGCGCCACCGCGGTGTTGGCCTCGTCGAGCACCTTGCCCATGGGCACGAAGCCATGGATCTGCCGCTCGAAGCAGACATACATCGCGCGATTGCCCGCGGCGGTGAGCGCCTCCGCGTAGGCCAGCCCTTCGTCGCGCAGCGGGTCGTAGCCGGCGGTGATCACCAGTGCCGGCGGCAGCTTCGACAGGTCGGGGTGCAGCAACGGCGAAGCGCGCCAGTCGAGGTCATGCTTGGGGTCGGTGATGTAGTGATCGTGGAAGTACTTGATGGTGTCGCTGGTCAACAGATAGCCCTGCCCGTTGCTCTGGTGCGAGGGGTGCACGCGGCGCATGTCGGTGGCCGGGTAGATCAGCAACTGGAAGGCGATGGGCAGGTCGCCCGCATCGCGCGCGGCAATCGACACCACGGCCGCGAGGTTGCCGCCCGCGCTGTCGCCGCCCACGGCAAGGCGGCTCGCATCGAGCCCCAGCGTCGCGGCCTCGCGGCGCACCCAGCGGGTGGCGGCCAGCACGTCGTCGACGGCAGCGGGAAAGCGGTGCTCCGGTCCCATGCGGTAGTCGACCGCGACCACTGCGCAGCCGGCGCCGTTGGCCAGTTCGCGGCACACCACGTCGTGCGTGTCGAGGTCACCGATGACCCAGCCGCCACCGTGGTAGTACACCAGCACCGGCAGCGGGCCGGCGCCCGAACCCAAGGGCCGGTACAGGCGCACCGGGATGGTGCCGTGCGGGCCGTCCGCCGCGAGGTCGCGCACTTCGGCCACCTCTGCGGGCAACGGCTGCGTGGCGGTGCGCCGCTCGCGATAGAAAGCCCGCGCATCGGCGGGCGACAGGGTATGGGTCGGCGGGATGCCGCGCGCCTCGATGAAGTCGAGCAAGGCGCGCGCCTGGGGATGCAGCATGGTGTCTCCGGTGGATCGAGCGAACGCCCAGTGTGGAGTGCATCGCGCATGCGTGGTATCCGCATGCACCCGCATCCACCGGCGTTCTGGCAGGAGTCCGCACCATTGCACGCGCCTGTGCGGCGCGGCTTGCGAAAACTGGCTACACCTGTCGCACAGGCTCCCTCAGGCCTTGCGCGGCTTCACGCGCGAAGCGGCCTCTTTGGCCAGCTTGCGGGCCGTGTCGGTATCGGCCGCATGCACCAGCGCCACGCCCATGCGGCGCTTGACGAAGCTCTCGGGCTTGCCGAACAGGCGGATGTCGCTGCCGGGCACCTGCAGCGCCTCGGCCACGCCGTCGAAGGCGATGCCGGTGGCGTCGACACCGCCATAGATCACCGCGCTGGCGCCGGGGCTCTTGAGCGAGGTGTCGACCGGCAGGCCGAGGATGGCGCGGGCATGCAGCTCGAATTCGTTCTGCCACTGCGTGGCCATGGTCACCATGCCGGTGTCGTGCGGGCGCGGGCTGACTTCGCTGAACCAGACCTCGTCGCCCTTCACGAACAGCTCGACGCCGAACAGGCCCTGCCCGCCCAGGTCGGCCGTGACGGCCTGCGCGATCTCTTGCGCCTTCTGCAGCGCGGCCGGCGCCATGGGGTGCGGCTGCCAGCTTTCCACGTAGTCGCCGCTCACCTGCACGTGGCCGATGGGGTCGCAGAACTTGGTTTCCACGGCACCGGCCGCGTCTTTCGCGCGGACGGTGAGCAGCGTGATCTCGTAGTCGAAGTCGATGAAGCCCTCGACGATCACGCGGCCGTGGCTCACGCGGCCACCGGCCATGGCGTAGTCCCAGGCCTTCTGCACGTCGGCGGGGCCGTCGATCTTGCTCTGGCCCTTGCCGGAGCTGCTCATCACCGGCTTGACGATGCAGGGGTAGCCGATGCCTTCGTCGATGGCGGCCTGCAGCTCGCCCAGCGAGTCGCAGAACTTGTAGGGGCTGGTCGGCACGCCCAGCGTTTCGGCGGCCAGGCGGCGGATGCCTTCGCGGTCCATCGTCAGGCGGGCGGCGCGGGCCGTGGGAATGACGCGCACCACGCCCGCGTCTTCGAGCTGCTGCAGCATCTGCGTGGCGATGGCCTCGATCTCGGGCACCACCAGCGTGGGCTTTTCGGCCTCGATGAGCGCCTTGAGCGCCTCGGGGTCGCTCATGGTGATGGTGCGCGCATGGTGCGCCACCTGCTGGCCGGGGGCGTTCTCATAGCGGTCGACCGCGATGGTCTCGACGCCCAGGCGCTGCAGGGCAATCAGCACCTCCTTGCCGAGCTCACCGGAGCCGAGCAGCATCACGCGGGTGGCAGAGGGGGAAAGGGGGGTGCCGAGGGTGGTCATGGTCGAAGTCGAAAAGAGAGAAGAAAAAGCAACCGCCGCACTGTAAGCCACCCGTGTCACGCGCGGCAACGGCGCCCCGGTGGGGCTGCTTCACAATCGATGTCCTGCCGCGGTGGCGGCCTCGCGCGCCACCCGCTCCCCGCATTCTTTTTTATTTCCCCAAGGAGTTTTTTCATGGCTATCCAGACTGTCGGCATCATCGGTGCCGGAACAATGGGCAACGGCATCGCGCAGGCCTGCGCAGTGGCCGGCGTGAAGGTGGTGATGGTCGACATCGCCCAGGCGGCCGTCGACAAAGGCCTGGCCACGGTGTCGGGCAGCCTCGACCGCCTGATCAAGAAGGAAAAGCTCACCGCCGAGCAGAAGGCCGCCGCGCTGGCGCTCATCAAGGGCTCGACCAACTACGACGACCTGAAGAGCGCGCAACTCGTGATCGAAGCGGCCACCGAGAACCACGCGCTCAAGCTCAAGATCCTCAAGCAGGTCGACGACATGCTGGCGCCCGAGGTGATCATTGCCTCGAACACCTCGTCGATCTCGATCACCCAGCTCGCGGCTGCCACCTCGCGCCCCGACCGCTTCATCGGCATGCACTTCTTCAACCCGGTGCCGATGATGGCGCTGGTGGAGCTGATTCGCGGCTACCTCACGAGCGACGCCACGCATGACGCGGTGAAGGAACTCGCCGTGCGCCTTGGCAAGTCGCCGATCACGGTGAAGAACGCGCCGGGCTTCGTGGTCAACCGCATCCTGGTGCCGATGATCAACGAGGCCTTCTTCGTGCTGTCCGAAGGCATTGCCACGGCAGAAGACATCGACGCCGGCATGAAGCTGGGCTGCAACCAGCCCATCGGCCCGCTGGCGCTGGCCGACATGATCGGCCTCGATGTGTGCCTGGCGGTGATGGAGGTGTACCTCGACCAGTTCGGCGACTCCAAGTACCGCCCCTGCCCGCTGCTGAAGGAAATGGTCGCTGCGGGCCAACTGGGCCGCAAGACCGGACGCGGCGTCTACACCTACTGAGCCCACAACAAGAAGAACCCGGAGACAAAGACTCAATGACCGCCACGCCCACCTCCCCGCCCGCAGAAGGCTGCATCGACACCCAGGTGCTCGACCACGTGCTGCTGATCGGCATCAACCGCCCCGCCAAGCGCAACGGCTGGACGCCGCCGATGTTCAAGCAGCTGGCCGAGGCCTACACCCGCCTGGACGACGACCCGACGCTGCGCGTGGGCGTGCTGCATGCCTTCGGCGACCACTTCACGGCGGGCCTCGACCTGCCGGCGGTGACCGAGTACATGAAGCGCGGCGAGAAGGCGATTCCCGCCGGGCTGGTGGAGCCGCACGACTTCGGCCTGCCCGACTACCGCCGCCGCACCAAGCCGATGGTGGTGGCCGTCAAGGGCATCTGCTTCACGGTCGGCATCGAGCTGATGCTGGGCGCCGACATCGTGGTGGCGGCCGACAACTGCCGCTTCTCGCAGATGGAAGTGCAGCGCGGCATCATGGCCACAGGCGGCGCCACGCTGCGCATGGCCGAGCGCGCGGGCGTGGGCAACGCGATGCTGCACCTGCTGACGGCGGACGAGTTCGACAGTGCCGAGGCGTACCGCCTCAACTTCGTGCAGAAGGTGGTGCCGGCCGGGCAGGAGCTCGACGCGGCACTCGCCATTGCGCAACGCATCGCGGCGCAGGCGCCGCTGGCGGTGGTGGCCACGCGGCTCAACGTCATCAAGGCCGTCGAGCAGGGGCCGCTCGCGGCCGTGTCGGAGTTCATCGAAACACAGAAGCGGCTGTCGAACAGCGAGGACGCGGCCGAAGGCGTTCGCTCCTTTGTCGAGCGCCGTCCCGCGCGCTTCAGCGGCCGTTGATGCAGTTGTCGATGAACACCCCAGGAAAAACCACCATGACCTTTTTTGCACGCACGGCGCTTGCTGCCGCCGCCTTCACCCTGCTTGCCGTGAACACCTCCAACGCTCAGACGCCCGCGCCCGCCGCGCTGCCCGACCCCGCGGCCACCTCGGTCGAGGCCATGGGCTGGATGCAGGGCTTTCCGCCCGCACCCGACAAGCTGATCACCTTCGACAACCCGGCCGGCGGCGTGTTTCCGCGCACCCGCTGGAGCTTCTCGCACGTGCGCGAGACGGTGCCCACCGCCAACGTGTGGCGCGGCCCCGGCGCGGCCAGCCCGCTGCCATCGGCCACGCCGCGCTTCGACATCGAGAAGGTCACGTTCAAGCCTCTGGGAGGTACAGGTGACGCGACGATGAACTTCGCCCAGATGATTTCGGGCACCTACACCGACGGCATTCTGGTGATGCACCGCGGCAAGGTGCTCTACGAGAAGTACTTCGGCGCGCTGTCGCCCGAACGGCCGCACATCGCGATGTCGGTCACCAAGTCCTTCGTGGGCACGCTGGCCGCCATCCTTGCGGACGAAGGCAAGCTGGACCCGGCCGCGCCGGTCACCAAGTACCTGCCCGAGCTGAAAGACACGGCCTATGGCGACGCCACCGTGCGCCAGGTGATGGACATGACGGTCGGCGTGCACTACTCCGAGAACTACGCCGACCCGAAGGCCGAGATCTGGGACTACGCGCGCGCCGGCGGCATGCTCACGCAGGGCCAGAACTACACCGGCCCGAAGTCGTTCTACGAATTCCTCGTCACGCTGAAGAAGGAAGGCGAGCACGGCGATGCCTTCGCCTACAAGACCGTCAACGCCGAAGTGCTGGCCTGGATCGTGCGCCGCGCCAGCAACCAGTCGCTGGCCGACCTGCTGAGCGAGAAGATCTGGCGCCGCATCGGCGCCGAGCAGGACGCCTACTTCATGGTCGACCGCATCGGCACCGAGTCGGGCGGCGGCGGCCTGAACACCGTGCTGCGCGACCTGGCGCGCTTCGGCGAGACCATGCGCAACGACGGGCGAGCGTCCAACGGGCAGCAAGCCATTCCGAAGGCGGTGGTGGCAGACATCCGGCGCGGCGGCGATCCGGCCAAGTTCGTCAAGGCCGGCTATGCGCTGCTGCCGGGCTGGTCGTACCGCGACATGTGGTGGGTCTCGAACAACCCGCATGGTGCCTACATGGCACGCGGCATCCACGGCCAGAGCATCTATGTGGACCCGAAGGCAGAAATGGTGATCGTGCGCTATGCCTCGCACCCGATTGCGGCCAACGGCGGCAATGACCCGCTGACGCTGCCGGCGTTCCAGGCGATGGCCGAGGCGCTGATGCGCTGATGCGTTCCCGGGCCTTGCGGCCCGGGTGTCTCACTCAGGTCGTTGCACGCTCGCGTGCGATGACCAGCAGCCCGTCCATGATCAGGCTCTCGACCAGCTCGAAGTGCCCGTTCATGACGGGCGCCATCTTCCAGCCCGCGCCACCGGTCATGTAGCAGGCCGGCTCGGCGCCGCAGTGCGAACGCACGTGCTGCACCATGCGCTCGACGGCACCGGCAATGGCGTAGGTGCCGCCGCTGGTCAGCGCATCGCTGGTGTTGGTGGGGAACTCGCGCACCTCGCCGGTGGGCACGTGCAGGCCCGCCGTGCCCGACTCCAATGCGCGCAGCATGATGCCGTGGCCCGGCAGGATGAGGCCACCGAGAAACTTGCCGCTGGCGTCGATCGCCTCGACCGTGACGGCCGTGCCGATCATCACCACCACCATCGGCCGCGCAAGCCCTTGCGCGAGCATGCGGTGGCGCGCGCCGATCATCGCCACGAAGCGGTCGGCACCCAGGCGTGTCGGATGGTCGTAGCCGTTCACGATGCCGGCCTCGCCCGCGCTCGACACCACCCAGCGCGGTGTGCAGTCGAAGCGCTCGACGATCTGGTCTTCGGCGCGGCGCCGCAGGGTGTCGCCGGCCACCACGCAGCCCAGCATGGCGCCGGGTGCGGGCAGGTCGGCCCAGGGGCCATCGGCCAGCCGTTCGATGTGGTCGAGAAACTCGGCGCCCTGCGCCTGCAACGCGGCGCCGGGATAGGCGCCGTCGTAGAGCGCCCATTTGAGGCGGGTGTTGCCGATGTCGATTGCGAGGAAGGGGGATGCCATGCGCCGGATTATTGCGACTTTGTTGTTATTCCTGCTGGCACGTCTTTGACACACGCGGCATGGGCCTACGCCGGTCCACCGCGTTCGGCCGCTACATTCGCAAATTCCATCCACCACGGCACAAGGAGAAAACCATGGGATTGCTGAGTTTCATCAAGGAAGCCGGTGAAAAACTGTTCGGCGGATCGTCGGCGCAAGCCGCCACGCCGGACGCGAACGTTGCCGCCGCAACCGCCATCAAGACCTACATCGAGACGCAGAGCCTCGGTCTCACGGGCCTTGAGGTGACTTACGTTGCAACCAGCGGCGTGGTCACCCTCGCCGGCCAGGCGCCCTCGCAGGAAGCCAGCGAAAAGGCTTCGCTGGCCGCAGGCAACGTGGCCAACGTCACGAGCGTGGACAACAACCTCGTCGCACCGGACGCTCCGCCCGCGCAGTACCACGACGTGGTGAGGGGCGACACGCTGTCGACCATCTCGAAGAAGTACTACGGCGATGCCAACAAGTACAACGCGATCTTCGAGGCGAACAAGCCGATGCTGACGAGCCCGGACAAGATCTATCCGGGGCAGAAGCTGCGCATTCCTGCGCTGAGCTGATTCGCGCGAAGCGATCGACTCACAGGCCCTCCGAGAAATCGGCGGGCCTGTTTTCGTTTGGGGGCGTGCTTGTTTTTGGGCGCTGTTGTTCGGGGCGGGTGCGAATGACGCCAGGTGCTCCCCTCCGCGAATGTCCCCCGCTTCGCTCCTCCTTTATTTCGCTGCGGGGAGCACCTGGCGTCATTCGCACATGGAGATGCTGCTGGTGTACCGCTGATCAACCACTGCTCTGTCCAACGCTCGCGCCGATACGGGGCTCTTTTTAGCTAAATAAAGGAGGAGCGAAGCGGGGGACATTCGCGAAAAAGAGCCCCGTGTCGGCGTGGGCGCCGCCCAGAACGGACCCCGGCTAGCTCTGCTTCCAGGGCAGCCCGCGCTTGCGCCACCCACCGATCAACCCGCGATGCCCGTCCGCGTCAGGATTCCCCTCGAAGCCTTCGAGGATGTTGTAGGCCACCAGACCCAATTCGGTAGCTCGCTTGGCAGCGGCAATGGAACGCACACCGCTGCGGCACAGCAGCACGAGCTTCTTGCCGCCCTCGCCCGCAACGCGCACGCCGTCGTCGAAGGCCGGGTTCAGCGCCATGCCCGGCCACTGCTTCCACGCCAACGGCACAGCGCCCGGCACAAAGCCGACCCACTCGCGCTCGGCGTCGGTGCGCACATCGACCATCACGGCCTCGCCGCTTGCCAGCCACTGCGCGGCCTGCTCGGGCGTCACGTCGCCGGCGTAGCCTTTGTCTTCAGTCGTTGCGTTCATTTTTCTGTGTCCTTCAATCAAGAGGGTTGGTCCGGGCCTGTGGCCGTCTTTACCTTACACGTCGCCCGCCGGGCGGTGGGATTTTTCACCGGTTCGTGAAACCTCTGTTTGTCGCTGTTTCCTCCGTCCCGAAGACTGGGACAGCCAGGGTTTCCCAGAACGAACACCCTGAAGGAAGACTGCCACTCGCCACGCTCACGCTCGTGGTGCTCGGCGTGATTTGGTTCGGCATCAACCGCCACCAAGTCGGCCGCCGTCGGCGCGACCGGAACTCAAGCCTTCGAGCCAGAGGAACGCTGGCTGGCCAGTGCCCGGCTCTCTTTCTTCAGTGCCTTGGACACCGGGCAGACGGCCTGCACGAAGCCTGTCAGCGTGTTGGCCAGACTTTCGCGCTGCAGGCTGTAGAACACGAACTGCCCCCGCTTCTCGGCCTTCACGAGCCCTGCGCCTTCCAGGATCTTCAGATGCTTGGAAAGCGAGGGCTTGGACATGTCGAAGCGCGTGGCGATGTCTCCAGCCGAGAGCTCTGTCTCCGAGAGGTACGCCAGGATCTTGCGCCGAGGCGTGGATGCGAGCGCTTCGAAGATTTTTTCCATCGGTCGATCTTACGCTTCGCGTAGTTGTTTCGCTAATTAGCTATTTAGGCATTTAGCTAAATGAATGGCAGAATCGGCGCAACAGGAGCCGACATGCAAGAACCCTCTGCCTTGAGCCCTCCCCGAACGGTCGTCTACTACAACAGCGCCTGCCCGGTCTGCGATGCGGGCGTCTGCGCGATGCGCGACAGGCTCGCCGACGACAGCGTGGAATGGATCGACGTGCACGCTCGACCGGAAGTGCTGGCGCCCCTCGGCCTGCAACTCGAGGACGTGCGCGAACGCCTGCATCTGGTCGACACCTCCGGCGACACGCGCATCGGCGCCGACGCTATCGCCGGCGTCCTGGCACTGTCGCCGCGATGGCGCTGGCTGGCCGGACCCATGCAGTGGCCCGGACTGCGCACGTTCAGCACATGGCTCTACAACGCATTCGCGCGACAGCTGTACCGCTGGAATCGCTCGCGAGGTCACTGGTAAGCAACCACAAGGAGAAACACATGAGCTTCGTGAACTTCGATCCCGCCGAACTGGCCAAATTCCAAGCCCTGGCCGATCGCTGGTGGGACCCACAGTCGGAATTCAGGCCCCTGCACGAGATCAATCCGCTTCGCCTGGAATGGATCGACGGGCTGAGCCCGGTGAAGGGGCGAAAGGTGCTGGACGTCGGCTGCGGCGGCGGGATTCTTGCCGAGTCGATGGCACGCAAGGGCGCCGACGTGCTGGGCATCGATCTGGCGGACAAGCCGCTGAAAGTCGCCGCGCTCCATGCGCAAGCGAGCGGCGCGACTGTCGCTTACCAAGCCATCTCCGCCGAAGCCCTGTCCGAGGGAAGCGAGGCCCGATTCGACGTGGTGACCTGCATGGAAATGCTCGAGCACGTGCCGTCACCGAACGCGGTCATCGAAGCCTGCGCAAGAATGGCCAAGCCGGGCGGGTGGGTCTTCTTCTCCACCATCAACCGCACGCCGTGGGCCTGGCTGATTGCGATCTTCGGCGCGGAGCAGGTGCTGCGCATCCTGCCGCGCGGCACGCACGATTACGGCAAGCTCATCCGGCCCGACGAACTCAAGCAGGCCGCCGTGCATGCCGGACTTGAACTGCGAGACCAGCGCGGGCTGGGCTACAACCCGCTCACCCGCAATTTCAGGCTGCACCGCACCTTGAGCGTGGGGTACTTGCTTGCCATGCAAAAAGCCTGACAGCCATCAGCGCCGCCGCTCCACATACGGCCGCGCCTGCAGCAGCACGATCTTGTCTCCCACCGTCGCCCATTCGATGTCCTGATCGACCGCGTTGAAGGTGCGCTTCACTGCCGCACCCACGTTCGCCAGCCGCACCACCAGTTCGTCGGTCAGCACATTGCGGCCAGCTTCCACTGGCACTTCCTTCACACCGCCATCCTTGTCGAGCTGCAATGAAGTCTCTTCGGCCGAGCGGCTCAGCACCTGGATAGCCTTCGACCAGCTCGAATACATCACCTGCTCCGCCACGCGTTTGCCTTCGACCACGCGGATGCCGATGCCGCGCTTGGCCGAGATGTAGGTGACGTGCGGGTGGCCGGCGTCGAAGGGGTCGCGGGTGATCATCACGCCGGCGTTGGTGGAGTCGATGGCGGTCTGCACGAAGACGCCCATCAGCACCGACTCGGCACCGAAGCCCGCGGCGCTGCGCGCCTCCCAGGCTTCGGGGTTGAACACGGAGGCCCAGACCTTCTTCACCGCGACTTCGAGCGCGTCGCCGGTCTTGACGTTGGGCATGGTGGTGTAGAGCCCCGCGCCGCTGAAGCCGGGCAGGTCTTCGGAATTGGACGAGCTGCGCACGAACACGCCGCCACCGCCTAACTGCGCCTGCCATGCGGCGCGCCACGCCGCCGCAGTGGATGCATCGACCGGCCATTGGACGATCTCGTCGCGCAATTGCGCCAGCGCCTTCTGCCGCAACTGCGGGTCGCTCGCGAAGCCGGGTTGCTGCTGCATGCGTGCGATGCGATCGGCCAAGCCATTGCTGCGCATGAAGCGGTCGTAGTGCGCGAAAGGAATGCAGAAGCCGTCGGGCACCGAGGTGCCGGGAATGTGCGCGGCCTGCATGGCGCCGAGGTTCGCGGCCTTGGTGCCGCATTGCGCGCTGTTGCGGGCACGCAGTGAAGCCAGCGGCAGCAAGCGGTTTTCGCGCAGGTCGGGCTTGATGGCTTTCGCGCCGCCGGGCGTGGCGCCGCTGGATGCGATGCGCACGGCACGCGGCGGCAACGCCGCGATCTCTTCGGGCGTGAGACGGCGCACCTGGTAGCCGGAGGCTGCGACCTTGAGGGCCACCCACTGGCCCGCATGCTCCTTCAGCACAGCCGCTGCGTCGCGCACGTAGGCGTTCGGAATGCCCCAGCCCTTGGCGAGCAGGTTGACATGCGACAGCGCGGTCGATGGCCGCTCGGTCAGCACGCCCGCCACAGGCGGCAGGCTGATCGGCACCTGGCGCAGCACGGCGATGTCGTCGGGCAGCAGCGCGTTCAGTGCGTTCGCGCTCGCCGCTTCGTCCACGATGCGAACGCGGCCGGTGGCGGTGCCGAGGTTCATCGGCATGTAGGGCTGCTCGCGGATCAGCGCCTCCTGGCTCACATAGTCGAGCCCGGCTTCTTTCGCAACGCGCTCGTGCAGCGTGGAGTTGGTCTTGAACTTCACGGGGCCGAAGAAGCTGTCCTTCACCTGTGCATCGGCCTGCCGCAGCAGCGACGCGGTGAGCTGGTCGCCTTCCCAGAACTCATAGGTGAAGGTGCCGATGTTCTGCTGCCAGCTCAACGTGCCGAACAGAAAGCGCCGGTCGGGCACGAGGTAGTTGCGGTCGATCTCGCGCTTGATGGTGTTGGGCGCGAGCCGGGTGTCGCGCAGAAAGCGCACGTGCAACTGGTAGCGCGGCGTGTCGATGTAGTACATGCGCGCCGGCTTGGCCTGCCGGTCGATCACGAACAGCACATGGGCCAATTGCATCGGTGTGCCGGCATCGTAGACGCGCGCCAGCGTGTCGAAGTCGCCCTGGCTGCGCAGCGCGGGCAGCGACGACGGCACGGCCGGGCGCGGCACCAGTTGCGCGGCGGGGCCTTCGGGCTGGGGCAGGTTCTGCTGCTGGTAGTAAGACGGCTTGCGTGCGAGCTGGGCGCTGGCTGGTGCGATGGCCATTGCGCACAGCGCCAGGCCTGCAACCCAGCCCAACGTCTTCATCGCTCCTGCATTGCCCTGATCACGTGCCTTGCCCGCTGGATGCGCGGTGCGGTCATTCTTCATGGAGAGTCCCTCATTGCCGACGAGCGCGGATTCTCGCTCGCGGCCGATGCGTGGCCTCGTCCTGCGGCTCAGACGCGCGACGCCGCCTCCGATGACTGGCCGCACTGGCCGCAGAACTTCGCACCGGCCTGCATCGTGGTGCCGCACTTGCCGCATGCGGCCGGCAGCATCGACGTGCCGCATTGCTGGCAGAAGCGCGCGCCGGGTGCGTTGGCCGTTCGGCACGCAGGGCATGCGCCCCCGCCACCATCGCCTCCACCGTTCGCCGGCGGCGCGCCGTTTCCGTAGCCGCCGTAACCACCGGAGGAGCCGTGATGGCCGCCACCGCCGCCATGCCGTCCACCGCCATGACCACCGAAAAGTCTTTCCAACATGCCCATGTGCTTCTCCCGTTCCTGCTGACTGAGGACTGCGGCAACGTCGCCGATGGCGAAGGATTCCCGCAGGGCCTGATGCCAGTGGAATCCTTGAAGCAGCTTCAGGGTCAAGCACATGCCTTCAATAGCCCTTGGGGAGTGCGGCTTACTGCACAAGTCCCGACCGGAGCGCTGTCATCGACCGGCCGCTAGAGTCGGCGGTCAAGGAGCTTTTTCATGCGCACATTCGACTTCGATCTCTTCGTCATTGGCGGCGGCAGCGGTGGCGTTCGCGCCGCGCGCATGGCAGCGCAGACCGGCGCCCGCGTGGGGCTGGCCGAAGCGGCTGAATTGGGCGGCACCTGCGTCAACGTGGGCTGCATTCCGAAAAAGCTCTACAGCTATGCGGCCGGCTATGCCGAATCTTTCGAGGAAGCCGCAGGCTACGGCTGGCAACTGCCCGAGGCACCGCGCTTCGACTGGGCGCACCTGAAGACACAGCGCGCGAAAGAGATCACGCGGCTCAACGGCATCTATGCCTCGCTGCTGAAGAACTCGGGCGTCACGCTGATCACCGGCTGGGCGCAACTGGTCGACGGCCACACGGTGGAAGTCGACGGCAAGCGCCACACGGCGCGCCACCTGCTGGTGGCCGTCGGCGGTACGCCCTTCGTGCCGGACATCCCCGGCCGCGAGCACATCGTGACCTCCGATGCGATGTTCGACCTCGATCCGTTCCCCAAGCGCCTACTGGTGGTCGGCGGCGGCTACATCGCCTGCGAGTTCGCATCGATCTTCAATGGCCTCGGCGCCAAGGTCACGCAACTGCATCGCCGCGCGCATCTGCTCACCGGCTTCGACGACGACGTGCGCCAGTTCCTCGCGGGCGAGATGGGCAAGGCCGGCGTCGACGTGCGGCTGAACAGCGAGGCCTCGGCGATCTCTCGCGGGCCGCACGGGCTCACCGTCACGCTGGCGCGTGGCCAGCACATCGAGGCCGACACGGTGCTCTTCGCCACCGGCCGCGTGCCCAACACGCAGGGCCTGGGCCTCGAAGCGGTGGGCGTGAAACTCGATGACAAGGGCGCGATTGCGGTCGATGCGCACTACCGCAGCTCGGTGCCGTCGATCTACGCGGTGGGCGATGTGTCGACCCGCGTGCAGCTCACGCCGGTGGCGCTGGCCGAAGCGATGGTGGTGGTCGACGAACTCTTCGGCAAGGGCAAGCGCCGCCTCGACTACGAGTTCATTCCCACGGCCGTGTTCACCCACCCGAACATCGGCACCTGCGGCTACAGCGAGATCGACGCGCGCGCGAAGTTCGGCGAAGTGACGGTGTTCTCCAGCGAGTTCAAGTCGCTGCGCCACACGCTCTCGGGCCGCAGCGAGCGCACCTTCATGAAGCTGGTGGTGGACAAGAAAAGCGACCACGTGGTCGGCCTGCACATGGTGGGCGCGGACGCGGGTGAGGTGGTGCAGGGCTTTGCGGTGGCGATGCGCGCCGGCGCGACGAAGGCCATGTTCGACAGCACCATCGGCATCCACCCGACCGCTGCCGAAGAGTTTGTGACGATGCGCGAACCGATGCCCGGGTAAACGGCTCGCCCCCAGGCTTCGCGCACTTCGTGTCGCTTCTCTCCAACCCCCTACCGGGGGCAACACCTGCGGTCCGGCAAAGCCGGTTCCGCGGTGTTCCCCGCAAGAAGGCCATCAACGACGCTGTTGTTTTCCTTCGAGCAACTTCACCATCACGAACAGCACGCGGTTGGCGGGCGTGGGCACACCCAGCGCTTCGCCGCGCCGCACCACAAGGCCGTTGAGGTGATCGATCTCGCTGAGCTTGCCGCGTGCGAGGTCTTGCGCGGTCGATGAGTATTGCGAGGGCATCGATTGGGCGATGCCGCGAATGGCGGCGTCGGTATCGCCCACCACGTCGATGCCTTCGGCCTTCGCCACGGCCAGGCATTCGGCGACCACGTCGCGGATCACATCGGCCACGCCCACGCCCTTCACCAGTTCGCCGTAAGGCAACTGCGTGACCGCCGACAGCGCGTTGTAGGCGCAGTTGAGGATCAGCTTGGCCCAGAGCGAGCCGCGCACGTTGCCTGAAATCTGCGTGGGCACGCCGGCAGCAATCAGGTGCTGCGCCACTTGCTCGCTGGCGCGCGATGGCGCGATCACCAGCTCGCCACGCCCGTGATGCCTGACATGGCCGGCGCCGGCCATCTCGGTCGCCACATAGACCACGGCGGCCGCCACTTCATTCGACGGCAGCACCGAACGCACGCGCGCGTCGTTGTCGACGCCGTTCTGCAGCGTCAGCACCAGCGCATCGGGCGACAGGTGCGGCTGGATCAGCGCCGCAGCCGCTTCACTGTCGGTGGACTTCACGCAGAACAGCACGAGATCCGCGCCCTGCACCGCGCTGGCTTCGGTGCTCGCGTCGAGCCGCACGTGCTCGTCGAACGCCTTCGTCTCCAGCCGCAGGCCATGCGCCCTGACGGCCTCCACATGCGAGGGCCGCCCGATCAGCACCACCTCGTGGCCCGCGCGCGCCAGCATGGCGCCGTAGTAGCAGCCGACCGCGCCGGCACCCATCACTGCGACTTTCATCGATTCACTTCCTTGGTTGTTCCTGTTCGGTCGCAGAGGTTAGCGAAGAGAGCTGTTTCATGCTTCCGCCCCGCGCGATGCCACACCTTCTTCGAGCAACCATTCGCGAAACGCCGCGAAGGCCGGCAGGTCGAGCCGGTCGGGCCGGTAGCAGAGGTAGTGGCCCTGGTTCACGCTCACCGGCGTGCCGCAGGGGCTGAGCAGCGCGCCTTCTGCAAGTTCTTCCTGCACCAGCAGCTTGGGCACCAGCCCGATGCCCAGCCCGTTGAGCGCCGCCTGGATCAGCGCCGAGTACTGCGCGAAGCGTGGCCCGGCCACGATCTGCACCTCGGGCACGCCATGCTGCGCGGCCCATTGCCGCCAGGCCGTGGGCGCGCCTTCGTGATGCAGCAGCGTATGACCCACGATGTCGGCCGGCTGCGCAATGCGATGGCGCCCTTCGACCAGCGAGCGCGCCACGATCAGCACGAACTCGCGCCCAGCGATGTATTCGGACACCACGCCGGGCCAGCCGTCGGGGCCGTAGCGAATCGCCGCATCGACACCGGCCGGGATGCCGTCGCTCGGCTCCAGGTGGCGGCTGAAGCTCAGCATCACATGGCGGCTCTTCTGGCTGAAGGCCGGCAGGCGCGGAATGAGCCACTTGGTCAGGAAAGTGGGCACGCTCGCCAGCGTGAGCAGGCCGGCGCCGGCATCGCCCGAGCGCGCCTCGAAGGTCGCGGTCTCGATGGCGCGCAGGCCGCCCGAAATCTTCTGCCAGTACACGCGCCCCTGCGGCGTGAGCTGCACGCCGCGGCCGTTCTTCTGCAGCAGCTCGCGGCCCAGGAAGGCTTCGAGCCCCGCGATCTGCTTGCTGACCGCGCTCACGGTGATGCACAGGGCGCCGGCTGCCAGCGTGATGCTCTCGTGGCGCGCCACCGCATCGAAGGCCAGCAGCTCCTGGATGGTGGGGCAGTCACGCTTCATGCATGGGGCCGGTTGATGAAATCTTGGTGAAAAACATTTTCCAATTGCTCAAGTGTCGTCATCCAACTTTCACCCATAGATTCTCAGGTGCTTCCTAGAATCCTGGGAACGCTGCGGCATGCCTTGCGCAGACAGTAGCGCATCCGGAAAGTATGCCGGGTGTCCATGACACTGGAGACAACCTTGGTTCGCGGCATCTCGCTCATCTACGGCCTGTACCTGCTGCTGCCCATTGCCCTGCTGCTGCTCGGCAGCTTTGGCGGCAACTGGACCAACACGCTGCTGCCCACCGGCATCACGGGCCAGTGGTATGTCGACCTGTGGCTCGACACTTCCTTTCGCAAGGCCTTCGTCAGCAGCCTCGTGGTGGCCATGTCGGCCTGCGCCATCAACACCGTGCTGGCGCTGCCGCTGGCCTATGCGCTGTACCACGGCGCGCGGCGCGGCGGCAGCCTGGCGGCGCGCCTCGTGAGCGCCACGCCGGTGGCGGTGCCGCCCATCACCATGGCCTTCGGCTACATGATTGTGTTCAACACCGACCTGGCGCCCTGGCTCGGTTCGATGCCACTGCTGATTGCGGCGCACGCGATCCTCACGCTGCCCTACCTCACGAACACGCTGCTGACCGACCTGCGCCATCTCGACCTGGGCCGGCTCGAACAGGCGGCCGCCACGCTCGGCGCCTCGGGCTGGCAGCAGTTCACCGGCATCGTCATGCCCAGCCTGCGCCAGAGCCTGATCAGCGGGCTGGTGATGGTGGCGGCCATTTCGGTGGGCGAGTTCGGTGTGTCGAACCTGCTCACGAGCTTCCAGAACCGTACCTATCCGGTGGTGCTGCTGCAGGCCTTCTATGGCGCAACGGGCTTTGCCTGCGCGGCCACGGTGATTCTTCTTGTGCTGGCGAGTGCGTCGGCGCTTCTTTCTTCCTCCCTTGTGAAGCAGCGCGCATGAGCGCCGCGCCGGCCCGCCCCAAGCAAGCTCGCACCGCAGTGCGAAGCACGAAGGTACTCCAATGAGTCTTCTGTTCGATAACGTCAGCTACAACTACCCGGGCAGCACGCACGGCCTGCACGACGTGTCGCTCGACGTGCGCACCGGCGAGCTGGTGGCGGTGATCGGGCCCAGCGGCTCGGGCAAGTCGACGCTGCTCAAGCTGGCGGCGGGCCTGGAGACCGGCCACACGGGACGCATCGCGCTCGGCGGCGAAGACATGTCGCGCACGCCGGTGCACCAGCGCCACATCGGCATGGTGTTCCAGAGCTACGCGCTGTTCCCGCACCTGAGCGTGCTGGACAACGTGGCCTACGGGCTCAAGCTGCGCAAGGTGGCGACCACCGAGCGGCACAAGCGTGCGCAGGAGCTGCTCGACATCGTGGGGCTGGGCGAGTACGCGCAGCGCGCCGTGGCGCAACTCTCGGGCGGCCAGCAGCAACGCGTGGCCCTGGCGCGCGCACTGGCCATCGACCCGCGCGCGCTGCTGCTCGACGAGCCGCTGTCGGCACTGGACGCCAGCGTGCGCGGCCACCTGCGCGACCAGATCCGTTCGATCCAGCAACGCTTCAACGCGACCACGCTGCTGGTCACGCACGACCAGGAAGAAGCGCTGGTGATGGCCGACCGCGTGGCCATGCTCAAGGACGGCCGGCTGCTGCAGATCGCCACGCCGCGCGAGATTTACGAGAACCCCGCGAGCCGCGTGGTGGCGGAGTTCGTCGGGCTCTCGACGATCCTGCCTGCGAAGGTGGCGTCGCCGGGCCGGCTCGACATGGGCTTTGCCGAATTCTTCGCCGACACCGGCAGCCGCACCTTCGGCACGCCGGTGCATGTGCTGGTGCGGCCCGAGCACATCCAGCCCGACCCGCCATCCGGCAGCGTGAACCGCCTCGCGGGGCACACCGGCGCGCAGCGCTACCTGGGTGCGCTCACGCGCTACGACTTCGAGGTGCAGGGCGCAGGCAAGCCCTTCCTTGCCGAGTCGGCAGCGCCGGCTGCCCAAGCGATTGCCATCGCGCCCGAACACCTCCGTTTGCTCGACCACTGATCTCTTCCTCCATTTCCTCCCAAGGAGCCACCATGCAACGCAGACATCTGATCCAGGCCGCCGGCGCACTGCCCGTGCTGTCATTGGCCCGCACCGCCTTTGCCTTCGACGGCCCCGAGCTGTATGCGGGCGAGAAGGCGCTGTACGCCGAGGCGCAGAAGGAAGGCCTGTGCGTGTCCTTCGACACCGGCCCCGAATGGGCCAACTGGAAGTCGCTGTTCCGCGACTTCAAGAAGCGCTACCCCGAGATCGAGCTGACCTACAACGACATCGGCTCCGCCGCCACCGTGGTCTCGCTCGAAAAGACCAAGCGCCGCCCGCAGGCCGACACCGCCTACTACTTCGCTGCTTCGGCCGTCGATGCGGTGAAGAAGGACGTGGTCGCGCCCTTCAAGCCCGTCAACTTCGACAAGCTGCCGCCCGTGTTCCGCGAGGCCGAAGGCCGCTGGTTCACCATCCACACGCTCAACATCGCTTTCCTGGTCAACAAGAAGCTGGTGAAGAACGTGCCGACGAGCTGGGCCGACCTGCTCAAGCCCGAGTTCAAGAGCACGGTGGTCTACCTCGATCCACGCACCACCGGCATCGGCCAGGTGCTGACCTTTGCCGCGGCCTATGCCAACGGCGGCAGCGTCGACAACGTGCAGCCCGGAACCGATTACCTGGGCAAGCTGCATTCGGCCGGCAACGTGCTGCGCGTGGAAGGCACGACGCCGTATGCCAAGTTCCTCAAGGGCGAGATCCCCGTGTGGATCAGCTACGAGAACGACGGCCTGAAGGCCAAGCACGTCGACGGCATGGGTGATGCGGTCGAGGTCGTGATTCCGAAGGAGGCCAGCGTGGCCGCGCCCTACGCCATCAGCCTCGTGAAGAACGGCCCGAACCCGAACGCCGGCAAGCTGTGGCTCAACTTCATCATGAGCGAGGCGGGCCAGTCGCTGTTCGCGCAGGGCTTCGTGCGTCCGGCCGTGCCGGGCACGCCGCTGAGCGCTGACGTGGCCGCCAAGATGCCGGCCGCGCCGCAGATCCGTCCGCTCGACGTGGTGAAGGCTTCGGAGCGCAAGGCCGAAGTGGACAAGCTCTGGGCGCAAGCCGCGCTGGGCAAGTAAGCAGGCACTAAGGAACGTGATGCGACGCTTTGGCGCCTGGCCTGCATGGGCCTTCATGGCGCTGTTCTTCGCGGTGCCGCTGGCGGCGCTGCTGCCCGAAGCCTTCGGCGAGGGCGGCAGCGCCTTCGGGCGGCTATTCGGCAACCCGCTGTTCTTCGGGGCGCTGCGCAACACGCTGGGCCTGGGCCTGGCGGCGGGTGCGATCTCGGCGCTGGTGGGCACCTGCATCGCCATCGAACTGGCGCGTCAGCCTGAAGGCCGGCGCCAATGGATGATGACCTTGCTGGGCCTGCCGCTGGCCTTCTCGGGATTGGTGATTGCCTACGGCTTCATCCTGGCCTTCGGGCGCGCGGGCTTCGTGACGCAACTGCTCGCGGGGCTGGGTGCCGATCCGGCGGTCATCGGCAGTTGGATCTACAGCGTGTCGGGCCTGGGCTTTGCCTATGCCTATTACCTGATCCCGCGCGTGGCGCTGTCGCTGTACCCGGTGTTCGCCAACCTCGACCTGCGCCCTGCACAGGCAGCACGCACGCTGGGTGCATCGAAGGCGCGCGCGTTCTGGGACACGGTGGTGCCCGAGGTGATGCCCTCGGTGCTGTCGAACGCCTGCATGGTGGCCGCGATTGCGATGGGCACTTACGGCACGGCGCTGGCGCTGGTGGGTACGCAGCTCAACATCCTGCCGCTGATGCTGTTGGCACAGGTGGGTGATGGGGGTTCGGATTTCGCGGTGGCAGCGGCCTTGTCGCTGGTGCTGATGGTGGTGTGTGTGATCGTGATGGGAGTAGGCGATGTCGTTACGCGAAGGCGCGAGCGCGGTGCTGTCGGCGCCGGTCACTGAGGCGCTGACGCGCCTGGCGCAGAAGCAATGGGGTCCGACTCGCCATCGCCAGCCGGTGGCCATGCTCGGCCCCGGCGATGGTGGCCCGGCCGAATGCGAAGCCGCGTATGCGGTGGCGCATGCGTTGGCCGGCGCGGGCATGGCCGTGATCTGCGGCGGGCGTGGTGGCGTGATGGCCGCGGCCTCGCGCGGTGCCACCGAAGCGGGCGGCATTGCCGTGGGCATCCTGCCCGAGGACGACGACCGCAACGCCAACGAATGGCTCAGCGTGGCCATTCCCACGGGCATGGGCGAGATGCGCAACGGGATCATCGCGCGCAGCGGTGTGTGCCTGATCGCCATCGGCGGCAACATGGGCACGCTGTCGGAGATGGCGATGGGGCTCAAGTGGGGCAAGCCGGTGTTCGTGATGCATGGCGATGTCGAGCTGCCGGGGGCTGTGCAGGCTGTTGACGTGAACGACATGTTGGGCAAGGTGTTGGACTGCCTCCTGGCCTGAGGCTTGGTGTCGCTTTGTTCGGGGCGAGTGCGAATGACACCGGGTGCTCCCCTGTGCGAATGTCCCCCGCTTCGCTCCTCCTTTATTTCGCTGCGGGGAGCACCCCGCGTCATTCGCACAGGGGCACGCTGCTATTGATCCTGCGATCAACAACGGCTCTGAGCGCTCACGTCGATACGGGGCTCTTTTTCGCGAAATAAAGGAGGAGCGAAGCGGGGGACATTCGCGAAAAAGAGCACCGTGTCGGCGTGAGCGACGCCCTGAATGAACGACAGCACCCGAACAACAACAGCGCCCCCAAGCAAGCCCCGCAGACGACAAAGCAGAAGACATGACAGGCATTGCACAATGCCGTCATGCCCTACATGCCCACCTTCGTTGCCCCCGCCCGCTTCACCGATGCTGCCGCCGCCCTCGAACAGGTCAAGGCCATCTACCAGGACGGAATCGCCCACCTGCGCGAATCGATGCTGCGCTTCGTCGCCGGCGAAGCACTGCCCGGCCGGGTGCGCGCCTGCTACCCCTTCGTGCGGGTGCACACGCACACCGTCTCGCGCCACACGCCGCCGGCCAACGCGGGCCTGAGCTACGGCTTCGTCGCCGGACCGGGCCGCTACGAAACCACGCTGACGCGACCCGACCTGTTCTCGCGCTACTACCTCGACCAGTTCCGCCTGCTGCTCGAAAACCACCAGGTCGAGCTGGAGGTCGGCACCAGCACGCAGCCCATTCCGATCCACTTCTCCTTTGCCGAGAACGACCACATCGAAGGCACCATGAGCAGCGATCGCCGTGCCCTCATGCGCGACGCGTTCGACCTGCCCGACCTGGGCGTGATGGACGACGGCATCGCCAACGGCACCTACGAAGCGCGCGATGGCGAGGCGCAGCCGCTGTCGCTGTTCACGGCCGCGCGGGTCGACTACTCGCTGCACCGCCTGCGCCACTACACCGGCACCGCGCCCGAGTGGTTCCAGAACTTCGTGCTGTTCACCAACTACCAGTTCTACATCGACGAGTTCGTGCGCCTGGGCCACGAGGCCATGGCCGACGAGAACAGCGAGTACGTGGCCTTCATCGAGCCCGGCAACGTGATCACGCGCCGGCGCGGCCTGGCTGCTGGCGCCAGCACCAGCTACGCCCACCTGCTCGACGGCAGCCAGGGCACCGCGCCGCCGCGGCTGCCGCAGATGCCCGCCTACCACCTGGTGCGCGAAGACTGCAGCGGCACCACCATGGTCAACATCGGCGTGGGCCCGGCCAACGCCAAGACCATCACCGACCACATCGCCGTGCTGCGCCCGCATGCCTGGATGATGCTGGGCCACTGCGCCGGCCTGCGCAACACGCAACAGCTCGGCGACTACGTGCTGGCCCACGCCTATGTGCGTGAAGACCACGTGCTCGACGAGGAACTGCCGCTGTGGGTGCCGATTCCCGCGCTGTCCGAAATCCAGCTCGCGCTGGAAAAGGCCGTGGCCGACGTCACGCGCTACGAGGGCCCCGACCTGAAGAAGATCATGCGCACCGGCACCGTGGCCAGCACCGACAACCGCAACTGGGAGCTGCTGCCCGGCAACCAGCCGCAGCGCCGCTTCAGCCAGAGCCGTGCGGTGGCGCTCGACATGGAAAGCGCGACCATCGCGGCCAACGGCTTCCGTTTTCGCGTGCCCTACGGCACCCTGCTGTGCGTGAGCGACAAGCCGCTGCACGGCGAAATCAAGCTGCCCGGCATGGCCAACCACTTCTACCGCGAACGTGTCGAGCAGCACCTGCGCATCGGCATGCGGGCCATCGACATCCTGCGCGAAGAGGGCTCGACGCGGCTGCACAGCCGCAAGCTGCGCAGCTTTGCCGAGGTGGCGTTCCAGTAAGAACGTGCTTGCAGCCGGCGGGCGTCCATCGGGGTTTGTCCCTGCCCGCTTGCGGGAACGATTGGCAGATTTCGCGGACATCATTCAGTTTCCCCACAGACAACCGGAAACAAGATGCCCCAGTCGACGTCCGCTCCCCTCTCCCGCCGCAGTTTCTCGGCATGGATCGCGGCATCGGCCGCCGCCGCAGGCGCGGGGCACACCGCGCTGTGGCCCGGCGCCGCCAGGGCCGCCGACGCACCGCTCAGCTCCAAGCTTCGCATCGTCATTCCCGCCAATGAAGGCGGTGGCTGGGACCAGACAGGTCGCGCACTCGGCGCCGCCTTGCTGGCCTCGGGCGCGGTGGGCAACGTGGTGTACGAGAACATCGGCGGCAAAGGCGGCACCATCGGCCTGGCCAAGTACGTCGAGAAATACGATGCCGACCCCGAAGCGCTGCTGGTCAGCGGGATGGTAATGGTCGGCGCAGTGGCGCTGCAAAAGCCCACCGTGACCATGGCCAACGTCTCGCCCGTGGCACGGCTGACCAGCGACTACGAAGTGGTGGCGGTGAAGGCCGACTCACCCATCAAGACCCCCAAGGACCTGATCGCGCAACTGCGCGCCGATGCCGCCAACACGGTCATCGCGGGCGGCTCGGCCGGCGGCGTCGACCACATGTACGCCGGCATGCTGGCGCGCGTGGCGGGCGCATCCTCCACGCTGGTCTATCAGGCGCATCCGGGCGGCGCGCAGGTGGTCGAGGCGCTTGAAACCGGCAAGGCTGTGGCCGGCATCTCGGGCTACAGCGAATTCAGCGACAGCCTGGCGAGCGGCAAGCTGCGCGCCATCGGCGTGTCGTCCAAGCAGCCGTTCCAGGGCATCAGTTCGGTGCGCGAGCAGGGCGTGGACGCCGACCTTGCCAACTGGCGTGGCGTGATGACCGGCAAGAAGGTGCCGCCCTACCGCAAGGCCGTGCTGCTCGACGCGGTGCGCCGCGCCACCACGCATGACCTGTGGGTGAAGACCATCAAGCGCAACAACTGGGACCCGTACTGGATGGCGGGCAAGGACTTCGAGAGCTTTCTCGAACTCGACACGGCGATGGCCGGGCCGCTGATCTATCTGCTCAAGCTGAAGGCCTGAGACCGGTCTTCCGGTTCTCCCGGTTCAGGCAAACAGCTCGGGCATCTCGCGCTGGGCCTTCGGCGTCAGCGCGAGCGCGCGACCATCCAGCTCCTGCCGCACCCAGCCACGGCGCAGCGAAAGTTGCAGCCATGCCGCACCGAGTGCGCCGCCCAGATGCGGGCGCCGCTCGCTCCAATCCAGGCAGGCACAGGCGAAGCGACGCCGCGAGCGACGCACCGCATCAACCTCGACACCCAGACTTTCCAGCGCGATCGCACCTTCGACCGTGAGTTCGTACGAACCGCTCTGCAGGCCACTGAGCCAGCCCTGCGCATGCAGCCGGTCGTGCAGCGCCACGCCGGCCGTGCCGGCCATGTGGTCGTAGCAGGTGCGCGCGCTGCGCAGGCGACTCGGCGTGTTCGGCTTGAACTCGGCGGCACGCGGCGCACCGGCCACCACCATCAGGCTTTCGAGCGCGGCCGCGACATCGTCGTTGGCCAGCCTGAAGTAGCGGTGCTTGCCTTGCACCAGCAGCTCGACCAATCGCTCTTCCTTCAGCCGTGCCAGATGCGCGCTGGCCGTGGACGCTGCCACCTCGGCCACCGTGGCCAGCTCGGTGGCGGTGCGCGCGTGGCCATCCATCAGGCAGTTCAGCATGCGGGCGCGCGCGGGCTCGGCGATGGCACCGGCCAGCCGTGCCAACTGGAAGTCCGCGCTCGGCGAAGAGGAGGAAGAGTTCGTGTCCATGCGCCCATCGTAGAACGGCTGCGCATCCGACACTTCGTTCACGGGCGAAGTGTGGCGGCGGCTTCGATCGCACACTGCGGCCATGAACACCACAAGCCCCACCTCCACCGACCTGCCCGTCGACCCGGTCGCGGCCGCCACGCATGCCGATCCCTACCCGTACTACGCCAGCCTTCGCGCAGGACCGGCGCTTGCGTGGAACGAAAAGCTGCGCCTGTGGGTTGCGAGCCGCGCCGATGTCATCGAACAGGTGCTGGGCGCGCACGGCGCCCTGCGCGTGCGGCCCGTCGCCGAGCCCGTGCCGCGCGCCATCGTCGGCAGCGCGGCGGGTGAAGTGTTCGGGCATCTGGTGCGCATGAACGAAGGCGCGACGCACCAGGCCCAGCGGCCTGCCTTGCAACGCGCCCTGGCCGGGCTCGACCTGAATGCCGTGCATGCGGCCGCATCGCAGGTCGCGCAGCGGGTGCCGGAGAAGCCGCTGTCCGACACGATTTTCTCCATGCCCGTGCAGGCGGTGGCGCACCTGCTCGGCTTTGCCGACGAGACACTGCCGCAGGTCGATCATTGGATGCGCGATTTCGTCGCCTGCCTGTCGCCACTGTCCACGGCCGAGCAGTTGCAGGGCGCGAGCGTGGCCGCCGCCGAACTGATGACGCGCTTCGAGGCTCTGGCCGCGAATGCGGCACCACGCAATGGCACGCTGCTCGCCGCCGTGCTGACCGAAAGCGCGGCCAGTGCGCCGCTGTCGCGCTCGCTGCTCGCGAACCTCGTGGGCCTGCTCTCGCAGACCTGCGATGCCACGGCGGGCCTGCTGGGCAACAGCCTTATCGCGGTGATGCGCGAACCCTCGCTGCGCCCGACCCTGCGCACGCGCGATGGCCTGCAATCGATCGTGGAAGAAACGGCAAGGCACGACCCCTCGGCGCAGAACACGCGCCGCTTCGTGGCAGAGCCGATCACCCTCGCGGACACCCCGTTGGCCGTGGGCGACACGGTACTGGTGATGTTGGCCTCAGCCAACCGCGACCCGGCGCTCAACCCCGATCCGGATGTCTTCATGCGGGTGCGCGCCCGGCGCCGCATGCTCGGCTTCGGCCACGGCATGCATGCCTGCCCGGGACAGGCGCTGGCCTGCACGCTGGCGGCAGCGGGCCTCGACGCGCTGCTGCGCCGCACGCCCGACCTGCAGGCACAGCAGGCGCGCGGCTGGCACTACAGGCCATCGGCCGCGCGCATTCCCGTCTTCCACTGAAGAACGGATGGTGGTCGCTCAGGCGCGCGTGGAGGCCCAATGGCCCGTGCGCGCCAGATGCGGTGACAACTCCGCGTCGCCCCATCGCAGCGGCAACGCCAACGGACGGCGCAGCGCATGTTCGACGCGAAAGCGCATCAGGCGCTCCGCACCTTCGAAGGCCGCGACCTCGGGGCCGTCCCACACGATCTCGGCCGTGACCGCCACATGCAGCAGCTCGCCGTTGTCGAAGTCGATGAACAGCAGGCCCGCGCGCGGATGGGCCGCGAGGTTGCCGAGCGTGTTGAAGAAGCGGTTGCCGTTGAAATCCGGCACCGTGAGCATGTCATCACCGTCGATGCGCACGAAGCCCGGAAGACCGCCGCGATGCGACACGTCGACACCGTGCGAACTGGCGTCTGCCTCGTCACCCACCGCCACGTCGTGCGGATAGGCGGTGGCGATGAACAGCGTGTCCGCGCTGCCGATCAGGCGATGTGCCGCCAGGTCGAGCGTGTCGAGCCACTGCACTGGCGCAGCATTGCCGCGCGCCGCCGCGAACACCGGCTCGCGCGCCTGGATGTACCGGGGGCAATTGCCGAAGCTCTGCTGCACCTCGACCATGAAACCCGTGGCATCCAACGATTCGACGGTGCCGTTCATGCGGTTGCGCCGCCGCGTGTGCGGCTCGATGCCGAGCAGGCCCAGCGTGGCACCCGGCGCCAACTGCCCGGCCAGTGGATCGCCCGCGGTGGGCAGCGCTTCGACACGCAAGTGCGTCGCATCGGGCGAATGCGCAAAGCCTGCGGGTGCGGCCAGCACGCTGGCCCAGGGCTGCAGGTTCGCATCGAGACTGCCGACCACGAGAAAGGGCAACTGCGCGAAGAAGGCGCGGTGCTGGTCCGGCATGTAGTCGCGGATCACGCGCGGCCCGGCCGCCTCCATCTGCTCGCGTGAACCTGCCAGCGCCTGCAACGCACGCTCTCCCGCATGGAACGGCGCGGCGATCATGCGACCGCCGCAAGCCCGATGGCCGTGCGCACCATCGGCACGAACCCAGGCAGCGCCTCCACACGCACCAGCCAGTCGCGCAGATGCGGATAGCCGTCGAGCGACACGCTGCCTTCGGGCGCATGCGCCACATAGGCGTAGTTCGCGATGTCGGCCAGCGTGACGGTGGGGCCGGCAAGGAAGGGCTGCTGCTGCAGGTGCATTTCCATCACCGCGAGCAAGGCATGCGATCGCGTCACGGTCTCGGCCGGATCGGCGGCCAGGCCGAACAGCGCCATGATCCGCGCCGCCGCCGGGCCGTATGCCAGCGGACCGGCCGCCACCGAGAACCAGCGCTGCACGCGCGCCATGCCGACCGCATCGCGCGGCATCCAGCGCGCCGGATCGGCTGCGTAGCGTTCGTTGAGGTAGACCAGGATCGCGTTGGAATCGGCCAGCGTGAGGTCGCCGTCCTCGATCACCGGCACCTGCCCGAAGGGGTTGCGCGCCAGGAACTCAGGTGCGCGGTTGTCGCGCTTGCGCATGTCGAGCTCGATGATCTCGAAGGGCAACCCGAGCATCGAAAGAAGGAGCCGCACGCGATGCACGTGGCCCGAGAGGGCGGTGCCGTAGAGCTTGATGGGCTGCGCGGGACGGTGAGTGGCGGCGGTGGTGTTCATGAGGGAATCCTGTGAATGGGCTGGGCCTGTTCCGGATTCTTCTCTCTTGCGCCGTATGAAGGAATAGCCATTCCTGTATTTGACTGCTGCGTTTTCCGGTTTAATCGCGCCATGGATCGTTTCAAGGCCATGCAGACCTTCGTGCAGATTGCCGAGCAGGGCAGCCTCACGCGCGCCGCCGAGGCACTCGGCACCTCGCTGCCTGCGGTGGTGCGCTCGCTCGCGGCGCTCGAAGCGCACCTGGGCGTGCGCCTTTTCCACCGCACCACGCGCCGCCTTTCGCTCACCGAAGAGGGCCGCCACTACCTGCCCAGCGCGCGCGACGTGCTGCTCGCGGCCGATGCCGCCGACCTCGCGCTGAAGGCCGAGGCGCGCGAACCGGCGGGCCAGCTCACCATCACCGCGCCGGTGCTGTTCGGTCATATGTACGTGGCGCCCGCCATCACCCGCTTCATGCAGCGCCACGACAAGGTGCGCTGCAGCGTGCTGCTGTACGACCGCACGGTGAACCTGCTGGAAGAAGGCATCGACGTGGGCATCCGCATCGGTGCGCTGGAAGACTCGTCGCTGGTGGCGCAGTCGCTGGGCACCATCCGCCGCGTGGTGGTGGCAAGCCCGGCGTACCTCGCCCTTCACGGCGTCCCGCGGCATCCGCGCGATCTGGCGGGTACGCCCTGTGTGCGCGGTCGCATCGATGCGCCCCTGCAATGGGTGTTCCACGAAGGCGGCCGGACCGTGAACGTGACTCTGGGCAGCCGGCTCGAATTCAACCATCTCGCACCCGCCATCGAGGCCTGCGCCGCAGGCATGGGCTTCGGCACTTTCTTCTCCTACCAGGTGCTGCCGCTGGTGGCACAGGGCCGGTTGAAGCTGGTGCTCGAAGACTTCGAGCCACCGCCAAGGCCGGTGAGCGTGATCTACCCGAACGCGCGGCTGCTGCCGGCACGCACGCGCGCCTTCATCGACTGGATGAAGGCGGAGTTCTGCGGGCTGCGGATGTAGTGCGGCTACAGCGCGGCGACGGGCGCTGGCAAGGGCTTGCCGTCGCACAGGAGTGCGGCATCGCTGGCCATGCTTCGCACCGCTTCTTCGAGGCCGAGGTTCAGCACCGACATGAACTCGCCGTTGCCATTGACCCAGTTGGTGCCCGTGCCCATGCCGTGGTACTGGCGCGAAACGGGTTCGCCGCCCGGCATGCGGTAGCTGACCTGCAGCACCACATGCGAGACGAGGTTCAGGTCGGTGGACCATGCGTGCGCCAGGCGCAGCGCCACGTCGGCCGTGACCTGCCGCGCGCCGGCAGGTGTGGGGGCCGGCGCACCGAGGACGGTCTGGAAGCCGTAGCGGTTCATCGACTGCAGCGCGCCGCGCGTCCACGCGATGCCATCGCCGCTTCGCAGCGACTGCACGGACCTGGGCGTGGCATGGACCGTGGGCAGCATCAAGGTCAGGTTGCCGGCGTTCGCCTTGTTGCTGCGCGTGTCTTCGATCTTCGGCAGGTAGAGCGTGCAGCTGGGTGCCAGTGGCTGCTGCGTCATGACCGGTGAGCCGTCGGAGCGGTCGGTCGGCGCCGGCGACGGCGTGAAGACCATGCTGAGCGGCTCGCCCTCGGTCAGCGCATGCGCCGGGCCCGGCAGGAAGCAGGTGGTGCAGAGGATGGCGGCAGCCACGCGATAAGGTCGATTCATGGGGCCGTGCTCCGCAGCGAATACATGGCGCCGTCCTGGTCGCGGAACACCACGCGGCCGGCTTGGTCGTCGAAGCCCTGGCCGGCCAGCGTGACCCACGAGCCGTTGACGTTGAACCGCGACGTCTTCACCGCACCCGAGCGCGCACCGGCGATGTCCATGGCCACGAGGTGCAGGGTCTGCGTCATCGAGTCGCGCATGACCGAGCGCAGCACCTGCCCGTCGTTGGCCGTCAGGCGCCGGATGACGGTGGCGCGCGTGCCGCCGCCGACGGGCGTCTGGAAGATGGCAGAGGCGCGGTACGAAGGCTCGCTGTTGCCGCCCTGCCAGAGGATGGCCGAGGTGCGGGTGGTGAACGCGCCGAGCCCGGGTTCGAGCGCGTACTGCAACAGCAGCACCATGTAGGCGGGACCGGCTTTGGTGGCGGCGATGCGGGCGTCCTGCTCGGCCTTGAGCGGCATGGCCGTCAGCACCTGCGACGAGCGCACCTTCAGCGGGAACGCACTCGGCTCGGCCAGCATCGCATTGATGGCAGGGCCGGCTTCGGCGCGGTAGTCGTAGTCGAGCAGCGGGCCGACGATGGCCTGCACCTCGGCGCTCATGTCTTTCTGGCGCGACTGCTGCACCGACGAATCGATCAGCGCACCGATCAGGCCGCCGCCGGTGGCCGCGCTCACGCCGGGCGCCTTCGCGGAGAACATGAAGCTTTCTTGCGCCACGACCACGCGCACGTCGACCTCCTGGACCGTGTGCCGGTCCGCGGCCGCCAACGGGCGATGAAAGGGCGCGCAGGCGCCGAGCAACAGCAGCACCGACAGCGCCAACAGGAAACGCAGCATCTTTTGGGCCTCCCCCCGAGAATTGCAATCCGGCGTCGATTGTGCCGTTGCAACGGGCGCGACGGACGCCACGGGTGCGATGCGCGTCGCATGAAGTTGCTCGCAAGTCGGGCGGATTGTCCATCGATTGAAGCGATGGGGCGCGCAATGCGTGGCTGCGTCAGAATGGCCGCGTGCCGCCCTCCACCCCCACTCCTCCCCTCTTCCACGTCAGCCATCTGCACAAGCGCTACGGCGACAACACGGTCGTCAACGACCTGTCGTTCGAGATTGCGCCGGGCGAATGCCTGGGCGTGATCGGCCCGAACGGCGCCGGCAAGACCACCACGATCCGCATGTGCCTGGGCCTCACCGCGCCCGATGGCGGGCAGATCGAGGCACTGGGCCTGCAGATGCCGCGCGATGCGCTGGCCATCAAGGCGCAGCTTGGCGTAGTCACGCAGTTCGACACGCTCGACCCCGACTTCAGTTGTGCCGAGAACCTCGTGGTGTACGGCCGCTACTTCGGCTTCAGCAAGGCGCATGTGCGTGCGCGCGTGCCTCAGTTGCTGGAGTTTGCGGCGCTCTCGCACAAGGCCGATGCGAAGCCGGGCGAACTGTCGGGCGGGATGCGCCGGCGCCTGTCGCTGGCGCGTGCGCTGGTCAACGACCCGAAGCTGCTGCTGCTCGACGAACCGACGACCGGGCTCGACCCGCAGGCGCGCCACCTGATGTGGGAGCGGCTCCAGGTCTTGCTGCAGCAGGGCAAGTCGATCCTGCTGACCACGCACTTCATGGACGAGGCCGAGCGCCTGTGTTCGCGCCTGCTGGTGCTGGACCACGGCCGCAAGATCGCCGAAGGCCGCCCGCGCGACCTGATTGCCGAGCACCTGGAACCCGATGTGGTCGAGGTGTATGGCAACGGTGCGCTGGCGCTGGCCGGGTCGGCCGAACTCAAGGCGATGGCGGCGCGCGTGGAAGTGAGCGGCGAGACCGTGTTCTTCTACACACAGGATGCGCGGCGGCTGCTCGATGCGTTGACGCAGCACGGCGGGCTGCGCACCTTTCACCGGCCCGCCAACCTGGAGGACCTCTTCCTCAAGCTCACCGGCCGGCAGATTCGCGAGGACGGCTAGACCATGAACACGACGACTTCAACAACAACGACCAGCATCACGAACGCCGCACCGCCCGCGCCTTCGGTGTGGCGCGCGCCCGAGATCTCGCTGCGCTGGTGGCCGGTGTTTCTGCGCAACCTGCTGGTGTGGCGCAAGCTCGCGATACCGAGCCTCATCGGCAACATCGCCGAGCCGCTGATCTGGCTCGTGGCCTTCGGCTACGGAATGGGCGCGCTGGTGGGTCAGGTGGCGGTGGACGGCGTGAAGGTGCCCTACATCCTGTTCCTGGCCAGCGGCTCGATCTGCATGAGCGCGATGAATGCGGCGAGCTTCGAGGCGCTGTATTCGGCGTTCTCGCGCATGCATGTGCAAAAGACCTGGGACGGCATCATGAACGCGCCCGTGGGGCTGGACGACATCGTGCTGGCGGAGATGCTGTGGGCGGCGTTCAAGTCGATCTTCACCGTCACTGCGATCCTGTTCGTGATGCTGGGGCTGGGCATCAGCCACAGCCCGAAGCTGTTCGTCGCATGGATGGTGCTGATCGGTGCGGGCATCACCTTCTCGTCGATTGCGCTGATCTTCAATGCGCTGGCGAAGGGCTACGACTTCTTCACCTACTACTTCACGCTGTTCATGACGCCGATGATGTTCTTGAGCGGGGTGTTCTTTCCGCTTGAACAACTGCCCTCGGCGGTCAAGGCCGTGGCGGCGTGGTTGCCGCTGACCAATGCGGTGGCGCTGGTGCGTCCGCTCTTCATGGACCAGTGGCCGACCGATTGGTGGCTGCACGCGGGCGTGCTGGCTGTGTATGCGGTCGTCGCCTTCTGGATCGCGCTGGCGCTGACGCGCAAGCGGTTCCGGGGCTGACGCGCCTGCACGGATACAGCCGCTGCAGCGCTACTTGCCCGCGTCCGCCCCGCAGTTCTTCGCCCCGCTGTCGCCTTGCGGCAGCACGATGCCCCAGCGCATGCGCAGTTCGTCGTTGCCGGCCCACGGAATGTCCAGCGTGCCACGGCAATCGGCGGCGGCCATCCGGGGTTCGAGCAGCATGCCCTCGGAACGGAACTCCCTCGTGTCGAGGATCAGCACCATGCCGCCTTCGCGCTCCAGCACGCCGGGGGCCAGCCATGGCGAGTTGCGCTCGTCGCCATCGATCAGCAGTTGCATCGACGGGTCCATCTTCAGCGCCACGGCGCCCGCGAACCAGGTGTCGCCCACCAGCAGCCTGAACGGCCGGTCGCCGGCGCGGTCGCGCCAAATGGCGCGCACGGCATCGGCGACTTCCTGTGCCGGCAGGTTGGCGCGCGTGATGTAGCCCAAGCGCTTGCTCAGCACGCCGTCGACCCAGCCCTGGCCGAGCGCGCCGGCCACATGGAGCACCACCACCGTGGCCACCACGCCGCGCCACCGGCGACGGCCCCAGCGCTCCGCCTCGAGGCCAGGCAGCATGGCCACGGCCCATAGCGCCGCCGGCAGGAAGAAGGTGGTGAGCCAGGACGCGACCAATGGAATCTTCAGCAGGACCGCTGCGGGGAACACCAGGCACGCGGGCCCCAGCGTGGCCCAGGCCAGGAAGCGCCGGTCGAACGCGTTCAGCCCCGGCGTGCCAGCCGAAGGCGACGGCGCCGCCACCGAAGCGCGGGTGAACCAGGCCCAGCCGATCAGCAGCAGCATCGGCGACAGCCGGGCCACCTGCGCCACGACCACGTGCCACAGACGGCGAAAGCCTTGTCCGTGCGAACCCGGCGCGTGGACCGAATGGCGCGCGTATGCAATCGTCCGCGCGGAGTGCTCCAGCACCCACCACACGTGCGGCGCCATCAGCAGCGCCGCCACGCCGACAGCCAGCAAGAGCCCGCGCCGCACCTGCGCGTCGCGCCACAGGCCCTGCCGCACGATGAAGGCCGCGCCGACCGCGAACTGCACCACCGCGCTGTACTTGGTGAGCATCGACAGCGCCGCGAAGACGCCCAGCCATGCCCAGTCCCGCAGCCGCGACGACGACGGCGCATGAAGCACGCGCCACAGCATCCACCAGTAGCCGGCCAGCGGCAGCAGTTGCACGGTGTTGTGGTTGTAGATAACCGCGCGCTGCACGTGGTAGGCCACCAGCGAGCCGAGCAGCACGGCCAGCGCCGCGCGCGCCGGATGGACCATCTCGATCGACCACCGCCAGACGAGGTAGAGCGCGCCCACGCCGCAGCCGACGCCGGCCGCGTAGGTCAGCCAGGGCTGGCGTCCGCCCAGGCGCACCAGCACGCCCATCAACCAGCTCGGCAGCGGTGGATGCTTGTAGTAGCTCCACTCGAAGCTGCTGCCCCAGAACAGCTCCTCGACGTTGTCCCAGGGCGGGGTTGGATAGAAGCAGGTGATGGACAAGGTCCACAGCAGCAGCATCGCACCCAGGGCCAGCAAGACGTCGCGGTGCAAGGTGGTCGGCGACACAGCGAAGGCCGGGGTGGGTCCCTTCGGCGGAATCAGGGAAGGTCGCATACGAAGTCAGGCAGGCTTGCCGGCCGGAACGGCAAGCAAGATGAGAAACAAAAGGCTTCTAGTGTGGCACGGCGTTTACCTTAACTTTACATTGCACACAATTCAATTGCTCACTACAATTCAACCCATGCGCTCCGACACCGTCTCAACCGACGAAATGCTCAAGCTGGACAACCAGCTGTGCTTCGCCGTTTACTCCGCCTCGTTGGCCATGACCCGGCTCTACAAGCCGGTGCTCGAAAAGCTGCAGCTCACCTACCCCCAATACCTCGTCATGCTCGCCCTCTGGGAGCAGGACGGCCCGATGGTTTCCGCGCTCGGCGAACGGCTCTCGCTCGACTCCGGCACGCTCACTCCCCTGCTCAAGCGCCTCGAAGCCAACGGCTATGTGGCGCGGGTGCGCGACGTGGCCGACGAGCGCCGTGTGCACATCACCCTGACCGCCACCGGCCGCAAGCTCAAGACGCGCGCTGCCGATGTGCCGGGCTGCCTCATGGCCGCCACCGAGTGCTCGGTGCCCGAACTCATCGCGCTCACCCAGCAGATCCAGACCCTGCGCGACCGCATCAAGAAGGCGGCCTGACAGACGACCGGTTTCTTTCTCCCCCGCTTCGATCCAGAAAAGAGAGAAGCTTTTTTCCCCTCCCACCCTCCCTCATCTCAAAGGAATCACCATGACCACCAAGCTCGACAAAGTGCTCTACACCGCAGAAGCCCACACCGTCGGCGGCCGTGACGGCGCAGGCAAGTCCAGCGACGGCGCCATCGACGTCAAGCTGAGCTCGCCCGGTTCCGGCAAGCCCGGCACAAACCCCGAACAACTGTTCGCCGTGGGTTACGCCGCCTGCTTCATCGGCGCGATGAAGGCCGTCGGCCCGAAGATCAGCGTGAAGGTGCCGGACGACGTGTCGATCGACTCGAAGGTCTCCCTCGGCCCGACGAATGGCGGCGCCGCCTACGGCATCTCCGTGGCGCTCGCGATCAGCCTGCCCGGCCTCGACGACGCACAGAAGAAGCTGCTGGTCGACACCGCCCACCAGGTCTGCCCGTACTCGAACGCCACGCGCGGCAACATCGACGTCGAACTCACGATCGTCTGATTCCGGCCCTCGGGCGCACACAGCAAGAAAGCGACCCCGCCACAAGCCGGGTCGCTTTTTTCATGCCCATCCATGTCTCACGGGTGACGCCGAAACGCCGGGTGCGATAGCGCCTTTCACCAAGCTTGGCTAATGTCGCGGCACGCCCCGAAGCCCGCACCTCACACAACCCGTGGAGATCGACACCATGAGCACCACCAGCCTCCTGATTCGCAAAGACCAGCTCGCCACCACGCGCCTGCACACCGCCACCGACGCGCCATTGGCGGACGGCCAGGTGCGCGTGCGCGTCGACAGCTTTGCGCTCACCTCGAACAACATCACCTACGCCGCCTTCGGTGATGCGATGAGCTACTGGCAGTTCTTCCCGAGCGGCGAAGAAGGCTGGGGCACGATCCCCGTGTGGGGCTTCGCGAGCGTGGTGCAGTCGCTGCATCCGGGCGTGCCGGTGGGCGAGCGGCTCTATGGCTACTGGCCGATGGCGTCGAGCGCGGTGCTCAACCCCGGCCGGCTGTCGCCCGAGCGTTTCACCGACGTGGCGCCGCACCGCGCCGAGCTGCCTGCGGTCTACAACCAGTACTTCCGCAGCAACGCCGACCCGCTCTACACCGCCGATTCGGAAGACACGCAGTCGCTGCTGCGCCCGCTGTTCATCACCTCGTGGCTCATCGACGACTTCATGGCCGACAACGACTTCTTCGGCGCCCACACCATGCTGCTGTCGAGCGCATCGAGCAAGACGGCCTACGGCACGGCCTTCCAGTTGCACCAGCGCAAGGGCATCGAGGTGATCGGCCTGACCTCGCCGGGCAACGTGGCCTTCTGCGAAAGCCTGGGTTGCTACCACCGCGTGGTGACCTACGACGCGCTCGACACCATCGCGGCCGATACACCCTGCGTCTACGTGGACTTCGCCGGCAACGGCGAGCTGCGCAACGCGATCCACGGGCGCTTCACCCATCTCAAGTACAGCAGCTCCATCGGCGGCACGCATGTCGAGCAGCTGGCGTCCAAGGGCGCGGGCAAGGACCTGAGCGGCCCGCGCGCCACGCTGTTCTTCGCACCCGCGCAGATCAAGAAGCGCACCACCGAATGGGGCGCCGAAGAATTCGGCCGGCGCATGGTGTCGGCCTGGCATCACTTCATTGCCAAGGCGACCGACGCAAAAAGCCCCTGGCTGCACGCGTCGCATCACCACGGCGGCGAAGCCGTGCAGGCCGCCTACGCCCAGGTGCTGGCGGGCAAGGGCGACCCGCGCATCGGCCATGTCCTTTCTCTTTACAAACAACCGGCGGGCAATTGACGCCCTTCGGGTCGCAGTGGCGACAATCGCTGCATGACCCTTTCCCCTGCAGCGCCCGCGAACACCCATCCCTATGAGAGCCTCACGCCCGACGTGGTGCTCGACGCACTCGCGACGCTGGGCCTGTACGGCGATGGCCGGCTCACCGGCCTGAACTCCTACGAAAACCGGGTCTACCAGGTGTTCCTGGAAGACCGCAGCGCCGTGGTGGTCAAGTTCTACCGCCCCGGGCGCTGGAGCGACGCCGAGATCCTCGAAGAGCACGGCTTCTCGCTCGAACTGGCCGCCGCCGAAGTGCCGGCCGTGCCGCCGCTGGCGTTCAACGGCACCACGCTGCACCACCACGCCGGCTTCGCCTTCAGCGTGAGCCCGTACCGTGGCGGCCGCGCGCCCGAGCTGGACGATTTCGAGGTGCTCGAATGGGTGGGCCGCTTCCTGGCGCGCATCCACACCGTGGGCAGCGCCAAGCCTTTCGAGGCGCGCCCCGCGCTCGACCTGCAGACCTTCGGCCTCGACTCGCGCGACTGGCTGCTGGAGAACGACAAGATCCCGCTCGACATGCAGCGCGAATGGGAAAAGACCTGCAACGAAGCGCTGGACATGGTCCGCGCGACCGCCCTCGCGCTGCAGCCGCCGGCCTCCGACTTCAAGCCACGCAAGCTGCGCCTGCATGGCGACGTGCACCCCGGCAACATCCTCTGGACGCCGACCGACCGCCCCAACGGCGGCCCGCACTTCGTCGACCTCGACGACGCGCGCACCGGCTTCGCGGTGCAGGACCTGTGGATGCTGCTGTCGGGCGACCGTGCGCAACGCACCTCGCAGTTGTCGGGCCTGCTCGACGGCTACGAGCAGTTCCGCGAATTCGACCGCCGCGAGCTGGCACTGATCGAGCCGCTGCGCACGCTGCGGCTCATTCACTACAGCGCATGGCTGGCGCGGCGCTGGGAAGACCCGATCTTCCCGATCAACTTCCCGTGGTTCGGCTCGAGCGACTACTGGAAGGGGCAGATCCTCGTGCTGGAAGACCAGTGCGAGCAGATGGCCGAAGAACCGCTTTACGCCTGAACTTCAGCGGCGGCCGCGATGCTGTCGGCCACGCCCTGCAGCAGCCGCTCGACCAGCACGTTCGGCGGCCCCGTCCGCCACACCCCGTAGGCCTCCGACTGCGCCACCGCGCGGTCGAGCGGGCGAAACACCGCCCCGCGCAGCGCCGAGTGCCGCATCGCCTGCGGCACCAGCGCCACGCCCATGCCTTGCGACACCAGCGAGACCACGGCCAGCCAGTGGCGCACCTCGTGCCGCACTTCGGGCAGGAAGCCCGCGTCGGCGCAGATCGACAGGATGCGCTCGTGGTAATCGGGTGAAGCCTCGCGCGAGAACAACACGAAAGGCTGGTCGCGCAGGTCGCCCGGCGCCAGCACGCGCTTGCGCGCCAGCGCATGCCCCGTGGGCAGGCAACACACGAAAGGCTCCGACAGCAGCAGCCGGTGCTGCAGTTCGGGCGGTACGCGGCGCGTGTGGGCAAAGCCCAGGTCGAGCCGGTCGTTCAGCAGCTCGGCGATCTGCACGCCGGAGTTGAGTTCGCTCAAGGTGATGCGCACCGCCGGGTGCGTGGCCTGGAAGGCGCGCAGCGCTTGCGGCAGGCCCCGGTAGAGCATGGCGCCGACAAAGCCGATGCGCAGCCGGCCCGCCGAGCCCGTGGCCACGTCGCGCGCTTCGAGCGCGGCCTCTTCGGCCTGCAGCAGCACCCGCCGCGCCGAGATGCGCAGCGCCTCGCCCGCGGGCGTGAGGCGCACTTCCTTGCTGTTGCGCTCGAACAGCCGCGCCCCCACCGACTCTTCGAGCTGACGGATCGCCACCGACAACGGCGGCTGCGAAATCGACAAACGCCGCGCCGCCCGCCCGAAGTGCAGTTCTTCGGCGAGGACGGAGAAATAGCGCAGGTGTCGCAGTTCCATGGATAGTCAAATCAAATCGAACAAGACCAATTAGATATTAGACACGGATCGTCGCGGCTTCAACAATGCGGCGAACCCAGGAGACAAACCGCATGTCCGAGAACGCTGCCACCACCGGTGCCGCGCCAGAAGCCGCGCACGCCCATCCGATCCCCGACCGCCACGGTCAGAACCTGTTCACCACCGACACCGAGCTGCACGCGCTGCTCGCGCTCTACCTGCCCGACGATCTGCGGCGCCATATGCAGCCGCACTTCGAGCGCCTGGGCGGCTTGGCGGGCGGCCTGCTCGACGAACTGGCCGGCACCGCCGACCGCAACCCGCCCACGCTGAAGCAGCGCACCCGCACGGGGCTGGACGAGCAGAAGGTCATCAAGCATCCGGCCTATGTGGAAATGGAGCGCCTGGCGCTCAGCGAATTCGGCCTGGCCGCGATCTCGCACCGCGACGAAACGCTGGGCTGGGCCGGCAAGATGCCGCCGCTGGTCAAGTACGTGCTGACCTATCTGTTCGTGCAGGCCGAGTTCGGCCTGTGCTGCCCGGTCTCGATGACCGATTCGCTCACGCGCACGCTCAAGAAGTTCGGCACCCCCGAGCTGGTCGCGCGCTTCCTGCCACGTCTGACCTCGCTCGACTTCGACGAACTCGCGCAGGGCGCGATGTTCATGACCGAGCAGGCGGCCGGCTCCGACATCGCCGCCACCGCCACGATGGCGCGAGCCGAGACTGACGGCAGTTGGCGCCTGACCGGCGACAAGTGGTTCTGCTCCAACCCCGACGCCGATTTCGCGATGGTGCTCGCACGCGCCGAAGACGGCGTGGCGGGCATGAAGGGCGTGTCGCTGTTCCTGCTGCCGCGCCGGCTCGAGGACGGCAGCCTCAACCACTACCGGATCATTCGCCTGAAGGACAAGCTGGGCACGCGCTCGATGGCCAGCGGCGAGATCCGGCTCGAAGGCGCGGTGGCGTACCTCGTGGGCGAAGAAGGCCGGGGCTTCGTGCAGATGGCCGACATGGTGAACAACTCGCGCCTGTCGAACGGCGTGCGCGCCGCCGGCCTGATGCGCCGCGCGGTGGCCGAGGCCGAGTACATCGCCTCGGAGCGCCGCGCCTTCGGCCGCACGATCGACCAGATGCCGCTGATGCAGCGCCAGCTCGACAAGCTGCGCCTGCCGGCCGAGCAGGCGCGCACGATGGTGTGCCAGACCGCGCTGGCGCTGGCCCGCTCCGATGCGGGCGAGCCGGACGCCTATGCGCTGCTGCGCATCCTCACGCCGCTCATCAAGTTCCGCGCCTGCCGCGATGCACGCAAGGTGACGGGCGATGCGATGGAAGTGCGCGGCGGCTGCGGCTACATCGAGGAGTGGAGCGACCCGCGCCTTGTGCGCGACGCGCACCTGGGCTCGATCTGGGAAGGCACCAGCAACATCGTGGCGCTCGACGTGATCCGCGCCCTGAAGCGCGAAGGCTCGCTGCCCGTGCTGCGCGCGTCCTGCGAAAAGTTGCTCGACGATGCGGTGCTCGCGCCCGCCTTTGCGAAGGCGCTGCGCGATGCGCTGGCGCGCGCAGCTGCGCTGGCCGAGACCGCCGCACGCGAAGGCGGCGACGTGCTGGCGCGCCAGGCCGCGTCGGCGCTGTACCACTGCACGAGCGCCATCGCGATGGCGTGGGAGGCCGCACACGGTGGCTCTGCCGCGCGCCTGCGCTGGGCACAACTGGTGCTGCTGCACCGCGTGCTGCCGCGCGATCCGCTGGCGCCCGATGCCATACCCGCCGACTGGAATGCGACGGCCGTGCGCACCGCCCCGGCGCTGGCCTGAATTTTTTCACCCCCTACAAAAAACGGAGACATCCCTTGAAACGCCTCACCTTTCTGCTGGCCGCCTGCGCCACGCTGTTGACCGCCGTGCCCACCGCACAGGCCGCCGACGCCTTTCCCTCGAAGCCCATCATGCTGGTCGTGCCCTTCCCGCCCGGTGGACCCACCGACGCGATGGCCCGCACGCTCGCCGCCGAGATGAAGGACCGCCTCGGCCAACCGATGATCGTGGAGAACCGCGCGGGCGCCGGCGGCAACATCGGCGCCGAGTACGTGGCCCGCGCCGAAGCCGACGGGCACACGCTGATGTTCGGCACCTCGGGCCCACTGGCCATCAACAAGAGCCTGTACCGCAAGGTCAACTACGACCCGGTGAAGAGCTTTGCGCCGGTGATCCAGGTGGGCTACCTGCCGAACATCCTGGTGGTCAACCCTGCGTTGCCGGTGAAGAACGTGCCGGAGCTGGTGGCCTATGCCAAGGCCAATCCGGGCAAGCTCAGCTATGCCTCGTCGGGCAACGGCGCGTCGTCGCATCTGGCGGGCGTGCTCTTCAACTCGGTGGCGGGCACCGATCTTCAGCACATCCCCTACAAGGGCACGGGCCCGGCGCTCAACGATCTGCTGGGCAACCAGGTCAGCATGACCTTCACCGACATCCTCACCGCGCTGCCCTACGTCAAGGCGGGCAAGCTGCGCGCACTGGGCATGGCAACGCTCGCGCGCTCGCAGGCACTGCCCGACGTGCCCACCATTTCGGAGCAGGGCTACAAGGGTTACGACGTGAGCGTGTTCTTCGGCATCGTCGCCCCGGCCGGCACGCCTGCAGACCGCGTGGCCAAGCTCAACCATGCGTTTGCCGAAGTTCTCAATTCACCCAAGGTGAAGCAGATGTTCGCGTCGCAAGGGCTTGAGGCATCGGCCGATACGTCGCCGCAGAAGCTGGGGCAGTTCATCGTGGCTGAGTCGGCCAAGTGGAAGGACGTTGTGCAGAAGTCGGGGGCGCAGCTCGATTGATTCTGCTGCGTTGTTCTTTGCGGGCGTTGCTGTTGTTCAGGGCGCTGCTGTTCAGGGCGACGCTCCCGCCGACGCGGTGCTTTTTTTCGCGAATGTCCCCCGCTTCGCTCCTCCTTTATTTAGCTAAAAGCCCCGTATCGGCGCGAGCGTTGGACAGAGCGGTGGTTGTTCAGCGGTACACCAGCAGCGTGCCCCTGTGCGAATGACGCCAGGTGCTCCCCGCAGCGAAATAAAGGAGGAGCGAAGCGGGGGACATTCGCACAGGGGAGCACCTGGCGTCATTCGCACTCGCCCCGAACAAACGCACAAACGAACGAAAAACAAGGACCACTGAAATGACACAAGCCCCCCAAGGCGCCCTCACAGGCATCCGCGTCCTCGACATCTCCCGCATCCTCGGCGGCCCGTACTGCGGCCAGATCCTCGGTGACCACGGCGCCGACGTGCTCAAAGTCGAACCACCGCAGGGCGACGACACGCGCACCTGGGGCCCGCCTTTCAAGGAAGGCGTCGCCTCGTACTACCACGGGCTCAACCGCAACAAGCGCGTGCAGCACCTGGACTTCTCGACAGAGGAAGGCCGCGAAGCGCTGTTCGCCTTGGTGGCCGAAGCCGACGTGCTGATCGAGAACTTCAAGACCGGCACGATGGAGCGCTGGGGCATCGGCTACGAGACGCTGTCGCAACGCTTTCCGCGCCTCGTGTGGTGCCGCGTGTCGGGCTTCGGCGCCGATGGTCCGTTGGGCGCGCTGCCCGGCTACGACGCGGCGGTGCAGGCCATGACCGGCATCATGAGCATCAATGGCGAAGCCGATGGCGGACCGCTGCGCGTGGGCCTTCCTGTCGTCGACATGGTGACGGGGCTGAACGCGGTGATCGGCGTGCTGCTCGCGCTGCAGGAACGTCAGCGCAGCGGGCGCGGGCAGTTCGTTGAAGCGGCGCTGTACGACAGCGGCCTGTCGCTGCTGCATCCGCATGCGGCCAACTGGTTCATGGACGGCACAGCGCCGCGCCGCACGGGCAATGCGCACCCCAACATCTATCCCTACGACGCGCTGGCCACCGGCACCGCCCCGGTGTTCGTGGCGGTGGGCAACGACCGGCAGTTCGCGAGCCTGTGCCGCTGCATCGGCCTGCCCGAGCTGGCCGACGATCCGCTCTACCGCACGGCCGGTGCGCGCTCGGTGCATCGCGACGGGCTCAAGCAGCGGCTCGAAGCGGCGATGGCCGTCTTCGATGGCCGCGAACTGGTCGATCTGCTGATGGCGGCCGGTGTGCCCGCCGCGCCCGTGCTGTCGGTGGCGGATGCGCTGCAGCATCCACACACGCTGCACCGCGAGATGGTGGTCGAGATGGAAGACGGCTACCAGGGCATCGGCGCGCCGGTGAAGCTGAGCCGCACGCCGGCCAGCTACCGCCATGTGCCGCTCACACCGGGCAGCGCGTTCCTACCCTTGGACGAAGGTGCCGCTTCAGCGAAAGACTGAGCGGCCCCTGCCGATGCCGTAGTACGCGATGCCGGCGGCTTCGACTTCGGCGGCGTCATAGAGGTTGCGGCCGTCGAAGATGGCGGGCGTCTTCAACGTGTTCGCAATGCGTGCGAAGTCGGGCTGGCGGAATTCGCGCCATTCGGTCACCAGCGCGAGCGCATCGGCGCCCTGCAGCGTCTCGTCGGCAGTCGCACACCAGCGCACGTCGCCGCGCTCGCCGACGATGGCGCGCGCATTCGCCATCGCCGCCGGGTCGTAGACCTGCACGCATGCGCCGGCCGCCCACAGCCGCTCCAGCAGCACGAGGCTGGGTGCATCGCGCATATCGTCGGTGTCGGGCTTGAAGGCCAATCCCCACAGAGCGATGGTCCTGTTGGCGATGCGGCCCTCGAAGTGGTGCGTCATCAGATCGAACAGCCGTCCCTTCTGTTCGTGGTTGACGGCCTCGACCGCCGAGAGAATGCGCAGCGCATGGCCATCGCGGTCGGCCGCATGCCGCAGCGCCCGCACATCCTTGGCAAGGCACGAGCCGCCGTAGCCTGCGCCCGCCTGCAGGAAGTCGGGGCCGATGCGGCGGTCGGCACCGATGCCGCGCCGCACCATCTCGATGTCGGCACCCGCCTGCTCGGCCACGCGCGCCATTTCGTTCATGAAGCTGATGCGGGTGGCGAGCATCGCGTTGGCGGCGTACTTGGTGAGTTCGGCCGAGCGGCGGTCCATCACGAGCAGTTGCCGTTCCGGGTCGCGCACGAAAGGCGCGTAGAGCCGGGTCAGCAGGTCGATGGCCCACGGGTCTTGCGAGCCGATCACCACACGGTCGGGCTGGCGGCCATCGCGCACGGCCGCGCCTTCGCGCAGGAACTCGGGGTTGACCGCCACCGCGATGCGATGCGGCGCACCACGGTGCGAAAGCTCGCTCTGCATCGCAGCCTCGACCTGCTCCGCCGTTCCCACCGGCGCGGTGGACTTGCACACGACCAGCGCGTCGCGGTCGCGGTGCCGGCCGATGCTGCGCGCCACCGCCATCACATGCTGCAGGTCGACGTCACCCTGTGCATCGGCCGGTGTGTTGACCACGATGAAGAGGATGTCGCCATGCAGGCTGGCAACACGCTCGTCGGCGGTGAACCTCAGTCGCCCCGCCGCGATGCCGGCCGCCACCAGCGCTTCCAGATCCGGCTCATGCAGTGGCATGAGGCCGCGCTGCAAACCCTCGACTCGCGCCGCATCCGCGTCCGCGCACAGCACCTCGTGCCCCGCCTCCGCCAGGCAAGCGGCGAAGCTCAGGCCCACATAGCCGGCACCGAAGATGCTGACTTTCATGGGTGCCCCCGTTCTTTTTGGCACTGGTGGCGCGCACGGTTGTGCGATAAAAGCGGAATGCAAGCCTTCAAAACAATGTCCGGACAGGAAAATTCGATGATGCCCGATCAAGTTGCCGCGCGTTGCGCGCTGGTCCTGGAGACCAACAACCTGCGCGGCGGAGCGGATGCCGAGGCCAAGACAAGCACCAGCCTGCAACGCCTCGTCGCCCTGCTGGCAAGGCAGAAACTTCCGCTGACGGCGCTGGCGCAGGTGGTCGTCACGCACGACGGACTGAGCGCGGCCACCTGCGATGCGGTGAGCGCGCTCGCGGGCCGCCCGGTCGATTTCGTGCGCATCGATGCCGCCACCGGCTACTACGACGCCAAGAACGTCGGCTTCGCCGCCACCGATGCGGCCCGCTGCGACCACGTGGTGTTCGCCGATGCCGACTGCCTGCCCGACGACGACTGGCTGCTGCAGATGCTGATGCCGCTCACGAAGCCCGACGCGCCCGCCGTGGTGGCCGGCCGTACCAGCTATGCGGCCAGCGTGGTCGGCACCGCGCTGACGACCATCGACTTCATGTATTTCCCCAACGGCGATCACGCGGGCGCCACGAGCAACTTCTACGCGAACAACGTGGTCTTCCGGCGCGACGTGTTCGAGCAGCACAGCTACCAAGCATTGGACGGCGTGTACCGCGCGCACTGCCAGGTGCTGGGCATGCGGCTGAAGACGGCCGGCGTGCCCATTCACTACGCAGCGGCGGCCCACACCGAACACCGCCTGCCCGACACGCGCGCCGAAGCGCTCAAGCTGCGCTGGATGCGCGGGCAGGACACTTATTCGCTCACGCCGCACCTGCTGCGCAGCTATGTGTCGGCGCGCTGGCAGTGGCTCGCGAAGAGCGGCCCTATCGGGCCGCTGTGCGTGCTGTTCACGCGGCTGGGCTTCAGCGTGCGCGCGCTCAATCACCAGGACTTGCCCCCCCTGCACGGCCTGCGCTGGGTGGCGGGCGTGGCGTTGATCCTGGGGTTCTCGGCGGTCGACATGCTGGGCGCGTTCGCGCGTGGCATCGGCCTGCACACGACAGGAAAAACAAACGCAGACGCGCAAGCGCTCTCGTATCACCGGCCTTGATGGCTCCATCTAGAAAAACAACAAACAAGATCATGCAAATCCGCTCTCTGCTTTCCGTGCGCCATGTCGCCCTGGGCCTCGCGCTCGCAGGTGCCTTCACCGTTGCCAGTGCCGCCGACTTCACCGGCCGCGGTGTCTTCAACTTCAAGTCCGACAGCGGCTGCCCCTTCGGAGCACTCGCTGCCGCCAGCGACTGCAACCGCCTCGCGCTGGACGACGCCGACACACGCGCCGCGCTCGACAGCGCTGCGCACACCATCCGCTTCACGAACACGCACAGCTATGGCGAGAAAACCATCGTGGGCGACGTGCTGCTGCAAGGCTCCGGCCAGGCGCGCAGCGGCCAGCGCGTGCCACTGACCTTTCATGCACTGCTGAGCCGCTCGGGCACCGACTGGTCGGTGAGCAGCCACGCGCATTCGCCCATCGGCGACGAGTTCGGCGACATCCGCATCGATCCGTACCAGGTCGTCGTGAATGACGGCAACGCCGAGCGCGTGGTGCTCACGCCCGCGCAGATCAGCGAAGCGCTGGCCAAGCCCTCGCTGACCGCGCGCCTTGCCAATGTGCTGGTGCAAGTGGACGACAACCGCACCGGCGGCGCGAAGGATGCCGACATCACCATCGGGCTGGGGCTGAGCAAGGCCTCGAAGTCGGTGGCGCGTGCGCGCTTCCACGCACCGGCGGCCAAGGGGCGCGAGCTGGCAGCAGCCATGCAGCAAGGCAACTGGACGCTGGAACTGCAGGCCCTGAGCGGCAAGATCCCGCGCCAGGTGGTGCAGCGCGATTTGTTCCTGTACGGGCTCGAATCGCAGTCGCTGCTGCAACCGCTGTTGCAGCGGGGCTTTCGCAAGAACGAGAAGCTGGTGCTCGGCGCCATCAACGGCAAGGGCTATGTGCGCTACGACGGCCAGCAGCGCGAATTCGCGGGTGCCGATGCAGCCGCGCGTGCCTTCCTGCAGGACAGCTTCATCGGCCTCGTGCTGGGCTGGCAGCAACAGCAGCCGCAGGCCGTGACGACCAAGGCCGATGGACGCTGACACTTCGTTGATACCGGCAGCCGGCTTCGACTGCCTCGCACCGCCCGTGTTGCGCGGCTGGCCGGCGCTGCAGGCCCGGCTGGTACACCACGTCAAGCGGGCCGCGCTGCGCCAGTTGCATGCGAGCAATGCGGGCGAGATGCTGCTGCTGCGTTTCTACCTCGTCGGCGAAGAATCGTCCGAGCAGGCGCTGCAGCGCGAGCTGCGCATCAACCCGCCCGACTGGCTCGCACGCCAGCTTGACCAGCACCTGGCCGACGAGCAACTGCATGCACGCCTTTTCGCCGAAGCCATCGTCGAGCGCGGCGGCAGCGCGCAGGCCGCCGCATCGCCTGAAGAAGCGCCGCGACCCGACTGGCTGAGCCGCCGCAAGCTCGCACGCTGGCAGGGGCTGATCCGCCAGCATGCGCCGCACTTCGCGCAGGGCGGTCTGGTGCCGGCCTATGCCATCGGCTTGTCGGCGGAGCAGATGGCTTCGCGCATCCTGCAGCGGCACTGCGCACTGATCGGGCCCACGCATGCGCTGCACCCGCTGCTGTCGCGCGTGCTGGCCGATGAAGACCGCCACATCCGCCTGTGCAGCCACACGCTGCAGCGCTGCGTGGCGCCGCACGAGCAGGCGCGGCTGGCGCAACTGATGCGCGAGGTGCGCGACACCGAGCGCGGCTTCGGCATCACCGGCGCGGTCGGCATGTTCCTCGCCGGCGTGGCGCTGCGGCTGCGCCCCGGCGCGGCGCGACCGGTGCACGCCTGAGTCGATGCCGCCGCGCATCGTCTACCTCGCGACCGCGGACGCGCGCGGCCACCTGATGCGCGCGCAGTTGCTCACGCACGCACTGCGGGCTGCCGGCGCGCAGGTGCAGGTGCTCACCACGTCGGACGAAGGCGCGCGCTTCCTGGCCGGCTTCGGCATCGACGCACCGGTGCTCTCGCGCCACTATGCGGTGCAGTTCGACCACGAGCAGAACATGCTGCGCCGCGAGACCGACCGCAACGTCGCCCACTACATGTTCCGCCCCGAACGCATGCTGCGCGACGTCGTGCGGCTGCGCGGCTGGTTCCGCGACGCGGACCTGGTGGTGAACGACTCCTTCCACCCCGCGCTGCTGTTCATGGGCTGGCTGCCGGGATGGCGTCGCAAGGTGGTGCATGTGTACGGCGCCAGCCTGCGGCATGCGCTGCAGACCAATTTCCGCGGCCGCATGCCGGGCCCCATCGCGAAGGTGTTCGGCGGCATCGTGGCCTGGCAGATCGACCGCAGCCGGGCGCGCATCGAACACGACTTCGCCTACGACGCGCCGCAGCACGACGGACGCGGCGGCCACCGGCTGGCCACGCCCATCGCGGTGGTGGCACCCGCTTACGGCGAAGAAGACAGCGCAACGCGGCCGGCCGCCGTGTACCTCAACCCGCACTTCGAGGAACCCGCGCTGGCCGATGGCCTGGAGCAAGGCCTGGCCGCCGCGGGCCTGCCGGCACACCTTGTCGGCGAGGGCTATGCCCATCGGCCACATTGGCATGCGCGCGACGAACACTGGATCGAGACCGCCGCACGTGGCGCCTTCATCGTCTCGGCGCCGGGCATGGCGGCGCTCTCGATCGCCGCGGTCTACCGCAAGCCCATCCTGCTTCTACTGACCGACCAGCCGGAGCAGGCGATCAATGCGGGACGCGCGACGCAGTTGGGTCTGGCGCACCGTGTGGTGGTGTGGCGCGGCGATGCGCAGAAGTTTGCACGGGCCGTGACGGCGGCGGCTGGCGAATTGCTGGCATTGCCGGAGAGCGCGACGAACGCCGCGCAGGGCCGGCAGGGAGCCATCGACCGGCTGCAGCACTGGGTCACGCTGCTGTCTGCGCTGGTCGCGCCGCCTAGCCGCTGATAACCCCGCGCGCCGAATCGACCAGCGCGCGAAACACCCGCGCAACCGCGCGCACCGGGTACATCTCGGACCACTGCTTCGAGGCCGTGACCTTCGGCGGTGCCGAGATCACGCCCCGGCCCATGCGCAGCGACACCTGCAGCCGGCGGATCGCAAAGCTCGGCCGGGCTGCCATGAGCCGCCGCAGGGTCACCGGGGCACCGGCGACTGCGGCAGTTCCGGCATCGGCGACCACGAACTGCAGCACCAGGCACTTGCGCCCCGCGGTGGGCGGCAACTCGAAGACCAGACTGCGCCGCCGCGCACCGATCGTGCGCTGCCCCGGCAGCACCACGCCATCGAACATCGCATGGACGCTGGTGGCCTTGGCGTTGCTGCGAAAGTCGATGCGGACTTCGAGGCGATGCGGCTGCTGGTGCGACGACGACGGCGACAGCGCCGGCAGCGGAATCACGAGGCAGGCCAGCTCGCCCTGGCTGCGCACGCCTTCGTCGTGGAACCCCGACCAGCCGTGGCTGAGCCAGCCGAGCGCGGGGCTGCCGGGGTGAAACATGTAGGGTCGCCCCAACTGCAGCTCGGACACTTCGCCCAGGCCGGGGGCCTGCGCGTCGAAGCCCCAGCGCGCACCGAATGCACGCTCGATGGTCGCAGCGGGCCAGGCCGCGGTGCTGGGCGCCGCGTCGCGGCCTTTTTCTTCGTCGCCGCCTGCGCATGCGGCCGCCATGAAGTCCATCGCGCCGAGTCCGGCGCCGATCGCGATCCAGTCCGAGCAGGCCAGCGGCAGTTGGCCGGCCGCGTTGCGGTCGGCCTCGATCAGCGCATGGCCGGGCTTGCGGAAGTAGCGCGCCTCGGTCAGCACGCTCGACGACAGGCTGGCGGCGAAATGCACGTTCGACGCCGACAGCAGCGCATAGGTGTTTTCGTGCGTCCAGGCCACGTTCGGAATGGCGCGCGCAATCGGCGCGAGGTCATGCAGCGCGGGCTCATAGGGGTGCGGCTTGATGACCAGCAGATCGACGCTTTGCGCCAGTTCGCGCAGCGGCGCGACGACGCTGGCCGGGTGCATGGTGCGCCCGCCACTGACCAGCGACAGGTCCACCAGGCTCTGGCCGAAGAACAGGCCCACGCGCAGGCGGGGGTCGAACAGCGAGGCGGCGCCACGCCGTGCGAAGTAGCCCTTGAGCACGGCCGCGTGGTTCCAGAACAGTTCTTCGTCCACGCAGCGGGCCCGCAGCGCGGCCTCGATGACGGGGTCGTTGGTGCGGGCGCAGAAGTGCAGGTGTTCGGTGAAACGGCGCGGATCGATCTCGATGTCCAGGTAGCTCGCGCCGCTGCGGTGGATGCAATGCTGCAGCGCCGGCGTGAGGCCCCAGCCGATCACGAGGCAGCCAGGGTCGAACGCCGGCATGCCGTCGCGCCCGGCCAGTGGCAGCAGGTCGGCCACACAGGCGCGGGCCCAGCCGGCTTGCGTGCAGGGCAGTTCGAGCCGGTCCATGAGGCGCGCGACGTCGATGCGCCCGCCTTCGGACAGCGGCGCCACTTCACGCATCGGCAGGCCCAGCCGGCCCAATGCGGAATCGAAAAAGCCACGGAGAAATCGCCGGTTTGCGACGTGGTACTGAAGCCCGTTGGCGGGCGAGCGGAAGAAATCGTCCGCAAAAATAACGTGATGGAACCGGCGAGTTGTCATCGGTTTCGGGGGGTGTGGCCTGCCCTTTGCAGACCATCCCGCCGACCTTTCCTGAGCGATGTGCCAATCTAGGCAGCAACTCTTAGCAAAGAATGAGGAAGGCATGGAGCCCAAGCAAAGTTCATGCAAAGGCTCCGTAAAGCGGGGCGATACACAAGCACCGCGAGTGCCTCCGGCGGTCAGAGTTCTGGCTCACGCAGGGGCTTTGGGGACGTTGCTGTTCGGGGCGCGTGCGAATGACACCGGGTGCTCCCCTCCGCGAATGTCCCCCGCTTCGCTCCTCCTTTATTTCGCTGCGGGGAGCACCCGGCGTCATTCGCACAGGGACACGCTGCTGGTGGATCGCCGATCAACGACGGCTCTGACCGCTCACGTCGATACGGGGCTCTTTTTCGCGAAATAAAGGAGGAGCGAAGCGGGGGACATTCGCGAAAAAGAGCACCGTGTCGGCGGGAGCGACGCCCTGAAAAGCACCCCCAACACCAAACAGGCCGCAGACAGCCCCTCAGTCGAGCGACAGATTCAGCTCGCGAATCAGCGGCCGCCAGCGTGCAGACTCGTCCTCCAGCAGCGCCGCGAACTGGGCAGGCGCGTCACCCACGGGCTCCACGCCGAACTCGGCCAGCTTGCGTCGCACGGCCGGGTTGTGGATGGCGCTCGCCACCGATTGCTGCAACTGCGCCACCACCTCGGGCGGCGTGCCGGCCGGCACCACGAGGCCCATGAGCGCAGCGGCCTCGACCTGCGGCATGCCCAGCTCCGCGAAAGTCGGCACGCCGGGCAACTGCGCAAGGCGGGTGGAATGGGCCACCGCCAGCGCGCGCAGCTTGCCGCTCTGGATGAAGCGGCGGGCGGCCGCCAGGTCGCACATCATCACCGGCAGCTGGCCGCCCGCCACATCGGCCAGCGCGGGTGCAGCGCCCCGGTAAGGCACGTGCACCATCTCCAGCCCTGCTTGCCGTTCCAGCAGTTCCATCGCCAGGTGCTGCGGGCTGCCAGTGCCGGCCGAGGCAAAGCTGACCTTGCCGGGAAAGGCGCGCGCGTCCTCGATGAAAGCCCGCGCGTCCTTGACGCCGCTGGACGGCCCGACCAGCAGCACCATCGGCAGCCGGCCCAGCAAGGTGACGGGGGCGAAGTCGCGCACGGGGTTGTAGCTGAGGTTGCGGTACAGCGCGGGGTTGAACACCAGCGTGCCGTTGTCGGCCGACAGCAGCGTGTAGCCATCGGCCGGTGCGCGCGCCACCTCGATGGCGCCGAGCGCGGTGTTGCCGCCCGCACGGTTCTCGATGATCACCGGCTGGCCCGCATCGACGGCCAGTTGGGTGCCGATGGTGCGCGCAACGATGTCGGCGCCGGCACCGGCCGGGTAGGGCACGATCCAGCGGATGGGCTTGGCGGGGTAGGCGAACTGCTGGGCCTGCACGGCGGCGGGCAACACCGCAGCGACCATCGCCATCAGGGCCATGGCCAGAACATGCAGCGGCAGTTTGCGGATCATGGGCATCTGTCTCCAGCGGAGGCCGGCCCCGATATTAGGACGGGATCAGGGCCTGTTCACACTACGCAAGGGGTCGTGTTGCTTCGCCAAGGGGCTGGCTGCAAGGCGCCCGGGCGCAGCAAGGCCGGTGCCTTGCAAGCACGGGCAACGCCGCAGACGGCCCCTTGGCGAAGCAACCCGAAGGGAAGCTCGCCCCTCGGCGTTGCGCTCCTTGATGGGCGGGCTGTGGCGAGCTTCGCGACCCCTTGTGTAGTGTGAACAGGCCCTAGGCCGCCCTGCTCGTCTTCAGGCCTTGGCCCGCCGCCCAGGTCGCCACGTCCTCGCGCTTGATGGCGGCCGCCATCAGGCCCGGGAAGGCGTCGGGCGTGCAGGCGAACGAGGGCACACCCAAGGCAGCCAGCTTGGCGGCAAGGTCGCGGTCGTAGGCCGGCGCGCCTTCGTCGCTGAGCGCCAGCAGCGCGATGAACTGCACGCCGGCCTCGACCAGCTCGTGGGCGCGGCGCAGCAGCCCGTCTTCCACGCCGCCTTCGTAGAGATCGGAGATCAGGATCAGGATGGCGTTGCGCGGCTCGCGCACCAGGGTCTGGCAATAGCCGACCGCGCCGTTGATGTCGGTGCCGCCGCCCAGTTGCACGCCGAACAGCAGGTCCACCGGGTCCTGCAGCTGCTCGGTCATGTCGACCACGGCGGTGTCGAACACCACCAGCTTGGTCGCCACCGCGGGCAGGCTGGCCATGACGGCGCCGAAGATGCTCGAATAGACCACCGAGGCGGCCATGGAGCCGCTCTGGTCGATGCACAGGATCACCTCGCGCTGCGGCTGGCGCGCCTTGCGGCCGTAGCCCACCAGCGTCTGCGGCACCACGGTGCGGTACTCGGGCTGCCAGTGGCGCAGGTTGGCGCGGATGGTGCGGTTCCAGTCGATCTCGGAATGGCGCGGGCGGCGGTTGCGCTGGCTGCGGTTGAGCGCGCCGCTCACGGCGCTGCGCATCGGCTCTTCCAGCCGCTTCATGAGTTCGTCGACCACCTTGCGCACCACGGCGCGCGCGGTGTCCTTGGTGCCGGCCGGGATCACGCTGGACAGCGCCACGAGGTTGGCGACCAGGTGCACGTCGGGCTGCGCGCTTTCGAGCATCTCGGGCTGCAGCAGCATCTGGCGCAGGTTGAGCCGCTCCATCGCGTCACGCTGCATCACCTGCACCACCTGGCTCGGAAAGTACTTGCGGATGTCGCCGAGCCAGCGCGCCACGCTGGGCGCCGAATCGCCGCGGCCACCGCGCTGGCCGCCCTGGCCCAGGCCGCGCCGGCCGTCGGATTCGTAGAGCGCGGCGAGCGCCATGTCGATCTCGCGCACACGGCCGTCGATGGCGCCGCAACTGGCATTGGCTTCGCTGCCGAGCACGAGGCGCCAGCGCTGCAGGCGGTCGGTGGGTGGCAGTGCCGCTTCTTCTGTATCGACAGGGTCCTGATTCACGCTCATGCCTTGACTCCCAGCAGTTCCCGCAACAGCGGCAGTGCGAGCACCGCGCGCGCTTCGTCCCAATCGGAGGCGGCCGTGGCGACCTGTGCCGTGCCGCCCACCGCGCCGCGTTTTGCGCGCTCGCCGAGCGCACGCCGGTCGGCGCCTGAAAAATCCGCGAAGCTGCGGCGCACCAGCGGCAGCACCTGCACGAAGTGTTCTTCGCCGAGCCCGGAGAGCCAGCGGTCGACCAGCGACCAGACCGCCTCGTCGTGCAGCAGCACCATCGCGTTGCGGTTGAGAAAACCTTCGAGCCACGCGGCCGCCTCGGTCGGCGGTGCACCGGCCGACAGGTTGCGCGCGAGTTGTTGCGCGGCACCGTCGCTGTCGAGCTGTGCATCGTCGAGCAGCAGCCGGCAGCTCACACCGCGCAGCAGCGAGGCGGCGCTTTCGCCGAAGGCGATGGACCGCAGCGCGGCACGCCAGGCAGCGGTGGTTTCTTCGCCGTCGCGCAGGCGCACGGCATCGTGCGCCGCGATGAGGCAGGTACGCAGTGCTTCCGAGGCCTCGGCGTCGAGCGCGCCGCATGCAATGGGCAGGCCGATGGCACCGCGCACGATCAGGCTGTCGAGCACATGCGAGAGCAGCGCACTGTCGGTCTGGCGCACGCTGCCATAGCGGAACACGTTGGCCAGCGGCGGCACGGCGCCGATGAGCTGCACTGCGTCGCCGGTGAGCGCGGCGCGGTCTTCGAGCGCGCGGGTCACGGCCTGCACGGCCACGGGCAGGTCGGCCAGCAGCACGGTGTCGACCTGCTCGGCCAGCGCGGTGAGCGAAGTCTCGGCGGCCAGGCGTTCCATCACGCGCGCGCTCGCGGCGTGGGCCACGGTGGCGCCGAAACGGCTGGCTTCGATGATGCGCAGCGCGAACTCGGGCTGCCACTGCAACTGCCACACCTCGTGGAAGGTGCCGCGGCTCGCGCGCTGGCCGGCCCTGGGTTCGCCCCAGTCCAGGTCGAGCAGCCGCAGCCGGTGCAGCAGATGGCTGCGCGCCAGGTCGTTGGCCTGGCGCAGGTCGAGGTCGAGTGTTTTCGCGGTCGCCTCGGGCTTCAGGCGCAGGCTTTTTTGCGCCTGCTCGATGTCGCGCTGCAGCGGCACGGTGGGCACGTCGGCCGGCACCTGTCCCATGCGGTCGCCCACGGTGAGGCGCTCGCGGATCAGCGTGAGCGGCGCCTGCTCGCCCATGCAGATCACGCTGCGCACGGCTTCGTCGAGTTCGGGCAGGCCGGGCGCGGGACGCTCGCGCAGCGCGGCCAGCGTTTCGGCCAGACGGGTGGCTTCGATCAGGTGGGCGGAGGAGCAGTCGAGGTCGTGTTCGCGCAGCAGCCGTGCCACGCGCGCGAGCCAGCCGGTCGTGCGGCCGGCCACTTGCTCACCCTGCTGCCACAGGTGTTCGTACCAGCCCGGCGAATCGATGCCCGCGCCGTAGCCGCTGGCGCTCGTGAGGTGGCGATAGGTCCACGGCACCCAGGTGGCGAGCACCTTGAGCTTGGGCAGGCCCTTGAGCAGGGCGGCATCGGCCTTCGCAGTGACCGTGCCCTGCAACGCGGGCACGTGCCATGCGCCGCAGACCACGGCGATGCGCTGGTGGCCGGCCTTGACGGCTTCGCGGATCGACTGGCGCATGAAGGCTTCGCGCAACTGCTCGCGCTCCATCGCGCGCTGGCCGCGGCGGTCTTCAGGCGTTTCAGCGCGCACTGCCGTCATGGCTTCGGCGATGGCGCCGAACAGGTCTTGGCCGTCGCCGCGCTCCTCGACCATGTGGTTCCACCAGCTCTCGCCGTCGGCATAGCCGGCGGCGTGGGCCAGCCAGTCGAAGGGGTCGTCGGGCAGTGCGGTGGCGATGGGCTCTTCGACCGTTTCGGATGCGGGCACCGTGTCGGTCTCGTCATCGTCGAGCGGTGTTTCGACGGGTGCTTCGGCCTTGGCCTCATCGGCCGCACGCGCGGCCTGTTCGATGGCCATGCGGTGCGCCTGTGGCAGGTCGATGAAGCGCGTGGGCAACGCGTGCTTCACGCCCCATTGCAGCGCCTGCCATTCAGGCGAGAACTCGGCGAAGGGGTAGAAGGCCGCAAGGCCTGTGTCTTCGCTCGCATGAACCAGCACCGCGACGGGCGGACGCAGGTCCGCATGCGCCATGAAGGACAGCAGCGGCTCGGCCTCGGGTGGCCCTTCGACCAGGATGCAGTCGGGCTGCAGCGACTCGAAGGCGCGCAGCAGGCTGCGCGCGCAGCCGGGCCCGTGGTGGCGGATGCCGAAGTAGTGCAGCGGTGAAGCCATGTGCAATCGCGTGATCGGCGCGCAGGGCTCAGAGCTGCTCACGGCAGGCGCGGTACAGGTCCTTCCAGTCGGTGCGCTCCTTCACCACGGTCTCCAGGTATTCCTTCCACACCACGTGGTCCTGCACCGGGTCCTTGATGACCGCGCCGATCAGGCCCGAGGCCACGTCGGCCGAGCGCAGCACGCCGTCGCCGAAGTGGCCGGCCAGCGCCATGCCGCTGTTGATGACGGAGATGGCCTCTGCCGTGGAGAGCGTGGAGCTGGGCGACTTGATGCGGGTCTTGCCGTCTTCGGTCTGGCCGTTGCGCAGCTCGCGAAAGATCTGCACCACGCGGCGCACTTCCTGCAGCGCCGGTGGCTCCGCCGGCAACGCGAGCGCACGGCCCAGCTCGGCCACCCGCTTGACCACGATCTGCACTTCCTCGGCCTCGCTCGAAGGCACGGGCAGCACCACGGTGTTGAAGCGGCGCTTGAGCGCGCTCGACAGCTCGTTCACGCCCTTGTCGCGGTTGTTGGCGGTGGCAATCACCGAGAAGCCGCGCACGGCCTGCACCTCGCTGCCGAGTTCGGGAATGGGCAGCGTCTTTTCGGACAGAACGGTGATCAGCGTGTCCTGCACGTCGGCCGGAATGCGCGTGAGCTCTTCGACGCGCGCGATCTTGCCCAGGCGCATGGCGTGCACCAGCGGGCTGGGCACCAGTGCTTTTTCCGACGGTCCGTTGGCCAGCAGCTCGGCGTAGTTCCAGCCGTAGCGCAACTGCTCTTCGCTGGTGCCGGCGGTGCCCTGGATCAGCATGGTCGAGTCGCCGCTGACGGCCGCGGCCAGGTGCTCGGACACCCACGACTTTGCCGTGCCCGGCACGCCGTAGAGCAGCAGTGCGCGGTCGGTGGCGAGCGTGGACACGGCGATTTCCATCAGGCGCGAATTGCCGATGTACTTGGGGCTGACCTCGAAGCCGTTGGCCAGCTTGCCGCCCATCAGGTAGGTGAGCACGGCCCAGGGCGAGAGCTTCCAGTTGGCCGGGCGCTGGCGGTCGTCGACCTTCTGGAGCGCATCGAGTTCTTCGGCGAATTGATGTTCGGCATGCTGGCGCAGGACATTGCTCATGGACGGCCTTGGGATGAAGAGGTTGACTGGGGAAGAAGAGAAGAAAACAACTGGCGCGCACGCACGATGCGCGCGGTGTCGCTCAATGCGCTGGCCAGGCCGGGGCTTTCCTCGGCCGTGCGCGGCAGGCCGGCCAGCAGGTGCAGCGCGCTGGCGTGCAGCAGCGCGGCCGCGTTGCCGAGCACCTGGCGCAGCACGTAGTCGTTGGCGAGGTCGCCGCGCTCGACGCGGGTGCGCAGCGCGGCCGCGAGCTGGAGCGAGAGTTCGGCCGATGGTGTTTCGCCGGGCGCGCAGGCCTGGTCAGCAAAGGCGATCACGTTCTGCACGCCGCTGCCCGCCAGGCCGAGTTCGATCAACCAGTGGCGCTCGCGCCGTTCGCGGGGCAGCAGCGCCAGCAACTGGCCGACCCAGGCGCGCTGGCTGTATTGGGTGTGATGGTGGTCGAGCATCGCATCGCACCAGTCGACATCGGACACGGCGAGGATGGCCTCGTTCCAGCCGCGGAACAGGGCGTCTTTCCAGTCGCTCTTCGTGGCCCAGCCGAGCAGCGCGGCGGGTGTCATGCCGGTGCGCGCGGTCCACCACGCGAGCGGCGTTTGCCGCACGAGCTGGTAGAGCCACCAGGCGCGTTCGCCGAGGCTTTCGTGGGTAGGGCGCGCGGGGTCGATGGCGTCGTCCTTCCAGCGCGGGTCGGCGGCCTCGGGGGCGTTCATCTGCCATGCGCCGCCTGCTTGCAACAGCAGCGGCGCGAGAAAGGCTTCGATGCGCTGCACGTGGGCGCTTGCGGGCAGCCGCTGCAGAAGTTCGCCCGCGACCTGGCGCACGTCGCGGGCGCGGTCCTTGAGCTGGGCATCGAGCAGTGCTTCGTCGTCGGGGCCGATGTTCTCGGCCAGAGCGCCGAGCAGCGCAGCGCGCTCCTTGGCGGGAAGTTGCGGCAGTTCAGCAGCGAGACGTTCGCGTGCGGCGGCAGGCTCACTGCGGCGCTGCTCGGCGAGCACCGCGCGGCGTTGTTCGAGGCTGCCCTCGTCCCAGCGCGTCTGCGCATCGGCCTGCTCGCTGGCGCCGACGGCATAGCGCCAGTCGTCGTTGTGTGCGGCCAGCCAGAGGCCGCGCTCGCCGAGCGCGGGGATCACGGCCGAGCGCACGTCGATGGCACGGCGGCCGGCGTCGAGCGCGGTGGGCAAGAGGTTGTGCGGCAGGCGCAGGCCGGCGGCGGTCAACGCGGCAAGGCCTTCGTGCTGCAGGCGCAGCGGGCCGCTGGCAAGCGCATCGGCGATGGCCGCCTGCAGCGCGGGTTCTTTCAATACGGGCCGCTCGTCTGCGGCGGCGACCGGCGCGTCGGATGGCGACAGGCCCGGTGCCACGAAGCCGGCACGGCGGCCGATGGCCACGGCACCTGCAGCGCGCAACAGTTGGCCCTGTGCTTCGCCGCCTTGTATCGCCTGCAGAAGCCCGCCAAATTCGCCCGCCATGCCTTCGGCTGCCGGCACGGGCTGGCGGGCTGTGCCGACCAGCGCGGTCTGCAGCAATGTGTTCCAGTGACTCATTCGATGACCTTCGCGCTGCGCGCTGCGGCATACGCCTTGGGAGCGGCCCGGCGGTTCATGTACGCACTCCCGCAAGGGCCCAGACCGGCGCACTTCCGACTGCGGCGCCCGAGGCCCAGGCGGTGAGCGGCGCGAACTGTTCTCCGTCCCACTCGCCAAAAACGCGCAGCGGCGCGCCGCCCGAATGCGCCATCAGTTGCCACGCTTCCTGCGTGGCCAGTTGCATCGGCAAGGCCTGCGGCGCGGCGTCCAGGCGCAGCCACCATTGGTCGCCGTGCCGCGCTGGCACGGCCTCGGCCCACACCATCGGCAGCAGCGGTTGCCAGGGGTTGGCGGCGATCTGTTGTGCCATGCGTTGCCATTCGTCGGAGGTGTCCTGAGCGGACCCGGCCGATGCAGCGGGCGCGTCGGCCAGTTGCTCGGCCAGCAGCGCGCGCTGCGAGGCATGGCCGGGGTAGAAGCACAGCACTGCGGCGCGCTCGCTGCCGCTGATCCAGGCGGTTTCGAAGCCACGGCCGCCATGCGAATAGTCGAGCAGCAGCGCACGCCGGCCGCTCGCGCGGCCTTGCAGCCACACGTGGCGCTCGACCAGCTTGCTGTCGCGCTCGTCGGTGCACTGGCCCAGCACGAGCCATTGGTCGCTGATGCGCTCGCCGTCCACGAGCAGGGCATCGCGGTCCTGCGGCCAGCCGAGGGCGGTGCGCAGGTCGGCCAGCGTGGCGGCCGACAGCGTGTCGCGGCGCGGCACCGCATCGACGATCAGTTGCAGCCGGCCCAGCCGGTCGAGCAGCCGTGCCGGCCAGCCTTCGCCGGCACCGATGAGTTCGGCCGCCTGCGTGATGCGCTGGCCCAGGCCGGGCGCCTGCGCATCGACCATGCGCGCGGCCATCGAGCCCCAGGCCTGCTGTTGCTCGCTGCCGAGCGAGGCCAGGCCGCGCTGCGTCTGGTCGTCGAGCCAGCGTGCAAGCTCCTGCACGCCGGTGTCGATGCGCTTCCAGCGCTGCGCGTCGCGCTTGGCGGCCGCGGCGGGATCGGGTGCGGCGGCCGGCTCGGCGGCACGCGCTTCCTTCTTCTCGGCCTTCTCGCGGCGCGAGGCGAGCCAGTCGGCCACCCAGGGCGGCGGCGTGCCGGCGGTGAAGCTGGCCTCGCTCTGGGCGCGCAGCAGCATCAGCGCCAGGCCGTGCTTGCAGGGGAACTTGCGGCTCGGGCAGGAGCAGCGGAACACCGGGCCCGTCAGGTCGACCTGGGCCTGGTAGGGCTTGCTGCCGCTGCCCTGGCACTCACCCCAGACAGCATCGTCGGAGTAGGCGAGCGTGGGCCACTTGGCCGGTGCGAGCAGGCCCTTGGCAGCCTTGGCCGACGCATCGTCGGGCGCAAGCGCAAGAACGGCTTCTGTGCTGAGACTCATCGGGGCACCCTCGCGCCGGCCCGCGGCGCGGATGGATTGAAAGGCGCGCCCATCAAGGCGCGATGGGATTGCCGGGCGTGCCGGCTTCGCCCGCCGGGACCGTGGCGTTGGCCACGGTCGGCGTGCGGCGGGAGATGCGCACCGCCGGCTGTTGCGTCGATGGCGACGCAGTGCTGCCAGCGGCGACCTTGGTGACGCCGGCTTTGGTGATCGTGACGGGCGCGGCCGATGCGACCGGCATCGGCGCGACAGGCTCGGTGCCGGCGCTCGCCGTGGTGGCCGTATTTGCAGCCGGCACCACCGCCCCGGTCTTGGGATCGTGCAGCACCACGCTCTTGCCGACACCGACGCCCGTGCCCACCGGTCCGAGGGCAACCCCCACGCCGACGCCGGCAGACCCCGACACCACGCCGCCGTTGTTGACAGCCACGCCCGCGCCGAGCGGGCCGAAGCCGGTGTTCAGGCCCATCGAGAAACTGCCGTCCCTGGTGGCACCCAGGCCCAGCGAGAGCCCGGGAACCAGCGGAATGCCGATCTGGTAGTGAGAACAGCCGCTCATCAGGAGCAGCAGCACCGCCGCCGGAACGGTGGCCGTTGCTGCTGCACGGATGCGCGGCCGTGCCATCACACCAGCAGCGCGTTGACGCGCCTCACGTAAGCGGCGGGGTCGGCCGGCAGGCCGCCTTCGGCGAGCAGCGCCTGGTCGAACAGGATGTTCGCGAGGTCGTCGAAATGCGCGGAGCTTTCGAGCTTCTTCACCAGCGGATGGTCGGCGTTGACTTCGAGCACCGGCTTCAGGTCGGGCGCGGGCTGGCCGGCCTGCTTGAGCATGCGCGCGAGCTGCGTGCTCATGCCGCCGTCCTGCACCACGAGGCAGGCGGGCGAGTCGACCAGGCGCGTGGTCACGCGCACATCGTCGGCCTTGTCCTTGAGGGCTTCCTTGAGCCGTTCGAGCATCGGCTTGAAGGATTCGGCGGCCTCTTCGGCGGCCTTCTTCTCGGACTCGTCCTGCAGCTTGCCCAGGTCGACCGCGCCCTTGGCCACGCTTTGCAGCGGCGTGCCGTCGAACTCGGTGAGGTAGTTGAGCGACCACTCGTCCACACGGTCGGTCATGAGCAGCACTTCGATGCCCTTCTTCTTGAAGACTTCGAGCTGCGGGCTGTTCTTGGCGCCGGCGAGCGTGTCGGCCGTGATGTAGTAGATCGCGTCCTGGCCTTCCTTCATGCGCGCCTTGTAGTCGGCAAAGCTCACGCTCACGCCGTCGGTGGTGCTCGATGCGAAGCGCAGCAGCTTGGCGATGCGGTCGCGGTTGCCCATGTCCTCGCCCAGGCCTTCCTTGAGCACCGCGCCGAACTCGGCGTAGAACTTGGCGTACTTGCCCGATTCGTCGGCGTGCGCGGCCGCAGCCTCGGCGGCCGGCGTGGCGTTCTTGTCGACCACGTCGCTGATGTCGCTCAGCGCTTCGGTCGGCTCGGGCGCCGGCACCGACTCGCCCGAACCCACGTCGATCTTGCCTTCGGCGCTCTCGGGGGCGGTCTTCTGCTTCTTGGCCAGGTCTTCGAGCATGGAGAGCACGCGCTTGGTGCTGCCTTCGCGGATGGCCTTCACGTCGCGGCTTTCCTGCAGCAGCTCACGGCTCACATTCAGCGGCAGGTCGGCCGAGTCGATCACGCCCTTGACGAAGCGCAGGTAGCTGGGCAGCAGCGCCTCGGCGTCGTCCATGATGAAGACGCGCTTGACGTACAGCTTGACGCCCGCGCCCTTGTCGCGGTTCCACAGGTCGAAGGGGGCCTTCGCGGGGATGTACAGCAGTTGCGTGTATTCGGTGCTGCCTTCGACGCGGTTGTGGCTCCAGGCGAGCGGCGCCTCGTAGTCGTGGCTGATGCTCTTGTAGAACTCTTCGTACTGCTCGGCGGTGATGTCCTTCTTGGGGCGGCTCCACAGGGCGTTGGCCTTGTTGACCGTTTCCCACTCGCCGGTTTTCACCATGTCGCCGGGCTGGTCGTTCTCGCCTTCCTTCCACTCTTCCTTTTCCATGAGGATCGACAGCGAGATGTGGTCGGAGTACTTGCCGACGATCTGCCTGAGCTTGTAGGCGTTGAGGTATTCGTCGGCATCGTCGCGCAGGTGCAGCGTGATGCGGGTGCCGCGCTCGGCGCGCGTGATGTCGGCCACTTCGAAGTCGCCGGCGCCACCGCTGACCCAACGAACGCCCTGGTCGGCCGGAAGGCCCGCGCGGCGCGACTCGACGCTGATCTTGTCGGCCACGATGAAGCCCGAGTAAAAGCCCACGCCGAACTGGCCGATGAGCTGCGCGTCGGCCTTCTGGTCGCCGCTGAGCTTGCTCATGAAGTCCTTGGTGCCGCTCTTGGCGATCGTGCCGAGGTTGTCGATGGCCTCCTGGCGCGACAGGCCGATGCCCTTGTCGGTGATGGTGAGGGTGCGGGCGGCCTTGTCGAAGGACAGGCGCACGTCGAGCTCGGGCTGGTCTTCGTACAGCTCGGGATGGTCGAGCGCCTCGAAGCGCAGCTTGTCGCACGCGTCCGATGCGTTCGAGATCAGCTCGCGCAGGAAGATTTCCTTGTTGGAATAAAGCGCATGCGTGACGAGGTGCAGCAGTTGCGCGACTTCAGCCTGGAACGGGAGTTTGGTATTGGAGGAATCAGCCATTGGAAAGAGAGATATCGGATCGAAAAAATTCTAAGTCGGCAACGCGGCCATACGGTGATGCCGCGCGAACTTTCTCAGGTAAGGCCTTTGTCTACCTAAACAACCGCGCGGGGTTAGGTCCGGAAAAAATTGCTCATTCGCCGGAAGAGTTATCCACAGGCTCCGACGGCCCTCCGACCACGCTGTAACACGGAAAGTTACCGTAGTTAACATTTATCCAATATCCTAGGTTCCGAAACTGAACTGGGCAGCAATGCCCCGGGAACCAGGGATGTCGTTTGATGATTCGAGTGACACTGCGGACCGCGGTCGACCCCGCCAGAGCCATCTGGCGCCCGACTGTGGTGCAGGTGTGGCTCGGATGCGCGATGGCCCTGTGCGGGCTCCCGCCGGCACTCGCCCAATCCGCCACCGGGCCTGTCGTGGCTGATGCGCACATCGAATCGATGAACCGCGCCCAGGCAGAGCAGGCGAAGCTGAAGGCGCTCATCGAGTCCGCCCCCAAGGCTTACGAAGACCGTTTCATGAACCCGGGCACCGAGCCGGCCGACGATGCCGCGCCGGAGGCCGAACAGCCGCAGGGCTTTCGCGCCTGGATGGTGGAAAGCCGCATCGGCTTCGGCTCCGCGTCGGCCTCCGGCTACGGCAGCCAGCGCGCGACCGAGTTCGGCCAGCGCTTCGAATACCGCCGCGAGACGCTCAACTACGGCGAATTCGTGTTGCAGGCCGACGGCCGCCACCTGAGCGGCGACAACCTCGTGGACGGCGGCGGCATCGGTGCGCTGGGCTATGCGCGCGAACCCACCAGCGGGCGCTTCACGCTGCGTAACCTGGGCTTCCCGATCACCACGCAGACCTTTGCCGACAGCGCGGTGGGCGATATCTACAGCGAGCTGACCGACGGCCTGGGCCGCAACTACCGGCTCTCGCTGGGCTCGACGACGGTGCGCGGCGCCTCGATGCGCATCTTCAATTCCGACTTGGACGTGCGCGCCGGCTTCGGCCAGCGCGGCAACCTGGCAGGCGGCCCCTACCCAGGCTTCGAGAAGAGCCAGGGCACGCTCGGCTGGCTCGGGTTCACGCAGCGGCTGGGCGATTCGTGGTTCACGGCGCTGCAGCTGGACCAGGCGCGCGACGTCCCGGCCTACTACTTCGACCCGCTCACGGCGCAGGGCTTCGGCCGCAAGGACGTCACGAGCTGGGCCGCCTCGCTGGGCTACGGCCGCGAGGTGGTGCGCGACGGCGACTTCAAGGCGCGCGCCACATTGGTGGGCAGCAGCGTGAGCTCGCCCACGGCGGGCGTGGCAACAGGTGGCTCGCAGGGCCTTTTCCTCGAAGCGAGCGCGCGTTCCGGGCTCTACCGGCACGAGTTCGGCGTGTACACGGCGCGGCCGAACCTGCACTTCGGCGACTACGCGCTGTCCACCGGCACGGGCGGCGCCTACTGGCGCGTGGACCGCAGCACGAGCCGCATGAGCTGGGGCGCGGGCCTGGACCAGGAGCGCAACCAGGCAGACCCCAACTACCATCTCGCGGGCTATTCGCGGGTGGGCGTGAACGGCAACTTCCAGTACCTGTTCGACCGCGACACCTCGATCGGCGGCAGCCTGAACGTGTACCGCACGCGCTACGACAAAAGCACGGACCCCGCCGCCGTCAGCAACGCCGCGATCGCGTCCGATGCGCGCAGCCTCTACGGCAACGCCTTCTACCAGACACGTTTCTTCGACTGGCCTCGCAGCCGCTTCACGCTGACGGTGCGGCGCAACGAACTGCTCGTGCGCAACGACGAGGCCGCCACCGGCCAGGAACTGCAATGGGAGCAGGACTGGATCGGCGGGCGCTTCGAGAGGATGCGCCCCGAACTCACCACCACCCTCGGCTACGCGCGCGACCGCAGCGGCGGCATCGCGCGCAACTACCCGACGGCCGGCGTGCAGTTCCGCTACTGGATGGATGGCGGCCTGCAGCTGGGCGGCAACCTGCGCTACACCTCGCAGAGCGGTGGCCTGTACACCAGCCGCGGCCTGTCGGGCACGCTCACCGCCGAGAAGGAGTTGGCGCCGGGCTGGCGCCTCGGTTTCGCGGCCAGCTTCAACCAGGCGCGCGCGGCGCTGGTGCCGACCACGTTTTCCGGCACCAACCTCTATCGCAGTCAAGAGAAGTCCGCCTACATCTACCTGCGCTGGGAGGGCAGCACCGGCACGGCCTACCAGACGGCCGGGATGCGCGGCAACGGCGCGGGCGGCGGGAGCGTGTCGGGCCATGTGTTCTTCGATGCCAACCGCGACGGCCTGCAGCAGGCCGGCGAGGGCGGCGTGGCCGGGGTCGAGGTGCTGCTCGACGGCCGCTACCGCGCCATCACCGACCGCGACGGCCGCTTCGAGTTTCCGCTGGTCACGACCGGCCGCCACCAGCTGACGCTCACGCTCGAGAGCGTGCCCCTGCCATGGGGTGCCAGGGGCGACAGCGGCGTGAGCGTCGACGTGCCCCTGCGTGGCCAGGCCACCACCGAGATCCCCGTGGTCAAGGTGGCCGAATGAATGAATGAATGAATGAATGAATGAATGAATCCATGAATGAGCAGCGCTTTCGTCCGGTTTGTTCCCACCTGCGTTCAATAAAAGGAGACGCCATGACCCGAAGAGAATCCACCCCCCGCCTGCTGGCCATATCGCTGGCCGCATTCGCCCTGGCCCTGCCGGGCAGTGGCGCCCTGGCGGAGAGCCAGTACGGCTCCGGTACGGGCACGATCACCGCGCAGGCCAAGGTCAACCTCAGCGTGACGGTGCCCAAACTCATCCTGCTGCGCGTGGGCTCGACCAACGCCACGGTGGACACGGTGGCCTGGACCTCTGCCCTCAGCATTCCCGGCGCCACCCCCACCACGCCGCTGGCCGGCGTCAACAACACCAACGTCGACTGGAACGGCACCGCGCCCACGGTCACCACCAGCACGGCGGGAGGCACGCTCACGGTGTACGCGTGGACCAATGCGGGCGCGGGCACCATCAACTGCGCCCTGGGCGCCTGGAGCGCCGCCGGCGGTCCGGCCAACGGGGACTTTGCCGTGACGGCGACCGGCAATCTGCCGCATCCGGGCGCCAACCTCGGCGCCTGCGCCTCGACCTCGTTCAACTCCAACGTGGTGGCCACCAGCACCTGGGCCTATACGCTGGGCGGCACACCCTCTTCCTGGGTCGCCGGCGTTTACACCAACACCATCACCTACACGGCGCAAGGCATCTGATGCGCGGTGCCGCAGTCGCGGGCGCGGCGGCATTGGTGCTGGCGGGCGCGGCGGCGCCGGCGCGCGCCGTCATCACCATCGTGACGGACACGGGCAGCAGCTACGGACTCGTGCTGCGCGTGGGCTCGGCCGGCACCACGGTCGACACCGTGGCCTTCAGCGTCACCGGCGCCAACGCCGGGCTCACGCCCACGCCGGTGACCGGCACGCCGTCGATCACGGTCTGGGTCACGCCGGTGCGACCGATCGCCAACAACACCACCGCGCGCCCGGTGACGCTGCGCGTGGATTCGTCCTCGGGGCTGCTCTGCCAATGGGTCGGCTGCGGCTCGATTGCCATTCCCTTCAGCAAGGTCAGCTGGACCGCCACGGGCAACGACAACGCCGCGTCGGGCGACATCCAGAGCGGCAGCTTCGACACCACGGCCAACCAGACGATCGCGAGCTACAACGCCAATGCCACCTTCTGCACCGGCCTGCTGGGCCTGCCGTGCGTGCTGGGCATCGGCACCTGGACCTACCAGTCCCGGCAACTGTCGTCCACGACGCTGCAGTTCAAGTACGCCAACGACACCGTCTACCCCGGCGGCACCTACATGGGCACCGTGCGCTTCACGGCGTCGATGGAATGAGCGCGCGGCGCCTGTGCCTGCGAACGGCCGCCTGCGCGGCGTGCCTTGGCACGGCCGTGGCGGCCTGGGCGCAGGTGGCGCGGCTGGACGACTCGGCCTCGCCGCGCGCGCAGGTGCGCGGCGATTTCAGCAGCGCCCAGGGCATGGACGGCAACCTGCTGGTCCTGCCTTTCGGGCGCGTCGAATACCGGCTGGCCACGGCGCCCTACGCCGGACGGCGCGCGCGCATCTTCTACGTGATCCCGCCGGCCATCGTGGGCCTGCGCTCGCCGACCGGCCTGCGCATCGACTGGCGCGGCAACGGCGCCTTCGCGAGCGGCTCGGGCCGCCCCGGCGACCGGGTGCAGGTGTGGAACGGCGTCGTGCAGACGCCGTGGATGAACGAAACCTTCGACCTGACGCTGCGCGTGGACCCGCGCGAGCTGCGCGTGCCCACGGGTGCGGCGCTGAGCTTCGAGTCGACCTTCGAGATCGAGACCTTGCCATGAACGACGACGCCTTCGCCCCCCCTCGCCACCCTCGCTTCGGCCGGCTGCGCGCCGCTGCCGTGCTCGCGTTGCTGGTTACGGCCGTGGCCGGGCACCACGCGGTGGCCGCCCCGTTCGAGATCGCCGTCACGCCGTCGCGCTTCGAGCTTGCTGCCAAGGGCGGCACCCGCCTGGGGCAGTCGCTGGACATCCACAACCTGGGGTCGGCCACGACCGAGGTGGCGATCCGCAGCATCGACTGGAGCTATTCGCCCGAAGGCGACATCAGCTATCACGACGAGCTGCTGCCCGGCAGTTGCCGGCCGTGGGTGATGCTCGAGCGGCGCATCGTCTCCGTGCCGGCGCGCAGCAAGAAGTCGTTCCGCTTCCAGGTCGATCCGCCAGCCGATGCACCGCGCGGCGAGTGCCGCTTCATGATCGCCATCGAAGGCACGGAGCCCGCGCAGCAGACCGTCATCCGCGGCGGCGGCGCGAGCCTGAACCTGCCGGTCACGGGCCGCATCGCGGTGGCGGTGTATGTGCTGCTCAACGGCGCCGAACCCAAGCTCGAGATCCGGCAGATCGCCAGCAGCGAAGCCACCGGTGCCCGCCGCGCGCTCATCACGGTGGCCAACACCGGCGACGCGCACGGCCGGCTCGAAGGCAGCCTGGACGCGACCGACAGCAAGGGCCGCGCCTTCGAGCTGGTGCCCGAAGGCACGCCGATCCTGCCCGGCCAGACCCGCACGCTGGCGCTGGTGCCCAAGGGCGACGGCGGGCCACCCGCGCCGCCGCCCGTCTACCCGGTGAAGGCCAGTGGCGCGCTGGACTGGGAAAAGGGCAGCTTCAAAGTGGACGTGGAGCTGAAGTGAAACACGGCAGCGGCCTGCGCCTGCATGGTGCGGTTGCCGCTGCCTGCCTGCTGGCGACGGCGGCCGTCGCACCGATGGCCGCGCACGCCGCCTCCAGCACCGCGGGCCCGAGCAGTTCGGTGCCGCTGACCACGGGCACCGTGGCGCTGAACTTCACCCTCGCGATCGACAAGTTCATCTTCTTTCGCATCGGCGACGGCGCCTGGCCCACGCCGGGTGGCACCACGAGCAGCGTGAGCTTCACGGTGGCGCCGACGATTCCCGGCGGCCCCACCACGCCGACGGCCGGCAACAACAAGCCGGTGAACTGGAGCGGCGCCGCGCCCACACTGGGCGTGACGCCGAGCGGCAACATCCTGCCGGTCGAGGTACGCAGCAACGCCGGGCAGATCGGCCTGCACGCCACGGTGACCACGCCGCTCACGAACGGCGCGCACACCATCCCGATGTCGGAAATCACCATCACATCGAGCGACGGCAACCTGCCCGCGCCGGTGATTCCGGTCACGGGCAGCGGCGCCACCGTCAACGTGGCCTCCACCGACGCCACCGGCCTCGTCACCCTGCGCACCGCGAACTGGACCTTCCTGTACGCCAACCTGGCCAGCCGCACCGCCGGCACCTACCTGGGCGTGGTGACTTTTACCGCCAGCTCGCCCTGAATCTGCGCCAAGTCAGCTTCCGCTGGGATTGATCCCCAAAGCTGCGCAGTTGCCTTTCAACCCCTCAGGAGCTTTGCATGAACAAGAACCCCAAGAAGATGCTGTGGATCGCCGCTTGCCTCGGGCTGGCCGCCTTTGCCGCCCAGGCGCAGGTGCCCGCTGACGCGCCCGCCGGCACCACCGTGCAATGCAAGGACGGCAGCTATGCCTCGCCCGACACCAAATCCGGCGCCTGCCGGGGTCACAAGGGCATCAAGACCTGGTTCGGCAAGACCGCCGACGCCAAGGCAGCGCCGGCAGCCGCCGCCGCTGCGCCTGCTGCAGCCGCTCCCGCCGTGGAAACCCAGTCGGCCAGCGTCGACAAGACCGGCGTGGCCCCGAGCACCGGCACGGCGACCAAGACACCGGGCGCGCCCGACCTCACGAAGATGGCAGCCGCACCCGGCGGCGGTGCCGGCAAGGTGTGGGCCAACGACGAAACCAAGGTCTATCACTGCATGGGCGACCGCTACTACGGCAAGACCAAGAAGGGCGAGTACCTGAGCGAAGCCGATGCGAAGGCCAAGGGCATGCACGCCTCGCACAACAAAACCTGTTCATAGGCTCGCCCCCAGGCTTCGCGCACTTCGTGTCGCTTCTCCAACCCCCTACCGGGGGCAACACCAGCGGCCCGGCAAAGCCGGTTCCGCGGTGTTTCACGAAAAGAGCCTAGCGTCGGCTACTTCGGCTGGGACTCGACCTCGCGGGTCCAGCGGTCGATCAGGCGCTTGCGCTCGGCCGCTTTCCCATACTTCTCGAAGTCGTACTTGATGAGCTTCACATCGGCCATCGACGCGATGCGGGCATCGGGCTTGAAAGTCTTGTTGGCCGGCGTCTGAAGGCTGCCCGCCTTCGCGCCGATGGACTGGCCCGCGGGGCTCATGAGCCAGTCGTAGTAGCGCTTGGCGTTCTCCTTGTTGCGTGCGCCCTTCACCAGTGCAATGCCGCCAACTTCATAGCTCGTGCCTTCGCACGGTGCGGCGGTCTTCACCGGAAATTTGTCGAAGCGCCAGCGCTCGAAGCCGAAGATGAAGCTCACGCCGATCGCCACCTCGCCCTTGGCCACGTTGGGCGCCTGCGCCTGGCCGCTGCGGGTGTAGCTGGTGATGTTACGGTGCAGCTTCTTCAGGTAGTCGAAGGCCTCGTCCTCGCCCATCTGCTGCACCAGACCCGCGATGACGGTGTAGGCCGTGCCGCTGGAGGCCGGGTGCGAGATCTCGATCTCGCCCTTGTATTCGGGCTTGATGAGATCGGCCCAGCACCTGGGCTCGTGCAGCTTCTTTTTCTTGAGCAGGTCGGTGTTGAAGCCGAAACCGATGGCGCTGGTGTAGAAGCCGCCCACCATGTTCTGCGACATCGCGTACTGCCGCACCGACCATTCGTGCAGGTCGTTGATGTAGGCCGGCCGGTAGGCGTCGAGCAGGCCCTGCTCGGCCGCCTGCAGGAACGGATCGCCGGTGCCGCCCCACCAGATGTCGGTCTTGGGGTTGGCGGCCTCGGCACGCAGTTGCGCACCGATCTCGCCGGTGCCCTTGTGAGCCTGCAGCACCTTGATGCCGGTCTCGCGCGTGAAGGCCGTGGCAGCCGCCTCGCACCAACCCGCGTCGGTGCTGCACAGCGCGTTCACCGTGCCTTGCGCGGCCGCGTCCGGCGAAGAAAGAAGCATCGCGGTGCCCAGGCACGCGGCAAGGGTGGCGAGAGGGCGAAAGGCGAAGGGGCGCATGCGTTTGTCTCCTGCGAGTGGCTCGCTTGTTGTGAGAAGCAAGCCGCAGGATAGCGGCTGCCCCACCGTTCAGGGTGCGACTTGCAGCAGCGGCGGCAGGTGCTCGGCCAGCCAGTCGATCACCACGCGCGTCTTGAACGGCAGGTAGCGACTGCGCGAGCGGATCACGTTCAGCTCGAAGCCGAAGGGCTTGGGCTCCTCGAACACGCGCACCAGCGTGCCGGCCGCGAGCGCATCGGCCGCCAGCCACGACGGCAGCCGCGCAAGCCCCATGCCGCCGATGGCCGCTTCGAGCAGCACTTCGGCGCTGTCGCAGCGCAGCCGCGAGGGCAGCATCACATCGACCAACCGGCCCTGGGCATCGTGAAAGCGCCAGGCCGAAACCTGCCCGTCGCGGGCATAGAGCACCGCTTCGTGTGTGCCCTGCGCGCTTTGCATTTCGCCGATGGTGCCGGGATGGCCACGCTCTGCCAGGTACGCCGGCGCGGCGCACAGGGCCATCCACTGCACCCCGAGCGGCCGCGCGATCAGGTTGGCGCTGTCGAGCAGCTCGCCGCTGCGGATCGCGAGATCGAGCCCCTCCTCGGCCAGGTCCACGCGCCGGTCGTTGAAGGCGAGTTCGAGCGACAACTGCGGATGTCGCCGCGCCAATGCCAGCAGCAACGGGCCGACCTTGAGCCGGCCGAGCATCGCCGGCATGCTGATCCGCACGACACCGGTCGCGGTGCTGCGCGCCGCGTCGGTCAGCGCCTGCGCCGCATCGAGTTCGGCCAGCACGCGCCTGCAGCGCTCGTAGTAGCCGTGGCCTTCCTCGGTGAGGCTCTGGCTGCGCGTGGTGCGCAGGAACAGCCGCGTGTTCAGCCGCGCCTCGAGGCGCGCGATGCTCTTGGCGACGGCCGAGCGGGTGACGTGCAGGCGCTGCGCCGCCAGCGCGAAGCTGCCGGCCTCGACCGCCGCGACGAATTCCTCGATGCCTTGGAGACGCTGACCCATTGGAGACTTTCAAGCACCAGTAAAGAGAAAATTATCCGCCGCCGGGTACTTCACATCCTCAATAGCATGACGACTCCCTGTCATTCGTGGAGCCTTTCAATGCAAGAACCCGACACCCTGCGCCGCTGGCAACTGCCCCAACTGGGCCGCGCCCACCTCGAACAAGCCGAAGCGCCGATGCCCACACCGGGTGCCGGCCAGATCCTGGTGAAGGTGGGTGCGGTTGCACTCAACTACCGCGACCTGCTGATGATTCGCGACGGCATGGGCATGCCCCTGGGCCTGCCCTTCACGCCCGGCTCCGACATGGCCGGCACCGTGATGGCCGCCGGCCCCGGCGTGAACCGCTTCGCCGTGGGCGACCGTGTGGTCAACACCTTCTGGGGCGGCTGGATCGACAGCCACTGGCACGCCGGCACCACGCTGATGGGCGGCCCTGGCCCGGGCATGCTGGCCTCGCATGTGCTGATCGACGCCGCCTGGGCCGTGGCCGCACCGCGCACGCTGAGCCTGGCCGAAGCCAGCACGCTGCCCTGCGCGGGCCTTACCGCGTGGTTCGCACTGGCCGAGACCGGCGGGCTGCGCGCGGGCGAGACGGTGCTGATTCATGGCACCGGCGGTGTCGCGCTGTTCGGGCTGCAGCTCGCGCGGCTGCACGGCGCGCAAGCCATCGTGGTGACGGGCAGCGAAGACAAGCGTGCGCAGACGCTCGCACTCGGCGCCTCGCATGTGCTGCTGCGGGGCGGCGACTGGCCGGCCGAGGTGCGTCGGCTCACGGGCGGTCGCGGTGCCGACCATGTGCTCGAACTGTCGAGCGGCCCCAACCTCGACCGCTCGTTGCAGGCCACAAGGCAGGGCGGCCGCGTGTCGATCATCGGCATGCTCGGCGGCGACACGCTGAGCGCGTCGTTCTACGCGATGGTGCTGGGCCGCGTGACCGTGCAGGGCATCGGCATCGGGCATCGGCGCGCGCTCGAAGACCTGGTGCGCGCCATCGACGTCAACGCGCTCGAGCCGGTGATCGCGGCGCAGTATGGTTTCGACGCATTGCCTGCTGCGCTCGACCACCTGGAACGCGGCGCCTTCGGGAAGATCGTCATCACGCTTTGAGGTATTGAGGTCTTCCGGTTCACACGCAACGCAGTTGCGGCGGTGCACAAAAACTGCGCGATCCGTGAAGAGATTCCGTTCACTGCAACGAGGTGCTCGACGCTCTGCATTTCTCGTTTCAGAATGCGCCCGCGTCTGGCCCCCGGTCAGGCGCGTTTTCTCAACTTCAGGATGGAGCGTTATGGAACACAGTACCTACAAAAAATGGTCGGCCGAGTTCATTGGTACTTTCTGGCTCACGCTCGGAGGCTGCGGAAGCGCAGTTCTGGCTGCGACATTTCCAGGTACCGGCATCGGCTTTCTGGGCGTCGCACTCGCCTTCGGTCTCACGGTGGTGACGGGCGCCTATGCACTCGGCCCGATCTCGGGTGGCCACTTCAATCCGGCGGTGTCGATCGGCTTGGCGGCCGCAGGGCGCTTCAAGGCCTCGCAGCTCGCGGGCTACATCGTGTCGCAGGTGCTGGGTGCCATCGCTGCTGCAGGCGTGCTCTACCTCATCGCCACCGGCAAGCCGGGCGCGGACATCGGCGGCTTCGCCACCAACGGCTATGGCGAACACTCGCCCGGCAAGTACGGCATGACGGCCGCATTGCTGTGCGAGGTCGTGATGACCGCGGTGTTCCTGATCGTGATTCTTGGCTCCACCGCCAAGCGCGCAGCCGGTGGCTTCGCGGGCCTGTCGATCGGCTTGTGCCTCACGTTGATTCACCTGATCTCGATCCCGGTGACCAACACCTCGGTGAACCCGGCACGCAGCACGGGCCCGGCCTTGTTCGGGCCGTCCTATGCCGTATCGGAACTGTGGCTGTTCTGGGTCGCGCCCATCGCGGGCGCCATCATCGGCGCGGTGATCTACCGCGCCCTGCTCAGCAACAACAACGACGATTGACGTCGCTGTTGTCGTGAGCCTCGTCGGAAGCTAACTCAGCTTCCGGCGCCCGACTTCACCATCGGCAGTGAAGTCGATTGGCCGATCGGCTCTGTCCCGGTGGGGTGCGAAGCCGCCCAGGCGCCGGCCTGGATGTCGGACACCGGCGTCGTTGAATTCATCGCGGGTGCAGAGGTCGACTGACCGATGGCTTCCGTGCCGCTCGGACGAGCGGCAGCCATTGCACCGGCTTGCACTTCCGGCTTTTCCGGCGAGTTCATCTGCAGCGGATGGAAGTCCGAGCCATCGGTGGTTTCGGCCGATGCATTGACGGCGCCCAGCGCTGCGAACGCAGCGAAGGAACCAACGGCGAGAAGCTTGAAGGAATTGCGCATGGTGTGTTCTCCTGAGTGCAGGTTGTCTCCGGTCACGTGCCATCGCGCGAACTGCGCGTGGCAGGACCTGAATGCACTCTAGGCAGGCAGACTGAGGTGAAGGTGAGCGAAGAGTTAGGCACGCGTGAGCGGCGCGCTCAAAAATACCGCTTTGGTTTGATCCGACGGCGAGCCCGTGCGCTACGCCACCGACACAGGCAGATGCACACGCGCCATCAGCCCGCGGCCATCGCTGCGGTTGCGCAGCTCGATGCGCAGGCCATGCCGCTCGGCCGCCGTGCGCGCAATGGCAAGCCCCAGTCCGCTGCCACCCGCGGCCGAACCCGGCACGCGAAAGAAACGGTCGAACACGCGGCCCATCGCGGCCTGCGGAATGCCGGGGCCGTTGTCGAGCACATCGACCACCGCATGCCCCTCGAACAGATGCAGCCGCACGTCGACCACGCCACCTTCGGGCGCATAGCGCAGCGCGTTGTCGATCAGGTTGTCGAACACGCTGCGCAACTCGGCCGCGGGCGCGAACACCACCGCCGCCATGCTGCCCTCGAAGCCCACGTCCACGCAGCGCGCATCGGCCAGCACCATGAGCTGGCTGACGCTCTCGCGCAGCAGCACCTCGATGTCGACCCGCTCGCCTGCGGCGCCGCGCTGCGGCGCGTCCTGCCGCGAGAGATGCAGCAGTTGCTCGATCAAATGCTGCGCGCGCGTGACGCCGGCTTCGAGCTGGTTGAAGCGCTCTGTCGCTTCACCGGCCGGCACGTGCGCGCGCAGGTTCTCGATCTGCAGGCCGATGGCGGCCATCGGCGTGCGCAGCTCGTGGGCCGCGTCCTGCACGAAGCGGCGCTGCGTGGCGAAGGCACTGCGCACCCGCGACAGCAGGTTGTTGAAAGCGCCGACCAGCGGCGCGATCTCGTCGGGCACGCGCGCGAGCGACAACTCGGTGGGGCTGCGTTCGTCCTGCGACGCCACATCGCGCGCCACCGCGCGCAGCGAGCGCGAGGCGGCGGACACGATGAGCCACAGGATCAGCAAGGCCACCGGCAACAGCAGCGCAATCGGCAGGCCTTCGAGCAGGGCACGCCGCAGCGCGCGGCGGCGGCGGTAGTCCTCGTTCTGCAGCACCTGCACACGCGGCTGGTCGGCGCGCGGGCCGGGCTCGGCGGTGAACACGCGCCAGCTCGACTGCGCGTGCGCACCCGCGTTCACGTCGCTGAAACCGATGCCGGCCTGCAGCGGCACCGACAGCGCGGGCCATGAACTCGCGCGCAGCGTGGTGCCGTCGGCGCTCCAGATCTGCACGATGAACGCGCCGCGCGAGAAAGCCGCCTCGCCGTCCATCTCGCGCGGAGTCTTCGGCTGGTCGCTGCCCGTATAGGACTCGGCCACCAGGCGCATCTGGTCATCCAGCGCGTTGTGCACCAGGTTGCCGTAAGCAAGAAAGGAGAACCAGGCCGTGAGCACGGCCGCGAGCACGTGCAGCGTGATCAGCCACAGCAGCAGTTGCGTGCGCAGCGAGCGCGGCCGCCACCACCGGCCGTGGCCGCGCGTCGCACCGGTCATGCCGCCACGCGCCAACCCAGGCCGCGCACGTTGCGGATCGCGTCCGCGCCGAGCTTGCGGCGCATGCCGTGGATCAGCACGTCGATCGCGTTGCTGGTCACTTCCTCGCCCCAACCATAGATGCGGTTTTCAAGCTGCTCGCGCGAAAGGATGGCGCCGGGCCGCTCCAGCAGCGCGTGCAGCAGCGCGAATTCGCGCGCGGTGAGCGCCTCGCGTTCGCCGTTCACCACCACTTCGCGCGTGGTCAGGTCGAGCTGCAGCGCGCCACTGCCGACCAGCGAGTGCGCGGCACCGTCGCGGCGGCGCACGATGGCCCGCATGCGGGCGAGCAGTTCGCGAAACTCGAAAGGCTTGAGCAGGTAATCGTCGGCGCCGAGATCGAGGCTGTGGATGCGGTCGTCGACCCCGTCGCGCGCGGTCAGCACCAGCACGGGCGTGGCGTCGCCGCGTTCGCGGGCGCGCCGCAGCACCTCGGTGCCGTCCTGCTTGGGCAGGCCCAGGTCGAGCAGCACGCAGGTGTAGCCACCATCGCCCAGGGCGCTCTGCGCGAGTTCGCCGTCGCGCACCCAGTCGGCGGACCAGCCCGCACCTTCGAGCGCCTGCTTCAGGCTGCGCCCGATCATTTCGTCGTCTTCCACCAAAAGCACGCGCATCGCGGTGACTCCTTCGGCCGCAAGGTAGCACGCGATCGGGATGACCGGAAGTGCTTGCGCCGTGGCGCAGCCTAGGGGCGAAGAATTAGGCGGGACTGACTTGAGCGTCGCGCAGTGCAGCAGCTTCAGGGGTCAGGGCATGCGGATGGCGTGCCGTTCGCCCTCGCCGTCCGACGTGAAGGCCAGCAGTTGCAGGGCCTGCTCGTGAACGCCGAGGCGATCTGCCCCGGACCACCGCGTGAACGGTTCCAGCACCACGGTGGCGGCGTCTTTCGCCCGCTCGATCTTCCATACCCCCGCCACGAAGCCGTCGAGCAGCACCGTGCCGCGCACGATGCCGTTGACGGTGAACACGCGGGCGCGGTGCGCCTCGCTCAGCACGCGGCTGCGGTCGGCGTGCGAGAGCAGCAGGTTGTCCCACTCGGCGACGAGGCGCGGTGGCGCGGGCGTGTCGGCGTCGGGACGTGGCGCGCGCGGCAAATCGAACAGCTCCTGGCCCTGCTCTCCCGCGAACACGCGCAGTTGTGGACGAAGGCGTTCGGCCACGGCCTTCCAGCCAGTCAGACCCGACCATGCGCCGGCGTCGGCCAGCGTGGCGGGGCCGAAGGCGGCGAGGTAGCGCAGCAGCAGATCGTCTTGCGTGGCCGGGGCGACGTCGGCGGCGGATTCACCGAGCCAGTGCCCGATGGGCTGCAGCAGCGCGCTCTGGTGCGAGTTCCAGCTGCCGGCGGGCGGCAGGTGCACCAGCGGCACGTTGTTGCGGATCACCGCGGCCAGCGAGGCTGCTTCGCTCCCAGGCCAGCGCTCGGCGAGCGCCTGCCCGAGTTCGGCACTGGTGCGGGGGCGCTCATCGAGCAATGCGCGTCCTGCCCCGACCACCGCCGTGCGGTCGATGCCTTCGAGCGCCCGCTTGTGATTGCCCAGCAGGCCGCGCTGATGCACCGGCTCCAGCAGCGGACGCCATGCCAGCGCGTCGGCGGCCGTCATCAGATGCAGGGTCGAGCGCATCGCCGACATGCGCACGATGCGGCGCTTGCGCATGGCCTCGGTCAAGTGCTCACGCTCGAAGCCTTCGAGCCGGCTCCAGAGCCCGACATAGGGCGGATTGGGTGCCTGCGCCTGCAACCCGCCCAGTCGCTCGATGGCTTGCGCGACCGTCAGCTTGCGCCGCTCCAGCAGCATCTGCCGCGCCAGCGTGGCACGGTTCAGCGCGCGCAGGCTCAGCGTGGCAGCGGGCATGCGCGCGCAGTGTTCAGAACTTTTCGTGCGGGCCGAGGTAGCGCCACTGCCCCACCGGCAGGTTGCCGAGCATCACCTGGCCGATGCGCACGCGCTTCAGGCCCACCACCTTCAGGCCGACCAGCTCGCACATGCGGCGGATCTGGCGCTTCTTGCCTTCGGTGAGCACGAAGCGCAACTGCTCGGGGTTCTGCCATTCGACCTTCGCCGGTTTGAGCGCCTGGCCGTCGAGGCTCAGGCCATGGCGCAGCCGGGCGAGCATGGCCGGCGGAAAGACCGCCTGTACGTTCTGCGTGACGGGATCGTCGTCGTCCATGCGGATGAGCTGCCCCGTGGGCGCCGGCTGGCCCAGGCCGTGGTAGGCCACGCGCACCAGGTATTCCTTTTCCATCACCGAGTCTTCGCCGATCAGCTGGCGCGCGATGCGGCCGTCCTGCGTCATGACCAGCAGGCCGATGGAATCGATGTCGAGCCGGCCGCACGGCGCCAGGCCGCGCATCTGGCTGGGGTGAAAGAAGAAGCGCGCGTTGTCGTCCACCCAGCGGTTCTGCGGCGTGAACAGCGTGACCGCCGGCTCGTGCCCGTCTTCGGCCTGCGCACTCACGTAGCCGATGGGCTTGTTGATGAGGATGGTGACCAGGTTCGCCTGCTGGCCCTTGGCCGCCTTGTCGATCTCGATGCGGTCGGACGGCGTGACCTTCACGCCCATCTCGGCCGGCTTGCCGTTCACCTTCACCCAGCCGTTGGCGATCCATTCGTCGGCTTCGCGGCGCGAGCACATGCTGAGTTCGGCCATGCGCTTGTTGAGCCGCACCGGCCCACCGCTGGCCACCGGTGGCGGCGCCGCGCGGCGAAATGGCTGGCTGGATTCGGTCGGAAGAGGGGCGGGACCACGACGGGCCGGACCGTTGGAGGGGGGAGACGCAGGCATGAGAGATTATCGACCAGGCCCGGTTTCCGCCCGCAAGACAGCTTGATCGAAATGCGGGACCCCGCTATCCTGACCGCAAGCGCGAGTTGATCGCGCCATTTTTGGGGGATTCCCAAGTGAGCACACGCAAGTACCAGTACGCCATCGTCATCGGGCGTTTCCAGCCCGTCCATTTCGGTCACCAACGACTCATCGAAGAAGGCCTGCGTGCCGCCGATCGGGTCATCGTGGTGGTCGGCTCCGACCGCAAGCCACGGAGCGTCAAGAACCCCTTCACCTTCGACGAACGCGAACGCATGGTGCGCGCCTGTCTGCGCGGCACCGAGCAGATGCGCGTGAGCGTCGTCGGCGTGGGCGACTCGCCCTACAACGACCAGATATGGATCGCGTCGATCCAGTCGGCTGTCGAGCGCCTGATCCAGCAAGACGGCCACGTGCCTTCGCAGACCAAGGTCGCGCTGGTGGGCCATCTGAAGGACGCATCGAGCTACTACCTCAAGCTCTTTCCGCATTGGGAGTTCGTGGGCCACAACAACGTGGAGAGTCTGAACGCCACCGACGTGCGCGGCCTCTACTTCGACCCCGAGAACCGCGGCCAGCTTGCACCGGCCGACCTGCCCGACGGCACCGCCGCCTTTCTCGACAGGTTCACCACCACCAGCGACTACGCCGAGCTTTGCGAAGAGCGCGCCTTCCTCATCGACTACCGCGACAAGTACCGCTATGCGGGCAGCGACTTTCCGCCGATCTACACCACGGTCGACGCCATCGTGGTCGAGGCCGGGCACATCCTGCTGGTGCAGCGCAAGTTCCATCCCGGCAAGGGCACCTGGGCATTGCCGGGCGGCTTCGTCGGCCAGCACGAGCGGCTGCAGGACGCGGCCATCCGCGAGCTGAAGGAAGAAACCCGCCTGAAGGTGCCCGTGCCCGTGCTCAACGGCAGCATGAAGGCCAGCCATGTGTTCGACGCGCCTGATCGATCGCAGCGCGGCCGCACGATCACGCACGGATTCTTCTTCGAGCTGGCGCACAACCAGTGGACGGGCCTGTCGGACGTGCGCGCCGACGACGACGCGGCCGAGGTGCGCTGGGTGCCGATTGCAGAATTCCTGGACATGCAGGACCGCATCTACGAAGACCATTTTTTCATCGCGAATCATTTTTTGGGTGGCCTGGGCAAGAACTGAACGACCAGGCTTTGTCAGCAAGAACGGCCCCGGTTGACGGGGCCCACGTGAAAGGAGCTTTCACATGAACCGCAACCTCACCTCTTCGCCCCTGGGCAACAACCTGCTGCTGCGCACCGACTCCTACAAGGTGTCGCACTGGATGCAATATCCGCCCGGCACGCAGACGGTGCACAGCTACATCGAATCACGCGGCGGCATCTTCAGCCACTCGCTCTTCTTCGGCCTGCAGGCTTACCTGCGCGAGTACCTGCAGACGCCGGTGACGTTGGCCGATGTCGATGAAGCCGCCGCGCTCATGGCCGTGCACGGCGAGCCCTTCAATCGCGAAGGCTGGCTGCGGCTGATCGAGAAGCACGGCGGGCTGATGCCGGTGCGCATCCGCGCCGTGCCCGAAGGCAGCGTGCTGCCGGTGCACAACGTGCTGGCCACCATCGAGAACACCGATCCCGAATTCTTCTGGGTCACGAGCTTTCTGGAAACCGAATTGCTGCGCGCCATCTGGTATCCGACCACGGTGGCCACACTGTCGGCTGCCGCGCGCACCACGCTGCTGCGCTATCTGGAGGCAACCTGCGACGACCCCCAAGGGCAGATCGCGTTCAGGCTGCACGACTTCGGCGCGCGCGGTGTATCGAGCCTCGAATCGGCGGCGCTTGGCGGCATGGCCCACCTGGTCAACTTCATGGGCACCGACACGCTGACCGCGCTGGTGGCGGCGCGCCGTTATTACGACTGCGACGTGGCGGGCTTCTCGATTCCCGCGGCCGAGCACAGCACCATCACGGGATGGGGCCGCGACCACGAATCCGACGCCTACGGCAACATGATCGACCAGTTCGGCAAGCCCGGTGCGACCTTCGCGGTGGTGAGCGACAGCTACGACATCTTCAATGCCTGCGCGCGCATCTGGGGCGACGAGCTGAAGGCGAAGGTGGTGGCCTCGGGCGCGACGCTGGTGGTGCGGCCCGACTCGGGCGACCCGGCCGAAACCACGCTGAAGGTGGCGCAGATATTGGCCGACCGCTTCGGCACCACGACCAATGCCAAGGGCTTTCGGGTGCTGAACAACGTACGCATCATCCAGGGCGATGGCGTGAACCTCGACTCGCTGCGGTTGTGCCTGTCGAACTTCTTCCACAACGGGTTCTCGACGGAGAACATCTCGTTCGGCATGGGCGGTGGGCTGTTGCAGCAAGTGAACCGCGACACGATGCAGTGGGCGATGAAGTGTTCGGCCATGCAGGTGAACGGCGAGTGGCGCGATGTCTACAAGTCGCCGGTGGGCGATGTAAGCAAGGCATCGAAGAAGGGTCGGCTCGCACTTGTGCAGAACGCACGCGGCGAGGTGCAGACGTTGCGCGAGGAAACGCTCGCGGCTGGCCAGACCGATCTGCTGCAAACGGTGTTCGAGAACGGGCGCATCGTGACGAGCACGACCTTCGATGCGATTCGGGAACGCGCGGCCATTGGCGTTAATCAGTTCGTTACCTCGCGCGCTCCGCTCTGAGGTGTTGTTGATCTTTCGGGGCGCTCTTGTTCGGGGTGCGTGCGAATGACACCAGGAGCTCCCCTCCGCGAATGTCCCCCGCTTCGCTCCTCCTTTATTTCGCTGCGGGGAGCACCTGGCGTCATTCGCACAGGGGCACGCTGCTGGTGTATCGCCGATCGACCATCGCTCTGTCCAACGCTCGCGCCGATACGGGGCTCTTTTTCGCGAAATAAAGGAGGAGCGAAGCGGGGGACATTCGCGAAAAAGAGCACCGTGTCGGCGTGAGCGTCGCCCTGAACAGCGGTACGACAGACGAGAAGTTCATCACCACCCAAGCCGCTCTCACTGCGGCTCACCACCAGCAGCGCCACATGGCATGGCCATAATCCGCCCACACCGCCGAATCCATGACCAAACTCCTGATCCTCAGCGTGAGCGCCGGCAACGGCCACGTGCGTGCAGCACAGGCGCTTGCCGCCACCGCCCAGAACCTCGCCCCGCCCTGCACGGCGGTCCACATCGACGCCATGGCCCATGTGGCCGGAGGCTTTCGCAAGGTCTACACCGACTGGTACATCCAGCTCGTGAACCGCGCGCCCGACCTCTGGTCGTACCTGCACCAGCGCACCGACGTCACGCCGCACCATGCGCCTTCGCAACGGCTGCGCCGCGGCATCGAGCGCCTGAGCACCGGCGCACTGGTGCGCGAAATCCGCCGCGAGAAACCCGACGCAGTGATCTGCACCCACTTCTTGCCGGCCGAACTGCTGATGCGCGAGCGCAACCGGGGCCGCATCGACTACCCCGTGTGGCTGCAGATCACCGACTACGACCTGCACAACATGTGGCTGGTGCCGGGCATGGCCGGCTACCTCGCGGCGACCGAAGAAGTGGCCTTCCGGCTGCGGGCTCGCGGCATTCCCGCGGACCGCATCCACGTGACAGGCATCCCCGTGATGCCTGCCTTCTCCGAGCCTGACGTGCCGGCGCTCGTGCGCCACACCTGCGCCACCGAACTCGGCCTCGACCCCGCGCGCCCCATCCTGCTAATGGCCTCGGGCGGTGCCGGCGTGGGCGACCTGCCGAGCATGGTCGAGCGCGTGCTCGGCCTCGGCGGGCATGACGGCAAGGAGGGCAGCTTCCAGGTCATCGCGGTTGCGGGCCGCAACGTCGAAGCGCAGGGCAAGCTCGAAGCGCTGGCCAAGCGCTATCCGGGTCGCGTGGTGGCCATCGGCTTCACCAACGAAATGCACAAGCTCATGGCCGCCGCCGATCTGGTCGTCACCAAGCCCGGTGGCCTCACGGTGTCCGAATGCCTGGCGCTCGGCAAGCCAATGCTGCTGATCTCGCCCATTCCGGGGCAGGAAGAACACAACGCCGGCTTCCTGATGGAAGAAGGCGCCGCATGGCTCGCCTACGACGCCATCGGCCTCGACTACAAGGTCGCGCGCCTGATGGCCGACCCCGCCAAGCTCGCGAACATGGCCGCGCGCAGTCGCGCACTCGGCAAGCCGCAGGCCGCGCGGGCCGTGCTGCAACACGTGCTGGGTGCCGGGGCGTGAGCGGCGAGGTTGAAAAAACCGGCGTGGGCCGCACGCTCGGCTATCTCGCCTGGGTGGTCGCGATGGCCTTTTTCTTCGCCAACGCGGAAATCCAGATCGAAGGCGGCGCGGGCTGGGCCACCTCGCTGCCCACCTGGCGCATCGAGAACAGCATCTGGCTCGACATCTTCTGGGGCGGCCGCGCCATGACCGGCTACCACGCCTGGGTGTTCACCTTCATGGCGCTGGTGTTCTTCTCGCCGCTGGCCTTCAACGGCCGGTGGACGTGGCGCAACGTGGGGTTCGCCGTCGCAGGGCTGATCGTGTTCTGGGTCTGCGAAGACTTTCTGTGGTTCATGATCAACCCGGCCTTCGGCTGGGCCCGCTTCAACCCGGTCGATGCGTTCTGGCACAAGCACTGGCTGTGGGGTGCGCCGGTCGACTACTGGGGTGGCCTGGCAGTGGCGGCGTTGATCCTGGCAACCCGGCACTGGCGCCACAAGAAGAAATGACGACGCCGAACATCGACGATCCGCGCCCCGGCCACTGGGCCGACCCGCTGGACGAACTGCAGGTCGAGAACCTGCACCGCATCACGCCCATGCTGTACCGCAGCGCCCAGCCCCGGCGCGCCAACATGGCGGCGCTGCAGTCGCTGGGCATCCGCACGGTGGTGAGCCTGCGCTCCTTCAACGACGACAAGAAAGTGTTCGCCGGCACCGGCATCCGCCTCGTGCGCGTGCCGATCAACACCTGGTCCATCGACGACGCCAAGGTGCTGCGTGCACTGGTCGCCATTCGCGAGGCCGAGAAGCACGGCCCGGTGCTGATCCACTGCATGCACGGCGCCGACCGCACCGGCGTGGTGGCCGCCGTCTACCGCATGGCCGTTCAAGACTGGGACAAGGACAGCGCGCGCCACGAAATGCTGCGCGGCGGCTACGGCTATCACACGCTGTGGCGCAACATCCCGCGCTACATCGAGCGGCTCGACCCTCTGAAGATGCGCCACGCGCTGGCCCACGCGCCGGCCATTCCCATGGTGTCCTGAAGGCGCCTGCAGCTTTCGCACCCCGCTCCTATACTGGCCGCCCCGTGGCCACCGGCCATCTTCGAACGAACCTCTTCAAGGGCTTCTTCCATGGCACTGCAACTCCGCTCCCTCGTTCGCTCGAACGGCGAACTCGAACTCTCGCTGCATGACGAGCCGATCCCCGAACCGCAGGCCCACGAGGTCGTGATCCGCATCGAGGCCTCGCCGATGAACCCGTCGGACCTGGGCCTGCTGTTCGGCGCCGCCGACATGAGCACCGCCAAGGCATCCGGCACGGCCGACCGTCCGGTCGTCACCGCCACCGTTCCCGAACGCGCAAGGCCCGCAATGGCCGGCCGCCTCGACGAGTCGATGCCGGTCGGCAACGAAGGCGCGGGCGTGGTCGTGAAGGCCGGTTCGTCGCCGGCCGCGCAGGCGCTGCTCGGCAAGACCGTGGCCGCCATCGGTGGCGCCATGTACTCGCAGTACCGCGCGGTCGCCGTCGCGCAGTGCATGGAACTGCCGGCAGGCACGACGGCCGCCGAAGGCGCTTCGTGCTTCGTCAATCCGCTCACCTCGCTGGGCATGGTCGAGACGATGCGGCGCGAAGGCCACAAGGCGCTGGTGCACACCGCCGCCGCCTCCAACCTCGGGCAGATGCTCAACAAGATCTGCCAGAAGGACGGCATCGACCTCGTCAACATCGTGCGCAAGCCCGAGCAGGAAGCGCTGCTGCGCGGCCTCGGCGCAAAGTACGTGTGCAACGCGACCTCGCCCACTTTTCTCGAAGACCTGACGCAGGCGCTGGTCGACACCGGTGCCACGCTGGCCTTCGACGCCACCGGCGGCGGCAAGCTCGCGGGCCAGATCCTCGGCTGCATGGAAGCGGCGCTGAACCGCACCGCCAAGGAATACAGCCGCTACGGCTCGACCACCCACAAGCAGGTCTACATCTACGGCGGCCTCGACCGCAGCCCGACCGAGTTCGTGCGCAACTTCGGCATGGCATGGGGCATGGGCGGCTGGCTGCTGTTCCCGTTCCTCGGAAAACTCGGCGACGAAGGCACGCAGCGTTTGAAGGCGCGCGTGGTGGCGGAGTTGAAGACCACGTTCGCGAGCAAGTACACGCGCGAGGTGTCGCTGGTCGAGGCGCTGCAGCTCGATGCGATCGGGGTGTATGGGAAGCAGGCGACGGGGGAGAAGTTCTTGCTCAATCCGAACAAGGGCGTGGCAGCCTGAGACAGCCCCTACTCCAGCTCGAGCCGTCCGTCACGTACCTTCACCCGCTTGGGTGCGGAGCCGAACTTGGGGTGCTCTGACCAGGTAAGCGTCAGGTGCTGCGGATCGGTACGGTTTTCCAGTTGCGTGCGCAGCGAGGCACCGCTGGCGTCGTCGAATTCGATCGATTCGAGGCAACTCTGCAGGAGCAACTTGTCCTGCTCGATCAGGCGCAACGGCGGCTTCGCTATCTCGATGAGGCGAAGGATGTCTTCTGTGCCAGCGCCGCAGTAGCCAGCACCGCGGTTCTCGCGCGAGGGCTCCTGCGTCACGAGGTAGAAGTAGGTGTGGCCGTCCTGCTGGAAGGCCGCCGCACCGGCGACGAACACATCGTCCGACACGGCGACGGCCCGCTTCAGCGTCGGACTCCATTTCAGGTTCACCGAAGCACCGGAGGCCAGCTTCGCGCTGGGCACGGGCGCGATGCGGAGCGTGGCTCCGTCGCCAATCTGCAGCGGTGGCGACGGCGGTGCCGCGTGGAGCGCTGCGCTGAGCAGCGCCATGGATGCGCCGACAACCCAGGCCGCGCCGAAGCGTTTCATCGTGGTGTTCATGGCGGCCGATTGTCGCTACGCAGCCACCGCGCCGAACAGCAGGCTCGCGCCGTCGTTCGACTGCTGGATGGCCTCGCGTGCGTAGTCGCGCATGGCCGCCTCGTAGTCGGCGACCGCCGCCATCACGGGGGTGCGATTGGCAGATGCCGCACCCAGCTTTTCGGCAAGCGTCGCGGCGTCGTGCAGCGCGGTGTTCGCGCCCAGGCCACCTGCGGGGCTCATGACGTGGATCGCATCCCCGAGCACGGTCACGCCGTCGGTCTTCCAGGCGGGCGGTGCCGTCATGGTCCGGATCGGAAGCATCGCGACATCGGAGGGCGCGGCCAACTCGAAGAGGGCACGGAATCCGGGATGCCAGTCGGCGGCGCGGGACAGCACGATGGCGTGCGCGCGGTTGCGCGGTTCCGATGGCAACGCGGTCGCATCGTCAACGGGATTCAAGCGGTCGTTCGGTCCGATCATGGCCCAGTAGAGGTAGTCGCCGACGGGCCGGGGCGAAGACCGGGGCCTGAACTTCATGGGATCGACGATGACCGCAAGGCGATCACCGAATGCGACCGATGTCTTCGTGTGGAACAGCGGCGCGATGCGCGATGCGGTGTCCGCAGCGAAGAGGGTCTTGCCGTAGATGCAGGTCGATCCGGTGTCGATCGGCACCACGTCGGGAAGGCGCAGGCCGCGCACCGTGGAGTTGACGCCATCGGCAGCCACAAGAACATCTGCTTCGACCACGCTGCCGTCTTCAAAGCATGCGCGCAGTGCGCCACCGCTGCGCTCGTAGCCGTCGAACACACGGCCGAAATGCACATGCGCTTCGATGCCGCTGAGCAGCACCCGGCGCATGGCGAGGCGGTCGGCGTTCACGTCTTCCACGCGGCCCACGGGAGCGTCGTCACCCCCGGCACGCTGCCATGAAGCGACCCAGCGTTCGCTCACGGGTTCGAGGCTGGGGCCGATGAGGTTGACGCCGCTCACGGGGATGGCGCAGGTCTGCTTGAAGAGGGTGTTCAACGCGGGCGGCAGGCAGGCTTCCAGCGCCTGTTGGCCGGTCTGGTCGATCTTGATACGGAAGCCCTGGGGGCGGCTGTCGGGTGCGGCGTCGCGCTCGTAGACATCGAAGGACACGCCGCGTCGATGGAGTCCCTGTGCGAGGCACAGGCCGCCCAAGCCTGCGCCGATGATCACTATGTGCAAATCTGCTCTCCTGTTTTTTTGTCCGGACATTCGGACAGGGGACAGTGTTGAGCTGGGTGGACTGAAGGCGGTAATGAGTGAGGGACTGAAAGTAATGAGATTGGGTCAGGGGCTCTTTTGCGTTCTTTGGGGAGGCGCCCGGTTCGCGGCACGGCGCGGTCAGCCCCACTGTGCCGGCCCTTCGGGCTTCCCTGCGGTGCTCGCGTCTCGCGGGGTCTCGCAGAACTCGCTTCGCTCAAACAGCTGCGAGCCCTGATCCGCGAAACGCTGCGCTCCTCGGCGGCCCAGAGGGGCCGACCACGCCGCACCGCGAACCGGGCTCAGGGGTTTAGCGAGAACCCTGCACTTCTTTGAGGCCGACTGCCCTCACCCCAACCCTCTCCCAAAGGGAGAGGGAGTAATTCGGGGACTCGGCCTCGAAGGTGGGGGAATCGACAACCGCTCTGTCCACGGCGATGGGCGCTGTGCCCTTGGGCGGCCGTTGAGGCACCGCCGAGCAGCGCAGCGACGGGCGGATCAGGGCTCGCAGCTGTTTGAGCGAAGCGAGTTCTGCGAGACCCCGCCCGTCGTAAGCAGCGCAGGGAAGCCCGAAGGGCCGGTGACGTCGGCCGCCCAAGGGCACAGCGCCCATCGCCGCGCCCCGACCGACAAACAGCTAAACCACCAACCGATACCCCACAGCAGTCTCCGTCAGCAGATGCCGAGGCTGCGCAGGGTCCGCCTCCAGCTTCTGCCGCAGATGCCCCATGTAGATCCGCAGATAGTGGCTCTGGTCCGTGTGCGATGGCCCCCACACCTCGCGCAGCAGTTGGCGCTGCGTCAACACACGCCCCGCATTCGCAACCAGCACCGACAACAGCCGGTACTCGGTCGGCGTCAGATGCACCTCGGCACCCGCTCGTCGCACGATCCGCGCACCGCGATCGAATTCGATCTCGCCGAAGCGGAACAGCGCTTCCGCAGGTTCGTCATTGCCCCCACCCGCCGCCCGGGGACGCCGCAGATTCGCACGAACCCGCGCCAGCAGTTCACCGGTGCCGAAGGGCTTGGTCAGATAGTCGTCCGCGCCCGCATCCAGCGCGGCGATCTTGTCCGCCTCATCGGTGCGCGCAGACAGCACGATGATCGGCACCGCCGACCAGCCGCGCACATCGCGAATCAGCGAAACCCCATCGCCATCGGGCAACCCGAGGTCGAGCACCAGCAGATCGGGCTGGCGCGTTCCCGCCGCCGCCAGGCCATCGCGCAGCGTGCCGGCCTCGTGCACCAGCCAGCCTTCGGCCTCGAGCGCGCCGCGCACAAAACGGCGGATCTGCGGCTCGTCTTCGATCACGATGGCGGTGGGGGATGGCATGGGCGCGGATTCAGAGTTGGGCTTCGGCCGGTTCGGGCGGCTCGCGACGTGGCAGGGTGACCGTGAATTCTGCACCGCCATCGCGCGCATTGGCGGCCGTGATCTCGCCGCCGTGCGCGCTCACCACTGCCCTGCAGATTGCCAGGCCCAGCCCCACGCCCGGCGTGGCCGACTCGACCTCGCCGCGCGTGAATTTGTCGAACAGTTTCTGCTCGTGGCCCAGCAGCGCGGCGGGCAGGCCCGGCCCGTGGTCGCGCACCGTCAGCACCAGCGCGCCGGGCTCGGCACGGGCACCCACCACGATGGGTGGCGCGCCGTACTTGGTGGCGTTCTCGAGCAGGTTCACCAGCACGCGTTCGATCAGCACCGCATCGAATTCGACCAGCGGCAGTTCAGGGTCGAGCGCCGTCTGCACCACCACGCTGCCCAGCGACGTGCGCGCTGCGCGAATGGCCGAGCCCACCACCTCTTCCACCGACTGCCAGTCGCGCCGCAGGTTCACCGCGCCGCCCGCGATGCCGCTTTCGAGCCGCGCCATGTCGAGCAGGTTGTTGACCAGCGCGTGCAGCTCGTGCGCCTGCGCGACGATGGCGCGGGCCGCTTCGGCATGCTCGGCGGGCGGCAGCGTCTGCAGCGATTCGGCCAGCGCGATCAGCGCGGTGAGCGGCGTTCGCACGTCGTGCGAGATCGCGCCGAGCAGCGCATTGCGCAGCCGCTCCGATTCCATCTCGACCACCGCCTGCTGCGCGACTTCGACGTAGTGCACGCGCTCCAGCGCAATCGCGATCTGCCGCGCCAACGTGTCCAACTGCTGCGCCTGTTCGGGAATGAGCAGCCAGCGCGGCTGGACGGGCGACAGCGCCAGCACCCCGCGCACGCGCATCGGCGCCTGAAGCGGCACGTAGTGCCAGGGCTGCGCCGCCAGCGTGGCGGTGGCAAGGCCGGCCGGCTGGCCGTGGCGGAAGGCCCAGTCGGCCACTTGCGGATCGAAGCCCTCGGGTGGATCGGTGGGCATCACGAGCTGGTCGGCCGCATCGATGACCAGCACCACCGCGTGCCCGCCGAAATGGCCCCGCACCGCGGCGCCGCCCAGCGCGACCACCTGCGAACTCTCCAACGCGGCGGACAGCTCGCGCGTCAGCTCGAACAGCGAGCGCGCGCGCCGCTCCCGGCTGGTCGACACGCCGGCCGCAAAGCGCAGCCCGGCCGTGAGCTGGCCCACCAGCAGGCCGACGCCGAGCATGACCGCGAAGGTCAGCACGTACTGCACGTCGCTCACCGCGAACGACAGGCGCGGCGGCACGAAGAAATAGTCGAAGGCCGCCACGTTGAGCAGCGCCGCCAGCGCCGATGGCCCGCGGCCGAAGCGCATCGCCACGCCCACCACGCCGAGCAGGAACAGCATCACGATGTTCGACAGTTCGAGCACGCCCGCCAGCGGCGTGCAGATCAGCGTGAGCGCAACGCTGGTGGCAGTGGCCCATGCGTAGCCGGGCCAATAGGTCGGCGCCTTCTCGTGGTCGTCGCTGTCGATGCGGGCGCCCTCCAACGGCGCGCGCGACAAGCGGCGCGAGCTGTCGGCGGGGGCCACTTCCATGATGTCGAGCGTGGGCGCGCGTTGGGCCAGCGCACGCGACAGCGGCTGCGCGCGCGCGGACCACCAGCCGCGCCACCCGGCGGCCGGCGCCGAGCGCCCCAGCACCAGCGTCGCGCAGTTGAGCCGGCGCGCCTGTTCGGCGAGCTGTTCCGCCACGTCGGAGCCCGTGAGCACCGCTGTGGCCGCGCCCAGTTCTTCCGCCAGCTTGAGCACGGCAAGGATGCGGTCGCGCTCGGCGGCGGCCAGCCGTTGCAGGCGGGGCGTTTCGACATACACCGCATGCCACCGCACATTGAGCTGGCCCGCCAGCCGTGCCGCCGTGCGCACCGTCTGCGCCGCGCCCTCATGCGGGCCGACGCACGCGAGGATCGCGCCCGAGGTGTTCCAGGCCTGCAACCCACGGCCATTGCCGCCGGCGCCCGATTGCTCGACGCGCCAGCCGCGCACATCGTCTTCCACGTGCTCGGCAGTGCGGCGCAGGGCAATCTCGCGCAGCGCGATCAGGTTGCCCTTGCGAAAGAAGTTCTGCGCCGCGCGCTCGGCCTGCTGCGGCAAATACACCTTGCCGGCCGCGAGCCGGGCGGTGAGTTCGTCGGGCGTGACGTCGACCAGCACCACTTCGTCGGCTTCATCGAGCACGGTGTCGGGCACGGTCTCGTGCACGCGCACACCGGTGATGGCGCCGACCGTGCCGTTGAGGCTTTCCAGGTGCTGCACATTGAGTGCCGACCACACCTCGATGCCGGCGGCCAGCAGTTCCTGCACGTCCTGCCAGCGCTTGGCGTGGCGGGAACCGGGCGCGTTGGTGTGGGCGAGTTCATCGACCAGCAGCACGGCGGGCTTGCGCGCCAGCGCGGCGTCGAGGTCGAACTCGGCGAGCGTGCGGCCGCGGTAGTCCAGCTCGCGCAGCGGCAGCGCGTCGAGGCCCGAGAGCAGCGCGGCGGTTTCGCTGCGGCCATGGGTCTCGATCACGCCGATCAGCACGTCGCGGCCACCGGCACGTTCGCGCTGCGCGGCGCTGAGCATGGCCCAGGTTTTCCCCACGCCGGCGCTGGCGCCGAAGTAGATGCGCAGCTTGCCGCGCTGCGCGCGCGCCTCGTCGCTGCGCAGTTGCGCGATCAGGGCATCGGGGTCGGGGCGGAGCATCTCGTTCATCGGCAGCGCAGGTTATCGCATCGGGTGGCACGAGCGCCAGGGGTGCATCGAACGCTTCGCTCCCAGGCGAAGCGTCGAATTCCCTGCGGCACAGAATGAACTGTCTGAAGCCTGAAAAGCGGACACACCATGAACAGCACCTCTTCTCCCGCCAGTCCGGCGCTTTCGCTGCCCGCCAGTACCCACGGCAAACATCGCTGGCTCGCGCTGGTCACGCTGTGCCTGGCGGTTCTTGTCGCGCAGGTCGACATGGCGGTGGTCAATCTCGGCACGCGACCCATCGGTGAATATTTCTCCGCGAGCGTCATCGCGCTGCAGTGGGTGGTGGACAGCTACAACCTGGTCTATGCCGTGCTGCTGCTCACCGGTGGCCTGCTGGCCGACCTGTACGGCCGGCGCCGCATCTTCATGACGGGCGCGGCGGTCTTCACCGGCGCCACGCTGCTGTGCGCGGTCTCGACGTCCGTCTGGATGCTGATTGCCGGCCGCGCGCTGGCGGGCCTGGGCGCGGCGCTGCTGATGCCTGCATCCCTCGCGATCATCCGGGTGGTGTGGCAGGACACCGCCGAACGCGGCCGGGCGCTGGGCATCTGGGCCGCATGCAACGGGCTGGCCATGGCCATCGGCGCACCGCTGGGCGGCGTGCTGATTCATCACTTCGGATGGCGCAGCATCTTTCTCGCGGTGATTCCGCTGAGCGGGGCCGCGCTGTTGCTGGCGCTGCCCTCGATTCCTGAATCGTCGGACCCCAAGGGTCGCAGCCTCGACATGCCGGCACAGGTCTTCGGTGCGCTTGCGCTGGGCGGGCTGGCCTTCGCCGCCATCCAGTCGCACGACGCGCCGGCTCTGGCTGCCGTTGTGTTGGTGATGGCAGTGATGGCCTTCGTGCTGTTCCTTCGCATCGAGCGCAACAAGGGCGCCGCGGCACTGGTGCCGCTCGACCTCTTCGGCGTTCATGCTTTCCGCAGCGCGATGCTCGCCACCATCGGCATGACCTTCGGCATGTACGGCACGCTGTTCCTGGTGCCGCTCACATGGTTGAGTACCGGAGCGCTCGACGCCACGCAGGCCGGCCTTGCGCTGATTCCGATGGCCCTGGTGTTCGTGGCGGTCTCGCCGTTCAGCGGCAAGCTGACGACGCGGCTCGGCGCGCGCACCATGACCTGCGGCGGCGTGGCGGTCATCGGTTGCGGGTTGATCCTGATCGGGATCGGCGCGCCCTTCGCATCGATCGTGCTGACCGAGGCGGGGCTGGTGTTGACAGGCATCGGCATGGGCTTGGCCACCGGCCCGCTGATGGGCGTGGCGGTCGGCGCGGTCGATGCCGCGCGCTCGGGCACTGCGTCGGCGTTGATCAACGTCGCGCGCATCGCGGGCGCCACGCTCGGTATCGCCGTGCTGGGCGCGCTCTACGCCGTTGTGCACGGCGGTGCCCATGGGCTGCAGATCGCGATGTTCGCGGGCGCCGCAGTCCAACTGGGCTGCGCGGCGCTGGCGTGGAACATGGCGCGGATGCGCCCGGCCTGACCCGGCGGCTTCGGGGTGGAGATCGGCCCGCATACGGAAACGAAGCGCCCGTCAGCGCGCCGATTCATCCTTGCCACGCGAACGCTGGTGATGACGCCGGGCCGTGCGCGACAGCACCCACCACGCAAAGCCCAGCGGCACGAACAGCGCCGCCATGGCCAGCAGCGCAAGAAGCAGGTCAGTGACCATGGCGCAGGCCGCAGCGCGCGAGGTGTTCGCGCCAGCTCACGAGCCGGCCGATTTCGCCCGAAGGCACGCATTCGATCAGCCGGTGCAGCACGTCCGCGTAGCTGGCGATCGGCAGGCGGATCATCAGGCGCACGCAGGGCGCATCGCTTTCCTGCGTGCTGCAGGCGTGCAGCAGCGGTTCGCACCGCACCACACCCGCGTCGGGGCAGCCGGCGATGCTGCGGCGCACGCGCAGGGCATCGGCACAGCAGACGGTGACGTCGAGCACGAAGAACTGGGTCGTCTTGCTCATCGCGGCGTGCGCGGTGCGCAAGACGCCAGGGTGTTCTCGGTAAGCGGCATAGGCCATGGTTTGTTTCTCCTCAACGCGTTGTCGTCGAAGCAGGGACTGCGTCGAGCGCGAGATTCAATGCGAGCACGTTGACGCGTGATTCGCCCAGCAGGCCCAGCAGCGGGCGCTGTGTGTTCTTCGCGATCAGCGTGTTGATCTGTTCAACCGGCACGCCGCGCGCGCGGGCGACGCGCGCCGCCTGGTACTGCGCAGCGGCGGGGCTGATGTCCGGATCGAGCCCGCTGGCCGATGCCGTGACGAGGTCGACCGGCACCGGTGCGGTGTTGCCCGGATCGACTGCGCGCAGGGCCTCGATGCGGCCCTTGACCGCATCGGTCAGCGCGGGGTTCAGCGGACCCTGGTTCGAGCCGCCCGAGGAACTGGCGTTGTAGGGCTGCGGCGAGGTGGCCGACGGGCGGCCCCAGAAGTGCTTCGGGTCGCTGAAGTTCTGGCCGATGAGCCTGGAGCCCACGGTCGTGCCGTCGAGCACGATCAGGCTGCCGTCCGCCTGCGCGGGAAACACCGCTTTCGCGGCGCCGGTGACGAGCATCGGATAGATCAGGCCGGTGATCGCGCTCAGCAATACGAAGAGCACGAGTGCGGGGCGAAAGATACTGCCGTTGTTGTTTTTCATGATGAAGAACTCCTCAGACGAGATGGACAGCCACGAGCAGCCAGTCGATCAACTTGATACCGATGAAAGGGACGAGCAGGCCGCCCAGACCGTAGATGGCGAGGTTGCGGCGCAGCAGCGCGGCGGCGCCCACCGGCCGGTAGCGCACGCCCTTGAGCGCCAGCGGAATCAGGAACACGATGACCAGTGCGTTGAAGATCACCGCGCTCAGGATGGCCGACGACGGGCTCGCAAGCCGCATCACGTTGAGTGCACCGAGCTGCGGATAGGTCGACACGAAGATCGCCGGAATGATCGCGAAGTACTTCGCCACGTCGTTCGCAATCGAGAAGGTGGTGAGCGAGCCGCGCGTCATCAGCAGCGCCTTGCCGGTTTCCACCACTTCGAGCAGCTTGGTCGGGTTGGAGTCGAGGTCGACCATGTTGCCGGCCTCCTTCGCCGCCTGCGTGCCGCTGCCCATGGCCACCGCCACGTCGGCCTGCGCGAGCGCCGGGGCGTCGTTGGTGCCGTCACCGGTCATGGCGACCAGGCGGCCTTCGGCCTGGTACTTTCGGATCAGCGCAAGCTTGTCCTCGGGCGTGGCTTCGGCCAGAAAGTCGTCGACGCCGGCTTCAGCTGCGATCGCGGCTGCCGTGAGCTTGTTGTCGCCGGTGATCATCACCGTCTTGATGCCCATGCGGCGCAGCTCGGCAAAGCGCTCCTTGATGCCGGTCTTGACGATGTCCTTCAGCTCGACCACACCGAGCACGCGTTCACCTTCGGCCACGGCCAGCGGCGTGCTGCCGCGGCGTGCCGTTTCTTCGGCGGCGCGCAGCATCTCTGCGGGCATCGAGCCGCCGAGCGATTCCACATGCCGGCGGATCGCATCGACCGCGCCCTTGCGCAGCACGATGACGTTGGTGTCCAGGCTGTTGGGCGCGGCCGGCAGGTCGACACCGCTCATGCGGGTCTGCGCGGTGAAGGGCACGAAGCGGGCACCGTCGACCGCGGTGGTGTCCAGGCCGTCGCGGCGGGCCAGCTCGACGATGCTGCGGCCTTCGGGCGTTTCATCGGGCAGCGAAGCGAACATGGCAGCGCGTGCCAGCCGGGCCTTGGGGATGCCGGGCGCCGGCAGGAAGGCGCTGGCCTGGCGGTTGCCGTGCGTGATGGTGCCGGTCTTGTCGAGCAGCAGCACATCGACGTCGCCGGCAGCTTCCACCGCGCGGCCCGAGGTGGCGATCACGTTGGCCTGCATCATGCGGCTCATGCCGGCCACGCCGACGGCCGAGAGCAGGCCGCCGATGGTGGTCGGGATCAGGCACACCAGCAACGCCACCAGTGCGGTGAGCGACACCACGGTGCCGGCGCCGGCAGCCTCCACGCTGAACACCGAGAACGGCAGCAGCGTGACGGTGACCATCAGGAACACCAGCGTCAGCGCCACCAGCAGGATGGTCAGCGCGATCTCGTTCGGCGTCTTCTGGCGCTTGGCCGCTTCGACCATGCCGATCATGCGGTCGAGGAAAGACTCGCCCGGGTTCACCGAGATGCGCACCACCAGCCAGTCGGACAGCACGCGGGTGCCGCCGGTCACGGCCGAGAAGTCGCCGCCCGATTCGCGCACCACGGGTGCCGATTCGCCGGTGATGGCGCTTTCGTCGACCGAGGCCACGCCTTCGATGACTTCGCCGTCGAGCGGGATCACGTCGCCGGTCTCGACCAGCACGATGTCGCCCTTGCGCAGGTTCGGCGCCTGTTCAGGCAACCACGAGGCGCCATGGTGCGGCTCCTGCAGCTTCTTGGCCCAGGTGTCCTTGCGCAGGCCGCGCAGCGACGCGGCCTGCGCCTTGCTGCGGCCTTCGGCCAGGGCTTCGGCAAAGTTCGCGAACAGCACGGTGAACCACAGCCAGATGGTCACGGCCAGCACGAAGGCAGGCTTCATGCCGGTGTCGCCCGGGAAGCTCATCGCGTGCACCCAGAGCAGCGTGGTGAGGATGCTCCCGATGTAGACGATGAACATCACCGGGTTGCGCCACTGGGTGCGCGGGTTCAGCTTGGCGAAGGCGCCCCACAGGGCGGGCTTGACCAGCGCTGCATCGAACAGCGAAAGAGAGGTTTTGGTGTTGACAGTCATGGCGGGCTCCTTATTTCCAGAGCACCAGGTGTTCGACGATCGGCCCGAGGGCGAGCGCCGGCACGTAGTTGAGCAAGCCGACCAGCAGCACGGTGCCGATCAGCAAAGAGACGAACAGCGGGCCGTGCGTGGGCAGCGTGCCGCTGGTGACGGGCAGGCGCTTCTTGGCGGCCAGCGCACCGGCAATGGCCAGCACCGGCACGATCATCGCGAAGCGGCCGAGCCACATGGCCAGCCCGAGCAGGCCGTTGTAGAAGGGCGTGTTGGCCGACAGGCCTGCGAAGGCGCTGCCGTTGTTGTTGGCCGCCGAGGTCAGCGCGTAGAGGATTTCCGAGAAACCATGCGCGCCGGGGTTCGCAATGCCGGCCTTGCCGGCGCCCGCGACCACCGCCACGGCGGTTCCCGCCAGCACCAGGATCGGCGTGACCAGGATGGCGATGGAGATCAGCTTCATCTCGCGCACCTCGATCTTCTTGCCGAGGTACTCGGGCGTGCGGCCGATCATCAGGCCGGCGATGAACACCGCGAGCATCGCGAAGATCAGCATGCCGTAGAGACCGCTGCCGACGCCGCCGAACACCACTTCGCCCAGTTGCATGAGCACCATCGGCACCATGCCGCCCAGGGGCGTGAGCGAGTCGTGCATCGCGTTGACCGCACCGCACGAGGCGGCGGTGGTCACCGCGGCAAACAGCGACGTGGCGTCGATGCCGAAGCGCAACTCCTTGCCTTCCATGTTGCCGCCGGTCTGCAGCGCACTCGACATCTGGTCGACACCCAGCGATGTCAGCAGCGGATTGCCGGCCTGCTCGGCGGGTGTGATGACCACCACCGCGATCACGAACATGATCGTCATGGCGGCCAGCACGGCCCAGCCCTGGCGCATGTCACCGACCACGCGGCCGAAGGCGAAGCACAGCGCCGCCGGGATCACGAAGATCGCGAGCATCTGCAGCAGGTTGGTCAGCGCTGTCGGGTTCTCGTACGGATGCGCCGAGTTGGCATTGAAGAAGCCGCCACCGTTGGTGCCGAGCATCTTGATGGCCTCTTGCGAAGCCACCGGACCCATGGCCAGCGTCTGCGTCTTGGTGGTGGCATCTTCCATCACCGGCTGGCCCTTGTCGTCCTTCAGCGGCTGGCCGTCGGCGCCATTCTTCGGCTGCTGGAAGGCGGTGGTCTCGACCGTGTTCACGGTCTTGTACTCGTCGAAGTTCTGGATTACGCCTTGCCCCACGAAGCACAGCGCGATCACGAACGAGATCGGCACCAGCACCCACAGCGTGATGCGCGTGACGTCGGCCCAGAAGTTGCCGACCAGGCCCTTGCCATCACCCCGGCGCGCGAAGCCGCGCACCAGTGCGAAGGCCACCGCAATGCCGGTGGCAGCGGAGAAGAAGTTCTGCACCGTCAGGCCGAGCATCTGCGTGAGATAGCTCATGGTCGACTCGCCGCCGTAGCCCTGCCAGTTGGTGTTGGAAACGAAGCTCACCGCGGTGTTGAAGGCCGAGTCGGGCGACACGGCCGTCATGCCCGCGGGATTGAGCGGCAGCCAGCCCTGCACGCGTTGCAGGGCGTAAAGAAAGATGGCGCCGATGGCATTGAAGGCCAGCAGTGCGAGCGCGTAGCGCAGCCAGTGCATCGACTGCTCCGGCTTCGTGCCGGCGATCTTGTAGAGCGGCGACTCGACGCGCTGCATCCAGCGCGGCACGCGCTCGTTGCACAGCGCGGCAAGGAACTTGCCGATGGGCCAGGCCAGCACCAGCAGTGCGGCCAGGAAAAAGGCCAACAGGCCCCAGGCGGAGGAGGTCATTTCAGAATTCCTCTGCGCAGATCAGCGCGAACACGAGGTAGGCGAACAGGATCACGGCGATCAGGGCGCCGAAGCCATAAAGAACTTCGAGGCTGATCACGATGCTTCTCCGTCGCCAGTGGCGGTTGCTTTCGGTGGGTTCGATCCTTCGAGCCTGTTCAGCCCGACGACCATGGCCGCCACCACGACCCATAGCGCCAGCAAGGCGCCCATCCAGACGATGTCCATACATCACTCCTGCAAAACAAGACAGGCTTCAGTCTCGGCAGTCGTGCGTAAAACCGGGGGAAAGAGTCGGCAGGCAGGCGTAAAGAAACCGTAAAAATGAGGGCTGGATGCCCGGGCTGTGCGCGGCGCGCACAACACTTGTCGCCGTTTCGCCCTGTGCGCGGGCCGGTGCCGTTCCTAGACTTTCCAGCGTCGCTTTTGACGAATCTCCAGTCTTCAGGAACCCACCATGTTCAACCTCTCCCGCCGCGGGCTCATGGGCGCGCTGGCCTTGCCTTGCGCGGCCGGCATCGTCGGCACCGCTGCTGCTGCCGCATCGCCCTTCGCACCGACCCCCACCATCCGCGCCATGTCGGGCGCGCAGGCCCGGCGGCAGTTGCCCGGCAACACCACGGCCTTGCTGGTGATCGATTTCCAGAACGAATACTTCACCGGCCGCATGCCGATTGCCGACGGATCGGGCGCCATGGCCCAGACGAAGCGCCTCCTGGCCTGGGCGGACCAACTTGCATTTCCCGTATTCCAGATTCAGCACCTCGCACCGGCGGGCGCCGCCGTGTTCGCTGAAGACGGCAACACCGTCAGCTTCCACCCGGACATGCAGCCCAGGGCACGCGATACGGTCGTGCAAAAGCGCACCGTCAGCGTCTTCGCCAGCACCGACATTGCGCGACAGCTGCAATCGGCCCATATCCGGACGCTCGTGATCACCGGACTCATGACACATGCCTGCGTGGCCGGCGCGGCCCGCGACGCCGCGGCGCAGGGTTTCGACGTGGTGGTGTCGTCCGACGCCACGGCCACCCGGTCGATCCGCCGCGAGAACGGCGACACGGTGTCGCACGACGGCCTGCATCGCGCGGCGCTGGCCGAGATCGAGGACACCTTCGGCGACGTGCTGACGACCGCGCAGATCCTGGCCTTGGCGGTTGCATGAAAATGCGCGTCATCTGAGGCATCCGCAGGAGGGCGGCGCATGGATCAAGTGAAGGCGATGCGCGCCTTTCAGCGCATCGCGCAGGCAAAAAGTCTTTCGGCCGCCGCGCAATCGCTGGACACGACGCACTCCAGCCTCTCCCGCCAGCTGCAGGCGCTGGAGGCGTCGCTCGGCGCACAGCTCGTGCGGCGCGACACCCGCGGCATCACGCTGACCGAAGCGGGAGAGCGCTACCACGCGGCCTGCACGGACATCCTGTCGCGGCTCGATGCGGCCCATGCGGATGCGGCGGCAGATGGCGGCAAGGCGCCAGCCGGAACGCTGAGGGTGAGCATGCCGCTTTCCATCGCCACGCTGGACCTGCCGGACTGGCTGCCTGCCTTCCAGGCGCGCCATGCCGGCATCCGGCTGGACGTGGTCTGCACCGACCGCTTCACGAAGCTGGTCGCCGAAGGCATCGACGTCGCCCTGCGCATCAGTGCAGAACTAGAGGACACCTCCATGATGGCGCGCACGCTGGCGGTCTCCGACATGGTGCTGGTCGCGGCGCCTCGGTATCTGGTCGGCCACGGCATGCCGCGGACACCGCAAGACCTGTCACGGCACCAGTGCCTGGTTCACAACGGGCCCGAGAATCCGGCGCATTGGACCTTGCACATGCACGACGGCCAGCAGCAAACGCTCAGGCCGGATTCGCATTTCGCATGCGACACCGTCACGGCGCTGTACGCAGCCGCCAAATGCGGGCTGGGCATCGCAGCGCTGACCTGGCACACGGTCCGTGCCGACCTCCAGGCCGGCACGCTCGTGCGGGTTCTGCCCGACATCACGCTCGGGCAGCGCACCTACACAGCGCTCTATCCCCGGACACGGCATGTTCCCCCTGCGGTGCGCGCCTTCATCGATTTCGTGGCGACCTGCTACCGATAGGGAGGCCCGTCAAAGCTCCCGCTGAAGCTGCCACGCCTGGTACTTCAGGCTCGCCACCGCGCCGACGACGATGCCGGCGATGGCCGGCAGGCTGGCGATGCTCAAGGTGGAAAAAGCGCTCAGCCCCTGCCCGATGGTGCAGCCCATGGCCGTGACGCCACCGATGCCCATCAGCACGCCGCCCGTCATGTGGTGCGCGAGATCATTGGTGCCGGCGAAGCCTTCCCACCTAAATTCGCGCGACCACAGCGCGTGCACCGCGGCGCCCACCACCACGCCGGCCACCGACGCGATGCCCAGGGTCAGCAGCTTGTTGGTGTCGCTGTAGAACAGCAGCCAGTCGAGCGCATAGGCCACCGGCGTGACGAAGCTCAGCGCCTCGGCGCGGCCGGAGTTGGTGGCCAGAAAGACATGCTCCAGCGTCAGCGGATGCTCGTCGACCACGGCCCAGTGGCCGCTGAGCCACCACGCCACCACGACCAGCAGGCCGATCAGCAATCCGCCGACAAGGCTGCGCACATCGCGCGTGTCGCGCCGGCCCCATGCGGCCCATGCGATCAACGCACCGCCGACAACCAGGCCGATGAGAAGGCGCAGCGAAGGTCCATGCACCTGCAGCGCCGCGGCCAGCACGTCGGGCAGCGAGGCATTGGTCGCCATGTCGACATGCACCTTGTCCACGGTGGCCACGCGCAGCACGGCGGTGATGCCCTTGAGCGTGGCGAAGGCCGACACGCCCATCACCAGCAGCACCACCAGCGCCTTCAGGCTGCCACCCCCCAGGCGCACCAGCGTCTTGTTGCCGCAGCCCGAGGACAGCACCATGCCCGCGCCGAACAACAAACCGCCGACCAGGGCCGCCAGCCAGAGGATGCGGTTCGAGGCATACAACGTCTGGTTCGGATCGACCAGCCCGGCAAAGACCAGTGCCGAGAAGCCGATCAGCGCGATGCCGCCGGCGGCCGCCCATTGCTTCACGCGCGTCCAGTCGCCCAGGTTCACCACGTCGCTGATCGCGCCCATGGTGCAGAAACGCGTGGACCGCGCCACGGCGCCGAACACCGCCGACAGCACGAAGGCGGCCACGAGTGCAAGCGACGTGAGAAGAGAAACCTGCTCGATGGACATGCCGCGATTCTAGGGAGCGGCCTTGCGCACGCCCCAGCTCGATTCAGCTCAAGCCGGGATTCGGTGCGATGTTCTTCAGCACGGGTTCGTCGAGCCGGCGCGTGGAGATCACCTTGCGCGACTTCAGCCACGGCTCGACCACTTCCCACACCGGCTTGTTGCCGGCCGTGCGCGCTTCTTCGCTCACCGGCGCCCAGCCCGCGACCTTGTAGCTGCGGCTCGCGTCGATGGGCTTGCCGCCCAGACGCATGTCCTGGATGCGCTGGCCCATGCCTGCGGTCGGGTCGCAGGTGTACTGCAGCCCGCCCACGCGCACCATGTCGCCGCCCTGCTGGTAGTAGGGGTCGGGGTTGAAGAGGTTGTCGCAGACGTCTTCGAGCACGGTCTTGAGCGTTTCGCCAGTCATCTGCGTCACGGTGGCGTACGAGTAGGTGGTGGCCGTCATGTCCATCAGCCATTCGCGCGTGATGGGCTGGCCGGGCAGCAGCGAGGTGCCCCAGCGGAAGCCGGGCGAGAAGGCGATGGGGGCGTCCTGCACCTCCATCAGCGCGTCGAGCAGCAACTGGTCGCCGGTGCCGTTGAAGTTGCCGCGCCGGTACAGCGTGCCGTCGGTGTGGGCGAGCGTTTCGGACAGCTTGGCTTCATAAGGTGCGCGAACGCGCGTGATGAGCGCATCCATCTCCTTGTCGGCCGGGATCAGGTCGGAGAACACCGGCAGCAGCCGGTAGCGGAAGTCGCTGACCTTCTTGCCCTTGACGTCGAAATCGATCACGCCGAGAAACTTGCCGTTGGAGCCGCCATTGACCACGATGGTCTTGCCGCCCGCATTGCTCACCAGCGTGGGCATCGGCGTGCCGTCGTGCGTGTGGCCGCCGAGGATGGCGTCGATGCCGGTCACGCGGCCGGCCATCTTGAGGTCGACGTCCATGCCGTTGTGCGAGAGAACCACCACCACCTGCGCGCCCTTGCCGCGCGCCTCGTTCACCACGCGCTGCAGGTTGTCGTCCTGGATGCCGAAGGTCCAGTCGGCCACCATGTAGCGCGGGTTGGCGATGGGCGTGTACGGAAAGGCCTGGCCGACGATGGCGCAGGGCACGCCGTTGATCTCGCGCATCACGTAGGGCTTGAACACCGGGTCGCCAAAGTCGGCGGTCTTGACGTTCTGCGCGACGAATTCGATTTTTCCGGCGAAGTCTTTCTCGATGATCTGCTGCACCCGCTCCATGCCGTAAGTGAACTCCCAGTGCCCCGTCATGATGTCGACGCCGAGCAGCTTGCAGGCATCGACCATGTCCTGCGCCTGCGTCCACAGCGAGGTGGCGGAGCCTTGCCATGTATCGCCACCGTCGAGCAGCAGCGCGCCGGGCCGGCTGGCCTTGAGTTGCTTGACCAGCGTGGCCAGGTGCGCGAAGCCGCCGACCTTGCCGTAGCGTTGCGCGGCCTTGTCGAAGTCGAGGTACGTGAGCGCATGCGCCATGCGCGTGCCGGGCGGCACGCCCGCGGCCTTCAGCAGGTGCTCGCCCACCAGGTGCGGCACCTTGCCGCGCATGTGGCCCACGCCGATGTTCACGCCGGGTTCGCGAAAGTACAGCGGCTTGAGTTGCGCATGGCAATCGGTCATGTGCAGCATCGACACGTTGCCGAAGCGCGGCAGCGCATACATGCTGTCGAGGCCGGCTGCCGCGTCGGCACTGCCGTAGCGGCCCAGGCCGATGCCGGCAACGGCGCCGGCCCCGAGCATCTGGACGAACTCGCGCTTGGAAAGATTCATGGAGAGAGAAGCCGGGCGTTCAGCGGTTGACGGGAGACTGGGGGTCGAGCAGCAGGCCCATCACGTCGCGGATCTGCTTCTCGTCGAGGATGCCGGAATGGCCGACGCGCGGCATGTTCGAGCAGGCGTTGTAGGCGCGCGCGTTCCACAGCTTGCCCCAGGTGTATTCGACGATGGGCTTGGCGGCAGCGCTGGCCGGATCGCTCACGCCGCGCAGCTTGCCGTAGTGGTAGAGGCTGGGGCCGAGCGTGCCGAAGGAGATTTCTTCCTTCGACATCTGGTGGCAGTTGTAGCAATTGCCGCCGTTGACCGAAGCTGTGGCCGTGGGGGCCGGGTCGGTCCAGGTGAGGCCGCGCCCGTTCTGCGCGAGCTTCTCGCCCTCGCGCCAGTCGCCGATGAACTTGCCATCGGCGGGCCAGCGCACGGTTTTCAAGTTCGCGGCTTCGATGTCCTTTGCGGTCTTCTCGTCGAGCGGCTTGCCGCTGGCATCGGCTTCGCTGCAGGCGAGGTTGGCCGGGTCTTGCACGAGGCGGTCGACCTTGGCGATGCCCTGGTCGCGGAAGGAGCGCTGCAGTGCCTCGGCAGTGAGCTTGTCGAGGTCGGCCGCGCTGTCGACAGACGCGCACCCGAACACGGTGAGCGCGCAGGCCACGGCGGCCATGCCAAAGAGGTGATCGACTTTCATTTCTTGTTCCTTCAGTGGCTCATCGCGGTGCGCGTGAGCTTTGCCGGGGCCGTTGGTATCTAGTGCTCTTGTTCTTGGCGCTGCTGTTCAGGGCGTGTGCGAATGACATCGGGTGCTCCCCTCCGCGAATGTCCCCCGGGGCGCTGCGCGCCCCTCCTCCTTTATTTCGCTGCGGGGAGCACCCGATGCCATTCGCACCTGGACACGCTGCTGGTGATCCTGAGATCAACGACCGCTCTGAACGCTCACGCCGATACGGGGCTCTTTTTCGCGAAATAAAGGAGGAGCGAAGCGGGGGACATTCGCGAAAAAGAGCACCGTGTCGGCGTGAGCGACGCCCTGAACGGCAGCGCTCAGAACAACGTACGCCAAACACAACAACGCGACGAACAGAAAAGCAAGGCGCCATTTCAGCGCTTGATCGCCGGCGCAGTGGTCTTGCCACCCTTGCCGTTGACGCCCATGTACACGGCCAGCGCCACGGTCACGTCGCTCGCATAGCCCGGGTACGGAAAGCGCTGCTGGCGGAAGCAGTCGTTCAGCCGCCGCTGCATGCCCCACAGCTCCCCAGACGACACACGGTAGGCCGGCCACGCGCCGAAGCCTTCACCGGCGCCAGGGTTCTTCGTGAGGTTCGGCAGGTCCTGCAGGCGGATGCGCTTGCCATCGGCACCATGGCAAGTGGCACAAGCAAAGTCGTGCGGCCCCGCGCGCATGAAGAACAGGCGCTTGCCCACTTCGTAGGCGCGTCGCTCGCTGGCATGCGATTGCGGCAGATTCAGCGGCATGCCCTTCGACTCGGCCGAGATCCACGCCACCAACCCTTCGATGTTCTTCTGCTCGCCAGTGCCGAAAGGCGTCTTCGCGATGGCGGCCGCATCGAAGCCCTGCAGCGTTTCCATGCAGGTGAGCAAACGCGACTCCATGTCCTGCACACGGCCGGTGTCGGAGAAGTAGCGCGGCAGTTCCGCAAAGGCGCCCTTGACCACGCCCGGCCCCTTGCCCAGGTCGCACTTCTCCATCGACGCGGCCTTGGGTCCGCGCTTCTGTTTCCAGAGGTCTTCGCCCCGGGCCTCGAACAGCTCGGCGGGGTTGCCGTCCTGCAGCAGCGCACGGTATTCGGCAATGCCTTCGGCCGTGGTCTTTTGTTGCGCCGCGGCGTGCAGCGGGATGCAGCCTGCCAGCACCAGCAGGCTCAGGCATGTGGTTGTTTTCATGGGGCTGGCTCCTCTTCGGGGCTAGCTGACGGTGGCTTCGTCGGTGCGCGTTTCGCCGCGGTTGTCTTTCCAGGTCACGGCAATCTTGTCGCCGGCTTTCGCGCCCTTGAGCGTGAACTGCATGAACGGGTTCTTCGACACCGCCGGACCCCAATCGGCCGTGAGCACGGTCTTGCCGTTCAGCGAGGCCGTCACCTCCTGGATGAACCACGCGGGGATGGTCTTGCCGGCGGCGTCCTTGCGCTGGCCGGTTTCCATTTCGTGCGCCATGAGAATGCGCACGGTTGTCTTGTCGCCCGAAGCCTGGGCACGGATGCGCATGGGATCTGCTGCCATGGTGTGTCTCCTTGTTGTTGTCGTGAGGCGCTGCTGCGCGGAAAGTGCTTGCGTCTTCAGCCGCCGCAGCCGCCGAGCGTGACCTTCACTTCCTTCTTCGCGAAGAAGGCTTTTCCGTCGTTCATGATCGCGATGGCATACACGTCCGACGACTGGCCCAGCTTGGCGCGCGTGGTGAAGTTCGGCTCGACGAACTCGGAGGTGTTGAAGATCGCGACCACGGCGTTCGGGTTCTTCTCGACCAGCAGCATCAACTGCTTGACGCCACCCAGCGTGGTGGCCACGCTCAGTGGCACCACGGCGCCGTTCTCGGCGATGTCGGGGCCGGTGATGGTGACGTCCTTGCTTTCGACGGGCGCTCCGGCACCCACGGCCTTCAACGCATCGGCAACGCTCTTCGCATCGAAAGCGTCTTTCGAGTAGGCGAGTGCCGTGGCGGGAAGCCAGCCGGCAGTGGCCACCAGGCCTGCGAGGGCGGCGGACTGCGCGAGGATCTGTCTGCGGTTTTTCATGGGGTTGTCTCCTGTCGAATCGATGGTAGGCCGTGCGAGCGGCCTGTGAGTCATGGCTTGCCCTCGGGCGCCGCGCTTTCGGCCAGCCAGCGCGCGATGGCCTTGGCCTCGTCGTCGGCAATGGTCTGTGGCGGCATCGGGATCGCGCCCCAAACGCCGGAGCCACCGGCCTTGATCTTCTGCAGCAGATGGTCAGTCTGGCCCGGGTACTTCTTCGCGATGTCCGAGAAGGCGGGGCCGACGAGCTTCTGCGTCATGCCGTGGCAGGCCACGCAGCTGTTCTTCTCCAGCAGCGCGGTGGGCACCTTCGATGTTGCAGCGGCTTGCGGCGCGGCGGTCTTGGCGGCGGGCGGCGCGGTCTCGATGCCGTGCTGCGCACCGACCAGCCGGTTCTGGTCGGCCAGGTTACCGTGGCTGCCGCGCGCATGCGGCGGCAGTTGGGCGACCTTCTGCTCGGCGGGCACGCAGTCGTGCATGCAGGCCACCGCCGTCACGTCGGGCTTGACGGCACGGCCGAGCTCGGTGCCCGGCCACATCGCATGCGCGGTGGTCGCGCCGTTGCGGTTGGGCATGCGGGCCTGCACCTCGCGGATGTTCTTGTCGGACAGCGTGAAGTCGTCGGGCACGATGCCGCCGAGATTCAGTATGTAGGCCGTGACGGCATAGACGTCGTCCGGTGTCAGCGACTTGGGCTGGTTCCACGGCATCGCGCGGTACACGTAGTCCCAGACCGTCGACAGGCTCGATGCCTTCATCAGCGTCGTGCGGCCCGGGAAGGCCGGGTCTTTCAGACGCGCGACGTGGCCGGTCTTGATGTCGTCCGCCGTGGTGCCGCCGACGATCGGGCTGAACACCTGGTTCGATTCGCCGAACACGCCGTGGCACGAGGCGCACTTGCTCTCCCACACGTCCTGCCCGCGCGTCACCGAGCCCGAGCCGGGCGGCAGGCCCTTGAAGTCGGGGCGCACGTCGATGTCCCACGCCGCCACTTCCTTCGGTGTGGCATCGCGGCCGATGCCGGGGTAGCCCGTGGTCTTCGGTTGCGCCCATGTGGCAATGCACACGCTGCAGGCGGCCAGCGCCAGCAATGCTCGCAAAGCGGCGCGCTCAGGTGAGCTGGACATTGGCCACCTCCCCGTTCTGCTGCACCTGCCACGACTGGATCGCGTTGTTGTGATAGATCGAGCGCGTGCCGCGCACCGCGCGCAGTTGCCGATAGCTGGGCTGCACGTAGCCGGTGTCGTCCATTGCGCGGCTCTGGATGATGGTCGGCGAGCCGTCCCACACCCAGTCGATGTTGAAGCGCGTGAGGCACTTGGACAGCACCGGCGATTCGAGCCGCGCGGTGCGCCAGTTGCGCCCGCCGTCCACGCTCACGTCCACGCGCTTGACCTTGCCGCGGCCCGACCATGCAAGGCCGGTGATGTTGTAGAAGCCCTTGTCCAGCAGCATCTGTCCGCCCGAGGGCGTGGTGACGACGCTTTTGCATTCCTGGATGCTGGTGTACTGGCGATGCTGGCCGTCAGGCATCAGGTCGACGTAGTGCACCGTCTCGTCCTTGGTGCCGTAGGGCTGGTCGCCCAGCTCGATGCGGCGCAGGTACTTGATCCAGCTCACGCCCTGCACGCCTGGCACCACCAGCCGCAGCGGGTAGCCCTGCTCGGGCCGCAGCATTTCGCCGTTCTGCCCGTAGGCCACCAGCACCTCGCCCGAGCGGATGAGGCTCATGGGAATGGTGCGCGTCATCGAAGAGCCATCGGCGCCTTCAGCCAGCACGAAGCGCTCGCCCTTCAGGTCGGCACCGGCCATCTCCAGCAAGGTGATGAGCGGCACGCCGGTGAATTCGCTGCACGACAACATGCCGTGCGTGTACTGGGCCGTGGGCACCGCGACGTTGCCCCACTCCATGCCGGTGTTCGCGCCGCATTCGATGAAGTGAAAGCGCGAGACCGAAGGCAGGCGCATCAGTTCGTCGAGCGTGAAGACCTTCGGCGCCTTCACCATGCCGTTGATCATCAGGCGGTGCTTCGACGGATCGATGTCCCACCAGCCCTGATGGTGCCGCTCGAAGTGCAGGCCGCTCGGCGTGACGATGCCGAACAGCGACTGCAGCGGCGCAAAGGACACCGACGCCTGCGCGGTCGGCGTGAGCCCCGGGCTCTGCCGGCGCTGCACGTTGGCTTCGTACTTCGACGGCTTGCCGTAGCCATCGGTGACCACCGGTTGGCCGAGCCCCGTGCTGTGCGCCGGCAGTTGAAGAATGGCCGGGTCGCCATCGGCCGTGCTCTGCGCAAGCGCTGCCGAAGCTGCGGTGCCTGCCACTGCGGCAGCGAAGGCATTGCGAATGAAGTCGCGTCGCCCGCCCTGGGCCTGCGCGAAGACCGTGCGCACGCCTTCGGTATCGACGAAGTTTTCCGGCGCCTTGCGCACCTGGCCGGGTTGCTGCTGGATGCGTGAGCCCATGGGCGTCTTGCGTGAGTTACTTGGCGCCGCCCAATACCCAGGCGGCCAGCGCCTTGGCATCGGCCTCGCTCAGCGCAGGCTGGCCGGGCATCGGCACCGCGCCCCACTTGCCGCTGCTGCCCTTCTGGATGCTCGCGGTGAGTACAGCCAGTGCATCGGCCTGGCCGGCGTACTTCTTCGACACGTCGATGTAGGCCGGGCCCACGAGCTTCTTGTCGATCGCATGGCAGGCCAGGCAGGCGTTCTTCTGGGCGAGTTCCTTGCTGGCATGAGCCTGCGTCGAGAGCAGCAATGCGGCGGCTGTGACCGCCACAGCGAGCGATGGCAACAACTTCAATTCGGTCTCCTCGAAACGCGTGCAGGAGCTGCCGGTTTCATCGTTAAATAAGCAAATCGTTATGTATTGATTTTAGGAGCGATCGCGCACAAAGGAAGCCCTTCATGCCTGGGGGAAACCCGCTCGGTTTCGCCATGCATAACGTCAGATTCGTACGGCAGCGCGCGCCTGCTGCAGACGCGCTTCGAGGTACGCGCCATAGAAATCGGAGGCGCCACCGGTCAAGCGCTCTGCAACCTCGCGGCCGTTGCGTCCGAAGAAGAGCACCGTCGGTGCAACGCCGATATGCCACGACTTGATGAGTGCATCGTGCGTGCGTGGTGTGCCGTCGAAGTCGCGCACGATGCGGCTGTCGCGAAAGTCGATCTGTACCACCGGCAGGCCTGCGGCATGTTCAGGCACGAGATAGTTTTCGCGCACGACCTTGCAGAAGGGGCAGCCTTGCAGGCTCACCATGACGACCAGCGGCTGCGACTTCGCAAGCGCCATCGCGAGCGACTCGGCCAGCGAAGCCGGTGCGGGCAATTGCGCTTCGGCCGCGCGCACCATCGGCGCGACGCACAGCGCGGCGAGGCTCGCAACGAGCTGACGGCGCGTGGTGTCGCCGTTGTTGTTCATCGCGCCTCCTGCTCCATCAGCAGGTAGGTGTTGTACGCGTTCATGCGGTTGGCCACCTTGAACAGCGGCAGCGACTCGAAGCGCGACCAGTCGGTTGCGGCATAGGCTTCGTCGAAAGGCGTCATGTCGGTCGCAGCCTTCTTCATCGCGGCGCGAAGAAAGACGAGGTAGTCGCGCGTCTGCTGCAGGTCTTTCTTCGGCTCATCGGAAGCCGGCCCGTGGCCCGGCACGATGGTGCGGGCGTCGAGTGCGAGCAACGCATCGAGCGATGCGATCCAGTGACGGCTGTCGGCCGTGCCCACATACGGTATGCGGTTGCGAAACACGATGTCGCCCGCGAACAGCACCTTCTGCTGCGGCAGGTAGATGGCCAGGTCTTCGGGCGTGTGGGCCGGGCCCGCTGGCTGGATGACGAAGCGCGTGCCGCCGATGGTCATCTCGGTCGGACCTTCGAGCCATACGTCGGCGGGCACGAGCTGCGTCTTGTCGTCGATCCACGGCGCGATGTCCTTGCGCGAGGCTTCGAGCCGCAGGCGCGCCGTGTCGGAATTGAGGTACGCCTTGCCGAGCGTGTGCGCGATCACCTGCGCGCCCAGCGCCTTGAACACCTGCAGGCCGTAGACGTGGTCCGCGTGGTAGTGCGTCAGGATCACGTGGCTGATCGGCTTGGGCGTGATCTTGCGAATCTCTGCCACCACACGCTCGGCCACGGCGGGCGAACCCAGCGCATCGATCGTCACCACGCTGTCGCGCGTGACGACGAAGCCGGCGTTGGAGATGAAGTTCTGGTTCTCCGTGGAGCCCAGCGCCGAGATGCCCTGCACGTAGTAGACATCGGGCGCCACGCTCACGGGCTGGATGTCCGGCACGGCGAGCGCGTTCGCGGTGGCGAGCGAAGCGACCATCAGCAGCAACGCTTTCGCCACCTGCCTGCATCGAAGAAAAACCGGGACCATCGTGTGTTGTCTCCTGCCGGGTCTGCGGGCTTGCCCGGCTGTACATATAAGCAGAAGATGATATTTTGCGAGCAACGACAACATCCAGAGGGTTTCCCCATGAGACACGCATTCATCGCTTTCCTGCTCGCCATGGTCGCTTCGTTCGCCGGCGCGCAGGAAGTCAAGGTGGTCTATCACGTCAACACCGGCATCGAGACCAGCGCGGCGGTGCTCGCCAACATCACCAACCACCTCAATGCGGACCCGAAGGTGAAGATCGTGGTCGTCACGCACGGCCCCGGCATCGACTTCCTCATTTCGGATGCGAAGGACAGCAAGGGCCGCGAGTTCAGCGGCCCGGTGAGTGCGCTGGCCGCGCGCGGCGTGGAGTTCAAGGTGTGCAACAACACGCTGACCACGCGCAACATCGACGCGGGCAAGCTGCTGATGGAAACCAAGGTCGTGCCCTCGGGCGTGGCCGAGGTCGCGCGGCTGCAGGCGAAGGAAGGCTACGTCTACCTGAAGCCCTGAGGCTGCGGCGCTTCTGGCAAGGCGCCTGGCGGCGAGAGCCGCTTATTCCTGCTCGATGGCGATCTGCACGCAGATGCTGCGGCACAGCGCCACCACGGTCTCGTTCGCGATGCTGTAGTAGATGCTCACGCCTTCGCGGCGTCGCGCCAGCACGCCCGCTTGGTAGAGCGTGTTCAGGTGCTGCGACATGTTGGGCTGCGTGGTGTCGATCTCGGCCAGCAGTTCGCTGACGTTCTTCTCGCCGTTGCACAACTGGCTCACGATCTTCAGCCGCATCGGCGCGGCCATGGCCCGGAACAGGTCCGCGGCAATGTCGAAGACTTCGTCCTCGGTGATGGCCGTGGGCTTCTTGCGGGGTTTGGTGGCCATGCTGAAAAGGTTCATGAGCAGGCCGCAATGTACATCGGTGCCCGCGCCGCGGGCGATGCACGGCCATCGCGTGGTGTCTTTTGGCAGCCGCGTGTCACAAGCCGATGGGCCCGGCCGTCTTCAGGTCAGCGGGATTCCCCCGCCCACCCACCTGGAGAACCCAGCATGCACAGCATTCAAGAGATAGCCCTCGCCTATCGCGGGCATTGCCATGTCTTTCTCGACAGCCTTCCGGCCTGACCTAATAATCAAAGTACTTTCTTTGATAAACAAGCGGGTTGCGCATGAACAAACAATCAAGGGCCTGGCTGGCGGCCGGCCTCGCGGCGGTGGTGCTGGGAGGCGCGGGCTACGCGCTCACGGCAAAGTCCAAGCCCGCCGACAGCGGCGGCGGCAGGCCGCCGTCCAAGGTCGCGGTGGCCACCGCCAAGCCCACGGAAATGGCCCGTTTTCTCAGCGGCATCGGCACGCTCGAAGCCAACCGGCAGGTCGAGGTGCCGGCCGAAGTGGAAGGCCGGGTCGCCAAGATCCTGTTCACGCCCGGTGGCCAGGTGCATGCCGGGCAATTGCTCGTGCAGCTCAACGACGCGCCCGAGCAGGGCGACATCGAACGCCTGACCGCGCAGCGCGCGAACGCCAAGGCGCTGCTCGACCGCACGCGCCGCCTGCTGCCGCAGCAGGCGGCCACGCAGGAGCAGCTCGAACAGGCGCAGGCCGCCTTCGACCAGTCCAGCGGCGACCTGAGGCGCGCGCAGGCCATGCTCGAACAGAAGCGCATCAAGGCGCCCTTCGACGGCGTGCTTGGCATCCGCAAGGTCAACCTCGGCCAGTTCGTGCGGGCTGGCGATGCGCTGGTGTCGCTCACAGACGCCCGCACGCTGTTCGCGAACCTCACGCTGCCCGAAACCGCGTTGCCGGTGCTCAAGCGCCAGCAGGCGGTGGCGCTGATGGTCGATGCGTACCCCGGCCGCGTCTTCCAGGCCAAGCTCAGCACCATCGAGCCGCAGATCGGCAGCGACACGCGCACCGTGCGCCTGCAGGCCACGGTCGACAACGCCGATGGCGCGCTCACGCCCGGCATGTTCGTCAACGGCCGCGTCGCACTGCCGGCGCGCACCGACGCGATCACCGTGCCCGAGACCGCCATCACCTACAGCACGCACGGCGACTCGGTCTTCGTGGTCCGCCCCGGCGACAAGGGCGGCTTCACGGCACAGCAGGTGTTCGTGAAGGCCGGTGACCGGCAGGACGGGTTGGTCGTCATCGAGCAAGGCCTGAAGGCCGGCGAGAAGGTCGTCACCTCCGGCCAGTTGCGCCTGTACAGCGGCGCCGCCGTGGCGCCGAGCGAGAAGGACACGCTCGCCCTGCAGGAGCCCCGGTCATGAAGTTCACCGACCTCTTCGTGCGCCGGCCCGTGCTGGCGCTGGTGGTCAGCACGCTGATCCTGCTGCTCGGCGCCCGCGCGCTGGGCGACCTGCCGGTGCGGCAGTACCCGCTGACCGAGAGCACCACGCTCACCATCACCACGCAGTACCCCGGCGCTTCGCCCGAGCTGATGCAGGGCTTCGTCACGCAGCCGATCGCGCAGGCGGTGGCGACCATCGAGAACGTCGATTACCTCTCGTCGTCCTCCACGCTGGGCCGCAGCGTCATCAGCGTGCGCATGAAGCTCAACGCCGACGCCAACCAGGCGCTCACGCAGGCCATGGCGCAGGTCAGCCAGGTCAAGTACCGGCTGCCGGCCGAGGCCTTCGATCCGGTGATCCTCAAGTCGTCGGGTGAAGCCACCGCCGTGGCCTACGTCGGCTTCTCGAGCAAGACGATGCCGGTGCCGGCGCTCACCGATTACCTCTCGCGCGTGGTGCAGCCGCAGTTCGCGTCCATCCCCGGCGTGTCGGGCGTGGAAGTGTCGGGCGGGCAGACGCTGGCGATGCGCGTGTGGCTCGACCCCAACCGCATGGCGGCACGCGGCATCTCGGCGGGCGAGCTGGCCGACGCGCTGCGGCAGAACAACGTGCAGGCGGCGCCGGGGCAGGTGAAGGGCCTGTACGTGGTGTCGAACATCCGCGTCAACACCGACCTGGTGAACGTGGCCGAGTTCCGCGACATGGTCGTCAAGCGCAACGGCGACGCCATCGTGCGCCTGGGCGACGTGGCCACGGTCGAGCTGGGCGCGGCCAGCGCCGACAGCAGCGCGACGATGGACGGCGACAAGGCCATCTACCTGGGTCTGCAGGCGGCGCCCAACGGCAACCCGCTGGTGATCGTGAAGCGCATCCGCGACCTGCTGCCCGGCATCAAGCAGAACCTGCCGCCGGGCGTCGACGTGCAACTGCCCTTCGAGCTGGCGCGCTTCATCGAGGCCTCGATCGACGAGGTGCAGAAGACGCTGCTCGAAGCCATTGCCATCGTGGTGGTGGTGATCTTCCTGTGCCTCGGTTCGATGCGCGCGGTGCTCATCCCGGTGGTGACGATTCCGCTGTCGATGCTCGGCGCGGCGGCACTGATGCTGCTGTTCGGTTTCAGCATCAACCTGCTGACCTTGCTGGCGATGGTGCTGGCCATCGGGCTGGTGGTGGACGACGCCATCGTGGTGGTGGAGAACGTGCACCGCCACATCGAGGAAGGCAAGTCGCGCGTGCAGGCCGCATTGATCGGCGCACGCGAAGTGTCCGGCCCGGTGATCGCGATGACGCTCACGCTGGCCGCGGTGCATGCGCCCATCGGCCTCATGGGCGGCCTCACAGGATCGCTGTTCAAGGAGTTCGCCTTCACGCTCGCGGGCGCGGTGGTGGTGTCGGGCGTGATCGCGCTCACGCTGTCGCCCGTGATGGCGTCCTTCCTGCTGCCGCAGGATGCGAGCGCGGGACGCATGGCCCGTTATGCCGAAGCCTTCTTCCACAAGCTCGCCACGGCTTACGGCCGCTTGCTCGACGTGTCGCTGCATCACCGCTGGGTCACGGGCCTGCTCGCAGTGGCAGTGCTGGTCAGCCTGCCCTTCCTTTACAACGCCGCGCAGCGCGAGCTGGCGCCCGGCGAAGACCAGGCCATGGTGCTGACCGTCATCAAGTCGCCACAGCACGCCAACATCGACTACGTCGAGAAGTTCGGCAAGAAGTGGGACGAGGTGTTGGCAACGCTGCCAGAGAACACCGGCCGCTGGCTCATCAACGGCTCGGACGGCGTGTCGAACAGCATCGGCGGCGTGCAGTTGTCTGACTGGAAAGACCGCAAGCGCAATGCCGACCAGATCCAGGGCGAGGTGCAAGGCGGCATGAACGAGGTCGAAGGCAGCAGCGTCTTCGCGTTCCAGTTGCCCTCGCTGCCGGGCTCGACCGGCGGGCTGCCCGTGCAGATGGTGATCCGCAGTGCGGGCGACCACCGCACCGTGTTCGAGGCGATGGAAGCACTGAAGAAGGCGGCGCGCGACAGCGGCAAGTTCGCCGTGGTCGACAGCGACCTGGAGTTCAACAACCCGGTGACCGAAGTGCGCGTGGACCGCGCCAAGGCCAACAGCATGGGCGTGACCATGAAGGCCATCGGCGACACGCTGGCGGTGCTGGTGGGCGAGAACTACGTCAATCGCTTCGGCATGGACGGCCGCTCGTACGACGTGATTCCGCAATCGCCGCGCGACCTGCGCCTGTCGGCCGAGGCGCTCTCGCGCTACTTCGTGAAGAGCGCGAGCGGCGAGCCGGTGCCGCTGGGCAACCTGGTGTCGCTGTCGACCAGCGTCGGGCCGAACAAGCTCACGCAGTTCAACCAGCTCAATGCCTCGACCTTCCAGGCCATTCCGATGCCGGGCGTGACCATGGGCGACGCGGTGGCCTTCCTGAGCGGCGAGGCGAAAAAGCTGCCGGCCGGCTTCAGCTTCGACTGGCAGTCGGATGCGCGGCAGTTCACGCAGGAGGGCTCGGCGCTGGTGATGGCCTTCGTGTTCGCGATCGTGGTGATCTACCTGGTGCTGGCCGCACAGTACGAAAGCCTGCGCGACCCGCTGATCATCCTGATCAGCGTGCCGATGTCGATCTGCGGCGCGCTGGTGCCGCTGGCCATGGGCTTCGCCACCATCAACATCTACACGCAGATCGGGCTGGTGACGCTGATCGGGCTCATCAGCAAGCACGGCATCCTGATGGTGGAGTTTGCCAACGAGATCCAGGAGCGCGACAACCTGCCGCGCCGCGCCGCCATCGAGCAGGCTGCGCGCATCCGGCTGCGCCCGATCCTGATGACCACCGCCGCGATGGTGATGGGCCTGGTGCCGCTGCTGTTCGCCAGCGGTGCGGGCGCCGCCAGCCGCTACAGCATCGGCCTGGTGATCGGGGTCGGCATGCTGGTGGGCACGCTGTTCACGCTGTTCGTTCTGCCCACCATGTACACGCTGCTGGCACGCGACCACCGCACGGTGGGCCGCTCGCAGCGCGCCACCGAACTCGACGCGCTCGTGGCGCGCGAGCCGGCCGGCGACCACGCCTGACACCGAGGAGCATGACCATGAACAACAGACTCTTTTCGTACGCCGCGCCCTTCGCGCTGAGCCTGCTGGTGCTGGCCGGCTGCGCCGTCGGGCCGACCTACACCGCGCCGGCCGATGCACCGGTAGCCATCTCCGCGCCCGAGCAGTCGCTGTTCGCCAACGATGCGGTGCAGCGCGATTGGTGGCGCCAGCTCGACGACGCGCAACTCGATGCATTGATCGAGCGGGCACTCGCCGGCAACCACGACATCCGCATCGCACAGGCCCGGTTGCTGGAAGCGCGCGCCACGCAGACAGAAGCCGAACTCGACCGCCTGCCCGTCGTGACGGTGGGCGCCAGCAAGACGCGCAGCATCGCGCAGGGCAACAACGGCGCCCAACCCGATGTGCGGTCGCTGGCACAGAGCAGCCGCGCGGGCTTCGATGCCTCGTGGGAGATCGACCTGTTCGGCCGCCTCAAGCGGCTCGATGAGGCCGCCACCGCGCGCACCGAAGCCAGCGCGGCCGACCTCGAACAGGTGCGCATCGTGGCCGTGGCCGAGCTGGCCCGCAACTACTACGAGATGCGCGGCGCCGAGCAGCGCATCGCCGTGACGCGCCGCACGCTCGACAGCTTGCGCAGCAGCCTGCGCGTGACCGAGGCGCAGGTGCAGACCGGCCGTGGCCTCGAAGGCGACCTGGCGAGCGCGCAGGCCAACCTTGCGACCACCGAAAGCCAGTTGCCCGCGCTCGAAACCACGCGCCGCCAATCGGCCTACCGCGTGGCCGTGCTGGCGGGCCTGCGCCCGGCCGAGCTGGCGCCGATGCTGCAGCCGCAGCAACTGCGCGTGCTCGACAAGCGCCTGCCCATCGGCGACCTGGGCGATCTGCTTCGGCGCCGGCCCGACGTGCTGCGCGCCGAGCGCGGCCTCGCGGCCAGCACGGCCGACGTGGGCGCCACCACGGCCGAGCTGTATCCGCGCTTCGACATCGGCGGCTTCCTGGGCTTCATCGCGCTGCGCGGTTCGGATCTCGGCAGTTCGTCGAGCCGCGCCTTCAGCGTGACGCCGGGCGTGAGCTGGCCCGCCTTGCGGCTGGGCTCGGTCAAGGCCCGCATGCGCGGCGCCGAGGCCCGCGCCGAAGGCGACCGCGCGCTCTACGAACAGACGGTGCTGCGCGCCATCGAAGATGTGGAAGGCGCACTCACCGGCTACGGCCAGAACCAGTTGCGCCTGCAGCGGCTGGTCGAAGCCTCGGCCCGCAGCGGTCGTGCCGCCGAACTGGCCGAGGTGCGCTACCGCGAAGGCGCCGCGCCCTACCTGAGCGTGCTCGATGCGCAACGCACCCTGCTGCGCGCGCAGGACGCGGTGGCAGAAGCCGAGACCGCCTCGTACACCAGCCTCGTCGCGCTCTACAAGGCGCTGGGCGGGGGGTGGCAAGCACCTTCGAACGGAAGGGGAGGTCCAACCACCTGACAATGACACTGATTTCCTCCACGATTGAACCCGCCCATGTCCGCCCCAGATGCCAAGCCCACCTGGATGCCGCACCAGCCGGCAGACCGCATCCTCTCCACGCTCAAGACCCGCGGCGCGCTCGGCATTCCCGACATCGCCAAGGTGCTGAACGTCACGGTGGAAGCGGTGCGCCAGCAGATGGCCAAGCTGGAGGCCGACGGCCTGGTCGACGCCGAAAGCCGCGCCAGCGGGCGCGGCCGGCCCACGCAGATCTGGCGGCTCACCGGCGAAGGCCACAAGCGCTTTCCCGACACGCACGCCGAGATGACGGTGCAGATGATCAGCGCCGTCATCAGCGTGTTCGGCCAGAAGGGCCTGGACCAGCTCATCGGCGCGCGCGAGAACACCATGCGCGCCAACTACACCGAGGCCATGCGCGGCGCGCGCAGCCTCAAGACACGGCTGGAGCGGCTGGTCGACATCCGCAGCCGCGAGGGCTACATGGCCGAGTTCCGGCCCGAGGGCGACGGCTTTCTCTTCATCGAAAACCATTGCCCGATCTGCACCGCGGCGCAGGCCTGCACGGGTTTCTGCCGCAGCGAACTGCAACTCTTCGACGAAGTGCTGGGGCCCGACGTGAGCGTCAGCCGCGTCGAACACGTGCTGGCGGGCGCGCGGCGCTGCGCCTATCAGGTCACTCCGAAAACAGGCGCATCACCACAAGCCTGAAGCGCTTTCTCTCTATAACCAACCACAAGGACCCACCATGGAACACAAGCTCCCTCCCCTGCCCTACGCCCTCGACGCGCTGGCACCCGAGTACTCGCAAGAGACACTGGAGTACCACTACGGCAAGCACCACAACGCCTACGTCGTGAACCTGAACAACCTGCAAAAGGGCACCGAGTTCGAAGCCCTGACGCTGGAAGAGATCATCAAGAAGGCCAGCGGCGGCATCTACAACAACGCCGCCCAGATCTGGAACCACACATTCTTCTGGAACTGCATGAAGCCCCAAGGCGGCGGCGCTCCCACCGGCGCGCTGGCCAAGGCCATCGATGCCAAGTGGGGCAGCTACGACGCCTTCAAGGAAGCCTTCGTGAAGTCGGCCGTGGGCAACTTCGGCTCGGGCTGGACCTGGCTCGTGAAGAAGGCCGACGGCTCGGTGGACATCGTGAACACCGGCGCAGCCGGCACGCCGCTGACGACTGCGGACGTCGCGCTGCTGACGGTGGACGTCTGGGAGCACGCCTACTACATCGACTACCGCAACCTGCGCCCGAAGTTCGTCGAGACCTTCCTGGCCAAGCTGGTGAACTGGGACTTCGTCGCCAAGAACTTCGGCTGATCGATCGCCGAACGGCGGCAACGCCTCAATCGTTGATGAGGTTGAGGATGTTGCCGTCCGGGTCCTTGAACCAGGCGACCTTCATGTCACCCATGACATGCAGGTCGCCTTCGAGCGTGGTGTCGGGCATGTCGTAGTGCTCGAAGCGCACGCCTTTGGCCTTCAGCGCATCGACGATGCGCCCGATGTCTCCACCCACAGACCAGGTCACGGCCGTGGCCTGGTTGGTGCCTGCGAAGGCCGAGCGGTACACGTTCACGACGGTGCTGCCGCTGCGATAGACGATCGCTTCCTCGCCTTGTGCGCCGACCTGCGTCAGCCCCAGCGTGTCTTCGTAGAAGCGGCGGGCCACGGCGAGGTCTTTCACCGCGAGGTTGGCCACCGCATTGATGTTTCCGAGCATGGACGTCTCCTGTGAAGCCAATGACACTCCATGTTCGGCGCAGGCAAGCGCCTGTCAAGCCACAGGTGGAAACAGCCACCGCGAGCCGATACGAGCCCCATCGCGAATGAAGAAATCCGGCGTGCGCGGCTTCCGGCACACTGCACCCTTGGTGCAGTGAAGGCAACGACTGCAACCCCGAATCGCCCCGACAAAGAGACAACACCCATGATCCGCAGACACTTCGGCCAGTTGGCCATCGCGCTGGCATTCCCGCTGGCCTTCTCGGCCGCCGCGCAAACGCAGTCCTACCCCGCCAAGCCCATCCGCATGGTCGTGCCCTTCCCGCCCGGCGGCGGCACCGACATCCTGGCGCGCCTGGTCGCCCAGAAGCTCACCGAGGCGAACCACTGGACCGTGGTGCCCGACAACCGCGGCGGCGCCGGCGGCACCATCGGCATCGCCGAGGCCGCGCGCGCCGCGCCCACGGGCTACGACATCGTGATGGGCCAGAAGGACAACATGGTCGTCGCGCCCTGGCTCTACAAGAACCTGAGCTACAACCCGGTGAAGGACCTGACCGCCGTGGCCCACGTGGCCTACACGCCGGTGGTGATCGTCACGCAGGCCAACTCGAAGTTCAAGACGCTCGACGACGTGGTGAAAGCCGCGCGCGCCGCGCCCGACACCGTCACCTACGGCTCGCCCGGCAATGGCACCACCATCCACCTGGCCGGCGAGATCTTCAACGGCGCCGCCAAGATCAAGATGCGCCACGTGCCCTACAAGGGCTCCAACGCGGCCATGATGGACGTGCTCGCAGGCAACGTCGACCTGATGGTGTCGTCGGTGCCCTCGGCCCTGGCGCAGATCAAGGCGGGCAAGCTGCGTCCGCTGGCCGTGACCTCGATCAAGCGCAGCACCTCGCTGCCCGACACGCCCACCGTGGCCGAGCTGGGCTACAAGGACTTCGACGTGAGCACCTGGTACGGCATCTTCGTGCCGGCCGGCACGCCGAAGGACGTCGTCAGCACCCTCAACGCCGCGGTCAACAAGCTGCTGGCCACGCCCGAGATGAAGGCCGCCATCGTCGCCCAGGGCGCGGAGCCGCAAAGCATGACGCCCGAGCAATTCGGCGCGCTGCTGAAGACGGACTACGAGAAGTGGAAGGGGATCGTGCAAGCCTCGGGCGCGACCATCGAATAAGCCCGCGCACCGCAGAATGGTGTCTCCAGAACAAGCCGCAACGACGGCATGGAGACACCGATGGTTCCTTCGCTTTCACTGAAGACAGCCGCCCTGGCAGCGGTTGTCGCTCTCGTCCAGGGTTGCGCACAGACGTCCGCGCAGAAACCTTCTGACGCAACCGTGGCCGCCCACGTCGCGGCAGCCACGCAGGCCGCGGGCACCGACCTTGGGCCCCTGCTCTCGCTGTGCAAGCCCGCCCCCGCCACACGCCCGCCGCAGGAGGAACTCGACAAGGGCCTTCCCCTGCTCATCAACAAGCCGGCACCGCCGCCCGCCAGGGCCTTCGACAACCTGTATTTCGTGGGCGCCGACTGGGTGAGCGCCTGGGCCATCAAGACCTCCGACGGCATCATCCTCATCGATGCGCTCAACAACCAGGTGGAGGCAGCCGCGCTGATCGAGGGCGGCATGCGCAAGCTGGGTCTCGATCCGGCGCAGATCAAGTACGTGATCGTCACGCACGGCCACGGCGACCATTACGGCGGTGCACCCTACCTCGCCCGGAAGTACCGCGCGCGCGTGGTCATGAGCGATGCCGACTGGACGATGACCGAGACGAAGCTGGAGTTCGCCACGCCGATCTGGGGCGCGCCGCCCAAGCGGGACATCTCGGTGAAGGACGGCGACCGCGTCACCCTGGGCGACACCACCGTCACGCTGTACCTGACACCGGGCCACACCATGGGCACGCTCTCGCCGGTGTTCGACGTGAGCGAGAACGGCAGGAAGCACCGCGCCATACTCTGGGGCGGCACGGGCTTCAACTTCGGCAAGGACGTGCCGCGGCTGGACAGCTACATCGCGTCCACGCGGCGCATGGACGCCCTGGCCAGGGCGCAAGGCATCGACGTGCTGGTGTCGAACCACTCGAACATGGACAACTCGCAAGCCAAGATGGCGGCGCTGCGGCAGCAGCCGGCGGGCGCGGCGAACCCCTTCGTGATGGGCACGCCGACGGTGGAGCGGGCGTTGAGCGTGATGGGGGAATGTGCGCAGGCGCAGCGCGACAGGTTTGCGATGCAGTGAGCGATGCTGCCTTGCTCCTTCCCCTTCCGGGGGAGGGTTGGGATGGGGGCAGACGGCATCGGGCAGGCCGACAGCAATCGATACGCCGCCTGCCCCCACCCCTGCCCTCCCCCAGCGGGGGAGGGAGAAATACCAACACTCAGTCCGGCACGAACTTGGTGTTGAAGATGTCCACGTCCGACTCCAGCTCGAACGTCACCACCTGCCCCATCTTCCCGTCGCTCATGCGGCAGGCCGAGAACAGGCTGAAGCGGCCCTTGAAGTAGAACTCGTCCATCACGATCAGCGCGTACGGGTACGGCACGAAGACCTGGTGCTCGAAGATGACGCGGTGCACGTTCCTCGGCGACGGAAAGAGCTTGTAGTCGCTGGTGTCTATCGACTTTGCGGTGGCCATGGCGTGCTCGGTTCCCTGGCGCTCAGGCCGGATCGCGCACGTCGGCCACGGGGTTGTTGCCGAAGTCTTCGCGCGCCAGGTACTTGAGCACCTTGGCCGCCGCGGAGGCGGGGCTGTCGAGCCGGCCCTCTTCCTTCATGCTGACGAAGCGCGTGCGGTCCGGGAAGTTCTCGGCCGACGCGCCGCGCAGCTGCACCTGCATGTCGGTGTCGATGATGCCGGGCGCGAGCGAGACGATGCGCGCGCCGTTCGGTGCAGCGGCCTCTTCGAGCGCCACGGCGCGCGAGAAATGGTCCATGCCGGCCTTGGCCGCGCAGTAAGGCGCCTGGCTGCCCATGGCGTTGCGGCCCAGGCCCGACGAGATGTTCAGCACCTTGCGCGTGCCGCGCCATTCGCGGGTCGCGCCCAGGAAGGCGGCGGTCAGCAGCATCGGCGCTTCGAGGCCGATGCGCAGGGCCAGCGACAGCTCGGCTTCGATGGCGCCGGACAGCGGCGCGGGGTTGCCCACGGTGCCGGCGTTGTTGATGAGGGTCACGCTGTCGAAGCGCTGTGCGTCGATGGTCTTGAGCCATGCCGACACGCGGGCCGATGCAGCCACGGGGTCGGACAGGTCCTGTTCCCACTGCGTGAGTTCGGCGCCAGCCGCCTTGACGGCTTCGGCCAATTGCGGGTCCTGCTTGCGGGAGATGCCGAGCACCGTGTGGCCGGCTTGCAGCAGTTGTTCGGCCATGGCACGGCCCAGGCCGCGCGAGGCGCCGGTGATCAGGGTGAGGTGGGAAGCGGTCATCGGGAGAGTCTTTCTGAAACGAAGGCAGGAAGGTTAAGGGGTATTGAAGGGTCTTGAATACGTGCGCGGCGTATTCAGCCAGTTCTGAATTGCTTGCGCAGGAAGGCCCGGTGCCGCGCGATGTGCTGCAGTTGTGCAGGCGCGATGCTGCCGCCAAGGTCGACTTCGTCGGCACCGTTGAGCACTGCATTGGCATTGGTCATCGCACGCGCGACGACTTCTTCCTCGCTCACGCCGAGCTGCGCCGCCAAGTCGAGCGCCACGCGCCGCATCGCACGCTGCGACAGCATCCACATCGCGCCGAAGCGATCCCACGCGAGCGCAGCCTCTTCGGATTTCTCGCGGTCGGCCAGAATTTCGCTGAGCGGCTTGGCCAGGATGGCGTCGAGCGCGTCGATCTTCTCGGTCAACGCCTCGTTGCGCTCGATGGCCTCCTGCAGCGTCGGCCCGGCGTCGTCGGCCTTCGCCTTCGGCGTCTCGGGCTGCGGGATGAAGCCCGCTTCCGCATTCGCGGGCACGATCTGTAGCTGGTCGGTGAGGCTCATGATTTTTCGGTTTCCGGTGAGGGGTTGTTCTTCTTGTTCGACATCGCGCTCACGCGCAGGCCCGGCAGGTCGAGCACGCGCAGGCCACCGTACTCCACCCGGATCAACCCCTGCGCCGACAGGCCGTTGAGTGCCTCGTTCACGCGCTGGCGCGACAGGCCGACCAGATAGGCCAGTTCCTGCTGCGTGATGCGCAAGACTTCGCCCACGCCCGGATACAGCACCGGGTTGAACAGCGACACGAGGTTGCGCGCCACGCGCGCGTCGGGGTTGTTGAGCCGGTCGATCTCCAGCGCCGCGATGAACTGGCCGAGGCGTTCATTGAGCTGGTTCATCACGAAGCGGTTGAAGCCGATGGAATGGTCGAGCAGCCAGTGGAAGCTCTCGATCGGCAAGCCCGCCACCAGGCTGCGCCGCAGCGCCTGGATGTTGTAGCGGTAGGGCTCGCGCTTCATCACCGTGCCTTCACCGAACCAGCCGCCGGGCGGCACGCCGGTGTAGGTGACGGAGCCGCCGTCGGCGTTGTCGTTGCTCATCTTGAGCAGGCCTTCGACCACGCCGAACCAGTAGGTGGGAGAACGGCCGACGCGGCACACCAGGTCGCCGGGCTCGGCTTCGCCGACCACCAGCGTGGCTTCGGCGCGGCGGCGCTCGGTGGGCGTGAGCGTGGGCAGCCAGGGAATGCCATCCAGCTCTGCGGCATTGGCCGGGCGCACGCGGTCCTTGATCGAGCCGCCGAGCACGCTGTGAGAACCGCCATGGGAAGGATTGCCGTGAGGCATCGGGAAACTCCGGGGAGTAGTGTCCCTAGGATTGTCGTTGGAACGACAACCGGGCGTCAAAGTGAGACCTACGATCCGCCCACTGTGCAAACAACCGCCCCCACCTTCCCCCGTCTGCTGCTCGCGCATGCCGAGGCCCGCCCCGAAGCACCCGCCGTTCGCGAAAAGGACCTCGGCATCTGGCAAACCTGGACCTGGAACGCCGCGGCGCAGGAAGTGCGCGAAATGGCCTGCGGCCTGGCGAGCCTGGGCTTCAAGCCCTTCGACAACCTCGCCATCGTCGGCGCCAACCGGCCGCACCTGTACATGGCGGTGGTCGCGGCGCAAAGCCTGCGCGGCGTGCCGGTGCCGCTGTATCAGGATGCGGTGGCCAGCGAGATGGTCTTCATGCTGCAGGACGCGGGCATCGAGTTCGTGATCGTCGAAGACCAGGAACAGGTCGACAAGCTGCTCGAATGCCGCGAGATCCAGAAGGACAAGCAGCCAAGCATCCGCCACATCATCTACGACGACCCCAAGGGCCTGCGCCACTACGACCAGCCGGGGTTGATCAGCTACGAGCAATTGCGCGAGCTGGGCCGGACCTTCGACAAGGCGAACGTCGGCTACTACGACCGCGCGGTGGCGAGCGGCGAAGCGACGGACGTCGGCGTGATCCTCTACACCTCGGGCACCACCGGCCGCCCCAAGGGCGTGTGCCAGACGCATGCGAGCTTCATCGCTGCGGGCCGCGGCGGCGTGGAGACCGACAAGCTCGGCCCCGGCGACAACATCATGAGCTACCTGCCGATGGCGTGGGTCGGCGACCATCTGTTCTCGGTCGCGCAATGGCTGGTGGGCGGCTTCACGCTCAACTGCCCCGAGTCGGCCGAGACGGTGATGAACGACATGCGCGAGATCGGCCCGAGCTACTACTTCGGCCCACCGCGCACCTTCGAAGGTTTGCTCACGGCCGTGTCGATCCGCATGGAAGATGCAGCGGCGCCCAAGCGCTGGCTGTATGCGAAGTTCATGGCGCTGGCACAGCGCGTGGGCGCCGACATCCTCAACGGCGCGCCCGTGGGCACCGGCGACCGGCTGATGTACGGCCTGGGCAACCTGCTGATCTACGGCCCGCTGCGCAACGTGCTGGGCATGAGCCGCATCCGCGTGGCCTACACGGCGGGCGCGGCCATCGGGCCCGATCTGTTCCGCTTCTACCGCTCCATCGGCGTCAACCTCAAGCAGTTCTACGGCCAGACCGAGACCTGCGCCTACGTGTGCCTGCAGCAGGATGGCAAGGTCAAGCTGCAGACGGTCGGCACCGCCGCACCAGGGATCGAGCTGAAGATCGCGGAAGACGGCGAAGTGCTGGTGCGCGGCGTGTCGGTGCTCAAGGAGTACTACAAGCGCCCCGACGCCACGGCCGAGGTGCTTGATGCCAACGGCTACTTCCACACCGGCGACGCGGGCGTGCTCGACAGCGAAGGCCACCTGCGCATCATCGATCGCGCCAAGGACGTGGGCAGGCTCGTGGGCGGCGCGATCTTTGCGCCCAACTACATCGAGAACAAGCTCAAGTTTTTCCCGCAGATCAAGGAAGCCGTGTGCTTCGGCAACGCGCGCGACGAAGTGTGCGCGGCCATCAACATCGACTTCGAGGCCGTGGGCAACTGGGCCGAACGGCGCGGCCTGGCCTACGGCGGCTATGTGGACCTGGCCGGCAAGCCCGAGGTGCTGACGCTGATTGCCGAATGCATCGCCAAGGTGAATGCCGACCTTGCAAGCGAAGACGGCATGGGCGAGACGCAGATCGCGCGCTTTCTGGTGCTGCACAAGGAGCTGGACCCCGACGACGACGAACTGACCCGCACGCGCAAGGTGCGGCGCGGCTTCATCGCCGAGAAATACGCGGTGCTGCTCGATGCGCTCTACGGCGGCAAGACCGAGCAGTACATCGAGACCCAGGTCAAGTTCGAGGACGGGCGCACGGGCGTGGTGAATGCCACGCTGAAGATCGTCGAAGTGAAGACCTTCCCCATCGTGAAGGCAGCGGCATGAGTAACCGAAAGATCGGCGAGGTCATCCTCGACGTGCAGAACATCAGCCTGAGCTTCGGCGGCGTGAAGGCGCTCACGGACATCAGCTTCAACGTGCGCGAGCATGAAGTGCGCGCCATCATCGGACCGAACGGCGCGGGCAAAAGCTCGATGCTGAACTGCATCAACGGCGTGTACTGGCCGCAGCAGGGCTCGATCACCTTCCGCGGCCAGACCTTCAAGCACATGAACTCGCGCCAGGTGGCCGAGATGGGCGTGGCACGCACCTTCCAGAACCTGGCGCTGTTCAAGGGCATGAGCGTGCTCGACAACATCATGACGGGGCGCAACCTCAAGATGAAGAGCGGGCTGCTGGCGCAAGCCTTCCGCTGGGGCCCCGCCGAACGCGAGGAGCTGCAGCACCGCGAGTTCGTGGAGCACATCATCGACTTCCTCGAGATCCAGGCGCACCGCAAGACACCGGTGGGCCGCTTGCCCTACGGCCTGCAAAAGCGCGTCGACCTCGGCCGCGCGCTCGCGATGGAGCCGCAGGTGCTGCTGCTGGACGAACCGATGGCCGGCATGAACGTGGAAGAGAAGCAGGACATGAGCCGCTTCATCCTCGATGTGAACGACGAGTTCGGCGCGACCATCGTGCTGATCGAGCACGACATGGGCGTGGTGATGGACATCTCCGACCGCGTGGTGGTGCTGGACTACGGCAAGAAGATCGGGGATGGCACGCCGGATGAAGTGCGGAACAACGAAGACGTGATTCGGGCGTACCTGGGTGTGGAGCACTGACGCCATGCCCCACCTCGCCCTGAAGCATTGCTCCTTCCCCCGCTGGGGGAAGGCTGGGATGGGGGCACGACAGCCCTCGCAACACGGCAGCGCCTCATCGAGCGCCGCCTGCCCCCACCCCAACCCTCCCCCAGCGGGGGAGGGAGAAAAACAAGAAAGACACTGACCATGGGCTTTTTCCTCGAAACCCTCTTCGGCGGCCTCATGGTCGGCATGCTCTATTCGCTGATCGCCATCGGCTTCGTGCTGATCTACAAGGCCTCGGGCGTCTTCAACTTCGCGCAGGGCGCGATGGTGCTTTTCGCGGCGCTCGCCATGGCGCGCTTTGCCGAGTGGTTCCCGCTGTGGTTCGGCTTCCAGAGCCTGATCCTGGCCAACATCCTGGCCTTCATCGCCGCCATGGCCGTGATGATCGTCGTGGCCTGGCTGATCGAACGGCTGGCGCTGAGCAAGCTGGTGAACCAGGAAGGCATCACGCTCTTGATGGCCACGCTGGGCATTGCCTACTTTCTCGACGGCCTGGGCCAGACGATCTTCGGCAACGACATCTACAAGATCGACGTCGGCATGCCCAAGGAACCGCTGATGGTGCTGCAGGGCACCTTCGAAGGCGGCCTGCTGCTGAGCCAGGAAGACCTTGTCGCCGCACTGGTGTCGGCTGCACTGGTGGTGGTGCTCGCGGTCTTCTTCCAGAAGACCGCCACAGGCCGCGCGCTGCGCGCGGTGGCCGACGACCACCAGGCCGCCCAGTCCATCGGCATTCCGCTGTCGCGCATCTGGGTGATCGTGTGGTCGGTGGCCGGGTTCTCGGCGCTGGTGGCCGGGATCATCTGGGGATCGAAGCTGGGCGTGCAGTTCTCGCTCTCGCTGGTGGCGCTGAAAGCGCTGCCGGTCGTGATCCTCGGCGGTCTCACCTCGATACCGGGCGCCATCATCGGCGGCCTGTTGATCGGGGTCGGCGAGAAGCTGTCCGAAATCTATCTCGGCCCCATGCTCGGTGGCGGCATCGAGATCTGGTTTGCCTATGTTCTTGCACTGGTCTTCCTGCTCGTGCGGCCCCAAGGGCTGTTCGGCGAGAAGATCATCGATCGGGTCTGAACGCGATGTTCTACAGAGAAAACGGCCAGTTCAAGTCGAGCTACAGGGCCGACCAACAGATCCTGCCCATCGCGCAGGACCGCATCGCAATGCTGGTGCTGCTGCTCGTGGCGTTCATCGTGGTGCCGCTGGGTGTGTCCGACTACTGGATGCGCGCCATCCTCACGCCCTTCCTGATTCTTTCGCTCGCCGCGCTGGGCCTGAACATCCTGGTCGGCTACTGCGGCCAGATTTCGCTGGGCACCGGCGCCTTCATGGCGGTAGGCGCGTATGCGGCCTATAACTTCCAGGTGCGCATCGATGGCATGCCGCTGATTGCATCCCTGCTGCTCGGCGGCCTGTGCGCCACGGTGATCGGCGTGCTGTTCGGCATTCCGAGCCTGCGCATCAAGGGCTTGTACCTTGCCGTGGCAACGCTCGCGGCGCAGTTCTTCACCGATTGGGCGTTCCTGCGCATCCAGTGGTTCACCAACAACTCGTCGTCGGGCTCGGTGAGCGTGGCGGGGCTCAACGTGTTCGGCGTGCCGATCGAATCGCCGGTGCAGAAGTACCTGTTCTGCCTGGCGTTCGTGGTGGTGTTCGCGCTGCTCGCCAAGAACCTGGTGCGCAGCGCCATCGGCCGCGAGTGGATGGCCATGCGCGACATGGACGTGGCGGCCGCGGTGATCGGCATTCGCCCGGTGTACGCCAAGCTCACGGCCTTTGCGGTGAGCAGCTTCATCGTCGGCGTGGCCGGCGCGCTGTGGGGCTTCATTCACCTGGGTGCGTGGGAGCCTGCGGCCTTCAGCATCGACCGCTCGTTCCAGTTGCTGTTCATGGTGATCATCGGCGGGCTCGGCTCGATCATGGGCAGCTTCTTCGGCGCCGCCTTCATCGTGCTGCTGCCGCTGTTTTTGAACCAGTTGCCGTCGTGGCTGGGCTTCTCGATTTCCACCGCACTGGCCTCGCACCTGGAGACCATGATCTTCGGCGCGCTGATCGTTTTCTTCCTGATCGTCGAGCCGCATGGCCTGGCGCGGCTGTGGTCCACGGCCAAGGAAAAGTTGCGGCTGTGGCCCTTCCCGCATTGATTCGTTTCGAGAGTTCCCGTTCGTTTGAAAAAACCCGGCACCGAGGTGCCCACATAAGGAGACAGGCATGAAACTGAAATCGCTCGCTCTGACCGCCGCCCTGGTGGCCAGCACCCTCGGCGCCGTGCTCGCGCCATCGCTCGCGCAGGCACAGGCCAAGGAGCAGTTCTTCCCGCTGCTGGTGTACCGCACCGGCCCCTATGCACCCAACGGCACGCCCTGGGCCAACGGCAAGCAGGACTACCTGAAGCTGGTGAATGCGCAAGGCGGCATCAACGGCGTGAAGGTCACCTTTGAAGAATGCGAAACCGGCTACGCCACCGACAAGGGCGTGGAATGTTATGAGCGCCTGAAGGGCCGCCCCGGTGTCGCGCTGTTCGACCCGCAGGCCACTGGTATCACCTTCGCGCTGACCGACAAGGTGCTCACCGACAAGATCCCGCTGGTCACGCTGGGCTACGGCCTCGCGGCCTCGCAAGATGGCGGCGTGTTCAAGTGGAACTTCCCGCTGATGGGCTCCTACTGGACCGCGGCCGACATCCTGATCCAGCACCTGGGCAAGAAGGAAGGCGGCATGGACAAGCTCAAGGGCAAGAAGATCGCCCTCGTGTACCACGACTCGCCGTTCGGCAAGGAGCCGATTCCGCTGCTGCAGGAGCGCGCCAAGATGAACGGCTTCGAGCTGTCGCTGATTCCGGTGACCGCACCTGGCGTGGAGCAGAAGTCCGCCTGGCTGCAGGTGCGCCAGCAGAAGCCCGACTTCGTGCTGCTGTGGGGTTGGGGCGTGATGAACTCCACCGCGCTCAAGGAAGCCGTGGCCACGGGCTTTCCGCGCGAGAAGATGTACGGCGTGTGGTGGGCCGGCGCAGAGCCTGACGTGAAGGACGTGGGCGCCAATGCCAAGGGCTACAACGCGCTCGCGCTGAACGGCTCCGGCCCCGACAACAAGGTGATCCAGGACATCATCAAGCAGGTGCACGACAAGGGCCAGGGCACGGGTCCGAAGGACGAAGTGGGCTCGGTGCTGTACACGCGCGGCGCGATCATCTCGATGCTCGGCGTCGAGGCGGTGCGGCGTGCACAGGAGCGCTTCGGCAAGGGCAAGGTCATGACCGGCGAGCAGGTGCGCTGGGGCCTGGAAAACCTGGCGCTCGACCAGAAGAAGCTCGACGCGCTCGGCTTCGCCGGCGTGATGCGCCCGGTGAGCACTTCGTGCCAGGACCACATCGGCTCGACCTGGGCGCGCATGGAAACCTGGGACGGTGCCAAGTGGAACATCGCGCCCGAGTGGTACCAGGCCGATGACCAGATCATCAAGCCGATGGCCAAAGCTGCAGCCGACAAGTACGCGACCGAGAAGAAGCTGACGCGCCGCGACGCGGCGGACTGCCAGTCTTGATGCACTGAGTTCCGTGGCGACTCGCAAGAGCCGCCATTCGACAGCGCGACGCCTTGCCGCGTTGTCGAATGCTTCGGACCACATCATGAGCGAACCCAACATCCTCCTCAATGTCAACGGCATCGAGGTCATCTACAACCACGTGATCCTCGTGCTCAAGGGCGTGTCGCTCACGGTGCCCGACGGCGGCATCGTGGCACTGCTCGGCGGCAACGGCGCGGGCAAGACGACCACGCTGCGCGCTGTGAGCAACCTGCTTGCGGGCGAACGCGGCGCGGTGACCAAGGGCACCATCGAGCTGCGCGGTGATCGCATCGAGGCACTGTCGCCGGCCGAGCTGGTCAAGCGCGGGCTGATCCAGGTGATGGAGGGCCGTCACTGCTTTGCGCACCTGACGATCGAAGAGAACCTGATGACCGGCGCCTACACGCGCACTGACGGCAAAGCCGCAGTGCAGCAAACGCTGGACAAGGTCTACGCGTATTTCCCGCGTCTGAAGACGCGGCGCACTTCGCAGGCGGCCTACACCTCGGGCGGCGAGCAGCAGATGTGCGCCATCGGCCGCGCGCTGATGGCCAACCCGACGATGGTGCTGCTCGATGAGCCTTCGATGGGCCTGGCGCCGCAGATCGTGGAGGAGGTGTTCGAGATCGTGAAAGACCTGAACACCAAGGAGCGCGTGACCTTCCTGCTGGCCGAGCAGAACACCAACATGGCGCTGCGCTACGCCGACTACGGCTACATCCTGGAGAACGGGCGCATCGTGATGGACGGCGAGGCCAAGAGCCTGCGCGAGAACGAGGACGTGAAGGAGTTCTACCTTGGCGTCGGCGGTGCAGACCGCAAGAGCTTCCGCGATGTGAAGAGCTACAAGCGGCGCAAGAGGTGGCTGGCTTGACCGTTCAGGCGAAACCCTGCGCTTTTGTTTGTCGCGCTGTGTTTGACGTTCGTTGTTCTGGGCGCTGTTGTTCAGGGCGACGCCCACGCCGACACGGTGCTCTTTTTCGCGAATGTCCCCCGCTTCGCTCCTCCTTTATTTCGCGAAAAAGAGCCCCGTATCGACGTGAGCGTTGGTCAGAGCGGTGGTTGATCAGCGGTACACCGGCAGCGTGCCCATGTGCGAATGACACCGGGTGCTCCCCGCAGCGAAATAAAGGAGGAGCGAAGCGGGGGACATTCGCGGAGGGGAGCTCCCGGTGTCATTCGCACTCGCCCCGAACAGACCGCACACCCGCTCCCGTATTGGCAATGCGTCACAGGCCTCACACCCCCGTGGTGGAACACCGAATTGAAAGATGAAGGGTACGGACATGACCGACCACTACGACAAGCTTGAAATCCGCGACCCCGCCGAGCGCGAGCGCGACCTGCTGGCCGCACTGCCCAAGCAGATCACACAAGCGCAGACCGCGACGTCCGCGTTCTCCAAGATCCTCGACGGCGTGAAGCCGGCAGACGTCACAACACGCGAAGCACTCGCCAAGCTGCCCGTCACGCGCAAGTCGGAATTGCTCGACCTGCAAAAGACACGCCGTGCAGCCGATCCGTTCGGCGGCTTTGCATCCATCGTGCGCGGGCCGCGCATGCCGCGCATCTTCGCGAGCCCCGGCACCATCTACGAACCCGAAGGCGAAGCGCGCGACTATTGGCGCACCGCGCGGGCTCTGCATGCCGCAGGTTTTCGGGGTGGCGAGCTGATTCACAACAGCTTCAGCTATCACATGACGCCCGCAGGTTCGATCATGGAAAGCGGCGCGCATGCGATGGGCTGCACCGTGTTCGCGGGCGGCACCGGCCAGACCGAACAACAGCTCGAAGCCATTGTCGACCTCAAGCCCGAAGGCTATGCAGGCACGCCGAGCTTCCTGAAGATCCTGCTGGAGAAGGCCGAAGAGAAAGGGCTGAAGCTGCCCTCGCTCACCAAGGCCCTCGTTTCCGGCGAAGCCTTTCCGCCGAGCCTGCACGACTGGATTGCCGCGCACGGCGTGAAGGGCACGCAGTGCTATGCCACCGCCGACCTGGGTCTCATCGCTTACGAGACCAGCGCGCGCGAAGGGCTGGTGATCGATGAAGGCGTGCTGGTCGAGATCGTGCGGCCCGGCACCGGCGACCCGGTGCCCGATGGCGAAGTCGGCGAGGTTGTCGTTACCAGCTTCAACCCCGACTACCCGCTCGTGCGCTTCGGCACCGGCGATCTTTCGGCGGTGCTCGCAGGCACCTGTCCCACCGGCCGCACCAACAAGCGCATCAAGGGCTGGCTCGGCCGCGCCGACCAGACCACCAAGGTGCGCGGCATGTTCGTGCATCCGTCGCAAGTCGCGGAGATCGCGCGGCGTTTTCCGGAGATCCTGCGCGCGCGCCTCGTGGTGTCCGGAGAAATGGGCGACGACCAGATGACCTTCAGGCTCGAATGCGCGGGCGCGCCGGCCGGGCTCGACGCGCGCATTGCCGATGCGGTGCGCGAAGTGACCAAGCTGCGCGGCACCATCGAACTGGTGGCGCCGGGCAGCCTGCCCAACGATGGCAAGGTGATCGAGGACGCGCGCAGCTACAAGTAGCGGCGGTACAATCGGCGCGTGGTGACGCGCACCAGCAGCACCGTCAACACCATGTAGAGCAGCACCAGCGCCAGCACGAAGCTGATGACGCCGCCGTTGTAGAAGCTGAACGAGGCCTTCGCCGCCAGGAACAGCCAGGCGATCGCGATGACGATGCAGCCCGCCTGTACCAGCAGGAAAGCCGACACCGCGGACGCCACGGCCCGGAAGGGGCGCACGATCGACAGGCCCGGCCGCGTGCCGAGCCAGCCGCCCCAGAAAGCGAGCGCGAAGGTCACGAGCGCGGGCAGCACCCAGGTCAGCAGCAATGTCGACGCCCCGACGTCGCTGGCGGGGGGCGCCCAGCGCGCCACGGCAAGGCCGCTCCACAGTTGGAGCCCCGCGAAAACGGCTGCCGCGACCATCGCAACAGCCCGGCGCGGCGATGCACCACCGGGCACCTCGGCGGGTGTCAGTTGTTCCGCATGCGCCGATGCGGTGCGGCTCTTCATCAGCGCAATGCGCGCCGCCAGCCACAGGCCAAGCACGATCACCGTCAGCTGGATGAGCGACTGCAGCACCATGGCCACGCCCATCGAGAAGCGCAGCGAAGAGCCGAAGACCTCCGCGAACTGGCCGCCCGGCATGAAGAGCACCTGCGCCTCGTAGAACAGCGGTGTGAGCACGTAGTAGTTCAGCACCATCGCCAGCACCCACACGCCACCGAAGCGAAGCCTTGCGTCACCCGCCAGTGCCACATGGGCCACGCCTTGCCTTTCGAGCGCGTTGCGTGCGTGACTCCACGAGAGCGCCGCCACCAGCACCCACGACATGGCGATGCCGGCGAGCAGCATGATCCAGACGCCGGGAATGGCGTACGCATGGCGCATCTGCCCGGCCTGCGGCGTGGAAGGCAGGAGCAGCACGGCCATGTTGATCACGAACAGGAGCGCGTCGAGGCCCACCGCGATGAATGCGAAGTCGCGGGGCAGGCGCAGCGCGCGTGAGTGGGAGGGGTTCGCCGTCATGGGAGTACTTTCGCGTTGAATCGCGCATGCCGCAGCCGGCATGCGAAGACTGCGAGGGTATCGGATGACGGGCTGTGCGCCTTGTAGGCTCAGTGCGCGAGTGCGGCTTCGCCAGCCTCCTCGGGCACAGGCCCCACGTACACCGACTGCGGACGAATGAGCCGGCCCTTTTGCACCTGCTCGCGTGCATGCGCAACCCATCCGCTCACACGGCCGGCCGCGAACACGCAGGTGAAGCTCTCGCGGTCGAAGCCCAGGGCTTCGAGCAGCAGCGCGGTGTAGAACTCGACGTTGGTTTCCAGCGCACGGTCGGGCTTCTTCTCGCGCAGGATGGCAAGTGCGGCCTGCTCGGCCGCCTGCGCCAGTTCAAAGCGCGCGGCGTTGACGCTGCCTTCGGTGCTCAACCGCTGCAGCGCGCCCTTGAGCGCATCGGCGCGCGGATCGCGCACGCGGTAAATGCGATGGCCGAAACCCATCAGGCGCTGCCCGCTGGCCACCGCGCCTTCGAGCCAATTGCGCGCATTGGCGGCGATGCCGATGGCATCGAGCGCATCGAGCACCGGGCCGGGCGCACCACCATGCAGCGGGCCCTTCAGTGCGCTGATGCCGGCGAGCACGGCCGACGCCAACCCCGCGCCGGTGGAGGCCACCACGCGCGCGGCGAAGGTCGAGGCATTGAGGCCGTGGTCGCAGACGGTGACGAGGTAGGTGTCGAGCGCGGCGCCTTGCGCGGCCGTGGGGGTGCGGCCGTGCAGCATGCGCAGCATGTCGACGGCATGCGGCAGGGTCTCGTCGGGTGCGAGTGCCTGCACGCCCAGGCGCCAGCGCATCACGGCCGCGGTGTAGACCGCGGGCGCGGCCACGAGGCGCAGCGCAGTTGGCAGGTCGTCGCCATCGGGCAGGCGTGCGAGCAGCGCGCGCACCGCCTCGATGGGCGGCAGCCGGCGCAGCACCGCGTCGTCGTTGGGCTGCAGGCGCTCGAAGACTTCGCGGCGCGCGCGGCTGAGGGCGGTGCGCAGCGCGGCGGCATTGTCGGGCAACGTGTCGAAGAAGCCCTTGAACAGCAGCGCCACCACGTCTTCGAAGCGCCAGTTCTGCGCGATCTCGTCGAGCGTGTGGCCACGGATCACCAGCCGGCCTTCGGCGCCATCCACTTCCGACAACACCGTGTGCGCGGCCACCACGCCTTCGAGGCCGTTCTCTTCAATCATCGTTCTCTCCTGGTTTGACGATGTCATTGATTCTGGCCACACTGACATTGACGTCAATCTTGATTTATTCCATCAACATGATGATGAAGACCGCACTCTGGCTTCCCGCTGGCGAAGCCCTCGAACTGATGCAGGTTCGCCCGCAGACCCTCTATGCGAGCGTGAGCCGTGGCCGCATCCGCGCCAAGCCCGATGCGACGGACCCGAGGCGCAGCCTCTATCACCGCGACGACGTGCAGCGCATCGCGGCGCGCACGCGCGGGCGGCGCAGCTCCGAAGCAGTGGCGAGCGAAACGATCCAGTGGGGCGAGCCGGTGCTGGCGTCGGCGGTGTCGACGGTGGCCGAGGGACGGCTTCTCTATCGCGGGCAGGACGCGTGCGTGCTTGCGGAGCACGCAACGCTGGAAGACGTGGCGGGCCTGCTGTGGGAAAGCGCGCCGCCGCGTTTCATGGCTGTTGCGCCCGTGGCCGTGACTCGCCAAGACGCGACCCCCTTGCAAGCCGGCCTGCTTGCACTGGCGGCACGTGCCGCCGTCGATCCGCCCACGCGTGGCCGCTCACGCGCCGTGCTGCAGGCCGAGGCGGCGGATGTGATCGGCACGCTGGCCGATGCGCTGATCGGCCCCGCACCGGCGAAAGCAGTGGCGCTGCACACACGGCTGGCTTCGGCTTGGCGCCGCCCCCGCGCGGCCAACGACTTGCGCCGCGTGCTGGTGCTGCTGGCCGACCACGAACTCAACGCATCGACCTTCGCGGCGCGCGTGACCGCATCGACGGGCGCCTCGCTCGCCGCGTGCCTGCTCACAGGACTCTCCACGCTGACAGGGCCTTTGCACGGTGGCGCCTCGGCGGCAGTGCAGGCGCTGATGCGCAACGCGTCGGCCATCGGCACCGAGGCTGCAGTGCGCGAGTGGCTTGCGCACGACCGGCCGCTGGCGGCCTTCGGGCACCCGCTCTATCCGAAAGGCGACGCGCGATGCAGCGCATTGCTGGCCCACGTCGAACTGCCGCCCGCTTTCACCGAGTTGCGCGAGGTCGGCGAGAAGCTGCTCGGGGAGGCAGTGAACATCGACTTTGCGCTGGCCGCATTGGCAGTGGTGCACAAGCTGCCGGCCGGCGCACCGCTCACGCTGTTCGCACTGTCACGCACCGTTGGCTGGACGGCCCATGTGCTGGAGCAGCAGGCCACGGGGCAACTGATACGGCCGCGTGCGCGGTATACGGGGCCTGCCGCGTCATAAGACAACGCGCTCTTTGATTCGTCGCGTTTGTGCGTTTTTGGCGCTGCTGTTCAGGGCGCGCTCTCGCCGACACGGTGCTCTTTTTCGCGAATGTCCCCCGAACACATTGGGACGGCCCTACTTCGCCTTGCGGCAGCTGAGCGGCAGCAGCTTGGCCGGCAAATCTTCACCCCGCCCGCAATGCCAGACGATGCCGTTGTCAGCAGCCGAAGGCTCCATGCGCAGCAGGCCGCTCATCCCTCTGGGCAGCTTGGGCAGCGTGGCCTCGACCACCATCGTCTCGGGGTCGAGCGTCAGCACCGAGCCACCGGGCAGGGTCTCAGGCGCATTGGCCGCAGCAAGCGTGTCGGGAATCTCTTCCTTCTCCGTGTAATAGCTGGCGAGCGCCTCGCGCACCGGCGCGCCTTCCGCCCACGCCTGCGCGACCGTCGCGCGCGCGGTGTAGTCCTGGTACGCCGGAATCGCCGCAGCGGCCGCCACGCCGATGACGGCCACGACGATCAGCACGCCCGCAGCGCCCCCGCCGGCACGGCCCGCATAGGGCACGAAGATCGCGAGCAGGTAGGCCAGCGGGTTGCGGCTCGGCAGCACCGCGGCCGGGTCGATGGCGCGCGCCACGCGCTTGGTGAGCCACGGGTAGCCACCGATCAGTTCATGGAACGAGGCCCAGAAGCCGCTGTTGCCGGCCGACTGGTTCGCATAACCCTGCAGGTCGACGTTGCGCCACTGCTGGGCACCGGCCGCCAGCGCCGCGAGCGCGCGGGGCGCGGAGTCGGGCTCTTCGCAGCACGCGGCACCGTGCAGGTCGCAGGTGTATTCCTTGGCGCGTGCATAGGCGGCGCCGAGCAGCGGCAGCCACAGCACCGGGGCGCGCCAGATGTGGCCCGTGAGATGGCCGCGCCGGATGTGGCCCAGCTCATGGCCGATGTAGAAGTTGATGCCGTCGGGCTGCGCGTCCATGGCGTCGACCACGTCGGACAGCAGCACCACGAAGTTGCGGCCGAAGAAGCGGGTGGCGAATGCGTTGAACATGCCGTTGCCGTGCAGCAGGTAGGCCTCGGGCTGTTTCTCGATGCCGAGGTAGCCGCAGCAGGCGGTGAAGCGCGCGTGCAGTTCAGGCAACTGGGTGGGCGAGAGCTTGACGGCCGTGCCCTTGATCCAGGTAATGACGGCCGACTGCGCGAACACGTAGCCGATGAAACCCAGCAGCACGTAGACGAGCGCAAGGCCGAACGTGCCGACGATCAGCAGCAGCCAGACCAGAAGGCCGAGCACGAGCGTGATGGTGCCGAGCCAGCGCTCGCGCGAATAAACCCATGGATCCATTGGAATTTCCTCCTCGATGCGGCCGTGACGGCCGCGATGTTGTGGTTGTTTTTCGCGCCTCCCCGGCGCGGCATGCGCATGCGATATGCCGACGCGCATCATGCCCCACAGTGGGGCAGATTTTGAGCGCCGCCTAAGGGCTATTCGGTATAGGTCAGGCTCCGGTCAGCCTATAAGATCGCGGCCTTTTTACCCCCTCTCGGAGACATCATGAAGAAACTGCTCGCCCTCGCGGCGATTGCCGCCGCCACTGCCGGTGCTCACGCCCAGGATTTCCCCGGGAACAAGACCGTCACGCTGGTGGTGCCTTTCGCGGCCGGCGGCCCGACCGACCGTGTGGCGCGCGACCTCGCCGAAGCCATGCAGAAGACCCTCGGCACCACGATCGTGGTGGACAACACGGCGGGTGCGGGCAGTTCCATCGGCACGGCCAAGGTGGCACGCGCCAACCCGGACGGCTACACACTGCTGCTCAACCACATCGGCATGTCCACCATGCCCGCGCTGTACCGCAAGCTGCCGTTCAACGTCGAGACCGACTTCGAGTACCTGGGCATGGTCAATGAAGTGCCGATGACGCTGATCGGCAAACCCGGCCTGCCCGCCAACAACTACAAGGAACTGACGACCTGGATTGCCGCCAACAAGGGCAAGATCAACCTGGGCAATGCCGGCCTGGGCGCTGCGTCGCACCTGTGCGGCCTGCTGTTCCAGAGCGCGATCAAGGTCGAGATGACGCCGGTGCCCTACAAGGGCACGGCCCCCGCCATCGCCGACCTGCTGGGCGGCCAGATCGACCTGCTGTGCGACCAGACCACCAACACCACGTCGCAGATCGAAGCCAAGAAGGTCAAGGCCTATGCCGTGACCACCGCCAAGCGCCTGACCACGCCTGCGCTGAAAGACCTGCCGACGCTGGACGAGTCGGGCCTGAAGGGCTTCGAAGTGGCGATCTGGCACGGCGTGTACGCGCCCAAGGGCACGCCGGCACCGGTGCTCAAGAAACTCAACGAAGCCATCAATGCGGCCATGAAGGACCCGGGCTTCATCAAGCGTGAAGAAGCGCTGGGCGCGGTGATCACCACCGACAAGCGCACCGAGCCGGCCGAGCACAAGAAGTTCGTCGTGGCCGAGATCGCCAAGTGGGGCCCGATCATCAAGGCCGCTGGCGTGTACGCCGACTGATCTGCGCCGCCTGCCGGCAACCAGGCAAAAAGCCGCCGCCCCTTTCGGGACCGGCGGCTTTTTCTTGGGCGCAAGCCAGGCGACTTACTTCGGCCGGATCGCGTCCGCCGTCCCCTGGATGAAGGCCTTGATGCTCTCGATCTCCTCGCCCGAGAGCTTGCCGGTGAAGTCCGGCATGCCGCGCGCCATCGCCGGGCCCTTCAGCACGAACTTGTCGAGGTTCTCGATGTACGCCGCATCCATGTAGCCCAGGTTCGGGATGTTGCCGCCGCGGTCCACGCCCGGCACGCCGTGGCAGAACACGCAGTTGCTCACGTAGAGCATGGTGCCGGCCTGGACCTTCGCGGGGTCGTACTTCACGCCCTGCACCAGCTTGTCCATGCGGTACTGCACGAAGTCCGGCATCTTGGCCGTGCCGCCGACCGCGAAGGTGTAGACCGTGCCCGGCCCCTGCTTCTCGGTGGCGCGCTGCGCCAGGCCATACACGCCGCCCCAGCCCACGGCCACCGACACGTACTGCTTGCCGTCGACCATGTAAGTCGAGGGCGCGGCCACCACGCCGGTGCCGGTGGGCGTCTCCCACAGCTTCTCGCCGTTCTTCGCGTTGTAGGCCAGCAGGCGGCCGTCGGCCGTGCCCTGGAACACGAGGTTGCCGGCGGTGGTGAGCGTGCCGCCGTTCCATGGCGACACATAGTCCACGCCCCAGGCTTCCTTCTGCGTCACCGGGTCCCAGGCCACGAGGCGGCCGAAGGGCTTGCTCGTGGGCGGCTCGACGTTGGCGAACTTGGCGAGGTTCCAGCCCAGGCCCGCATGCGGGCGGCCCGGCACGTCTTCGTTGAACTTCCAGTCCTTGTCGTCCATCAGGTTGATCGGCACATGCTGCGCGGGCAGGTACGCGTAACCCGTCTGCGGGTTGAACGACATCGGGTGCCAGTTGTGCGCGCCGAAGGGGCCGGGGATGGCGTCGTTGGGCTTGGTGCCGTCGCGCGCGGAAGCAATGCCGATCGGCCGGCCGTTCTTGTCGTAGCCCGAGGCCCAGTTCACTTCGGTGAAGTTCTTCGCCGAGATGAACTTGCCGTTGGTGCGGTCGATGACGAAGAAGAAGCCGTTCTTCGGCGCATGCAGCAGCACCTTGCGCGGCTTGCCATCGACCTTCACGTTGGCCAGGATCATCGACTGCGTGGAGGTGTAGTCCCAGTTGTCGCCGGGCGTCTCCTGGTAGTGCCACTTGTACTTGCCGGTGTCGGGGTCGAGCGCCACCACCGAGCCCAGGTAGAGGTTGTCGCCGCCCTTGGGGCTGCGCGCCTTGTGCGACCACGGCGAGCCGTTGCCGGTGCCCACGTACATCAGGTTGAGTTCGGGGTCGAAGGCGAAGCTGTCCCACGCGGTGCCGCCGCCGCCGGCTTCCCAGTACTTGGCCGAAGGGTCCCAGGTCTTGGCGGCACGCGCCATCGACGCGTCCTCGAAGGGCTTGCTCGGATCGCCGGGCACCACGAACCAGCGCCACTTCTGGGCGCCGGTGTTGGCGTCATAGGCAGTGACGAAGCCGCGCACGCCGTACTCGGCGCCGCCGTTGCCGATGATGACCTTGCCCTTGAACACGCGCGGCGCGCCGGTGATGGTGTAGCTGCCCTTCTGGCCCTCGAGCGTGTCCTTCTCCCAGACGGTCTTGCCGGTGGCCGCATCGAGCGCGATGAGGCGGCCATCGAAGGCGGCCACGTAGACCTTGCCTTCGTAGATGGCCACACCGCGGTTCACCACGTCGCAGCAGCCCTTGTAGCCTTTGGACTTATCGACCTGCGGATCGAAGGTCCACAGCTTCTGCCCGGTGCGCGTGTCGATGGCATGCACCACGCTCCACGAGGCGGTGACGTACATGATGCCGTCCACCACCAGCGGCGTGGCTTCCACACCGCGTGTCGATTCGAGGTTGTACGACCAGACCAGCCCCAGGTCTTTCACGTTGCCGGCGTTCACCTGGTCGAGCTGGCTGAAGCGCGACTCGGAATAGTCGAGCCCCACGCTGGGCCAGTCGGGCGTTTTCTTCTGCGCCGCGTTGGCGCGGATGAAGTTGCCGTCGACCCGTTTCGTGGCGGCCGCGGCGCGGTCTTGAGGGGCCGTTGAATTCTGGGCCGTGGCCGTCGATGCGTTCAGGCACAGCAATGCGCCGGCGAGCATGAACAGCCCGGAGTGTGTTTTTTTCATCGTGGGTCTCCTTGTGGTGCAAGGATCGCGCGCACGGCCTTCGCGCTCACCCCCGGGATTTCCCCAGTCCGGCGCTGTTCCATTGCGGAACACATTCGCTGCTGGTCCCGAATCCAGCGAGGCAGCGAACCCCATGTCCCCAGACAAGTTCGAGCGGCTCGGCACGGCGGATGCGCCGCGCCAGCTCTTCGCCAGCACGCCGGCGCAGCGCGTGGCGCTTGCGCGGCAGCAGTTCTTCGAGGAAGGCGTGCGCCCCTCGGGGCTGATCGGCGAGGCGGTGCTGCAGTCGTGGATGCGCTGCAGCCGCACGCACAGCGACCGTCAACGCATCGTGCCTTTCGACGCAGTCACGCCGAGCCGGCTGCACACCACGCTCGCGCGCAACCGCGAGCTGCTCGACGTGGCGCGGCCCGAACTCGGGCAGATGGAGCACATGCTCGCGGGCACCGATTGCCGCGTGATCCTGACCGACCCCGACGGCGTGGTGGTGCATGTCAGCAACCAGCCGGGCGACGCGCACCAACCGGTGCTGCGCAAGACCGCGCGCGTGGGCGTGAACATCTCCGAGCGCATCGTCGGCACCACGGCGCCCGGCATCGTCGCCACCACCGGGCAGGCCTGCACGGTCGATGGCGCGGAGCATTACTTCGACGTGCTGAGCCACATGCAGTGCGCAGCCGCGCCGATCCGCGACGTGACGGGCCGGCTGGCCGGCGTGCTCGACCTCACGGTGGAGTCGCGGCGCTTCGGCTTCGATGCGGCGTCGATGGTGGCGATCCACGCGACGACCATCGAGAACCGGCTGCTGCAGGCGCAGTCGCGCGACCATCTGATCCTGCGCTTCCAGTCCAACCCGACCTTGCTCGGCACACCGCTCGAAGCGCTGGCCGGCATCGCGCCCGACGGCACCATCGCGTGGCTCAACAACGCGGGAGCGCGGCTGCTGGGGCGCCTGCCCGAGGCGGCGGACGAGCGCGATGTCGAATGCCTGCTGGGCCACGACCTGGCGAGCCTGCTGCGGCTGGGGCGTCGCGAAGCAGCGCAACCGCTGCGGCTGGCAAGTGGGCTCGGCGTGTGGGTGCAGGCGCATCTGAAGGGACCGGATGGCGTGGACTTCCGGCATTCGGTGGCGATGCCCGGCGGTATGGGCGTCGCCCACGCGGGCGGCGCATCCATTGCCATCGAGCGGCATGTGCAGACGGAGGCCGTCGACGACGCCCGTGCGGACGCGCCGGCCGACGACAGCGATGCCGATGCAGAAGCCGCACCTCACACGAAGACGCTGCGCGAGCACAGCCGCAAGCTGATCGAAGACACGCTGGCGGCGCACGGCGGCAATGTGTCGCAGGCCGCGCGGCAGTTGCGCGTGTCGCGCGGCACGCTGTATCGCCGCATGCGCGGCTGGGGCGATGCAGAAACGGAAGCTGCCCCCGCGGCGGACTGACTGACTGATCAGGCTACCGCGCGGGCCAGCGCACGCGCACGCCGCGCCTTCGCATCGGGCTGCAACGGCCGCAGGTATTCATGCAAGGCGAGCGCAGCCGCCCCCACCGCCGGCGCCAGCGCGTCATAGCGCGCAGTGCGCAGGTCGGGCGCCGGCATGCCGGCGCCATCGGCATGGCGCTTGACGCTCTCGAATGCCGCTTGCGCAAAGCCGCGATGCTCCGCGCAGGCCTTGCCACCGAGCACGATGGCGCGCGGATTGAAGGTGACCCACAGGTTCTGCAGCAGCACGCCGAAGAAGGCGGCAGCACGTTGCACGTCGGCGCCCTTGCGCTCGAGCACGCGCGAGCCGAAGAAGGCTTCGGCGCAGCCGCGCCGGCCGCAGGAGCACAAGGGTCCGTCGAGCTGGAGGATGGTGTGGCCGATCTCGCCGGCCATGCCTTGCGCACCGGTGAAAAGGCGGTCGTTCAGCACCACGCCGGCCCCCACGCCCACGTCGCAGTTGACGAAGATCAGCGGGTCTTCGCCCTCACCCGCAGCGAACTCGTACTCGCCGAGCACAGCGGCGTCGGCGTCGTTCTGCAGTTGCACTGTCACACCAGGCAAGCCCACTGCAGCGAAGGCTTTCTCGAGTGCCGGCAGCAGATTCACGTTGCGCCAGCCGAGGTTGGGTGCGAAGCGGACCACGCCGGTGCAGTCGTCCACCGCGCCGGGCACGCACACGCCGATGCTCGACAGGCGCAGGCCCAGCTCCTTCAGGTGCACGTGCGCCGCAGCAGCCATGCGCGCGACCTGCGCGCACACGCCGGCCGGGGAACCATCGGTCAATGCATGCGTGTCCGAGTACAGCACCTCGCCTTGCAGCGAGACGCAGACGAGGCGCACCGTCTCGACGGCGATCTCCACGCCCATCAATGCGCGCACGCCGACGTTGATTTCCAGCGGTGTCGAAGGCCGACCCAATCCATCGGCCACCGCAGCGCCCGATTCGCTCAGCCAGCCTTCGTCGATCAGCTCGCGCACCAGCAGGCTCACGGTCGATTTGGTCAGGCCGCTCTCGGTTGCAAGGCGTGCGCGCGACAGGCCCGGCTGCGCGCGCAGCAGCCGCAGCAGCACGCTGCGATTCATGCGCTTGAGCAGTTGCTGGTCGCCGATGGTCTTCACGTCAGGCGACCGCTGCGGCGTCGGCGTGATGGGCTTGTTCTTTTCCTTCGGGCCGCTTGCCCGCGATGATCATGCCCAGCACTTCGTCTTCGGTCACGTCGGCGGTGCGGTAGGTGCCTACCAGCTTGCCGTTCTTCATCACGGCGAGGCGGTCGCTCAGCGAGAACACATCGGGCATGTCGTGCGTGATCAAGAAGATGCCCACGCCGTCGGCCTTGAGCTGCCGCACGAGGCCGCCGACCATCGCGGTTTCTTCGGGGCCGAGCGCGGCGCAGGGCTCGTCCATGATGAGGATGCGCGCGTTGAAGTACAGCGCCCGCGAGATCGCCACCACCTGCCGCTGCCCGCCCGATAGGCGCCGCACCGGCACGCGGATGTTGGTGAAGTTCTTGTTGAGGCGATGGAACACCTTGCGCGCCTGCACTTCCATGAAGTGGTCGTCGAGCGTGTTCCAGCGCGTCATCTTCTCGCGGCCGAGGAAGAGGTTCGACACCGAGTCGAGGTTGTCGGCCAGTGCGAGCGTCTGGTAGATGGTCTCGATGCCTTGCGCTTGTGCTTCGGAGGGCGTGCGGATGTTGACTTTTTCGCCCGCGATGAGCGTGTCGCCCGAGTCGATGGGATAGGCGCCCGCGAGCATCTTCATCAGCGTGGACTTGCCCGCGCCGTTGTGGCCGAGCAGTGCGACCACTTCGCCGGGATAGAGGTTGACGCTCACGCCGTCCACGGCCTTGACGCCGCCAAAGGACTTGCGGATTTCTTTCAGTTCTACCAAGGGTTTTGAGATGTCGGTCATTTCAGTGTTCCGCTTCGTTTGGGCGCTGCTGTTCGGGGTGCGTGCGAATGACACCAGGTGCTCCCCTCCGCGAATGTCCCCCGCTTCGCTCCTCCTTTATTTCGCTGCGGGGAGCACCTGGCGTCATTCGCACTTGGACACGCTGCTGGTGTATCGCTGATCAACAACTGCGCTGTCCAACGCTCGCGCCGATACGGGGCTCTTTTTCGCGAAATAAAGGAGGAGCGAAGCGGGGGACATTCGCGAAAAAGAGCACCGTGTCGGCGTGAGCGACGCCCTGAAGAACAGCGCTCCATTTCAGCTCTCCCCAAACTTGCGGCGATACAGCACGTCGAACACCACCGCCACAATCAGCACCTGTCCGATGATGACCATGCGCTTGCCGATCGGCACATCGAGCAACAACATGCCGCTGTCGAGCGACTGCATGATCAGCGCCCCCAGCACCGAGCCGAAGATCGAACCGCTGCCGCCCGCGAGCGCCGTGCCGCCGATGACGGCCGCCGCGATCACATACAGCTCCATGCCCGTGCCCAGCGAATTGGTGCCCGCGTTGAGCCGCGCGATCGACACGATGGCCGCGATGGTGACCAGCACCGCCAGCAAGGCGAACAGCATCAGCGTGACGCGCTTGACGGGAATGCCCACCAGCGCCGCCGCGTCCGGGTTGCCGCCCATCGCGAACACATAGCGGCCAAAGCGCGTGCGGTGCACGATGAACGACAGCACGATGGCCACAGCGGCCCAGATCAGCACCGGAATCGGAATGCCCTGCGGCTCGCTCTTGGACGAGATCTGATAGTTGTTCATGACCGCCGCGAAGGCGAACACCACGGCCACCGGCACGGCGGTGATCAGCACGTCGAGCCACAGCGCCTCGGTCGGCATGTCGTAGCGCTGGCGCGCGCGGCGCTTTTGCACCATGCGCCCGAACAGCACCAGCGCCACCACCGCCGCGAGCACCCAGCTCGCCGTGGTGCCGATGCCGCCGTCGTAGCCGCCGCCCAGGCGCTGGAAAAATTCGTCGTTGACCGGCTGCGTCTTGCCGTCGGCCACCAGGAAGGCCGCGCCGCGAAACGACATCAGGCCGCCGAGCGTGACCACGAACGAAGGCACGCCCAGCACCGCCGTGAGCCAGCCCTGGTAGATCGACACCAGCAGCGCCACCGCGAGCCCCGCGAGGCAGGCCGTGGGCCACGACCAGCCCGAGGTGTATTGCAGATAGGCGATCAGCACGCCGACAAAACCCATCACCGAACCGACTGACAGGTCGATGTGGCGCGCCACGATGATCAGCACCATCACGGTCGACACGATGCCGACCACGGCCGTCTGCTGCGCGACGTTGTACAGGTTCTCGGGCGACAGGAACACGCCGCCCGACATGACGCTGAAGACCACGCCCATTGCCACCAGCAGCAGGCACATCAGGATCAGCCGCAGGTCGATGCCCGTGCGGCGCCACCAGCCTGGAGTTTCATTGCTCATTTGTAGGACCCCCTCGAAACAGGAGCGCGACCGGGCCCGGGCCAGCCCCGCAAGGGGTGGCCGGACACGGCATGGCGCGGATTGACTGACGGCGGCTTGGCGCCCGTCTTACTTGCAGGCTGCGGGCGCAGTGGCACCCGTGGCGCCCTTGCACAGCTCGTCCTTCTTGATCCAGCCGGCCTTGACGATCACGTCGAGGTTGTCGCGCGTGATCGGCACCGGCGTCAGCAGGCGCGAGGACAGCGAGATCTTCTTGGCGCCGCCAGCCCACGGCGCGGCCTTGTCGACCGGCTTGCCCGCTGCCAGCGCAACGGCGGCGATGGCGGCTTCGCGGCCGAGTTCGCGCGAGTCCTTCCAGATGGTGGCGGTCTGCGTGCCGAGCGCGATGCGGTTGAGCGCGGCGAAGTCGGCGTCCTGCCCCGACACCGGAATGCCGCGGATGCCCTTGGCCGAAAGCGCCGCCACCGCGCCGCCGGCCGTGCCGTCGTTGGCCGCGACCACCGCGTCGACCTTGTTGCCGGCCTTGGTGAGGATCTGCTCCATGTTCTTCTGCGCGACCTCGGGCTTCCAGCCTTCGGTGTATTCGTCGCCGACGATCTTGATGTCGCCCTTCTTGATCGCGTCCGCCAGCACCTCTTGCTGGCCGGCGCGCAGGAAGTCGGCGTTCGGGTCGCTCGGCGAGCCCTTGATGATCACGTAGTTGCCCTTGGGCTTGACCTTGAAGACCTCGCGCGCCTCCATGCGGCCGACCTCGACGTTGTCGAAGGTGATGTAGAAGACGCCGGGCGCCTCGATCAGCCGGTCATAGGCGACCACGGGCACCTTCTGGCGCGTGGCCTTGGTGACGGCGGGCAGGATCGCGTCCTTGTCCATGGCGAGCACGATGAGCGCCTTGGCGCCCTTGGCCATCAGGCCTTCGATGTCGCCCAACTGCTTCTCGGGCGAGCCGCCCGCATCGGCACTGATGTACTTGGCGCCGAGCTTCTCCAGCTCGGCCTTGATCGCGGCTTCGTCGGTCTTCCAGCGCTCTTCCTGGAAGTTGGACCAGCTCACGCCGACCACGGTCTGCGCCATCGCGCCCACGGCCGTGAGACCGAAAGCCATGGCGGCCAGGGTGTGTTTCAGTTGCATCGATGTCTCTCCAGAGTTGGTTCGCCCGACAAGAAAGCCGTGTAAGAAATTAGTTAGTTTGAAGGGCGAACTAACTATCCCATCGCTGCCACGGGCTTGGCATCCGGGAATTCCCGGACGGTGCGCGCGCGCAAAGCCGGCGGGCAGGCAAAGCGCCGGCCGCGTCGCGCCCGGAGGGTATCGGGGGGTCTGGTCAGTGCGGTTCGGAGACCGCCGATGGCGATGCAGCCGCAGGGCGCAGCCAGCCAAGTGCACCGTTCGCCACCGTCCAGCGACCGCCGGTGGCATCCATCGCAAGGCGCGCCCTGCTGTCCGCGAACGGGCCGGGGTTCTGCTGGACGATCTCGACCTCGCGATCGGACACGCCGGCAACGATCGCGACATGTCCGTAGGGATTGAAGAGCGTGGGAGCGAACACGATCAGGTCGTCCACCTTCGGCTTCTCGTCCTGCCCGTTGCGGTACTGGACGAGCGCGCGCTTGCCGTTCAGCGCGCCCTGTGCCGTCTGCGGATCGTAGAAGTCGCGCGCATGGCCGTAGGGGTCGGGCATGCGGTGGCTGAAGCGCTCGAAGTAGTAGCGTTTGACGAACTCCACGCACTGGTACTTGATGCCCAGGTTGTAGCCGTCGCGGTACAGGTTGCGGCCCTCGGAGTTGTTCACGCCGCCGTTGTAGTAGACCTTCACGCCGTTGAACTCGTCGACCACCGCACCGACCTCGCGCGTCGGGTTGAGGTTGAAGCAGGTCACGGCCCAGTAGCCGGCACCGGCCAGGCCCGCGAGCGCGGCCGCCGCGACAGCGACGCGACGCCAGTTCATCGCGCCCGGCATGCGCTGGCCTCCGTCACCGGCCAGCGCGGTGGCGTGTGCGTGTCGATCGGACGAAGAGACAGGAAACGGGAAGCGCATGGGAGCGGGCGGGCGAGTGGCATGAGCGACGGAGGCTACCCGAAGATGCGGGAACAACGGCGCGCCCACCAGTGCCGAAAGTCATCCGCCGCCCTCACCGCGCGGAGCCCTCAATCGATCAGCTGCGTCTTGATGGCGTAGTAGGTCAGGTCGCTGTTGGTGGAGAGATTCATCTTCTCCATGAGCCGCGTGCGGTAGGTGCTGATGGTCTTCACCGACAGAGACAGCGCCTCGCCGATGCTGCCCACCGATTCGCCCTTGGCGAGCTTCAGGAACACCTGGAACTCGCGCTCCGACAGATGCTTGTGCGGCGGCGCGCTGTCCTTGCGTTCCAGTTGGCCCGCGAGCAGTTCGGCGACCGAGGCCGAGATGTAGCGGCGCCCCAGCGCGACCGTGCGGATGGCCTTGGCGATTTCTTCCGGCTGGCATTCCTTGTTGAGGTAGCCCGAGGCGCCCTGGCGAATCAGGTTGACCGCGTAGTGCTCTTCCGGATAGCCGCTGAGGATCAGCACGCCGAGGTCCGGCGCCTTGGCGCGCACCATCGCGAGCGCGTCGATGCCGCTTTGCCCGGGCATGGACAGGTCCATCACAAGAACATCCATGTCGACGGTGCGCACGAGGTCGATGGCTTCGCGGCCGGTGCCGGCTTCGCCGACCACCCGGAAATCGACAAAGGTGGAGAAGAAGGCCTTGAGGCCCGTGCGAACGACGGCGTGGTCGTCAACGATGCCGATTTTGATCATGGATGTGTGCCTCCGGGCAGGTTCATGGACGCAAGAAGCGAGGGGAGGCCAGCACGATGCCACACGCTTTCGCCGATCAGGCGGCGCAACAGCGGGTCGGGCTGTTGTCCTGCAACCGAACGCTGGCGTGTCTTTCGGCGGTGTAGGAGCCGCGCGCGTTCGCCTGGGCTGGCGTCAGCGGATGCGGCATGCTGCGGCTCGTCACCCTTGGAGAAAAGCACAGATGAAGCATTCGAACCCACCCGCCTTGCACCCGCCGACCGGCTACAGCCATGTGGTCGAAGTCGTCGCGCGCCGCACGCTCTACGTGTCGGGCCAGATCGCGCTGGACGCTGAAGGCCGTCTCGTTGGGCCGGACAACCTGCTCTTGCAGACGACCCAGGTGTTTGAAAACCTGCGCACCGCACTGGCTGCCAGCGAAGCCGGGCTGCGCGATGTGGTGAAGCTGACGGTGTTCCTGGCCGATGCCTCGCAGCTCGCGGCGTTTCGCGAAGCGAGGGACCGGTTTTTCCAGGTACCGCTGCCGGCATGCAGCCTCGTGGAAGTGTCGAGGCTCGCGCGGCCGGACCTGCTGATCGAAGTCGAAGCGGTGGCCGTCATCGAGTGACCTGACCGGCACTCGAACGCTCTCGATCGCGTCCGGACTTCTGCGCTTCTTCTTTATTAATTCTTCTTAATTAATATAGTAGTAGTAGTAGATAAGGGTAAACCCCTCCTGTGGACAGTGCGCTTTTTCCGTTGGCTGACAACGACTTGTCGTGCCTGTGTCACTGTGTGCACCTGTGCTTTCGAGCTGTCTCGAAATAAAGAACAACTTCAGGGCCGTCGATCCAACTGTGGATAACCGTGACTTTGTGCCGAAACTGTCCCCAGAGTTTTCCCTCGGGTGCGGCGCACGATGCAGCAGCCCTGCCGGGGTAAGCCCGCTGCCTCCATTCCATCTCGTTTGATACGATTTTTGTCAAAGCGCTGATCCCAAGGGCGTTGGAGACAAGATGGACTCGAGCATTCCAGGCCGCGCCGGCGAGGCGCTGTACCGCGTCATGGTGCGCATCCGCGCCTTCGAGAACGCCGCCGAAACGGCCAGCCAGGGCGGTGTGAGCGCCTTTGGCCAGCAGGCCGCCGGCGCCGCCAAGGTGCGCGGGCCGCTGCACCTCTCGACCGGCCAGGAGGCCGTGCCGGCCGGCGTCTGCGCGCACCTGCGCACGAGCGACTACCTCACCTCCACCCATCGCGGCCACGGCCACACGCTGGCCAAGGGCGCCGACCTCACGCGGATGATGTGCGAGCTGTTCGGCAAAGCCACGGGTTTCAACGGCGGCAAGGGCGGCTCGATGCACATCGCCGATTTTTCGGTCGGCATGCTCGGCGCCAACGGCGTCGTCGCGGCGGGGTTGCCGATAGCCGTGGGGGCGGCGCATGCGCAGAAGCTGCTGAAGAAAGGCGACGACATCACGGTCTGCTTCTTCGGTGATGGCGCCATCAACCGAGGCCCCTTTCTCGAAGCGCTGAACTGGGCGCGCGTGTACGAGCTGCCGGTGCTCTTCGTATGCGAAGACAACCGTTGGAGCGCGACCACCGCGAGCGGCCCGATGACGGCCGGCGACGGCGCATCGGCGCGCGCCGCGTCGATGGACATCGCGGCCACGCAGGTCGACGGCAACGACGTGTTCGCGGTGCACGAAACCGCCGCGCGGCTGGTGGGCGAGGTGCGCGTCGGTGGCGGGCCGCGCCTGCTGCATGCGCTGACCTACCGCGTGAAGGGCCACGTGTCGGTCGACCTCGCGGCCTACCGCGACCCGGCCGAACTGGCCGCCGCGCTGGAGACGGACCCGATCGCGCGGGCGCGCGGGCATCTTCTTTCCACGGGCATCGCCGCCGCGACGCTCGACGCCATCGAGAACGCGGCGCGCGACGAAGTCGACACCGCGCTGGCCGTGGCCGATGCCGCGCCCTGGCCCGACGCCAGCGCCGCCTTCACCGACGTGCAGACCATCGGAGCGGGCCAATGGCACTGAAGAAAGAACTGAGTTATTCCGAGGCCGCGGTTCTTGCGGTCCAGCGCGAGATGGAAGCCGATGCGCGCGTGGTCGTGCTCGGCGAAGACGTGGGCCGTGGCGGCATCTTCGGCCAGTACAAGGGGCTGCAGCAGACCTTCGGCGCCGAACGCGTGATCGACACGCCGATCAGCGAGGCCGCGATCATGGGCGCCGGCGTGGGCATGGCGCTCGCGGGCCTGCGGCCGGTGGTCGAGATGCGCGTGGTCGACTTCGCGTTGTGCGGCATGGACGAGCTGGTGAACCAGGCTGCCAAGAACCGCTTCATGTTCGGCGGCCAGGGCCGCGTGCCGCTGGTGGCGCGCATGCCCGGCGGCATCTGGGACGCCTCGGCGGCGCAGCATTCGCAGTCGCTCGAAGCCTGGTTTGCGCACCTGCCGGGCGTGGTGGTGGTGAGCCCGTCGACGCCGCAGGACAACTACGGCCTGCTGCGCGCCGCGCTGCAGTGCGGCGACCCGGTCGTCTACATCGAGCACAAGACGCTGTGGGGCCTGCGCGGCGATGTCGACGAAGACATCGCCGTGCCGTTGGGCCAAGCCGCGCGGGTGCGCGAAGGCAACGCGCTCACGCTGGTGAGCTGGAGCCGGCAGATGCAGGTGTGCGCCGCCGCCTGCGAGGCGCTCGCGGCTGAAGGCATCGCGGTCGACCTGATCGACCTGCGCACGCTCTGGCCGTGGGACCGCGAGACGGTGCTGTCGTCGTGCGCGCGCACCGGTCGGCTGCTGGTGGTGCACGAGGCGGTGCAGGCCGCGGGCTTCGGCGCCGAGATCGCGGCCAGCGCGGCGGAGGCGACGGGCTGCCGTGTGGCCCGGCTGGGCGCGCCGCGCATTCCGGTCGGCTATGCGCCGATGCTGGAGGCGCAGTCGCGCATCGGCACGCAGGCTGTCGTGGCTGCGGCGAAAAAACTGATCGACTGACGGCGCTGGACCGTGGACCCGCTGTTCTTCAAGCTGGTGCGGGTGGTCAACCTCACGGCGCGGCCGTTCCATGAACGCGTGGGCCGGGAGCACCAGCTCACGCTGAACGAGTGGCGCGCGATGGCGGTGCTCGGCGCGCAGCCGGGGCTCAATGCCACGCAGGTCGCCGACCAGACGGGGCTCGACAAGATGGCGGTGAGCCGCGCGCTTGCCGGCCTGAAACGCCACAAGCGCGTGCAGCGCCACGGCGACCCGACCGACCAGCGCAGCAGCCGGCTCTACCTCACGGCGGCCGGCAAGGCGCTGCATGAAACCGTGGGCGCGCTCGGCCGGCAGCGCGAGGCCGAGCTGTTCGCCGGCGTCGATGCCGATGAGCTGGCCCGCATGAGCGCCACGCTCGACACACTGATCCGGGCGGTGGAGCGCGTGTCCGACGGCGCCGCGCCGGACCGTGACGATCAGACGGTGTAGCCGCCGTCCACGCTCAGGCTGGCACCGGTGACAAAGCCCCCGTCCGGGCCCACGAGGTAGGCGACCATGCCGGCGATTTCTTCGGCGCGGCCATGGCGCGGCAGCACCATCACGTCGTGCATCGAGGCGGCACGCGGACCGGTGGCGGGGTTCATGGCGGTATCGACCGGGCCGGGCTGCACGTTGTTCACGGTGATGCTGCGCGCGCCCAGATCGCGCGCCAGGCCGCGCGTGAGGCCGACGATGGCGGCCTTGCTCATCGCGTAGACGCTGGCGCCCGCATCCAGCACCCGCTCGGCGTTGATGCTGCCGATGTTGACGATGCGCCCGCCGTCGCCCATGTGGCGCGCGGCGACCTGTGTGGCCACAAACACGGCGCGCACGTTGACGTCGATGGTGCGGTCGAAGTCTTCGAGCGAGAAAGTGTCGAGATCGCCGCCGAGATAGACGCCGGCGTTGTTCACCAGGATGTCGAGCCGCTCGAAGGCGCGCGCGCCCTGTGCAATGGCGGCCGACAGCGCGGCGGCATCGCCGGCGTCGGCACGAATGGCCAACGCCCGGCCGCCGGCGGCTTTGATTTCGCCGGCCAGCGTGTCGGCTTCGGCCTGCGCGCTGACATAGGTGAAGGCCACGGCGGCGCCGTCGCGCGCCAGCCGGCGCACGATGGCCGCGCCGATGCCGCGCGAACCGCCGGTGACGAATGCGACCTTGCCGGCCAGGACGGGAGAGGAGGTGGAAGAAGCGTTGGAAGCCATGATTTTTCCGATCGATGTGGGGAGGAATGACTTCAGTGTCGGGATTCCATTCCTTTCCCGGTAGCCATCAATTGGCGCAATCAAATTCAACCAGTGGTTGAAGATGAGGAAGAAAATGCGGCCATGGAACCGCTCAATCACCTCGAATCCTTCGTGCAGAGCGCGGAAGGCGGCAGCTTCTCGGCCGCCGCGCGGCGCCTGGGCCTCACACCTGCAGCGGTCAGCAAGAACGTGGCGCGGCTGGAGGCGCGGCTCGGCGTGCGGCTGTTCCAGCGCAGCACGCGCCGCCTGACGCTGACCGAGGGCGGTGAACGCTTCCTGGCGCAGATCGGTGGCGCGCTCGCCACGCTGCAGGCGGCGGTGGCCGGCATCGACAAGGACGACGGCCAGCCCGCCGGCACGCTGAAGGTGAGCATGGGCCAGGCCTTCGGGCGCGAGCATGTGCTGCCCATGATGGGTGACTTCCTCACGCGCTATCCGGCCATCCTGCCGGACTGGCATTTCGACAACCAGCAGGTGGACCTGGTGGGCGAAGGTTTCGACGCGGCCATCGGCGGCGGCATCGAGCTGTCGGCCGGGCTGGTGGCGCGCGAGCTGTCGCGCATCCATGTGGTGGCGGTGGCCTCGCCGGCGTACCTGCAGGGGCGCGCGCTGCCCGCGCAACCTGCCGACCTGGGCGGGCTCGACACGCTGCTGCGGCGCTCCTCGCCCACCGGCCGGCTGCGCAGCTGGACCTTGCGGCATGCTGCGAGCGGCGAAGAAGCCACGGTCGATCTGCCGAGACCGCGCGCGATCTTCAACGACCCCGAAGCCATTGCGCATGCGGCGCTGATGGGACTGGGCGCGGCGATGCTGCCGATGCCTTTTGTCGAGCGCGGCCTGCGCAGCGGCGAACTGGTGCGGCTGCTGCCCGAATGGCATCAGGACACGGGCGCCGTGTGGCTGTACTACCCGAGCAAGAAACTGCTGCCGCCGAAGACACGCGTGTTCATCGACTTCGTGCTGGAGCGCTTTCGCAACGAACGCTTCGCGCAGCGGATGCAGGTCGCATAGGCAACAACTCCACGGGGTTTTTACCCGCGACGCGCATGGCGCTCCCATGTACAACCGCGCGCATGACTTCTCTCTCATTCTTCACATTGAATCGCCGCTCCGCGCTGGCAACCTCGGTCGCCACGGCCCTTACCCTGATGGCCGCTCCTTCGTGGGCCCAGCACGCCTGGCCGACCAAGCCGGTGCGCATCGTCGTGCCCTTTGCGGCCGGCGGCACCACCGACATCCTGGCGCGTGCGATCGCGCCCGAACTCTCGAAGGCCTTCGGCCAGCAGTTCATCGTCGACAACCGCGGTGGCGCGGGCGGCAACCTGGGCGCCGAGATCGTGGCGCGCGCGCCCAACGACGGCTACACGCTGCTGATGGGCACGGTGGGCACGCACGGCATCAACCGCGCGCTGTACCCCAAGCTGCCTTTCGATCCGATCAAGGACTTCGCGCCCGTCACACTGGTGGCGGCGGTGCCGAACGTGATGGAAATGAACGCCGAGAAAGCCAGGACGCTGAACATCCGCAACGTGCAGGACTTCATCAAGTACGCCAAGGCCAACCCGGGCAAGCTCAACATGGCGTCAAGCGGCAGCGGCACGTCGATCCACCTGGCAGGCGAGCTGTTCAAGAGCATGACGGGCACCTTCATGGCGCACATTCCGTACAAGGGCTCTGGCCCGGCGCTGCTGGACATGGTGGGCGGCAACGCCGATGTGATGTTCGACAACCTGCCCTCGTCGATGGCGCAGATCAAGGCCGGCAAGCTGACCGCGCTGGCCGTGACCAGCGCACAGCGTTCGCCGGCGCTGCCCGACATTCCGACGGTGGAAGAAGTGGGCGGCCCGTCGCTCAAGGGCTACGAGGCAAGCTCGTGGTTCGGTCTGTTGGCACCGGCCGGCACCTCGCCCGAGATCGTGAACCGGATTCAGCAGGAAGTGGCCAAGTCGCTCGGCACCCCCGCCATCAAGGAAAAGATGCTCGCCCAGGGCGCGATCCCGAGCGGCAATTCACCGGCCGACTTCACGAAGCTGATTGCCAGCGAGCACGTGAAGTGGGCGAAGGTGGTCAAGGACTCCGGCGCAAAGGTCGACTGACAACAAGAAGCTTGAGGCCTGGCCTCAGGTCTTCCAGGTCACGTCCTTCTTCTCGGCCAGTGAATCCTTGAGCATGTGAAGCAGGGGGGCTGCACGCTGGTGCAGTCCTACATGCTGCTTCTCGGCGTCGGCGGCATGGCCTTCGACCGCGTAGTCGTCGTGGTTGTGGGTGTTGCTGCCTTCGCGCGCCAACGCGCCTTCAAGCGCGGAAATGGCGCCGGGGATCTGCTCGACCGTGATGATGCCCTGGGGCGCCACCGACTTGCCGACGATGTCGAGCAGCTGCCGCGCATGCACTTCGAGCATCACGAAATCAGCGGAGGCCCGGGACTGGAAGCGATAGAGCATGGTGTTTTTCACTCACTTGTAGATGTAATCACGGGCAAAAGGGTACACCGATTGCGCACCGCGCAAAACGCCATGTTCGACCTTGCCGTCGGGCTTGATGGAAAGCATCTGGTGCAGCGAGATCCATCCCTGCTCGAAACTCATGGCCGAGCCCGCAAGGTAGAGGCGGTAGGCGCGCAACACGCGCTCGGCGTTCTCGGCCTGCCGGCCACCGCTGCGCTGCAGCACCTGGAGCGCCGTGTCCAGTTGCGCTTCGAGCGCGTCCGACCAGGCCCAGAGCGTGCGCGCGTAGTGCGGGCGCAGGCTCTCGGTGTCGACCATCTCCAGGCCGGCCGCCGCTGTTTCGCGCAACACGTGCGTCACGTGCAGCAGCTCGCCGCCGGGGAAGATGTACTTCTCGATGAAGTCGCCCATGCCCGCGCCCAGTTGCCGGTAGTTGAGCTCGCCCGAGGTGATGCCGTGGTTCATGACCAGGCCACCGGGCTTGAGCAGCGAATGGATCTTGCGGAAGTAGGTCGGCATGTTGGCCGCGCCCACATGCTCGAACATGCCGACCGACGAGATCTTGTCGAACGGCTGGTCGACTGACAGCTCGCGGTAGTCGCGCAGCTCGACGCGCACGCGGCCCTGCAGGCCTTTCTCTTCAATCAGGCGCTGCACATACGCATGCTGGTTCTTCGACAGCGTGATACCGGTCGCATCGACGCCGTAGTGCTCGGCCGCCCACAGCAGCAGCGCGCCCCAGCCTGAGCCGATGTCCAGATAGCGCTCGCCCGGCTGCAGCATCAGCTTGCGGCAGATGTGGTCGAGCTTGGCTTCCTGTGCCTGCGCCAGCGTGAGGTCGGGCGTACGGAAGTACGCACATGAATAGACCCGTCGCGGATCGAGCCACAGCGCATAGAAGTCGTCGGAAACGTCGTAGTGGAACTCGATCTGGGCCGCATCCTTGCGCAGCGAATGCGAGCCGTGCGACTTGGCCATGTGCTGCAGGCGGCTCCACCAACCGGTATCGGTCTCCGCCGGATTGCCGGGCAGCATGCCGACGGTGGCGTCGATCAGGTCGCGCATCGCGCCCTCGATCTGCACCTTGCCCTCGACATACGCCTCGCCGATGGCGCCGACCTGCCGCGCAGCCAGCTTGGCAAGGATCGACCATTCCTTGAAAGCCAGCGTCACACGCGAACCCGCCTGGGCGACACGTCGTCCGTCGGGCAATTCCAGTGCGATGGGCACGGGCAGCGAAGCCAGCTGCGACTCGATCTTGGGTATCAAGTTTTGCATGGGGCCCATGGTATTGATTTTTACAAGGCTTTGCATCCCCACCGAACGGCTGGAACCAATCAGGATTGACAGCAGATTGTTTATGTCTAAACTATTCAACCATGAACAGCCTCAGCCCCGCCCATCCCGTTCCAGCCTCGGACCTTCAACGCATCCTGTGCATCGGCGGCGGGCCGGCCGGCCTCTATTTCGCCCTGTTGATGAAGGCGCGCAACCCGGCGCTGCAGATCACCGTGGTGGAACGCAACCGGCCTTTCGACACCTTCGGCTGGGGCGTGGTGCTGAGCGACCAGACGCTCGGCAACCTCAAGGCGGCCGACGCTGACACCGCAGCGCTGATCGGAAACGAATTCCATCACTGGGACGACATCCAGGTGTTCTTCAAGGGCCGCCAGGTGCGCTCGGGCGGCCACGGCTTCTGCGGCATCGGACGCAAGCGGCTGCTGAACATCCTGCAGGAGCGCTGCCTCGCGCTGGGCGTCGACCTCGTGTTCGAGACCGACGCCACCGACGACCAGGCGATTGCCGCGAAGTACAACGCCGACCTCGTCATTGCCAGCGACGGCCTCAACAGCCGTATCCGCCAGCGCTACGCCGACGTGTTCAAGCCCGACGTCGACCTGCGCGAGTGCCGCTTCGTATGGCTCGGAACCAACCAGACCTTCGACGCCTTCACCTTCGCGTTCGAGGAGACCGAGCATGGCTGGTTCCAGGCGCATGCCTACCAGTTCGACGACAAGACATCGACCTTCATCGTGGAGACGCCCGAAGCCGTGTGGAAGGCCCACGGCCTCGACCAGATGGAGCAGCCCGAAGCTGTGGCCTTCTGCGAGAAGCTGTTTGCGAAGTACCTGGGCGGCCATTCGCTGATCAGCAATGCCACGCACCTGCGCGGCTCGGCCAACTGGATCCGCTTTCCGCGCGTGGTGTGCGAGCGCTGGACGCACCGCATCGACGTCAATGGCCGCTCGGTGCCCGTGGTGCTGATGGGCGACGCGGCGCACACGGCGCACTTCTCTATCGGTTCGGGCACCAAGCTCGCGCTGGAAGACGCCATCGACCTCGCGAACGAATTCGAGCAGGGCGGCACGCTCGACCATGTGCTCGAAGGCTACGAGGCACGCCGCAGTGTCGAAGTGCTGAAGATCCAGAACGCCGCGCGCAACTCGACCGAGTGGTTCGAGAACGTGCCGCGCTACACGGGCATGGAGATCGAACAGTTCGCCTACTCGCTGCTCACCCGCTCGCAACGCATCAGCCACGAGAACCTGCGCGTGCGCGACACGCAATGGCTCGGCGGCTACGAGCAGTGGCTCGCTGGCGGCAAGGCGATGGCCCCGATGCTGATGCCGTACAAGGTGCGCGGGCTCACGCTGAAGAACCGCATCCTGGTATCGCCGATGGCCACCTACAGCGCGGTCGACGGCGTGCCACAAGACTTCCTGCTGGTGCACCTGGGCGCGCGCGCGCTCGGCGGCGCCGCAATGGTGTTCGTCGAAATGACGAGCCCGACGCCCGAAGGCCGCATCACGCCGGCCTGCACCGGCCTGTACAACGACACGCAGCAGGTGGCCTTCAAGCGCATCGTCGATTTCGTGCACACGCAATCGAGCGCGAAGATCGCAATGCAGCTCGGCCACAGCGGCCCCAAGGGCTCTACGCGTGTGGGCTGGGAAGGCACCGACGAACCGCTGGAAGATGGCAACTGGCCGGTGCTCGGCGCCAGCGCACTGCCCTACGGCGAACAGAATCAGCTGCCGGCCGCGATCACGCGCGCCGAGATGAACACGCTGCGCGAGCAGTTCGTCGATTCCACGCGCCGTACGGTCGAATGCGGTTTCGACTGGCTCGAACTGCACTGTGCGCACGGCTACCTGCTGTCGGCCTTCATCAGCCCGCTCACGAACCAGCGCACTGACGAATACGGCGGCGACATCGAAGCGCGCTGCCGCTATCCGCTCGAAGTGTTCCGCGCCATGCGCGCCGTGTGGCCGCAAGACAAGCCGATGAGCGTGCGCATCTCCGCCCACGACTGGGCACCGGGCGGCAACACCGATGCCGATGCAGTCATCGTCGCGCGCCTCTTCAAGGAAGCCGGCGCCGACTTCATCGACGTGTCGTCCGGCCAGACCACGCGCGCCGCCAAGCCGATCTACGGACGCATGTACCAGACGCCGTTCTCGGACCGCATCCGCAACGAAGTCGGCATCTCGACCATCGCCGTCGGCGCGATCACCGATGCGGACCAGGCCAACAGCATCATCGCGGCCGGCCGCGCCGACCTGTGCGCCATCGCGCGTCCGCACCTCGCCGACCCCGCATGGACCCTGCATGAAGCTGCCAAGCTGCAAAGCCGCGACGTCGACTGGCCCAAGCAGTACCTGAGCGGCCGCGACCAGATGTACCGCGAGATCGCCAAGCAGCAACAGATCGCCGCGGCCAACGCTGCGCTGGCCGTTGCGCCCAACCCCGAGGAGACACACTGACATGGACCTCGAAGCGCGCGCGCACAGCGAACACCCTGAAGCCCTGCGGCTCTGGCTGCGGTTGCTCACCTGCACCCAGCTCATCGAGAAGCAGGTGCGCAACGAACTGCGCTCGCAGTTCACGACCACGCTGCCGCGCTTCGACCTGATGTCGCAACTCGAACGCTCGCCCGACGGTCTGAAGATGAACGAGCTTTCGCGCCGGATGATGGTGACCGGCGGCAACGTCACCGGCATCACCGATCAGCTCGTGACCGAAGGGCTGGTCGAGCGCATCAACGTCGAAGGCGACCGCCGCGCCTGGCGCGTACGCCTCACCCCACGGGGCCGCAAGCTCTTCAACGAGATGGCGCAGCAACACGAAGACTGGATCGTCGGGGCCTTCTCGGGCCTCAACAGCAAAGAGATCGCGCAGCTTCACAAGCTGCTCGGCAAGGTCAAGCAACACTCACACAACCAATTGATGGCGGAGACCGAATGAAGCACTACATCGGCGCAAGCAATCCCATGCGCGCGCAATTCGAAGCAAAGGCCGACTACAAGGCCACGCACTTCGCATGGCACTATGAAGCGGGCGTCGGCACCGTCACGCTGAACCGGCCCGAGCGCAAGAATCCGCTGACCTTCGATTCGTACGCCGAGCTGCGTGACCTGTTCCGCGCGCTGACCTACGCCACCGACGTGAAGGTGATCGTGATCACCGGAGCGGGCGGCAACTTCTGCTCGGGCGGGGACGTGCACGAGATCATCGGCCCGCTCACCGGCATGCGCATGCCCGAGCTGCTCGAATTCACGCGCATGACCGGCGACCTGGTGAAGGCAATCCGCGCATGCCCGCAGCCGATCGTCGGCGCCATCGACGGCGTGTGCGCCGGTGCCGGCGCAATGATCGCGTTGGCCTGCGACCTGCGCTACGGTTCGCCTTTGACACGCACGGCGTTTCTCTTCACCCGCGTGGGCCTCGCCGGCGCGGACATGGGTGCGTGTGCGCTGCTGCCGCGCGTGATCGGCCAGGGCCGTGCGTCGGAGCTGCTGTTCACCGGCCGCGCGATGACTGCGCAGGAAGGCCACGCCTGGGGCTTCTTCAATGCGCTGCACGAAAGCGATGCATTGCTCGACGCCGCCACCAAGGTGGCGCGCGAGTTGGCCGAAGGTCCGAGCTTCGCGCACGGCATGACCAAGACCATGCTGGCGCAGGAATGGTCGATGACCATCGACCAGGCGATCGAAGCCGAAGCCCAGGCGCAGGCCATCTGCATGCAGACCGAAGATTTCAAGCGTGCGTACGAAGCCTTCGCGGCCAAGCGCAAGCCGGTGTTCGGCGGGGACTGAAGCCATGATGACCAAGATCCCCGCACCGCCTTCGACAGCACACCTTGCGCTGCCGTTCTTCGATGAAGCGCATCGCGCGCTCGCGCAAGACTTGCTGCCCTGGTGCGCAGCACAGGAGATCGATGAGCGAGACGACCGCGCGGCCTGCCGCGAATGGGTACGCCGCCTGGGCGACGGTGGTTGGCTGCGTTATGCCGTGCCGGGCAGCGCAGGCGGCGCGCTGGAGCGCCTCGATTCACGTGCGCTGGTGCTGCTGCGCGAAACGCTCGGCTACCACTCGCCGCTGGCCGACTTCGCTTTTGCAATGCAGGGGCTGGGCAGCGGTGCGATCACGCTCGCAGGCACGCCAGAGCAGCAATCGCAGTACCTGACAGCCGTGGGCAAGGGCGACAAGATCGCAGCCTTCGCACTCAGCGAGCCCGATGCGGGCTCGGACGTGGCCGCGATGGCAATGCGCGCTGAAACTACAGCCGACGGCTGGCTGTTGAACGGCCAGAAGACCTGGATCAGCAACGGCGGCATCGCCGACTTCTACTGCGTGTTCGCCAAGACCGACCCGACCGGCGGCACGCGCGGCATCACCGTGTTCATCGTCGATGCGACCACGCCCGGCCTGGACACCTCGGAGCACATCGACGTGATGGCACCGCACCCGCTGGCCACGCTGCGCTTCGACAACTGTGTCGTGCCGCGCACGGCGCAGCTGGGCGAACTGAACGGCGGCTTCAAGCTGGCGATGCGCACGCTCGACATCTTCCGTGCATCGGTTGCCGCTGCCGCGCTCGGCATGGGACGCCGGGCACTGGCCGAAGCGATTGCGCATGCCAAGGGCCGCCGCATGTTCGGCCAGACGCTCGCCGACTTTCAGCTCACGCAAGCCAAGCTCGGCGAGATGGCTGCGTTGATCGACAGCGCCGCATTGCTCACCTACCGCGCCGCATGGATGCGCGACGACGCCGAGCAGCGCGGTGCACCCGCAGTGGGCGACGTGTCGGCCGCCGCAGCAATGGCCAAGATGTGCGCCACCGAAAACGCAAGCCGCGTGATCGACATGGCACTGCAGATGCACGGCGGCCTGGGCGTGAAGGTTGGCACGAAGATTGAAAGCCTCTACCGCGACATCCGCTCGCTGCGCATTTACGAAGGCGCGACGGAGGTTCAACAACTGATCATCGGCAAATCCGTTCTGCGGGGATAAATACTGTGTCTGCCCAAGTCGACCGCTTCGTTCACGACCGCCTGCCGCCTGCACAGCAGTTGCCGGTTTTTCGTTATGACCTGCCCGAGCTTCAACTGCCCGATCAGTTGAACCTGGTGGAGGAGCTGCTCGACAAGGCAGTCGCGAAGGGTTTCGGCGACAAGCCGATGCTGCGATCGCCGCAAGGCACGCTCACGTATGCGCAGGCTGCGGTCGAGGTCAATCGCATCGCGCAGGTACTGACGGAAGACCTCGGCCTCGTGCCCGGCAATCGCGTGCTGCTGCGTGGCGGCAACTCGGTCGCAATGGCACTGGCATGGCTCGCGGTGGTCAAGGCCGGGCTGATCGCGGTGGCGACCATGCCGCTGCTGCGCGCCAAGGAGCTGGGCGAGATCATCGAGAAGTCGCGCCCCGTGGCCGCACTGTGCGACGGGCGACTGCTCGACGAACTGGTGATGGCGCAGCAGGCGCACCCGGTGCTCGCCACGGTGATTGCATTCAACAAGCCCGACGCGGCCGATTCGCTGTCCGCGCGCGCGGCAGGCAAGAGTGGCGTGTTCACGGCGTGTCCGACGGCGGCCGACGACATCGCGCTGCTCGCCTTCACTTCAGGCACCACCGGCAAGCCGAAAGCGCCGGTCACCACGCACCGCGACGTGCTCGCGATGTGCGAGACCTGGCCGCGCCACGTGCTGCAGGCACGCAGCGACGACATCGTGGTGGGTTCGCCGCCGCTGGCCTTCACCTTCGGGCTCGGCGGCCTGCTGATCTTTCCGATGTGGGCGGGAGCCTCGGTGCACTTTGCCGACGCGCCATTCACGCCCGAGGGGCTGGTGAAGCTGATCAACCAGGTCGGCGCGACCATCTGCTACACGGCACCGACCTTCTATCGCCAGATGGCGCCCTTCGTGCGGCAACACGGCATGCCAGGCCTGCGCATCAGCGTGAGCGCGGGCGAGGCCCTGCCGGACGCGACACGCCAGCTCTGGAAGGAAACCACCGGCATCGAGATGCTCGACGGCATCGGCGGCACCGAGGTGTTCCACATCTACATTTCTGCCGCTGGCGACCAGGTGCGCAAAGGTGCGGTCGGCAAGGCGGTGCCGGGCTTCACCGCGAAAGTGGTGGATGACGAAGGCAACGAAGTGCCGCACGGCACCGTCGGCAAGCTTGCATTGCAAGGGCCGGTCGGTTGCCGCTACCTGGACGATCCGCGCCAGAGCGACTACGTGAAGAACGGCTGGAACTACCCCGGCGATTCCTTCGTGCAGGACGACGACGGCTACTTCTTCTACCAGGCGCGCGCCGATGACATGATCATCACCGCCGGCTACAACGTCGGCGGCCCCGAGGTCGAGGACGCGCTGCTCAAGCACCCGGCCGTGGCCGAGTGCGGCGTGATCGGCAAGCCCGACGCCGACCGGGGCATGATCGTCAAGGCCTTCTGCGTGCTCAAGCCGGGCAACGAAGGCGATGCAGCACTGGTGAAGGCGCTGCAGGACCACGTGAAGGCAACGATCGCGCCGTTCAAATATCCGCGGGAGATCGAGTTCGTGACCGTGCTGCCACGCACGGAGACCGGCAAGCTCCAGCGCTTCAAACTGAGACAACTGAACACCACACCATGATCCACAAACTCCTTCAGCCCGAGGGCTGGTTGCCTCCCAAGGGCTACGCGAACGGTGTCGCCGCGCGCGGCACGACGCTGTTCGTCGGCGGCCAGATCGGCTGGAACGCACAGCAGCAGTTCGAGTCGGACGACTTCATCGACCAATGCGGCCAGGCGCTGCGCAACATCGCCGAGGTGTTGCGTGCGGGTGGCGCGGGCCCTGAGCACATGGTGCGCATGACCTGGTACGTGACCGACCGCGACGAGTACAGCCGCCGTCTTTCGGAGCTGGGCCCGGTGTACCGCGATGCGATGGGGCGCAACTTCCCGGCCATGACCTGCGTGCAGGTCGCGGCACTGGTCGAGCACCGCGCGAAGATCGAGATCGAAGTGACGGCGGTCATTCCGGACTGATCGCGCCTTCTCCGCGCTGCGTCGTCGTCAATCGATGGCGTGCGCGTAGCGCTTGCGGTACTCCGCCGGCGTGATGCCGACCTGGCGCTGGAATGCGCGACGCAAAGTGTCGACATCGGCGAATCCGCATTGGGATGCCACCTGCTTGGGTGCGGCACCTCCCGCTTCCAGCAGGCGGCGTGCAGTGGCCACGCGTGTTTCTTCCACCCACACTGCCGGCGTGACGCCTACTTCCTGGCTGAACAGGCGTGCGAAGTGACGGCCGCTGAGGCCCATCCGACTTGCAAGACTGGCCACGCTGTGGTCCATCGCCGGATTCGCCGCAATCCAGCGTTGCACTTCCTGCAATGCGGACCGGCCCGTGGGTGCGGCTTCGCCTTTGCGGCTGAATTGCATCTGGCCGCCCGGGCGCTTGAAGAACATCACGAGTTGAGCCGCGACTTTCACGGCGACCTCGCGGCCGAGATCTTCCTCGACGAGAGCCAGGGACAGATCAAGGCCGGCAGTCACGCCGGCGGCTGTGCGCAGCCGGCCGTCGCGCACGTGAATGGCGTCAGCGTCGACGGTGACTGAAGGGAAGTCGCGGGCCAGTTGATCGGCCACGGCCCAATGCGTGGTCACGCGGCGGCCGTTCAGGAGCCCAGCCTGCGCAAGGATGAAAGCACCGCTGCAGACTGAGCCGAATCGGCGCACCTTGGGCGTGAGCTTGCGCAGCCAGGCGTTCACGCCAGTGTTGGAGGCGGCGCTCGCGGCGTGCGGCGTGCCGGCAACGAGCAGGGTGTGGATCGGGCTTTCGATTTCCTCGCCGACGACCGCATCGGGCATCAAACGCACGCCGGAAGAGCTGCGAATCGGGCCCGGTCGGCTCGCAATGACAAGCAACCTGTAGGCATCCGTTCCCGACTGCACATTGGCTTCGGCGAACACGTCGAGCGGGCCCGACACGTCCAGCAGTTGAGCCCCCGGCATGGCCAGGATCGCGATGGTCTTGGTGGTTGCTCTCATGGCGTCTGCGTCTCTTTCAGCGATGCAATGGCTTGATTCGTCGTTTCACGACCATTGAAGCCACTGTAGCCCACTCCTAAAGTTGTTCTCACACTCACAGGAGAAATCCACATGGCTTTGACGACAACCATTGAAGGGGTGCGCATCCCCGACAGCAAGCTCGCGCGCGAGATCACGGAGCTGGTTCGGGACGCGGCGCCGCCGCTGCTGTTTCATCACTCGAGCCGCGTCTACTACTTCGGTGCGCTGGCTGGAAAGCATCGCGGCCTGATCTTCGACCCTGAGCTGCTGTATGCGGGCGCGATGTTCCACGACATGGGGCTGCTGAAGGCCCACAGCAGCACGCACGAGCGCTTCGAGGTCGATGGCGCGAATGTGGCACGCGATTTTCTGCGCGGCCACGGGATCTCTCAGCAGGATGTCGACCTGGTCTGGACTTCGATCGCGCTGCACACGACACCGGGAATCCCGCAGCACATGCACCCGGTGGTGGCCTTGGTAACCGCCGGCGTCGAGATGGACGTGCTGGGCCTGACTTATCCGGAGTACAGCGAGGCGGAGCGCACGCAGGTCGTGCATGCGCATCCACGCAGCGAGCACTTCAAGGAAGACATCATCCAGGCCTTCTACGACGGCATCAAACACAAGCCGGAGAGCACCTTCGGCAACGTCAAGGCGGATGTGATCGCGGACAAGGAGCCGCACTTCCACCGGGGCAACTTCTGCAGCGTGATCCGTTGCTCGGCTTGGCACGGCTGAGAAATTCGAGAAATTAAAAAGCCCTCGTTGCGAGGGCTTGATTCATTCGATTCATCGAGCAAAGAAAAAAGGCCCTTTGAAAATCAAAGGGCCTTTTAAATTGGTTGCGCGAGCAAGATTTGAACTTGCGACCTTTGGGTTATGAGCCCAACGAGCTACCAGGCTGCTCCATCGCGCGGCAAGATGGAATTATATCTTATTCTGCAGCGCCTTGGGCGGCATCTGCTTCTTTAATTTCAGGACGGTCGACCAGTTCGACCAGAGCCATCGGCGCGTTGTCGCCCACGCGGAAACCCATTTTCAGGATACGCGTGTAGCCGCCTGGACGAGCCGCGAAACGCGGACCCAGATCGGCGAAGAGCTTGACTACGCTGTCGCGGTCACGCAGGCGGTCGAAAGCCAGGCGCTTGTTGGCGAGCGTGGGCTTCTTGGCGAGCGTGATCATCGGTTCGATGACGCGGCGCAGTTCCTTGGCCTTGGGGACCGTGGTCTTGATGACTTCGTGCTCGATGAGCGAATTCATCATGTTCTGCAGCATCGCAAGGCGGTGCGAGCTGGTGCGGTTGAGTTTGCGAAGTCCGTGTCCGTGACGCATGGTGCTTTTCCTTTACTTTATTAAACAGGCAGCCGTATCAGGTACTGCCCGGGCACGAGCCCTCAGGGGCTCAATTCAAAACAAAAATCAACGCTTGTCGAGGCCGGCCGGCGGCCAGCTTTCAAGCTTCATACCCAAGGTCAGGCCGCGCGAAGCGAGGACTTCCTTGATTTCGTTGAGCGACTTGCGACCCAGGTTCGGGGTCTTGAGCAACTCGTTCTCGGTGCGCTGGATCAGGTCACCGATGTAGTAGATGTTTTCGGCCTTCAGGCAATTGGCCGAACGCACGGTGAGTTCGAGCTCGTCGACAGGGCGCAGCAGGATCGGATCGAATTGCTGAGCACTGCGCGGTGCCGGTGCATCGAATGCAGCCAGTTCGCCGCCTTCGAGCTGCGCAAACACTGCGAGCTGTTCGACCAGGATTTTAGCCGAAGCGCGCACTGCATCTTCAGCAGTGATCGCACCGTTGGTTTCGATCTCGACCAGCAGCTTGTCCAGGTCGGTACGCTGTTCGACACGGGCGCTTTCGACCGTGTAGCTCACGCGCTTGACGGGCGAGAACGACGCGTCGAGAACGATACGGCCAATCGACTTGGTCGGCTCGTCCGCGTAGCGGCGCATCGTGCCGGGCACATAGCCGCGACCCTTTTCAACCTTGATCTGCATGTCGAGCTTGCCGCCTTGCGACAGGTGCGCGATCACGTGGTCAGGATTGATGATCTCGACATCGTGCGGAGTCTGGATGTCCGACGCCAGGACCGGGCCTTCGCCGTCCTTGCGCAGGCTCAGCGTGACTTCGTCGCGGTTGTGGAGCTTGAACACCACGCCCTTGAGATTCAGCAGGATGTTGACGACATCTTCCTGCACGCCGTCGATCGACGAGTACTCATGCAGAACGCCAGCGATCGTGACTTCGGTGGCCGAGTAGCCGACCATGGACGACAGCAGAACGCGACGCAGCGCGTTGCCGAGCGTGTGGCCGTAGCCGCGCTCGAAAGGTTCGAGCGTAACCTTGGCCTTGTTGGGGGCAAGTTGCTCGACCTGGATGGTCTTGGGTTTCAGCAGGGTGGTTTGCATGCAGACTTCCTCTCAATACCCCCGGCTCGTTACACCGGTAAGGCTGGTGAAGCACCTGACCCGCGGCAAAGCACGGGGCAGGAACGTGAACAACAATAACAATCTCCCGCACGCGCCACAGGGCGGGTGCGGGTAGAAAAAATCAACGCGAATACAGTTCGACGATCAGCGATTCGTTGATGTCGGCGGCGAATTCGTCGCGATCAGGCACCTTCTTGAAGACACCTTCGCCCTTGTCGGCGTTCACTTCGACCCAAGCCGGGATACCGACTTGTTGGGCGAGCTGGAGCGCTTCGGCAATGCGGGTCTGCTTCTTCGACTTGTCGCGCACAGCGATCACGTCGCCGGTCTTGACCAGGTACGACGGGATGTTGACCGACTGGCCGTTCACCGTGATCGCCTTGTGCGACACGAGTTGACGTGCTTCAGCGCGGGTCGAGCCGAAGCCCATGCGGTAGACGACGTTGTCCAGGCGCGATTCGAGAATGAACAGCAGGTTGGCGCCGGTGTTGCCACGGCGACGGTCAGCTTCTTCGAAGTAGCGGCGGAATTGCTTTTCCAGCACGCCGTACATGCGCTTGACCTTCTGCTTTTCGCGCAGTTGCAGACCGTAGTCCGACGTGCGCTGACCCGAAGTACGACCGTGTTGGCCGGGCTTGGAATCGAACTTGGCCTTGTCTTGAATGGAGCGACGGGCGCTCTTCAGGAACAGGTCGGTGCCTTCACGGCGGGAAAGTTTGGCCTTGGGGCCGAGGTAGCGTGCCACGAGTTTTCCTTTATGTCATCTGCCGCAGTTGCCTGCGGGAGCCATCTGCGAGACGCGAATGGCGGTGGGCTTAGTTAAAAAACAAATGCGCAGCCGCTCGAAAGCTGGCTGCGCCTTGCGGTCTGACGATCAGATGCGGCGACGCTTCTGGGGACGGCAGCCGTTGTGCGGAACGGGCGTCACGTCGGCAATGGAATTGATCCGGATGCCGAGCGCAGCCAATGCGCGCACCGACGATTCGCGACCAGGACCGGGGCCCTTGATCTCGACGTCGAGGTTCTTGATACCTTGTTCGACAGCAGCACGGCCGGCAACTTCGGAAGCCACCTGCGCAGCGAACGGGGTCGACTTGCGCGAGCCCTTGAAGCCCTGGCCACCCGACGAAGCCCACGACAGGGCATTGCCCTGGCGATCGGTGATCGTGATGATGGTGTTGTTGAACGAGGCATGCACGTGGGCGATACCGTCCGCAACGTTCTTGCGAACCTTCTTGCGAACGCGCTGTGCGGCGTTGTTTGCAGGTGCTTTAGCCATGCTGGTCTATCCTTATTTCTTCAGGGACTGCGCGGCCTTGCGCGGACCCTTGCGGGTGCGGGCATTGGTGCGCGTGCGCTGGCCGCGCATCGGCAGGCCGCGACGGTGACGGAAGCCGCGATAGCAACCGATGTCCATCAAACGCTTGATGTTCATCGTCGTCTCGCGACGCAGATCGCCTTCGATCGTGAACAGAGCGATCTGGTCACGGATCTTCTCGAGATCGCCGTCGGTCAGATCTTTGATCTTCTTCGAATATTCGATGCCGCTCGCTTCGCAGATTTGACGGGCGCGGGTGCGTCCGATACCGAAAATGGCGGTCAGGCCGATTTCAGCGTGCTTGTGCGGCGGGATGTTGATGCCAGCAATACGTGCCATGTGCGTCCTCTAATACTCTTCAATCAACCCTGGCGCTGCTTGTGGCGCGGGTCGGTGCAAATCACACGCACCACACCTTTACGGCGGATGACCTTGCAATTACGGCAGATGGTTTTGACCGAAGCCGAAACTCTCATTTCATTCTCCTAAAACTGTTTAACGTGGCGGTCTACCGCCCGGACTCAATACTGAAACACAGCCCTACGATGTCTTGAAGTTGGCCTTCTTCAGCAGCGATTCGTACTGCTGAGACATCATGTAGTTTTGCACCTGGGCCATGAAGTCCATCGTGACAACCACGATGATCAGCAGGGAGGTACCACCGAAGTAGAACGGCACGTTGTACTTCAGGATCAGGAACTCGGGCAGCAGGCAGACGAAGGTGATATACACCGCGCCGGCCAACGTCAGGCGAACCAGAATCTTGTCGATATAGCGAGCGGTCTGATCACCCGGGCGAATGCCAGGAATGAATGCACCACTCTTCTTCAGGTTGTCGGCCGTTTCCTTGCTGTTGAACACGAGTGCCGTGTAGAAGAAGCAGAAGAAAACGATCGCAGCGGCATACAGCAGCACGTAGATCGGCTCACCCGGACGCAGAGCGCCGGCAATGTCCTTGATCCAGCGGAAGCCACCTTCACCGGTGCTGAACCAGCCAACCACCGTTGCGGGCAGCAGGATGATCGACGAAGCGAAGATCGGCGGAATCACACCAGCCATGTTCAGCTTCAAGGGCAGGTGCGACGACTGGCCGCCGTAGACCTTGTTGCCGACCTGGCGCCGCGCATAGTTCACGAGGATCTTGCGCTGACCGCGTTCGACGAACACCACGAAGTAGGTGACCAGCACCACGACCGCGATGATGAAGAGCGCAATGATCGGATTCATTGCACCAGTCGTCACCAGCGAAGCCAAGCCACCGATGGCGTTGGGCAAGCCAGCCGCGATACCTGCAAAGATCAGGATCGAGATGCCATTGCCCAGACCGCGTTCGGTGATCTGCTCGCCGAGCCACATCAGGAACATCGAACCAGCCGTCAGACTCACCATGGCGGTCAGGCGGAAGCCAAAACCGGGGGCGATGACCAGACCAGCCGACGATTCGAGAGCCACTGCAATGCTGAACGACTGGAACAGTGCCAGACCCAGCGCGCCGTAGCGCGTGTACTGCGTGATCTTGCGGCGACCGGCCTCGCCTTCCTTCTTCAATTGCTCGAAGGTCGGAAGCACGTAGGTCATCAACTGCATGATGATCGACGCCGAGATGTACGGCATGATCCCCAACGCGAACACGGTGAAGCGCGACAGCGCCCCGCCCGAGAACATGTTGAACAGGCTCAGAATGCCGCCCTGCTGGCCCTGGAACAACGCTGCCAGCTGGTCCGGGTTGATACCCGGCACAGGAATGTGCGCGCCGACCCGATAGACCACGAGCGCGAGCAGCAAAAAGACGAGCCGACGACGGAGGTCGCCGAATTTGCCTGTTTTTGCGATCGTTGCCGCGTTAGTTGCCACGAAGAACTTCTTTCAGTCCGAAGGTGATCAGGCGATGCTGCCGCCGGCTGCTTCGATCGCAGCCTTGGCACCAGCGGTTGCGCCCACGCCCGTCAGCTTGACGGCTTTGGTGAGTTCACCGGTCTTGATGATCTTGACGACCTTGGCGAGCTGGCCCACGAGGCCGGCTTGCTTGAGCGCCAGGACATCCACTTCGGCCAGGCCGAGCTGCTCGAGGGCAGTCAGCGTGACTTCAGCGTTGAACTTCAGCAGGTGCGACTTGAAACCACGCTTGGGCAGGCGACGTTGCAGCGGCATTTGGCCGCCTTCGAAACCGACCTTGTGGAAACCGCCAGCGCGCGACTTCTGACCCTTGTGACCGCGACCCGCGGTCTTGCCGATGCCGGAGCCGATACCACGGCCGACGCGACGCTTCGCGTGCTTGGCGCCGGCTGCCGGCTTGATGCCATTGAGTTCCATATCAGTCTCTCTTACAGAACTTTGACCAGATAACTGATCTTGTTGATCATGCCGCGCACCGCCGGGGTGTCTTGCAGCTCGCTCACGCTGTTGATCTTGCGCAGGCCGAGGCCACGCACGGTCGCGCGATGCGATTCCTTGGTGCCAATCGGGCTCTTGACCAATTGCACCTTGAGGGTTTGTTGTTGCGTCGTCATTTGAATGCTTCTTTCAGGCTTGCGCTCAAGCGAAGATTTCTTCGACGGTCAGGCCACGCTTGGCAGCCACTGCGGACGCGGTCGTCGAGTTCTTCAACCCGTCGAGCGTGGCGCGAACCATGTTGTAGGGATTCGACGAACCATGGCTCTTGGCCACGATGTCGGTGATGCCCATGACTTCGAAAACAGCGCGCATCGGGCCGCCAGCGATGATGCCGGTACCCTTCGGGGCGGGAATCATGACGACCGAAGCGGCGCCATGGTGACCCGTCACGCGGTGATGCAGCGTGCCGTTCTTGATCGAGATCTTGGCCAGGTTGCGACGGGCTTCTTCCATTGCCTTCTGCACGGCAGCAGGCACTTCCTTCGACTTGCCCTTGCCCATGCCGACGCGGCCTTCGCCGTCGCCCACCACGGTGAGTGCTGCGAAACCGAGGATACGACCACCCTTCACCACCTTGGTGACGCGGTTGATCGCGATCATCTTCTCGCGCAAACCGTCTTCAGGGCCTTCGTTCTGCGTTCTTGCTTGAATCTTTGCCATTTTGAATCTCGTGTCCGGTTAGAACTGCAGACCGGCTTCGCGAGCCGCCTCGGCCAGCGCCTTGACGCGGCCGTGGTATGCGAAACCTGCGCGGTCGAAGGCGACCTTCTCGACGCCGGCAGCCTTCGCTTTTTCAGCGATGCGCTTGCCGACGGCGGTGGCTGCAGCGGCATTGCCGCCCTTGCCCGAACCGCCGAGCGAGGTACGCACTTCGGCTTCTGCCGTCGATGCGGTTGCAATCACCTTGGTGCCGTCGTCGGAGATGACGGTGGCATAGATGTGCAGATTGGTACGGTTCACCGTCAGACGGGCCACACCCTGCGTCGCGATGCGAATGCGGGTCTGGCGCGAGCGGCGAAGGCGCTGTGCTTTTTTGGTCAACATCATTTTGCTGCCCCTTACTTCTTCTTGGTCTCTTTGATCACGATCTTCTCGTCCGAATAACGGATGCCCTTGCCCTTGTAAGGCTCAGGCGGACGAACAGCGCGGATCTCAGCGGCGATTTGACCAACGCGTTGACGGTCAGCGCCCTTGATCAGGATTTCGGTCGGGGTCGCGGTGGTCACCGTGATGCCTTGGGGCATTTCGATGTTGACCGGGTGCGAGTAACCAACCAGCAGATTCAGCTTGGCGCCAGACGCCGCAGCCTTGAAGCCGACGCCGACCAGGTTGAGCTTCTTCTCGAAGCCCTTGGTCACGCCAACAACCATGTTGTTCACCAGCTGACGGATCGTGCCGCTCATCGCATTCGCTTCACGCGACTCGTTGGCAGGTTCGAAGTTCAGCTTGCCGTCATTGCTGACGACCTTGACCAGTGCATTGCGTTGCAGGACGAGCGTGCCGCCCGTGCCCTTCACGCTGATCTGGTCTTCCTTGATCGACACATCCACGCCAGCGGGGATGGTGATCGGCATTTTTCCTACTCGGGACATTTCAGTAACTCCTCGATGTCTCGGTTAGGCGACGTAGCACAGGACTTCGCCACCGACACCGGTAGCGCGTGCCTTGCGGTCGGTCATCACGCCCTGGGGGGTCGTGACGATCGCAACGCCGAGGCCGTTCTGGACTTGCGGAATGGAAGCACTGGCCTTGTAGACGCGCAGGCCAGGGCGGCTCACGCGCTCGATGCGCTCGATGACCGGACGGCCAGCGTAGTACTTCAGGACAATTTCAAGCTCGCTCTTGCCAGCTTCGGTCTTGACTTGGAAACCGTCGATGTAGCCTTCGTCCTTCAGGACTTGTGCGATCGCGATCTTCACCTTGGAAGAGGGGACCGACACAGTGGGCTTCGCCACCATCTGCGCGTTACGAATACGCGTCAGCAGGTCGGCAATGGGATCACTCATGCTCATGTTGTTTGCTCCTGCCTGGCTTACCAGCTGGCCTTGGTGACACCGGGGATGTCACCAGCGAAAGCCAGTTCACGGATCTTGGCGCGAGCCAGACCGAATTGACGGAAGGTACCGCGCGGACGACCGGTGATCGCGCAACGGTTGCGTTGGCGGGTCGGATTCGCGTTGCGCGGAAGCTTTTGCAGACCCAGGCGGGCAGCTGCACGCTCTTCGTCGGTCTTCTTCACGTCGTTGGAAGCTGCCTTCAGTTCTGCATGCTTCGCAGCGAACTTGGCAACCAGCTTGTCGCGCTTGAGTTCGCGCTGGATCAAAGATTGTTTAGCCACAGTTCGCCTCAGTTCTTGAACGGGAAACGGAAACCAGCGAGAAGCGCCTTGGCTTCTTCATCGGTCTTGGCCGTCGTCGTGATGCTGATATTGAGACCACGCAAGGCATCGACCTTGTCGTACTCGATTTCAGGAAAAATGATCTGTTCCTTGACGCCGATGTTGTAGTTGCCACGGCCGTCGAACGCACGGCCAGAGATGCCGCGGAAGTCGCGAACACGCGGCAGCGCGATGGTCACGAAACGGTCCAGGAACTCATACATCTGCACGCCACGCAGCGTGACCATGCAGCCGATCGGCTGGTTTTCGCGGATCTTGAAACCGGCGATAGCCTTCTTCGACTTGGTGACCACGGGCTTTTGGCCGGCGATCTTGGTCAGGTCGGCGACGGCGTTGTCGAGAACCTTCTTGTCGGCGACTGCTTCACCCACACCCATGTTGAGCGTGATCTTGGTGAGGCGGGGGACCTGCATCGGCGACTTGTAGCCGAACTTTTCCGTCAGGTCTTTCGCGATCTTTTCGCGATACTGTTGTTGGAGACGTGCCATATGAGTACCTCTTAGGCGAACTTGATTTCGTCGCCGCTCGACTTGAAGACGCGAACAGCCACGCGCTTGCCGTCAGCACCCTGGGTGATCTTGATGCCCACGCGATCGGCCTTGCCGGTCGCGGCATTGAAGACCGCCACGTTGGATTGGTGAATAGGCATGGACTTCTCGACGATGCCACCAGTCGTACCCTTGAGCGGGTTCGGCTTGGTGTGCTTCTTGACGAGGTTCAGACCGTCGATGACGATGTGCGAATCGTCCTTGCGAAGCGTGACGGTGCCGCGCTTGCCCTTGTCACGACCGGCCAACACGATGACCTGGTCGCCTTTGCGAATCTTGTTCATGGCGTTGTGTCCTTACAGAACTTCAGGAGCCAGCGACACGATCTTCATGAACTTTTCGGTGCGCAGCTCGCGCGTCACCGGTCCGAAGATGCGGGTGCCGATAGGCTCCAGCTTGGCGTTGAGCAACACTGCTGCGTTGCCGTCGAATTTCACGAGCGAGCCGTCAGCACGACGGATGCCCTTGGCGGTGCGAACCACCACTGCACTGTAGATCTCGCCCTTTTTGACGCGACCACGTGGAGCACATTCCTTGATGCTGACCTTGATGACGTCGCCCACGCTGGCATAACGCCGCTTGGAGCCACCGAGCACCTTGATACACAGGACGGATTTCGCGCCCGTGTTGTCGGCCACTTCGAGCCGGGATTCAGTTTGGATCATTTCTTGATATTCCCAACTTGTACCGATGAACTTCCAGGAGGGAAGCACCGCGGTCAGTCTTGGGCCCGTCGTTGGCACCTCGAACCACTCGAGGCACTTCCGCTTTGGGCTGAAAGCTTCGCCTTTTGGAAGCGAAGCCCGCGATTGTTGCACGCACTTGTGCCGATGTCAACAACCCCATTACACCATCACGCACTGCCACTAGACTTCGGGGCGTGCGCACCACAGTGAATTCCCTCTCACCGCCCCCGCTACGCCCCATGCGCCGGCGCCTCCTGGCGGGCGGCGCCGGGCTGCTGGCGCTGGGCCTGGCTGGTTGCGGGAGCGCCACCCCGCATCCGGACCCCGGCCGGCTACGGCGCATTGCGGAAGCGCGATGGCCACACCGCCTATCTATAGAGGGCACCACGGCCGGGGGCCTCTCGGGCATCGACTACGACCCAGCGCGAGGTGAGTACCTGCTCATCAGCGATGACCGGTCAGACCTTGCGCCTGTCCGCTACTACGTCGCCCGCTGGCCTCAGCCAGAGGCCGCACCACCCGCTCCCACGGGCGTGGTGTTGTTGCAACGCCCAGGCGGCGGCCCCTGGCCCGGTCGACGCCAGGCTGTCGACGGACTCCCGATCCCAGACCCCGAAGCCCTGCGCCTGCGCCCCGCCACCGACACCCTGCTCTGGACCAGCGAAGGCGACATCGCCCGCGGTTTCGGCCCCGCGCTGTATGAGTCGGCGCGCGATGGCCGTTTCCTGCGTGAATTCGCCATGCCCGCGATGTTCACCCCCGATCCCGCACAGCGCCGCGGGCCGCGCGACAACCTGACTTTCGAGGGCGTGACCCTCACGCCCGACGGCCGCTTCGCCTGGCTGGGAATGGAAAACGCCCTGATCCAGGACGGCCCCGTGCCGACCACCGGCGCACCGGGCGGCCCCTGCCGCTTCACCCAGCTCGACCTGGAGACCGGCAAGGTCACCCGCCAGATCGCCTATGTGCCGGACGCCATCCCGCTGCGGCCGCTGGTCCCTGGCACCTACGCCGACAACGGCGTGAGCGAGATCCTGATGCTCGACGCCCACCGCATGCTGGTGCTGGAGCGCGCCTACGCCGCCGGCACGGGCAATTCGCTGCGCCTCTATGAAATGGACACCCGCGTGGCCAGCGACGTGCTGGCCGTCGATGCGCTGGCACCCGGCAACCATCGGCCCGCCGCCAAGACCCTGGTGGCCGACTTCGCCGCGCTGGGCCTGTCCCGCCTCGACAACACCGAAGGCATGTGCTGGGGCCCCTTACTGCCCAATGGCAAGCGCATGCTCGTGGTCGTGAGCGACGACAATTTCAATCCCCTGCAAGTCACCCAGTTCGCAGCCTTCGAATACACCGACCGACCATGACCATCGCCGTGACCTTCCTGCCCCGCACCGCCCCCTCGCCACTGCCGCCCATCGCCTTCATCGGCGGCGGCAACATGGCCAGCGCCATCATTGGCGGACTGATCCAGCAAGGCGCCCCGGCGGACGCGTTCGAGGTGGTCGAGCCCTTCGAGGAGGCCCGCACGAAGCTGGCGCAGTCTTTCGGCATCGTGGCGAAGGCCGAGGCTGGCGAGAGCCTGTCGCGCTGCGCTGTCGTGGTGTGGGCGGTGAAGCCCCAGACCTTCGCCGATGCCACCAAGCCCGTGCGCGCCAATGCCTCGCAGGCCTTGCACCTGAGCGTGGCCGCGGGCATTCCGTCCGACAGCATCACCCGCTGGCTCGGCACCGAGCGCGTGGTGCGCGCCATGCCCAACACGCCCGCGCTGGTGGGCAAGGGCATGACCGGCCTCTTTGCCCGGCCCGCCGTCGCGAGCGCCGACAAGGCGCTGGTCACTCAGTTGCTGACCCCCACCGGCGAACTGATCTGGGTCGACGCCGAGCCCGCGCTCGACGCAGTGACGGCAATGTCGGGCTCGGGCCCGGCCTATGTGTTCTATTTCATCGAGGCCATGACCGAAGCCGGCGTCGAGATGGGCCTCACGCCCGACCAGGCCCAGCGCCTGGCCATCGGCACCTTCACCGGCGCCTCTGCCCTCGCGCACAGCGCGACCGAGCCGCCCTCGGTGCTGCGCGAGCGCGTGACCTCCAAGGGGGGCACCACCTATGCGGCCATCACCTCGCTGCAGGGCGCGGACGTCAAGGCGCAGTTCAAGACCGCAATCCGCGCGGCACAGAAGCGGGCGGCCGAACTGGGCGAAGAATTCGGCCGCGGCTGAAGCTCAGGCCGGCAGCGCGCGGGGCCCGAGGAAGAACAGCCACTCGGCAGCCAGCGTGACGGTGCCGTCTTCCAGTTCGAGCCACACCTCTTCCTTCAGCAGAAAGCTGTCGCCGGGCTTAGGCGTTACTTCGGCAATGCGCACACGCGCCCGAAAACGCGCCCCCACCGGCATCGGCCTGACGAAGCGCAGGCGATCAAAGCCATAGTTCAGCGCGTGGTTCGAGTCGAAGGGCAGCAGCGTGCGCATGGCCTCGCCGGTCAGGCGGATCAGGTGCGACACCTGGAAGAAGCCCGGCACGATCGTGCCCCCGTAATCCGTCTCGCGCGCAGCGCGCTCCGGGTCCAGGTGGATCCACTCGCCTTCACCGTCGCCGGACAGCACCGCGTAGCGGTCGACCATCTCCTGCGTGATGAGATGCCATTCGGACAGGCCTTCCTGGCCGATCTTCTGCGTCAGTCGTTCCAGCATGCGCAGCCCTTTCAACGAATCGCGTAGCCGGCCACGATGCCGACGAACACCGCGAAGCCCAGCCAATGGTTCTCGCGGAAAGCCTTGAAACAGCCCTCGCGTGTGCGCTCGCGGATCAAGCGCCAGTGCCAGAACGCCTGTGCCACGGCCCCGACGATCCCCACGTAAAACAGCATGCCCAGCGAGCGGCTGGCACCGGCCCAGATCCAGATCGCCAGGAAGATCGCGTAGCTCAGCATCACCGCCGCCACGTCGAAGCGGCCGAAGGTGATGGCCGAGGTCTTCATGCCGATCCGCAGGTCGTCGTCGCGGTCGACCATCGCGTATTCGGTGTCGTAGGCCAGCACCCAGAACAGGTTGCCCGCGAGCAGCCACCAGGCAAACCACGGCACCATCGACTGCACCGCCGCAAACGCCATCGGAATGCCGAAGCTGAAGGCAATGCCCAGCACCGCCTGCGGGATCGACACGAAGCGCTTGGCGAAGGGATAGATCAGCGTGATCGCCAGCGCCGCGAATGACCACAGCACCGCCGTGCGGTTGGTCGTGAGCACGAGCCCGAAGGACACCAGCGCCAGCACCACGCCGAGGCCCAATGCTTCCTTGACCGACATCGCGCCGCTGGTCACCGGGCGCTGGGCGGTGCGCTTCACATGGCGGTCGAACTCGCGATCGGCCACGTCGTTCACGCAGCAGCCGGCGCTGCGCATGAGGAAAGTGCCGAGCGTGAACACCACGATCAGGTGCCAGCCCGGCCAGCCATCGGCGGCAAACCAGAGCGCGCCCAGCGTGGGCCACAGCAGCAACAGCCAGCCGGCGGGGCGGTTCCAGCGGATCAGGTCGAGGTAGAGCGCAAAACGACGGGCAAGCATGCGAGTGGCCGAACAGACGGGCAAAAAAAGAGCGGCCATTGTGCCGCTCTCGGATTTTCGCGAAGGCGCAGGGCGCGTTCAGTCTTCCAGAAGCGAACGCAGCATCCAGGCCGTCTGGTCGTGCACCGTGCAGCGCGCGGTCAGCATGTCGGCCGTCGGATCGTCGCCGGCTTCCTCGGCCACGGGGATGAATTCACGCGCGATGCGCGACACGGTTTCATGGCCCTTCACCAGGATGCGCACCATCTCCATGGCCTTGGGCGGTGTCTGCGGCACGTCGGGCACGGTGGCGATCTTGCTGAACTCGGCGTACGAACCCGGCGCGTAGTGGCCAAGGGCGCGGATGCGTTCCGCGAGCACGTCGGTGGAGGTCCACAGCTCGGTGTACTGGCCCATGAACATCGCGTGCAGCGAGTTGAAATGCGGGCCCGTCACGTTCCAGTGGAAGTTGTGCGTCGTGAGGTACAGCGTGTAGGTATCGGCCAGCACGCGGCTCAGGCCTTCGGCAATGGCCGCGCGGTCCTGGCGTTCGATGCCGATGTTGATGATCGGCGCGTTGCGGCTGCCGGACTCCTGCGCGACCACGGCGCCACCCTTCTTGGGCACCTTGCCGGCGGAGGAAGGAGACGACGATTTCTTCGAGGCTTTGGCCATGGCGAGAGCTCTTTCTTCAAGTTGGGTGTGAACGAGTGATTCTCGAAGCCGCGCTGCGGCTTCGCAACAGCGTCACTCTATCCCAGCGATGAACGATTCAAAACAGCCGGCGCGTAGGCCGACTCCTCGAATTTCTATGAGAGGCGCTTGACGCCCGGCAGCTCGCACGCATAGATCGCGTTGCGCAGGGCCGCAATCGCTTCATAGCGCGTGAAGGTGCGGCGCCATGCCAGCACCACGCGGCGCGTGGGCGGATCGCGGTCGTGCGCGTCGCGCACCGGCAGGTAGCGCACCATCTGCTCGGAGTCCTTGCGGCCCTTGCCCTTGGGCTTGAGCGCCTCGGCCGGCACCGACAGGCGCGGCACCAGCGTCACGCCCATGCCCGAGGCCACCATGTGCTTGATGGTTTCCAGGGACGAGCCCTCGAAGCTCTTGCGGATGCCTTCGGCATTGCTGGAGAAGCGTGCGAACTCGGGGCACACCTCGAGCACGTGATCGCGAAAGCAGTGGCCCGTGCCCAGCAGCAGCATGGTCTCGTTCTGCAGCTCTTCAGAGGTGATCGATTCGCGGTCGGCGAACTTGTGCTTGATGGGCAGCGCCGCCATGAAGGGCTCGTCGTACAGCGGTGCCATCGCAAGGCCCGTGTCGGGAAAAGGCTCGGCCATGATGGCGCAGTCGATCTCGCCGGCGCGCAGCATCTCCAGCAGCTTGGCGGTGAAGTTCTCCTGCAGCACCAGCGGCATCTGCGGCGTGCGCGAGATCACCTGGCGCACCAGGTCGGGCAAGAGATACGGCCCGATGGTGTAGATCACGCCCAGGTTCAGCGGGCCGGCCAGCGGGTCTTTGCCGCGCTTGGCGATTTCCTTGATGCTGGCGGCCTGGTCGAGCACGCTTTGCGCCTGCTGCACGATCTGCTCGCCGAGGGGCGTGACGGTCACTTCGCCGGCACTGCGCTCGAAGAGCTTGACTTCGAGTTCGTCCTCGAGCTTCTTGATGGCCACCGAGAGGGTCGGTTGGGAGACGTAGCAGGCCTCGGCCGCCTTGCCGAAGTGCCGTTCGCGGGCTACTGCGACGATGTATTTGAGTTCGGTGAGAGTCATAGCTTGCGTCAATTATGCGCAAGGGTGTGTGACCCGGCTTGCCCGGGGTCTAAGCCGCCGGCGAAAAGCCGGCCGCCCGACCTCAACCGATGGTCGCGATCGCCACGCCGGCCGCCACGTAGCCGCCCGCCGCAGCGGACATGGTGATGCGCCCCGCCCGATGCGCGACGACCTGCATCTCCATCTTCATCGCTTCCATCACGGCAATGACGGCGCCCTGCGCGACCTCGTCGCCATCGGCGACTTTCCAACCTTGCAGGGTGCCGGAGACCGGCGCGGCCACAGCGGCAGCGTCTGCCACCGGCGCTTGCGCAACAGGCACGGCGCCCGCACCACCGCCAGCCGACGACAGCCCGCGCAGCAGCTCGGGCGGCAGGCCCAGCGACATGCGGCGCCCACCCACTTCGATCGCCGTGCGGACCAGCGCGGTGTCCGGCATCGGCTCGGGCCGCACGGCAGCCGTCTCCGCATTCGCGAAGTCGGTCTCGATCCAGCGCGTGTGCACCTTGAAGGCATCTTCCGAAACGAAGTCAGGATGCGCCATGACCGCACGGTGAAACGGCAGCACCGTCGCCAAGCCTTCGATGCGGAATTCTTTCAACGCGCGACGCGCCCGCGCAATCGCCTGCGCACGCGTGGCGCCGGTGACGATGAGCTTGGCCATCAGCGAATCGAAGGTGCCCGACACCGCCCCGCCGGCAACAACGCCGGTGTCGACGCGAACGCCAGGACCCGAGGGCGCGTCGAACACATTGACCGGCCCCGGCGAAGGCAGGAAGCCACGGCCCACGTCTTCGGCGTTGATGCGGAACTCGAACGAGTGGCCGCGCGGCACCGGCGTCTGCGTGATCGACAGCGGCAGGCCGTCGGCAATGCGCAGTTGCTCGATCACAAGGTCAATGCCCGTGGTTTCCTCGGTCACCGGATGCTCGACCTGCAGCCGCGTGTTGACTTCGAGGAAGGAGATCGCACCGCTCGCGCTGAGCATGAACTCGACCGTGCCGGCACCGGTGTAGCCGGCCGCCGCGCAGATGTCGCGCGCCGACTGATGGATGCGCTCGCGCTGCGCGTCGCTGAGGAAGGGCGCGGGCGCCTCTTCCACCAGCTTCTGGTTGCGCCGCTGCAGCGAGCAGTCGCGCGTGCCGAGCACGACCACCTGGCCGTGCGTATCGGCGATGACCTGGGCCTCGACGTGGCGCGGCCGGTCGAGGAACTGCTCGACATAGCACTCGCCGCGACCGAAGGCCGTGATGGCCTCGCGCACCGCCGACTCGTACAGCCCCGCCACTTCATCCATGCGCCACGCGACCTTGATGCCGCGACCGCCACCGCCGAACGCGGCCTTGATGGCGACCGGCAGGCCGTGCTGCTCGGCAAAGGCCAGCACTTCGTCGGCGCTGGTCACCGGGTCGGCCGTGCCCGCGACCAGCGGGGCACCGACCTGCATCGCGAGCTTGCGCGCCTGCACCTTGTCGCCCAGCCGGGCGATGGCGGACGGCGACGGGCCGATCCAGATCAGGCCCGCGTCGATGACCGCCTGCGCGAAGGCCGCGCTCTCGGACAGGAAACCGTAGCCGGGGTGCACCGCATCGGCGCCGCTGCGTTTGGCCACCGCGAGCAGCTTGGGGATGTTCAGGTAGGTGTCGGCCGGGCGGTTGCCGTCCAGGCCGTAGGCCTCGTCGGCCATGCGCACGTGCAGGGCATCCAGATCGGCATCGGCATAGACGGCGACCGATTGCACGCCGTAGTCGGCACAGGCACGCGTGATGCGCACGGCGATTTCGCCACGGTTGGCGATCAGGACTTTTTTCATCGGAAGGCTCTCGATCTCAAAGTTCGACGGGGCCGAGGCCAGAGCCTTGGCCCGCAATGGGTTGGAAGCGGATGCGGGCGTTCACGGGGATCTGCCCCGCACGGTCCAGGTGATGGGTGGCGATGGAGGCGATCACGGGGTAGCCGCCGGTCAGCGGGTGGTCGGCCAGGAACAGCACGGGCTGGCCGCTCGGCGGCACCTGGATCGAGCCCCTGGCGGTGCCTTCGCTGGGCAGCTCGGAAGGATTGGCGCGCACCAGCGCTTGCTCGCCCGCCAGCCGGATGCCGACGCGGTTGGACTGCGGCGTGACCAGCCACGGCTGGCTGCACAGGCGCTCGACCGCATCGGCCGTGAACCAGTCGGTGCGCGGTCCGAGCACGATGTCGAGCACGACCTCTTCGTGCACGGTGGGCAGATCAACCGGCGCTGCTTCAGGCGTGCCGACGACGGCGCCGGATGCGACTGCGCGCACCGGCAGCACATCGCCCGCAGCCAGTGCTGGCGGGCCGATGCGGGCCAGTGTGTCGGTCGAGCAACTGCCAAGCACGGGCGCGATGGCGAAGCCGCCGCGCACCGCCAGATAACTGCGAATGCCGGCGGCCGGCTCGCCCAGCGTCACGATGTCGCCATCGGCCAGCGCGACGGGCTGATGGCGCGGCAATGGCCACTGCGCGCCATCAGCGCGTGTCAGCATGAGCGGCCCGTCGGCACCGGTGACGGCGATCACTGCTTCGCCACGGCAGGCAAACTGGAAGCCGCCGTAGGCGATCTCGATGCAGGCGGTGTCGGAGGCATTACCGGCCAGTCGATTGGCCGCCTGCAGCGCCCGCTGGTCCATTGCGCCGGAGGCAGACACGCCCTGCTTCGCCTGACCGTGGCGGCCATGGTCTTGCCACAGCGCCTGCAGTCCTGCGGCGCGAACCTCGAAAGCACAGCCGCCTTCGATGGCGGCAGGGACTGGCGCCGTGGCGATCTGTGCAGCCACAGGCAACGACACCTCCGATGCCGTGACATCCACGAAGCGCACCGTGTCACCGGGCTGCAGCAGCGCCGGCGTTTCACGTGCCAAGTCCCACATCGGCGCGTCGGTCACGCCGATGATCTGCCAGCCACCAGGGCTGGCCTGCGGATACACACCGCTGAAGCTGCCCGCCAGCCCGACCGCACCGGCCGGAATGCGGGTGCGCGGCACCGCGCGCCGGGGCACGTTCAGGCTGGGATGACCACCGGCCAGATAGGCAAAGCCGGGCGCGAAGCCGGTGAAGGCGACGGTGTAGTCGCTGCCGGTGTGGCGGCGCACCACCTCCTCGGGCGTGATGCCGAGCAGACCGGCCACTTCGGCCAGGTCCTCGCCCGTGTAGCGCACGGGAATCTCGATGCGCTTGTCGATGCGCGTCTCCCGCGCGTCCAGACTGCGTTGCCCGATCTCGCGTGCGAGCGCCGCCGCCGAAATCGCGGCGGGGCGAAAGCTGACCAGGATCGTGCGCGCGGCGGGCACCAGTTCTTCGACGCCCGCGATGGGCTCGGCGCGCAGCGACGCCAGCAGCGCGAGCGTCTGTGCCAGGTCGTCGAGTTCGACCAGCACCGCATTCAGATTGACCGACAGGAAGCGCATCGTCATGCAGCAGCCGCTTCCACGAAGGGACGGATCGTCACGCCGGCCTGCTCGAGCCGTTCGCGCACCCGGCGCGCCATCTCGACCGCGCCCGGACTGTCGCCATGCACGCAGACCGAGTCGGCCTGGATGCGCACCACGCTGCCGTCGATGGCCGTGACCACGCCATCGCTGGCCAGCCGCAGCATCCGTTCGGCCACGTCCTGCGCGTCGTGCAGCACCGCACCGGGTTCGCGGCGCGACACCAGCGTGCCCTGGGGCGTGTAGGCGCGGTCGGCAAAGGCTTCGGCCACCGCGCGCAGGCCCTGGGCCTCGGCCCAGCCCAGCAGCGGCGAGCCCGCCAGCGCGACGAGGCACAGGCCGGGGTCGATCTCGCGGATGGCGGCGATGACGTCGCGCGCCTGGCGCTCATCGTGGGCGATGGTGTTGTAGAGCGCGCCGTGCGGCTTCACGTAGCGCACGGTGGTGCCGGCTGCCGCAGCCAGCCCCTTCAGCGCGCCGATCTGGTAGATCACGTCGGCGCGCAGGTCGGCACTGTCGACGTCCATGTTGCGGCGGCCGAAGCCGACCAGGTCGCGGTAGGCCACGTGGGCGCCGACCACAACACCGCGTTCCTTCGCCTGGCGCAGCGTGCGCAGGATGCCTGCGGGGTCGCCCGCATGAAAGCCGCAGGCCACGTTGGCGCTGCTCACGATACCCAGCATGGCGGCGTCGTCGCCCATGCGCCAGACGCCCAGGCTTTCGCCGAGGTCACTGTTCAAGTCGATGTTCATCGGAGGTCTCCGGCGTGCATGCACGCACGCCTTGGGGTCAGGTCAATGCAGTCGGCCGGCGGTTTCGCGCACGTCGTTGCGCACGGTGAGCGCGGTGCGGATCGCCACGCGGAAGGCCTCCACCTGCGCGGCCAGCGTCATGCTCGCCACGCCGGGCTTCGAGGCGGCCTGCTCGGGCAGGTAAGGCACGTGGACAAAGCCGCCGCGCGCGTGCGCCAGTGCCGGACGCGTCGCGAGCCGATGCATCAGCGCGTAGAAGATGTGGTTGCACACGAAGGTGCCGGCACTGTTCGACACGGCCGCGGGCAGGCCCGCCGCGCGCATGTCGCGCACCATGGCCTTGATCGGCAGCGTCGCGAAGTAGGCCGCCGGGCCGTCCTTGACCACGGGGAGGTCGATGGGCTGCTGTCCGGCGTTGTCGGGGATGCGCGCGTCGTCGATGTTCAGCGCGGCGCGCTCCATCGAAATTTCAGTGCGCCCGCCCGCCGCGCCGATGCACAGCACCAGCTGCGGAGGCGGGCCGGTCAACGCGGCATCGAGCGTGTCGATGGCGCGGCCGAACACGCAGGGCAACTGCACCGCCTGCACCACGGCGCCTTCGCAGGCCCAGCCGTCGAGCGCGCGGGCAATTTCCCACGCGGGGTTGACCGGGTCGTTCTCGAAGGGCTCGAAGCCCGCGACCAGCACGCGGCGTGCCTTCGCATCGGTGGCTGTGGTCATGCGCGGTGCCTCAGCGGAACATCAGGAAGTACAGCAGGAAGATGTTGACCACCAGCAGCGCTGCCGCGGTCGGTATCTGCACCTTGATCACCGCGTTCTTGTCGGGCAGCTCCAGCAGCGCCGCCGGCACGATGTTGAAGTTGGCCGCCATCGGCGTCATGAGCGTGCCGCAGTAGCCCGAGAACATGCCGATGGCCGCCATCACCGCCGGGTCGCCGTGGTACACGCCCACCAGCACCGGCACGCCGACACCGCCCGTCATCACCGGGAAGGCCGCGAAGCCGTTGCCCATGATGATGGTGAACAGCGCCATGCCCAGCACGTACACCACGACAGCGACGAAGCGGATGTCCATGTTGATGTAGCTGGTGGTGATGTACGCCACCGCCTTGCCCACACCGGCGTCGGAGAACACCAGCCCCAGCATGCCCAGCATCTGCGGCAGCACCACGGCCCAGCCGAGTGCGTCGGTCAGGCGGCGCGACTCGCGCATGCCCTGCACCGGCGTCTCGCGCGTCAGCCAGCAGGCCAGCGCCAGCGCCACCACGCAGCCCACGCCCAGGCTCACCAGCGTGGTGTTCTTGGGGTCGAGCAGGAAGGCGTCGCCGATCTTGACCTTGCTCATCAGCACGGTGCCGATGACGGTGACCAGCGGAATCGCCAGTGCCGGCATGAACAGCTTGTTGCCCAGGCGCGTGGCGCTGGCCTGGTATTGCTCGGGCGTGGGCTCGCTGTGCTTGCCCGCGCCAACGCCGCGCATGCCGGCGATCACGGCCATGGCGATGGCGCCGACGCCGACCCATGCGGGCGGCAGCTTGTCACCGACCAGGAAGACCAGCGAATAGAGCCCCCAGAACAGCGCGCTGGTGTAGCGCTTGGGGTGCTTGGTGTCGGTCAGCGTCATGATCGCCGTGATGGCGAGGATGAGGCCGACCAGAAGGTACAGGTGCTGGATCGAGAGAATCATGATGATCAGCGTCCTTCCTTGGCGGGCACGGCGGCGGACGGCTCGGTGGTGCCGGCGGCACCGCCCAGTTCACGGGCCAGCGACTGGTCCAGCCGGCGCAGGCGCCAAGAATGGATGATGAAAGCGGCGATGGCCGTCGGAATGCCCCACATCGCGACGTGCAGCGGCTCCACGTCGATGCCGGCCTCGTGCAGGAAGGTGGTCATCAGCACGATGGCGCCGAAGGCCACGAAGATGTCCTCGCCGAAGAACAGGCCCACGTTGTCGGTGGCCGCGGCGTACGCACGCAGCTTGTGGCGGATGCGGTCGGGCAGCTTGCCGTAGCGGGTCTCGGTGGCGCCTTCGGCCATCGGCGCGAGCAGCGGACGCACCATCTGCGGATGGCCGCCCAGGCTGGTCAGGCCCATGGCCGCCGTGAGTTCACGCGCGGCAAGGTAGACGATCAGCAGGCGGCCGGCGGTGGCCGACTTGATGCGGCTGATCCAGTTCTGCGCATGCTGGCGCAGGCCATGGCGCTCCAGCAGCCCGATCACCGCCAGCGGCAAAAGAATGATCAGCGGCAGGTTGCGCGTCTTGATGAAGCCGGTGCCGATGGCTGTCAGCACCGCCATCGGGCTGAAGCCGGCGGCGAAGGCCGTCACGATGGCCGTGACGATCACCACCAGCATCGGATTGAAGCGCAGGATGAACCCCGCAATGATCACGGCCACGCCAATCAGCGGCCACAGGGGAATGTCAGGAGTCATGTGGGTCTTTCGTTTGAACTCGGAGCCAGCCTGCGCGGGCGCGCCGGTGAATCGATTGATGCAAACCTCGTGCCAATGAATGAGCAATTCATTTCTTATGAATCACTCATTACAAGCAAGTTGTTGAACAATTTAATGTAGTGTGCCCAACAACAGTGCCTGAATACCCCCATGAAAACCCTGAAAAAAGCATTCTTTGGTGCACATCCCGCCACTCCGCATGCGCGGCTCGGCACGGGGGAAATCTGCTACAAAGCAGGCTCGCTGCGCCTTGTGGGACGGTGTCGCCCAGTCGGCATGGCCGGTGAGCGCGCGGCATCCACGCTCCCTTTCCATCCCCTCCCGGCATGAACCGACTGGTCTCCCCCACTTCCCCTGCCGCGCCGGCCGCCGGCGCGCAGACCCTCAACGACCGGGTGGCCGAACTCATTCGCCAGAAGATCGTGAAGGGCGAGTTCTCGCCGGGGCAGCGGCTGTCGGAAGCCGCGCTGGCCGACAGCCTGGAGATTTCGCGCAACACCCTGCGCGAGGTGTTCCGCACGCTGACCAAGGAGGGGTTGCTCAAGCACGCGCCCAACCGCGGCGTGTTCGTGGCGGTGCCGAGCATCGCGTCGATCATCGACATCTACCGGGTGCGGCGCCTCATCGAATGCCAGGCGCTGGCCCAGGCCTACCCGCGCCATCCCGCCAAGAAGCACATGCGCGATGCGGTGGAAATGGCGCTCAAGTGCCGCGAAGCCGGCGACTGGCTGGGCGTGGGCACGGCCAACATGGAGTTCCACAAGGGGATCGTGGAACTGGCCGACAGCGAACGGCTGAACATCCTGTTCGCGCACATCCTGGTCGAGCTGCGGCTGGCCTTCGGCCTGCTCAAGGACCCGGAGTTCCTGCACGCGCCCTACGTGGACATGAACACCAAGCTGCTCGAACTCATCGAAGCCGGCAAGTTCGCCGAGGGCTCGGTGGCGCTGAACGACTACCTCATTCACTCCGAGCGGATCGTGCTTGCGGTCTACGCGCGGCAGATGCCTGAAAGCGGCATCGACGGCTGATGACTACGCGCTAGCTGATCGCAGCAGCCAGCTCCAGCTTCATGCCCTCGTGCGTGGCCTCGAAGCCGAGGCGCTCGTAGAAGCGGTGCGCGTCGGTGCGGCGCTTGTCGGTGGTGAGCTGCACGAGGCGGCAGCCCGCCGCACGGGCAAGCTCGATGGCGTGGGCGAACATGCGCTCGCCGATGTCCTGCCCGCGATGGGTGGACGCCACCCGGACGCCCTCGATCTGCGCCCGCAGCGCGCCCTGCCGCGCCAGCCCCGGAATGACGATGAGCTGCAGGCAGCCCACGACCTGCGACCCCAGCACCGCGACCAGCACTTCGTTGCCGGCTTGTGCCTGCATCTGCCGCCACGCGCTTTCGTAGACGGAAAGATCGCCGGTTCGTTCGCGCGATGCGCCGAGCACGTCGTCGACCAGCATGGTCGCAATGGCGGGCAGGTCCGCCAGCATGGCGGTGCGGATGTTCAGGGGTGGGTTCGTTGTCATTGCATGCCTCGGGTGAACTGAAATAATGGCCGACCCTGCCACGCCACGCTGACGGATACCCGCCATGACCCTGTCTGCCTACCTGCTGTTCCTGCCCGCCTGCTTCGCCATCAACATGGCGTTCGGCCCCAACAACCTGCTGTCGGTGACCAACGGCGCACGGCACGGCGTGTCGCCTGCCGTGCTTGCGGCCGGTGGCCGCCTGCTGGCCTTCGCGATCATGATCGCCATCGCGGGCCTGGGCATGGGCGCGGTGCTGGTGGCGTCGGAGACGGCCTTCGACGTCATCAAGTACATCGGCGCCGCGTACCTCGTGTGGATCGGCGTTCGCCTGCTGCGCGCCCCGGCGCCCACGGCCGAGGTGCAGGCGCGCGATGCGTCCGCGCCGCCCTCGCTGCGCGCACTGGCGCGCCAGGAGTTCACCGTGGCGGCGGGCAACCCGAAGGCCATCCTGGTGTTCACCGCCTTCTTTCCGCAGTTCGTGGTGCCCGGCGCGTACGCCTCCAGCTACCTGCTGCTGGGCGCGACCTTCCTGGTGTTCGAGCTGGTTGCCATTGCGCTCTATGCCCTGCTGGGCGCGCGCATGCGCCGCATGGCCAACGGCAGCCGCGCGATGCGCTGGTTCAACCGGGTCAGCGGCAGCATGATGGTCGGCTTCGGGCTGATCCTGGCGTTCACGCGGCGGCCGGCGGGCTGACGCATCCCAGGCGTCGCGCTAGCACTCGACGATGTTCACAGCCAGGCCGCCGCGCGATGTTTCCTTGTATTTGGTCTTCATGTCCGCGCCGGTCTGCATCATGGTCTTGATGACCTTGTCCAGCGAGACGAAGTGGGAGCCATCGCCGCGCAAGGCCATGCGCGCGGCGTTGATGGCCTTCACGGCCCCCATCGCATTGCGCTCGATGCACGGGATCTGAACCAGTCCGCTGATCGGGTCGCAGGTCATGCCCAGGTTGTGCTCCATGCCGATCTCGGCCGCGTTCTCGATCTGCCCGGGCGTTCCGCCCATCACGGCGGCAAATGCACCCGCCGCCATCGAACAGGCCACGCCGACTTCACCCTGACACCCCACTTCCGCGCCCGAGAGCGAGCCGTTCTTCTTGTAGATGATGCCGATGGCTGCGGCGGTGAGCAGAAATTCGACCACTGCATCGTCGCCCGCGCCGGGAAAGAAACGCTGGTGGTAGTGCAGCACCGCCGGAATCACACCCGCCGCGCCGTTGGTGGGCGCGGTGACCACGCGCCCCCCGACTGCGTTTTCCTCGTTGACGGCAATCGCGTACAGATTGACCCAGTCCATCGCCGCGAGCGGGTCCGGCGCGGTGCCGGGCGTGCCGCTTTGCAGTTGCCGGAACAGGTCCGCCGCGCGCCGCCGCACCTGCATGCGCCCGGGCAACGTGCCGGTGCTCGCGCAACCGCGCTGCACGGCCCCGGCCATGGTTTCCCACACCCGCAGCAGTTGCGCCCGCACCTCGGCCTGCGGGCGCCATTGCGTTTCGTTGTCCATCATCAGCGCGGCAATCGACTTCCCCTGCGCCTTGCATTGCGCCAGCAGGTCCGCGCCAGTCTCGAAGGCAAAGGGCAGCGCAGCGGGCGGCGGGCGCTGTGCGCCCTCGTCGTTGCGCACGCCGACGCCGTGTGCATCGACGACGAAACCGCCGCCCACGGAGAAATAGTCGGCCTCGGCCAGCGGCAGGCCCTGCGCGTCCAGCGCCATGAACCGCATGCCGTTCGGGTGATACGGCAAGCTCTTTCGCATGAAGAGCAGGTGCGCCTTTTCATCGAACGCCACGGTGTGCACGCCGAGCAGGCGCAGGCGCCGGTCTTGCCGGATGGCCGCGACGGCGGGCTCGATGGGATCAGGGTCGATCAGGTCCGGCCGATGGCCTTCGAGACCGAGCAGCACCGCACGGTCCGTGCCGTGCCCGCGGCCGGTCGCGCTCAGCGAGCCATACAACTGCGTCACCAGCGCGGCCACCTTCGGCAGCAAGCCTCTTGCTTGCAGCAGGCAGGCGAACTGCCGGGCCGCGATCATCGGCCCGACCGTGTGCGAACTCGACGGCCCGATGCCGATCTTGAAAAGATCGAAGGCGCTGACGGGCGTGGAACCCGCCTTCGCGGCGTCGGTCACCGCGCCTTCACCGCCAGGTTCCACAGGGCCACGAGCTGCTCGTACTCTGCCGAAGCAGCTTCCTGGTCGAGCGGGAAGATCTTGATGGCGCCCAGATCAGGCAGCGAGGTGAGCTTGGACACCGGAATGTCGCTGCGCACCGGGCGGCGGAAGTTCTTCACCAGCAATTCCTGTTGCGTCTCCTTGCTCAGCAGGTCGTTGTAGAGCGTGATGGCGGCGTCCATGTTCTTTGCGCCCTTCACGATGAACATGCCTTCAGGCGCCAGGTAGCTGCCTTCGGTGGGATAGACCAGCTTGATCTCTTTCTGCCCGCCCGCCACGTACTCCTGCGCTGCGTACTCGATGGTCAGGCCCACCGGGTATTCGCCGGCCGCCACGCCCTTGTAGGTGCTGCCCGAAGACGCGGTAATGACCGCATTGGCCGCCAGCTTGGCCAGGCCGTCGCGGCCGAACTGCTTGAGCAGCCCGTACACCAGCATGTAGGCCGTGGCGCTCTTGCTCGGGTCGGTGATGGCGAACTTGCCTTTCCACTCGGGGCGCATCAGGTCCGACCAGGTCTTGGGCGCGGCCATGCCCTTGAGCTGGCGCTCGTTGACCATCATCACCATCACATGCACGTTGGTGCCGACCCACAGATCGTTCGGCCCGCGGAACGCGGCGGGAACGGCCGCCAGCTCAGGCGACTTGTAGGGCGCCATCTGGTCCTTGTAGGCGCCCAGCGTGCCGAAGCCGCCGCTCCAGAGCACGTCGCCGCGCGGGCTCTTGGCCTCGGCCTGGATGCGCTTCATCAGCGTGCCGGTGCCGCCGGTGACCTGCTGCACCGTCAGCGCGGGCGACTTCTTCTTGACCACGGCCAGCGCGGTCTCGACGGTTTCCGTGTTGTTGGACGAATAGAGCACCACCGTCTGCGCGCCGGCCACGCCCGCCACGAGGGCCAGGGCTGTGACCGCGCATTTCGCCAGAGACTTGAAGGACATGAAAACCTCGCAGGTTGAAGTTGGTTATTTGCTGGAAAAGAGATTGATGCGGAACACCTTGATCGACACGATGATGGGCAGCAGGATCACGCTGACCAGTGCCGCGCCATAGGCTGAAGCGAGCCCCAGGCGACCGCCGTCGACCTGGCGGAAGATGGCGATGGGCATGGTCTCCAGGCCGCCCGTGTAGACCACGATGGAGGCGGACAGCTCCGAAATGGTGGTCACCCACATCAGGATGCCGGCCGAAATGATCGAAGCCTTCATCGCCGGCAGCAGCACCTTGAAGAAAGTCATCAGCGGCGACACGCCCAGGCTGATCGACGCCTCCTCAATGGAGTCCGAGATGTTGAACAGCGTCGACGACGCATTGCGCACCGCAAAGGGCAGGCGGCGCACCGTGTAGCACAGCACCATGATCCCCGAGGTGCCCGCCAGCACCAGCCAGCCGGTGTTGAAGGTCTGCACCAGCGCGATGCCCAGCACCGTGCCCGAGATGGTGAGCGGCAGCACCACGATGTAGTCCAGCAGTTGCGTGAACGGGTTGCGCTTCTTGATCGTCAGGTAGCTCACCAGCACGGCGAAGGCCACGCCCACCACCGTGGCCATCGAGGCGAACTTCAGCGAATTGAAGATCGGCTCCGGCGCACCGCGCAGCGCACGCTCCAGGCTCGACAGCGACCACTGGCCCCAGCGCATCACCGGCCCGCTGGTTTCGGTGAACGCACCCACGAAGACGATGACCAGCGGCAGCATCGACAGCACGATGATCACGCCCACGCTGAGCGTGTAGAGCACCGCCGCGCCCGAGCGCACGCGCACCACCGCCGGTGCGCGCCCCTGCGTCATCGTGTAGATCTTCCGCTCCACCACGCGCTTCTGGAAGAACAGCACGATGGCCACGATGCCGATGGAAATCACCGACATCGCGCTTTGCAGCGTCGGGCTGCCGCCCATCTCGCCGACGAAGGCGTTGTACGTCATCACCGACAGCAGCGGCACGCTGCTGCCCAGCACCACCGACAGCGCGAAGTTGCCCACCACCAGCGTGAACACCACCAGCGCATTCACCAGCACCGCCGGCAGGATCACCGGCACCAGCACGCGCAGCTTGGTCACCAGCGGCGAGGTGCCCAGGCTCAGGCCCGCTTCTTCGAGCTGGCCGTCGAAGCCGCGCAGCGCGGCCAGCACGCCGAGATAGATGTAGGTGTAGTAGACCAAGGTCATGGAAAAGACCATGCCCGTCCAGCCATAGAAGGTCGGCAGCTCGATGCCCACGCTCGCCAGCATGTTGGTCACCAGCCCGTTGTTGCCCAGCAGCAGCAGCCACGACTGGCCGACGATGATCTCGGGAATCACGATGGTCATGATCGGCAGCACGGCCACCAGGTTCTTCAGCGGGAAGTCGTAGCGCGCCACCATGTAGGCGAAGGGCACGCCCACCGCCACCGTGCAGGCCGTGACCGTCACGCCGAGCACCAGCGTGTTGCGAAACGCCAGCAGGTATTCGCTGTCGCGCAGCAGCGTGATGAAGCCGGACAGCGAGAACGCGCCCGACTCGTCGCGCACGCTGTTCACGAACAGCGTGCCCAATGGATAGAACACGAAGAACAAGAGCAGCAGCAGGCTGAGCAGGGTCAGGAAACCCCAGGGCCACCATTTGATTTTCATGGCGCGTGTCCCGTTCAGGCGCCGACGATGCGGCTGTCGGCCGGCACGAGAACCTGCACCGCGTCACCGGCCTGGAAGTCAGCCACCATGTTGCCGGCATGCAGCTCGACGCGGATCTCGGAGTTGTCGTGCAGCCGGATGCGGTAGGCAGTCTTGAAGCCCAGGTACTGGCGCCTCATGACTTCGCCCGCGATGGCGTTGGGCACATGCGGCGCGGGCGCCATCAGCGACAGCGCCTCGGGCCGCGCGATGAGGATGCCCTGCGCACCCAGCGCGGCGCTGCCCTGCATGCCGTCGAGCTGCTGGCCGCACAGGCGGTAGCGCACGTGCGGCGGCGCATCTCCGACCGGCTCGCCGCCCACGCGCTCGGCCGGCACCGGAATCACGTTGGCCGAACCGATGAAGTCCGCCACGTAGGCGTTGACCGGCGTGCCGTACAGCTCTTCGGGCGTGCCCAGCTGCGCGATGCTGCCGCGGTCCATGATGGCGATGCGGTCCGACATGGCCAGCGCCTCTTCCTGGTCGTGCGTGACGAACACGGTGGTGATGCCCGCCTCGCGCACCAGGTCCAGGATCACGTCGCGCATCTGCAGGCGCATCTTGGCGTCGAGGTTGGACAACGGCTCGTCCATCAGCAGCACGCGCGGGCGGATCACCAGCGCCCGGGCCAGCGCCACGCGCTGGCGCTGGCCACCACTCATCTGCGCCGGGTAGCGGTCGGCCAGCGCCAGCAGGCTCACCTTGTCCAGCGCCTCGTTGACGCGCCGGGCGATCTCCGCCTTGGGCACCTTGCGCGCGCGCAGGCCGTAGGCCACGTTGTCGAAGGCCGACTTGTCGGGAAACAGCGCGTAGTCCTGGAACACCATGCCGATGTCGCGGTGGTGGGTCGACACGCGCGTCACGTCGTCCTTGTCGAAAAGAATGCGGCCGCCGTCGGGGTCGTTGAAGCCGGCGATGCAGCGCAGCAGCGTGGTCTTGCCGCAGCCGCTGGGGCCCAGCAGGGTGTAGAAGGCGCCATCCGGCACATGCAGCGACAGGTTCTGCAGCACCGTCTGATTGGCGAACTGCTTGACGACGTTGTCGATCGTGATGGAAGCCATGTCTCTTGTTCAGGGTGGAAAGAAGCGCGATGCTAGGCGCGGCCCTTGCGTGTCACCAGCCGTATTTTTTAAGACTGCCGGTTAGTTTTTCTGCAGGCTTCCCGGTCTACGATGCCCGCCGGCCTTCGAACCAATGCGGCAAGCAACCGACCACGAAAAACAAATGAGGAAGACAAGCCTGTTCGCCAAGGTACGCATGTGGTGACCCGACGCCTGCCCCCTTTGAAAGCGCTGCGCGCCTTCGAAGCGGCGGCGCGCCATGCCAACTTCACCGCGGCCGCCGACGAACTCAGCATCACCCACAGTGCCGTCAGCCAGCAGATCCGACTGCTGGAGGACTACCTGGGGCAGCCGCTGTTCGCGCGCGAGGCGCGCGGCGCGACGCTGCTGCCGCATGCGCGCGAGTACTTCGCCGAGGTGCAGGCCAGCCTGGACCGCATCGCCAACGCCACGGCGGCGCTGAAGTCGCCCAACCAGCGCAGCAGCCTGAGGGTGTGCACCACGCCGTCGCTGGCGATGAAGTGGCTCATTCCGCGGCTGGCCGGGTTCCAGGCGCTCGCGCCCCTGGCGGACGTGCAACTGTCGACCCTGGGCCGGCAGTTCTTCGACCAGGCCGAGGCCGGCAGCGACGTGCTGATCCGCCGCATGCCCATGCAACGCCCCGACCACACCTGCGTGCGCTGCCTGGACGACCACCTGGTGGCCGTGGCGTCGCCGCGCTTCATCGAGCGCCATCGCATCGCCAGCATTGCCGACTGCCTGGGCCACCCCTTGCTGCAAGCCACGGGCGGGCTGGAGAACTGGCCGCGCTGGTTCGAGCTGGCCGGCGTGCGCGTGCCGGCCCAACTGCCGGGCCCCGTGTTCGACCATCAATTCCTGTGCATGCAGGCCGCCATGAACGACCTGGGCCTGGCCCTGGCGCCCTGGTGCCTGCTGGAAGAAGACATCCGGGCGGACCGGCTGCGCCTGATCTTTCCCGAGCCCCGCCTGCCCGCCTCCGGCGTCTACGCGCTGTACCGCACCGAGGGGCCGGTGGCCGCACTGGCGCGGCAGTTCGTCGACTGGCTCAGCACACAGCACTGGACCGCAGGAAGCACCCCATGAACCAGACACCCGGGCAACGCCCGCCCGCCTTGCGCCTTTCGGATTTCCGGCTGATCGCCTTCGACATGGACTCGACGCTGATCGACATCGAGACGGTCGACGAGATCGCCGACATCGCCGGCTGCGGGCCCGAAGTCGCGGCCATCACCGAAGCCACGATGCGCGGCGAGATCACCGATTACAAGGAAAGCCTGCGCCAGCGCGTGGCCCTGTTGCGCGGCGTGCCGCTGTCCGCGCTGCAGACCGTGTACGACCAGCGCCTGCACCTGAACCCAGGCGCCGAAACCCTGATCGACGCCTGCAAGCGCGCCGGCCTGCGGGTCGTGCTGCTGAGCGGCGGCTTCACGTTCTTCACCGACCGCCTGCGGGAACGGTTGCAGCTGGACGACACCCGCTCCAACGTGCTCGAGATCGAAGACGGGCATCTCACCGGACGCATGCTCGCCCAGCCCTGGGGCGACATCTGCGACGGCGAGGCCAAGAAAGACAAGCTGCTCGAATGCTGCCGCGCGATGGGCATTTCGCCGGCCCGGGCCATCGCCGTGGGCGACGGTGCCAACGACCTGCCGATGATGCGGGTGGCCGGGTTGTCCGTGGCGTACCACGCCAAGCCCAGGGTGCGCGAAGAAGCCATGGTGGCCATCGACGAAGGCGGGCTCGACCGGCTGCTCGACTTCTTGCAGGGCGCGCACGCCGGCGCCTGAGTTCGCTCAGGCCTTCAGGTACTCGGCCTTGGTGCCCAGCCAGCGGTCGATGTGCCGCTGGGCCAGGTCGGGATGCTTCTTGAGCATGACGGGTGCAAGCTCGCGCGCCCAGTCGAGCAGCAAGGTGTCGGTCGTCAGATCGGCAAAGCGCAGCAGCGGCGCGCCCGACTGGCGGGCACCGAGAAACTCACCGGGGCCGCGAATCTCCAGATCACGCCGGGCGATCTCGAAGCCGTCGCCGGTCTCGGCCATCGCCTTGAGGCGCGCGCGCGCCGCCTCGCCCACGCGCCCGCTGTCGCCGGGCGCGTAGAGCAGCACGCAGGCCGAGGCCGCCGCGCCACGGCCCACGCGGCCGCGCAACTGGTGCAACTGCGAGAGGCCGAAGCGCTCGGCATGCTCGATCACCATCAGCGAGGCATTGGGCACGTCGACGCCCACTTCGATCACCGTGGTGCTCACCAGCACCTGGATTTCATTCGCGGTGAACGCCGCCATCACCGCCTGCTTCTCGGCCGTGGGCATGCGCGAATGCAGCAGGCCGACGTGCACGGCATCGCCCAGCGTGCCGGCCAGCTCGTCGCGCGTTTCGGTCGCGTTGCGCAGATCGACCGCTTCGCTTTCCTCGATCAGCGGGCAGACCCAGTAGACCTGCCGGCCCTGCGAAATCTGCGCCTGGATGCGGTCGATCACCTCGTCGCGCCGGTGGTCGGCCACCAGCTTGGTGACGATGGGTGTGCGGCCCGGTGGCAGCTCGTCGAGCGTGGACACGTCGAGGTCGGCGTAGTAGCTCATCGCCAGCGTGCGTGGGATGGGCGTGGCACTCATCATGAGCAGGTGCGGCTCCAGGTCGCCGACGGCCTTGCCGCGCAGCGCGAGCCGTTGCGCCACGCCGAAGCGATGCTGCTCGTCGATGATCGCCAGCGCGAGACGCTTGAAGCGCACCTTCTCCGAGATGACCGCGTGCGTGCCGATGACCAGCGCGGCCTCGCCGCTTTCGACGGCCGCCGACATCGCTTCGCGCTCTTTCTTCTTCTGGCTGCCGGTGAGCCAGGCCACGCGCTGGCCGCGCGCGGCCAGCAGCGGATCGAGCCAGCCGACCAGCTTGCCGAAATGCTGGGCCGCGAGGATTTCGGTGGGCGCCATCAGCGCGCACTGGAAGCCCGCGTCGATGGCGCGTGCGGCCGCGAGCGCGGCCACCACGGTCTTGCCCGAGCCCACATCGCCCTGCAGCAGACGGTGCATGGGGATCTCGCGGCCGAGGTCGCGCGTGATCTCTTCGCCCACGCGTTGCTGCGCACCAGTCAGGCCGAAGGGCAGCACGGCGAGCAACTGCGCATGCAGCGAACTCGCCACCGGCTCGGCGGACGAAGGCAGCACCGGCGCGCGCTGCGCCGCGCGTTCCAGCCGGGCCTGCAATTGCGAGAGCTGCTGCGCGAGCAGTTCTTCGGCCTTGATGCGCTGCCATGCCGGGTGGCTGTGGTCTTCGAGCGCTGCGATCGATACGTCGGGCGTGGGGTAGTGCAGGAAAGTGAGCGAGGCGCGCAGGTCCCACGCGCCGCGCAGGCCGATCTGCACCGGGATCGTTTCGTCGAGCACGGCACGCGCGAGGCCCGAGCGCACCTCGCGCCGCAGCACCGGTTGCGCCAGCCCGGCGACGGTCGAGTAGACCGGCGTGAGCGCTTCAGGCAGTGACGTGCCGGCCGCCTTGACGGTCGGATGCATGATCTGCCGCCCCACGAAGCCGCCACGCATCTCGCCCCGCACGCGCACCCGCGCACCGACCGCGAGCTGCTTTTGCTGCGACGGATAGAAGTTGAAGAAGCGCAACTGGCAGGTGTCGCTGCCGTCGTCGATGGTGGCGATGAGCTGGCGGCGCGGACGGAACACCACTTCGGATTCGGTCACGATGCCCTCGACCTGCGCCATGTCGCCGTCGCGCGTGTCGGCCAGCTTCACGATGCGCGTCTCGTCCTCGTAGCGCATCGGCAGGTAGAGCGCGAAGTCGATGTCGCGCACCAGGCCCAGCTTGCGCAAGGCGCGCTGCACCAGGCTCAGGCCGGTGCCGGGCGGCTGCGGCGGCGCTGCAGGGGCAGCGCCGGCTGCGGGGGGGGGCGGGGCTTTCTTGGGCGGCACGGGCAAGGTTTCTAGCGCGGGCGGCAAAGGTCCGTCAAGGCGCTGCGCGCATCGGGAAACGCGAAGCGGAACCCGGTCTGCAGCAGGCGCGCGGGCACCACGCGCTGCCCTTCGAGCAGCAGGTCGGCCTGCTCGCCCAGCAGCAGCTTGACCGGCGCGGCGGGCGTCGGCATCCAGCAGGGGCGGTGCATCACGCTGGCGGCCACGCGGGTGAATTCTTCCTGCGTGAGCGCGCCCGGCGCGGTGAAGTTGAAGACCTGCGCGGCCGCATCGCCGCCGGCTTGCTCGGTCAGCGTCCACACATGGGCCATCGCGCGGATCACGTCATGCACGTGCACCCACGACAGCCACTGCCGCCCGCTGCCCAGGCGACCGCCCATGCCAAGCGCCACGGGCAGCAGCAATTGCGGCAGCGAACCCTGGTGGCCCAGCACGAAGCCGAAGCGCATGCAGGCCACGTGCACGCCGTGCGCAACGGCGCCCCGCGCCGCCTGCTCCCAGCCCTGGCACAGCGTCGACATGAAGATGTCCTGCGGCGGTGCGTCTTCGGCCAGCTCGGCGGTGTCGCCCTGCGGCTGCACACCGTAGTAGCCGATGGCCGAGCCCGACAGCAGCAGCCAGGGCTTGCGCGGGCGCGTGGCGACCCACGCGACCAGCGTGTTCGTCAGGCCTGCGCGGCTTTGCATCAACTGGCGCTGGCGGCGTTCGCTCCAGCGCTGGCCGAGGATGCGCGCGCCGGCCAGGTTGATGACCACATCGACATCGTCCGTCGCCGGGATCTGTTCGAGCGCCTGCACGCAACGCACCGCACCGCCGAAGCCCCAGGCGGCCGAGCGCGCATCGCGCGTCCAGACCGTCACCGCATGGCCGTCGGCCAGCAGATGGCGCACCAGGAGCTGGCCGATGAAGCCGGTGCCGCCCGTCACCAGCACGCGCTGCGGCTTGCTGCCGAAATGCACCGGCGCCTCGACCGCGCGCTGTTCTTCCTGCGCCGTGCGACGGAACAGCGCACGCGCCGCCAGCCCATCGCGCAGCCCCGAGATGCCCACGCCCACGCCGCACAGCGCGAGGAAGGCGCCGAGCCAGCCTTGCGGCTGCCACACCAGCGCCGTCGGCTGCGCCGCCCAGTCCACCGCGTTCATTGCGAGCAGCGCGATGAATGCGCCGGCATTGATGGCCAGCACCGTGTGCGTGACGCGCTCGGTGGGCGGCAGCAGGCGGCTGCCGTCTTCCACCACGAAGTCCCACAGCGTGAGCACGATCTCGACGCCGAACACCGCGAGCAGCACCCAGGCCCACGCGCCATGCCAGGCCCACGACGACAGCCCGATGAACATGGCGCAGTAGATCGACGAGCGCACCGCATGGATCGACAGCTCGCGCCGCGCGGTGTTGCGCTGCGCCAGCGCCTCGGTGCCTTCGTGGTGATAGAGCGTGTCGAACGCGCCCATCAGCCCCTGGGCGGCCATGAGCTGCAGCGCCAGCAGATGCGTGTCGATCGTCATGCGGTCACCGCCTTCGGCTCGGCCACTTCCTCGAACACGCCGACCTGGGTGAAGGTGGTGCCCATCAGCCAGTGCCGGATCTCGATGCGGATGTTGAAGCGCTCCGGCGTCTCGTTGTGGTGCCACAGGAAAGTCTTGCCGGGCGTGAACACGCCGGGCAGCGGAATGCGCCAGCCGAGCACGTCCCAGAAATAACCGTCGCTCTGAAAGTGCAGGCTGCCGTTTTCTTCCACGCTCAGCACCAGCTTCATGCCCAGGCCCATGCCCACGTACTCCAGCACCTCGCCGCGCTCGCTCTCGCGCATGAAGCTGGTGAACTGGATCGGCTTGCGGCCATGCAGGCGGTAGATGCGCTGCTTGTAGATGGCCGGGTCCTGCGGCTTGGCGTAGACCTGGATCTCCACCGGAAAGTTGGTGTCGCTGTAGGGAATCAGCGCGCCCTGGATCATCGGCTGCGTCAGATACCCCAGCAGCTTGCCGAAGCGCGAGCAGCGCAATTCGCTGAGCGCGCCGAGGTAATGCAGCGCCTTGCCCGGCGACGGGTTCTTGTCGAAGCGCCGGCGGATATCGGGGTGCAGGCCCTGCCACTTGCTCCCCAGGATCTTCTTGAAGAGTTCGCCTTCGGAGGGGCCGGGCTGGGGGGCGATGCGCGCGGCATGTGAATCAGGCATGCGTCGATTCTGCCTTGGCAACACGGCTCCGATACCCCCGTTTCGATGCCTCGTTTTCCGGCCATGGGACAATCCCGGCCGCCTTTCGTTTTCTCTTTCCTTTCCCCACGCCTCCTTGGCACGGGCCCGTCCGGCCCTCAAGCACCATGCGCGCCTTCACGCTTTCCGATTTCGATTTCGTCCTGCCACCCGAGCTGGTGGCACAACACCCGGCCACCGAACGCACCTCCTCCCGTCTGCTCGACGGCACAGGCGACGCCCCGGCCGACCGCATCTTCAAGAGCCTGCCTTCGCTGCTGCGCGCGGGCGACCTGCTGGTCTTCAACGACACGCGCGTGGTCAAGGCGCGCCTGTTCGGCGAGAAGCCCACCGGCGGCAAGCTCGAACTGCTGGTCGAGCGCGTCCTGCAGGGCCAGGAGGTGGTCGCGCACATGAAGGTCAGCAAGAAGCCACCGGTCGGCACCACGCTGCAGATGGTCGGGGGCTTCCGTGCGACGCTGCTGGGCCGCTGGCCCGAGGAAGACGGCGCGCTGTTCCGCTTCGGCTTCGAGAGCGACGCCGGCGAAGACCCGTACGCGCTGATGTCCCGCTGCGGCCACGTGCCGCTGCCGCCCTACATCACGCACAGCGATTCGGCCGACGACGAGAGCCGCTACCAGACCGTGTTCGCGCGCGTGCCCGGTGCGGTGGCCGCGCCAACCGCCGCGCTGCATTTCGACGAAGGCCTGCTGGCCGAACTCGAAGCGCGCGGCGTGCAGCGCGCCAGCGTCACGCTGCATGTGGGCGCGGGCACCTTCCAGCCGGTGAAGACCGAGAACATCGCCGAGCACACGATGCACGCCGAGCGCTACGAAGTGCCCGAAGCCACGCAGCGCGCGATTGCCGAGTGCAAGGCCCGCGGCGGCCGCGTGGTCGCGGTCGGCACGACCACCGTGCGCACGCTCGAATCGTGGGCCCAACGCGGCGAGGCCACGGGCGACACGCGCATCTTCATCACGCCGGGCTTCGCCTTCGCGCACGTCGATGTGCTGGTGACCAACTTCCATTTGCCCAAGAGCACGCTGATGATGCTGGTCTCGGCCTTCGCGGGTTACGAGCGCGTGATGGCGCTGTATGCCCACGCCATTGCCAACCACTACCGCTTCTTCAGCTATGGCGACGCCATGCTGCTCGCACGGACCCAGGACTGAACGACATGCTGAACTTCGACCTCCTCAAGACCGACCCCGACAGCCACGCGCGCCGCGGCACGCTCACGCTCAACCACGGCAAGGTGCAGACGCCGATCTTCATGCCCGTGGGCACCTACGGCACCGTCAAGGGCGTGATGCCGCGCAGCCTCGAAGAGATGGGCGCGCAGATCATCCTGGGCAACACCTTCCACCTGTGGATGCGCCCCGGCCTGGACGTGATGGAAAGCTTCGGCGGGCTGCATCAGTTCGAGAAGTGGGACAAGCCCATCCTCACCGACTCGGGCGGTTTCCAGGTGTGGTCGCTGGGCGCCATGCGCAAGATCAGCGAAGAGGGTGTGAAGTTCGCATCGCCCGTCAACGGCGACAAGCTGTTCCTCACGCCCGAGGTCTCGATGCAGATCCAGACGGTGCTGAACAGCGACATCGTGATGCAGTTCGACGAGTGCACACCCTACGACACCAAAGGCCACATCACGACCGAGGCCGAGGCCCGCACCTCGATGGAACTGAGCCTGCGCTGGGCCAAGCGCTGCCAGACTGAATTTGCGCGGCTCGAGAACCCCAACGCGCTGTTCGGCATCGTGCAGGGCGGCATGTTCGAGAACCTGCGCGAAGAGTCGCTCGCCGCGCTGGTCGACATGGACTTCCCCGGCTACGCCATCGGCGGCGTGAGCGTGGGTGAGCCCAAGGAAGAGATGCTGCACATCATGGGCCACACGCCGCACCGGCTGCCGGCGAACAAGCCGCGCTACCTGATGGGCGTGGGCACGCCCGAAGACCTGGTGCAGGGCGTGGCCGACGGCGTGGACATGTTCGACTGCGTGATGCCCACGCGCAATGCGCGCAACGGCACGATGTTCACCCGCTTCGGCGATCTGAAGATGCGCAACGCGCGCCACAAGAGCGACCCGCAGCCGGTCGACCCGAGCTGCACCTGCCATGCCTGCGCGGGCACCTCGGGCGTGAGCTGGAACGACGGCGGACGCGAAGGCTTCAGCCGCGCCTACCTGCATCACCTGGACCGCTGCGGCGAAATGCTTGGGCCGATGCTGTGCACCATCCACAACCTGCACTACTACCTGAACCTGATGACCGAGATCCGTGAGTCGCTCGATGCGGGCACGTTCACGGAATTCCGGGCGCGCTTCAAGGCCGAGCGGGCACGCGGCGTCTAGGGTTTTGCGGTGGCACCCGGCGGCTTGATCGGCAGCGGGGTCGCATAGGGTTCGAGGCGCAACAGGTCATTCTTGAAGACCACCACCTGACGCAGCGGCGCCTGCACCAGCGCCCCGCCCGTATCGTGCTGCGACGCGTACTGCCAGAGCGTGAGCTGCCCCTTGTCGGCCAGCAGCGCAGCCAGGCGCTGCACGGGTGGTGTCGTGCCTGTTCCGAGCTGGGCCGCCTCGATGCCCACGACGATGTCGTCGCGCGGCGAAACCACCTTGAAGAGCAGCACGGGCGCCGGTGCCTGCGCACGGACCCGCCGCGCCACGAAGGCGGCGGGGAGAAGCACAAGGCCGAAGGCGGCGCGGCGACGAAGGGGGTCCATGACGGTCGAGCGTAGCCATGCCCGGCCCGCCTGCCCACAGGCCGGAAGCCATACGCCGGTCGGAGGCCCCGTTCACGCCGAAGGTGGATATCCGGTAGGCTTGCCGCCTGTTCTTCCCGCTGTTGTCTTCATCCTCATGACCAACGCCTCCCCACCCACGACCTACACCGCCCGCTATCCCTCGCTGGCCGGCCGCACTGTCTTCATTTCAGGCGGAGCCAGCGGCATCGGCGAAGCGCTGGTGCGGGCCTTTCACGCGCAAGGTGCGAAGGTCGGTTTCTGCGATCTCGACACCGCCGCAGGCGATGCGCTCGCAGCCCAGTTGCAGGGCGAGCACCCGGCGCTGTTCCTGGCCTGCGACGTGACCGACACGAAAGCACTCGCCGCCGCCATCGCCGCGGTGCGCGCGCGCTTCGGGCCCATCGCGGTGCTGCTGAACAACGCCGCCAACGACCGCCGCCACGAAATGGCCGACGTCACCAGCGAAGACTTCGACCGCCTCGTGGCCGTCAACTTCAAGCACCAGTTCTTTGCCGCGCAGGCCGTGGCCGACGACATGCGCGCGCTGGGCGGCGGCTCGATCATCAACTTCGGCTCGATCAGCTGGATGATCAAGGGCAAGGGCTATCCGGTCTACCAGGCTTGCAAGGCGGCCGCGCGCGGTCTCACGCGTTCGCTGGCGCGCGACCTGGGCAAGCAGAACATCCGCGTCAATTCGGTGGTGCCGGGCTGGGTAATGACCGAGCGGCAGATCAAGCTGTGGGTCAAGCCCGAATCGGGCGCCGAGATCGATGCGGCCCAGTGCCTGCCGGGCCGCGTGATGGCCGAGGACATCGCGGCGATGGCGCTGTTCCTGGCCGCCGACGATTCGCGCATGTGCACTGCGCAGGACTACGTGGTGGATGCGGGCTGGACCTGAAGCCTTCGCCTTTCTTTCTCCTCTTCTTCGAGACAGGAAACAAGAAAGAGGCGGGAAGAAAAAAAGCCCGGCATGGCCGGGCTTTTGCATTGGCGTGGTCCGGGGACCAGATCAGTCGCGCAGTTCGGCTGGCAGCGTGCCGCCGTTGGCGGCGATGCGGCTCATCACCTGCTTGTGCAGGCCGATGTTCCATTCGGCCGAACCCGGCTCGCCGTCGCTGTAGAGAATTTCGCCGGCCAGTTCCTTGCGCGCGGCGAGGCTGCTGTCCAGACCCAGCAACTTGAGCAGGTCGACGATCGAGGTGCGCCAGTTCAGGTCGGCGGCACCAGGCATCGCGTCCAGGATGGCGGGCACGTCGCCCAGCGGGATCGAGGGCGGCGGTGCCGCAACGGCCGGTGCGCCCGATGCGTCCGGTACAGCCGCCGGCGGTGCGGCGACGACTTCAGCGGCGTTGGCCGACGGAAAAATCTTGGAAAAAATCTTGCCGAAAAAGCTCATGGTAGGAGGTCCTCGTCGTGCGTGGTAGAGGCCGGGCGACGCATGAAAGTGAACGCCGGCTGCGTGCGAAATGCAGCGCAGGCCAAGGTTCTAACACTTTGCGGCGACAGCTTCGCCAAAGATGGCCACGCAGCGTGCGAAATACCCCGCTTGCGGTAGAGAGATGCGGTGCCACGGCGCCCCCCTCAGGCCGGCGCCGTGGCGCCACCGGGCCCCGCATGCGCCGAAGTGCCGCAGGCATGGCAGAACTTCGAGAACGCGCTCTTGCGTGTCTCGCACTGGCCGCAGTGGTCGAACAGGCCGATGCCGCAGTGCGGGCAGAAGTCGATTTCGTTGTTCTTCAGGTCCACCGGCCGCTCGCAGCCGGGGCACACGCTCTTGCCGAGCCGCGCCAGCGCAACGTCGTAGCTCAGTTCCTCGCGCCGCACCTGGTCGGGCTGCTGCTCGGCCAGCTTCTGGCGCGCCAGGTAGCGGTTGAGCGCGACGATGGCATAGCGCCCCACCAGCACGGTGAGCACGATGCCCACCACGTAGCGCACATAGCCGCCATAGCTCGGCAGGTAGGGCACCAGCTCGACGAAGAAGGCGAACAGCGCGAAGAAGATGAAGCCCCACACGAAAGGCCAGTAGGTGCTCTTGCGCTTCTTCGCGAACAGCCAGCCCGCCACGATCAGCAGCGGCAGCGTGAGTGCGAGGCGATAGAGGAACACGCGCAGTTCGACGCGACGGTATTCGGCATTGAGCTTGACCTGTGCGTCCTGCTCCAGCACCGACAGCGCCTCGCGGGCGCGCTGCTCGGCCTGCTGCGCATCGAGCACGATCTGGCGCTGCGCTTCGACCTTGCGCTGCACCACGTCCTCTTGCGCCTTGAGCGCATCGAGCCCCTTGGTGCGGGAGATCAGTTCCGGGTCCTGGTCGGGCTGCGCGGTGGCACGGCGGGTGGCGATCCAGTTGCCGAAGGTTTCGCGCGCGTTGGCGCTGGCCTTCTGCGCAGCATCGAGCTGCAACTGGATCTGCTCCAGTTGGCGTTCGGCCTGCCGCTCGGCGCCTTCGGAGGCCTTGATCGTGTTTCGCAGCGGCTCGGCCGTGGGCTTGTCGATGAAGTCGTCGATCCCGCGCATCCGCTCGACCTGCGGCAGGTCGCCCACGACCGTGCTGCCCAGCCCGATGAGAAAGCTCGCGAACACCAGCGCCACGAGCCAGAGGCCGCGGCGAAACCATTTTTCGGAGAGACGCAGGGACTTGCTCATTTCATTTCTTTCTTGTTCTTCATTGCAGCTTGAGCTGCACCGGCGCCGCACCCAGCCCCGCGCGCGGCAACCATGCGAACACCGAATCGACCGTCACCGTCTCGATGCGGTCCGAGAAGCGCTTGTCGTTCGGATGGTCGTCGAAGGCGATGTTGGCCGAGGTCACGCGTCCGCCCAGGCGGGTCAGCGGGCCGAGCTTGAGCGTGGTCGGCTCGTAGCCCTTGAACTGCATCCAGGCCTGCGCCTGCGCGCGGTTGCCGATGGTGGCGGGCTCCATGGCCGCGGCCAGGGTCTCGATGGCCCACTGGTTCGACTGCTGGTACTTCTGGCCCCAGGCGTAGCTCACGAGGCTGTAGGGCGCGACGTTCATGCGCGTCAGGCGCGCTGGCGACTCGCCGAGCGCGGCCATCAGCTGCGTCTGCACCTGCGGCGTGGGCACGACCCAGGCCGCCTCGTAGCGCCACAGGTCGTCGAGGAAGAACTCGCCCAGCCCCTGGCGGTAGACCGAGGCCACGGCGGTGCCGCACTCGTTGAGCTTGTGCACCACGCGCCACGGACCTTCATCGGTCTTGTAGGCGATGCCCAGGTGCGAATAGCGCAGGCCGTACTTGCTCAGGTCCTGCCCGGCGCGCGCCAGGATCACCACGCGGGCGCCGCTGGCATCGAGCGCCTGCGAGGTGCGCTCGGCCAGCTCCATGCCCTTGACGATCAGCGCGGGCGTCGGCTTGACCTGCTCGCACGAGCGGCCGGCCTGCGCCTGCAGCGGCAGGGCCATCGCGAGCGCCAGCAGCGCGGGAACGACGGCGGCGAGTTTCACGACAGCCTCTCGTTGTGGAGCAGCGCGCGGCCCACGGCGTTGGGCACGAAAGCCAGCACCTCGCCAGCGGCCGACAGCACGACACCGGTGCCGATCACGCTGACCAGGACGCTGGTGCCTACGGCCTTCGACACGCCATCGGCGGCGCGGCCGGCCACCTTGATGCTGGCGCGGGCGCCGTCCGAAGCGCGCTCGAGCACGTACACCGTGCCATCGACCGAGGCTTCGACCGCGATCACCGTGAGCGTCGAACCACCCACCGACAGCGCGGCGGGCACCGCGACCACGGCGTTGGCCGAAGCCCCGACCGCCGAAGCGCCGACGAGCACCGAGGCCACGGGCATCAGCGACAGCGCGGCGGAGGCATCGCTCTGCGCCCGTGCCTGCAAGGGCAGCGTGGCGCCCGCGAAGACGGTGCAGGCGGCGAGCAGGACCGTGGCCATCGACTTGCGGAATTTCCAGGCCCGCGAATCGCGATGAATGGAAACGGTCGAGGAGGAGAAGGTTTGCATGAAGGCCTCGCGGCGCAGTGAAAGTGGGCGAATGATGGTTCACTCCCGCACTGCGAGGCTCGAATGCTTGGACCAGTCCCGGCCTACGGCGCCACAGGTATCTGCATTCGATACTTTCCGGCGCGCACCGCGCCGGAAAGGGGCGCGCGTCAGGCGCCGAGCAGGCCGCTCACGCGCTGGCGCAGCGACTCGGGCTGCACCTCGGCCGGCGGCACGGCGCCACCGACGTTCAGGCCCACGCGGCTGAAGAAGCCACGGCGGAAAGGCTTGGCCATGGCGACCTGTTCGCCGCCGCGCAGCTCGATGCGGCTGAAGTACGAGCCCCAGAGGTTGGTCAGCGCCATCGGGATCACCGGCGGCTCGATGCCCTCGGCGCGGGCGCTTTCGACGATCTTCATCACGCCGCCCTTGAAGGGCTGCAGCGCGCCGTCGCGGGTGATGGAGCCCTCGGGGAAGATCGCGAGCAGGTCGCCCTCGCGCAGCACGGCCAGCGCCTTGGCGAAGGCCGCTTCGTAGGCCGCCGGGTCTTCCTTCTGCGGCGCGATCGGGATCGCCTTGGCCAGCTTGAACAGCCAGCCCAGCACCGGCACCTTGAAGATGCGGTGGTCCATGATGAAGCGGATGGGGCGCGGGCTCGCGGCCATCAGCAGCACCGCGTCGATGAAGCTCACGTGGTTGCACACCAGCACGGCGGCGCCTTCGGTGGGGATGTGCTCCTCGCCCTTGATGTCGAAGCGGTAGACAAAGCGCGACAGCACCCAGGCCACGAAGCGCAGCATGTACTCGGGCACCAGCATGAAGATGTAGAACGCCACCACCGCGTTGGCGATGCCGGTGAACAAGAAGATCTGCGGAATGGTGAAGCCCGCACTGAGCAGCCCGCCCGCCAGGATCGAGCTGCCGATCATGAACAGCGCATTGAGGATGTTGTTCGCCGCGATGATGCGCGCGCGGTGCGTGGGCTGGCTGCGCAACTGGATCAGCGCGTACATGGGCACGCTGTACAGGCCCGCGAACAGCGACAGCAGCGCCAGGTCGGCCATCACGCGCCAGTGGGCGCCCTGGTGCACGAAGGTGCCGATGCCCATCTCGGCCACCTTCGGCAGGCCGCGCGAGGCAAAGTACAGGTCGATCGCGAACACGCTCATGCCGATGGCGCCCAGCGGCACCAGGCCGATTTCGACCTGCCGGCGGCTCAGCGTCTCGCACAGCAGCGAGCCGACGCCGATGCCGATCGAGAACACCACCAGCAGCAGCGAAGCCACCTGCTCGTCGCCGTGCAGCACTTCCTTGGCGAAGCTGGGGAACTGGCTCAGGAACACCGCGCCGAAGAACCACATCCACGAGATGCCCAGCAGCGAGCGGAACACCACGATGTTCTCGTGCGCGAGCTTCAGGTTGCGCCAGGTTTCGCTGAAGGGGTTCCAGTTGATGACCAGGCCCGGGTCAGTGGCCGGTGCCGGCGGAATCACCTGCGCCACGCCGCGCCCCACCAACGCCAGCAGCACGCAGGCCACCGCCACGCTCATGTGGCCGACCTGCGGCACCGCCACCAGCAGGCCGCCCGCCACCTGCCCCAGCAGGATGGCGACGAAGGTGCCCATCTCGACCATGCCGTTGCCGCCCGTCAGCTCGCGCGCGTCGAGCACCTGCGGCAGGTAGGCGAACTTGACCGGCCCGAACAGCGTGGAGTGCAGCCCCATGAGGAACACGCAGCCCAGCAGGACCACCGCGTCGGCCCGCACGAAGCCCCAGGCCGCGAGCAGCATGATCACGATCTCGAGGTTCTTGACGAAGCGGATCATCTTCGTCTTGTCGTACTTGTCGGTGAGCTGGCCCGAGGTGGCCGAGAACAGCAGGAACGGCAGGATGAACAGCGCACCGATCGCCAGGCCGGCCATGGCCGGCGGCATCCAACTCAACTGGAGCTGGTAGGTCACCATGACGGTGAAGGCGAACTTGAAGAGGTTGTCGTTCGCCGCGCCCGAGAACTGGGTCCAGAAGAAAGGCGCGAAGCGCCGCTGCTTGAGGAGGGCGAACTGGTTGGCGTGGGCGTTCGCTTCGTGGACCACGGGGGTGGTTGCGGCAGCAGCGGGGGTTGTCATTCGAAGAATTCTCCTCAGGCCGCCATCGCGGCTGCGCCCGGATTGTGCCGCAGCGCGGCCTGCCAGCGCATCTCGAGCCTGTGCAGCGCCCACAGGACCGGCAGGCCCGCCAGCGAGGCCGTCAGGTGTTTGAGGGTGTGACCCGAAATCGTGTGCTGCGTGAACGCATAGATCTGGTGGTCGGCCAGCTCGAAGACCTTGGCCAGCACGTAGAAGCCGATCACCCAGCCGAGCTTCAGGCCCACGCCACCGCGCATCGGCGTGGACAGCGCCAGCGTGACCACCAGCGCCATGCCGCCGAACTGCACCAGCGCCCAGGGCAAGACGTTGCCGGTTTCCTGGAACACCTCGGCCGCCAGCAGGCCGGCCGTCAGCACGAACCAGGCGACGGGCCAGCCGGCGCGCTGGCTGACGCGTTCGCACACCGCGACGCCCATCAGCCCCGCAAAGGCCACCGCCATGCCGGCGCGGTCGGCCGCGAGCCGGGGCGCGTCGGGCACGAGGTGATAGAAGGCCGAACCGGCGGCGGTGGCGATCAGCCCCGCGAAGAACAGCCAGGCGCAGTCGAGCGTGTTGTCCGGCGGGTCGCTGGCGGGCGGCGCCAGCGGGAACACCGACAGCGCCTGCTGGTGCGAGCGGTCGATGCGGTTCAGCCGATACAGGCCCCAGAAGCCGATCAGCACGAAGGGCAGGTTGCTCAGCACGTCCATGGCGTTGGGCAGGCCGTGCCAGGCGCGGTCGTCGGCGAACACCGAGGCGATGGCGACATCGGCCGCCGGCAGGGCCGGGCCGACGAAGGCGATCAGCGTGAGCAGTGCGAAGGTGAAAAGCAGCCCGCGTTCGCGGCGGCTGAGGGAGGGCAAGAGCATGGCGGTCCTCGGTGGTGGGTGACGAGCGGCGGAATTTAGTGGCCGGCGCGCCCACAGGCATCGGAAATCGATACGAGGCACCAATTCACTCCTTTCGGTATCCGCTTTCGATACTTCCCGGCGCCCGTGTACGCTCGAACCATGAGCACCACCGTCGACCTCGTACTCGCCCTCAAGAACGAACTCAAAAGCGCCCGCATGACCTACGCCGACCTGGCCCGGTCGCTCGATATGGCGGAATCCAGCGTCAAGCGGATGCTGGCCAAGAGCGACATGCCGCTGTCGCGCGTCGACGCCATCTGCCGCGCGCTGAAGATCGATTTCGCCGAACTGGCCCGCCGCGTGGCCGACGCCCAGCCGCTGCTGAAGGAACTGACGCACGAGCAGGAAAAGGCCGTGGTCAAGGACAAGAAACTGCTGCTGGTGGCGATCAGCGTGCTGAGCCAGTGGACGCTGGAGCAGATCGTGGCCGCCTACCGGATCAGCGAAGCCGAGTGCATCGGCTGCCTGGCGCAACTGGACCGCATCGGCATCATCGAGCTGCGGCCGCTCAACCGGTATCGCCTGAAGCTGGCCAAGACTTTCCGCTGGCGCCCGCATGGCCCGGTGATGGAGTTCTTCCGCGAGAACGTGGTGCTGGACTACTACCGCGGCGGCTTCGACGGCCCGGCCGAAGGGCTGCTGCTGGTGCACGGCTCGATCAGCCGGTCGCTGGCGCCGGCCTTCCTGGAACGGCTGCAGCGCGTGGCGCAAGACTTTGCGCAGCAGCACCAGACGGACCAGAAGCTGTCCGCCAAGGACCGCGAGGGCTACACGCTGCTGCTGGGGATGCGCAACTGGGAGTTCGAGGCTTTTACCCGCCTGCGCCGGGCCTGAAGGCCTGCTTCAGGTCGGGGTGCGTTTGTTCGGGGCGGGTGCGAATGACACCGGGTGCTCCCCTGTGCGAATGTCCCCCGCTTCGCTCCTCCTTTATTTCGCTGCGGGGAGCACCCGGCGTCATTCGCACTGGGGCACGCTGCTCTTGATCCTACGATCAACGACTGCTCTGAGCGCTCACGTCGATACGGGGCTCTTTTTAGCTAAATAAAGGAGGAGCGAAGCGGGGGACATTCGCGAAAAAGAGCACCGTGTCGGCGTGAGCGACGCCCTGAACAGCAGCCCCTCACTGAGGCCCGAACAGACCGCAGACAGGCCCTGAAAGCGCTCAGGCCTTGGCGGCTTCGAGGGCGTCGCGCGTGGTGCGTGCAGCGTTCTTGGCTGCATCGGCGAAGTCTTCACCCGACGACGCATAGATGATCGCCCGCGACGAATTCACGATGATCGGCGCATCGGCCCGCCACCCGGCGCGCACCGTGGCCACCGCATCGCCGCCCTGGGCGCCGACACCCGGAATCAGCAGCGGCACCGTGGGCGCCAGCGCGCGCACGCGTTCGATTTCGGCAGGGTAGGTCGCCCCCACCACCAGCCCGAGCTGGCCGTTGAGGTTCCACGGCCCCTGCGCCAGTTTGGCGACGTGCTCGTAGAGGAAAGGCTGGCCGTCGATGTCCGCCAGCCGCTGGCCCTGCAGGTCGGCGCCGCCGGGGTTGCTGGTGCGGCACAGCAGGAAGGCGCCCTTGCCTTCGTGCTTGAGGTACGGCGCCACCGAATCGAAACCCATGAACGGCGACAGCGTCACCGCATCGGCGCCGTAGCGCTCGAAGGCTTCGAGGGCGTACTGCTCGGCGGTGGAGCCGATGTCGCCGCGCTTGGCGTCGAGGATCACGGGAACATGGGGCGCATTGCGGCGCATGTGCTCCATGAGTTGTTCGAGCTGGGTTTCGGCGCGGTGGGCCGCGAAATAGGCGATCTGGGGCTTGAAGGCGATGACCAGGTCGGCCGTCGCGTCGACGATGCGCGCGCAGAAGTCATAGATGCGGCTGGCGTCGTCCCTGTATCCCCCGGGGAACTTGGCGGGCTCCGGATCGAGCCCCACGCAGAGCAACGAGCTGTTTTTTTGCTGTGCAGCGGCCAGCTTGTCGAGGAAAGTCATGGGCCGTGATTTTAGGCGGCCGCTCCCGGCACTCAACCCGGCGTTGGTGTGTGCTGCTCGGCCGCGAGGCAAAGGTCGGCCCATGCGCGGGCCTTGTCGGCGGGGTTGCGCAGCAGATAGGCCGGGTGATACGTCGCCACCACCGCTGCGCCAGCGGCCGACGCCAGCGGCACGACACGGCCGCGCAGCTTGCCGAGCGGGTCGCCGCTTTGCATGAGGCTCTGGGCGGCCAGCGGGCCCATGGCCAGCACGACGCGGGGCGCGAGCGCCGCAGCGTGTTCGTCGAAAGCCTCGGCCATCGGACGCGGGCTGCCGGGCTGGCCGGCGGCCACGCCACGGTGGGTGCGCACCAGATGCACCGGCGTCTTGCCGTCGTGCAGCTTGAGGGCGCGCAGCATGTTGTCGAGCAGCTTGCCGGCATCGCCCGCGAAGGGCTCGCCGTGGCGGCCATCGGCTTCGGGCGGCATGTCGGCCACGACCAGCCAGCCGCCTTCCACCGACGCCAAGGGGTCAACCGCGTCGCCGTACAGGCGGCGCGGAGCTTCGATCAGCACGGCGGCGCCATGTGTTGCGGGGACTGCAGGCGCGGCAGGTGCAGGGCCTGAAACCGGAGCGGGCGCAGGGGCCGACCGTGCGACAGGCGCGGGCGCCGGAGCCGGCGCCTCGGCAACGAATCGCTCGCTCACCGGCGCCTGCTCTTCGACAGCCGCTACCGTTTCAATAGCAACGGGGGTCTCTTCGACCACCTCGGGCATCGGCCACCAGACCTTCACGCCCATCTCGTCGAGCATCGCGCGCTGGCGGGCGTCGAGCTTCAGTGTCTGTACCGCGTTCATAAGGAAACCTCCGCGCTACGCGCTGCGGTGCGAGCTTGCTTGGGGCGGCCCGGCGCGGCGCTCATCGCAAGGCTCCCCAGGCGGTGCCTGTTTCATTCAATCGGAGGCTCATGACGACCGCGTCTTCGCGCTTGCCTTCATGTGCCGGGTAGTAGCCCTTGCGCACGCCGACGCTGCGAAAGCCCTGGCGCACGTAGATGTCGAGCGCGCGCTGGTTGCTCTGGCGCACTTCGAGCCAGAGCCACTGCGCGTCCTCGCCGCGCGACCAGCCGGTCAGCGCTTCGAGCATGAGCGGCGCCCAGCCCTGGCGCTGGAAGGCCGGCGCCACGGTGATGTTGAGCAGGTGCACCTCGTCCACGCCCTTCATGGCAACGAAATAGCCGATGAGCGTTTCGCCCAGGCTGGTGACCGGCGTGTCCAGGTCGTGGCTCGACACCGGCGCCAGCAGGCACTGGCAGTGGTAGCCGACGGCCATGGAATCGGTGAAGTTGGCGCGCGTCCACGGGTGGCTGTAGGCCGTCAGCTCGACCGCGCAGACAGCGTCGATCCGCTCGATGGTGAGCGGTTCGAGGCGGGCTTCGACGGGCTGGAGGACGGCGCTCATGCGTGGGTGGGGGGTACCAGGGCTGCTGCTGCGGCGGCGGCCGCCTTGATGGCCGCGCGCTCGTCGGTGGTTTGCGCCACTTTATCGCGAACGTAGAGCGGCCAGGCCTGCGCTGCGGGCACGGTGCGCCCGGCCGCGAGCAGCGCGGGCGCCAGCCGCAGCATGGCGGTGGCGGTCGGCAGCACCTCGTGGCGCGCGGTGGCCGGCGCCAGGCGAGGGCCGTAGGAGGCGAAGGCGTTGCCGGCCAGCGCCCAGCCGGCGGGCACGTCGAGCGCCTCGGGCGACAGCAGCAGGGGCTCGACGTCGCCGCCCAGCGGGCCGGCGGCGTCGAAGTCGTAGCGGGCGGCGTAGAGCTGGTCCATGCGGGCGTCGAGCACCGCGACCACCTGGCGGGCACCGAAGGCATGGCGGGCCTCTTCGGCCACGGCGAGCAGGGTGTCGACCGGCAGCAGCGGCACGTTGGCGCCGAAGGCCAGCCCCTGCGCCACCGAGCAGGCGGTGCGCAGGCCGGTGAACGAGCCGGGGCCGCGACCGAAGACGATGGCGTCCAGTTCGGCCAGCGCCAGCCCGGCATCGGCCATCAATTGCTGGATCAGGGGGAGCAGGGTGATCGAGGCCTGCGCGCCGCCGGCGCCGCTGTGCGCCAGCAGCCGGTCGCCGTGGCGCACGGCCACCGACAGGTGCTCGGTGCTGGTGTCGAAGGCCAGCAGCTTCAGCGGCTCAGACATGGACGGGACGCCCCGGGGCCGCACCGATGCCGGGTGTGCGGGGAAAGAAGCGGAGCGCGATAGGCATTCCCCGATTATCGAGGGCACCCCGCACGCCCGTCCCCAGGTCGGGCAATCACCCGCCGTGATCGCTGCGCAGGATCGTCAGGCCGGCCTTGCGCAGCGGCGCCAGCGCCTTGGCCGGCGCCTCGGGTGAGACCAGCAGGGTGGTGGCCGCCGTCACCGGGTTGATCACCCAGGCCGAGGCCACGCCGAGCTTTTCGGACGAGGCCAGCACGACCGTCTCGGCCGCCGAGGCCATCAGCGCACGCTTGATCTCGGCCTCTTCGAGATCGCCCGTGGTCAGCCCGGCTTCGGCGTGCACGCCGGTCACGCCCATGAAGTAGGTGTCGGCGTGGATGCGCGCGATGGCGGCCATGGCCGCAGCGCCCACCGCCACCACCGAATGCTTGAACAGCCGCCCGCCGATCAGCACCACCTCGAGCTGCGTGTGCGCGGCCAGCTCGACCGCCACCGACGGGCTGTGCGTGACCACGGTGGCCTGCAGGGTGCGCGGCAGATGGCGCGCCATCTGCACGGCGGTGGTGCCGCCATCGATGAACACCACCTGCCCCGGCCGCACCAGCCGCGCGGCGGCACGGCCGATGAGCACCTTCTCGTCCGATGCGAGCTGCTGGCGGCTCGCGAAGTCGGCACCGGCCGGTGCCAGCGGCAACGCACCGCCATGCACGCGCTGCAACAGGCCCTCGGCAGCCATCTCGCGCAGGTCGCGGCGGATGGTGTCTTCGGACAGGCCGAGTGCTTCGCTGAGCGACTTGGCGACGATGTTGCCGTCGCGCTGCAGGGCCGAGAGGATGTGTTGCTTGCGCTGGCTGGTGAGCATCGCCCGATGGTATCGGGCTCCTTCATCGATTGCACGAATTTTCTTGATGATGCACGAATTTGCACATATGCTCGCCGCCCATGACCCTTCAAGACCGCGTCCGGGTGCACGAAGTCACCCTGCTTTCCGACAACTGGTTCGTGCTCAAGACCACCCGGCTGGACTGGCTGCGCAACGACGGCCAGTGGCAGCCCATGCACCGCGAGACCTACGACCGCGGCAACGGCGCCACGCTGCTGCCCTACAACCTCGCGCAGCGCACGGTGCTGCTGGTGCGGCAGTTCCGCTACCCGGTGTTCGTCAACGGGCATGACGACCTGCTGATCGAGGCCGCGGCCGGGCTGCTCGACAACGCGGCGCCTGAGGAGCGCATCCGCGCCGAGGTCGAGGAAGAGCTGGGTTACCGGCTCGGCGCGGTCACGAAGGTCTTCGAGAGCTTCATGAGCCCGGGCTCGGTGACCGAGAGGCTGCACTTCTTCGTCGCGCCCTACGAGCCCTCGATGCGCATCGGCGCGGGCGGCGGGCTGGCGGAAGAGGGCGAGGACATCGAGGTGCTCGAACTGCCCATCGACGAGGCGCTGGCCATGGTGGCCGACGGCCGCATCCTCGACGCCAAGACGGTGATGCTGCTGTACCACGCGAAGCTGCATGTTTTCCCGCCGGGATAATGGCCGGATGCCTTTTGCCGCCCGCCTGATTCCCTCCTCCCTTTTCTTCTCGCTCGCCACGCTGGTTTCGGCCAGCGCCTTCGCCCAGCAGGCCCTGCCGACCCAGGTCGAGGCGGCCCTGGCGCGCGCCAAGGTGTCGCGCGAGACGGTGACGATGCTGGTGGCCGAGGCCGACGGCTCGCGCCAGCCGCGCCTGGCCTGGCGCACGCAGGTGCCGGTGAACCCGGCATCGATCATGAAGCTGGTCACCACCTACGCCGCGCTCGACATGCTCGGCGCGGCCTACAACTGGACCACGCCGGTCTACGTCGACGGCACGGTGAGCAACGGCGTGCTCAATGGCAACCTCTACATCAAGGGCCAGGGCGATCCGAAGCTGGTGCTGGAGCGCGTGTGGCTGCTGCTGCGCCATGTGCAGGGGCTGGGCATCACCACCGTGGGCGGCGACATCATCATCGACCGCAGCGCCTTCGAGAACACGGTCGAGGGCGACCCCGGCGCCTTCGACGGCGAGCCGCTGCGGCCCTACAACGCCTCGCCCGATGCGCTGCTGGTCAACTTCAAGTCGGTCAACATGACCTTCGCGCCCGACCGCGCCGGCCAGATCGCGCGCGTGAGCTACGAGCCGCCGCTTGCCAGCGTCGCGATGCCGGCCACCGTGGCGCTCGTGCCCGGCGAATGCGGCGACTGGCGCACCGCGCTGAAGACCGACTTCAGCGACGTCAACCGCATCCGCTTCAACGGCGGCTTTCCGGCCGCCTGCGGCGAGAAGAGCTGGGCCGTGGCCTATGGCGACCCACGCACCTACAGCCTGCGCGCCATCGGCGGCATGTGGGCCGAGATGGGCGGGCGCGTCGGTGGACAGATGCGCGAAGGCCGCGTGCCTCCAGGCCTGAAGCCGGCCTTCGAGTTCGAGTCGCCGCCGCTGGCCGAGGTGATCCGCGACATCAACAAGTACAGCAACAACGTGATGGCGCAGCAGTTGTTCCTCACGATCGGGCTCACGCAGAAGAACCGCGGCACCTTCGAGGCCTCGCGCACCGCGCTGGGCCAGTGGTGGCGCGACCGCATCGGCACCGGCGAGGCACCGCCGGTGTTCGAGAACGGCTCGGGCCTGTCGCGCGACGAGCGCATCAGCGCCGCCGCGCTCGGCAAGATGCTGCAGGTGGCATGGCGCTCGCCGGTGATGCCCGAACTGATGTCCTCGCTGCCGGCCATGGGCGTGGACGGCACGCTCAAGAAGCGCACGCTGCGCTCGGGCGGCTCGGCCCACCTGAAGACCGGCACCCTGCGTGACGCCTCCGGCGTGGCCGGCTATGTGGACGGCACGAGCGGCCGGCGCTACGTGCTGGTGGCGATTGCCAATGGCGAGAACGCGGTGGCGGCGCGCGCCGCCTTCGACGCGCTGGTCGACTGGGCTTCGCAGGACAACTGACCTGAGGGCTGGCGGCTGGCGGCCGCCAGCCGGGCATGTACTGAAATCTTCTGACGGTAAAGGCCGCTTGCGCACGGGGCATGGGGCTGCACAGAATCGGACGCTCGTTCTATTTAGTGCAAATCCAACGCAGGAGACATGCCTTGAAAAAGCCACAACAACAGCGTTCATCCACCCCGCTGCGCAAGCCGGCGGCATTGGCGGCCCTCGCAGCCGCCACGCTGCTGCTCGCGGCCTGCGGCGGCGGCGGTGACGGCGGAGGTGGCTTTGGTTTTGGCGTCACGCCGCCCGCCAGCGACACCGGCCGCGGCTCGGTCGTGACCAACCCGCCCGCACAGTCGGCCAGCCTGTCGTCCGACCAGTTCAAGGCCAGCCTGCAGTCCAGCGACCAAGGCAAGGCGCTGCTGCAGGTGGCGGGCACGCCCAAGTGCGGCATCGACATGCGCTACCTCGAATACCGCACCATCGGCGCCAGGAACGAGGCCACCAACGCCACCGCCGCGATCATGGTGCCCACCGGCACCGACGTGGCCTGCAGCGGGGCGCGGCCGGTGGTGCTCTACGCACACGGCACCACCGCGGCGAAAAACTACAACCTCGCCAACTGGACCGACACCACCCAGCCGGCGGCCGGCGAGGGCCTGCTGATCGCTGCCATGTTCGCGGCGCAGGGCTTCATCGTGGTGGCGCCCAACTACGCGGGCTACGACAAGTCGACGCTGCCCTACCACCCGTACCTGGACGGCGACCAGCAGGGCAAGGACATGGTCGATGCGCTGACGGCCGCGCGCAAGACCTTCTCGAACATCAACGCCACGGACGCGGGCTCGCTGTTCATCACCGGCTATTCGCAGGGCGGCTACGTCGCGATGGCGGCGCACCGCGAGATGCAGGCCACGGGCAAGCCGGTGACGGCGTCAGCGCCGCTGTCGGCGCCCTCGGCCATCAGCCTGCTGACGGACTACACCTTCCAGGGCTGGCCGGCGCTGGGCAGCACGCTTTTCGTACCGCTGCTCACGACCAGTTGGCAGCAGCAGTTCGGCAACGTCTACGGCGCCACCACCGACGTGTATGAAGACCAGTACGCCCCCGGCATCGACACGCTGCTGCCAAGCCTGACGCCGGTCAACACGCTGTTCGCGACCGGCAAGCTGCCGCAACTGGCGCTGTTCCCGGCCAATGCGAAGCCCGGCCCGGTGAACTCGCAACTGTCGATCTTCTACGGTGCCAACAACCTGATCCGCCAGAGCTACCTGACGCAGGCCGCCGGCGATATCCAGTCGAACGGCTGCACCGGCAACGCGCTGCCTGCCACGGCGGCGTCGCTGGGCTCGGCCACGCCGCTGGACTGCAAGCCGACGGTGGGCTTTCGCAAGGCGGCGCTCGCGAATGATTTGCGCAACTGGGTGCCGGCCAAGCCGATGCTGATGTGCGGCGGCGCCAACGACCCAACCGTGAACTTCGTGAGCACCCGCGCCACCACGGGCTACTTCCTCGCCAAGGGCATGCCCCCCGCGTTGCTGAGCGTGGTCGATCTGGAAGACAGCGCCGCGGTCGACGCCTACTCGAACGCCCGCGCCGGCTTTGCGCAGGCCAAGAGCCTGCTGGCGCAAAGCACCTCTGGCAGTGCGTCCGACAAGGCACAGGCGGTCACGCTGGCGTACCACGGCACGCTGGCGCCGCCGTTCTGCCTGGCGTCGGCACGCGGGTTCTTCCAGGGCGTGCTGGCTGCTGGGGGCTGATCAGTCTCTGGCTCTTCGGATCCCGTTCACGGTCTGTCGGGGCCCTGCGGGACTGTCGGGTTTGATGCGGGTTCATTCAGGGCGGGTGCGAATGACACCAGGTGCTCCCCTCCGCGAATGTCCCCCGCTTCGCTCCTCCTTTATTTCGCTGCGGGGAGCACCTGGCGTCATTCGCACATGGGCACGCTGCTGGTGATCCGGCGATCAACAACAGCCCCGTCCAGCGCTCGCGCCGATACGGGGCTCTTTTTAGCTAAATAAAGGAGGAGCGAAGCGGGGGACATTCGCGAAAAAGAGCACCGTGTCGGCGTGAGCGACGCCCTGAACAGCAGCCCCAAAAACAACGCAATCCCAAGCAAGATCGCAGACGAAATCTCAGGCCGCAGCCGCGCGCTGAAGCCGGTCGCGCACACCTTCCCACTCGGGGGTGTCGGGTGGCGTCTCGACCCAGATCAACTTGACCCCTTGGGCGTCGAACTCGCGCAGCACGGCAAACAACTGCTGCGCGCTGGTCGCCGCATCGTCGGGCATGCGCCGCTCCAGCACGCGCTGCGAGCGGCAGCGGATCGCGGTGCGGGACCACACGGCAATGTGTGCCGCGCCGGCGCCCAGCACGTCGAGGCCGGTCTGGATTGCCTTGGCGTCCATCAACCGCAGCTTGGCGTCGGGTGCGTAATGCGCTTCGAGCGTGCCCGAGGCACGCGGGTCGGGCGTTTCGAGCACTTCGCGGTCGCTCAGCTTTTCGCCGCACGCCGCTTCGATCTGCGCACGCGTGATCAGGCCGGGGCGCAGCAGCACGGGCGCACCACGGCTGCAGTCGACGATGGTCGACTCGATGCCGACTTCGCAGGCGCCACCGTCGATCACCATCAGCGCATCGCCGAACTCGTCGTGCACATGCTGGGCGGTGGTGGGGCTGACGCGGCCGAAGCGGTTGGCGCTGGGCCCCGCGAGACCGGGCACGCCCTGCTCGGCGCAGGCCTCCAGCAGCGCCTGCGCCACGGGATGCGAAGGGCAGCGCAGGCCGATGGTGTCCTGCCCGCCGGCCGCCGCTGCGCCCACACCGGGCTGGCGCGTGACGATCAGCGTGAGCGGGCCGGGCCAGAAGGCCTGCACCAGCTTCTGCGCGAACGGCGGCAACGGCTGGGCGAAGCGCGACAGCGCCTCGGTGCCCTTGATGCCGGCCGCCACATGGACGATCAGCGGATGGTCGGACGGCCGCCCCTTGGCCGCGAAGATGCCGGCCACGGCGGTGTCGCTGGTCGCATCGGCGCCCAGGCCGTAGACGGTTTCGGTCGGGAACGCGACCAGCCCGCCCGCGCGCAGCACGCGTGCCGCCTCGGCGATGGCTTCGGGAGATTGGCCGTCGAAGATCATGGGAGCCCGGTCACGGAAACCGCCGGCAGGCCCAGCAGCAGGGCGGCCTGGGTCGCCGTGGCGCGCACGCCTTCGAGCGTGGCGCCGGTCAGGGTCAGGTGGCCCATCTTGCGGCCGCGCCGGGGCTCCATCTTTCCGTAGAGGTGCAGGTGCACGCCGGGCAGTGCGAGCACTTCGACCCACGGCGGCGAGACCGGCTTGTCGGCCTTGTCGTCACCGGCTGGAAACCACAGGTCGCCCAGCAGGTTCAGCATGATCGCGGGGCTGTGCTGGCGCGGCGCAGCCAGCGGCAGGCCGGCGAGGGTGCGCACCTGCAGCTCGAACTGCGACACGTCGCAGGCTTCCATGGTGTAGTGGCCGCTGTTGTGCGGGCGCGGCGCCATTTCGTTCACCACCAGCGAGCCGTCGGCCAGCGCGAAGAACTCGACGCACAGCACGCCCACGTAGTTCAGGCCGTTGGCGATGCTCTTGGCGGAGTTGATCGCGCCCTGCGCCACGGTCTTGGGCATGTTCAGCGGATGCACCTCGGTCACGGCGAGGATGCCGTCGCGGTGCAGGTTGCGCTGCGGCGGAAAGTGCACCAGTTGCCCGTCGCGGCCACGCGCGAGGATCACCGAGCACTCGAATTCGAGCGGCAGCAGCTTTTCGAGCACGCAGGGCACGCAGCCGGTGGCCTGCCAGGCATCGACCAGTTCGGCGCGGGTGCCGACGCGCTGCTGGCCCTTGCCGTCGTAGCCCAGGCGCGCGGTTTTCAAAATGCCGGGCAGCAGGTGGTCTTCGACGGCGGCGAGCTGCGCTGCCGTTTCGATGGCCGCGTAGGGCGCGCAAGGCACGCCGCAGCGCGTGAAGTGGGACTTCTCGGCAATGCGGTCCTGCGCGATGGCGATGGCCGAGGCGCCCGGCGACACCGGCCGCGCCACCGCCAGGTGCTCCAGCGATGGCGCCGGCACGTTCTCGAACTCAGTCGTGACCGCGTCGGCCAGGCCGGCCAGGCGCGCCAGGCCGTCGATGTCGGCGTAGTCGGTGTGGATGTGGTTGTGGCTCACGCGCCCGGCGGGGCTGTCGGCGTCGGGGTCGAGCACCGCCGTGAAGTAGCCCATGCGCTGGGCCGCGTGGGCGAACATGCGGCCCAGTTGGCCGCCGCCCAGCACGCCGAGGGTGGCGCCCGGAAGAATGGGCAGGTCGTTGTTGTGGCTCACAGGGCCCCCCCGCCTTGCGGCGAGAAAGGCGACACAGGCGTGGAGGCAGCCGCGTCCACGGGCGGCAGCGTCATGGCTTCGGCGGCGGCGGTCTGCGCCGTGCGGAAGGCGTCGAGCCGGGCGCGCAGCGCCGGGTCGTTCACCGCCAGCATCGCCACCGCGAACAGCGCCGCATTGGCCGCGCCCGCATTGCCGATGGCAAAAGTGGCCACCGGCACGCCCTTGGGCATCTGCACGATGCTGTAGAGCGAATCGACGCCCTGCAGGTGGCGGCTGGCCACCGGCACGCCGAGCACCGGCACCGTGGTTTTCGACGCCAGCATGCCCGGCAGATGGGCCGCGCCGCCCGCCCCCGCGATGATCGCGGCCAGGCCGCGCCCGGCGGCACTTTCGGCATACGCAAAGAGCGCATCGGGCATCCGGTGGGCCGAGACCACCTTTGCTTCGTGGCTGATTCCGAATTGCTGGAGAATCTCGACCGCGTTGCGCATCGTCTCCCAATCGGAGCTCGAGCCCATCACTACACCGACCTGAATGGTTTCGTTCATGGTTTCAATTTTACGTTTCACCCCCAGTTGGTTCCGATGATCGACATCACTCTCGAAAATTTCCAGGCCGAGCTGGTCGAAGGCTCCGTCGCCACGCCGGTGCTGCTCGACATCTGGGCCGAATGGTGCGGACCCTGCAAACAGCTCGGGCCAGTGCTCGAAAAGCTCGAAGTCGAGTACGCCGGCCGCTTCACGCTGGCCAAGCTCGACGCCGACAAGGTGCCGCAGATTTCGTCGCAGCTGTCCGAAATGTTCGGCGTGCGCAGCATCCCGTTCTGCGTGATGTTCAAGGACGGCCATCCGGTCGACGGCTTCGTCGGCGCCATTCCGGCCGAGAAGATCCGCGAATTCCTCGACAAGCATTTGCCCGGCGCCGATGAAGCCGAAGCCGCTTCCGAGGAAGCGGCCGCGCAGGAAGCGCTGGCCGAGGGCGACACCCTGGGCGCGCTCGAAAAGCTGCAGCACGCGGTGGCCACCGACCCGGCCAACGACGACGCGCGCTTCGACTACATCAAGCTGCTGCTGCAGGAAGGCCGCGTCGACGACGCCAAGGTCGCCTTTGCGCCGGTGATCGCCAAGACCGGCTTGGTGCGCCGCTTCGATGCGCTGCAGCGCTGGATGAATGCTATTGATTTTGCAGCGCCTGTCGCAGGTGCGGCGCCCGTTGCGGCTGATTTCGATGCCAGGATCACCGCCAACAAGCGCGACTTCGAGGCTCGCTTCGACCGCGCCCGACTGCTGATGGCCGCGCAGCGCTGGACCGACGCGATGGACGAGCTGCTCGACATCCTGATGCGCGACAAGACCTGGAGCGAAGACCTCGCCCGCAAGACCTACATCGCGATCCTCGACCTGATCGAGCCGCCCAAGGTGAAGGTGGCCGACGGGCAGATTCCGCCGGACGATCCGGTCGTGGCCACGTACCGCCGCCGCCTGAGCAGCATCGTGCTGAGCTGATTCGGGCCTGCACCGCGCTTCGATGCGCTGGTGAATGAAGGCGACCTGCGGGTCGCTTTTTTCTTGGCCGTCCCGCGCCGCGGGCTGTGCCACATTGGCGGCCATGGCGGCGTCGCATACGATCACGCCCGATTCAACTTGTTGCAAATTGAAAAGGAAGACTGGCCATGCGTTCCTTCGCCCGCCGTATCGCGCTCCCCGTTCTTGCCACGACGGCGTTGCTGACGGCCCTGACCGGTTGCGGCAGCGGCATCAGTCTTGATGAACCGATCGAAGGGCCTCTTTGGCGCCTCGCGCAACTGGGCGACGAACCGATCGCGCCGGGCAGCGAGGTGCAGATCCAGTTCGATCGCAGCAGCGGCCGGGTCAGTGGGTCGGGTGGCTGCAACCGGGTGTCGGGCAGCTTCACGCGCAGCGGCGTCGCGCTGAAGATCGGCCAGTTGGCCTCGACGCGCATGGCCTGTGCCGATCCGACGCGCGGCGCCAACGAAGCGCAGTTTCTTTCAGCCCTGCAGAGCACTGCGAGCTACAGCCTCGCGCCGGGGCGGCTTGCACTGCTCGACGCTGGTGGGCGGACCGTGGCGGTCCTGAGTTCGGGCAGCCGCTGAGGGAGCGGCCACCCCCAACGCTCAGCCGGTGAGGCGTTCCAGCGCCTCGCGGTACTTGGCGGCGGTCTTCTCGATGACTTCCGCCGGCAGGCGCGGCGCGGGCGGCGTCTTGTCCCAGGGCTTGCCGTTGATCTTGGTGGCTTCGAGCCAGTCGCGCACGAACTGCTTGTCGTAGCTCGGCGGGTTGGTGCCGGCGGCCAGCGCGTCCTGGTAGCCCTCGACCGGCCAGTAGCGCGAGCTGTCGGGCGTGAGCACCTCGTCCATCAACACCAGCGTGCCGGCTTCGTCCAGGCCGAACTCGAACTTGGTGTCGGCAATGATCATTCCCTTGGTCAGCGCGATCTGCGCGGCCGTTTCATAGATCGCGATGCTGGTCTCGCGGATCTGCTGCGCCAGCTTGGGGCCGACGATCTCGACCACACGGTCGTAGGTGATGTTTTCGTCGTGCTCGCCGGCCGCGGCCTTGGCGGCGGGCGTGAAGATCGGGCGCGGCAGCTTGCTCGCGTTGGTCAGGCCCTCGGGCAGCGGCACACCGCAGACCGAGCGGCTTTCCTGGTATTCCTTCCAGCCGCTGCCGGCCAGGTAGCCGCGCACCACGGCCTCGACCGGGATCGGCTTCAGGCGCTTGACCAGCATCGAGCGGCCGGTGACCTGCGGCACTTCGTCGGCCGTGACCACGCTCTCGGGCGCGTCGCCGGTCAGGTGGTTGGGGCAGAGCTGGCCCAGCCGCTCGAACCACCACAGCGCCATCTGCGTGAGGATCACGCCCTTGCCGGGAATGGGCTCGCCCATGATCACGTCGAAGGCGCTGAGCCGGTCGCTCGCGACCATCAGGATGCGGTCTTCGCCGACGGCGTAGTTGTCGCGCACCTTGCCGCGCGCAAGCAGGGGCAGGCTCTGGATGGAGGAGGTGTGGACGGTGGTCATGGAACAGGTGCTCTGGGAACGGGGAAAACGGGTGACGTGGAAAACGGATTGTGCGCGCAGAAAAAAGCCACCGCGGACGGTGGCCTTCGAATCGCGCGGAAGTTTCAGACGACTTCTTGCGCCAGCTCGCCCTTGGCGTACTTGGCAGCGACCACTTGCAGCGTGTCGCCCTTGATCTTCGGGCCCTGACCTTCGCAGCCGAACTCGACATAGCGCTGCTTGCAGATCAGCTTGGCGGCTTCGCGCGCCGGCTTGAGCCATTCGCGGGCGTCGAACTTCTCGGGGTTCTCGGCCAGGAACTTGCGCACCGCGCCGGTCATGGCCAGGCGGATGTCGGTGTCGATGTTGATCTTGCGCACGCCGTACTTGATGGCTTCCTGGATTTCCTTGACGGGCACGCCGTAGGTTTCCTTCATGTTGCCGCCGTACTGGCGAATGATGGCCAGCAGCTCTTGCGGCACGCTCGACGAGCCGTGCATCACCAGGTGGGTGTTGGGAATGCGGCGGTGGATTTCCTTGATGCGGTCGATCGCCAGGATGTCGCCGGTGGGCTCGCGCGTGAACTTGTAGGCGCCGTGGCTGGTGCCGATGGCAATGGCCAGCGCGTCGATCTGGGTGCGCTTGACGAAGTCGGCGGCCTGCTCGGGGTCGGTCAGCAGTTGTTCGCGCGTCATGGTGTCGTCGGTGCCGTGGCCGTCTTCCTTGTCGCCCTTCATGGTTTCGAGCGAGCCGAGGCAGCCGAGCTCGCCTTCGACGGTCACACCCAGGCGGTGGGCCATGTCCGACACCTTCTTGGTGACGTCCACGTTGTAGTCGTAGCTGGCGATGGTCTTGCCGTCGGCTTCGAGCGAGCCGTCCATCATGACCGAGCTGAAGCCCAGGTCGATGGCGCCCTTGCAGACGTCGGGGTTCTGGCCGTGGTCCTGGTGCATGACCAGCGGAATGCCGGGGTACTGCTCGATGGCGGCCTGGATCAGGTGCTTGATGAAGGCTTCGCCGGCGTATTTGCGGGCGCCCGCGCTGGCTTGCAGGATGACGGGTGCGCCGACTTCCTTGGCGGCCTCCATCACGGCTTGCACCTGTTCGAGGTTGTTGACGTTGAAAGCCGGAATGCCGTAGCCATTGGCTGCGGCATGGTCGAGCAGTTCGCGCATCGAGACGAGTGCCATGGAGAAATACCTCGCGGGAATTAGGGAAAAGAGAAGGCGGAAAGACGAGAAAAACTACCCCAATTCTACCGAGCGACCTTGTGGGACGACACTGACGCCAACCCGAGGAAATCGATGACGGGCGGCAGCACCGGGCCGCCCAGCCACTGGATCGGCTTGGCGAAGGCGCCGATCAGCGTGACGTGGCTGAGGTTGTCGAACAGCTTCACCTGCACCGGCACGCCGGCGGCGCGCAGTGCGGCGGCCATCTGGCCGGTGTTGCGGTCTGGGTAGACCAGGTTGTCTTTGGACGCCGCCATCAGCAGCGCGCGGGGCGATGCGGAAGTGACATGCGCCAGCGGCTGCGAGTCGCGCGGCGTGTTCGGCCAGTTGAAGGCGGCCTGCGCCTGCGGGTCGCCGATGGGCAGGAAGTCGTAGGGGCCGGCCAGACCGATCCAGCCCGCGAGCTGCCTGGGGCTGGCGCCCACCTCGGCCAGCCAGCGATCGTCCAGCGCCACCATCGCTGCGTTGTAGCCGCCCGAGCTGTGGCCCATCACGTAGACCTGCGCCGGATCGGCGCCCAGTTGCGCGGCGCTGTCGAGCGCCCATTTGACGGCCAGCGCGCTGTCGCGCACGAACACCGGGTAGGTGAAGGCGGGCGACAGCCCGTAGTCGGGAATCACCACCACCGCGCCGCGCGCGGCCAGCGCCTCGCCGACAAACTTGTAGCTGGCGCGGTCGCCATTCGTCCAGGTGCCACCGAAGAAGAACACCACCAGCGGACGGGAACCCCGGGCCGGCGACGTGGATGGCAGCGGCTGGTACACGTCGAGCACCTGGCGCGGCGCCTGCCCGTAGGCGATGCCGCCCTGGAACTGGTAGGTGTCGCCGGGCACCAGGCCGTTGAGCACCTTGATCGGCGAGCAGGCCGAGAGCACGGCGGCGGCGGTGACGGTGAAGGCGGTGAAGAAGGCGCTGCGGCGCCGGCGGAGTGACGCGAAGATGGGAAAGCTCATCGCAACAGTACGCACGCGGGCGCGCAGCGGTTTCGTCAGATCGGAAGCTGCGTGGTCGACAGCACCTGCTTGAGAACGACGAAGGTGCGGATCTGCCGCACGCCGGGCAGGTACAGCAACTGCTCGGCGTGCAGGCGGTTGAAGCTGTCGTTGTCGCGGGTGCGTACGAGCATGAAGTAGTCGAACTCGCCCGAAACCACATGGCATTCGAGACAGCCCGACACCTTCTGCGCGGCTTTCTCAAAGTCGGCAAAGGAGTCGGGCGTGGAGCGGTCGAGCACCACGCCGATCATCACCAGCATGCCGAGATCGAGCGCATCGGGGTCGAGCAGCGCCACGACGCTCTTGATGAGCCCCGCCGCCTTGAGCCGCTCGACCCGGCGCAGGCAGGCCGGGGCGCTGAGGTTCACCTTGGCCGCCAGCGCCACGTTCGACACCGAGGCGTCGCGCTGCAGGGCGCGCAGGATCGCCCGATCGGTGCGATCCAGCTCAGGGGCGACACGCAATTTTGTTGTGCTCATGTGCTTTTCTTCGGACTGAAAGTTCCAGAGAATCCCATCCTGCCTTCTTTTGATCCGCAGATCCAGAAAACTTCGCAAGCACGTTGCGAGCCCTTCCTCCTACGATAGCTGGCATCAACTCCCTGGAGCCACGCTGATGAACCTGAAGAAGTTTCCCCGTCACGCCCTCACCTTCGGCCCGACACCGATCCATCCGTTGAAGCGTCTGAGCGCGCACCTGGGCGGCAAGGTCGATCTCTATGCCAAGCGCGAGGACTGCAACAGCGGCCTGGCCTTCGGCGGCAACAAGACGCGCAAGCTCGAATACCTGATCCCCGAGGCGCTCGAAGGCGGCTACGACACGCTGGTGTCCATCGGCGGCATCCAGTCGAACCAGACGCGGCAGGTCGCGGCGGTGGCCGCGCACCTGGGCCTGAAGTGCGTGCTGGTGCAGGAGAACTGGGTCAACTACTCGGACGCGCTCTACGACCGGGTCGGCAACATCGAGATGTCACGCATCCTCGGCGCCGACGTGCGGCTCGATGCAGCGGGCTTCGACATCGGCATCCGCAAGAGCTGGGAAGAAGCGATGAACGACGTGCGCAAGGCCGGTGGCAAGCCGTTTCCGATTCCGGCGGGCTGCTCGGAGCATCCGCGCGGTGGCCTGGGCTTCGTCGGCTTTGCGGAGGAAGTGCGGCAGCAGGAGGCCGAGCTGGGCTTCAAGTTCGACTACATCGTGACCTGTTCGGTCACCGGCAGCACACAGGCCGGCATGGTGGTGGGTTTTGCGGCCGACGGCCGGGCCGACCGCGTGATCGGCATCGACGCCTCGGCCAAGCCGCAGCAGACCTTCGAGCAGATCGTGCGCATCGCCAAGGGCACGGCCGAACTGGTCGAGCTGGACCGCGACATCACCGACAAGGACGTGGTGCTGGACCGCCGCTTCGGCGGGCCCGAATACGGGCTGCCGAACGAAGGCACGCTGGAGGCGATCCGCCTGTGCGCGCGCTTCGAGGGCATGCTGACCGACCCTGTGTACGAGGGCAAGTCGATGCACGGGATGATCGAGAAGGTGCGGCTCGGGGAATTCCCGGCCGGCTCGAAGGTGCTGTACGCGCACTTGGGCGGTGTGCCCGCCCTGAACGCCTACAGCTTCCTGTTCCGCAACGGCTGAGCCGTTTTCAGGTCAGCGCACGCGGCAAATCTTCAGCATGTTGGTGCCGCCCGGGGCACCCATCGGCTCGCCGCAGGTGATGGCGTACACGTCGCCGCTCTGCACGATGCCGCGCTTCTTCAGATGGGCTTCGGCCTGTTCGAGCGCAGTGTCGCGGTCGGTTTGCGAATCCATCAGCAGCGGGCGCACGTTGCGGTACAGCGCCAGCTTGCGCTGCGTGGCCAGCCGCGAGGTCAGGGCGTACATGGGGATGTGCGCACGGTGGCGGCTCATCCACAGCATGGTGGAGCCCGACTCGGTCAGCGCCACGATGGCCTTGGCGCCCAGGTGGTGTGCCGTGAACAACGCGCCCATGGCAATCGACTGGTCGATGCGGCTGTAGGTCTTGCCGCTGAAGTCGGCGTCGAGCGTCTTGTCTTCGGCAATTTCGGCGGCCTCGCAGATGCGGCTCATCTCCTGCACCGTTTCGAGCGGGTAGCGGCCCGAGGCGGTTTCGGCCGAGAGCATCACGGCGTCGGTGCCGTCGAGCACGGCATTGGCCACGTCACTCACTTCGGCGCGCGTGGGCACGGGGTTGGTGATCATCGACTCCATCATCTGGGTCGCGGTGATCACCACCTTGTCCATGTCGCGCGCCATGCGGATCATTTTTTTCTGCAGCGCGGGCACTGCCGCATTGCCGACTTCGACCGCGAGGTCGCCACGGGCAACCATGATGCCGTCACTGGCGCGCAGAATTTCTTCCAGCTTCGGAATGGCTTCGGCGCGTTCGATCTTGGCGATCATCCCGGGCTTGTGGCCGAACTCTGCAGCCGCCACGTTGCACAGCTGGCGCGCCATTTCCATGTCGGTGGCGTTCTTGGGGAAGCTCACGGCCACGTAGTCGGCCTGGAAGCTCATCGCGGTCTTGATGTCCTCCATGTCCTTGGCCGTCAGCGCGGGTGCCGTGAGGCCGCCGCCCTGCTTGTTGATGCCCTTGTTGTTCGACAGCTCGCCGCCCAGCTTGACGGTGGTGTGCACGGCTTCGCCGCGAACAGCGTCGACGGTCAGCACGATCAGGCCGTCGTTCAGCAGCAGCTTGTCGCCGGGCTTCACGTCACGCGGCAGGTCCTTGTAGTCCAGGCCCACGGCATCGATGTCGCCGGGTTCGGTGCGCGAGGCGTCGAGCACGAACTTGGCGCCCGGCTCCAGCCAGACCTTGCCCTGCGCAAACTTGCCGACGCGGATCTTCGGACCCTGCAGGTCGGCCATGATGGCCACTTCGCGCCCCACCTTGCGGGCAGCTTCGCGCACCATGGCGGCACGATCGATGTGGTCCTGCGCGGTGCCGTGGCTGAAATTGAGCCGCACCACGCTGACCTTGGCCAGGATCATCTGCTCCAGCAGTTCCGGCGTGTTGGACGCCGGGCCGAGCGTGGCAACAATCTTGGTGGCGTGGCGGGGGATGCGGTCCGTGCTCATGAAGGTAGTCTCCGTTTTGTATTCGCTACTGTATACACTTTGTGTGTCTGACGGAAGACACCCCCGTGGGTTTCCCCGCCGCCGGCATCAGCCGGCCGCGCGCTTGGACAGGATCTCGAAGGCCGGCAGGGTCTTGCCTTCCAGCACTTCGAGAAACGCGCCGCCGCCGGTCGAGATGTAGCCGACCTGCTTTTCGATGCCGTACTTGGCAATGGCCGCGAGCGTGTCGCCGCCACCGGCAATCGAGAAGGCGCTGCTCTGGGCAATCGCCTGCGCGATGGCTTTGGTGCCGCCTTCGAAGGCATCGAACTCGAACACGCCCACCGGGCCGTTCCAGACGATGGTGCCGGCTTCGCGCAACTGTGCGGCCAGGATCGCGGACGTCTTCGGGCCGATGTCCAGGATCAGGTCGTCGTCCGCCACGTCATTGGCGTCCTTGACGGTGGCGACCGCGTCTGCCGCGAAGGTCTTGGCCGTGACCACGTCCACCGGAATCGGCACGTCGGCGCCGCGCGCGCGCATGGCTTCGATCACCGCCTTGGCCTGATCGATCAGGTCGGGCTCGGCCAGCGACTTGCCGATCTTCAGGCCAGCCGCCAGCATGAAGGTGTTGGCGATGCCGCCACCGACGATCAACTGGTCGACATTGGCCGACAGGCTCTTGAGGATGGTCAGCTTGGTGCTGACCTTCGAGCCCGCCACGATGGCCACCAGCGGTCGCTTGGGTTGCGCCAGCGCCTTGGTGATGGCGTCCATCTCGGCGGCCAGCAGCGGGCCGGCCGCTGCAATCTTCGCGAACTGCGCGATGCCGTAGGTGGTGGCTTCAGCGCGGTGCGCGGTGCCGAAGGCGTCGTTCACGTAGATGTCGGTGAGCGCGGCGAGCTTGCGGGCCAGCGCTTCGTCGTTCTTCTTCTCGCCCTTGTTGACGCGGCAGTTCTCGAGCAGCACGACCTGGCCGGGCTTCACGTCGACGCCGTCGACCCAGTTGGCCACCAGCGGCACTTCGCGGCCCAGCAGCTCACCCAGGCGCTTGGCCACGGGGGCGAGCGAGTCTTCAGGCTTGAATTCACCCTCGGTCGGGCGCCCCAGGTGCGAGGTGACCATCACGGCCGCGCCGGCGTCGAGCGCCAACTGGATGCAAGGCACCGAGGCGCGCACGCGCGTGTCTTCGGTGATGTTGCCGGCGTCGTCCTGCGGCACGTTGAGATCGGCGCGGATGAAAACGCGTTGGCCGGCGGCCTTGCCCTGCGCGCAGAGGTCGGTGAATCGAATGACGTTCATGGATCTGGAGGTGGTGGAAGACGGGTCGGGCTGCATTGTAGGTTTGGCCCTGCGGCGCCCCTGTACGCCCCTTGCACGCGGTCGATGCTTTTCAGCCCTTTTGCTGCGCCCTGGCGAAGCGTTCGAGGATCTCGACAAAACTCGCGGCGGCGGGAGACAGTGCACGCCGCGCAGCGCTGTACACACACACCTCGCGATGAAAGTCCGGCGACTCCAGCCGCACCATCTGCAACCCATGGGCGCGCACCAGTGGGGCCGAGTAGGTCGGGCACACCGTCAACCCGAGCCCCGAAGCCACCATGCCCAGCGCGGTCGTCATGTACGACACCTCCTGGGTGCCGGGGCGCAGCATGTAAGCGCGCTCGGCCGGGGCCAGTTCGGGCAGCACGCGCTGGCGGAAGTCGCGCGTGGGCGCGATGAAGGTGTAGGGCTCGAGCTCGTGCCAGCGCACCTTGCGGCGCTTCGCGAAGGCGTGGTCGGGCGGGCAGATCAGCCAATGGCGGTCGCGAAACAGCGTGCGGCGCTCGATGGCGCCGTCGACCGCCACGTCCTGCCCCACCGCCAGCTCGACATCGCCGGCCGTCACGCCCGCGAGCAGGTGCTCGGGCAGGGTGTCGGCCAGTCGCACATCGACATCGGGATAGGCCTCGCGGTAGGCCGCGATCACGCGCGGCATCAACGTGCAGGCCATGAGCTGCGGTGCCGCAAGCCGTAGCAAGCCTTTCTTCTTGTCACGCAGATCGGTCACGCCCGCTACCGCGCTCGTGAGATCGCCCAGCAGCCGATGCACCGATGGCAGGAACTCGCGCCCCGCCTCCGACAGTTGCACGCTGCGGGTGTGGCGGTCGAGCAGTTGCACGCCCATCTCGCGTTCGAGTTCGCGCACCAGCACGCTGAGCGCCGACTGGGTCAGGTGCAACTGCTGCGCCGCAGCAGTGAAGCTGCCGGCTTCGGCCACGGCGGCAAAGGCGCGCAATTGGCGCAGGGTCAGATTCATATGGTTATTTCATCAATCGATGAATTAATTTCGATTGCATCATAAGACGCGGCATCGCCCAATCGCGGCTTACCGGAGACAAGCCATGCCGACGACTGCCCACACGGCACCCCCACCACCCGTTCGCGGGTTGCATCACTTCGCCTGGCGCTGCCGCGACAGCGAAGAGACCCGCCACTTCTACGAAGACCTGCTGGGCCTGCCGCTCGCGCACGTCATCAAGAGCGACCACGTGCCGAGCACGGGCGAGTACTGCCCCTACGTGCACATTTTTTTCCAGATGCGCGACGGCTCGTACGTCGCCTTCTTCGACCTGGGCGACGACATCGCCGCACTGCCTTCGCCCAACACGCCTTCATGGGTGAACCACATCGCGCTGCGCGTCGACTCGGTGGCCGACCTGCTCGCGGCCAAGGCGCGGCTCGAAGGCGCCGGCATCGAGGTGCTGGGCGTGACCGACCACCACATCATCGAATCGATCTACTTCTTCGACCCCAACGGCATCCGCGTGGAGCTGACCACGCCGACCGTGCCGCAGGCCGAGATGGACGCGCATGCGCTGCGCGCACATGCCGACCTCGATGCCTGGACCGCGCGCAAGGCCGAGCTGCGTGCTGCGAGGGGTGTGTCGAATGTCTGAGATGCAACTCGCCGTCATCGACGTCAAGCCCGGCGCATCGATGGAAAGCCAGTCGGGCCTGCAACTGCTGCGCCCGCGCATCTACGGCGCCTACCGCGCACCGGCGGGGCCGAAAAAGATCGCGGCCATCGTGATGCACCCGACCAGCAACTTCATGGGCCACTACCTGATCGGCCCGCTGGCCGAGCGCGGCATCTGCTGCATGGGCCTGAACTCCCGCTTCGTGGGCAACGACACGGTGCTGCTGATGGAACGCGCCATTCAGGACCTGGGCGCCGGCGTGCAGCACCTGCGCGCGGCTGGTTACGAGAAGGTTTTTCTCGTCGGCAACTCGGGCGGCGCTGCACTCGCGAGCTTCTACCAGGCGCAGGCCGAGAAGCTCACGGCCACGCACCTTCCCGATGGCGACCCCACGCACCTGCACCCCGACGATCTGCCTCCCGTGGATGGCATCGCGCTGTGCGCCGCGCACCTGGGCCGCACGCGGCTGATGCGCGAATGGATCGACCCCTCGGTCACCGACGAGCACGACCCGCTCTCGGTGGACCCTGAACTCGACATGTACGACCCGCGCCATCGCATGCCCTACGACCCCGCATTCCTCGCCCACTTCAGCGCGGCGCAGAAGGCGCGGCTGGACCGCATCGAGCAGTGGGCCATCGACCGGCTCGCGCTGCTGCGCAGCACACCGGGCGCGCCGCGCGACCAGGCCTTCATCGTCTACCGCACGCACGCCGATCCACGCTGCGTGGACCTCTCGCTCGACGCCAACGAGCGCCTGCCCGGCAGCGTGTGGGGCGATGCGCGGCAGGTGAACTATTCGGCCAATGCGATGGGCCGCACCACCTCGCTGACCGCCTTCCTGTCGCAGTGGTCGTCGCGCTCGCAGGCCGATGGGCCCACCAACCTCGCGCGCACCACGGTGCCGAAGCTGCTGTTGACCTACACGGGCGACCAGTCGACCTTTCCGAGCACGCGCGACGCATGGATGGCCGCCGGTGGTGCGCGCATCCGCAATGTCGACATCGTGGGCGGCAACCACTACCTGGCGGGCCAGCCGCACCTGATTCCACAGGCGGCCGATGCCATCGCCGAGTTCGCCCACGCGCTGTAGAAGAGACATGGAAAACTTTGCATTCGCACCGGCCTACGAGCTGCCGGTCTGGCCCTTCACGCCGCCGCCCGAACTGAACAGCACGACCGTCGTGCGCCACCCGATCGTGATCGTCGGCGCGGGGCCGGCCGGCCTCACGCTGGCTTGCGACCTCGCGCAGCGCGGCGTGCATGCAGTGTTGATCGACGAAGACGACACCGTCGGCGTGCGCGGCGCTTCGTCGCGCGGCATCTGCTACGCGCAGAAGAGCCTGGAGATCTTCGAGCGCCTGGGCATCTACGAACGCATGGCCGCCAAGGGCATCACCTGGTCGTTCGGGCGCACCTTCTCTGGCGAGCAGGAGGTCTACAACTTCAACCTGCAGACGAACAGCGTCTCGAAGCAGCCGCCGTTCATCAACCTGCAGCAGTTCTACGTCGAGTGGTTCCTGGTCGAGCGCATCCTCGAGCTGGGCCGCACCGACGTCCGCTGGAAGAGCCGCGTGACCCGCGTCGAACCACTGGGCGACGGCGTGCGCATCGACATCGAGACGCCGGCCGGCAGCTACACCATTGAGGCCGACCACCTGATCGATGCCACGGGCGCCAACAGCCCGATCCGCACGCAACTCGGCATCGCGGCGCATGCCTCGCGCAGCACCGACCGCTGGTGCATCAGCGACGTGCGCTTCAAGAAGCCGCTGCCCACCGAGCGCTGGACCTGGGTCGACGCGCCCTTCAACGAAGGCCGTGGCGTCTGGCAGCACCTGATGGCCGATGGCGTGTGGCGCATCGACTACCAGATGCCCGAAGACTGCGACACGGCTCACATCAGCAAACCCGAAGTGGCGGGTGCGCGGTTGCGCGAGCAGCTCGGGCCCGACGTGGAGTTCGAGTTCGTGTGGATCGGCCCTTACGGCTACCGCGACCACCTGCTCGACAGCTTCCGGCATGGCCGCGTGTTCTTCATCGGCGATGCGGCGCATGTGGTGAGCCCATTCGGTGCGCGTGGCGGCAACAGCGGCATCCAGGATGCCGCCAACCTCGGCTGGAAACTCGCGCTGGTGATGCAAGGGCAGGCCGGCGATGCGCTGCTCGGCAGCTATGACGCCGAACGCCAACCCGCGGCCGCGCAGAACCTGCAGGTGACGAGCCGCTCGGCGCGCTTTCTCGCGCCGCGCTCGCCAGCCGAGCACACGCTGCGCCGGGCGGTGGTGGCGCTCGCCGCACGCCATCCGTTCGCGCGGGCGCTGGTGAACACCGGCCGCATGTCGGTCGCGAACGATTACCCGGCGGCGCCGCAGCTGCCCGAAGGCGGTCGCACGGTGCAGAACCTGCCGCTGCGCTGGGCCGACGACGGGCGCGAGACGACGCTGATGCGGTTGCTGGCCGAGGGCACGCAATGCATCGGCCTGTGGTTCGCGCCGACGCGCGATCAGGCCAGCGCCGCCGTGAACGCCACGGCCTCGCTCCCGCTGCGCCTGCTCGCAGTGGGCGGCGACAGCGACCTGCCCACGCTGCAAGCCGACGAACAACTCGCGCGCCATCTCGGCATCGGCGATGCGGGCAGCTTCGCCCTCGTGCGGCCCGATGCCTACCGCGCCGCCGTGCTGTCGCAAGCCACGCCCGAAGCCATCGCCGCCGCATTGCGCACCGCCCTCGCCCACGACACCGCCCCATGAACACAGAGCCCCGCATCCCCGACCCCGATGGCTTCTACGCTGCCCTGCTGGCTGCGCACGAAGGCCTGAGCGAAGCGCACAGCGCCGACCTCAACGCCCGCCTCGTGCTGCTGCTGGCCAACCAGTGCGGCGACCAGGCCGTGCTGCTGGCCTGCATCCGCGCGGCCGCCGAAGACAACTCCACGACCACTCACACCCCATGACCGCCAACGTCTCTTTCGCTTCTGCCTCGGACACCCGCGAGCAGAAGCCCCAATTGCGCGAACTCGCGCCCGGTGCCTACGGCTACATCAGCGACTTCGACCCCAACTGCGGCTTCGTCGTCGGCGACGAGCACGTGGTGCTGATCGACACACGCCCCACGCCGCGCATGGCACGCGACTTTCTCGCGGCCATCCGCACGGTGACGGACAAACCGATCAAGACCATCGTGCTCACCCACTACCACGCGGTGCGGGTGATGGGCGCGAGCGCCTTCGACGAGGTGGAACAGATCATCGCGAGCAACGGCACGCTCGACTGGATCCGCACGCGCGGGCAGGCCGATTTCGATTCGGAGGTCGGCCGCTTCCCGCGCCTGTTCGCGGGCGTGGAAGAGATCCCGGGCCTGACCTTCCCAACGATGAGCTTCGATCGCCAGATGAGCCTGTGGCTCGGGCCGCGCCCCGGCACGGGCCGCGAGTTGCGCCTCATGGCGCTGGGCCGGGGCCATTCGAGCGGCGACACCGTGGCGTGGCTGCCCGACTGCGGCGTGCTGTTCTCGGGCGACGTGGTCGAGAACCACTGCGGCGTGTACGCGGGCGACGCCTACATCGGCGACTGGGCCGGCACGCTCGACGCGGTGCATGCGCTGAAGCCGCGCGTGCTGGTGCCCGGACGCGGCGCGGTGCTGCAGGACGAGGCCGCCTGTGCCGAGGCCATCGGCCTCACCAAGGCCTTTCTCTCGACGCTGCTCGACAGCGTGCGCGCGGGCATCGCCGCAGGCGAAACGCTGCGCGGCTGCTTTGCGCGCGCCGAAGCGGCGATGACGCCACGCTTCGGCAACTGGCCCGTGTTCCAGCACGTGCTGCCCTTCGACGTGTCGCGCGCCTATGACGAGCTGCGCGGCATCGAGCACCCCGTCATCTGGACGGCGGAGCGCGATCGCGAGCTGTGGCAGACGCTGCGCGGCGAATGAGCTGAACCGATTTCAAAAAAGCAACGGAGACAAAAGACGATGATGAAACGATTCCTTCCCCTGCTGGCCGCGGCCCTCGCGCTCGCCACCAGCCCCTTCGCATCCGCGCAACCGGCGGCCTACCCGAGCCAGCCGGTCAAGTGGATCGTTCCGTACTCGGCCGGCGGCGGCACCGACAACCTCGCGCGCTCGCTGGCCGAGGCCATGCAGCCTTCGCTGGGGCAGCCGCTGATCATCGACAACCGCCCCGGCGCGTCGACCAACATCGGCGTGTCCGTGATGATGCAGGCCAAGCCCGATGGCTACACGATCATGCAGGCCGAGAACGCGGCACTGCTCTTCAACGAGCACATGTTCACCAGGCTGCCCTACAAGCCAGCGACCGACTTCACCTACATCGGCACCATCGGCCGCTTTCCGGTGGCGCTGGTGGTGCACCCCGACTTTCCCGCGAAGACCGTGGCGGAGTTCGTGCGCTATGTGAAGGCCAACCCCGAGAAGGTCAGCTATGCCTCGCCGGGCAACGGCTCGCCACACCACATGGCGATGGAGCTGTTCAAGCAGAAGGCCGGCCTGAGCATCGTGCACGTGCCATACAAGGGCGCCGCGCCTGCCATGTCCGACGTGATGGGCGGCCAGGTGCCGGTGATGATGCTCGACCTGGCCTCGGGCCTGCCGATCATCAGGTCGGGCAAGGTGCGGGTGCTGGCCATCGCGCTGCCGCAGCGCGCGAGCGCATTGCCCGATGTACCGACCTTCGTCGAGGCCGGCTTTCCCGACGTCAACGCCTATGCCTTCCACGGCCTGATCGGGCCGGCCGGCATGCCGCCTGAAGCGGTGGCGCGGCTGAACACCGAGCTGCACAAGGCCATGAAGGCACCGAAGGTGATGAAGCTGTTCGCGGACTTCGGCTTTGAGGCGCTGCCGGGTACGCCGCAGGATTTCTACAAACTCTCGCGGGCCGAGAGCGATCGCTGGGGCAAGATCATTCAGGCGGCCGGCGTGAAGCTCGAATGACCGACTACCAGCCCAGCCCTAGGTGCAGCGGCAGATAGACCGCCATGCCTGCCAGCATCGTGCCGAGCACGCCGCGCCGCCAGTAGAAGTACGCCGCGCCGACCACCGCCGCATAGAGGCGGGCGTCGTGCAGCGTGGTGATGAGGTGGCCCTGCGTCATCACGATCTCGGGCGCGATCACGCCGGCGAGCGCTGCGGCCGGCGCGTAGTGCAGTGCACGGTGCGCCCAGTCGGGCAGGCCCCAGGGCCGGTCGAGAATGAAGAAGAAGCAGCGCGTGAGCACGGTGACGAGCGCCAGCCCGACGATCACGCCCATCGTCCACAGATCGGTGGTGCCGCTCACTTGTCGTCCTCCGCCGTGGGGTCGAGCCCGAACTGCTTTTCGAGCCAGAAGCACAGCAGCACCGCCACGCCGATGGCAACGACGATGTTGAGCTTGAGCGGCAGCGAATAGGCCGCGACGGCCGTGGCGCCGGCGATCAGCCCGGCCAGCACGCGCAGCCGCGTGGTCGCCATCGAGCAGACGATGGCCACCAGGCTCAGCACGCCCGCAAAGCCCAGGCCCCAGGTCTGCGGAATGAAGTTGGCCAGCGCGATGCCCAGCAGGCTCATGCCCATCCAGGCGCTCCAGGTCACGAAGTAGTTGCCGGTGAGGTAGGCCTCTTGCGATTCCCGTTCGGTGATGGTCAGCGGCGGCTTCGGGTACTGCCGGGTGAACAGCGCATAGCTCATGTCCGCCGTGAGGTAGCCGTGCACCATGCGGCGCCAGCGCGGCATGTGCATGAGGTAGGGCCGCAGGTGCAGGCTGAACACCACGAAGCGCAGGTTGACGCAAAAGCCCGTCGCCAGGATCACCCAGGCCGGCGCGCCCGCGAACAGCAGCGGAATGGCCGCGAGCTGCGAACTGCCCGCGTAGACCAGCAGCGTCATCGCGATGGCCTCGATCACGCTCATGTCCGACTTGACCATGGCCACGCCGGTCATCAGGCCCCAGGCGCCGATGCCCATGGCCACGGAGGACATGTCGCGCACGCCCACGCGGAATTCGGGGCGGCGGCGGATGTCTGCGGAAAGAAACATCAGCCGAACACCTGCCCGGGCTTCAGATCGAAGCCGCGCAGGAAATCGGCCACGGCCAGGCGCTTGCCACCGGGACGCTGCAGCTCGGTGAGCATGACGGTCGAATCGACAGCCGCCACGGCGACACCGGTGTCGGCCACGGCCAGGATCGTGCCCGGCGCGGCCGATGCATCGGCGGCCGCCACCGCGTGGGCGGTCCAGAGCTTGATGGTCTCGCCGTCGAGCGGGCTGTTGGCGCCCGGAAAGGGATCGAAGGCCCGCACGCGCCGCACGATGGCGTCGGCGGGCTGGGCCCAGTCGATCAGCGCCTCGTGCTTCTCGACCTTGCTGGCGTAGGTGACGCCTTCGGCCGGCTGCGGCGTGCGGCTGAGGGCACCGATGTTCGCCAATGCTTCGACGATCATGCGGCCGCCCAGCTCGGCCAGCCGGTCGTGCAGGCGGGCGGTGTTGTCGCTGCCGATCTCGACGGCTTCGCGCAGCAGCATGTCGCCGGTGTCCAGGCCTGCATCCATCTGCATGATGGTGATGCCGGTCTGCGCATCGCCGGCCTCGATGGCACGGTGGATGGGCGCGGCGCCGCGCCAGCGCGGCAGCAGGCTGGCGTGGATGTTCAGGCAACCGTGCTTCGGCAGGTCGAGCACCCACTGCGGCAGGATCAGCCCATAGGCGGCGACCACCATCACGTCGGGCTGCGCTTTCAGCAGGGCGTCGCGCCCAGCCGCGGCTTCTTCCGGGTACTTGCCGTCGAGCCGCAGGCTGCGCGGCTGAGCCACGGGCCAATTGTTGGCAACGGCGCACTGCTTGACGGGGGAAGCCTGCAGCTTCATGCCACGACCGGCAGGCCGGTCGGGCTGGCTCATCACCAGGGTGATGTCATGGCCGGCCGCCGCGATGGCTTCCAGCGCGACGCGCGCGAACTCGGGCGTGCCCGCAAAAACGACCTTGAGCCGGCTCAATCCCGCAGCCGATCGAATTCGAGATCGTCCCCCGTGTGATAGCGGCGGACCACGCCGGTCGGGTCGATGTAGATATAGAGCATGCGGCGTTCGTTCACGGCCTTGTAGCGCCAGGTCCAGACGGCACCGTCGAAGGAGCTGACGCGGGAGATTTCATACGGCCGGCCATAGAAGGCCATCACGTCGTTCTGGCGCCACTCGTTGACCTTGATGTCCTGGCCGAAGCGCGCTTCGCTCAGCACCTGCGTGGCAGAGACGACCTTGCCTGCCGCGTCCACGTCGATGTCGGTGACCTCGAAGCCGGCCGGCATGCGCGAATACTGCAGCCGCTCGCCGCCGCCGTTGAGCGGATAGCGGCCCGTGGGCGTGCCCAGGCGCTGCAGGGTTTCGGCGGCCGTGGTGCCCGGCTGGATGCGCGTGGGATCGTTGGCGCAGCCGGCGAGCCCCAGGCTGGCTGCGGCGAGAAACCCGAGGGCCGCCAGGGTGCCGAGGCTGCGCTTCATGTTCAGGGCCGGCCTTCGCGCATCTCTTCGCGCTGCAGCTTCAAAAGCTTGCTCTTGATGCGGTTGCGCTTGAGGGGCGAGAGGTATTCGACGAACACCTTGCCGAGCAGGTGATCGAGTTCGTGCTGGATGCACACGGCGAGCAGGCCGTCGGCCTCGATGGTGCGCAATTCGCCTTCGGCATCGAGCGCCCGCACCTTGACCGAGGTCGAGCGCATCACGCCGTCGTAGATGCCGGGCACCGACAGGCAGCCTTCTTCGTTCAGCACCTTCTCGTCGCTGGCCCAGGTGATCTCGGGGTTGATGAGCACGATCGGATGCTTGCGCTCCTCGGAAACATCGATGACCACGAGCCGCTCGTGCACGTCGACCTGGGTCGCGGCCAGACCGATGCCTTCGGCGTCGTACATGGTTTCCAGCATGTCTGCCACGAGGGCCTTGATGCGCGCGTCGACGCCTTGCACCGGTTTGGCCACCGTGTGCAGGCGCTTGTCCGGGTAACTCAGAATGATTCGTTTAGCCATGAAATCGGGGGGAAGTTGTGGCTATTTTCGCCAATTCCGCGACGTGACGGGCCGCGCGGGCCCGAAAACGTTGCCCTCCCAGGGGCTTCAGCGCAGAATTCGTAGCAAATTGTGAGATTCGTATGCGCGGCGATACGTCGCCCGCTCACCCATCCAGACATGAACAAGCTCAGATCCACTGAACGCCAGCGCCCTTCTTTCCTTGCAACGTTGACAGCCCTCGCGGTCATTGGCAGTTGCGGCGCCACGACGGCCTGGGCCCAAAACTACCCCGTCACGCCCCAGCAACGCGCCACCGCCCAGCAGACCGCCCAGGCCGGCGTTCCGCTGAGCGAGCTTGCGCCCAGGGCGCCGGACGAGTACACGATCAAGCCCGGGGACACGCTCTGGGCCGTTTCGCGCCTGTACCTGCTGCACCCCTGGCGCTGGCCGGAACTGTGGGGCATGAACATCAGCGAGATCGCGAATCCGCACCGCATCTACCCCGGCCAGGTGCTGTACCTGGACAAGAGCGGCGGCCGCGCGCGCCTGACCACCCGCCGCGGCGGCTTCGGCGGCGATGGCGGCACCATCAAGCTGTCGCCGCGCACGCGCTTCGACTCGCTGTCCGGCATGGCATTGCCCACGCTCAACCCGAGCCTGATCGAGCCTTTCCTCAGCGAACCGATCGTGGTGGACGTCAACACGCTCGACGCCGCACCGCGCATCGTGGCCGGCAACGACAGCCGCGTGCTGCTGTCGCGCGGCGACCGTGCCTATGCCCGCGGCAACGCCGGCTCGCCGCTGGTCGAGGCTCCGGGTCCGGTCCAGCACTTCCGCGTCTTTCGCAACGCCACGCCGCTGAAAGACCCCGGCACGGGCGAGATCCTCGGCTACGAGGCGCAGTACCTGGGCAAGGCCCAGCTGCAACGCGGCGAGTCGACCACCATCGAGACGGTGGAAGACAAGGACCTCATCACCGTGGTGCCCGCGAGTCTCGACATCATCGCGTCGCGCGAGGAAATCCGCGCCGGCGACCGCCTGCTGCCCGAGCCGCCGCGCCAATTGCTGAGCTATGCACCGCGCGCGCCCTCCACGCAGGTCGACGGCCGGATCATCTCGGTCTACGGCAACGCGGTACAGTTCGCGGCCCAGAACCAGGTGGTGGCCATCAACAAGGGCACGCGTGATGGCATCGACAGCGGCCATGTGCTGGCTATCCTGAAGAACGGCGAGACCATCCTCGACCGCACCGGCGACCGCAAGGAAACCATCAAGCTGCCGAATGAACGCATCGGCCTACTGATGGTGTTCCGCACCTTCGAGAAAGTTTCCTACGCGCTGGTGCTCGAAATCAACGACACTCCGCGCGCCGGCGACTTCCTCGTCAACCCCTGACCTGCGGCCCCGGCTCTCTCTTCTTTCGCAATCGTTTGGAACGCGCAGAACTCGCAGGCTGGCTGCGACTCTCCCTGACGCCGGGCATCGGCGATGCCACCGCACGCCGCCTGCTTGCGGCTTTCGGCCTGCCCGAAGATGTCTTCGCGCAGCCGGAAGCCGCACTGCGTGAGGTCGTCACCGTCGCCCAGGCCGAAGCCCTGCGGCAGGCGCCCACCGGCCTGCAGACGCAGATCGACCAGACCTGGCAATGGCTGCACGCCACCGACAACGGCATCGCGCGCCGCATCGTGACGCTCGGCGATGCCAGTTACCCGACCGCGCTGCTCGAAATGACCGACCCGCCGCCGATGCTCTATGTGCTCGGTGCCGCCGACTTCGACCTGACGCAGCTCGACCACAGCATCGCCGTGGTGGGCAGCCGCAATCCGACGCCGCAAGGCGCCACCAACGCACGCAGCTTTGCGCGGGCGCTGGGCGACGCGGGCCTGCCCGTGGTGTCGGGGCTGGCGCTGGGCGTCGATGGCGCAGCGCACCAGGGCGCACTCGAAGCAGCCGGCAATATGCCGCGGCTTGCCACGGTGGCCGTGGTGGGCACCGGCCTGGACCGCGTCTACCCCGCGCGGCACCGCGACCTGGCGCACCGCATCACCTTGCAAGGGTTGATCGTGAGCGAGCTGCCGCTCGGCACGCCACCGCTGACGCAGAATTTTCCGAAGCGCAACCGGCTCATCGCCGGACTGGCGCGCGGCACGCTGGTGGTCGAGGCGGCCCTGCAGTCGGGTTCGCTGATCACCGCGCGGCTCACCTCGGAACAGGGCAAGGAAGTGTTCGCCATTCCGGGCTCGATCCACTCGCCGCAATCGCGCGGCTGCCATGCGCTGATCCGCCAGGGCGCCAAGCTCGTGGAGTCGGTGAACGACATCCTCGAAGAGCTGCCACCACTTCGCACCAACGGCTCGTTCGCATCCGCGATCCCAGACGAAAGTGCCACCAACGGCGCCGCCTGCGAAGACCCGCTGCTGGACGCCCTCGGTTTCGACCCTGTGAGCCTCGACGCCCTGAGCGCGCGCACCGGCTGGAGCGCGGCCGCGCTGCAGGCGAAGATGCTCGAACTGGAGCTGGACGGCCACGTCTCGCGCCTGCCCGGCGGGCTCTTTCAACGAATGGCTTCCACTTAGCCCGCCTTGCACGAACGTCGGCTATATTGGGCTCATGTTCGAAGTGCTCGTTTTTGTCTACGAAAACTATTGGCGCGGCGATGCTTGTCCTGAACCCGAGCAACTGGGCCGCAAGCTCAGCGCGCACGGCTTCGAGGCAGAAGAGATCCGCGATGCCCTGCACTGGCTCGACGGCCTGAGCCTCGCAACGCAGGGCATGCAGCTCGAACACCATGCCGATGACAAGGCCGCCGCCACAGTCACGCTGCGTGGCGCCCCCGAAGCAGCGCTACCCCAGTCGGCCGATGCGATGCGCGTCTATTCCCAGGCCGAGCAAGAGCACCTTGGTGCGGAGTGCCTGGGCTTCATCCGTTTTCTCGAATCGGCGAACGTGCTGCCCTGCGGCCTGCGCGAGATCGTCGTCGAGCGCGCGATGGCGGCGCCAGGCGATCCGGTCGCACTCGACGAGTTGAAGATCATCGTGCTGATGGTGCACTGGAGCACCGGCATCGAGCCCGATGCCTTGGTGCTCGACGAGCTCTGCGAAAGCCGCGAAGGCCGCACGGCGCACTAGGCGCTCCCCGCCCAAGGCCTGGCTGCTAATTCAGCAGTCGCTCGGGGTTGGCGTCCAGCTTGGCCAGCGCCTCGCGCGTGGCACGCACCGTGAGCGTCTCTTCCTCGGCCGGCACCAGCAGGCCCGCCTGCAGATACGTCGCCAATCGCCCCACCTGGATCAGGAAGCTGCGCCCATCGGCCGATGCGAACAGGTGCAGGCGCTTGCGGTCGCTGCGCCAGACGAACTGCACCTGATTCACGCGGTCGTTGTGGTCGAGCATGAACCAGTTGCCCACCTGCAATTCATGGGCCCAGGCGAGCATGTCTTCTCCCACCTTGGTGCCAGCAGCATCGGGAATGACCTCGATCGACGCCGCATCCACACCGAGCAGCATCTCGATGCTGTGGGCATCGAGCGGCAAGTCGGAGGCACCACCGTCGTCGCTGACGAAATCTTCCAGGTGCGCGAGCCGCTCGGCCATGGCTTCGATCTTGGCCTGCGGAATGGCTTCGGTCTTCGACAGGAAGGCATCGGACAGCGTGGCACCGATGATCTTGATGTGCGCTTCCTGCGGCTCGTCGACGATGCCCAGCAGGGCCATGCCCTGGCGCAGGCGCTGCAGCAGTTGCGGCAGGTCTTGAATGACGCGCGCGCGGTCGGTGCGGTTGGGCTTGGCGCTCGCGGCCCAGACCAGCTCGGAGGCCACGCGCTTGAGCATGACCGTCTGCTCGCCCTGCGCGCCATAGCGCAGCGCGGCGATGGCCAGCACCTCGGCCCAGACCTTGAACAGGAACTCGCGGATCTCGTCGCGCACCGGCATGTCGTTGAGCATCTTGCGCAACTCGATGGTGTACTGGATCGCCATCGTCTCCTTCTGCTCGACCTGCTGCGCGACGCTCATCACGCGCTGCGTGCTGTCGCTCTGCGTGAGGTAGCGGCTGAGGAAGGCGACGAACTCGTCGAACACCAGCTTGAACACGCGCTGGCCGGTCTCGGGGTATTGCTCAATCACCTGCACCACGCGGCGGATCTCGTTTTCGAGCGCGCTGCCCGTGATGGCGGCGGCGTCGAAGCCCATCACGCAGGAACCCATGCGGTCGATCAGCATGCGCGCGGGATGCTGCAGCGTGCCGAAGAACTCGGGCTCGGCAATGGCCACGCGCAACACTGGCATCTGCAGCCGCGCGAACCACACACGCGCCGAAAACGGAATGCGTTCTTCCGCAAGGATGGCCTGGAACATCAGCGCCACGATCTCGACCGTGGCCTTGTCGGCCGTGGTGGGTGCGCGCTTCTTCAACTCGGCGCTGCGCCGGCGCAGATCGACTGCCGTCTGCTGCAGCAGCGTGGCCTGTTCGCCCGAGCCATCCATGAATTGCGTGGCCGCCATCCGGTAAGCGACTTCCGCATCGGCGATGGCGCCGGCGAAAGTGCGCGAGAAAGCACGGGGAGATGCACCGGTGCCGCTGTGACCGGCATGGCCACCGCCGCCCGCACTGCCACCCGTCACTCGCCCCTCCGCGCCCGGAACGGAATACGGCCCGGCGGAACCCGGGTCACCGCCGATGCGTGCAGTCACGAAGCGCTTGAGGCTCAGCAGCGCGGTCTGCGCGCGCTGCCGCGCGATCATCAGCGGCGAGCCGCCGGTGGTCGACGAGGGCGCCACGGTCGATGGCACCGAGGCCTGGGCCTGGTGGTGCCCGTCGAAACCGGCGCCCGGCCGCTGCGCGCTGTGGTGGTGCCCGCCAGACACGCTGCCGTGGTCCATCGGCGCGTTCGACGAAGTCGCGGAGCCCGCCGCGGAAGAGCCGCCGCTGCCACCGCCCGCATTGCCCGTGCGTCGGACAAAGCTCTTGAGGTCGATCTCCGGCATCACGCCATTGGCGATCAGGAAGGCGTTGGCGTTCTCGTAGGCCTTGACGATCCCATCGATCAGCGCCAGCTGCACCGCGTCCTGCACCCGGTTCCAGAGCCCCCGGCTCAGGCCGGCCGCCAGCCATTGCTCCACCAGCAGCTTGGCGAGCGTCTCGGGCTTGAGCACGTCCTTGGCATCGAGCTCGCTCGTGCCTTCGAGATGCTGGATGCGCAGACGCAAATCGCTCAGCTCGAAGCTGGCCTTGTCGTGAATCACTTGCGCCAGGCGCGACGAGAGGATGTTGCTTTCAACCACCTCGTCGCCGATCAGCTCCAGCCGCAGCGCCGAGGACGTGGTCGACGGCGCGCTGCCGGTCGATGTGATCAGCGCCTTGCGCCAGCCGGTCTGGGCCAGCGAAATCCATTGAGAGCCCTGCCCCTGGAACGCCACGAAATCGTCGCGGTGTTCCTGCATGGCGCGGGCGTTGCCGGCCTCCGAGGACATCGATGTCAGCCGGTCGCGGATCGCGCGGGCCAGCGGCACGATCACGCCTTCCGTGGCCGATACGAAACGCTCACGCGTCTCGCGTGCGAGCTGCAGGGAAGAAGCGGACCGCGCAATGCTCATTGAAGGATCGGGAAAACCAAGGTAAACGATTCGTGGGCAACACCCGCGAGCTTGCATCGGGATACGCAAGCGCACAAGTGGCGACAACGCCCGGCGTTGCATGCGAACCGCGGTGCGGCCCTGCCGCCACCGCTTTGTTTGAACCTGAAGTATCCGTCAGACCACGGCGCCGGCGTTCGGGTCGTCTTCGGACTCGCCGTCACGCTTGGTCGGGCCGCCCTTGATCAGGTCTTCGCGCTTCACACCCAGCCACATCGCGATGGCAGCGGCCACGAAGCACGACGAGTAGATGCCGAAGCAGATGCCGATGGTCAGCGCCAGGGCGAAGTAATGCAGCGTTGGGCCGCCGAAGAAGAACATCGACAGCACCACGAGCTGCGTGGAGCCGTGGGTGATGATCGTGCGGCTGATGGTCGAGGTGATCGCGTTGTCGATGACCTCGCTGGTCGACAGCTTCCGGTAACGGCGGAAGTTCTCGCGAACGCGGTCGAAGATCACGACCGACTCGTTCACCGAATACCCCAGCACCGCGAGCACCGCCGCCAGCACCGCCAGCGAGAACTCCCACTGGAAGAAGGCGAAGAAGCCCAGGATGATCACCACGTCATGCAGGTTGGCCAGAACGGTAGCCAGCGCAAACTTCCACTCGAAGCGAAACGCCAGGTAGATCATGATGCCGACCACCACCATGCCCAGCGCCTTGAGGCCGTTGGTGGTCAGCTCGTCGCCCACCTGCGGGCCGACGAATTCGTTGCTGCGCAGTTCCACTGTCGGCTCGATCGCCTTCAGCGCGTCCATCACCTGGGCGCTCTGCTGGGTCGAATTCATGCCCTTTTGCACTGGCAGGCGAATCTGCACCGAAGTGCCGAAACTCTGGACCTGCACCTCCTGGTAGCCCAGCTTGGCAACAACCTCGCGCACCTTGCCGACATCGGCCGATTGCTTGTAGGCCACTTCCATCACCGTGCCGCCGGTGAACTCCACCGACAGGTGCAGCCCGCGGTGGAACAGGAAGAACACGGCCAACGCGAAGGTGACGACGGAAACGATGTTCAGCACCACCGCGTGGCGCATGAACGGAATGGTCTTGTGGATCCGGAAGAATTCCATGGCGCTTGTCCTTGGCCTTTACTTGGTTTCGGCCACAGCCGTGCCGTCGGTACTCGGACGCCAGACCGTGCCGATCGACACGGTCTTGAGCTTCTTCTTCTGGCCATACCAGAAGTTCACGAGACCACGCGAGAAGAACACCGCCGAGAACATCGAGGTGACGATGCCGATGCAGTGCACCACCGCGAAGCCGCGCACCGGGCCCGAGCCGAAGGCCAGCAGCGCAATGCCCGCGATCAGGGTGGTCACGTTGGAGTCCAGGATGGTGCCCCATGCGCGCTCGTAGCCCGCATGGATTGCAGCCTGCGGCGACGCCCCATTTCGCAATTCTTCGCGCACGCGCTCGTTGATCAGCACGTTGGAGTCGATGGCCACGCCGATGGCAAGTGCCATGGCCGCGATGCCGGGCAGTGTGAGCGTGGCCTGCAGCATCGAGAGGATGGCCACCAGCAGCATCAGGTTGACCGCCAGCGCGATCGACGAGAACGCGCCGAACAGCGCGTAGTAGAAGCACATGAACACCATGATCGCGGCAAAGCCGTACATCACGCTGTCGAAGCCCTTCTTGATGTTTTCGGCGCCCTGCGTCGGGCCGATCGTGCGTTCCTGGATGATCTCCATGGGCGCGGCCAACGAGCCGGCGCGCAGCAGCAGCGCAAGTTCGCTGGCTTCGCCCACGGTCATCGAGCCCGAGACCTGGAAGCGGTTGCCGAGTTCGCCATTGATCGACGGGGCCGTGAGCACTTCGCCCTTGCCCTTCTCGAAGATCAGCATGGCCATGCGCTTCTTGTAGTTCTCGCGGCTCACATCACGCATGATGTTGCCGCCCTTCGAGTCCATGGTCAGGTCGACCTTGGGCTGGTTGCTCTGCTGGTCGAAACCGGGCTGCGCGTCAGTGAGGTTTTCGCCGGTGACGAGCACCTGCTTCTTCACGATCACCGGGCGGCCCGAGCGGTCGAGGAATTTCTCGGAGCCGAAAGGCACCGGTCCGCCGCTCAGCTCGGCCGAACGGCCTTCAGCGCTTTCGTCCACCAGCCGCATTTCGAGCGTGGCGGTGCGGCCGATGATGGTCTTGGCCTGGGCCGGGTCCTGCATGCCGGGCAGTTGGACGACGATGCGGTCGATGCCCTGCTGCTGGATCACCGGCTCGGCCACGCCGAGTTCGTTGATCCGGTTGTGCAGCGTGGTGACGTTCTGCTTGAGTGCCGCGTCCTGGAAGCGGCGCGCAGCTTCAGGCTTGATGCTGGCCACGATGCGCCATTCAGCGCCCTGCTGGCTCTCGACCGTGCTGAGGTCGGGCATCTGGTCCTGGATCAGGCGTCGGGTGGTTTCCAGCCCGGCTTCATCGCGCAGCGTGACCTCCACGGTCTGGCCATTGCGGTTCACCGCACTGCCGCGCACTTTCTTGTCGCGAAGGGCGGTGCGGATGTCGCCGGCGAAGGACTCGGCCTTCTTGTCGAGCACGCCGCGCATGTCGACCTGCAGCAGGAAGTCAACCCCGCCACGCAGGTCCAGCCCCAGGTACATCGGGTAGGCATGCAGCGCGGTCAACCACGCAGGAGAGCGCGACACCAGGTTCAGCGCCACCACATAGGACGCCTCGTCCGCATTCGGCACCAGGGCCTGCTGCAGCGCGTCGCGTGCCTTGATCTGGTCGTCGGTGGTGGCGAAACGCACGCGCACCGCGGTCGGCTCGAGCGTCAGCAGGTCGGGCGTCAGGCCGGCCGTCTTGAGCACTTCCTCCACCCGGGCCTGTGTCGACGCGTCGATCTTGACGACGGACTTGGCCGCCGACACCTGCACTGCAGGCGACTCGCCGAAGAAATTGGGCAGGGCATAGATGAGCCCCACGAGCAACACGATCACGATGATCGTGTACTTCCAGACCGGGTAACGGTTCATGAGCGGGCGCTTTTCACAAACTTCAGAAATGGAACACGGCGTGACTTGGAGCCTGGCGCCGCAAAGCGCAAGGCTCAGCTCACGCTTTTATTGCTTGACGGCGCCCTTGGGCAGAACCTGGACCACAGCGCTGCGCTGCACCTTGATTTCGATGCCATTGGCGATTTCGAGGCCGATGTATTGATCGCCGATCGAGGTGATCTTGCCGAGCACGCCGCCGGAGGTGGCGACTTCGTCGCCCTTGGCCAGCGCTTCGATCATGGCGCGCGCTTCTTTCTGGCGCTTCATTTGCGGGCGGATCATGACGAAATACAGCACCACGAACATCAGCACCAGGGGCAGCATGCTGCCGAGCGAGGACAACATGTCACCGCCGCCGGCGGCTGCGGGCGCGGTCTGGGCGAAAGCAGAGGAAATGAACAAGAGAGTCTCCAACAGAGGGAAGAGAAAACGAGAGGAGCGCGGACCGGGGTCCGTCATTCCACCGCTTCGCGGCCACAAGGAAAACGGGCCGCAAATCAAAGCTTGGCGGGGCTTGGCCGCGCACAGCACCGGGCATTGTATTCGGGGCGCGGCGCCCCTTAGTGCGCTATCCCGGCGCGGCGCGCGGGGCTTTCAGGAAGCTTCCAGGCCCCGCATTGGCTACATTTTTGATAGCGACTCCCGTAAATATCGCCGGCTTTCAACTCTTTTATGGACGGCAGCGTATTGCACGCGAAAGCCGGGGCCACAGCCACCGGACAATTCCACCCGCATGACGGGCAAAGCAAGGAGTCTCCATGAGCAAGCGCAATCGCTTGACGACAGCCAACGCCACGCCGGCGCTTCAAGCGGGACTGGATCCCCTGCTGTTGGACCTGCGGCAACTGATCGAGCAAGCCCGGCAAACGGCGGCCGCCGCCGTGAACGCGGGGCTGACGCTCATGTACTGGCGCATCGGCCTGCGCATCCGCACCGAAGTGCTGGGGGGCCAACGTGCCGGCTACGGGGAAGAAATTGTCGCAACGCTGTCGCGACAATTGGCGAATGACTACGGTCGCGGCTTCGAGGAGAAGAACCTCCGGCGCATGATGCAGTTCGCCGAAGTGTTCCCGTCCGAGCAAATTGTCGTACCGCTGATGCGACATTTGAGCTGGACGCATTTTCTCGTGTTGCTGCCGGTCAAGGACTCGCTCGCCCGCGACTTCTATGCACAGATGTGCCAACTGGAAGGCTGGAGCGTTCGCACACTGCGCGAGCGCATCGGCTCGCTGCTCTACGAGCGCACCGCGGTCTCGCGCCAGCCCGATGTGTTGATCCGCCGGGAACTCGACGAACTGCAACGCCAGAACCCGACCGAACCAGCGTTCCTGCTGAAAGACCCTTATGTGCTCGACTTCCTGGGCTTGCAGGACCGCCATCTGGAGAAGGACCTCGAAGACGCCATCCTGCGCGAACTGGAGAGTTTTCTGCTCGAACTCGGGGCGGGCTTCAGCTTTGTGGCTCGGCAACGGCGCATCCAGCTCGACAACGATGACTTCTACATCGACCTGCTCTTCTACAACCGCAAGCTGCGCCGCCTGGTGGCGATCGAGCTGAAGCTGGGCGAATTCCGCGCCGAGTACAAGGGCCAGATGGAGCTGTACCTGCGCTGGCTGGCCCGCCACGATCAGGAACCCGGCGACGCGCCCCCGCTCGGCATCATTCTCTGCACCGGCAAGAAGCAGGAGCAGATCGAACTGTTGGAGCTGAACAAGTCAGGCATCCACGTGGCGGAATACCTCACCGTCCTGCCGCCCCGCGAAGTGTTCGAGCAGAAGATCCACGGCGCCCTGATGGCTGCACGCGCGCGGCTGGATGGCCGGCTCGCGGACAAGGCCGACTGAGCCGACCTCCAGCAATCCTGGATCAGGCCGCCGCGCGCTGCGCCTGCGGATTGCGCCACTTGCCCAGCAGCTCGTTCCAGCGGGTACGTGCCGCCGCGAGGTTGCGTTCCTTGACGTGGCCATAGCCACGAATCTGCTCGGGCAGACCCGCGATTTCCAACGCCAGCGCGTGGTTGTCGGCACGCAAGGCGCCGATCACTTCCTCGATGCTGGCGCGGTACTCGCCGATCAGCGCGCGCTCGGTCTTGCGCTCCTCGGTGCGGCCGAAGATGTCGAGTGCCGTGCCGCGCACGCCCTTGAGCTTCGCGAGGAACTTGAAGCCGGTCAGCATCCACGGGCCGAACTTCTGCTTTTGCAGCTGGCCCTTGGCGTTCTTCTTGGCCATGAGCGGCGGCGCCAGGTGGTAGTTGAGCTTGTAGTCGCCCTCGAACATGCCTTCGACGCGGTCGAGGAAGGTCCGGTCGGTGTGCAGGCGGGCGACTTCGTACTCGTCCTTGTAGGCCATCAGCTTGAACAGGTAGCGGGCCACCGTTTCGCTCAGGCCGGTCTTGCCCAGGGCCGATTCGGCCTTTTGCACCTTGCCGACGAACTGCTTGTATTGCTCGGCATACGCGGCGTTCTGGTAGCCGGTCAGGAACTCGGCGCGGCGCGCCACGAGGGCCTCGACCGTCTCGCGCTTCTTGAACTCGATGACCTGGCCCGGGCGCACGCGCTTTTGCAGCTCCTCAGGGCGCACAGCGGCCTGGCGGCCCCACTCGAAGGCCGTCTTGTTGTTCTCGACGGCCACGGCATTCAGCTCGATGGCGCGCATCAGCGACTCGTGCGCCAGCGGGACCCAGCCCTTCTGCCAGGCGTAGCCCAGGATCATCGGGTTGACGTAGATGCTGTCGCCCATCAGCGTGGTCGCGGCGGCATCGGCGTCGAAGGTGCCCATGCCGTCGATGCCCACGGCGCGCGCGATCTCGGCGGCACAGGCGTCTTCGGGGTTCTGCCAGTTGGCGTTGCGCACGAAGGCGGCGGTGGGCGAGCTGTGGGTGTTGAGCGCCACGTGCGTGCGCCCTTCGCGCATGCGCGCCATGGTTTCGCCGTTGATCGCGACCAGCGGATCGCAGGCCAGGATCAGGTCGGCCGCCGCGGTGCCGACGCGCGTGGTGCGGATGTCGTCCTGCGTGTCGCCGATGAGCACGTGGCTCCAGGTGGCGCCGCCCTTTTGCGCCAGGCCCGCCGCATCCTGCGTGACGATGCCCTTGGCCTCGATGTGCGCGGCCATGCCGAGCAACTGGCCGATGGTGATGACGCCGGTGCCACCGACGCCCGCCACCACCACGCCCCAGACCTTGCCGCCGCCCAGCGACGGAATCGCGGGCTCGGGCAGCAGGCCGAACTCGGCCGGCGTGGCCGCCTTGTTCTTGCTCTTCTTCTTGAGCTGGCCGCCTTCGACCGACACGAAGCTCGGGCAGAAGCCCTTCAGGCAGCTCATGTCCTTGTTGCAACTGCTCTGGTTGATGGTGCGCTTGCGGCCGAATTCGGTTTCCAGCGGCTCCACGCTCAGGCAGTTGCTCTGCACGCTGCAGTCGCCACAGCCTTCGCAGACCAGCTCGTTGATGACCACGCGCTTGGCCGGATCGACGGCCGTGCCCCGCTTGCGGCGGCGGCGCTTTTCAGTCGCGCAGGTCTGGTCGTAGATGATGGCCGTGGTGCCTGGCATCTTGCGGAACTCGCGCTGGATCTCGTCGAGCAGGTCGCGGTGCTTGACCTGCACGTGGTCGCCCGGAATCGAAACGCCCTCGTACTTCTCGGGCTCGTCCGTCACGATCACGACCTTCTTCGTGCCTTCCGCATGCAGGCTCTCGGCAATCTGCAGCACCGAGTGGCCTTCGGGCCGCTCGCCGACCTGCTGGCCGCCGGTCATGGCAACCGCGTCGTTGTAGAGGATCTTGTAGGTGATGTTCACGCCGGCCGCGATGCTCTGGCGGATCGCGAGCAGGCCGCTGTGGAAATACGTGCCGTCGCCCAGGTTCGCGAAGATGTGCTGGTCGGTCGTGAAGGGCTGCTGGCCCACCCATGGCACGCCCTCGCCGCCCATCTGCGTGAAGCCGATGGTGGAGCGGTCCATCCAGGTCGCCATGAAGTGGCAGCCGATGCCGCCCATGGCGCGCGAGCCTTCGGGCACCACGGTGCTGGTGTTGTGCGGGCAGCCCGAGCAGAACCACGGCTGGCGCGTGGCGTCGGCCACGCTGGTAGAGGCCTGCTGCACCACCATCGAACGCTCCTTGGCTTCGAGGATGGCGAGCTGGGCGTCGATGCGGGCGGCCATGTCGGCGCCAGCAGCGGCCAGCAGGCCGGTCTTCTTCAGGCGCGCGGCGATGGCCTTGGCGATCAGCGCCGGGTTCAGGTCGGCGTTGGCGCGCAGCAGCGTGTGGGCGGTCGGGTTGGGCATCGACCATTCACCGCCGGAGTAGCCGTCGTCGCTCGCGCCCTGGCCTTCGTCGAACTTGCCGACCACGTTGGGCCGCACGTCGGAGCGCCAGTTGTAGAGCTCTTCCTTGAGCTGGTATTCGATGACCTGGCGCTTTTCCTCGACCACCAGGATCTCTTGCAGGCCGGTGGCGAACTCGCGCGTGAGCTGCGCTTCCAGCGGCCACACCACGCCCACCTTGTGCAGGCGAATGCCCAGCTGGCGGCAGGCCGCGTCGTCCAGGCCCAGGTCGAGCAGTGCCTGGCGCGTGTCGTTGAAGGCCTTGCCGCTGGCCATGATGCCGAAGCGGTCGTTCGGGCCTTGAATCACGTTGTGGTTCAGGCGGTTGGCGCGAATGTAGGCCAGCGCGGCGTACCACTTGTAGTGCATGAGCCGGGCTTCCTGCTCCAGCGCATGGTCGGGCCAGCGGATGTGCAGGCCGCCGGGCGGCATTTCGAAATCGGTGGGAATGACGATCTCGACGCGCTCGGGGTCGATCATGGCCGTGGCGCTCGACTCGACGATCTCCTGGATCGTCTTCATGCCCGACCACACGCCCGAGAAGCGGCTCAGTGCGAAGGCGTGGATGCCCAGGTCCAAAATTTCTTGCACGCTGGTCGGAAAGAACACCGGCGTGCCGCAGGCCTTGAAGATGTGGTCGCTCTGATGGGCGGCCGTGCTGCTCTTGGAGATGTGGTCGTCGCCGGCCACCGCGATCACGCCGCCGAATTCGGTGGTGCCCGCCATGTTGGCGTGCTTGAAGACGTCGGAACAGCGGTCCACGCCCGGGCCCTTGCCGTACCAGATGCCGAAGACGCCGTCGAACTTGTTGGTGCCCTGCGGCGAGAAGCCCAGTTGCTGGGTGCCCCACAGCGCGGTCGCTGCAAGCTCTTCGTTCACGCCCGGCTGGAAGACGATGTTCTGTTCCTTGAGGAACTTGCTGGCCTTCCACAGCGCCTGGTCGTAGCCGCCGAGCGGGGAGCCGCGGTAGCCGCTGATGAAGCCGGCGGTGTTCTTGCCGGCCTGCTTGTCGCGCAGTTGCTGCAGCATCGGCAGCTTCACGAGGGCCTGCACGCCGCTCATGAAGGCGCGGCCGTAGTCGAGAGAATATTTATCGTCGAGCGTGACGGTCTCTAGCGCGCGGCGGATGTGCTCGGGCAGCGGGGCGTTCATGTTGTCTGTCTCCGTATGGCAGGGCCTTTTGAGCCTGGCTGATTGACTGTGGGTCTGTGCCCGGTAGGGCGCGAGCCCATGATCACGCAAAGTGTATGCCGGGGTCCGCGACAGGTGTTTGCGTTCTTTGCCCCGAAAAAGCAGGTTCCAGAAAGAATCTTGCTTAATATCAGCATCCATGGAAAGCATTGACAAGTTCGACCTCGCAATCCTGCAAGAACTGCAGGCCGACGGCCGCCTCACCAACGCGGAGCTTGCGCAGCGCGTGGGCCTCTCGGCCGCGCCCTGCTGGCGCCGGGTGCGCGCGCTGGAGGAAGCGGGCTTCATCAAGGGCTATCACGCCGAGATCGACCGCCACAAAATAGGGCTGGGCGTGCTCGCTTTCGTGCGCGTCGACACCGAGCGCGTCACCAACGAGGCCACGCGCAAGCTGGAAGACGCGATCCGCAAGATGCCCGAGGTGGTGGCCTGCCACTACATCAGCGGCACCGGCACCTTCGAGCTGCAGGTGGTGGCGCAAGACCTGAACGGCTTTTCGGCCTTCGCGCGCCAGCACCTGATGAACCTGCCGAACGTGAAAGACCTGCACACCAGCTTCTCGCTGGGCGAGGTGAAGGCGAGCAGCGCATTGCCGCTGGGGCATCTGGCAAAGTAGAAAACAGGGAACGCCATGAATTTCGAAGCAAGCAGCCGGGCACTGTCCTATTTGCAGCAAATCCACCTGCTGACCGACGCGGAACACGCCGCAGCCGCGGACGATCCGGAACGGGTCAACGCCCCGCTGCGCACGCCGGCCGAAGCCCTGGCCTGGGTCGTGGCCCGCGAGATCGTGTCGCAGCAGCAGCTTGCCGGGCTGCCGGCCCGCGCGGCCGCCGGCCGGGAAAACGAAGCGCAGGCCATCGTCTCGGAAGCCACCGGCCTGATCAGCGGCGACTTTCCTTTGCCGGCCTGGGCGCTGCTCCACATGAGCCTGCTGGAGCGCCGCCTGCAGGACGGCGTGAGCGCCGAGGCGCTCGACCAGTTGCTGGCAATGCAACTGATCGATGCGGCACAGCATGCGCACAGCCTGTCGATGCTGCCCACGCACCAGGAAGCCTGGGCTGCGCCCGATTCGCTGCCCGCCACGCTGGCCTGGACCGTGCTGGGCTCGGGCGCGCTGAGCGAGGACAACCTGAAGGCGCTGGCCGGCCGCGCGCAGCACGCCGACCTCGTCGCGGATGCCATCGCACGTATCGCCGGCGCGCCGACGGTGACGCGCACGACATCGAAATCGACGTCTTTCTCCACCAGCACGCTCTCGTTCACCACGACTTCGTCGTCGTCCGCGTCGCCGTTGTCGCCCGTGTCGTCCTCACAGACACGGACGCAAGCATGGACATCGACGCGCACGTCGACACCAACGCCAACGCCGGGCCTCGTTCCAAACCGCTGGAAGCTGATCGGCTTTGCCGTGGTCGCGCTGATCGCGCTCTACCTGCTCTTCGGCCGCTGAAGGCACACGCCTTCGCTCACCGCCGCTCGCTGCGGCTCGCCTCGCGAACGGCGCCGAACTCCGACGCCGCGCCCCACTCCGGCCAGCGTTTGCTGTTGGCCAGCGTCTCGCCCACACGGTAGAGCAGCGGCAGGTCGTGCGCCATGCCGGTGAAGGACCAGTCGGCCTGCCATTCGTCGGCCGGCTGGTGGTAGCGGTCGGCGGTGTAGGCCTTGCTGGCCGCTTCGCCAGCCGCGAGGCCGCCCGCCACCCAGTCGTTGCCCGAGGCGAACGACAGCGCCGGCACGCCGCGCTTGGCGAACGAGAAATGGTCGGAGCGGAAGAAATGGCCGGCCTCGGGGTGCGGGTCCGTCGCGTAGGCCAGGTCGAAGCCCTTGGCCTGTGCGACCAGCAGGTCCTGCAACTGCGAAGCTGCGCTGCCCGAGGTGCTGAAATTGCGCGCCGGGCCTTCCGGGCTCAGCGCGTCCATGTTGATCACGGCCACGGTCTTCGCCAGCGGGTACAGCGGCTTGGCGCCGTAGTACTCGGAGCCCAGCAGGCCGCGCTCCTCGGCCGTCACGGCCAGGAAGACGACGGAGCGCTCGGGCTTCTTCGGTGCATTGGCAAAGGCGCGGCCCATCTCGATCAGCGCGGCCAGGCCGGTGCCGTTGTCGACGGCGCCGTTGTAGATCCTGTCGCCCTTGGCGTCGGGCGCGCCCACGCCCAGGTGGTCCCAGTGGGCGCTGTAGATCACCGTCTCGCCGGGGTGCTTGCGGCCCTCGACGCGGCCCACCACGTTCTTCGAGACGATCACCTGCCGGTCGATCGCGTACTCGGCCGACAGGCTCGCGTCCTTGAGCACCTGGGGCTGGAACTCGCGCGTCTGCGCGAGCTTCTTCTGCGCCTCGAAATCCAGGCCCGCGCGGCGCAGCAGATCGACCGCCACGTCGCGCTGGATCCAGGCCTCCAGCTTCGGATGCACCGCCGCCGGCTGGTCGCGCTCGATGTCGAACATGGTCGCGGTGTTGGAGTTCTTCACCGTGGCCCAGCCATAGGCGGCCGGCGCGGTCTCGTGCACGATCAGCACGCCCAGCGCACCGCGGCGCGCGGCCTCCTCGAACTTGTAGGTCCAGCGGCCGTAGTAGGTCATGGCCTTGCCGCCGAAGTCGCCGCTGCCGGTTTCGAAATCGGGGTCGTTGACCAGCACGACGGCAATCTTGCCCTTCAGGTCGACGCCCTTGTAGTCGTCCCAGCGCCGCTCGGGCGCACTGACGCCGTAGCCCACGAAGACCAGCGGTGCCTGCTGGATCGCAACCGAGGTCGAGCCGTCGAGCGCGGCGCGCACCGCGATCTGCTCGCCCTGCACCAGCGCATCGCGCTGCGAGCCCACCTGGAGCGTGATCTGCGGCGTGCCGCGAAACTCGGTCTTCACCAGCGGCACCGACTGCGTCCAGCCGCGCTTGCCGCCTTCGAGATCGCCACCGGGCACGAGGCCCGCGGCCTTGAACTGCGCCACGAGGTAGTCGACCGTCTTGCCCTCGGCCGGCGTGGCCGGCGCGCGACCTTCGAAGTCGTCGCCCGAAACGGTCTTCACGATCTGCGACAGGCGCTGCGGATCGAAGCGCGGCGCCGGATCGGCGGCCAGCGCGGCCGTGGCGCTCCATGCGAGGCCGATGCCGAAAAGAAACGAAGGAAGGACAAGCCGCTGGGTCATGCGAGGCTCCTGAATGGGGATGCCCCGGATGCTAGTCAGCAAGCCACGGTCACCGCGCTATGCCCTCGCGCGCTCCCGGAGAACTTTAGCAAGCTCGCGCGCCCTGGCACGCTCCGTGCGGGAGGCGCCAAGGCGCAAGCCTAAAATCCCCGCCCACCACATCCCGCCACCGCGGACAAAGAGGACCTCGAATGAACCCCATCCGCCGCGCCCTGGCCCTCGGCCTTGCTGCCGCCACGCTCGCCTTCGGTGCCCAGGCCCAGAACCGCGAACTCACCGTGGCCTCCAGCGCCACCTATGCGCCCTTCGCCTTCGAGAACAAGGACAAGCAGATCGTCGGCTTCGACATCGACATCATCAACGCCATTGCCAAGCAGCAGGGCCTGAAGATCAAGGTCGTGAACACGCCCTTCACCGGCATCTTCGGCGCACTGAACAACGGCGACGTCGACCTCGTGATCTCGGGCGTGACCATCAACGACAAGCGCAAGCAAAGCTACGACTTCACGCCGCCCTACTTCGCGGCCCGCCAGCTGATCGCGCTGCCGAAGAACAGCAAGGTCGCGTCGCTGAAGGACCTGGCCGGCAAGAAGATCGCCGTGGTGAGCGCCTCCACCGCCGACGACATCGCCTCGCGCGAGTTCGGCAAGACCAGCCCCGACATCCGCCGCTTCGAGAGCACGCCGCTCATCATTTCCGAGCTGGCCGGCGGCGGCGTCGATGCGGCCATGGGCGACAACGGCGTGATCGCCTACCGCGTGGCGCAGAACCCCGAGCTGAAGACCATCGACGACAAGTCTTTCCCCGAGGAAGGCTTCGGCATCGTCGTGAAGAAGGGCGACAAGGCCCTGCTCGACAAGCTCACGGCCGGCCTGGCCGCCATTCGCGCCGACGGCAGCTACGTGACGATCTACAAGAAGTGGTTCAACAAGGACCCGAACGTGCGCTGAGCCGCACGGCACCTGTGACCCGATCACGGCCGCCCACGAAGCGGCCGTTTGTTTTTTCAGAGTGATGACGCGAAGGCGATGAATATGGAACAACCGATCCTGCTCTTTGGATGGTTCCGATGGGACATCCTGGTCGAATACAAGGACCTGTTCTGGCAAGGCGCGTGGATGACGCTGCGCATGACGGTGGTGTGCGTACTGCTGGGCTCGAGCTGGGGCCTGTGCCTGGCGCTCGCGCGGCTGGCGCAACCGCGCCATGCGCCCTGGACCTGGATCGCGCGCTTCTTCCTGCGCTGGCCGGCCACGGTGTACGTGAGCTTCTTTCGCGGCACGCCGCTGTTCGTGCAGATCCTGTTGATCCACTTCGCGGTGATGCCGGTGTTCATCCACCCGACCTCGGGCCTGCTGATCGACGGCGAACTCGCGCGCACGCTCAAGCAGGAGCACGGCGCGCTCATCTCGGGCGTGGTGGCGCTCACGCTCAACTCGGCGGCCTACATCTCGGAGGTGTTCCGCGCCGGCATCCAGTCGATCTCGCGCGGGCAGTTCGATGCGGGCCGTTCGATCGGTTTTTCGCCCGCGCAGGTCATGCGCTACGTGGTGCTGCCGCAGGCCTTCCGACGCATGCTGCCGCCGCTGGGCAACAACGCGATCGCGCTGCTGAAAGACACCTCGCTGGTTTCCGCCATCGGCCTGGCCGAGCTGGCCTATGCGGCGCGCACGGTGGCCGGCGCCTATGCGCGCTACTGGGAGCCGTACCTGGCGATCTCGCTCATCTACTGGGTCATGACGCTGGTGCTCACGACGATGCTGCGCCGCCTCGAAATCCACCTCGCACGCAGCGACCGGGGCTGAAAGAAAAAAGGGCCGCGCCACAATAGCGCCACATGCCGCCCATATCCCCCGAAGAGACACCGATCCCGCCCGCGCGGCCGCAACCCTCGAAGTTCGCCGCCCTCGAGCCCCTGAAGCTCCCCGTGTTCCGCATGCTGTGGAGCACCTGGCTCATCGCCAACATCTGCATGTGGATGAACGATGTGGCGGCGGCGTGGATGATGACCTCGCTCACCACCTCGCCGATCTGGGTGGCGCTGGTGCAGTCGGCGTCCACGCTGCCGGTGTTTCTTCTCGGCCTGCCCAGCGGCGCGCTGGCCGACATCCTCGACCGGCGGCGCTGGCTGGTGGCCACGCAGTTCTGGCTGGCCGGCACGGCCATCGTGCTGTGCGCGGCTTTGATGCTCGACCTCATGACCGCGCCGCTGCTGCTGGCGCTCACCTTCGCCAACGGCATCGGGCTGGCGCTGCGCTGGCCGGTGTTCGCGGCCATCGTGCCCGAGCTGGTGCCCCGGCCGCAACTGCCGGCCGCGCTGGGCCTGAACGGCATCGCGATGAATGCCTCGCGCATCGTCGGCCCGCTCACGGCCGGCGTGCTGATCGCCAGTGCCGGCACGGTGTGGGTGTTCGCGCTCAACGCGGTGCTGTCGGTGGCCTCGGGCTTCGTGGTGCTGCGCTGGCGTCGCGCGCACACGCCGAATCCGCTGGGCCGCGAAAAGCTCATCGGCGCGATGCGCGTGGGCGTGCAGTTCGTGCGGCAGTCGCAGCGCATGCGCGCGGTGCTGGTGCGCGTGTCGATCTTCTTCTTCCATTCCACCGCCCTGCTGGCGCTGCTGCCGCTGCTGGCGCGTGACCTGCAGGGAGGCGGTGCCGGCACCTTCACGCTGCTGCTGGCGGCCATGGGTTCGGGCGCGATCATCGCGGTGCTGTTCCTGCCCCGGCTGCGCCAGGCGATGGGGCGCGACCAGCTGGTGCTGCGCGGGGCACTGCTGCAATCGGGCGCCACCGCCGTCATGGCCTTCGCGCCCAACGCATGGGTGGCGGTGCCGGCGATGTTCTTCGGCGGCATGGCGTGGATCACGGTGGCCAATTCGCTCTCGGTGTCGGCCCAGCTCGCGCTGCCCGACTGGGTGCGTGCGCGCGGCATGTCGATGTACCAGATGGCCATCATGGGCGCGAGCGCGATCGGCGCGGCGCTCTGGGGGCAGGTGGCCACGGTCACGTCGCTGCAGTTGAGCCTGGTCATCGGTGCCATCAGCGGCACCTTGCTGATGCTGGTGGCCCTGCGCTGGGTGACCGACGTGAGCGGCGAGGACGACACCAGCCCCGCCGAAGCCGGCTGGGCCACCGGCCCACCGGCCGAGGCGCCGCAGGAAGAAGGCCGCGTGGTGATCACTGTCGAGTACCTGATCGAGCCTGCCCGTGCCGCCGCCTTCCACCTCGTGATGCAGCAGACGCGCCGTGCGCGCCTGAGCCAGGGCGCCATCGGCTGGGAACTTCTGCATGACATCGCGCAGCCGGAGCGCTACGTGGAACAGATCGTCGACGACTCGTGGACCGACCACCTGCGCCGCTTCAACCGCGCCACCGCCACCGACATGGCGCTGCGCGAGCGGCGGCTGGCGTTCCACCTGGGCGAGTCGCCGCCGGTGGTGACGCGCTACGTGGTGCGGCGCTGATACCTGCGGCGTCTCGCGGCCGCAACAGTGGCGGCCGCCTGAATTGTTTCTTGATGGTGAATCGTGCCAAATGGCCGGGCATCTCCAGCCCCAGGGCCACTACAAGAGACAACGAGGAGCACGCATGCACATCGAGCGACCGCATCGATTTCCGCGCCACATCCCGATTCCCCTAGTTTCATCCCTCGCGGCCGTGCTTGCCGCACTGGCCGGGGGCGGCGCGCACGCGGCCTGCGGTCCCACCCTCACGCCCGGCACCGGCGACACCGTGGTCTGCGACGCCACCACCACCGGCTCGACCAACGTGATCGCCGTGCCGGGGAGCACCGGCGTCAGCATCACGGTGAACAACGGCGCCACGCTGAGCACCACTGCCAACCAGGCTTTGCTCGTGCAAGACGGCAGCAGCATCACCAACAACGGGACGATCGCGGTCACGGGCCCTGGGACAGGGGGCGGTGGGCGCGGCGCGATGATCGCCGTCGGCAGCGACAACGCGCTGACCAACAACGGCACCATCCGCACCGCAAGCACAGGCCCAGGCGCAGTGGGCATCCTGGTGACGTCGAGCAGCAGCACCCGGATCGTCATCACGAACAACGGGAGCATCACCACCACGGGCGGCAGCTCGCACGGCATCTCCACGCTGGGTCCAGGCAACACCGTCATCAACAGCGGCACCATCGACGTCAGCGGCAGAGCGAGCAAGGGCGTCTACCTGCAAGGCGGCAACCTCGTCGCCAACCTGCTGGTCAACACCGGCACCATCCGCGCGACGGGCGCCAACACCTCGGCCACGACGGGCTTCGCGAGCGCGGTGCATGTGAACACGCTCAGCGCGAGCTTTTTCTCGCAGGTCGAGAACCGGGCCGGCGGCGTACTCTCCAGCGCCAACGACTACGGCTACCGCGGGCAGAACGGCAACGACACGCTGATCAATGCCGGCTCCATCGAAGGGAATGGCGGCACCGGCAACGACGGCGCGATCCTCATGGGCGGGGGCGGCACCGGCACGTTGATCCTGCAGACCGGCTCGGTCATCAAGGGGGCGGCCGACGGCGGCAATGCGAGCAGCGACACCTTTCTCGAAGGCAACGGCACCGTCGACAACGCCTTCCGCAATTTCCAGAACCTCACGATGCGCGGCACCCAGTGGGCGTGGCAGACCGACGCGAGTTTCTCGAACTCGATCCGCATCGAGTCCGGCCGTTTCAACCTCCCCGCGACGCTGACCAGCCCCAACATCACCGTGCTCCCCGGTGCCACGGTCGCCGGCACCGGTACCTTCGCGGGCAACGTGACGAACCAGGGCACCTTGCTGCCCGGCCCCAACGACGGCGTCAACTTCGGCGCCTTCACGGTGCGCGGCAACTACTTCGGCGGCAGCGGTGCGCTGGTGCAGGTCAACACCGTGGTCGCCGGCGACAACGCGCCGTCGGACAAGCTGGTGATCGACGGCGGCGCGGCCTCGGGCGGCACCGGCCTGCGCGTGGTCAATCGCGGCGGACTGGGCGCGCCCACGCTGGCCGACGGCATCTTGGTGGTGCAGACGCTCAACGGCGGCACCACCGCTGCCAATGCCTTCTCGCTGACCCAGGCGGTCGAAGCCGGCGCCTACAACTACCGCCTGTTCCGTGGCGGGGCCACCGGCAACAACCCGGACAACTGGTACTTGCGCAACAACGGCTACGTGGTCGGCGGCACCGTGGTGGGCTCGGTGACCGAGGCCATCGAGTTCCTCGAGACCCACCCACCGACACCCGGCTCGCCGTCACCGGCCATCGAGCCCGTCAAGCTGTACCGGCCCGAAGTGGCGCTCTACAGCAGCATTCCGCTGGTGGTGCGCCGCCTCGGGCTCGCGCAGCTCGGCAGCTTTCATGACCGGCAGGGTGACCAGCAACTGCTCGCCGGCGACGAAGGCTCGCAGGCCTCCTGGGGCCGCGTGTTCGGCGAAAGCACACGGCAGCGCCTGCGCGGCGACGCCGACCCGCAGTTCGATGGCCGCATCTCCGGCCTGCAACTCGGGCACGACTTCCTGATGGCCACCGATGGCTCGGGCGGGCGCAACCGCGTCGGCGTGCTCGGCGGCTACACCCGCGCCAGCGGCGACACCAGCGGCGTGGCCAGCGGCGGCACCAACAACGCCACCGGCCACCTGAACGTCGAGGGCTACAGCCTGGGCGCGTACTGGACCCGCGTGGCCAGCAACGGCTGGTACAGCGACGCCGTGCTCATGGCCACCCGCTTCAGGGCCGACGCACTCTCCACGCTCGGGCGCGGCGGCAATCCGCACGGCACGTCGGTCACGGCCTCGCTCGAAGCGGGCTATCCGCTGGCCCTGAGCGACAGCGTCACGCTGCAGCCGCAGGTGCAACTGATCTGGCAGCGCAGCTCGATCGACGGCTTCGACGACGGCATCTCCGCCGTGCGCTTCCAGCGCGACAACGCCGTGACCGGCCGCGTGGGCGCGCGGCTGGAAGGCAGCTTCAGCGCCGGTGGCGGCACCTGGAAGCCCTACCTCAAGGCCAACCTCTGGCACACCTTCAGCGGCAACAACGTGATCCTCTTCGGGCCCACCGACCAGGTCGCCAATGGTCGCGGCGCCAGCGCGCTCGAAATCGGCGCCGGCGTGGTCGGGCAGGTGAACAAGACGCTGGCGGTGTATGGCGGCCTGGCCTATACCAGTGCCATCGGCCGCACCCAGCAGACCGGTGTGCAAGGGCAGTTGGGCATGCGGGTGCGCTGGTAGCGCGCTGCCGCCGCCATTGAACCGGTCGATCTGATTTGAAGGGCTGCTTCCGCATCTTTACGAGGCAACCCGGGTAATTGCTAGGCAATCTTTTTTGACCACATGGATAATTTAGACTATCCAACCCGCCGTCAAGAGGTTTGCCACGATGAATCCGGTCCCCCTGCGCAGCCGTTTCTGGTCTGACCTGACCAGCGAAGAGTTTTCCCGTCTCGACCGCGAACGGCTCATCGCCGTGTTGCCGGTGGGCGCCACCGAGCAGCACGGTCCCCATCTGCCGATGTCGACCGACACCGCCACCATCGACGGCATGGTGCGCGCCACGCTCCCCTACCTGCCCGACGACCTGCCGGTGCTCTTTTTGCCCACCGTGCCTTACGGCAAGAGCAACGAGCATTCGCGCTACCCCGGCACGCTCACCGTGTCGGCGAACACGCTGATCTCGCTCTGGAAAGACATCGGTGCCTGCGTCGCCAAGGCCGGCGTGCGCAAGCTGGTGCTCTACAACAGCCACGGCGGGCAGATGGGCGTCATGGACATCGTGGCACGCGACCTGCGCGAAGAGCACGACATGATGGTCGTGGCCGCCAACTGGTACACGCTGGGCCTGCCCGAAGGCCTGTTCACCGCGCACGAAGGCAAGCACGGCATCCACGCCGGCGACCTCGAAAGCTCGGTCATGCTGCACCTGACGCCCGACTACGTGCGCAAGGATCAGTTCCAGAACTTCAGCTCCATGACGGAGCAACTGGCTGCCGAGAACAAGTTCCTCTCTATCACCCCCAGCGGCAAGCTCGGCTGGCAGATGCACGACATCAACCCCTTGGGCGCGGCCGGCGATGCCACGCGCGCCACGGCCGAGAAGGGCGCCGCAGTGCTCGACCATGTGGGCCGCCGCTTCGTCGAGCTGCTGCACGAGGTCGACCGCTTCCCGCTCGAACGCCTCGCCAACGTACCCGCGTGGCGCTAGGCTCGCACGCCATGGACAGCACCCAGACCCCACCCCTGGTCAGCCTGCGCAACGTCAGCAAGCGCTTTGCCAACGGCACGCTCGCCCTGCAAGGCATGACGCTCGACATCGGCGAGCACGACTTCGTCAGCTTCCTCGGCCCCTCGGGCTGCGGCAAGAGCACCGCGCTGCGGCTGGTCGCCGGCCTCACCCGCCTCAGCTCGGGCGAGATGAAATGGTCGGGCGCCAACACCGGCAAGACACAGAGCGACCGCGACCTGGGCTTCGTGTTCCAGGAGCCCACGCTCATGCCCTGGACCAAGGTGTTCGACAACGTCTGGCTGCCGCTCAAGCTCGCGGGCATGGGCCGCGACGAAGCCGCGCCGGTGGTGCAGCAGGTGCTGGAGCTGGTCGGCCTCTCGCGCTTTGCCGACGTCTATCCGCGCGAGCTGTCGGGCGGCATGAAGATGCGTGTGTCGATTGCGCGCGCACTCGTCACGCATCCGCGCCTGCTGCTCATGGACGAGCCCTTCGCCGCGCTCGACGAGATGACGCGCATCAAGCTCAACAACGACCTGTTGGCGATCTGGCGCGAGCACCGCTTCTCGATCGTGTTCGTCACGCACAGCGTGTACGAATCGGTGTACCTGTCGAACCGCATCGTCGTGATGGCGGCGCGCCCGGGCCGCGTGATCGACGAGATCCGCATCGACGAGCCCTATCCGCGCGGCGAAGAGTTCCGCACGTCGAGCCGCTACAACGCGCATTGCACGGCTGTCTCGCAATCCCTGCACGGAGCCCTGCATGGCCTCGACATCGACCATTGAACCCGTGATGCCCATGGACACGACCGAGGAAGCCACCCCGTCCGCCGACATGCTGCGCGCGCACGAAGACAGGCTGCGCCGCCGCGAGTCGATGCTGCGCATCGCCGTGCCGGTCGCCATCGTCCTCGCGCTGCTGCTGATCTGGGAATGGATGGTGCGCGCCAACAACATCCCGCACTACATCCTGCCCGCGCCCTCGCTCATTCTTCGCACGCTGTTCGACAACTGGGATTCGCTGTCCAGCGCGCTGTGGTTCACCGTCAAGCTCACGCTGCTCGCGCTCACGGCGGCCATCGTCGGCGGCGTGCTGCTGGCGATTGCTTTCGCGCTGTTCAAGTGGGTAGAGATCGGGCTGTTCCCCATTGCCGTGATCCTGCAGGTGACACCGATCATCGCGATCGCGCCGCTGATCCTGATCTATGTGTCGAGCACCACGGCGGCGCTGCTGCTGTGCGCGTGGATCGTGGCCTTCTTCCCGATCCTGTCGAACACCGTCATCGGATTGAAGAGCGCCGACAGCAACCTGCGCGATCTGTTCCAGCTCTACAAGGCCTCACCCTGGCAGACCTTCCGCTACCTGCTTGCACCCAGCGCGCTGCCGTACTTCATGGCGGGCCTGAAGATCGCGGGCGGCCTGAGCCTGATCGGCGCGGTGGTGGCCGAATTCACGGCCGGCACCGCGGGCAAGGAAACGGGCTTGGCCTCGCGCATTCTCGAATCGAGCTTCCGCACCGAGATCCCGATGATGTTCGCGGCGCTGCTGCTGGTGTCCTTGCTCGGCATCGTGATCTTCATCGTGTTCGCTGCGCTGTCGCGCCTGGTGCTGGGCCACTGGCACGAAAGCGAAATGCGCCGCGAGCGCTGACCGAGCCCGTTGCGATGGACGCCATCACCATGACCGAACAACCGGCCACGCACGCTGTCGACTGGGACGCCGTGCGCAAAGACCTGCGCGGCCTGAACCTGATCACCGCGCCCAACCAGCGCAAGCAGTTGTCGAAAGACTTCTACTGGTACAGCCCCATCCTCACCGCCCAGCTCGCGGGTTGCGTGGCCGACCTCGTCGTCAAGGTCAGCACCGAGGACGACGTGCGCCAGGCCGCAGCCGTGGCCGCCAGGTGGAAGCTGCCGCTGACCGTGCGTGCCGGCGGCACCGGCAATTACGGCCAGTGCGTGCCACTCGAAGGCGGCATCGTGCTCGACGTGACGCAGATGTGCCGCGTGCTCGATATCGGCGAAGGCCGCATGCGCGTGGAGGCCGGTGCGCGCATGCATGACATCGACCTTGCCGCGCGCGAGACCGGACAGGCACTGCGCATGTGGCCTTCGACCTGGCATGTCGCCAGCATCGGCGGCTTCATCGCGGGCGGCTTCGGCGGCATCGGCTCGTTCCGCCACGGCATCTTGCGCGACCCCGGCAACCTGCTGCGCGCGCGCGTGATGACGGTGGAACGCGAGCCGCGCGTCATTGAATTGCAGGGCGATGAGATCCAACAGGTGCACCATGCCTACGGCACCAACGGCGTGATCCTCGACGTCGAAGTGGCGCTGAGCCCCGCCGTCGAATGGGTGCACTGCACGGTGCTGTTCGACACTTACCGCGGCGCGCTCGACTTCGGCATTGCAGCGCAGGTGCCGACGCTCGACATCTTCCTGCTGTCCACGGTGGAAGCACGCTTCTCGCCCTACTACACGGCCATGCGCGACCGCTTCCCGCCGAACCGGCATGCGGTGTTCACCATGGTCTCGCCCGATTCGATGGCGGACTTCCGCGCGCTCGCCGAAGCGCAGGGTGGCACCATCTCCGTGGCCGGCACCGAGGCCGAGTTGCTCGCCGACGGCCTGCCGCCCGCCTACGAATGCGCGTTCAACCACACCACGCTGCAGGCGCTGAAGGCTGACCGCGGCTGGACCTACCTGCAGGTGGCTTACGCCCAGCCCTTCGACCCGTCGGTGGTCGAGCGCCATCTGCAAATCTTCGGCGACGACGTGTTGCAGCATCAGGACTTCGCGCGCGCCGGCGGCGAGTGCGGCACCTTCGGCATCCTGCTGGTGCGCTGGAAGGGCGAGGCTCACCAGTACGAGCTGATCCGCGAGATCGAGTCGCAAGGCGGCTGCAAGATCTTCAACCCGCACGTGGTGACCATCGAGGACGGCGGCATGAAGACCATCGACACGCAGCAGATCGATTTCAAGAAGCGCAGCGACCCGATGGGGTTGATGAACCCCGGCAAGACGCGGGGCTGGCATGCGGACATGGCTGTCGAGCGCTGAAATGACGTCTTGTCTTTCTGTTCTTCGCGGGTTGTTTGGCGAGCGTTGTTTTTGGCGCTGTTGTTCAGGGCGTAGCTCACGCCGACACGGTGCTCTTTTTCGCGAATGCCCCCCGCTTCGCTCCTCCTTTATTTCGCGAAAAAGAGCCCCGTATCGGCGCGAGCGTTGGACAGAGCACTCGTTGATCGCAGGATCAATCAGAGCGTGCCCATGTGCGAATGACACCGGGTGCTCCCCGCAGCGAAATAAAGGAGGAGCGAAGCGGGGGACATTCGCGGAGGGGAGCTCCCGGCGTCATTCGCACCCGCCCCGAACAGCAGCACCAAACACGCAAGCCCCGCGTTCAGTCCCATTCATCGCATGTTCGACATGCTGATATGAGAATCCCTCCAGTCGCATTCAATCCCAGGAGTCCACTGCCATGCGCGTCCCCGCTCTGACAATTCGTCCCCTTGCTTTCGGCCTGGCCCTCGCGGCCGCCGCCTTCGCCGTGCAGGCGCAGGAAAAAGTGGTGTTCGCCACCAACTGGAAAGCACAGGCCGGCCACGGCGGCTTCTACCAGGCGCTGGTGGACGGCACCTACAAGAAGTACGGCCTCGACGTCGAGATCATGCAGGGCGGCCCGATGGTCAACAACCGGCCGATGCTGCCGGCAGGCAAGGTCGACTTTCTGATGACCGGCAACCTGCTGCAGTCCTTCGACAACGTGAAGAACGGCGTACCCACCGTGGTGGTGGCGGCCATCTTCCAGAAAGACCCGCAGGCCATGTTCGCCCACCCCGGCCAGGGCTATGACACCTTCAAGGACCTGACCAAAGCGCCCGTGGCCTTCATCGGCAAGGACGGCCAGTTCAGCTTCTGGCAGTGGATGAAGTCCGAGCACGGCTTCAAGGATTCGCAGCTCAAGCCCTACACCTTCAACGTCGGTCCGTTCCTGGCCGACAAGAAGTCGATCCAGCAGGGCTACGCCATCTCCGAGCCGCTCTCCATCAAGGCACAGGCCGGCTTCGACCCGGTGGTGTACCTGTTGGCCGACCACGGCTTTTCGACCTATGCGACCACCATCGAGACGCGCGCCGACCTGATCAAGACCAAGCCCGAGACGGTGCGCAAGTTCATCGAAGCTTCGATCATCGGCTGGAACAACTACCTCTACGGCGACAACAAGGCCGCCAACGAGCTCATCACCAAGACCAACCCCGACTCGACCGCCGTTGCGCTGCAGGGCTCGATCGACCTGATGAAGAAGATGGGCATCGTCGACAGCGGCGAATCGCTCACCAAGGGCATCGGCGCCATGGACGAAGCCCGCGTGAAGGACTTCTACGACAAGATGGTCAAGGCCGGCCTGTACAAGCCGGGCGAGATCGATCTGTCGAAGGTCGTGAGCACGCAGTTCGTGAACAAGGGCGTCGGTGTCGACGTCCGCAAGAAGCTCACCGGCAAGTAAGAACCGGCCAGAGAAGCATCGTTTTTTCCCGTGGGTCGCGCGGGGCTTGCGCCGGGGTCAGATGCCGGCGCCTGGGTTGCCATAAGGCACGCGCGGCCTTTTGTTCCTTGGGCTCTGACCCCGTCTCGCCGAACAGGCGAACCGGCCCTCCACCATGAAAACGCTCGTCGTCCATTGCCATCCGAACCCTGACAGCTTCAACCATGCGCTCTACCGCGCCGCCCTCGAAGCGCTCGAACCCCGGCATGCCGTCAAGGCCATCGACCTCTACGCCGAAGGCTTCGATCCCACGCTGACCCGCGAGGAGCGCATTGCCTACCTCGACAACCCCGAACTGATTCGCGAGCGCGTGAAACCGCATGTCGAGGCGCTGCTGTGGGCCGAGCACCTGGTGTTCATCTACCCGACCTGGTTCCACGGGCCACCGTCGATGCTCAAGGGCTGGCTGGAGCGGGTGTGGCTGCCGGGCGTGGCCTTCCTGCCGGCCGAGCGCAAGGGGCAGCTCGCGAAGTCGGGCATGCGGCACATCCAACGACTGACGGTGGTGACCACGGGCGGCTCGCCGCGCTGGTTCGTGTTCGCGATCGGCGACCCGGGCCGGCGGCTGTTCACGCGCGCGCTGCGTGCGTTGTTCGCATGGCGCTGCAAGGTGACGTGGCTGCAACTGCACGACATGAATGCCGCCACCGCGCACGACCGCACCCATTTCATCGCGCGCGTGTCGCGCAAGCTGCAGAGCATCTGAGCCGTTTCAAACAGAAAGAAGAGAAGGCCCGCACCATGAGTCTCGAGCGCACGCTCACTGTCCGCGTCGAACGCATCTCGCGGCAGACGCCGGAAATCCTGGCCTTCGAGCTGGCCCATCCGTGGGGCCGGCCGCTGCCGGCCTACGAGGCCGGCGCACACATCGACGTGCACATGCCCGGCGGCTTTTCGCGCCAGTACTCGCTGGCGCGTGCGCCTTCGGGCAACGCGTCCTATGTGATCGGCGTGAAGCGCGAAGCGGGCAGCCGTGGCGGCTCGGCCTCGATGCACGAGCGCGTGCGCGAAGGCGACCTGCTGCCGATCAGCACGCCGCGCAACACCTTCCCGCTGCGTGAAGAAGCGAAGCACCACCTGCTGCTGGCGGGCGGCATCGGCATGACGCCGCTGCTGGCCATGGCGCAGGCGCTCGCGGCGCGCGGCGCGGACTTCACGCTGTGCGTGTTCGCGCGCAGCGAGGAGCACCTGGCCTTTGCCGATGCACTGCGCGCGCCCGCGCTGGCGCCGCATCTGCGACTGCATCTCGACCAGGGCGATGCCTCTCAACGCATCGACCTGCGCGCGCTGCTGGCCGAGCGTGTACCGAACGCTCATCTCTACGTGTGCGGCCCCGGCGGCTTCATGCAGGCGGTGCGTGACGCGGCCGCGCACTGGCCCGAAGACGCACTGCACACCGAATACTTCGCTGCGCCGACCGACGCCAACACCACCACCGGCCTGCCCTTCACGCTGAAGCTCGCGCGGCGCGGCATCACGGTGCCGGTGGCGGCCGACCAGACGGCCGTCGATGCGCTGCATGAAGTCGGTATCGACATCCCCGTGTCGTGCCAGCAGGGCCTGTGCGGCACCTGCGTGGTCGAAGGCGAGGGCGAGGGCGCGGAACACCGCGACTTCTGCCTCACCGGCAGCGAGCGCAAGACCCGCGTGGCGCTGTGCTGCTCGCGCGCCAAGGGCCAGGAACTGGTGTTGCAACTGTGAGCGCAAGGCCCGTCATCGGCACCGACGAGAGCGAGGCCGAAAGCGAAGCCCCCGCCACGCGCGGGCGTTCGCGCAAGTACACGCAGGTGCTGGGGCTCATCAACCAGGCGGCCATCGAAGTGTTCGCCAGCGAAGGGCTGGCCGGTGCGTCGACCCAGGCCATCGCCGACAAGGCCGGCCTGTCGAAGGCGCAGCTTCACTACTACATCGAAAGCAAGGAAGCGCTGTACCGGCAAGTGCTGCAGGACATCCTGACCGACTGGATCGTGGTGTTCGGCTTCAGCGACGAGGCCTTCGGCCCGCGCAAGGTGCTGGGCGACCTGATCCATCGCAAGATGGTGTTCTCGTTCGACCACCCGCTGCGCTCGCGCATCTTCACGGCCGAGATGATGCGTGGCGCGCCGGTCATCAACAGCATGATGACCATGAGCAAGGCGCGCACCGACCAGGCCGCCGCCGTGATCCAGAACTGGATGAACCAGGGCCTGATGGACAAGGCCGACCCGATGCTCGTGCTGTTCCACATCTGGGCCGTGACGCAGTTCTATGCCGACCACGCCACGCAGGCCGCGTACTACCGCGACGTGGCGCAGCAGGGAGAAGACAAGGACCGGCGCTACCTGATCGAGCAGGTGACGGAGTTCTTGCTGAAGGGCGCCGGGGTCAAGTAGCCGCGCGCTGCGGCAGGTACATCGTGGCTTCGACCTCGACAAGCACCTCATCGCCCGGCAGGAAGCGCGACACCTCCACCACCGTGCTCACCGGCGGCTCGCCCGGATAGAACAGGCCGCGCACGCGGTTGTAGAAGGCGTAGTGCGGCAGGTGACGGAAGTACTGCACCAGCTTCACCACGTCTTCCATGGTGCCGCCATGCTCGGCCGCGATCTGGCGGATGCGCTCCAGCACGAACCAGCTCTGCGCCACGATGGGCGCTTCGAACACATCGACCGACATCTGGCCCGTGGCGTAGCCCACGCCCTGCAAGGCGGTGCGCGCTGCTTCGGGAATCGCGTCGTAGCCCGCGACCGCGCGGCGCGTGGCCGGGTCGACCGCCACCACGCCGCTCATGAAGACGAAATCGCCCACGCGTTTCGCGGCCGCGTAGTTGGCCATCGGCTTGCCCATGCTCATTGTGTTTTCTCCGGATTCGTTCGTTCGAGGATGCGGCCTGCTCGGATCACGGTGCGTTGGCGTCCCCGCGGGCCGATGAGTTCGTGTTCGTCGGTGGCCGCGAGCAGCACCAGGTCGGCCGGGCAACCCGGCGCGATGCGGCCGTCCCAGGCCAGGCCCAGCGCCCTTGCAGGGCTGACGGTGATGGTGTCGAGCCAGTCGGTGGCCGGCGCCAGGTGCGCCATCTGCACGCCGAGGCCGAAGGTCTCCAGAAGGTCGTAGCTGCCATAGGGATAGAAGGCGTCCTGCACGTTGTCGGTGGCCAGGCTCGCACGCAAGCCCCATGCCGCCGCCTCGCGGATGCGCGTGATGCCGCGCGCCACCGGCGTGCGGTCCCATGCGCCCTGCAGGTAGAGATTGGTGGTTGGCAGCGCGATGAGGTGAAGGCCGGCGCCCGCGCACAGCGCGAGCGTTTCATTGGCGACCGCGTCGTCGTGCATGGCGAGCGAGCAGGCATGGCCGCAAACCACGTGGCCCTTGAAGTCGCGCGCCCGCACCAGTTGCGCGATGCTGCGCAGCCCGCTGGCCTCCACATCGAGCCCTTCGTCGACATGGAAGTCCAGGCCCAGCCCGTGCTGCTGCGCCAGGTCGAACACGCGGCCGAGCTTGTGCACGATGCCGTCGTTGCGATAGACGAAGGCGCCGAGCGTGCCGCTCGCGCGCTTCACCTCGCGCGCAATGCGCTCGCCGGCCGCGAGGTCGGCGAACAGGTCGAGCGGCGTGAGCGAGACGAACTGCAGTTCGACACGGCCGCGCCATTCCTCGCGCAGCGCCTCGAACACAGGCAGCGCGGCCGGCGGCTCGGCCTGCACCCAGTCGATGTGCGTGCGCAGTGCGCGCGTGCCCGACTGCCAAGCGTCTTGCAGCGCGCGCGTCATGCGTAGGCGCAGCGACTCGCCGGTCCAAGTGTCGCGATGCTTGTTCATGCGGTCGATGGCCGTGAACAGGTCGCCCTGCGCCGCGCCCACGTCCTGCACGGTGTAGTTCTTGTCGATGTGCGCGTGGGCCTCGACCAGTGCGCTCAGCAAGGTGCCGCGCGCATGCTTCTGTTGGGCGCTCGGCACGATGGAGTCGATGCGGTCGCCGGCCAGCGTGACATCGAACACCTGCGCGTCGCCGGCGTCGAAGCCTCGCAGCGGCGCCGGAATGCGCAGCGCTTCGAGTTTCATGCGCGCTGCCGCCACGCGCGCAGCCAGCCGAGGCCGGCCGAGGTGCCACCCGGCTCGGAGCCTCGCGCGGGTCGGTACTCGCATCCGACCCAGCCCTGCCAGCCGCATTGCGCCGACACCTCGTCGATCACATCGAACAGGTAGGGATAGTTCTGCTCGCCGATGTCGGGTTCGTGGCGCTCGGGCACGCCCGCGATCTGCAGGTGGCCGACGCGGCCGGTCGGCAGGTACTTGCGCAACTTCATCGCCACGTCGCCTTCGACGATCTGGCAGTGGTACAGGTCCATCTGCACCTTGAGGTTGGGCGCACCGACCGCTTCGACGATCTCGTGCGCATGGTCTTGCCGGTTGAGGAAGAAGCGCGGAATGTCGCGCGTGTTGATCGGCTCGATGAGCACGTCGCGCCCGGCCTTCGCTGCTTCGGTGGAAGCCCAGCGCAGGTTGTCGAGATAGACCGCCTGCACGGCTTCGCGCTCCAGGCCCTCAGGCACGAGGCCGGCCATGACGTGGATGCGCGGGCAGTCGAGCGCCACGGCGTAGTCGATGGCCTTGGCAATGCCTTCGCGAAACTCGGCGTCGCGGCCCGGCAGGCAGGCGAGGCCACGGTCGCCGCCGTCCCAGTCGCCGGGTGGGCCGTTGAACAGCACCTGCTTCAGGCCGTTGGCTTGCAACCGGGCCACGATCTCGTTCTGCGGGAACGCATAGGGAAAGAGGTACTCGACGCCCTGGAAGCCGTCTTTCGCGGCGGCATCGAAGCGGTCGAGGAAAGCAAGCTCCGGATAGAGCATCGAGAGGTTGGCGGCGAATTGGGGCATGGGGTGTTTTTACTACCAGCGCGCGCCGAAGGTGCGGCGCAGTTCATCGATCTGCGCGGCATCCAGTGGCTCGGGCTTCGTTGTGGCGGTGAGCAGTTGGAGCTTTGCGGTTTCTTCGAGTTCTTCGAGCACCGACATGGCGGCAGTCGGCGAGTCGTGCCAGACGTTGGGGCCCAGGCGGGTGAGCATCACGGCGCGGATCGGCGTGCCGGCGTTGCCGTGGCGTTCGATGGCCTGTGCCACCTGTTCGGCCGCCTCGGGCGCGCCGGGCCGGTGGTACGGAATGACCGGCACGTGGCCGACCTTCATGACGAAGTAAGGCGTGAGTGCGGGCAGCAGTTCGTTGGCCTGTCGTGGCTTCAACGTGAGCGCAACGCAATGTGTGCTGTGGGTGTGGATCACGCAAGCCGTGTTCGCGTCGAACTTGCGCGCGGCCGCGTAGATGCGCGTGTGCAATGCGATGGTCTTGCTGGCGCGGTCGCCTCCCGTCTGCTGGCCCAGCGCATCGAGTCTTGCGAGTCGCGCCGGGTCGAGGAAACCGAGGCATGCATCGGTGGGCGTGATGAGGAAGCCGTCGTCGAGCCGCACGCTGATGTTGCCTGCGGTCGCATGCACGTAGCCGCGTTCGAACAGGCTGCGGCCTGTTCGACAGATTTCTTCTCGGGCTTGGGTTTCGTTCATGTCAGTTTTGGGTTTTCCTGTATCGGGAGCGCTGAAGTTCAGGGCGCGTGCGAATGACACCGGGTGCTCCCCTCCGCGAATGTCCCCCGCTTCGCTCCTCCTTTATTTCGCTGCGGGGAACACCCGGTGTCATTCGCACATGGACACACTCTGCGTTTTCGGCCGATCAACAAGTGCTCTGAGCGCTCACGTCGATACGGGGCTCTTTTTCGCGAAATAAAGGAGGAGCGAAGCGGGGGACATTCGCGAAAAAGAGCACCGTGTCGGCGTGAGCGACGCCCTGAATAGCGGCGTCCCAAACCACCACGCATCCAACACACAACGGCTGCAGATGTCATCCGAGCACTGTAAAGGCCTTGGTGAAAAAATCGTCACTGCCAAAGTTGCCGGACTTGAGTGCGATATGCACGCCCGCGCCCTGCGCAGCTTCGGCGCGTGCGTGACACCACGGCACGCCAGGATCGATCTGCGGGCCGATCTGCATCTGCACGATGCCCAACGCCTGCACGCACGCGCCCGAGGTTTCGCCGCCGGCCACCACGAGCTGGCGCACACCCCGGTCAACCAGGCCGCGCGCGATGGCGGCGATGGTGCGTTCGACCATCGCACCGGCTTCGTCCACGCCGAGGCGGCCCTGCACCGATTTCACGGCGCCCGCTTCGGCTGTGGAATAGACAAGCACCGGGCCTTTGTCGAGCAACGGTGCGGCCCATGCCAGCGCTTCGGCGGCGACGTCCACGCCCGCCGCGATGCGCAGCGGATCGATGGCCAGCGCCGCGCCGCCGCGCTGGATGAAGTCGAGCACCTGGCGGTTGGTCGCGAGCGAACAACTGCCGGACACCACCGCCTTGTGGCCTCCGGCCTCGGGCAGCGCGCTGGCCTGCGACGAAGGCGCGAGGCCGAAATTGGCCGGCAGGCCGATGGCCACACCGGAGCCTGCGGTGACCAACGGCATCTTCGCGAACGCAGGGCCCATGCGCAGCAGATCGTCGTTCGACACCGCATCGACGATGGCGATGGACACGCCCTCGCCCCTCAGTTGTTCGATGCGCTCCGTGATGGCGGCTGCACCACGCGCCACCACCGCGTGATCGATCAGCCCCACCTTGCGCGTGCACTGCGCCTGCAGCACGCGCACGAGATTCGGGTCGGTCATCGGCGTGAGCGGGTGGTTCTGCATGCCGCTCTCGTTGAGTAGCACATCGCCCGCGAACAGGTAGCCCTTGAACACGGTGCGCTTGTTGTCGGGGAAGGCGGGCGTGGCGATGGTGAAGTCGCAGTTCAGCGCGTCCATCAGCGCCTCGGTGACGGGGCCGATGTTGCCCTGCGGCGTGCTGTCGAAGGTGGAGCAGTACTTGAAGTAGATCTGTTGCGCGCCTTGGGCCTGCAGCCAGCGCAGCGCGTCGAGCGATTGCGCGATGGCCTCGGTCGGTGCAACGGTGCGTGACTTGAGCGCGACCACCACCGCATCGACGTCCGCATCGAGCGGCGTGGCCGGCACGCCAATCGCCTGCACCACGCGCATGCCGGCGCGCACGAGGTTGTTGGCGAGGTCGGTGGCGCCGGTGAAATCGTCGGCGATGCAGCCGAGCAGCAGCTTCTTCTTCGCCATCGCTCAGTCCTTCGCGACGGGCAGCTTCACCGCCTGCGCGTTCTCGCGGACGTAGTCGCGCAAGATCGCGTCGAAGCTGGCGTCGGCCTTCAGGCCCAGCGCTTCTGCACGCGCCGCGTGAATGCGGCTGGGCCAGCTCGTGACGATCTTTGCGACGGCGGCATCGGGCTCCCAGTCGATCAGGCCGGTGGCGTCCTTGCCCGCGATGCGTTCGAGCGCCTGCGCCATCTCACGCACGGTGGTCGTCAACGCGGGCAGGTTGATGGCGGTGCGAGCGCCCCACTCGGTGGCGCCGGCCGTGGCCGCGCGGATGATGCCTGCGACGGTGTTGCCGGGCGAAGCCAGCGCGACCGCCGTGTCGGGCGACACGGGGCAGCGCGCGCGTTCGCCGGCCAGCGGCTCGCGCAGCATGCCGCTCAGGAAGCTGGAGGCCGCGCCGTTGGGCCGGCCGGGGCGCACCGAGACCGTCATGAGCCGCACGTTGCGACCCTGCACGAAGCCCTTGCGCGTGAAGTCGGCCACCAGCTGCTCGCCGATGAATTTCTGGATGCCATAGCTGTTCTGCGGCGTCGGCAGCGTGGTGTCTTCGATCACGGCGGGCAGGCGCTGCTCGGGCGAATCGCCGAACACCGCGACCGAGCTGGAGAACACGAACACTGGCGCATGGCCGGCGCGGCGACAGGCGTCGAGCAGGGCGCGCGTGGTGTCGAGGTTGCTGCGCATGCCGAGGTCGAAGTCGGCCTCGCACTCGCCGCTGACGGCCGCCGCGAGATGGAACACCACGTCTGTGCCGGCCAGTGGCAGTGCGCTGTTGCCTGCCTGTTCGTACAGGTCGCCTTGCACGAACTGGATGCGGGCATCGGCTGCAAGGTCGGCGGGCGGCGGCACGCGGTCGGCCAATGTGATGCGCGAGATGCCCCTGGCCGCGCCGCGTGCCAGCGCGATGGGACCGCCCGCGAGCAGGGTGCGTGCGAGCCGTGCGCCGAGAAAGCCGCAGCCGCCGGTGATGAGGATGTTCATGGTGTTGTCTCTTTCCTTTTTTCTTCAGGCTTCTTTTTTCGGGGCGGGCAGTTCGATGCCGGGGAAGATCTTGATGACGGCGCTGTCGTCCTCGCGCGCAAAGCCGGCGGTCGATGCCTGCATGAACATTTGATGCGCGGTGGACGACAGCGGCAACGGAAACTTGCTGGCCCGTGCCACGTCGAGCACGAGGCCCAAATCCTTCACGAAGATGTCGACGGCGGACAGCGGCGTGTAGTCGCCCGCGAGCACATGGGCCATGCGGTTCTCGAACATCCAGCTGTTGCCCGCGCTGTGCGTGATGACTTCGTAGAGCGCGGCCGGGTCCACGCCTTCGCGCAGGCCCAGCGCCATCGCCTCCGCGGCCGCCGCGATGTGCACGCCGGCCAGCAGCTGGTTGATGACCTTGACCTTGCTGCCCGCACCTGCCGAGTCGCCCAGGCGGTAGACCTTGGCCGCCATCGCGTCGAGCACGGTGCCGGCCTTCGCGTAGGCGGCGGGCGTGCCGGCGGTCATCATCGTCATCTGGCCGCTCGCGGCCTTGGCAGCGCCGCCGGAGATGGGTGCATCGAGGTACAGGATGCCTTGAGCGGCGAGGCGTGCTTCGAGGGCGACCGACCAGTTCGGGTCAACGGTGGAGCACATCACGAACAGGCTGCCGGGTTTCATCGATGCGGCGCAGCCGGACGTGGTGCCGTCGCCGAACAGCACGGAGTCGGTCTGCTGCGCGTTGACGACGACGCAGATCACGATGTCGCACTGTGCGCCGAGCGCTTCGAGCGTGGCGCAGGCGGTGCCACCTTCGCGGGCAAAGGCTTCGGCGGCTTCACGGCGCACGTCGAACACATGCGGCGCATGGCCCGCGCGGCGCAGCGATTGCGCCATGCCAGTGCCCATGGCGCCAAGGCCCACAAGGCCGACGACGGGGGTTTGGGGGGTGGTCATGAGGGAGGTGCTTTCAGGGATTGAAAGAGGGAAACGGTGTTGCCGTGTTTGTCTTTATTTGTCAGGTCATCATACAAATATGGGCGCACAGATCAACCCCTGGGATGGGCCCTTTGCTCTTTGATTTGTCGCGTTGTGTTGTGGGGCGCTGCTGTTCAGGGCGTCGCTCACGCCGACACGGTGCTCTTTTTCGCGAATGTCCCCCGCTTCGCTCCTCCTTTATTTCGCGAAAAAGAGCCCCGTATCGACGTAAGCGCTCAGAGCAGTCGTTGCTCGCAGGATCAATCAGAGCGTGCCCAAGTGCGAATGACATCGGGTGCTCCCCGCAGCGAAATAAAGGAGGAGCGAAGCGGGGGACATTCGCGGAGGGGGAGTGCCCGGTGTCATTCGCACGCGCCCCGAACAAAACAGCGCCTGAATCGCAAAATCCGACAACTCACTTCCCCTCCGGCCAGCCCTTTTCAACAAGCGGCCGCGCAAGCTGATCCCCCTCCTGCTGCCAAAACGCAGGATCGGCCTGCTCGATACGGCGGATCGCGTTGTCCATGTGCGCCTTGGCCGCTTCGCGCGCGCCCGTCGCATCACCGGCCTCAATGGCCTCGATGATCAACGCGTGCTCCTGCGCCACCTGGCTTGCAAAGTCGGCACGGCGCGCCTCGTTGGCCCGCGTGACGCGCGTGGCGCCATGCAGGAACTGCCGCAGGTACTGCAGCGTGCCGATCAGGAAAGGATTGCGCGCGGCCTCGGCGATGGCGCGGTGAAAACGCACATCTTCGTCCGCACCGTTGCCACCGGCCTTCACCGCCGCCTGCAACGCCTTGATGGCCTCGCGGATGCGGCGCAGGTCGGTCTTGCTGCGCCGCTCGGCTGCCAGCCCGGCCACCTCGGCTTCGAGCGCGCGGCGCAACTCGACCATCTGGATCACCGCTTCGCGCGAGGCCACATGCGGCATCTCGAAGCGCAACGGCTCGACCCCGGCGGCGCGCACATACACGCCGCTGCCCTGTCGCGAATCGACCAGCTCCAGCGACTTGAGCCGCGAGACGGCTTCGCGCACGACGGTGCGGCTCACGCCGAACTGCGCGGCCAGTGCGGCCTCGGTCGGCAGGCGGTCGCCTTCCGACAGACGCCCGCTGCGCACCTCGGCGGCCAACGCATCGGCCACCTGGTCGGCCAGGCGGACGGCAGGGGCGAGGGATTGGAAACGTGCGGTCATGGACGCGGGGAGCGGTGGGGCCTGCGACTCTAACGCAGGCCTTCGCACCATGCCCTCGCACCGCGCGGGATCAGTTCAACGCGTGACGCGCGGCGCGCACGATGCTCGCGGCATCCACGCCGAAGAACTGGCGCAGCGCAGCGCGCGTGTCGCTGCGGCCGAAGCCATCGGTGCCGAGCGAGAGGTAGCGACGGCCTTCGGGCAGGAAGGCGCGCACGCTCTCGGGCACGGCGCGCACGTAGTCGGTAGCGGCGACGATCGGGCCCTTGCCCTTGCCAAGCTGCTGCGCGATGAACGCGGTGCCAGCTTCTTCACCGGCCAACGCGCGCTGTTCGCAGGCCAGGCCATCGCGCGCCAGCTCGCTCCAGCTCGTGACGCTGAACACCTCGGCTTCGATGCCTTCGTCGGCCAGCAGTTGCGCGGCCTTGACCACTTCGGTGAGGATCGCGCCCGAGCCCATGAGCGTGACCTTCTGCTTCGCCTTGCCCTTGGCAGGCGAATACGTACCGAAGCGGTAGCACCCGCGCAGGATGTCGCCTTCCGCGCCCTCGGGCACATCGGGCTGCGCGTAGTTTTCGTTCATGAGCGTGACGTAATAGAAAACGTCTTTCTGCTCGACCATCATTTCGCGGATGCCCGCATCGACGATCACCGCCATCTCGCCCGCATACGCCGGGTCGTAGGCCTTGCAGTTGGGGATGGTCGCGGCCACGAGGTGGCTGCTGCCGTCCTGGTGCTGCAGGCCTTCGCCGCCGAGCGTGGTGCGGCCCGACGTGGCGCCGAGCAGGAAGCCACGTGCCCGCTGGTCGGCGGCGGCCCAGATCGCATCGCCCACGCGCTGGAAGCCGAACATCGAGTAGTAGATGTAGAAGGGCAGCATCGCCAGCCCGTGCACGCTGTAGCTGGTGGCCGCTGCCGTCCAGCTGGCGATGGCGCCGGCTTCGCTGATGCCCTCTTCGAGGATCTGGCCGTCGGTGGCTTCGCGGTAGCTCAGCACCGAACCGATGTCCTCCGGCGCATAGCGCTGGCCCACGCTCGAATAGATGCCCACCTGCTTGAACAGGTTGGCCATGCCGAAGGTGCGCGCCTCGTCGGCCACGATGGGCACGATGCGCGGGCCCAGGGCCTTGTCTTTCATGAGATTGCCCAGCATGCGCACGAAGGCCATGGTGGTGCTCATTTCCTTGCCTGCGGCCGCTGTAGCGAACTGCGCATAGCTGGCGATGTCGGGCTTGGGCACCACGTCGCAGGCGGTCTCGCGCCGTGGCATGGCGCCGCCGAGCGCTTCGCGGTGCTGGCGCAGGTAGCGCATCTCGGCGCTGTCCTCGGCGGGGCGGAAGAAGTCCATCGCGGTGGCCTGCGCGTCGGTCAGCGGCAAGTTGAAGCGGTCGCGGAATTCGATGAGATCGACGTCACCCATCTTCTTGTGCGAGTGCGTCGTCATCTTGCCCTGGGCCGCGCTGCCCATGCCGTAGCCTTTCTTGGTGTGGGCCAGGATCACGGTGGGCTGGCCCTTGTGCTTGGCCGCCGCGGCGTATGCGGCATGGATCTTCACGAGGTCGTGGCCGCCGCGCTTCAAGCGGTCGATCTGCTCGTCGGTCATGCCTTCGGCAAGGCGCGCGAGCTCGGGGTTCTGGCCGAAGAAGTTGTCGCGGTTGAAGCGGCCGTCCTTCGCGGCGAAGGTCTGCATCTGGCCGTCGACGGTGTTGGCGAACACGCGGGCGAGCGCGCCACTGACGTCCTGCGCGAACAGGCCGTCCCAGTCGCTGCCCCACACGAGCTTGACGACGTTCCAGCCGGCACCGGCGAAGAGCTTTTCCAGCTCGTCGATGATGCGGCCGTTGCCGCGCACCGGGCCGTCCAGGCGCTGCAGGTTGCAGTTGACCACCCACACGAGGTTGTCGAGCTTCTCGCGCGCGGCGAGCGTCAATGCGCTCATCGATTCGGGTTCGTCCATCTCGCCGTCGCCGAACACGCCCCAGACCTTGCGGCCTTCGCAGTTCAGCAAATTGCGGTGCGTGAGGTAGCGCATGAAGCGCGCGTGATAGATCGAGCTGATCGGGCCGATGCCCATCGAGCCAGTGGGGAACTGCCAGAAGTCCGGCATCAGGTACGGATGCGGGTAGCTGCTCAGGCCGCGCGCACCGCTGCCTTGCGTGAAGGCAGGCGCGGTCAGTTCCTGGCGGTAGTGCTTCAGGTCTTCTTCGCTCAGGCGCCCTTCGAGGAAAGCGCGGGCATAGACGCCGGGCGCGCTGTGCGGCTGGAAGAACACGAGGTCACCGCGATGCGCCTCGCTGCGCGCGTGGAAGAAATGATTGAAGCCGGTCTCGAACAGATCGGCCGCGCTCGCATAGCTGGCGATGTGGCCGCCAAGCTCGCCATACGCCTGGTTGGCCTTGGCCACCATCGCGAGCGCATTCCAGCGCATCAGCGAGGCCAGCCGCTCTTCGACCGCGAGGTCGCCCGGGAACGGCGGCTGGTCTTCCACCGCGATGGTGTTGACGTACGGCGTTGCCAGTTCGGGTTGCCAGCCGATGCGCTGCTGCCGCGCGAGGCGGGCCAGCTCCACCAGCATCTGGCGCGCGCGCTGCGGACCGTGCGCTTGCGCCAGCGCCAGGAAGGCGTCGCGCCACTCGGCGGTCTCTGCGGGGTCGGGGTCGTGCGAAAGCGGCGTGTCGAGCAGCAATGCGCGCATCTGGTCGGCTGAAATCGGGGCGTTCATATCGGCACTTTAGGCCGGCATGCGAAGAATTAGCTACCGGCGCAGCCAATTCCATGCCAGCGTCGCAGCATAAGATGCCGCCACTTCCAACTTGCACGGCATTTCATGCAACTCGACGCCATCGACCTGCGCATCCTCGACGAACTGCAACGCGACGGCGCGCTGTCGAACGTGGAACTGGCGCGCCGCGTGCACCTGTCGCCCTCGCCGTGCCTGGCCCGGGTAAAGGCGCTCGAAGCCAACGGCGTGATCGGCCGCTACGTGGCGCTCGCGAGCCCCAAGGCGCTGGGCCTGGGCCTGAACGTGTTCATCTCGATCAGCCTGAAGACGCAGAGCAAGCATTCGCTGGCCGACTTCGAGCAGCGCATCGCCGAGCACGACGAGGTGATGGAGTGCTACCTGATGACGGGCGACCGCGACTACCTGATCCGCGTCGCCGTGGCCGACATGGCGGCGCTGGAGAAATTCATCATGGAACAGCTCACGCCGATTCCGGGGATCGAGAAGATCCGGTCGAGCTTTGCGTTGAAGCAGGTGAGATACAAGACGGCGCTGCCGTTGCCAAGAGAATAGGTACTCCCCCAGGCTTCGCGCACTTCGTGTCGCTGCGCCAACCCCCTCGCCGGGGGCAACACCGGTGGCCCGGCAAAGCCGGTTCCACGGTGTTCCCCGGAGGGGCCTGGGGTCCAGGGATGCTCAGAGACCGATGAGACCGCCGTCGTTCTTCGTGATCACCACCGTTGCCGATCGCGGGCGCGTCTTGTCGCCGTCCGGCCAGTGGCTGAGGAACTTGCCCGGATCATTGATGTCGGCCTTGGCCGTGTTCTCGCCCGGATGCTGGATGTTCACGAACAGCGCACGGCCGTCGCCAGATTCGGCGATGCCGGTGATTTCACAATCAACCGGGCCCACGAGGAAACGACGCAGGCCGTCGGTGCCCGGGGCCTTGCCGACGAAGGTGGCCTGCGTGGCGGTGGTGCCGCCATCGACGTTGGTGATGGTCTTCGCAGCACCATCGCCGACCTTGCCCGGCAGGGCGCCGAGCAGCATGCAGTTGGTCACGTCGGTGTACTTGCCATCGTCGGTCTCGATCCACAGCAGGCCGGGCGCGGCCTGGCTGAACCACATGCCGTCAGGGCTGGAGAAGTCGTTGTCGGCGCCGAGGGCGGACAGGTTCACGTCGGCCGATGCGGTCGAGCGCGCGCCGAACATGTACACGTCCCACTTGAAGGTGACGGCAGCGGGGTCGCCGCCGGTATCGGCGAAACGGATGATGTGGCCGTTCGGATTGCCCTTTTGCGCGACGCCACCCTTCGGATCGTTGTACGAACGCGGGTTGGCCGCGTCGGTGCCGGTGACCGCGCGTGCCGAGTTGTTGGTGAGAGTGAGGTACACCTCGCCGTTCTTCGGGTTGACGGCCGTCCATTCCGGGCGGTCCATCTTCGTGGCGCCAGCCACGTCGGCAGCGAGACGCGTGTTGACCAAGACATCGGCCGCATCGGCGAAAGCGTAAGCGGGGTTGCTCGCGGTGATGCCGTTGACGCCGAGCTTGAGTTCGAGCCAGTCGCCCGTGCCGTCGGCCTTGAACTTGGCCACATAGAGCTTGCCGTCGTCCATGTACTTGTCGCCGGCGGCGATGCCGCCGCCGATGTCGGCCGCATCCCAGTTCCTGGTGGACACGAACTTGTAGAGGTACTCGTTCTGCGAGTCGTCGCCCATGTACCAGACGAGCGGCTTGCCGACGACGACCGGTCCGAGGCAGGCGCCTTCATGGCCGAAGCGGCCGAGCGCGGTGCGCTTCCTGGGCGTGCTGGCGGTGGTGAACGGATCGATCTCGACCACCCAGCCGTAGGTGTTGGAACCGTTGCGGAAGTCGTCGGTGGCGGTGGCACCGATGACCTCGGTGTTCCAGCGTCCGTAGAGGTTGTCCGCAGTGTCCGGCGTGAAAGTAGCCCAGAGTTCGCGGCCGTTGCCGGCGACTCCGTAGCGCGCGAAGGACGCGAGTTCCTTCGTCGAGCGTTTGGCGTTGTCCGTCCCGGTGATACGGCGGAAGTAGCCGGCCCAGTTTTCTTCGCAGGTCAGGTACGTGCCCCATGGCGTGGTGCCGTTGGCGCAGTTGTTGACCGTGCCGCGAGTCTTGCTGCCGTCGGTCGAGTACTTGGTCTTCAGATAGTCGGTCTTGGCGGCCGGTCCCGAGAAGTTCATCTCGGTCAATGTGTGAACGCGGCGGTTGAAGCTCGAATCCTGCTTGTAGCTCCAGGAGACGCCAGCACGGTTGACTTCGATCACGCTCACGCCATGCACGTAGAACTCGCGCAGCACTTCGTCGGAAACCGTTCGTACCGCGGCAGCGCCGCTGCCGGTGATGGTCTGGCCCGTGGGGTGCAGGAACACTGAGGTGATGGCTTCGTGGTTCATCACGAGCAGGCCGCGGGAGGGGTTGGCCGCATCCCACTTGCCCGACGCGTTCACGCCGAAGAAGGTCATGCCGTCGTGGTGATCGCCAGCGCGGCGGTCGAAGGTATTGGCAGCGTCGGTGCCGTTGTTCACATAGGCGGGCACGCCCGAAGCAATCGGGTCTCCCAGGCGGTAGAGCACGCTGGCCGTGTAGCCGGCGGGCACGGCGACCACGTCGGCGAGGCTCTTGGCAACCGCATCGAAGCCGAGCTTGAGCGACGCAGCAGGCGCGGGGGCCGGCGGGGGCGGCGGAGGCGCTGGCACGGGCGGCAGGATCGGAAAGCCGGCGCCGGCGCCACCACCGCCGCCGCAGGCCTGCAGCAGGGCCGTGCCGGCGGTGCCGACGCCAAGGCCGAACAGATGGCGACGGCTCAGGCGGGACGCGATCAGGTCGGTGAAAGAGGGGTTCGAGGTGGGATTGGTGCCGACGTCGTCGAGATCGATCCCGGCAGCGTCGGTACGGGTGTTTGCGGTCATGCGCAATTTCTTTCGTGGGTTGAAAAGGAAATCAACCCGCGAAGTTAGGCACTTCGCATGACATATCCGTGAAACGCTCAGGTTCTGGTCAGGTTGTTTTTGTGTTTTTCAAAGGAATGCGCACTTCGTGTTGCTTCGTTGCGCCCCCGAGCAGGAGGCCACGCCGGCGGCCCAACTGGGCCGGTGCTGGGGTGGGGTGGTGCTTGCGGCCCGCGCGCCGCGCGGATCAGGGCGCCGGCAGTTGCCGCGGCCACAGCGCCCACAGCCGCAGCGGCTGGTTCACGCTGGCCGCGAGCCGGCCGGCATCGGGGCCGGTGCCGGCAAAGTAGTCGGCCCGCACCGCGCCGAGGATGGCGCTGCCCGTGTCCTGCGCCACCACCAGTTTCTGCAGTTGCGCCGCCGGTCCGCTGGACGCCAGCCACACCGGCGTGCCGTACGGAATGCTCTCGCGGTCGACCGCGATCGAACGCCCCGCCGTCAGCGGCACACCCTGCGCGCCGCGCGGGCCGAAGGCGGCGTCGACCTCGCTCATCGTCTCTTCGCGGAAGAACACGTAGCGCGGGTTGCTCCACAGCAGTTGCGTCACGCGCTGCGGGTTCTGCGCGGCCCAGGTCTTGGTGTCATCGGGCCACTTGCCGACCTTGGTCACGCCCTGGCTCATCAGCCATTGCTGCACGCTGCGGTAGGGCTGCTCGTTGGTGGCCGAGAAGGCCACGCGCACGGTGTGCTGGTAGCCGTTGGCCTCGGTGATGCGAAGGCGCCCGGAGCCCTGGATGTGCAGCATCAGCGCGTCGATGGGGTCGGCCATCCAGGCAATCTCGCGGCCGCGCAGCGCGGCCTGGGCTTCGGGCAGGGTCTCGATTTCCTGGCGCGAGTACCAGGGACGGCGCGGCACGAGGCCGTCCGGGGCCTGGTAGATCGGCACGTTGAAGGTGGCGCTGGGCACGCGCGAGGCCTCGTACACGGGCTCGTAGTAGCTGGTGAGCTTGCCTTCGGTCTGGCCGTTCAGCGCCTCGATGCGGTAGGGCTGCAGCCGCTCGGTCATCCACTGGCGCTGCTCTTCGGGGGTGGCGATGGTGAGCTGGCGCACGTCGCGGCACAGCGGCGCGAAGGCGGCGTTGGGGCGCGAGCAGTTGGCCAGCAATGCGATCCATGCTTCATGCAGCGGGTCCTCGTCGAAGCCCGGCAGCTCGGCCCAGCCGACCGGCACCCAGCGGCTCTTGGGGTGCGCGAGCGAGCCGGTCAGCGGGCCGAGGTCGCGCGGCGGGGCGATGACGGAAGGACGGGTTGGCGCCACAGGCACGCGCGGGCCGACGGAACAGCCGGCCAGCGTTGCTACGATCACCAGCCCAACCGTCCACAGGAGTCCATTTCTCATGGGTTTGATTCTGCTTGAAGCCCTCGCCGCGGGACTCGTGTTCATCTTGATCATTTGGTGGACCATGTTTTCCGGCCGCAAGAAGGGTGAATTGCACGACGATGCCGACGCCGAGGACAGTGCCAAGGCCGCCGATCGGAATCCGCCGCCGAAATCGTGAATTGATCGTGTAGCCCGCCACCGCACGCTGGTGTCGGAAAAGCACCCTATTGCTATTACTTTAGTAGCAATCATCGCAGCATTCATGCGCGATGGCGAAACTTTTCTTATTTTCTGTAGGGCTATGAACCCGTACCATCGGGGCACGTCCGGGAGCTAAGCTGTGGCCCGCCTGATTCAACCTAGAAAGGTATCGCCATGAAAAAATTTGTCCTCGCCACCGCCGCCACGGCCATCGTCCTGTCCGGCTGCGCCGGCGGCATGACCGACACCCAGCGCAACACCGGCATCGGTGCCGGCATCGGCGCGCTCGGCGGCGCAGTCATCGGCTCGGCCACCGGCGGCAACCGCGGTGCCATCGGCACGGGCGCGGTGGTCGGCGCGGCAGCCGGCGCGCTCGGCGGCTACCTGTGGTCGCAGCGCATGGAAAACCAGAAGCGCCAGATGGAAGCCGCCACCCAGGGCACGGGCGTGGCCGTGACGCAAACGGCGAACAACGAGCTGAAGCTGGCCATTCCGAGCGACGTGTCGTTCGATGTGGGCCGCTCCAACATCAAGTCGAATTTCGCACCGGTGCTCGACCAGTTCGCTAGTGGCCTGCGCAACAACCCGAACGCCGAGGTGCGCATCATCGGCCACACCGACAGCACCGGCTCCGATGCCATCAACAACCCGCTGTCGGTCGACCGTGCGTCCAGCACGCGCGATTACCTGGTGGCACGCGGCGTGAATGCCGGCGCCTTCCGCATCGAAGGCCGTGGTTCGCGCGAGCCGATCGCCGACAACAACAGCGACGCCGGCCGGGCACAGAACCGCCGCGTCGAGATCTACGTGGGCGAGCGCGCACCGCAAGGTTGAGCCGCCGGTCCATCCGTCACATCGGGGAAACCGGTCGCATTGAAAGGCCGGTTCCCAACGCCATTCCATTGGTCCAAGAAGAGGGAAAGCTCATGAGAAGATTTGTTGTTGCGAGTGCGGCGGCCGCCGCGTTGATGTTCATTGCAGGCTGCGCCTCGCAGGCCACGAAGCCTGCGGAAACGACAGCCGCCGCGCAGCCGGCACCGCCGGCCAACAGCTGGACGGCACGCCTGGCCGCACTGAAGAGCGATCTCGAAGCTTCGACCAAGGGCACGGGCGTGGTGATCGAGCAGACCACCGACAACCAGCTTCACGTGGTGATTCCGAACGACCTGTCCTTCGACACGGGCCGCTCCAACGTCAAGCGCAACCTGGCGCAGGTGCTGGACAAGGTCGCCGAAGGCCTGAAGACCGCCACCGCCGCCAGCGTGCGCGTGATCGGCCACACCGACAACACCGGCAGCGACGAAGGCAACGAACGCCTCTCGGTGAGCCGTGCCGACAGCGTGCGCAACCACCTGGTGGGACGCGGCGTGTCGACCACCGCCATCACGACCGACGGCCGTGGCGCGCGTGAACCGCTGGTCGACAACAACACTGCGGCTGGCCGCGCCCAGAACCGCCGCGTCGAAATCTTCGTCGCGGAAAAGGCCTGACCTTCTAGAGGTCCCGAAGTCGGTTCGCCAATTCGACGGCCGACTTCACTTCCATCTTCTCGAACACGCGCGCGCGGTGGACCTCCACCGTGCGCACGCTGATCGCGAGCTGGTCGGCAATCAGCTTGTTGGGCAGGCCCTCGACCACGAGCCGCATCACGTCGCGCTCGCGGTCGGTCAGCTCGGCAATGCGCTCGGCCAGGCTGCGGCGCACGCGTTGCGCCTCCAGTTCGCGCAGCGACGCGCCCAGCGCCTGCTCGATGCGGTCGACCAGGGCGTTGTCTGAAAACGGCTTCTCGCAAAAATCGAAAGCACCGCGCTTGACCGCATCGACGGCGGTCGGCACATCGGCATGGCCGGTCAGGAAGATCACCGGCATCGCGGCCAGCAAGCCGCGCTCGGCGAGCCGGTCGAACAGCACCAGCCCGCTGGTGCCAGGCATGCGCACATCGAGCAGCAGGCACAGCGGCTGCTCGGGCAACGGGCCTTGGTCAAGGAACTGCTCGAAAACCTCGGCGCTGCCGAAGTGCTCGGAGGCCAGGCGCCGCGAGCGCAGCAGCCAGGCCAAAGCCTCGCGCACGCTGGCGTCGTCGTCCACGATAAAAATCAAGCCATCGATCAGCGGTTGCATGCCATGAGGTCCAACGAAAAATTTGAAAGCGCAGTCAGGCGGCCGCCGGCAGGGTAAACCGGAAGACGGTGCCACGCGGGCGATTGGGCTCGAACATGAGCGCGCCGCCATGCTGCTCCACCACCGTGCGGCACAGGCTCAAGCCGAGTCCCATGCCATCGGCGCGCGTGGTGAAGAAGGGCGTGAAGAGCCGCTCGGCCACTTCCTCGCTGATGCCGCAGCCCAGGTCGGCCACCGAAAACTCCAGCCAGCGGCGACCGTCTTCCTGGCCCGTGCCACCCACCGCCACGGCGCGCGCCACGCGCAGCCGCAACACCCGGCTGCCGACGTTGTCGGGGCTGTCCATCGCCTGCATTGCATTGCGCGCCAGGTTCAGCAGCACCTGTTCGACCAGCGTGCGGTCGCACATGGCGGCGGGCAGGCGGTCTTCGAGCACCACTTCGATGATCACGCCGAGCTTGCGCGCCTGCAGCCGCACCAGCGGCAGCACCGCGTCGATCAGCGCCTGCGGCGCCACGGCCTCGCGCGTGCGGTCGCGCCGGCGCACGAAGTCGTGCACGCTGCGGATCACCTGCCCGGCGCGGTCGGCCTGCTCGGCGATGCGCCTGACGGCCATCGCCACTTCGCCCTGGTCGCCGGTCGCGTTCGGCCCGAGCAGGTTGAGCGAGCCGCTCGCATAGCTGGCAATGGCGGCCAGCGGCTGCGTGAGTTCGTGGCTCAGCAGCGAGGCCATCTCGCCGACGGTGGCCAGGCGCGCGCTGGCCTGCAGGCGCTCCTGGCTGGCGCGTGAGAGTTCTTCGATGCGGCGCTGCTCGCTCACGTCGATGAACGCGCTCATCCAGCCGGTCTGCACGCGGTGCGCGTTGATGAGCGGCGCCTCGAAGATCAGCACCGGAAAGCGCGCGCCGTCCTTGCGCATGAAGACCGACTCGAAGCCCTCGCGCGGCGGCATGCCACCGGCCAGGCGCCGCGCCTGGCGCTGCTGGTATTCGTGCGCCAGCTCGGTGGGCCAATAGGGCGCGTCGCCGTTGTCGGCCATGAGTTCTTCGGGGCTGAAGCCGACCATCTCGCAGAAGGCCGGGTTCACGTAGGTGATGCGCCCTTGCAGGTCGCGCGCACGCAGGCCGGTGATGACGGAGTCTTCCATCGCCTTGCGAAAGGCCAGCGCATCGGCCAGGTCGCGTTCGGCGCGCAGCCGGCGGCGCGTGTCGCGCGCCAGCAGCACCAGCACCGACACCAGCGCGATCGAGATCGCCGTGACCAGTGCCGTGAGCATGTTCGGAAACAGGTCGGGCGCGGCGCGCCAGCCGTCCACGCGCAGCATCAGCGCGGCGCCGGGCAGGTCGATGAGCTGCTGCGAGGTGAACACGCGCGTGCCGGTGCGCCGCGAGGTGCCCAGCGCCACCAGCCGCGTGCCATCGGCCTCGGTGAAGGCCACTTCCTGGCCGCGCGTGAGCGTGGGGCCGACCAGCTCGATCAGCGCGTCGCGCAGCGAATAGCTGGCCACGAGGTAGCCGCCGGCATCGATGGGCACGCACAGCTCCATCACCTCGACGCCGCCACCGCCGGTGATCGGCACGTAGTGGCTCGGCGAATAGGCCGGCGCGCCCAGCTTGTGGGCGGCCGCGCAGGCCAGCGTCACATCGGACTGCTCGGGGCCGCGGCTGGCCTCGTCGAGGATACGCATGCGGTAGGGCGTGTTGACCGCCTCGACGGGGCGCAGCGCGGCATCGCGCCATTCAAGCCGCAGCCATTCGCGGTGCTCGCGCAGCAGGGCGGCGGCGGTGTCGGCCCATTGCGCACGCTCCATGCCCGGCGCCTGCGTGGCGCGCAGGCTCTGCGCGTTGCGCTGGAAGCCGCTGCGCAGGTCGGACACCGCATCGGCGGTATCGCGGTCCAGCGCTGCCTGCACCTGCTCGACCTCGTGCCGCCCCGCGAGCCACACCACGGTGACCAGCAGCGCCGACACCAGCACCGCCAGCAGCAGCCACAGAAACCAGCGCTTCCAGAGCGAGCGCAAACGCGCGAACGACAGGGGCGCTTGCCGGCGGTGCGGGGCTTCGGGGTCGACTTCGGGCGGCAGGGCCGACACGTCAGAGCACGCTGTGCGAGAGAACGGGAAGCTGGGTGCGCGAGCGCTCGACCTGTGCGGCGTCGATGTCGAACAGCACCACGCCTTCACCGCTGGCCTGCTGCGCCACCACCGTGCCCCACGGGTCGACGACCAGCGACTGGCCCCAGGTCTGGCGGCCGTTCTCGTGCGTGCCGCCTTGCGCGGGTGCAACCACCCAGGCCAGGTTTTCGATGGCGCGGGCGCGCAGCAGCACTTCCCAGTGGGCGGCGCCGGTGGTGCGGGTGAAGGCGCTGGGCACCAGCAGCAGGTCGGCGCCCTGCCTGGCCAGCGCGCGGTACAGCTCGGGAAAGCGCAGGTCGTAGCAGACGCTCATGCCGATGCGCCAGCTGTGGCCGTCGCGCGAGGGCAGGTCGAACACCACAGGCTCGGCGCCCGGTGCGATCACGCGGCGCTCGTCGTAGCGCTCGGTGCCGTTGTCGAAGAAGAAGAGGTGGATCTTGTCGTAGCGCGCCACGCACTTGCCTTCGGGCGAGAAGCAAAGCGAGCTGTTGAACACGTGCTCGGCATCGGTGCTCTCGATGGGCAATGTGCCGCCGACGATCCACAGGCCGAACTCGCGCGCCGAGTCGGCCAGGAAGCCCTGCACCGTGCCGGCGCCGGCGGTTTCGCGCAGGCCCAGCTTGTCGGTGTCGCGCGCGCCCATCATGCAGAAATACTCGGGCAGCACCGCGAGTTCGGCACCGGCCGCGGCGGCCTGCGCGAGCAGGTCGTGGGCGCGTGCGAGGTTGGCTTCGCGGGCAATGGCCGACACCATCTGGATGGCTGCAACTCTCATGGGGTGGTCTCCGTTTTCTTGCTTTCGTCGGCGGTCGACGAGCCTGGCAGGCCGGGCAAGGCCGGCAGGCCCGGAAGGGTCGGGATGCTCTGGGGCAGCAGCTGCAGCGTACGCGGCACCTTGGCGATCTTGGGATCGGCCCAGGTGCCTTCGACATGAAACTCCTGCGTGGCCGCGGCCGACAGCGGCTTGCTCAGCACCCATTGCGCAAGGAAGGTGCCCAGGCCGATGGCCGGGTTGATGGCGGTGGCCACCAGCGCGGCCGTGCCGGCGTTGATCTCGGGCACCACCACCACGCGCAGGTTCTGTGTCTCGCGCACGATGTCGGCCGAGCCGTCCATCAGCGCGGCGGCGTTGACGCCCTTCATCTGCAGGTTGTTGGTGCTCGCGATGCCCTTGTTGATCTTCGCGTCGCCACGGATGAAGTCGAAGGCGAAGCCCTGGCTGAACACGTCGCGGAAATCGAGCGTGAGCCGGCGCGGCAGCGCCTGCAGGCTCAGCACGCCGAGCAGCTTGGCCAGGCCCGGGTCGGCCTTGAGGAACTGGCCCGATTCCACGTCGACCTGCAACTGGCCGCTCAGGCTCGGGTAGTCGAGCGAGAAGGGCGAGCCGCGCCAGTTGACGTCGCCTTCGAGCCGCCCCTTGCCGCGCCGCAGCACGCCCGGCATGCCGAAGCGCCCGAGCAGTTCGCCGGCATCGGCAATGTCGAGCTTGAAGGTCATGGCGGTGCGGCGCTGGCCAACCGCGGCCCCGGGGATGGCGGCCCAGGTGCCCTTGGCCGAAAAGCTGGCTTCCGGCATGGTGAAGCCCAGCTTGTTGAGCGCCCATTCGCGACCCGCGCCGCCGCGGTTGACCGCATCGATCTCGGCGCGTCCGAGTCGCTTGCCCAGCAGCTCGAAGTCGTCGATGACGATGTCGAGGGCCGGCAGCGCGCCGGGTTGCTCGTCGAGCAGGGTCTCGACCTGCGTGGCCTCGGAGGGTGCGATCTTCAGCCGCGCGAGCCGCGCATAGAGCCGGCCGGCCTGCGTGTGGCGGTACTCGGCATAGCCGCTGAGTTCGGTGGCGTCGATGTTGGCGCGCCAGAGCGCGCCGTCGCGCGTGCCGCCCAACACCACGTTGTGCAGCGTGCGGCCTGCAACGCCGAGTTGCTGCGCACGCACGGCGATGCGCGTGGGCAGGTAGGCCAGGGCCGGGTCGTCGGGCCGCTCGGTGCTGCCGGCGCTTTCGGAAGCATTGCTCACGGCCGAGCCCAGCAACGCCTGCCATGCGGAGATGTCGAGCTTGACGATGTTGACGTTCGCGAACACGCCCTTGTCGGGCAGGCTGGCGGTCTCGCCCGCCGTCAGGCCGAAGCCGATGCTGCCGCGCAGCACGCGTGCCTCGGTGCCGGAGATGTCACGCATGTACTGGATCGCGCCGACGCGGCCCAGGTCCAGCGTGAGCTGGTCTTGCGTGGCAACGCTTGCGCCCTGGCGGGTTTCGCGCGCGGTCACCTTCTTCTCGATGCGCAGCGGCATCTGCTCTTCGGCGGTCTTCACGAGCGGTGGCGGCAATTGCAGGGCCATGCCCTGCAGGCTGCTGGTGAGCGAGAACTCGGGCGCGCCGTCGCGCACCGAGAAAGTGGCGGCGAAGGGCGTGCTGCCGCTGGCCTTGCCGGCCAGGCGCGAGAGCCATTCGATCTCGCGCGCGCCGCGCAGGCCGTCGGCGGTGGCTGTGCCCTGCGCCTTCAGGGCCACTTCGCGGTTGGGGCCTGAGAAGCGGCCCTTGCCTTCGATGCGGATGTCGCCGCCCAGCAGCCGGGCCTGCACGCCGGCCAGCGAGAAGCCGGTTTCGGTGAAGTTCAGCGTGCCCTTGGCCTGCGTCAGGGACGGCGCTTCGGGCACCACCTGCAGTTCGTTGTCGGCCAGCGTCACGCTGGCCTGCACCTTGGCGTTGTCCATGGCCGCGAGCGGCAGTTCGAGGTGCAGCTTGTAGTCGGCCGAACCGGTGGCGCGCGCGCGCAGCATGATCTCGCCGGTTTCGCCGGCCAGCGGCGCGCCCGCGCGCAGCACCTCGGCGAGCGGGCCCTTGGCCTGGGCATCGACGCGCAGTTGCGGCGCGTGGTGCGACAGCTCGGGGATCTGCGCTTCGGCCTTGGTCACTTCGACACCGTTGGCGCCGGCCAGGCGGCCGCGCGCATTGCGCACCAGCATGCTGTCGCGCTCGAACACCAGTTCGCCCGACAGGCCGGTGAGCGGCGGCCACACGGGGGGCGGCATGCCGTTGCGCGCCGGCGCGGGCGGGACATGGGGCGGTGCGTAGGCGTAGTTGACGTCCGCCACCTTGGCCGCGATGCGGAAGTCGCCCAGCTTCGGGTCGAGGAAGGGCATGTCGTGCAGGTCGCCGCGCACGCGGAAATCGACGCTGCTGGCCGTGCCCTTGGTGACGGCGTCGCGCACGTAGTCGCGGGTGTGCTGGGGAATGTCGAGCGGCAGGTAGCGGAACACGCGCGTGCCATCGGCACGGGTCAGCTTGCCTTGCAGGTCGAGCACGCCCGGGTAGTGGCCCTTGCCGCTGGAGGTGGCCGGGTCGCTGGTGCGCCAACTGGCTTCGGCGTCGCCCTCGGCGTCGACGTTGGCGAAGCGCAATTTGGAGACCTGCAGTTGTGCATTGCCGTTGTCGAGCTTCCATTGCAGTTGGGTCGAGAGCCGGTCGATCGGGATGATCGGGTCCTCGAACACGCCGGGAAATTCGAGCGTGCCCTGTGCAATTGCCAGCGTGGCGGTGCCACCGGCATGGGTCGCGTCGAAGTCGAGCGTGGCGCCGCTCAGGCCGGGCGTGCCGGGGTGGACCTTGGGATGGGCGGGCGTTGCATTGTTGGCGGCGGCAACCGGGGTGGTGGCCGTCGTCGATGCGGGAGGAGGGCCTGCGGCGGTATCGGCCGCACCCGGTTGCGAGGCCACGCGCAGGCCGCTGACACGGCCCTTGGCCTGGTACCTGTCGGGCGCGCCCAGCGCGCCTTGCCAGCTCACGTCGATGTGCTCGACCAGCCCGCGCGGCGCATACGCGCCGAGCACCTTGTGCGTGGCCTCGCCCAGCGGCAGCCGGTCGGCGATGAGGGCCAGCGCCGCAAGGTCGAGGCGGTCGGCGCGCACCGCGCCGTGCTCGGGCGTGCGCCCCTTGGCCGGCGTGTGCTGCAGCCACAGGTTGCCGCCGGGCCAGCGCATGCCGTCGCTGGTCTCGAACTGCAGCGCGGTGGTCGAGAACTCGAGGGTTTCCTCGGAGCGATGGCCGGCCAGGCGACCGGTGACCGCGCGCAGCACCAGCGGCTGCAGGCCCTTGTCGAGCGAGACGTCGACCTGGTCGAGCCCGAGGTCGGCCGCGCCGCCCACGATCTGGCCATCGTCCACGTCGGCCCACACGCGCAGCGCGCCGTTGCCTTCGCGGATGCGGGCGTCGAGCGCCACGTATTGGCCCAGCCGCGTGACGTCGATGTAAGGCAGGTCGGCATAGAGCTGGCCGTCCCAGGTCTGCCAGCGGCCGCTGCGCATCGACAGAAACGGCTGACGAAACTGGCCACGCAGCGTGAAGCGCTCGCCCCAACCGGCCGGCGGCGTGGCATCGAGCCGCAGGCCGTGGCGCAGGCCGGTGTTGCGCGCGACGAAGCGCACGTCGGTCAGCAGCAGGGGTTCGGCCCGGCGCTGTTCGTCGGTCCAGCGCACCGTGCCGCCTTCGATGACCAGCTCGCGTTGAGCGAAAAACCAGTCGGCGGCGCGGGTTTCTCCGGTCGTCTCGGTCGACATGTGCAATCCAGCCACATGGAGTTTTCCCTGAGCATCGCGGCGCACGTCGACCTGCGGACCCTCGATGTAGAGCTGCTCGAAATTCAGGCGCCAGAGCGAGCGCGGCGACACGCTGGCCACCACGCGCACGAGGCGAAGCGCCTCGCGGTTGTCTGCATCCTGCAGCACCACGTCGCGCAGTTCGAAGGCCGGGAAAAGCCCTTCGGAGCGGGCGGTGATCGATCCGATGCGGACCGGCACGCCGATGGCCTTGCTAGCCTGTGCCTCCAGAGCGCCGCGAAAATCACCGATTCGCGGCACAATCCACGCGTGTAGGACAACGACTGACAGCGCCAGCAGAAGCCATGCAGCGATCAGCAAACCCAACAGCCAGCGCGCCGTCACAGCGGTGATTTTGAGCAGACGTGAAGGGGTAGACGCCGTGTCGTTCATTGAGGATCGCGCTGTGTCGGGAATTATGACCGCCAGCATTCAGAGGGGTTCCACGGAAACCGATAGCAGTGTGAACCAGTTGCCAGCCACTTCGACGCCAGACGCGCAGAGCGCGTTCTCTTCTTACTCACGCTTCGTGCAGCGCCTGCGTCGCAGGTATGCGGCCGAGCTTTCATTTCTTCCCCTTGGCGCGCCGCGGCGCGAATCGATGACAGTGGCTTACGAGGCATTGCGTCAACGAGGGGACAGCGTTGCCGATGCACTGCGGATTGTGCGGCAGCTCACGATGGAGCGGCTTGTAACGCTTGATTGCGACGAGCAGGCGCCGCTGGCCGTGGTGACCACCGCCGTCACCGAGCTGGCCGAACTGGCGCTCGACATCGCCTGCCGCGACGCCTGCCACGAACTCGACGCCGTGCACGGCGCGCCACTCGGCCCCGAAGGCCAGCGCGCGCAGCTCTGGGTGATCGGCATGGGCAAGCTCGGCGCGCGCGAGCTGAACGTGTCGAGCGACATCGACCTGATCTACCTGTACGACGTCGACGGAGAAACCACCGGCGACGCCGATGGCCGGGGTCGGCTTGCCAACCAGGAATACTTCTCGCGCGCCGTGAAGCGCATCTACGCGCTGGTGGGCGACACCACGGAGCACGGCTTCGTGTTCCGCGTCGACCTGGCGCTGCGGCCCAACGGCAACTCGGGGCCCAGCGTGGTCTCGCTCGATGCGCTCGAAGAATATTTCCAGGTGCAGGGCCGCGAATGGGAGCGCTTCGCCTGGATGAAGAGCCGGGTGGTTGCGCCACGCGATCTCGTGCTCGCAGGGCAGGCACAGGGCCTGCGCGGCGCGGTGCTGCCCTTCGTGTTCCGCCGCTACCTCGACTACAGCGTGTTCGACTCGCTGCGCACGCTGCACCGGCAGATCCGCGAGCAGTCGGCGCGCCGCAGCGCCGGGCGGCCCGAGCGCGCCAACGACGTCAAGCTCTCGCGCGGCGGCATCCGCGAGATCGAATTCACCGTGCAACTGCTGCAGGTGGTGCGCGGCGGCCAGTTCCCCGAACTGCGCACGCGACCCACGCTCGATGCGCTGCAGCGCCTGGCGCGCGCCAACCTGATGCCGCAGGAAACCGCCGATGCGCTGGCCTCGGCCTACGAGTTCCTGCGCCGCGTCGAACACCGCATCCAGTACCTGGACGACCAGCAGACCCATGTGCTGCCGGTGGCCGACGACGACCTGCGCTGGATCGCCCAGAGCATGGGTTACGCGAACTGCTGCCCCTTCCTGGAACAGCTCGACACCCACCGCGAGTTCGTCGCGCAGGAGTTCGACAAGCTGCTCGGCGGCGAGAAGCCCTGCAACGGCAAGTGCAACGGCAAGAAAGCCGCCGCACCCGCCGAGCTGGCCGACCTGCTCGACGACCTGCCTCCCGCCTTTGCCGAGCGCATCCGCGACTGGTGCGAGCAACCGCGCATGCTGGCCCTGCGCGAGGAAACCCGCGTGCGGCTGCGCCAGTTGGTGCAACGCACCGGCCTCTGGCTGAAGGAGCCCGATGGCGACGGCGAAGGGCAAACCCCGCGCCACGTCGATGCCGCGCTGCGCTGGGCCGACTGGATCGAACCGCTGCTGCGGCGCGAAAGCTACCTCGCATTGCTGGTCGAGCGGCCCGCCGTGCAAGAGCGCCTGCTGCGCCTGCTGGGCGCCGCCAAGTGGCCCGCCCGCTACCTGATGCAGCACCCGGGCGTGATCGACGAACTGGCGAGCGACGAGATGCTGTCGGGCCGCTTCGTGGCGGTCGAATTCGAGCGCGAACTCGACGCGCGCCATGAATCGCTCACCCGCACCGGCGAAGCCGACGAAGAGCGCCTGCTGAACCTGCTGCGCCACGCCCACCATGCCGAGGTGTTCCGCACGCTGGCGCGCGACGTCGACGGCCGCATCACCGTCGAGCAGGTGGCCGACGACCTGAGCGCGCTGGCCGACACCACGCTGCGCGTGACCGCCCGCTGGTGCTGGCCCCATGTGCGCAACCGCCACCGCGAAGTGCCGCAGTTCGCGATCATCGGCTACGGCAAGCTGGGCGGCAAAGAGCTGGGCTACGGCAGCGACCTGGACATCGTGTTCGTCTACGACGACGAGGACGAGCGCGCCGGCGAGGTCTATGCGGCCTATGTGCGCAAGCTGATCAACTGGCTCACGGTGAAGACGCGCGAAGGCGACCTGTTCGAGATCGACACGGCCCTGCGGCCCAACGGCAACTCGGGTCTGCTCACCACCAGTTTCCAGGCCTACGAGAAATACCAGCTCGGCCGTGGCAGCAACACCGCGTGGACCTGGGAACACCAGGCCATGACGCGCGCGCGCTTCGTGCTCGGCAGCGCGGACCACGGCGCCGAACTGGGCGCGCGCTTCGACCAGGTGCGCGAGGCCGTGCTGGTGGCGCCGCGCGACCGCGAGGCGCTGAAGGCCGAGATCATCGCGATGCGCGACAAGCTGCGCACCGCGCGGCCGGTGAAGGCCGACCGCTTCGACGTGAAGCACAGCCCCGGCGGCATGGTCGATGCCGAGTTCGCGGTGCAGTTCCTGGTGCTGTCGTCCTCGGGCGAGCATCCGGAGCTGATCCCCAACCTCGGCAACATCGCGCTGCTGCTGCGCGCCGAACTCGGCGGACTGCTGCCCGAGGGTGTCGGCCGCAGTGCGGCACGGGCCTACCGCGAGCTGCGCCGCGTGCAGCATCGCGCGCGCCTGAACGAAGAACCAACGCAAGTCACCCCGCCTGCACTGGCCGCGGAACGCGACGCCATGCTGGCGCTGTGGAAGGCTGTATTTGGCTGACGAAACGCGCACCCGCACGACCACCGCGCTGGCTGCCTGCGCGGTTGCTGTCGCCGTTCTTCTCGCCGGCTGCGCAAGCGGTACACGCAGTGGTGGCAGCGGCAGCGGCGGGTTCAGCGGCCGCGACGGCCCTGGCACCAACATCCCGCCGGACCTGGACCGCGTGCCCGACGCCGAGCCCCGCATCGAGCCCATCCGCAGCAGCGGCGGCACCAGCAAGCCCTACACGGTGCTGGGCCGGGGCTATGCGCCGATCACCGACGACCGGCCGTTTCGCGAGTCGGGGCTGGCCTCCTGGTACGGCCGCAAGTTCCATGCGGCATCGACTTCGAGCGGCGAGCCCTACGACATGTACGCCATGACGGCCGCGCACAAAACGCTGCCGCTCCCGAGCTACGTGCGCGTGCGCAACCCGTCCAACGGCCGCGAGGTGATCGTGCGGGTGAACGACCGTGGGCCGTTCGTCGATGGCCGCGTCATCGACCTGAGCTACACGGCCGCGTTGAAGCTCGACCTGCTGCGCGGCGTGGCGCCGGTGGAGATCGAGCGGATCACGAACGAAGACATTCGCACCGGCGCATGGCGGCGCGATGACGGCACGGCGTATGCGTCGGCGACACCTGTGCCGGTTGTTCCGGTGCGGGTTCCGTCGTCGCGCACGGCGAGCGCACAGCAACCGGTGCCTGTGCCCGCCCAGTGGACAACGTCGGTTGCCACGAACAGCAACGACATGCCGCCGCCCGCTTCGACGATGCCGGTCGTGCCGCAAACGCCCATGGCAGCCACGCTGCCTCCCGGGACAGGGGCCGAGCCGGAATCGGCCCAGTTGCCGCCGTCGGTTCCGCCGTCGCGGCAGGCCATCATGGTGACGGACCTCGCACCGCTGCAGGCCGCGCCTTCGTCACCGCCGCTTCCGGCGGGAACCCCACCGCCTTCCACTGCGCTGCAAGGCTTCTGGGTGCAGCTCGGCGCATTCCGCGAACGCGACGGTGCCGAGAGCCTGATGAGCCAGGCCGCACGCGGCCTGCCCTCGCTGGCACCGCAACTGCGCGTGTTCAGCGAAGCCGGCACGCACCGCCTGCAGGCCGGGCCGTTCCCCTCGCGCAACGCCGCCGGCGAGGCCGTCACGCAGTTGCGCGACAGCCTGCGCATCGCGCCGATGGTGGTGGAACGCCGCTAGGCCTTCGCTCAGACCAAGGGCTTGGCCGCGACCTGCAACCGCATGCCGACACCGAGGCGGTTCCAGGTGTTGATCTGCGAGATCGCCACCGTGAGTTCGACGATCTCCGTATCGCTGAAATGCGCCTTCAGGGCGTCGAATTCGCCGTCGCGCGTGTCGTGGCTGTCCGCCAGCCGCGTAAGCGACTCGGCCCACGCGAATGCCGCACGCTCGCGTTCACTGTAGAAGCCGACTTCACGCCAGGTCGGCAGGCTGTTGATGCGCTGCCACTCTTCGCCTTCCTTGCGCAGGTCGCGCACGTGCATGTCGAGGCAATAGGCGCAGCCGTTGATCTGCGAGACACGGGCAAAAACCAGGTCGACCAGCTTCTTGCCGAGCGTGGTCGATTCGATGCTGGTGTTGACGGCGAGGATGGCCTCGAAGGACTTCGGCGCGATCTTGAACCAGTTGAGGCGGGCGGTGGTGTTCATGGGTTTCTCCAGAGGGGTTGACGATGAAATCTGCTGTCTACCCTCTGAAGACGGGCGACGCGTTCGCCCTGTGACACCTCACGCGAGTTATTTTGAAAACAGTTGCGCGATGCGCGCCAGCTTGTCGGGATTGCGCTGCGCGCGGATGCGCACGATGAGGTCGTTCTCGATCTCGAAGGTCTGCGCCGATTCGAGTTCGCCGTCGAGAAAGCGCAGCATGCCGGGCTCGCCGTTGATGTCGACCAGTTCCATGCGCACCGACGCACCCATGCGGCGCCAGAGCGAGAAGTAGAGCTGCGCCAGCCGCTGGCTGCCGCGCAGGATCTTGTCGAAGGTCTGGACCTTGCCGCCGCCGTCGCCAAGAAGCTCGGCGTCTTCCGACATCAGCGCCTTCAGGTCCTGCAGGCTGCCGCGCGCGGCGGCATCGGCGAAGGCGCGCAGCAGGCGCTGGTGGGTTTCGCGCGGCACGCTGAAACGCGGTCGCGCCTCTTGCACCTGCAGCTTGGCGCGGTGCACCAGTTGCCGGCAGGCGGCCTCGCTCTTGCCGAGGGTGCGGGCCACTTCGTCGTAATCGGCGTCGAACACCTCGCGCAGCAGGAAGGCGGCGCGGGCCTCGGGCGCCAGGCGCTCCAGCACGGCAAGGAACGCGACCGAAACGTCGTCGGCGCGTTCGAGCAGTTCTTCAGGTGTGTCGGGCGCCTCGGTCAGCGTGGGCTCGGGCATCCAGGTGCCGATGTAGTGCTCGCGCTGGACCTTGGCGGCACGCAGCCGGTCGATCGACAGCCGCGTGACGACGGTCACGAGCCAGGCTTCGGCGCTGTCGAAGCTGTTCTTGTCGGCGTCGTGCCAGCGCAGCCAGGCGTCTTGCACGACTTCTTCGGCTTCCGCGACGGAACCGAGCATGCGGTAGGCGATGCCCTGCAGGCGCCGCCGATGGCTGTCGAAAGTGAGGGTGGGGTCGTCCATGTCGGGCTAGACGGCTGGCGCCTGCGGTTTGTGACGGCCTGCCCCAAAAAAACGCCCCGGCGTGCGGGGCGAGTTTCTTATGCGCCTTGATATTCGGGCTTGGGGCCCAGGGTGGCGGCGATTTCCTTGCGGTAGCGGTTCAGTTCCTGCACGGTCTTGAAGCTGCGGTTCATGAGCAGGCTCAGGTTGTGCAGGATGCGCTCGCCGACCTTGGATTCCCAGACCGCATCGAACTTGATCTGCTTGTCGAGCCAGTGCTCGAGCCAGTCCGGGTCGGGCATGCGGCTCTGGATGGTGTCGTTCGGGAACAGCGACTTGTTCACGTGCAGGTTGGTCGGGTGCAGCGCCTGGGCGGTGCGGCGCGCGCTGGCCATCAGCACGCCGACCTTGGTGAACGCGGCACGGGCCTCGTCGCCGAACTTTTCCATGGCGCGCTTCATGTAGCGCAGGTAGGCGCCGCCGTGGCGGGCTTCGTCCTGGCTCAGCGTGGTGTAGATGTGCTTGATGACCGGCTCGGTGTGCCACTGGGCGGCACGGCGATACCAGTGGTTCAGGCGGATCTCGCCGCAGAAATGCAGCATCAGGGTTTCGAGCGGGGGGGCCGGGTCGAAGTCGAAGCGCACTTCGTGCAGTTCCTGCTCGGTGGGCGCGTGCTTCGGGCTGAAGCGCTTCAGGTACTCCATCAGCACCAGCGAATGCTTTTGCTCTTCAAAGAACCAGATCGACATGAAAGCCGAAAAATCGCTATCGTGGCGGTTGTCGCGCAGGAACATCTCGGTGGCCGGCAACGCCGCCCACTCGGTGATGGCATTCATCTTGATGGTCTGCGCCTGCTCTTCCGTCAGCAAAGAAGCGTCGAACGACTGCCAGGGAATGTCTTTGTCCATGTCCCAGCGGACGGATTCGAGTTGTCTGAAGAGTTCCGGATAGAGCATCAATGTCTTTCTATGGCCGCCGATTTTAGTCGGCCCGTTTGGCGCGACCATGACAGACGCGCGATGATGCGAATACGCGCGCCGTTGCGGCACGGATGCACACCCCCCTTTGAACCAGGAGCCCGCCATGCGAACCCTCTCCCGATTGTCGACGCTCTTGCGCTGCGCCCCTGCTATTTCCCTCGTGGCGGGCCTGTTTACTGTGCTTCCCGCAAGTGCCCAGAGTGCGCCCGCCGCACCCGCCCCGGCAGAGGCGGCAGGGTGCCCGACCATCCTGCAACACACCTTCCCGCGGCTGCAGGATGAAAAGCCCCAGACTCTGTGCCAGTACTCCGGCAAAGTGGTTCTGGTGGTCAATACGGCCAGCTTCTGCGGCTTCACGCCGCAATACAAGGGGCTGGAAGCGCTGGACCTGAAATACCGTGCACGCGGCCTCGTGGTGCTGGGCTTCCCGTCGAACGATTTCTCTCAGGAATCGGGCTCCAACAAGGAAATTGCCGACTTCTGCGAAAGCACCTTCGGCGTGAAATTCCCAATGTTCGCCAAGTCGTCGGTGCGCGGCACCGACGCCAATCCGCTGTTCAAACAGCTCGCGCAAGCCTCCGGCACCACGCCGAAATGGAACTTCTACAAGTACCTGATCGGGCGTGACGGCAAGGTCGTGCAGGCATGGTCGAGCATGACGGCGCCCGACGAAAACGGGTTCGTGAACGTCATCGAAAAGCAGCTCGGAACAAATTAAGACTGAGTAGTTCACAAAAATACGAATCGGTAATATTATTTACCGATGCGTCTAGACCTTCGTAAACCTACAGAAACAAACGTTTACCAATCCAGCGGGAACCGTGCTGCGGAGGTCGCGCTCCTAACTTGCGTGGGCAGTGATTGCCCAGCAAGTTTCATGTTGCGAGGTCTTCCGGGCGCCTGCCGTCCGGTTGAAATCCCGAGGCGATTCTTCTCCTCCTCCCTCCCTCCCTCCTTCGCGTCGGGGCGCCTCGCAGCATTTTTATCTTCCCGCCGGGCGGGGGTTTCGCGATGACGCAGCCCCCTCGCATCGCCGTCATCGGCGCCGGCATCTCGGGTCTGGCCGCGGCGCATTCGCTGCGCGACGCGGCCGAGGTCACCCTCTTCGAAGCCAGTGACTACTTCGGTGGCCACGCCCACACGGCAACGATCGAGCTTGCGCGCTCAGCCACCGACAGCACCCGCGTTGCGCACGGCGTCGACACCGGCTTCCTGGTCTACAACGACCGCACCTATCCGAACCTGATCCGCCTTTTCTCCGAACTCGGCGTGGAGACCGCGCTGTCGGAGATGTCGTTCTCGGTCCAAGCCACGCGAGACGACAACGGCGGCCCGCTCGAATGGAGCGGCAACAACCTCGGCACCGTCTTCGCCCAGCGCCGCAACCTGTTCGACGCCCGCTTCCTCGGCATGCTGCGCGACCTGCTGCGCTTCAACCGCCTGACCACGCGCATCGCCCAGGCCGGCACCGAGGGCGAGCTGGCCCAGCCGCTCGGCGACTTCCTCGACGCCCACCGCTTCGGCGCGGCGTTCCGCGACTGGTACTTCCTGCCGATGATGGGCTGCATCTGGAGCTGCTCGACCACGCAGATGCTGGCGTTCCCGGTCGCGACCATGATCCGCTTCTGCCACAACCATGGCCTGATCCAGATCGCCAACCGGCCGCAGTGGCGCACCGTGCGCGGCGGCTCGCGCCACTACGTCGAGAAGATCGTCGCCAGCCTGGCCGACAAGCGCCTGAACACGCCGGTCCGCCGCATCACACGCACGGACGACAACGGCGTGCTCGTTGCCACCGACAGCGGCACCGAGCGCTTCGACCACATCGTGCTGGCCACCCATTCCGACCAGTCCCTCGCCATGCTCGGCGACGCCAGCCCGGCCGAGGCCGCGGTGCTGGGCGCGATCCGTTACCAGGCCAACCACGCCGTGCTGCACACCGACGCTGGCGCGCTGCCGCAGCGCCGCTCGGCCTGGGCGGCCTGGAACTACGAACGCGCGGCAGCCAGCGACCGCGAATCGGGCCGCGTCTGCCTGCATTACCTGCTGAACAAGCTGCAGCCACTGCCCTGGGAACAACCGGTCGTCGTTTCGTTGAATCCGGTCCGCGAAATCCAGCGTAGTCAGGTCATGGCCGAATACGACTATGACCACCCGGTGCTCGACCTTGCCGCGATCCGCGCGCAAGCCGAAGTGCCCGCCCTGCAAGGCCAGCGCAACACCTGGTTCGCGGGCGCGTGGATGGGCTACGGCTTCCACGAGGACGGCCTGAAGGCAGGCCTGGCCGCGGCCCAGGGCCTGCGGGCTCGCCTGTCTGTCACCGACGGCGACGCGACCGCGAGGCACGCGGCATGACGCCGACGCAGGCCGTGCCGCTGATGGGCTTCGGAGAAGTCCGCCACACACGCCTGCGCCCGGCGCACAACGCCTTCGTCTACCCGACCTACTTCCTGATGCTGCCGATGCGTGCCCTGCGCGCACGCGGCAGCGACACGCTCGCGGTCAACCGCCGGGCCGCCCTGTCCTTCTTCGACATCGACCACGGCGACGGCCGCGCGCCCAACCAAGGCGGCGCGCTGGCCTGGCTCGACGAGCTGCTGGCCGCCCACCAGATCCACGACGCCGATGGCGAAGCCTGGCTGCACTGCTACCCGCGCGTGTTCGGCTACACCTTCAAACCCGTGAGCTTCTGGTACTGCCACACGGTCGAAGGCGTGCTGCGGGCGATCGTGGTCGAGGTCAACAACACCTTCGGCGAACGCCACTGCTACCTGTTGGACCGCCCGGTGTACGGCGCAGAACTGACGGCCACCAAGGCCTTCCACGTCTCGCCGTTCTGCCAGGTCAGCGGCGACTACCGCTTTCGCTTCTTCGTCGATGCCGACCTCACGCGCACCGTGGTGCGCATCGACCACGACGACGCCGACGGCCCGCTGCTGCAGACCAGCGTGAGCGGCGAACTCGCACCGATGACCGCGGCCAGCGTGCGGCGCGCGCTGTGGCGCTACCCCGCCATGACCTTCGGGCTGATCGCGCGCATCCACTGGCAGGCTGCCCGGCTCTGGCTCAAGCGCGTGCCGTTCGTCGCCAAGCCGGCGCCGCCCACCCATTTCGTTTCACGCGACAACCAGCAGCAGGCGAACCCATGACCACGACCCACACCGCCTCCTCCGCCTCGCGCTTCTCGTTGCCGCAAGACGCCCCGGGCGCCGCGCGCACCGTGCTCGGCCTGCTGCAGCGGCTGGCCTACGGCTCGCTCACCGTGCGCCTGCCCGACGACTCGGTGCGGCACTTCGGCGCCACGCCGGGCAGCGGCCCGACGGCCTCGCTCACGCTGCGCAACTGGAACGTCTGCAAGGCCGCGCTCAAGTCGGGCGACATCGGTTTTGCCGAGAGCTACATCGCGGGCGACTGGACCACGCCCAACCTCACCGAGCTGATCAAGGTGTTCATCGCCAACCGCCGCGCCATCGAGGACGTGGTGTACGGCAGCTGGTTCGGCCGCCTGCTCTACCGCGTGCGGCACATCATGAACCGCAACAGCAAGACCGGCAGCTCGCGCAACATCCACGCGCACTACGACCTGGGCAACGCGTTCTACAAGCTCTGGCTCGACGACACGATGAACTATTCGTCGGCCTGGTTCGAGGGCAAGTTCGACAAGCCGATGCCCGAGGCGCAGCGCGCCAAGGTGCGCCGCGCGCTCGAACTGGCGGCCGTGAAGCCCGGCGACCGCGTGCTCGAAATCGGCTGCGGCTGGGGCGCGCTGGCCGAGATGGCCGCCTTCGATTTCGGCGCTTCAGTGACCGGCGTCACGCTCTCGACCGAGCAATTGGCTTTCGCCCGGCAACGCACGGCGGGCCTGAAGACCGACCTGCGCCTGCAGGACTACCGCGACATCGACGACGCGCCCTTCGACGCCGTCTGCTCCATCGAAATGGTGGAAGCCGTGGGCCGCGAATACTGGCCGACCTACTTCGCCAGCGTGAGCCGCCTGCTCAAGCCGGGCGGCCGCGCCTGCGTGCAGAGCATCGTGATCGACGACCAGTTGTTCGACCGCTACATCGACTCGACCGACTTCATCCAGCAGTACATCTTCCCGGGCGGCTGCCTGCCGTGCCCGCGCGAGTTTCGCCGCGAAGCCGAGGCCGCGGGGCTGGAGGTGGTGGACGAATTCGCCTTCGGCGCCGACTACGCCGAGACGCTGCGCCGCTGGCGCGAGAGCTTCCTGGGGCAGCGCGCCCACATCCTGCAGCTTGGCTTCGACGAGCGCTTCATGCGCATCTGGGAGTTCTACCTGGCCTACTGCGAGGCCGCGTTCTCGCAGGCCAACATCGACGTGGTCCAGTACACGCTGCGCAAGCGATAGAGCGCGCGGCCCTTCGTGTCGTCTTCTTTCGGCCCCTTCGACGGCTTGCGCTACGGACTGCTCGGGCTGCCGCTCGCCTTTGTCGCGCTGCCGCTCTACGTGCTGCTGCCGAACCACTATGCGCGCGCCTTCGGCGTGCCGCTGGCAACGCTGGGCGCGGTGCTGCTCGGTGCGCGACTGCTCGATGCGTTGATCGACCCGCTGCTCGGGCGACTGAGCGACCGGCTGCATGCGCGTTCGCCGCAGGCGGTGCTCGGTGCCGGCGCCATCGCGGCCGGTGTGTTGTTGCTCGGCTTCGGACTGCTGTTCTTTCCGCAGTTGCTGGTCGATCCTGCGCGGCAGGGCGCACTGCTCGTCGCTGCGGCCGTGCTGCTGGCCATCGCCTACGCGGGCTACAGCATGCTGAGCATCTCGCACCAGTCTTGGGGCGCGATGCTGGGCGGCGACGCCTTGCAGCGCGGCCGCATCGTGGGCTGGCGCGAAGGCATGGGACTGGTCGGCGTGGTGCTCGCGTCGGTGGTGCCGGCACTGGCCGGGCTGCCCGCGATGGTGGGGCTGTTCGGCATCCTGCTGGCCATCGGCTGGGTGTTCTGGACACGGGCGCCCCGGCCGGCGCGTGCCGCCATCCCTCGTGTGGCGATCGACCTGCGGCTGCCGCTGCGTCGCCCTGCGTTTCGCCGCCTGCTGACGGTGTTCGTGCTCAACGGCATCGCGAGCGCGGTGCCGGCGACGCTGGTGCTGTTCTTCGTGCAGGACCGCTTGCGCGCGCCCGCTTCGCTGGAGCCGGCCTTCCTGGGTCTTTACTTCGTCGTGGCGGCAGCGTCGATTCCGGTGTGGCTGCGCATCGTGCGCCGCTGGGGCCTGGCGCGCAGTTGGCTGGGTGGCATGTGCATGTCGGTGGCGGTGTTCGCGTGGGCCGGCGCGATGGGCGCGGGCGACGCGGTGCCTTTCCTCGTGGTCTGCGCGCTGTCGGGCTTTGCGATCGGCTCCGATCTCGTATTGCCGGGCGCCTTGCTGGCCGGGATCATTGCCGAGGCCGGCGACCAGCCGCATGCCGGTGCCTACTTCGGCTGGTGGAATTTCGCGACCAAGCTGAACCTGGCGCTGGCCGCGGGCGTGGCCCTGCCACTGCTCGGGCTGGCGGGTTATGTGCCCGGCGCGCGCGAGCCCGCGGCCCTGCAGGCGCTTTCGCTGGCCTACTGCCTGCTGCCCTGCGTGCTCAAGGTGCTCGCGGGCGTGTCGCTCTGGGCCTTGGTGATCCGGCCGGCGTCCGGTGGATCGACTGCATCGGCGCCTGTTCCCGAGGCTTCGCAGTGAAGCCGTTCAATCCGCCGCTGGCCGACTGGCACGGCAAGACGGCGTGGATCGTCGGCGCGTCCTCGGGCATCGGCCGTGCGACGGTGCTGGCGCTGCTCGCACGCGGCGCACGGGTCGCGGTATCGGCGCGCAACCGTGAGGCGCTTGAAGAAGTCGCGGCGATGCACAACGACGCCAGCCGGCCGCCGAGCGTGATCGTGCTGCCGCTCGACGTGCGCGATGCTGCCGCGGTGGCGGCCGCGCACGCGCAGTTGCAGGCCGTCGCGGGACAGATCGACTTCGTGCTCTACAACGTCGCCACCTACGACGCGCTGCGCGCCGACGCGTTCGCGCTCGATGCGATGCTGGCGCACCAGCAGATCAACTATGTGGGCGCCCTGCATGTGCTGGCTGCCGTGCTGCCCGACTTCGTGGCGCGCGGCGCGGGCCATCTCTCGATCACGGGCAGCGTGGCCGGGTTTCGCGGGCTGCCGCAGAGCCTGGCCTACGGCCCGACCAAGGCGGCGCTCGGCAATCTGGCCGAGGTGCTGTACATCGACCTGCATGCGCGCGGCATCGGCGTCAGCCTGGTCCAGCCGGGGTTTGTCGAAACGCCGCTCACGGCGAAGAACGATTTCAGGATGCCGGCGCTGATCACGCCCGCAGAGGCCGCCGAGGCCATGCTCGACGGCTGGCGCCGGGGCGCCTTCGAGATTCACTTTCCGCGCCGCTTCACCTTCTGGATGAAGCTGATGCGGGTGCTGCCGTACCGGCTTTACTTTCCGGCGGTGGCGCGCTTCACAGGCCTATGAGATGAGTCGAAGGATTCTTCGCGGAACACCGCGGAACCGGCTTCGCCGGGCCGCTGGTGTTGCCCCGGCGAAGGGGCGACACGAAGTGCGCGAAGCCTGGGGAAGAGTCAAGGCTTCGTATCGATGAAGCTGGGGCGCAGCATCAGCTTGTCGTACAGCTTGGCGAGGTTGCTGTGGTCGCCGCGCCAGTCGATTTCGGGAAAGCGCAGGTTCAGCCAACCCAGCGTGCAGCCCACCGCGATGTCCGACAGGCTCAGGTGAATGCCGCTGCAGAAGGGCTTGTCGCCCAGGCCCTTGGACATGGCGGCCACGCCGTCCTCGACCTTGGTGCGCTGGCGTTCGATCCATGCCGCGCTGCGCTCACCGTCGCTGCGGCCAGTCCAGGTGGCTTCGAGGCGCCAGAGCACGCCGGCGTCCATCACGCCATCGGCCAGCGCTTCCCAGGTCTTGACCTCGGCGCGTTCGCGGCTTTGCTGCGGGATGAGCTTGCCGACGGGCGACAGGGTGTCCAGGTATTCGACGATCACGCGCGAGTCGAACATCGCCTCGCCGCCTTCCATGATCAGGCAGGGCACCTTGCCCAGCGGGTTGGAGCTGGCGATGGTGGTGTCGGCAGCCCAGACGTCTTCGATCACGAACTGGTAATCGAGCCGCTTTTCGGCCAGCACCACGCGCACCTTGCGCACATAAGGGCTGGCGGCCGATCCGATCAGTTTCATGAAGACTCTCTCCCTTTGCTTTGACAACATTTGTTCATAATCATTTTAGGTGAACGGGAAAACCAGAGGCCCGAATCGACCCCAATGTGTCGGGGCCGCCCCACGGACCGGCGGCCGCCTAAAATTCGGGCATGAGCTTTTCCACCGTTTCCGCCCTCTCCCCCCTGGACGGTCGCTATGCGACCAAACTCGCGGCACTGCGCCCGCTGATGAGCGAACAGGGCTACATGCACCGGCGCGTGCAGGTCGAAGTGGCGTGGTTCATTGCGCTGTCGGACTGCGGCTTCGCCGAATTCAAGCCCCTGACGGGCGGCGCCCGCAAATACCTGCTGGGGCTGGTTGCCCATTTCTCCGAGACCGATGCGCTGGCCATCAAGGAAATCGAGAAGACCACCAACCACGACGTGAAGGCGGTCGAATACTGGATCAAATCCAAGTTCGAAGCCCGGCCCGAGCTGCTCGCCGCCGCTGAATTCGTGCACTTTGCCTGCACCAGCGAAGACATCAACAACACCAGCCACGCCCTGCAGATCCAGGCCGCCCGCGAAAAAGTGGTGCTGCCCGCCATCGACGGCCTGATCGCCAAGCTGCGCGAAATGGCGCACCAGTTCGCCAACGTGTCGATGCTCTCGCGCACGCACGGCCAGACGGCCAGCCCGACCACGGTCGGCAAGGAAATCGCCAACGTGGCGGTGCGCCTGTCGAAGGCCCGCGCGCAGATTGCCTCGGTGCAGCTGCTGGGCAAGATGAACGGCGCTGTCGGCAACTACAACGCCCACCTGGCCGCCTGGCCCGACTTCGACTGGGAAGCCTTCAGCCGCAAGGTGATCGAGACGCCGGCGCCGCTGGGCCTGGGCCTGAGCTTCCAGCCGTACAGCATCCAGATCGAGCCGCACGACTACATGGCCGAGCTGTTCGACGCCGTGGCGCGTGCCGACACCATCCTGATCGACTTCTCGCGCGACATCTGGGGCTACGTGAGCCTGGGCTACTTCAAGCAGCGCCTGAAGAAGGGCGAAATCGGCTCCTCGACGATGCCGCACAAGGTCAACCCGATCGACTTCGAGAATGCCGAAGGCAACCTGGGCCTGGCCAACGCGGTGCTGCGCCACCTGAGCGAAAAGCTGCCCATCAGCCGCTGGCAGCGCGACCTGACCGACAGCACGGTGCTGCGCAACATCGGCGTGGCCTTCGGCTACGCCACGCTGGCCTATGCCAGCCTGGCCACCGGCCTGGGCAAGCTCGAACTCAACCAGGAAGCGCTGTCGGAAGACCTCGACGCTTCGTGGGAAGTGCTGGCCGAGCCGATCCAGACCGTCATGCGCCGCTTCGGCGTGCAGGGCGCCTACGAGCAGCTCAAGGAAGTGACGCGCGGCAAGACCGTCACGGCCGAGGCGCTGCACGGGCTGATCCGCTCGCTCGACATCCCGGAAGAGGAAAAAACCCGCCTTCTGGCCATGACGCCAGCCAGCTACGTCGGCAAGGCTGCGGAACTCGCCAGTAGAATTTAAGACTTCGTGTACCGATGCACCAGCCGCCTGAGGGCGGCTGTTTTCGTCGCATCGCACCCACTCCCCAGCCAACGCACCTGCAGGATCGACAAGGAACTGCAGCTGGCCCGCTCCATCACCGGCGACGTCGGCCAGTGGACCGACCTGGGTGCCACGCGGCATCGCGGCCTGGAATCGGCGCTGCGCTACGACTTCGGCGACCTGAGCAACGCGCTCAAGGGGCTGTCGGTTTCGGGGACCTACACCTACACGCAGGCCACCTCCAAGGCCGGCGTGTTCGCGGGGCGCGACCTGCCGTTCTATTCGCGCCAGGTGGCATCGCTCGGCGCACGCTACGAACGCGGCCCTTGGGTCTTCAATGCCGACGTCTACGCGCAGTCGAAGCAGCGCTCGCCCGGCTCGCCCGACACCGGCGCGATCTACGTCACGCAGGAAGACGCGACCGGCCGGCTCGGCAACATCCCCGGCTACACGACCGTGAATCTGCGCGCAGGCTACGACTTCGGCCCGAACATGCGCAACCTGAAGCTGGCCGTGGGCATCAAGAACCTGTTCGACCGCCGCTACTACAACCGCTCGGTCGACAACAATGGCGGCAAGTACGTGGGCCAGCCGCGCACGCTGTACGTGCAAGCCTCGGTGGCGTTCTGAGTCCGGGGGTGCGCGCGCATACACTCGCGCACCCATGGCCCTCAAATCCACCATCTTCAAGGTCGCCCTCGCGGTGGCCGACATCGACCACGGCTACTACGCCGACCATGCGCTGACCCTGGCGCGCCACCCGAGCGAAACCGACGAGCGGATGATGATCCGGCTCGTCGCGCTCGCGCTCAATGCGCACCAGCTGCAGGACGTCTGCAACGGCGACGGCACGCTGACCTTTGGCGCCGGCCTGTCGAACGTCGACGAGCCCGACGTCTGGCTGCGCGACTTCACGGGCCAGATCAAGATCTGGATCGAGGTCGGCCAGCCCGAGGACAAGCCCGTCCTCAAGGCCTGCGGCAAGGCGGACGAGGTGATCGTCTATTGCTTCAACCACGCTGCCGAGATCTGGTGGCGCGGCATCGAGAACAAGCTCACGCGGCCACAGAACCTGAAGGTCTACCGCGTGCCGACCGACGCCTCGCAGGCACTGGCCGCGCTCGCGCAGCGCAGCATGCAACTGCAGGCGACGATCCAGGAAAACACGCTGACGCTGGGCGACGGCACGAACAGCATCGACATCGAACTGCTGCGCTGGAAGTAGCCCGCCGCGCCGGCGAGGTCAGACCGCCGGCATCATTTCGCCGCACTGCCAGCACTGTTCGAAACCGCCTTCGACCTGCTCCCCGCACACGCATTGCCAGCTGCGTTGCGGCCGGTGCTGCACAGCGTGCAGCACGCGTTGAGCAAGCTCGAACTGGCTTTCATCGTCGATCCAGATTTCGGGCAGGCACTGGTCGGGCGGCAACTGGCCCATCACCGCGCCGAGGAATTCACGTTGCACAGTGGCCTCGACGCCCTCTTCGCGCAAGGCGTGCACCCACAGCGTCGCGATCGCAAGGTTGGGGGCTTGGGCAAGGCGGCGCATGCGGTCGTGCCGGCCTTCAGGGCGTGTCGTCGGGACCGAGCGGCTCGGTCGGATCGTCGGGCCACTGCGGCGGCTCGGCCTCGCGGGCGCGCTCGGCGTAGCGGTTGAAGCGCCAGGCCGAGTCTTCCATGGTGATGCGGCGCCAGGTCACGCGCTTCTCGACCGGCGTCATCGCGGGCCAGTACTGCACTTCGTCGAAGCTGCGCCCGCAGCCCTTGCATTCGTCGTCGCCCTGGCTGGTGGAACAGATCGCGATGCAGGGCGTGTCGGGGGTGCTCTCGTACCAAGCCATCCAGGCAGCCCAGGCTTTGGGAGGGAAGCCGACCTCGTCGACCTCGTCCTCGTGGTGAAAAACCATGAGCGCGTAGACCTCGGCCAGCGCGCGCAATTCGGGTCCCAGCGTGACCCCGTCGGGCGAGGGTGTTCTCTCGCGCCAATGGTTGATGGCGGCCTCGATGTCGGTGATGTGTATGGCGGCCATGAAGAGTGGAAAAAGCAGCGAGCGGCGATCATAGTCCGCCAATGTCCCGCGATCCCAAAGGGCCATGCTCGCTACCAAAAGAGGAGCGCCTATCGCCCTGTTCATGCGCGTTTCGGGCTGGTTCTTCTTAAATTCGTGAAAACTTTCGATTGCCACGCCGCGGCCTTCGATGCTCTAATTCCGCCCACGAAGGGGAGTAGCTCCCGACCGCTGCCAACGGCAGCGCGAATCGCCAGGTCGTCAATACGAAGCAAAACACTTCCGGCCTGTCGGACAACGTACGCGCACTGGCGCGCGCGCTGTCGAGCAAGACCTTCGATTTGAACCTGCGCAGGTTTGGTCGAAGCGTTCTCGAGTCCCCGGTTCCACCCGGTTTCTTCATTTCCACGCTTTCGACCAGCCCCGTGCGGGATGAATCGAAACGCATCGGTATGCGCCTGCCCGTCATCGTCCCACCCAGGAGAGACAGGCGGGGCGCGAAGACAAAGAGGAATTTATGGAATTGTTCATGACCCCGGAGTTCTGGGTCGCTGTCGGTCAGATCATCATGATCGACATCCTGCTCGGTGGCGACAACGCCGTCGTGATCGCGCTGGCCTGCCGCAAGCTGCCGCCCGCACAACGCACCAAGGGCATTCTTTGGGGCACCGCCGGCGCCATCGTGCTGCGCGTGATCCTGATCTTCTTCGCGCTCACGCTGCTGGCCATTCCGTTCCTGAAGCTGGTCGGTGCCATCCTGCTGGTGTGGATCGGCATCAAGCTGCTGGCCCCCGAGCATGACGACGCACACGGCAACATCACCGGCAGCGACAAGCTGTGGGGCGCGGTCAAGACCGTGATCATTGCCGACCTCGTGATGAGCGTGGACAACGTCATCGCCATTGCCGGTGCCGCGCAAGGCGCAGGTGCCGACCACCAGATGCCGCTCGTGATCTTCGGCCTGCTCGTGAGCATCCCGATCATCGTCTGGGGCAGCCAGCTCGTTATCAAGCTGATGGACAAGTTCCCGATGATCATCACGCTGGGCGGCATGCTGCTGGGCTGGATCGCAGGCACGATGGCCGTGTCGGACCCCGCGCTGGCGAACACCGCCGCCTGGACCTGGGTGCCGAAGGTGCCGCAGACCGACGTGATCAAGTACGCAGCCGGCATCGCTGGTGCGCTGCTCGTGCTGGCGATCGGCAAGTGGGTCGCGGCCCGCAACAAGCCGGCAACGGCCGCCACGCCAGGCTGAGCGCCGCAAGCTCTCGCCTCGACGCTTCCTGTACCCCTGTCTCTGTCACTCTAACTACCTGAAGGAGCACTCATGGAAAAGATCATTCTTTATGTCGACGACGTCACCTATGCCTGTGAACAGTTCGCCGAACTCGCACCGGACGCGAACAGCGTCGTGGCGCGCCATTGGGTGCTGGTGGCCTGCGCGCCGCGCATGACGCATCGCATCAGCAAGTGGGTGAGCCACAGCGCGCGCGAAAACTGGCGCGCCAAGTGGTTCAGCAAGGTGCAGGCGCAGATGCTGCCGCTGCTGGAGCGCAACGGCGGCCAGGTGACGCCGGTGCTGGCCATGGGCCCGCTGGCCGAACTGACGCTTCAACTGAAGCGCGAGCATTCGGTGGTTCATGTGGTCGATGCGCGCCGCCCGAAGATCGGCGTCGACCTCGAACCCGTGACGCCCGACCAGAAGCCCGCGAACCAGACAGGCTGGGCGTTCCCTGGTGCGGTGATGGGCATGGGTGCACTGCTGGTGCTGGCGAACGAACTGGCCGAGTAAGCATCAAGACAGGCCACACAGGCCTTCACGACGAGCCCCGACGCGGCAACGCTCCGGGGCTCGTCGTTTGTGGGGCTCTGGGGTATCCTGCGCCGCATGCGCATCATCATCAAATGGCTGCTCAGCGCCGTGGCGCTGCTGGCGGTCGCCTACCTCTACAGCGGTGTCCAGGTCAACAGCTTCGGCTCCGCGCTGATCGCAGCGGCGGTCATCGGCCTGCTCAACATGATCGTGCGGCCGATCCTGGTGGTGCTGACGCTGCCGGTCACCATCGTCACGCTCGGGCTGTTCCTGTTCGTGATCAATGCGCTGCTGTTCTGGGCCGCCTCGGGGCTGCTCGGCGGCTTCCACGTCAACGGCTTCCTGGCCGCGCTGATCGGCTCGCTGATCTACTCGCTGCTGGGGCTGCTCATCGAATCCGCACTGGGCGGACTTCTTTCGCGGCGCTGAGCGGCGCTGCCGTTATTTGCTACTTCAGCGGCGGCTCTTCGGCCTGCTGCTTCACCAGCACGTCGACCGCCCGCGCGCGGGTGTCGATGATCGACGCCTCGTAGTGATCGATGGACTTCCCGGACTGCCGCATCAGCTCCTGCGCCGCCTTGAAGCGATCGCGCGCGGCCGGGTAGTCGAGGATCGCCACGTTGGCTTCGGCATCAGCCCGCACCGCGCGCACCGTGTCGTTCTGGGCCCCATAAAGATTGGCCAGCGTGCGCCACGCCGTCGCGTCGCGCGGGTTCACTGCCACCCAGTCGCGCAGGGCGGGAATCATCGGCGCGGGCTGGCGCATGGCAATGGCGGCTTCGGCTGCGAGCAGCATCTCGGGCCGCTCCTTCGACTTGGCGTCCAGCAGCGTGGCCGCCTTCGGCGCTGCACCTGCGGCGAGCTCGATCTCCGCGCTGAGCCAGCGCGCCTGCTTGGCAGCGGGCGCGTCGTCCGCGGTGCGTGCCACCAACCGTTCGGTCAGCGCGCGCGCCGCTTTGTAGTCGCGCATTTCCTTGGCCGATAGCGCGGCGGCATAGAGCGTGCCGGCCTGCTGCACCGGTGTGCTTTTTGCAAACTCGCCGGTCGACGCGGAGTCGACCCAGAGCCGCAGCACGTCCACGCCCGGCCGCGTCAGCACGCGGGCACGCGCGGCGATCATCGCGTGGTCCATGACCGGCGGGACCGGGGGCGCCGCATCCATGCGGAACTGGAACCGCCCCTGCATGTCGGAGATGCGCTCGGTGGTGAGCGGGTGGCTGCGCAGATAGGGGTACGAGCCGTTGTCGTTCAGGCGCGAGGCGTACTGCAGCTTCTCGAACATCGCCGCGGCGCCCTGCGGCGCGAAGCCCGCCTGCGTCATCACGCCGAAGCCGATGCGGTCGGCCTCGCGCTCCATGTCGCGCGAGAAGTTCAGCTGGTTCTGCGCGAACAGTGCCTGGCTGCCCATGATCACCGCCTGGCCGGCGTCCCCGCTGCGGCTCTTGCTGGCAGCGATCATCCCCAGGATCAGGCCGGCCAGCATCAACGGCAACTGCTTGCCCTGCTTGTCCATGATGCGCGCGATGTGGCGCTGCGTGACGTGCGACAACTCGTGCCCGAGCACCGTGGCCAGCTCATCGCGACTGCCGACGACGGCCACGAGGCCCAGGTTCAGGCCCAGATAACCGCCCGGCAGCGCAAAGGCATTGATGTTGCGGTCGCGCCCGAGCAGGATGGTCCAGGCGAAGCGCTCGTCGAGTTCGGGCGTCAGCTCGCCGCGCGCGCGGGCGGCAGCCAGCAGCCGCTGCCAGATCTCCTGCACGTAGGCGGCGATCACCGGGTCGTCGACATAGTCGGTGTCGCGGTACAGCTCTCGGGCGATCTGGTCGCCGAGATGGCGCTCGGCACTGGCCGTCATCTCGCCGCCGTCGCCCATGCCGGGAAGTACCTGCATCTGGGCCAGCGCGGGGGTTGGCAGCAATACCTGGGACGCTATTAAAAAAGTAGCGCATAACGACCGCAGGATGGGCGTGAGCGGGCTTTTTCTGTGGGGATCGGGAGTCAAGCGCGGCATTCCTCGTCTGTGGCTCGGGCTCGTATGATGCATCCCCAAACCGAACGTTCACACATGAAGTCTCTCACCCATTTTGACGCCCAGGGGCAGGCCCACATGGTCGATGTCGCCGGCAAGCCCGCCACCCACCGCGTGGCCGTGGCCACGGGACGCATCGAGATGCAGCCGGCAACGCTGGCGCTGATCGAATCGGGGACGGCGAAGAAGGGGGATGTGCTGGGTATCGCGCGGATCGCGGGGATCCAGGCAGCGAAGAAGACCAGCGACCTGATTCCGCTGTGCCATCCGCTGGCGTTGACGCGGGTGGCCGTGGCGTTTGCGATGGCGGAAGGCGGAGAGGTCCCGCAGGTGGCGTGTACCGCGACGGTCGAAACCGTGGGGCCGACCGGGGTGGAGATGGAAGCGCTGACCGCCGTGCAGGTCGCGCTTCTCACGATCTACGACATGTGCAAGGCGGTGGACCGGGGGATGCGGATCACGGATGTGCATGTGTTGGAGAAGCATGGGGGGAAGTCGGGGAGCTGGGGGGCCCCATAGGTTCGGCGCGCTTGCGCCCCCTCCAAAGTGCAACGCTTTGGAGCCAAACGGTCGCGAAAGCGGCCTTTTTTATTGCTTTGCGAAACCGCCCACCCACAGCTTGAACCGTTCAGCGGTCGGAGCGCGACGTTCGTCGCCCCAATGCTTTGTGACATTCTTAAATCCGAGACACCTGTGTACATTTGTAATTTGCATTTCTAAACTGCAACCGCTTTTTGCGGCCCCTCTATGAACAAGCTCCGACGCTCATTGCGCGGTCCGTCAGCACACACAGGCCAAGCCGACGGCAGGCCATCCGCGGGCAGGATGCGGGGCGTCACGCTCGTCGAATTGCTGGTTGTCGTTTCAATCATTGGCGTACTGCTGGCATGGGCCGTCCCGTCGTTCAATCTAATGATTCAGCGAAATCGCATGGCGTCGGAGAGCAATGGGTTTGTGGGCGACCTGCAGTTCGCGCGGGCCGAGGCCATTAAGCGGGGACAGCCGGTCACGCTCTGCCCAGCCAACGCCACGTCCACGGCTTGCGCGAACAGTGCGACCTGGAGCACCGGTTGGATCGTTTTCAACGACCCCAATGGCAATCAAACCGTCGATGCCGGCGAGGTCGTTCTGAGAAAACAGACCGCGTGGCGCGGCACTGACACATTCATCGGCACTCAGAAATTCTTTTCCTTCAGTCGCGACGGCTTCGCGATGGGGTTGTCTGGACCCGAATTGATCATGCTCAAGACAACCCCCGAAAACACCACTCTGACCCGGTGCGTCAAGCTCGCCTTGACGGGACGACAGCAAGTGCTCAGCGGGAGCGACTGCAAATGAGGCCCGCAAGACTTCAACGCCGCGAGCGCGGCTTCACCCTCCTCGAAGTGCTGGTAGCCATCCTGCTTGTTTCCATCGGCATCTTTGGCTTTGCCAAGATGCAGGCCTTGGCACTTTCGAGCACCCAGGTGGCGAGCAGCCGTTCCATCGTCGCCATGCAGGCCGCGAGCCTTGCTGCCGCGATGCACGGCAATCGAAAATTCTGGGGCGGCGGCACGGCGCCAACGAGCTTCACGACCAAGGGCGCGGTTGTTACCGACACCTCCAACGTACTCACAGCCACAGGAGTCGCCTGCTCCCAAGCGGCCACGCCCAGCACTGCACCCTGCGCGCCTGACAAGCTGGCCGCCTATGACGTGCAACAGTGGGCGGCGCACATGGCTGGCCTGTTGCCCGACTACTCCTCCACCGTGACCTGCAGCAACACAGCCGGAATTCCGGTGAGTTGCGTGCTGAACATCGTGTGGACAGAAAAGTACGTGTCGATCTCACGCAGCACAGCATCTGCGCCAACCAGCTTTGCCACTGGCGGCGACAGGTTCTACACCCTCTACATCGAACCGTGATGCAAGCCTCCATGCGAAACCGCCGACTCATCCAGCGCGCGCACCAACTCGGCTTCTCGATCATCGAATTGATGGTCGCCATCGCGATCGCGCTTTTCATCATCGGTGCCGTTGCGAGCATTTACCTGAACATGCGCAATACCTTCACGTCGCAGGATTCACTCGCCCAGCTTCAGGACAGCGAGCGCCTCGCGCTCACGATGCTGACCACCACGATCCAGTCAGCGGGTTATTTCGTGGACCCCACGAAGACGACGGCGCTCACCTCGCTGCCGGCGGTAACGGTCACCAGAGCAGACAAGAGCACGTCGGTATTTTCCGCAGGACAAGCCGTCGTTGGAAGTGGCGATGGCACGGGAAATGGGAGCAACAGCGACACGCTAGCCGTGCAGTATCAAACCGCCCAGAACGATGGATTGATGAACTGCCAGGGCGCGACCAATACAACGACACCGCTACTGGTGTCAGTCAACAGCTTTGCCATCAATTCGACCAACGAACTGACCTGCACTGTTGGCTCCGGCTCCCCAGAGGTGCTCGCAAGCAACGTCTATCAGATGAGCGTCCTGTATGGGGTCGATACGGACTTGGACGGGAGCATGGACACCTACATGACGGCTTCCGCCGTGACCACAGCCAATGGCTGGGCCAATGTCTACACCGCACAGGTCACGCTGACATTTCTCGACGTGATCAAGTCCAAGCTTGGCGCGCCGGTGCAGATGCCAACGTCGGTTGTCCAGACCATCAACCTGATGAACCGGCAGTGACGCCCATGCCAATGTCAAACTCACTTTCACACCCACAACGGCGGACGCTCCGACGAAGCCGCGCGCCACACACGCGACAAAGCGGCGTGGCCTTGATCACAAGCCTGCTGATTCTGGTCGTCGTCACACTGATCGCGGTCAGCATGTATCGCAGCTTTGGCCTGCAGGAGAAGATCGCGGGCAACACGCTCGAGAAACAACGCTCACTACAGGCTGCGGAAAGCGCGCTCCGATACGGCGAATGGTGGATACAGCAAGCCAACACCGGTTTGGCGGTAGCGTGCAGCGGCAATGCGGTCAATGGCAATGTGCTGACCAACATGAGGGTCTGTACCAACATGCTTTCCAAGCCGGAAACCCTGCCATGGGCAGGAGCCATGGATTACCAGCCGCCGACGATGTCAATCTCGCTAAACGGTGGCCTCAACAACACCGACCCCAGCAAGGCGAACGACATCAACTATGTCAAGACCCCGAGTCTGTACATCGCCTATCTAGGCCTGGGGCCCGATGGAAAGTCCGTGCTCTATCAAGTCACCGGCGCCGGCTATGGTGGTAGCTCCACCGACAGCGCCAGCGTCGTTCAAAGTGTCTACGCGATGACGTTTCGAGTCGTCGACCTGAGTGGTCCCTGAAAGCCTCTATATGACTTCAAAGCAATTTCGTCTGGCCTGCACCGCGCCCTTCCTGGGCATGCTGGCGTTCAGCGCCCATGCGCAACTCGTGATCAGCGACACGCTCACTGGTGGCGCATCGTCCTATGACTGGCAAAGCCTTGCCGGCGCCTGCTTGACCGCAGGCACCAAATTGACCGGCACACCGATTCCGAAGTGCGTCGGCCTGCCTTACTACAGTGGCAAGACACTGGTGGGCGGTGTCTCGGGCTTGCTCGGAACCGACGGCGACCCGGACGGGCAAGGCGCATTGCGGCTCACCAACGGCGACACCGGCGCGGGCTCCAACGGCAACAACCAAACGGGCGCGGTCTATTCGAAGTTCTCATTTCCTTCGAACCAAGGCCTGGAGGTGACGTTCAAGACGGTGACCTATGGCGGCAACGCCTACAAGAATTCTGCCGGCCAGGCATCCGGTGCGGACGGCATCGCATTCTTCCTGGTCAACGCCGACCAGGTCACGAGCGTCGATGCGACCAGCAAGACCGGCGCCTTTGGTGGCAGCCTGGGTTACAGCTGTGCCAATGGCAAAAACGTTAACGACGGGCTGCTCGGCGCGTACGTGGGATTGGGCATTGACGAGTTCGGCAATTTTTCCAATCCTGGCGACAACACGGCCAGCGGTCCGGGTACGGGCCCTGGTCGGGTCAGCCTGCGTGGTGCGGGCAACATCCAGTGGACCTGGCTGAACACCAACTTCAAGAAGTACTATCCCGACTCACTCTCCTCGACCGACCAGCAGAGCGCCGTAGGCGCCACCTGCAGCACCGGTTTTCTGCAGAACTACAGCGGCGACATAATCGTTGACGCCAACAATAAATCCATCGGCAAAAAGAAATCTACGACCGAGCCGATCATCGACTACCCCCTGATCGCCTACAGCGATCTGCCAGCGGGATCGACGATCTACAACCAGCAAGCCACGGGCAAGCCACTTCGCGGCTCTGCAACACCGATTACCTACGGCCTGAAGATCACGCAGGACGGCCTGCTTAGTCTTTCGTACAGCTACAACGGCGGCACGGCCACGCCGGTGATCACGAACCAGTTCATCACTGCATCGAACGGCGCGTTGCCGTCGAAGTTCCGGTTCGGGTTCAGCTCCGGTACTGGCGGCGGCAGCAACGTGCACGAGATCATGTGCTTCAAGGCTGCGCAGATCAATACATCGGCGAGTTCGGCCGGTATCAACATCCAACAGTCTGCGAAGGTACAAGTGGGCACGCAGCTGTATCTGGCTTACTACCACCCGACGAACTGGTGGGGTCAGTTGACAGCGCAGAACCTCGTTCTCAATACGACGAACGACACGGTATCGATCAATCCGACGGCGAATTGGGACGCGAGTTGTGTTCTGACTGGCGGTAGTTGTAGCGCAACCGGCGCCACCAGCACCGCGGTTCAAGCATCGAGCAGCCGGAACATGCTGAGTTGGAATGGGTCCACAGGCATTCCCCTGACGTGGTCCAGCCTGACCACTGCACAGAAAACAGCGCTGGATCCTCAGGCGGTGTCGAACGGCAACTCCACGCGATTGGACTACCTTCGCGGTGATCGCACCAATGAAATCAATACGTCCGGCGTGGGTCTTTATCGAGTCCGCAACAGCGTGCTGGGCGACATCGTCAACTCCAGCCCGACCTGGGTCGGTGCGCCCAACCTTCCCTATCAGGACACGTGGAATGACGCGCTCTTCCCCACAGCCACCATGGCGGAAGGCTCGACGAGCTACGCCAAGTTCGCAAGCGACAACGCAACGCGAACCAATGTCGTCTACGTGGGCGCCAATGATGGGCTGCTACATGGCTTCCGCGCCGGCGCCTACGATGCAGCTGGCAATTTCGACACGACGGCGCTGAATGATGGTCGCGAGCTTGTCGCCTACATGCCGAACACCGCGCTGAAGACAATCCGCTCATCCACTCCTGCGCTCGACTACTCCTCTGCGCAGTACAGCCACAATGCCTTTGTCGACGCAACACTTGGAACTGGCGACCTTTACTACAGTGGCGCATGGCACACGTGGATCGTCGGCGGCCTGGGTGCGGGCGGCAACGCCACAGGTGTCGTCGGCGACCTGCTGGGCACCGCCAATGGCACGCTCTATGCGATGGACGTAACCAACCCCGGCAACTTCGTGGAATCAAAAGCGGGCAGCCTGGTCCTGGGCGAATGGGATTCGACCAATCTTGCGTGCAACGGCGACACCACGTCGGCCCTGTGCAAGGACAGCCTGGGCAGCGTCTATGGCACACCGATCATTCGCCGCCTGCATGACGGCAACTGGGCCGTCATCTTCGGCAACGGTTTCAACAGTGCGTCGGGCAAGGCCGGCATCTTCGTGATGACCGTTGACCAAGCCTCCGGCAGCAAGACTTTCCGCTTTCTCGAGGCCGCAGGCCCGGCCAAGAATACGGCCGGTGTAATCACGGCGCGCAACGGCATCTCGCAGGTGACGTCAGCTGATCTGGACGGCGACCATGTCACCGACTACGTCTACGCGGGCGATGTGTTCGGGAACGTGTGGCGCTTCGACCTGACGAGCAACAAGCCGACGGAATGGGCTGCTCGCTCATTGGCCGTCTTTTCGACTGGCGGCCCCCCCATCACCACGCGACTGACGGTGACGTCTGCGCTTGCCTCCTCGACCGCGCCGCGCGTCATCGTGAGTTTTGGCACGGGGCAGATCCTCCCGCAAACCCAGACCTCCGCGGCAACGCCGGCAACCGGCACGCAATCCCTGTTTGGCATCTGGGACTGGGACATGGATGGATGGAACGCAAAGAAAAGCACCCAGTACACGAGCCTGAAAAGCCCTCAGACCGTCAATGCCGCCGCACTGACTGCACAGGTCGCGACTGACGTCGCCTACACCAACGCAGACATCTCGGGCGTGCGTACCGTGACCCAGAACCCGATCTGCTGGAGCGGGTCCACGGCGTGCAAGACAGGCAACACCAAGTTCGGATGGAAGTTGCCGCTGCCCGGCACCAACGAGCAAATCATCTACAACCCGGTGATCGTCGACGGACTGTTGCTTGTCAATACGACGCTGCCGTCGGTCGCGAAAGTTCTGACCTGCGACGCTCAACCGGCCTCGGGCTTCACGATGGCCATTGCGCCCGACACTGGTGGTGCACCTCAGACCTCTTACTTCAGCGATGCCACGAACAAGTTCGTCACCGCCAACGGCCTCGTGGTATCGGGCATCGGCTTGAGCGGGGTGGGCTCTCCCTCCACGGTCAGCACGAATGGCAAGAAGTACCTCGTCACACAGACCGTCAGTGGCGCAGGCTCGGCGAAGCAGGTGAACCCTGGCGCCAATGGCAACGGCGGTCGCTTGACCTGGGTCAAGCGTCGTTGAGCTTCGCACGCAAGTAAGGAATCAGATGAAACACGCTTCTACCGCCGCAGTGCGCTGTCGAAACAAGGCCCGCGGCTTTACCTTGATCGAAATCATGATCGTGGTAGCGATCATTGGAGTGCTCAGTGCAATCGCGCTTCCGGCCTATCAGTCTTACGTTCTGAAGTCGCGAAGAGCCGATGCCAAGAATGCGGTTCTGGACATGGCAAGCCGCCAGGAGCGCTTCTTCAGCATCAACAACAAGTACACCGGCACCGCTGCAGATCTAGGCTATTCGGGCCTTCCGTTGGACGTCAATGCGAGCGGCTCCAGCTACTACAGCCTGAGCGTGACCACATCGACCGGCCCTGCGGGATTTGTCGCAAAGGCAACGCCGACCGGCACCCAGCAGAAAGACACCGAGTGCTACACCTTCCAGGTGGATCAAACAGGCGCCCAGTCCAACCTGAAAAGCGATGGAACCCAGCTGACGTCCACCAGCTGCTGGTAGCCTGATTTCATCAGGGCTGGCGAGAGTCCCGTGCTTTACTGTCCGGGCTCTCCGAAACCCACTCGGCATACTCCACCGGAAAGGCGATGCCGAACCGTTCCGCTTCGGATCGGGCTTCGTCGACCCGACCAAGCAGTTCCGCACTTTCAATGAGCTTGACGATGACCCGCGGCTCTGGCGAGAAATGCAGAAGTTTCCTGGCAAGCGCGTAGACCTCGGACGCATTCGAGCGGTCCACTTGCATCAGCGAGAGTTCGGCAAACCGCACTTGATTTTCAAAAAGCCACGAACCCTGCAGTTTGGCGAGCGTGTTGTCTTCGTACGCTGGCAAACGTTGGTCGCGCGGCAGATAAATCTGGCTGGTCCGGGCGTAGTCCCAACCAGCGTAGGCGACGATCAAACCCAAGGCGGCAGCCAACAACGCCGGTAGCGCACGAGCAACTCGCCCAGGCACCGAAAGGCTGGCTTTCGCAGGCCAGAGAATCCCGAGGCACAGCCCGAATACAAGCTGGAACGGCCCATACCAGAGCGGGTATTCGAGCAGGCTGTGCAGCACGATCACGCCGAGCAGCCCCCAGGCCATGACCCGGAACGGTTCGCGCTCGCGCCATGGTTGCGCGGCGATCACCAGCCAGAGAAAGTTACCGCAGATCAAGACAGCAGCCGGAATTCCGAGTTCCACTGCAAGATGCAATGGCAGGTTATGTGCGTTATCGAGAATCTCGACGAAGCGCGGCCCTGAATAGAGCGCGCTGTAGCTGTAATGGGCAAAACTCAGCTCTCCCCATCCCCAACCAGTCCACGGGCGTTCGGCGATCAGGCTCAAAACGTTTCCCCAGAGGATCCACCGACTGTGCCCCGCTGGGGCACCTTCGCTCAGACGCTGCACCATGCCGTCGAAACCACCCCCGGCGAGTTGTGGCAATGCCCAGGCGCTCAAGAAATACAGCGGGGCCAAGGACAAAAGAACGAAAGGGGGCGGCAGGTCAATTGCCGCTTTGTTTTTTTCTACCCCTTTGCGCTTTGCCAAGAACGCGGCCATGCTGACAATCAGTAGAAATTGAAGCAAACCGGTTCGCGAAGTTGATGCCGCTGCAGCCACTACGAGCAAGACGATGGCCCCTGCCCATGCAGAGCGCTGATATGCAGCGCTTCTGCGTCCCCCAGGGTAAAGCCAGAGCGCGGCGATCAAGGCCATGCTGATCAGGCTCGCGAATTGATTGCGCTGGCGTAGGTTCCCGAATGCTTGACCGACATCGGGCGCGGTGGTCCAGGGCGCAAAGGATCCAGTGAGCCCATAGTATTGAAGTAGCCCAAGCACTGCGCTGATCAAGCCCGCGCCCAGCAGCCCTTGAGCAAACGCGTGGTGCATACGGGTACCGCTGCATGCAAGTCCGGCACCAACGCAAGCAGCCATTCCGGTCGCAGCTATCGCAATGACGGCCGACAGCCAGAAGCCGACGCCAAGTTGATGGCTGTGGAGAAGAGCAATCGAAATTGCCACCGTCGCAAACCAAGTCATCAGCAACGGGCGAGGCAGGGGATATTTCGCACCGGCCAGCGGAACTGACAACAACGCGATACAAAGCCATGATGTCAGTTGCTGCCACGCACTGACCGAAGGGCCCGCGGAGATCGGAAACAGGAACGGCAGCGCGATCAATGTACTGCAGACAACTAACCGAGGATTTTCTCTGGGTGCGCCAGCGGACATCACGAAGGAGCTCATTAGAGGTATTTTGCCGACGCTCAACCACCCCAAATCTTTGCAGAATGACGGGCTGACCGTTCCATCTGAACGGCGGCTCAGGATCACTAAATAGCCAGCCCACTTTGACCAGCGTTGGGCCGCGCTCAGACTGCTGAGGGGCGAGAGGCCCAATTCAATAGCGACCGTAAACAGAGGTGGTGGAACACCAAACCACGCTGATACGGAGTGCAATGTCAGGAACGTCGCAGCCGGGAAATCACCTGCACTGGGCCAGCAGAACCTGAAGGGGCATTCTAGGCGCGCGGCCTCACTCAGGGCATCTGCAGTAACGCGAGTTTGGTACACCCTACAAAGCATTCAGCAATTGCGCTGCGGAACCGCTTCACAAGAACGTCGGCAGGCAAGAGCCTGTACAGCAAGACAGCAGTCTGAGAGTCGACCGGCTCACGTCTTCAATAATCAGACTGGGCTGTTTGTGGATCAGTAAGCCGATTAGACCTCTGCCGCCTCAAGCAGTCGCGGGTCTCAAGGCTAACTTCTCACTTGTGGCGCGGTTCGATGCTAAATACGGAGCAGGCTGCTGCGCAGTGTGTGATTGGAGGTCAACACAATGAAAAAAGCCGCCCGAAAGCGGCCTTTAGCAACGAGTAAAAAATTACGTCGCCGAGCTCGTCGGGCAAGCGACTTGCTCGTACTTCTTCGGCACGTCAGATAGGCAACTCCAAGTTCCGGAGGCATCGCGCGACCACACGATCTTCTTCCCGGCAATCACAGATGCTGCGTTGTTTCCGAACGTGGAGGTAAGGGTTGCCGAGCCATCCGTAAGGCCGCCGAAGGAAAGAATAGGTGCACCCATACCAGCCGGGGCGAGACCGCCGTTAACCGTGTTGGTGCCGGCCGAAACAACGAGATTAGATCCGGTTGCGGTACCCGCACAGCTGGTAGCACTCGCGGTCAACTTGCCGTTGATAACGCAGTCTTCGACGGCCGTCTTCTGGGAGCCGGTTTCACCAATAACGCGGGAAATCTGCGACTTGGCGACATAGGTCTGGTATTGCGGAATCGCAATGGCGGCCAAGATACCAATGATCGCCACAACGATCATCAATTCAATAAGGGTGAAACCCTTTTGCACATTGCGTGCGATAGAACGACGGTTCATTCATTAACTCCAGGTTGGTTTGTAGAGCCCGGGAACCAGCCCGGAGCGCAGTACCTTCCGCAGCATCCGTGCCACCCACCTTCAGAGCTCGGCACAGCCCAAACCCGTCATCTTTGTCCATCTTGGCGTTACACCAAGTGACACAACTTGCTTCAAGATGCTACAAGCGGTGACAAATTTGTCATGCCAGCGCACCCGAAACCGTCAGAAAGTCAGGATCCCATCCGCCTTGAGCCAGCGTATATCGCGCTGCGCCAAACCCGCCACCTGATGGTCTGCCAGTGCGCCGATCTGGCTCATGATTTCATCGGTTTCTGCCGGCTTGGTATGGGTGATGTAGATCGGGTATTGCTTCCCCGGATCGATATGCGCCAGCTCGTCCGCCAGCACGACCGGCGACAGATGCAGGCTGCGCTCAGCCAGCGCCTGTTCACGGCTGCTGAAGGCGGTCTCGATCACGAGCATGGCCACCTCGATTGCATTGACGCGATCCCAGAACGGCGCGTTGCGTTCGGTATCGCCGCTGAAGACCCAATGCGCCCCGCCCGAAGCTCGCCGCACCGCGAAACCGCAGGCCGGCACCGTATGCACAGCCGGCAGCACCTCGACCAGCTTGGGCGCGCAAGTGCCCAACTGCAGCATCTGCCCCACCGCAATATCGTGAAAGCTCACGAAAGGCGCCTCAAGGCTCGGAATGCTCTCGAAGTCGGGCCAGATGACGTTGTTGAACACATGCGCGCGCAGCGCCTCGATGGTGGCGCGCAGCGCATGCACACGCAGCGGCCGCGTGCGGCGGCTCCCCACGGCATCAAGCATCAGGGGCAACGCGGCAATGTGGTCGAGATGGCTGTGGGTCAGCACGACATCGTCGATGCCGGCCATCTCGTCGAGCGTGAGATCTCCGACCCCGGTGCCCGCATCGACGAGCAGGTCCGTGTCGACCAGAAACGAGGTGGTGCGGCAGTCTTTGGCAATGGCGCCCGAGCAACCCAGCACACGAACCTGCATTGTGAGAGACCCCTTGTATGTGTCTGTCGTCATTTGGTTTCGAACCGGGTTGCGCCGTCCCAATTCGGGTCTTGCGGTCGCAACGCCATTGAGGCTAAACGCTGGGCGTAGAGCTGGTAAAGGACTTTTTTGGCATCGGCCGCGAGCAGGGGTGCCAGCAAGTTTCGGCCCACCGCCCAGTCTTGCCGCCGATAGGCCGCGAGCACGCCGGCCCAGCGTTCGAGCAGTTGTTGCGTCTGTTTCACCGCGTCGGCCGTGCGTGCATCCAGGGGCGTAAAAACGGCAACGACTTGTGCCTTTCCCTTGACGCGCACGCTGTCGAGTTCTTGCCAGATGTAGTCGGGCGCCAGCTCGCGGGTCGCGCCGCTGGCCACGATCTCGACGCCGTAGTGCCCGCTCAGTCCTTCGAGGCGCGACGCCAGATTGACCGCATCGCCGACCACGGTGTAGCTGCGGCGCGCGGTCGAGCCCATGTCGCCCACGCTCATCACGCCGCTGTTGATGCCGATGCCCACGCTGATTTCGGGCCGGCCGCTGGCGCGGTGCATGCTGTTGATCTCGCGCACGGCCTCGGCCATGTCGAGCGCCGCGCGCACGGCCAGCGCCGCGTGGTCGGGCGTGTCGATCGGCGCGCCCCAGAAGGCCATGACGCAATCGCCCATGTACTTGTCGACGGTGCCGCGATGTGTGCTGATCACGTCGGTGAGTCGGCTGAAGACGGTATTCAAGAAAGCTTGCAGCTCGGCCGGCGCCATCTGTTCCGACAGGCGGGTGAAGTCGCGCATGTCGCAGAACATCACGGTCATCGGCTTGCTCTCGGCGCGCATGCTGTAGCGGTCGGGGTGCACGAGCATTTCGTTGACGAGCTGCGGCGGCACATAGGTGCCGAAGAGCCGCACGAGGCCTCGCCGCGCACGCGATTCGACGAAGTAGCCCCAGCTCATGTTGAGCACGAAAGCCAACGCCGTCGTGGCAAGCGCCGAGGCCAGCGGCAGCACGAGGCTCTCGCTCACGTAGAGCCAAGTGTTGACGCCGATCAGCGCGGCCGTCGTGCCTGCGGCGAGCAACACGGCGCGCGATGCGGACAGCAGCGACAGCCCGAACGCGAGCGCGAGGCCCGCGACCAGGATGGTCAGCACTTCATAGCCGGGCGCATAGTCCGGCACCGCGAGCAGGCGGTGATCGAGCAGGCCCGAGACGATGTTGGCATGCACCTCGACACCCGGAAACGCAGCGCCAACCGGCGTGGCACGCAGGTCCTGCAGGCCCGGCGCGGTGGCGCCCACGAGCACGATCTTGTCTTTCAGCTCACCCGGACCCAGTCGGCCTTCGAGCACGTCGGCCGCCGCCACATAGCGGAACGATCCCGCACCTGCACCGCCCGGTCCGCGAAACGGTACCTGCATGCTGGCGGACTGATCGACCGGAATGCGCAGGCGCCCGAGCCGCAGCGATTCGAGTCTGGGCACCTCGCCGCCGGGCGCGAAGGCCGGGCGCACCGGCGGCGAGCCGTTCGCCAGCCGGTAGACCGCGAGCCCCAGCGACTCGTAGTAGCCGGGCTGCGCTTGGTCGCCTTCGTAACGCGCGATGAGCGGCACGCTGCGAATGACGCCGTCGCCGCTGGCGCCGACCAGCGTGTTCAAAAAGCCCGCAGCGGGCGCGGCCTTCGCCAGCTCCGGCAGGCTGGCCCCGAAGCCGTTCCAGCTCGTGGCGTAGACGCCGCCTGCGGGAAAGGCATCGGGCGGCAAGAGCGGCGTGGCAGGCAACTGGCCCTTGGCACTCGGGGACCCTGTTCGCGTGAAGTAGTAGCCGAGCGCAACCCGCTGGCCGTTCAGCGCTTCGGCGAATGTGGCGTCGTGGTTCAGCGTGGGCGCGAGCCGCTCGATCTCCGCCGCAAGGCCCTGCATGTTGCGCAGCGGCCCGTTGGCAATCTCTCGCAGCCTGTCGAGGCCGGCGCTGCGGTCGGGCTCGAGGAACATGACGTCGAAGCCGAGCACCGCCGCTTGCTGGCGGGTCAGAAGCTCGGTGGTCAGGCGGGCGATCTTGTCGCGTGGCCAAGGCCACTGTCCCTGGCGCGAAAGGCTGGTGTCGTCGACATCAACGATCACGACGCGCGAATCGAGTGTGCGCGGCATGGTGGCGCGCAGCCGGATGTCGTAGATCAGGCGGTCAAGGCGCTCAAAGGCAGTCAACTGCCAAATGTCGGTCGCATGCGCCAGCGCCAGCAAAACCGGCAGCAGCGTGATGGCGATGCGCGGCCAATGCCGACGCAGCGTGCTCATCATGGCGCCCCGCCCGGACAACGAAGACCGCCGCGGCGGTCAAAAAAAAGGAAAGGCTCAGACCCGCACGAACTGCATGCGCGTCTTGTCGCCAAGCTCGAGCACGTCGAGCTCCTGCAAGGCGACCGCGTCGGTCCCCAGGAGCACGCCATTGAGCGTGACGCCGCCCACGGCGCTGGCCGCGACGTAGCCTTGCCGGCGGCGCGTGACGACGGCCACGGCAACGCCGGGCTTGCCGATGGTGGTGACCACTTTCTGCAGCGAGACGTCCTGTCCTTCGTTGGCGCCGGACAGCACACGCAGCACGGGAATACCGAGTTCAACGAGTGCCCCCGACTCCGTGGGCGCGGACGAGAGCGGCATGGACCCTGAAAACTCGCCAGACACCGTGCGGACCGAGCCCGGACCAATGGCCAGGTTGCTGCGCGCGCGGAAATGGATGCGGCAGCCCCCGACCTCGATGACATCGTTGTCCTGGAGCGCTTGCTTCTGGATGGCAAGCGCATTGACGTAGGTGCCGTTGGTGCTGTTGAGATCTTCAATTTCGACTTCGCCATCGCTCATGTGCAGCACGGCGTGTTCGCCGCTGACCGCCAGATTGTCGATCACGATGTCGTTGTAGGCACGCCGGCCAAGCGTCGTGCGGTCCTTGGCGAGTGCCACTTGCCCGATGACAACGCCATCGACCGAAATGATCATCTTCGGCATTGCCGACTCCCCGAATGCAAAGCTTTAACGACGGCAAGCGGGACGGCGTGCAGCCGTCGGGGCCTGTTACCTGGCCGCCCGGGGCACTTCGGCAACGCCCGCCCTTGCCAGAACAACCGAAATGTTGTCCCGTCCACCATTGTCGTTTGCAATTGCAACCAAAAGTGAAGCTTTTTTCTGAAGCCCGACATCGTGTCCCAGAAGCGTGAAAAGCTGCCCATCCGAGACCATCTCGCTCAGCCCATCGGAGCAAAGCATATACAGATCGCCCGGCCTTGCGCTGTGCTCATGCATTTCCAGCAGCACTTGGGGCTCCACGCCAACAGCCCGCGTCACGAGGTTGCGGGTCGGTGAATTGAGGGCTTCCTCGGCGGTGATCGCGCCAGCGTCAAGCTGTTGCTGGCGCAGCGAATGGTCACGCGTGAGCAGTTCCAGCTTGTTGTTGCGCAGGCGATAGCAGCGCGAATCGCCGATGTGCCCGACCACCACGCGTTGCGGGCGGAATGCGGCCAGCACCAGCGTCGTCCCCATGCCCTGCAGTTCCGGGTTGGTGGTGCCGGCATGCAGGATCGATCCGTTGGCCTCGTCCGTGGCAGCTTGCAGCGCCCGCCTGACCACGCGGGCCGGCGCCTGCATCCCGGCCTGGGCAAACCAGCGTCCGAAACTGGCGTGCAGCAGCGAGATGGCCATGGCGCTCGCCACTTCACCGCCCTTGTAGCCGCCCATGCCGTCGGCCAGCAGCGCCAGGCCGAGTGCGGCATCCACGTGCACAGCGTCTTCGTTGTGGGCGCGCAGCCGCCCGACATCGGTCAGCGTGGCGAACTCCCAGGTCAAAGGAGGCCGGGTCGAGAACAGGGAAACGCCGACACTCGCCATGGTTTGCCAGCGCCGACTTCGCGAAAGCTCAGTGTGCAGCGGCGTGTGCACGCCGTTGCATCAAGCGGCCGGCGGCCACGACGAACACTGCACCGGCGGCAGCCGCCGCGTAGTGCAACCAGGGGTTGGCCGCCAGCGTGTCGCGCAGTGCGACGTCGCTCACGATGGTCTCGCCACCGACCCAGCCGATCAGCGCGGCGCCCAGCATGATGATGATCGGGAAGCGCTCCATGAGCTTGATCATGAGCGTGCTGCCGAAGATCACCAGCGGAATGCTGATCGCCAGGCCCAGCACCAGCAGCACCATGCTGCCCTGCGCGGCGGCCGCGACGGCGATCACGTTGTCCAGGCTCATCACGAGGTCGGCCAGCAGGATGGTGCGCACGGCCACCATCATGCTGCCGTATTCCTTGCTTTCTCCTTCGCCATCATCTTCTTCGCTCAGCAACTGCAGGCCGATCCACAGCAGCAGCAGGCCGCCGATGATCTGCAGGTAAGGCAGCGCCAACAGCTTGGCCGCCACCACCGTGAGCACGATGCGCAGCACCACGGCCGCGCCCGAGCCGAACATCACGGCTTTTTTCTGCTGTGCAGGCGGCAGCGAGCGAGCGGCCATGGCAATGACCACGGCGTTGTCGCCCGACAGGATGATGTTGATCCAGACGATCTTGAGCAGACCGATCCAGAAGTCTGTGCTTTGAAGGAGTTCCATGTCTCTGATCCCGATTCCACTGTGTTTTATTGAAAAAAGCGCCCGCAATCCAGTGCGGGCGCTTTTTTATTTCTGCGTGGCCCTCTCATGACCCGGCTCTGCGGCCGGTGTCGTGGAGACGTCTCTTACAGCCTTGCCTTGAGCAGCTTGGCCAGTTCCGAGAAGTTGCGCGTCACGGTGAAGCCGCACTCTTCCATGATGGCGAGCTTGGCATCGGCCGTGTCCGCACCGCCCGAGATCAGCGCGCCGGCGTGGCCCATGCGCTTGCCGGGAGGGGCGGTGACACCGGCGATGAAGCCGACAACCGGCTTCTTCATGTGTTCCTTGCACCAGCGGGCTGCGTCAGCCTCGTCGGGGCCGCCGATTTCGCCGATCATGATGACCGCGTCGGTGTCCGGATCGTCGTTGAAGGCCTTCATCACGTCGATGTGCTTCAGACCGTTGATCGGGTCGCCGCCGATGCCGACTGCCGACGATTGGCCCAGGCCGATTTCCGTCAGTTGAGCCACGGCTTCGTACGTCAGCGTGCCCGAGCGCGAGACCACACCGATGCGACCCTTGCGGTGAATGTGGCCGGGCATGATGCCGATCTTGATTTCGTCGGGCGTGATCAGGCCGGGGCAGTTCGGGCCCAGCAGCAAGGTCTTCTTGCCGCCGGCCGCTTCCTTGGCCTTCATCTTGTTGCGCACTTCGAGCATGTCGCGAACCGGGATGCCTTCGGTGATGCAGATCGCCAGGTCCAGGTCGGCTTCGACAGCTTCCCAGATGGCGGCCGCGGCGCCTGCCGGCGGCACGTAGATCACCGACACGGTGGCGCCGGTTTGCGAAGCGGCTTCCTTGACCGAACCGAAGATCGGGATATTGAAGATCGACTCGCCGGCCTTCTTCGGGTTCACGCCGGCCACGAAGGCGTTCTTGCCGTTCGCGTATTCCTGGCACTTCTCGGTGTGGAACTGACCGGTCTTGCCGGTAATGCCTTGCGTGATGACTTTGGTGTCTTTGTTGATGTAGATCGACATGACTTTTTCCTTAGGCCTTCTTGACTGCTGCGACGACCTTCTGGGCCGCGTCCGCCATGGTGTCGGCGCTGATGATCGGCAGGCCCGAATCGGCCAGCAGCTTCTTGCCTTCGACTTCGTTGGTGCCCTTCATGCGCACGACCAGCGGCACTTGCAGGTTCACGGCCTTGCAGGCCGCGATCACGCCGGTGGCGATGGTGTCGCACTTCATGATGCCGCCGAAGATGTTGACCAAGATCGCTTCCACGTTCTTGTTCTTCAGCATGATCTTGAAGGCTTCCGTGACCTTCTCGGGGGTGGCACCGCCGCCCACGTCCAGGAAGTTGGCCGGCTCGCCGCCGAACAGCTTGATGGTGTCCATGGTGGCCATGGCCAGGCCGGCACCGTTCACCAGGCAGCCGATGTTGCCGTCCAGCGAGATGTAGGCAAGGTCGAACTTCGAGGCTTCGACTTCGGCCGCGTCTTCTTCGTCAAGGTCGCGCAGGGCCACGATTTCGGGGTGGCGGAACAGCGCGTTGCTGTCGAAGTTGAACTTGGCGTCCAGCGCCATGACGTTGCCCTTGCTGTCACGGTTGAGCGGGTTGATCTCGACCAGCGAGGCGTCCGTCTCCATGTAGCAGGCGTAGAGCTTCTTGAGGATGTCGACCGTTTGCGCGGTCGAATCGGCCGGCATGCCGATGCCGTCGGCGATCTGCTTGGCCTGTTCGTCGGTCAGGCCCTTTTCGGGGTCTGCGAACACCGTGATGATCTTCTCGGGCGAGGAGTGGGCCACTTCCTCGATGTCCATGCCGCCTTCGCTCGAAGCGATGAAGGCCACCTTCTGGGTGGCGCGGTCGGTCACGGCCGAAATGTAGTATTCCTTGTTGATGTCGGCGCCATCTTCGATGTAGAGGCGGCGCACCTTCTGGCCTTCGGGGCCGGTCTGGTGGGTCTTGAGCTGCATGCCGAGGATTTCGCCGGCCAGCTTCTTGACGTCTTCGATCGACTTGGCGACCTTGACGCCGCCGCCCTTGCCGCGGCCACCCGCGTGGATCTGGGCCTTGACGACCCAGACCGGGCCTCCAAGCTTCTGGGCGGCTTCGACCGCCTCCTGGACCGTATATGCCGGAATGCCGCGCGGCACCGGCACGCCGAACTTGGCAAGGATTTCCTTGCCTTGGTACTCGTGAATCTTCATGAGGGATGTCTCTCGGAAGGAGGAGGTTGAGAACGGGGGATAGGGGTGAGAGTGTTTGTGCTCTGTTGTTCGCGGGCGACGGCAGCCTGACGGCTGGGGGCGGCGAACAACCGCGGACTGTATCATGGTGCGCCGCACCAATACTGTACGTGGGGTTGCGGTCAATACGTACTTTCTTCTAGCTCCCCCTCAGCACACTCCCATCATGGCCAAGGTTTTCATCGACGGCGAAGCCGGTACCACCGGCCTGCAGATTCGCGAACGGCTTCAAACGATGCCGCAAATCGAGCTCGTGAGCATCGCGCCGGAGCTGCGAAAAGACGTGAATGCCAAGCGCGGCCTGATGGCCGGCGTCGACCTGGTGGTGCTGTGCCTGCATGACGACGCGGCGCGCGAATCCGTCGCGCTGATCGACCAATTGCCCGGCAAGAAGCCCAAGATCATCGACGCCTCCACGGCGCACCGCATCGCACCCGGATGGGTGTTCGGCTTCCCCGAACTGGTGGCCGGCCACTGGCAGGCCGTGGCCCAGGCCGACCGCGTCGGCAACCCCGGCTGCTACGCCACCGGCGCCATCGCCATGGTGCGCCCGCTGGTCGATGCGGGCCTGCTGCCGGTCGACTTCCCGATTTCGCTGCCTTCCGTGAGCGGCTATTCGGGCGGCGGCCGGACCATGATCGAGGCCTACGAAAAAGACGAGGCGCCGCTTTTCGAGACCTACGCGCTGGGCCTGAAGCACAAGCACATTCCCGAAATCATGGCCTACACGGGCCTGACCCGCCGGCCGGTCTTCATTCCATCGGTGGGCAATTTCAAGCAGGGCATGCTGGTCCAGTTGCCACTGCACCTCGACCTGCTGCCCGGCAAGCCGAAGGCCGGTGACCTGCAGGACGCGCTGGCCGCGCACTATGCCAAGAGCAACACGCCTGAACAGTTCGTGAAGGTTCTGCCGCCCACGGAAGACGGGAAGCTCGATGCGCTGGCGCTCAACGACACCAATTTGCTGGAGATCCGCGTGTTCCCGAACGAGGACCACCGCCATGCCGTGGTGATCGCTCGCCTGGACAACCTCGGCAAGGGCGCCAGCGGCGCCGCGGTGCAAAACCTGAAGCTGATGCTGGCGCTCTGAGCGCCACGCCCCTTCGCTTCAGCGTCAGTCAGTTGGTCAGTTAACCAGCCACAGGCCCACGCCCAGCAGCGCCACGTGCGCGCCCAGCGCGATGTACAGCGGCTTGCGCGACGGCGTCGCCATGTCCTGCAGCGTCTCGTTGATGCGGCGCGTGAGCAGGGCGCGCAGCGCCGGGTCTGGCGCGGCATCTTCGCCGGCGGCCGATTCGCCTTGCGCGGCACGGCTTTCCTGCCACTCGGCGAGCATCTCGCTCATCGGCAGCCGGTTCAGCACGAACGAAACCACCGACCGCGCCGCCTTGCCTTCACCCAGCACCGGCGCAAGCTGCTTGCTCAACGCGTCGACCGACAGCCAGTCGGCCGCGCGCTGCAGTGTGCCGTGGGTGCGCGGCATGGCCTCGATGCGGCCCGCGATGGCGCCACCCAACTTCTGCGCCACGACCTCGCCGCGTGCCGCCACCAGATGCTGCATGGCGCGTGCGCGGCCTTGCGCCACACCCAGCATCACGTAGACGCCCACAAACAAGAACAGCAGAACGGCCACCATCAGCGGCGGCGAGGTGAACAGCGCGACGATGGCGCCGAACCCGCCGGCACGCGCCGCCGGATTGCCCGGCCCCTGCAACTGGCTCAGGTAGAAGACGAAAACGCCGCCGCCCAGAATCACGCCGAGCAGGCCGCCCTTGATGACCGATCCCGCGAAGGCAAGACCGGCCTTGGCGCCGGTGCGAACGAGGGACGGCTGGCTGGCTGGTTCCGATGACATGAAAAGCTCCTCCGGTTATTTTTGAAAGCCGCCCCGTGCGGGGCCGGTCGCCGACGATCATGCCATCGGCGCCCACACCATAATCGCACTCCAACCAACACGAGGAGGACTTCATGGCCACCAAATTCCAGAAACCGACCGGGGCGTTCGTCGCCGCCTCCTGGGCCGCGCTGCTCGCCGGTGCCGTCGTCTACCTGATCGGGCTGTGGAACGCCACGATGCAGCTCAACGAAAAGGGCTACTACTTCACCATCCTGATGTACGGCCTGTTCGCCGCGGTGTCGCTGCAAAAGACTGTGCGCGACAAGCTCGAAGGCACGCCCGTCACCGCCATCTACTACGGCCTGTGCTGGATCTCGCTGCTGCTGTCGGTGGCGCTGCTCGCCGTCGGCCTGTTCAATGCCACGCTGGCCAACAGCGAGAAGGGCTTCTACGGCATGGCCTTCCTGCTGAGCCTGTTCGGCGCAGTGGCCGTGCAGAAGAACGTGCGCGACATCGCCTCGTACAAGAGCGACCAACCCGCAAGCGACGACATTCCCGACGCGGGCTGAAGCCCCTTTGCGCCAGCCGCGCTACTCGTTGTCGTTGTAGCCGCTGGCGCCCATCAGCGCCGACAGGCGTGCCGCAATGTTGCCGGCGATCTCCTGCACCTGCGTCACGTCGGGGCCGGCCTTCTGGTCGATGCGCTCGATGTACGGCACGTTGATGGACGCGATGACATGGTCGGCCACACCCATCACCGGGAACGCGATGTTGGTGATGCCCCGCGTCTGCTTGCTCGGCATTGCCGAGTAGCCGCGCGCTCGCACCTCCTGCAGGATCGAGAACAGCTCGCCGGGGTCCATGTCGAGTTCGCCTTCCACGCCAATGTGGGCGCGCAGCATGCGGGCGCGGTCGATCTCGTCGCGGAACGCCAGCAGCACATGGCCCGAGGAGGTGTCCGTCAGCCCCATCACCACCCCCACCTTGAGGCCGAAGGACCAGCGCTCCGGACTCTCGACCTGGGCGATGACGACCACGCGCCCGCCCTGGTACATGGCCAGGTGGCAGGACTGGCGCGCCCGGTTGGCCAGCTCGCGCAGCAGCGGCAGCGCCACGCTCACGAGGCTCTTGAGCGGCTGCTGGCGATGGGCCAGCTCGAACATCCGCAGCGTGAGCGTGTAGCGGTCGTTCTCGTCGACCTGCACGTAGCCGCGCCGTTGCAGCGTCACCGCCATGCGGAAGATCTCGCTGACCTTGCGGCCCACCTTCTGCGCCAGCTCGTTGAGCGTGCAGCCGGCGACGCTGTCGGCCAGCACCTCCAGGATGTCCAGCCCCTTTTCGAGGGCCGGCGCCGAATAGCGCGGGCCGGCGTCCAGTCCGTCTTCCGGCTCGGACGACGGGGCTTCGATCAATGGTTCTTCAGGGCTGCTCGACATCTTTGGATTCATGGCGCTTCAAGCGTACACGCATGGCAGGCCGGCTTCGGGCGAAGCCGGGCGGCGCATCAGCCCACGCGGTCCTTTCCGGCAATCTGCCGCGGCAGGGCGAACAGGATGAGCGCGGCGGCGAGCAGCGTCACGGCAGCGATCACGTACAGGCCGACCTGCGTGCTGCCGGTCATGTCATGCACCTTGCCCACCATGTACGGGCTGATGATGCCGCCGAGGTTGCCGATGGAGTTGATCAGCGCAATGCCGCCTGCAGCAGCCGTGCCTGTCAGAAACTTCGGCGGCAGCGTCCAGAACACCGGCAGGCAGCCGATCACGCCCACGGCCGCCACCGTCAGCGCGGCCATTGCCAGCCCGGTCGACGCGCCGAAGTAGGCGCTGCAGATGTAGCCAAGCCCGCCCACGGCCACGGTCAGGCCGAGGTGCCAGCGGCGCTCGCCGGAGCGGTCCGAGCTGGCGCCGATCAGCACCATCGCGATGCCCGCAGCCGCATAGGGAATGGCGGTGAGCAGCCCGATGTTCAGCGGGTCTGTGATGCCGGTGTTCTTGATGAGCTGCGGCATCCAGAAGGTCAGGCCGTACAGGCCCATCAACATGAACATGTAGATCAGCGCCAGCAGTGCCGTGCCCGGCTGGCGCAGGGCCGCCAGGAAATTGTGCTCGGCCTGGCCGGCTTCCGCGTCGACGTTGGCGCGCAGCAGGCGCTTTTCGTCATGGCTCAGCCACTTCGCGTCCTCGATGCGGTTGTCCAGCAGGAGCAACACCACCAGCCCCAGCAGGATCGTCGGCAACCCCTCCAGCAGGAACAGCCACTGCCAGCCGGCCCAGCCGTTCACGCCCGCAAAGCGGGTCATGATCCAGCCGGCCAGCGGCCCGCCGATGACGCCCGAGATCGCGATCGAGGTCATGAACCAGGCGTTGATGCGCGCGCGCCGCCGGGCCGGGAACCAGTAGGTGAAGTACAGGATGACGCCCGGCAGGAAGCCCGCTTCCGCCGCGCCCACCAGGAAGCGCAGGATGTAGAACGAGGTCTCCGACTGCACGAACATCATCCCGGTGGAGGCCAGCCCCCAGGTGATCATGATGCGGGCGATCCATCGCTTGGCACCCACGCGATGCATGATGATGTTGCTGGGCACCTCGAAGATGAAGTAGCCCACGAAGAAGATGCTGGCCCCGAGCCCGTAGGCAGCATCCGAAAGGCTCAGGTCGCCCTGCATCTGCAGCTTGGCAAAGCTGATGTTGACGCGGTCGAAGTACGCAAAGATGAAACACACCACCAGCAGCGGCAGTACGCGCCAGCCGACCTTGCGGTAGATGGCGTCCTCGGCCGCCGAGCCGTCCGCCAGCACGGCGGACCCGGCCATGGATGAGTTGCTCATGGCTCAGTTCGACCAGCCGCCGTCGATCATGTGGGTGGTGCCGGTCGTGAAGGCCGACTCGTCCGATGCCAGGTACACCACCAGCGCGGCAATTTCCTCCGGCCGGCCGACACGGCCCAGCGGCTGGCGCGCGACGAACGCGGCGCGCACCGTGGCCTCGTCGGCGCCGGCCTGCTCGGCCTGCGCCGCGATGCGATCGCGCAGCGAGGGCGATTCGACTGTGCCTGGGCAGATCGCGTTGCAGCGGATGCCCTGCTGGATGAAGTCGGCCGCCACCGCCTTGGTCAGCCCGATGACGGCAGCCTTCGACGCACCGTAGACAAAACGGTTGGGCACGCCCTTCACGCTCGACGCGGCCGAGGCCATGTTGATGATCGAGCCGCCGTGCTCCAGCATCGCGGGCAGGAAGGCGCGGATGGCGCGGTACATCGACTTCACGTTGAGGTCCATGCTGAAGTCCCAGTCGGCTTCCTCGCAGGCCAGGATGTTGCCGCTGTGCACGAAGCCGGCGCAGTTGAAAAGCACGTCCAGCCGTCCGGCGGTCTGCGCGAAGGCCTGCAGCGCGGCGCTGTCGCGCACGTTGAGCGATGCGGTCTTCAGGCCGGTCAGCCCTTCTTCGCGCGCCAGTGCGGCGAGTTCGGCCAGCGCGGCTTCGTCCACGTCGGTGGCCCACACGGTGGCAGCGCCTTCACGGGCCAGTGCGAGTGCGCTGGCGCGGCCGATGCCCTTGCCGGCGGCGGTGACGAGGATGTTTTTTCCCTGAACGCGGTTGCTCATGTTGCGGTGTCCTTGGTGTGGTTTGAGTGCTGGTGAAATTTTCATTTCATCTATGAAATCAAATGTACGCCAAGGCCTTGGGATTTGGAGCTTGCCAAAGGCCTCCAATTGCGCCTTTCTCATTGGTATTTACCCGTAAACAGGCGCAAACCCCAGCATCAAAAACAGTCCGTCCTGTTAGCCTAAATGCTGAAATCTAGTTTTATCTAAGAAAACAAGAGACATGACCACCACGACCGATTCGCTGCTGCCCCGGCTCCAGGCTTGCTACACCGGCATCCTTCACGACGTCATGCGCGCCATGGGTCTGCGCGACTTCACGCTGCCGCCCACACTGCGCCCGCTGATCGCCGGCCAGAAGATCTGCGGCCCAGCCTTCACGGTGAGCGGCCGCGTCGATCCCACCGTCGACCCGCATGAAACGCTGATGGCCTGGACCGGTTTTCTCTCGCGCGCCAAACCGGGCCACATCGCGGTGATCCAGCCCAACGACTCGACGGTCTCGCACATGGGCGAGCTGTCCGCCGAAACACTCGGGCGCAAGGGCGTGCTGGGCGTGATCGCCGACGGCGGCGTGCGCGATGCCGAATTCATCATTGCCCAAGGCTTCCAGGTCTGGCATCGCTACTTCACGCCGCGCGACGTCGTCGGCTACTGGCTGCCCGACGCGATGGAAGTGCCCGTGCGCATCGGCGAAGTCACCGTGAACCCGGGCGACTTGCTGCTGGCCGACACCGACGGCGTGATCTGCATCCCGCTCGCGCAGGCCGAAGCCATCGTCACCGAGGCCGAACACATGATGGGCCGCGAGAACCTCGTGCGCACCGCCATCCTCGCGGGCACCGATCCGCAAGAGGCCTACCTGAAGTACCGCAAGTTCTGAGGCATCGAACCGTGAGCGCCCTTCAGCAACCCCTCGACTCCCGGCTCGTGCTGCTCTCGCCCGAGGACAACTGCCTGATCGCCTGCAGCCACCTCGCAGCCGGCACCGTGGTGCAGCTCGAAGGCGGCAGCGCCACGCTGCCGCGCGAGATCGGCCTGGGCCACAAGCTCGCGCGTCGCGCCATCGCCGCGGGCGAGAAGGTGCTGAAGTACGGCGCCGTCATCGGCAGCCTGCGCATTCCGGTCGAGGCCGGCGAGCACATCCACACGCACAACCTCGACAGCGACTACACCCCCACCTACACGCTGGACGAGGGCCACACCTTCGTCGGCCATGCCTGAAGCGACGACACCCTCATGAGCTCAACGAACCCGCTCCACGGCTACCTGCGCGCCGATGGCCGCAAGGGCATACGCAACGTGGTGGTCGTCGCCTATCTCGTGGAGTGCGCGCACCACGTCGCGCGCGAGATCACGCTGAACTTCCGCCATCAGCAAGGCGATGTCGAAGTGCACCTCGTCGGCTTCCCGGGCTGCTACCCCAACGAGTACGCCGAGCGCATGATGACGGCGATCACCACGCACCCCAACGTGGGCGCGGCGCTGCTGATCTCGCTGGGCTGCGAAAGCATGAACAAGCGCAAGCTCGAACAGGCCATCGCGGCCTCGGGCCGGCCGGTGCACACGCTGACCATCCAGCAGAAGGGCGGCACCCGCAGCACGATCCGCGAAGGCACCGAATGGGTCGAATGGGCGCTGGCCGAACTCGCGCAGCAGGGGCGCGTGCCGATGGCCATGAACGAACTCATCGTCGGCACCATCTGCGGCGGCTCCGACGGCACCAGCGGCATCACCGCCAACCCGGCCGTGGGCCGCGCCTTCGACCTGTTGATCGCGCAGGACGCGCGCTGCATCTTCGAGGAAACCGGCGAGCTGATCGGCTGCGAATTCCACATGAAGCGACGCGCCGCCACGCCGGAACTCGGCGATGCGATCGTCGAGTGCGTGAACAAGGCCGCGCGCTACTACAGCATCATGGGTCACGGCAGCTTCGCGCCGGGCAACGCCGACGGCGGCCTTTCGACCATTGAAGAGAAATCGCTGGGTGCCTATGCCAAGAGCGGCGCCTCGCCGATCAACGGCATCGTCAAGCCCGGCGACGTGCCGCCGCAGGGCGGCCTCTACCTGCTCGACGTGGTGCCCGATGGCGAGCCGCGCTTCGGCTTTCCGAACATCAGCGACAACGCCGAGATCGTCGAGCTGATCGCCTGCGGCGCGCACCTCATCCTTTTCACCACCGGACGCGGCTCGGTGGTGGGTTCGGCGATCTCGCCGGTCATCAAGGTCTGCGCCAATCCCGACACCTACCGCCAGCTCGCCGAAGACATGGACGTGGACGCCGGCCGCATCCTCGAAGGGCGCGGCACGCTGCAGGAAGTCGGGCAGGAAATCTTCGATGCGGTGCGCGACGTCGCCAACGGCGCGGCCACCAAGTCCGAAGGCCTGGGCCATCGCGAATTCATCCTGACCTACAAGGCCTTCGAGCCCCTCGGTCCGTCCTGCATGCCCCTGGCTCGTGCGGCCTGAGCCGGCCACTCCTGCGAACGATTCCCCGAAGGAGATTGCTTGAACTACCAGTTCGATTTCGCACCCGTGCTCGCGCAGTGGCCGCTGCTGCTGGAAGGCGCATGGACGACCGTGCAACTGTCCTTCGTCGCCACCGTGCTGGGCTTTGCGCTGGGCACCGTCTGCGCACTCGGACGCAACAGCCCGCACGCTTGGCTGCGCGGCCTGACGGGTGGTTATGTGGAGGCGATCCGCAACACGCCGCTGCTGATCCAGAGCTACTTTCTGATCTTTGGCCTGTCGAGCGCGGGCGTGACCATGCCGATCATGGTGGGCGCGGTGCTGGCGCTGGTGGTCAACATCGGCGCCTACAGCTGCGAGATCATCCGCGCGGGCATCGAGTCGATCCACAAGGGCCAGCTCGAAGCCGCGCAATGCCTTGGGCTTTCCAAGCTGCAGGTGTTCTGGCACGTGATCCTGCGCCCGGCCGTGGAGCGGGTGTATCCGGCGCTTGCCAGCCAGTTCGTGCTGCTGATGCTGGCCTCCAGCATCATGTCGTCGATCGGCGCGGAAGAACTGTTCGGCGTGGCCAACCGCATCCAGTCGGACACCTTCCGCAACTTCGAGATCTTCATCGTGCTGTGGGTGGTGTACCTCGTGCTGTCGTACGCCATGCGGCTGGGCTTCTGGCTGCTGGCCATGCTGATCTTCCCGCGCCGGCGCAAGCTCGGCACGCCGCTGTGAAAGGCGCCGCGTCATGACATTCATGCCGGCCGATCACTTCGGCTTTCTCCTTCTGGGTGCCTGGGGCACGGTGCAGCTTTCGGCGCTGGCCTTTGTCGGCGGCGGGCTGATCGGGCTCGCGGTGGCGCTGGCCCGCGTGTCGCCGGTCAAGGCAGTGCGCGTGGCGGCCGCGGGCTACATCCAGGTCATCCAGGGCACCCCGCTGCTGGTGCTGATGGGCGTGTGCTTCTTCGGCCCCAACATCGCCGGCATCGGCTCGGTGCCGGCACTGGCCGCGGCGGCGCTGGCCATCACCGTCTACGCCAGCGCCTTCCTCGGCGAGATCTGGCGCGGCTGTATCCAGGCGGTGCCGCGCGCGCAGTGGGAAGCCGCCGAGTGCCTGGCGCTCACGCGCTGGGAGCGCATGCGCCGCGTGATCCTGCCGCAGGCGCTGCGCATCGCGACGCCGCCCACCGTGGGCTTCATGGTGCAGATCATCAAGAACACATCGATCGCGTCGCTGGTGGTCGGCTATGCCGAGCTGTCCTACAACGCCAAGGTGCTGAACAACTCGACCTTCCAGCCCTTCCTGTATTTCGGGTGCGCGGTGGTTCTCTATTTCATTCTTTGCTACCCGCTCTCGCGGTGGAGCCGCGCCCTTGAAAGGAAGCTCAATGCAGCCCGTGGTTGAACTCAACGACGTCCACAAGCACTTCGGCAAGCTGCATGTGCTCAAGGGCGTGTCGTTCTCGGTCGAGCGCGGCCAGGTGGTGGCCATCATCGGCCAGAGCGGCTCGGGCAAGAGCACGGCACTGCGCTGCATCGACCGGCTCGAAACCATCGACAGCGGCACCATCCAGTGCTGCGGCCATGCGGTGCACGATGCGGCCCTGAACCTGCGCGCGCTGCGCAAGGACGTGGGCATCGTGTTCCAGAGCTACAACCTGTTCCCGCACCTCACGGTCAAGCAGAACATCACGCTCGCACCGCAGTCGGTGAAAAAGATCGGCGCCTCCGAAGCCAACGCCATCGCGATGGAAGTGCTCGAACGCGTGGGCCTGGCCGAGAAGGCCGACGCCTACCCCGAACAACTCTCGGGCGGCCAGCAGCAGCGTGTGGCCATCGCGCGCTCGCTCGCGATGAAGCCACAGCTCATGCTGTTCGACGAAGTGACTTCCGCGCTCGACCCGCAGCTCACCGGCGAAGTGCTCAAGGTGATGGAAAAGCTCGCGTCCGAAGGCATGACCATGATCCTCGTGACGCACGAGATGGCCTTCGCGCGCGGCGTGGCCGACAAGATCATCTACATGCACCAGGGGCTGGTATGGGAAGAGGGCGACGCCAGCATCCTCAGCCACCCGCAAACGCCCGAGCTGCAGCACTTCCTAGGCACCGGGCTCTGAGCGCCGGCGCCCATCTTCACAACTCCAGGAGACCTTCGATGACCCGCTCTCTCTTTGCCCAGCGCCGCGGCGCACTGCTTTCCGCCCTTGCGCTGGCCCTGCCGCTTGCCTTCATCGGCGGCACGGCGCATGCCGACCAGCTCGACACCATCACGGCCGCCAAGAAGATCCGCGTGGCCATCGACCTGGCCGTGCCGCCGTACGGCCTGAAGGACGAAAAACTCAACGCCACCGGCTCCGACGTCGAGACCGCGCGCCTGCTGGCCAAGAGCCTGGGCGTGGAGCTGGAGATCGTGCAGACCACCGGCGCCAACCGCATCCCGTTCCTGCAGACCGACAAGGCCGACATCGTGATCTCGAGCATGTCGGTCACGCCCGAGCGCGAGAAGGTCGTTGATTTCTCGGTGCCCTACGCCGCCATCCTGGCCGTGGTCGGCGCGCCGAAAAGCATGACCATCACCGGCCCTGCGGACCTGGCCGGCAAGAAGGTGATTGCCACGCGTGGCACCACCAACGACCAGGAACTCACCAAGGCCGCGCCGGCCGGCACGCAGATCGTGCGCTTCGACGACGACGCCACCTCGATCACCGCCGTCATCAGCGGCCAGGCCGACATCTTCGCCACCGCGCCACCGCTCCTGAAGACCATCAACGAGAAGAACCCGGCCAAGCAGATGGAGCCGAAGTTCACGATGAAGATCAACATGATGGCCATCGGCATGCGCAAGAACGAGCCCCGGCTGAAGGCCAAGCTGGACGACTTCGTGAAGGCGCAGCTCAAGAGCGGCGAGCTGAACACCATCTACAAGAAGTTCCACGGCGCCGACCTGCCGGTCGAAGTGACGCGCAACGCGGGTTGAGCACGATGGCCAAGATCGACCAGGTCGAGATCGCGCAGATCGACATTGCGCCCAAGGTCAAGCGCACCGACGCCATCCAGTCCTTCGTGACGCAGGAGACCGTGATGGTCACCGTGCGCTGCGACGACGGCTCGGTGGGCACGGGCTACACCTACACCATAGGCACGGGCGGCTCGTCCATCGTGGCGCTGCTGCACGACCATCTGGTGCCACGCCTGATCGGGCGCGATCCGCAGCAGTACGAGGCGATCTGGCGTGACCTGTTCTTCCACACGCACGCCACCGCGGTCGGCGCCATCACCAGCCTGGCTCTGGCGGCCATCGACACCGCGCTGTGGGACCGCAATGCGCGTGCCGTCAACCTGCCGCTGTGGCGACTGGCCGGCGGTGCGCAGTCGCGCGTACCGGTCTACACCACCGAAGGCGGCTGGCTGCACATCGAGCCGGCGCAACTGGTCGAGCAGACGCTCGCAGCCAAGGCCGACGGTTTTCTCGGCGCGAAGATCAAGGTCGGCAAGCCGCATGTGGCGCAGGACATTGCGCGCCTGTCGGCCGTGCGCGAGGCGGTCGGCGCTGATTTCGAGCTGATGGTCGATGCCAACCAGAGCTTCACCGTGGCCGAAGCCATTCGCCGTGCGCGCCAGTACGCGCTGCTCGATCTCGCATGGTTCGAGGAGCCGATGCCGGCCGAACATGTGCGCGGGCATGCGCAACTGCTGGCCAGCACCAGCGTACCGATCGCGGTGGGCGAGTCGATGTACCACCCGTCGCAGTTCGCCGAATACATCCAGCAGGGCGCTTGCTCCATCGTGCAGGCCGACGTGGCGCGTGTGGGCGGCATCACGCCATGGCTGAAGATTGCGCATCTGGCCGAAGCCCACAACATCGCGATGTGTCCGCACTTCCTGATGGAGCTGCATGTGAGCCTGTGCGCGGCGGTGCCGAATGCGCGCTGGGTCGAATACATCCCGCAGCTCGACGACCTGACCACGAGCCGGCTGCGTATCGAGGATGGCCATGCGGTGGCACCTGAGACGCCGGGGCTCGGCATTGAGTGGGACGTCGATCAGCTCAAGGCGCGGCGCAAGTTCGCGCCGATTGTGGTTCGCGGCTGAGCTTGTTTGGCGTTGGGGTGCTGCTGTTCAGGGCGGCACTCACGCCGACACGGTGCTCTTTTTCGCGAATGTCCCCCGCTTCGCTCCTCCTTTATTTCGCGAAAAAGAGCCCCGTATCGACGTGAGCGCTCAGAGCACTTGTTGATCGGCGATCACCAGCAGCGTGCCCTTGTGCGAATGGCACCGGGTGCTCCCCGCAGCGAAATAAAGGAGGAGCGAAGCGGGGGACATTCGCACAGGGGAGCACCCGGTGTCATTCGCACTCGCCCTGAATGCACCCGCCCCGAACAGCAGCGCCAAGAACGCGCCCGGCCCATGAACAGCCTCCAAAAGGCCGAGTCAGCCAGCTTCAAGCAGATGCCGCAGCGCCTGCAGGTCACGCGCAATCCATTCCGCATCGCGCTCAAAGGCTGCATCGTCCATGTGCGGCTGGCGCAACAGCGTGAACTGCAACTCACAAGCGCCCGGCGCCACGCCGATCACTCGAAACGGCAGGTAGACCTCAGGCACACCTTCAGGCGCGACCCAGTGATCAAGAACGCCAAAGTCGTTGGACGGCGCAAAACGCATGTGAGCGTCACCGCTCTCGGGCGTTTTCACAATCCAGTGGTCGCCGTAGCGAACCAGTGCGCTCTTGGCCAGGCCGCTCGCCCAATCAGGCAAGCGCGCCGGATCGGCAGCCAACGCATAAGCGCGACGCCATTCGCAGGCCACGCGCTGCGTGACGACGCGGGACTGCACGGTGAGGTCTTCATTCGTCTGCTTCATCGAAGTCGCTCCTGAGGACTTTGGCCACCACCGCGCCCGAAAAACCGCGCGCCAGCAGAAACCGCATTTGCTTGGCCCGCTCCTTGGCGTCAGCGGGCGCTGCGTCGAAGCGGCGACGCCACAGCGCCGTGGCGCGTTCGACTTCCGTGTCTTGCAAGCCGGCCACCGCTTCGGCGATGGCCTCGGGCGCAATGCCCTTGGCCTGCAACTCCTGCCGCACCCGCAACGCGCCCGAGCGGGCGGCGCGCTGGTTCAGCACCGAAGCCACCACACGCGGCTCGCTGATGAAATCCTTGGCGGCCAGTTCGTCGAGCGCGCGGGCCAGCGTGCCGGGCTCTTCTTCATGCTTGGCCAGCTTGCGCTCCAGCTCCGCGCGCGAATGCTCGCGCTGGCTCAGGAGCCGCAGCGCGCGGCCTTTGAGGGAAGGGGCTGCGAAAGCCATGCGGGGGTCGCTCGCGCGGCCCGCGCAACTTGCGAAGGGCCGCCGTCGAACTTACTCTGCCGCTGCCTTGTCGGCCTTCGGCGCCTTGGCGGGCTTCTCGGCCTTTTCGGGCTCTGCACCGGCATCGGCGGCCAGCAGCGGAATGCCCAGCGACTCGCGCACCTTGTTCTCGATCTCGCGCGACAGCTCGGGGTTCTCGCGCAGGAACTCACGGGCGTTGTCGCGGCCCTGGCCGATTTTTTCGCCGTTGTAGGCGTACCAGGCGCCCGACTTGTCGACGATCTTGGCGGTGACGCCCATGTCGATGATTTCGCCTTCGCGGCTGATGCCCTCGCCGAACAGGATGTCGAACTCCGCCGTCTTGAACGGAGGGCTGACCTTGTTCTTCACCACCTTCACCTTGGTTTCGTTGCCGATGGCTTCGTCGCCCTTCTTGATGGTGCCGATGCGGCGGATGTCCAGGCGCACCGAGGCGTAGAACTTCAGCGCATTGCCGCCGGTGGTGGTTTCGGGCGAGCCGAACATCACGCCGATCTTCATGCGGATCTGGTTGATGAAGATGACCATGCAGTTGGTCTTCTTGATCGTGGCCGTGAGCTTGCGCAGCGCCTGGCTCATCAGGCGGGCCTGCAGGCCGGGCAGCGAGTCGCCCATTTCGCCTTCGATTTCGGCCTTGGGCGTGAGCGCGGCGACCGAGTCGATGACGATCAGGTCGACGGCGCCCGAGCGCACCAGCGAGTCGACGATTTCGAGCGCCTGCTCGCCGGTGTCGGGCTGGCTGATCAGCAGGTCGGACAGGTTCACGCCGAGCTTCTGGGCGTACTGCACGTCGAGCGCATGTTCGGCGTCGACGAAAGCGCAGGTGCCGGCCTGCTTTTGCATTTCGGCGATGACCTGCAGCGTGAGCGTGGTCTTGCCCGAGGATTCCGGGCCGTAGATTTCGATCACACGGCCGCGCGGCAGGCCGCCGACGCCCAGGGCGATGTCCAGGCCCAGCGAGCCGGTGGAGACCACCTGGATGTCTTCGAGCGCTTCACCTTCGCCCAGCCGCATGATCGTGCCCTTGCCGAACTGCTTTTCGATCTGGGCCAGCGCGGCCTGCAGGGCCTTGGCCTTTTCACTGTTGGCGACCGAGATGCTTGCGCCCTTGACGACTGCGTCCATGTGGAAATCTCCTTGAAAATCAACGGTTGGTGTTCGGTTTCATCCATCTGCTTTTAACCACAGGCTGGATGCTTGAACAGTAGTGTAGAGGCTGGTTGTTTTGAGTAAACTCATTTTTTGGTCAGTTTGCTTTACCATTCGGCGCCATGTCCGAAGCCGCTTTCCCGACCGATCCCGATGCCTGGCGGCAGACCCACCTGGGCCGTCTGCTGGGCCATGCGATGCGCCGCTTCGACGAGCGCGTGCTGGCACTGATGGCGCACGACCTCGACGTGCCGCTGGCCCTGTCGAACCTCGCCGCCCGCGCCCAGGTGAGCGCCGCGCACGTGCACATCACGCGGCACCTGGCGCGCGAGGGTTCGCGCCTGACCGAGCTGGCCGAGCGCGCCGGCATGACCAAGCAGGCGATGGGCGCGCTGGTCGACCAGTGCGAGGCCTGGGGGCTGGTCACGCGCGGGCCCGATCCGCTCGATGCGCGCGCGCGCCGCGTGCTCTTCACCACCGACGGCCTGGCCTGGCTCGACGCCTTCCGCAGCGCGGTGACGCAGGCCGAGCGCGAGTTCCGCAGCAGCGTCGGCGATGACATCGCCACCGTGGTAACCATCGGACTGGAAGCCTACACAGCGGGCTAGACTCCGCCTGAGAGACAAATGCGAACGGCGCCGGCGCGGCGCCCGAACCGGCCGGAGGTGGCACATGAGAATTCTGATTGCCGAAGACGACCAGGTGCTGGCCGATGCCCTGCTGCGCAGCCTGCGCACTTCGGGCGCGGCGGTCGACCACGTGGCGAACGGCTCGCAGGCCGACACCGCGCTCATGACCCATGACGAATTCGACCTGCTGATCCTCGACCTCGGGCTGCCCAGCCTGCACGGCATCGAGATCCTCAAGCGCCTGCGCGCGCGCGGCTCGCAACTGCCGGTGCTGGTGCTGACCGCAGCCGACAGCGTGGAAGAGCGCGTGAAAGGCCTGGACCATGGCGCCGACGACTACATGGCCAAGCCCTTCAGCCTGCAGGAACTCGAAGCACGCGTGCGCGCCCTCACGCGGCGCGGCATGGGCACCACCAGCAACGCGATCCGCCACGGCCCGCTGGTCTACGACCAGGCCGGCCGCGTGGCCACCATCGACGGCAAGATGATCGAGCTGTCGGCTCGCGAACTCGGCCTGCTCGAAGTGCTGCTGCAGCGCGCCGGCCGGCTGGTCAGCAAAGACCAGTTGGTCGACCGGCTGTGCGAATGGGGCGAAGAGGTGAGCCTCAACGCCATCGAGGTCTACATCCACCGGCTGCGCAAGAAGATCGAGAAGGGGCCGGTGCGCATCGCGACCGTTCGCGGATTGGGCTACTGCCTGGAAAAGATCCAGTCCTGATGTGCCCGTACCTGCGGGAAATGCCGCGGAACCGGCTTCGCCGCGCCGCAAGCGGCATTGCCACCGGTAGAGGGTTGGCGGGGCGACACGAAGTGCGCGAAGCCCGGGGGCGAGTCAAGTGAAGCTGTTCCAGCGCGCCCAGCGCTCCCTGTTCGGCGAAATCCTCGACTGGATGCTCACGCCGCTGCTGCTGCTGGTGCCGGTGAGCATCGGCGTCACCTGGCTGGTGGCGCAGGGCATCGCCAACGCGCCCTTCGACCGCGCGCTCGAACACAACATCAAGGCGCTGGCCGAACTGGTGACGGTGAAGGAGGGCGAAACGCAGTTCGCGCTGTCGCAATCGGCACGCGAGATCCTTCGGGCCGACGATGCCGGCCACGTGTACTACCAGTTGGTCGACGGCCACGGCGCGCTGCTCGGCGGCGAGCGCGATCTGCCGCATCCCAATGTCGACGAGCCGCCGGGCCCGAACGTCGTGCTGCTGCACAACAGCGAGGTCCACGGCAAGCCGGTGCGCGTGGCCTCGCTCTGGATCGCCAGCGGCCGCGAAGAGGTGCCGGCCAGCCTGCTGCAACTGGCGGAGACGCGCGAGAAGCAGTCGGTGCTCGCCGCCGAGATCATCAAGGGCGTGCTGCTGCCGCAGTTCGCGATCCTGCCGTTGGCGGTGCTGCTGATCTGGCTGGCGCTGGTGCGCGGCATCAAGCCGCTGTCGGTGGTGGAGGCGCGCATTCGCGAACGGCGCCCCGGCGACCTGAGCCCGCTCGACGAATCTTCGGTGCCGCTCGAAGTGGTGCCGCTGGTGTCGTCGGTGAACGAGCTGCTGAACAAGCTCAACGATTCCATCGACACGCAAAAGCGCTTTCTGGCCGATGCGGCGCACCAGCTCAAGACGCCGCTGGCGGGCCTGCGCATGCAGGCCGACCTGGCCCAGCGCGAAGGCGCCAATGCCGACGAGCTGAAGCAGTCGCTCAAGCAGATCGGCCGCGCCAGCGTGCGCGCCACGCACACGGTGAACCAGTTGCTGTCGCTCGCGCGGGCCGAAGGCACCAGCGCCATGACCCACCAGCAGCCCTGCGACCTGGCGCGGCTCACCATCGAGGTGGTGCGCGAGGCCGTGCCGCGCGCGATCGAAAAGCGCATCGACCTGGGCTACGAGGGCGCCCAGACGGGTGCGCCCGGCGTCATGTTCGACGGCAACCCGACGCTGCTCAAGGAGCTGGTGCGCAACCTGGTCGACAACGCGCTCAACTACACGCCCTCGGCGCCCCCCGAACGACCCGGCCGGATCACCGTGCGCGTGCTGGCCGACCCCTTCGGCCATGTGCTGTTGCTGCAGGTGGAAGACAACGGCCCGGGCATCGCGGAGTCCGACCGCGAGCTGGTGTTCGAGCCCTTCTACCGCGTGCTCGGCAACGAGGCCGACGGCTCGGGGCTGGGCCTGCCGATCGTGCGCGAGATTGCCAACCAGCACCGCGCGCAGGTGAAGCTCGAAGACGCGCACCCCGGCAAGCATTCGCCGGGAGCGCTCTTCACGGTGCGCTTCGAGGGCGAGCACCTGGAGTGAGCCTGTCCGCTGAAAAGTGCAGTGCCAGTGCGGCGCATGCTCGCGCGCGGTGCCGGCTCGGGTGGATCAGGGCGCGGGTGCGCTGACCTTGGGTTCCTTGCGGATCTGCAGCCACTCGGGCCGGATCTGCCGCGCAAGCCGTTGCGGCTCGCGCTCGTTGAGGCCGGCCGGGGCCAGGCCGAAACCGACCAGATCACCGCGCGCCCACAGGAAGTAGCCGGCGTTGGCCAGCAGCAGGGCGACGAGTACCAGGCGCAATTTCATCCGCGTCAGAAGGCCATGCCGCGAGGGCGCACGCTCACTTCGTCGCTGGTGATCAGTTGCAGGCCGGCGTCGGTGCGCACCTGCAACTCGCCACCCCAGGCCACGCCTTCGCACAGGCCGGCGGTGCCGTCGCTCAGCACCACCTCGCGCCCGCGCAGCACGTCGCGCGCGGCAAAGCGTTCGGCGAATGGCGCGAAGCCGCCTTTCTCGAAGGCCAGCACGGTGCGCACCAGCGGCTCGGCCATCTCGCGCAGCACCTCGGGCGCGCTCGCCTCGGGCCGCCACTGGCGCAGCCACGCGGGCGGCGTGCGCATGCCGTCGCCTTCGCGCGCGCCGATGTTGATGCCGATGCCGATCACGACGTAGCGCTGCCCGTCCTGCCGCGCGGCCTGCGGCATCGCGGTCTCGATCAGGATGCCGACCAGCTTGCTGTCGTTGACCCACACATCGTTGGGCCACTTGAGCCCGATCTTGTGTTCGCCCGTCGGGTCGAGGCTTTCGGCCACGCTGACACCGACGGCGAGCGACAGGCCCGACCAGTCCGCGGGCGCCAGCGGCAGGCCCAGCGAAAAGGTGAGCGAGGCAGCGACCTCTTGCTGCGGCGCGCTTTGCCAGGGGCGACCGAGGCGGCCGCGTCCTGCCGTCTGGCGCTCGGCCACCAGCAGCACGGGCTCGGTGCGGCCGGCGCGCGCACGGCGCATCAGCTCGGTGTTGGACGAATCGACCTCGGCCACGGCCTCGACCGTGAAGCCCGGCAGCAGCGGCGCGACCGCTGCTGCGATCCGGTCTTCGAACCAGGCGGCCGTGGTGCTGCGGCTGTTCATGCTCAGTCCTTGTCGGACTTGTCTTTCTTGGCGGATTTCTTGTCCGCCTTCTTGTCGGCTTTTTTCCCGGCCTTCTTGTCAGCCTTCTTGTCAGCCTTCTTGGCTTCCTTCTTTTCGGCCTTTTTCTTTTCAGCCTTTTTCTTCGCCTTCTTCTTTTTCTTCTTCTCTTCGTCTTCGTCCTTGGGCGTCAGCAGCGTGCCGCGGCACTGCTCGGAGCCGCACCAGCAGGGAAATTCGGACAGGAGCTTGGGCGTGTACGGCTCGTCGATGACCAGGCCGTAGTCGTAGTTGAGTTCTTCGCCCGCGGAGATGTTGCGCAGCGCCTTGATGAAAACGCGGCCATCGGTTTCATCGGCTTCGCAGTTCGGCTCGCACGAGTGGTTGATCCAGCGCGCGTCGTTGCCCTTGACGTTGCCGTCGATCACACGCCCGTCATCGATGTGGAAGTAGAAGGTGTGGTTGGGCTGCGTCGGGTCATGCGGATGGCGGCGCAGCGCCTCTTTCCAGTTGATGACCTCGCCCTTGTATTCGATGAGCGTTTCGCCTTCGGCCAGGTCCTGCACGGCGAACACGCCGTTGCCATGAACATCGGAGCGCCGCATCTGAATTCGGCGGCCGGCGGAAAGTGGGGTTTTGGAAGGCATCGCCGAAGTCTGTTAGTTTGAATATGCACACATGCGCGTGTGCGCGTGCGCACGCGGGAAGCCGCAGAGTATAGAGAGCCCTCAGATGACAAAGACTTTGGTAATCGCAGAAAAGCCGTCGGTGGCACAGGACATCGTCCGTGCACTCACGCCGGTGGCCGGCAAATTCGACAAACATGACGAACATTTCGAGAACGACAGCTATGTCGTGACCAGCGCTGTCGGCCATCTGGTCGAGATCCAGGCGCCCGAGGAATTCGACGTCAAGCGTGGCAAGTGGAGCTTTGCCAACCTGCCGGTGATTCCGCCCCACTTCGACCTGAAGCCGGTCGACAAGACAAAGACGCGCCTGAACGCCGTGGTCAAGCAGGCCAAGCGCAAGGACGTGACGCAACTCATCAACGCCTGCGACGCGGGCCGCGAGGGTGAGCTGATCTTTCGCCTGATCGAGCAGTACGCCGGCGGCAAGACGCCGCTGGGCAAGCCGGTCAAGCGCCTGTGGCTGCAGTCGATGACGCCGCAGGCCATTCGCGACGGCTTCGACCAGTTGCGCACCGAAAAGCAGATGCAGGGCCTGGCCGACGCCGCGCGCTCGCGCTCCGAGGCCGACTGGCTGGTGGGCATCAACGGCACGCGCGCCATGACGGCGTTCAACTCGCGCGACGGCGGCTTCTTCCTGACGACCGTGGGCCGCGTGCAGACGCCCACGCTGTCGGTGGTGGTCGAGCGCGAGGAGCAGATCCGCAAGTTCGTCTCGCGCAACTATTGGGAAGTGCACGGCAGCTTCGCGGCCGAGGCCGGCGAGTATCCGGGCAAGTGGTTCGACGCCAACTGGAAGAAGGCCAACGCGCCGCTGCAGGCCAACGGCGAGCCCGACCCCGAGCAGCGCGCCGACCGCGTGTGGAACGAGCAGGACGCGCTGGCCATTGCCAATGCCGCGCGCGGCAAGCCCGCCACGGTGACCGAAGAAAGCAAGCCCACCACGCAGGCCTCGCCCGCGCTGTTCGACCTGACCTCGCTGCAGCGCGAGGCCAACGGCCGTTTCGGCTTCAGCGCCAAGACCACGCTCGCGCTGGCGCAGAGCCTGTACGAACGCCACAAGGCGCTGACCTACCCGCGTACCGATTCGCGCGCGCTGCCGGAAGACTATCTGCCGGTGGTCAAGGACACCATGGGCATGCTCGCCAACAGCGGCATGAAGCACCTGGCGCCGTTCGCCCAGCAGGCGGTCGACGGCAACTACGTCAAGCCCAACAAGCGCATCTTCGACAACGCCAAGGTGTCGGATCACTTTGCGATCATCCCCACGCTGCAGGCACCCAGCGGCCTGAGCGAAGCCGAGCAGAAGCTGTATGACTTCGTGGTGCGCCGCTTCCTGTCGGTGTTCTTCCCGAGCGCCGAGCACCAGGTGACCACGCGCATCAGCACGGTCGAGCAGGGCGGCAAGAAGTACCCGTTCCGCACCGACGGCAAGGTGCTGGTCAAGCCGGGCTGGCTCGCCATCTACGGCAAGGAAGCGCAGGACGACGAGAAGGAAGACGACAAGGACGGCAAGCGCCTCGTGCCGGTGAAGCCGGGCGAGATCGTCAACACCGAGTCGGCCGACATCAAGGGCCTGAAGACGCGCCCACCCGCGCGCTACTCTGAAGCCACGCTGCTCGGCGCCATGGAAGGCGCCGGCAAGACCATCGACGACGACGAGCTGCGCGAGGCCATGCAGGAGAAGGGCCTGGGCACGCCAGCCACGCGCGCGGCCACCATCGAAGGGCTGATCGCCGAGAAGTACATGCTGCGCGAAGGCCGCGAGCTGATCCCCACGGCCAAGGCCTTCCAGCTCATGACGCTGCTGCGCGGCCTGGGCGTGGAAGAACTGTCGAAAGCCGAGCTGACGGGCGAATGGGAATACAAGCTCGCGCAAATGGAAAAGGGCGCGCTCAGCCGCGACGCCTTCATGCGCGAGATCGCGGCGATGACCGAGCACATCGTCAAGAAGGCCAAGGAATACGACCGCGACACCGTGCCGGGCGACTACGCCACGCTCGAGACGCCGTGCCCCAATTGCGGTGGCGTGGTGAAGGAAAACTACCGCCGCTACGCCTGCACCGGCAAGACCGGCACCGGCGAAGACGCCTGCGGCTTCTCGTTCGGCAAGTCGCCGGCCGGGCGCACCTTCGAGGTGGCCGAGGCCGAGGCGCTGCTGCGCGACAAGCACATCGGCCCGATCGACGGCTTCCGCTCCAAGGCCGGCTGGCCTTTCACTTCGGAGATCGTCATCAAGTACGACGAGGAAGCGAAGAACTGGAAGCTGGAGTTCGACTTCGGCGACGACAAGAACGCCGAGAGCGGCGAGATCGTCGACTTCAGCGAGCAGGACACCGTGGGCCCGTGCCCGGTGTGCGGCGCGCCGGTGTTCGACCACGGCAGCAACTACGTCTGCGAGAAGTCGGTGCCGACCACTGCGCAGCCGACGCCCAGCTGCACCTTCAAGACCGGCAAGATCATCCTGCAGCAACCGGTGGAGCGCGCGCAGATGGAAAAGCTGCTCGCCACCGGCAAGACCGACCTGCTCGACAAGTTCGTGAGCATGCGCACGCGCCGCGCCTTCAAGGCCTTCCTCACGTGGAATGCTGAAGAGGGCAAGGTGACCTTCGAGTTCGCACCGCGTGAAGGCGGCAGCAAGTTCCCGCCGCGCAAGACCTTCGGCAAGCCAGCGGCAAAGACCGCGGCCGCCAAGAAGGTGGCAGCGAAGAAGACGCCCGCCGCCAAGAAGGCACCCGCCGCGAAGAAGGCGGCCACGCCACGCAAGCCGGGCACGGGCTTGAAGCCCAGCGACTCGCTGGCCGCGGTGATCGGCGCCGATCCGGTGGCGCGCACCGAGGTCATCAAGAAGCTGTGGGACTACATCAAGGCCAACAACCTGCAGGACGCGCAGAACAAGCGCGCGATCAATGCCGACGCCAAGCTGAAACCTGTGTTCGGCAAGGACCAGGTGACGATGTTCGAGCTTGCCGGCATCGTGGGCAAGCACCTCTCGGCGCTCTGAGCCATGCAGCGCCGTCACCTTGCCGCCGCACTGGCTGCGGCAGCAGCGATGCTGGCGGGCGGCGCGGGCCTGGCCCACGCCGCCGCGTGGCCTGACAAGCCCGTCAAGCTGGTCGTGCCTTTCCCGCCCGGACAGGCCACCGACATCTTTGCCCGCGCACTCGCCGAACAGCTCGGCAAGCGACTGGGCCAGCCCGTGATCATCGACAACAAGGCTGGCGCGGGCAGCAACATCGGCACCGAGTTCGTGGTGCGCGCGCCGCCCGACGGCTACACGCTGGTGGTGGCTGGCAGCGCGATGGCGGTGAACCAGACGCTGTATGCCAAGCCGGGCTTCGACCCGCGCAAGGACCTGGTCGGCATCTCGCTGATCGCGAAGGTGCCGCTGGTGTTTCTGGCCACGCCCGAAAGCGGCATCCGCACGCTGGCCGACCTCACGGCGCGCGCGAAGGCCGAGCCCGGCCGGCTCAGCTACGCGAGCGCCGGCATCGGCGGCACGCAGCACCTGTCGGGGGAGATGTACAAATCAGCGGCGCACGTGTTCATCACGCACATTCCTTACCGGGGCAGCGGGCCGGCGCAGTCGGACTTTCTGGGCAACCAGATTCCGCTGATGGTCGATTCGGTGACGGCCGCGCTGCCGCACATCAAGGCGGGCAAGGCGATTGCGCTCGCGGTGACGTCGGCCACGCGCTCGTCGCAATTGCCCGATGTGCCCACCGTGCGCGAGTCCGGCGTGGCGGGCACGAAGAACTTCGAGGCCGTGGGCTGGCTCGGCCTGATGGCACCGCGCGGCACGCCGCCCGAGATCGTGGCGCGGCTGAACCACGAGGTGACCGACATATTGAAGAGCGAGCAGATGGCGCGCTTCATCCGTGACCGGGGTTCCGAGCCGGCGCCCACGAGCGGACCCGAGTTCGACCGCTTCGTGGCGAGCGAGATCGGGCTCTGGGGTGCGGCGGTGAAGGCTTCGGGCGCCAAGCCCGAGTAATCAACGCGCGCAGCAAATGCCGGTCAGCGCAGGACCGGCGCCGCTGCCTCCCCGCTGCGGTCGACTTCGGCCAGCAGCCAGTTGCGGAAGTGATCGAGCGTGGCGAGTTGGCCGCGCCCTTCGGGGTAGCAGAACCAGTAGCCCTCGTTGCCGCGGTAGCCACCGCCGGGCAACGGCTCGTCCACCAGGCCCGAGGCAATTTCGTCCTGCACCAGGCAGCGCGGCACCAGCGCCACGCCCATGCCCACCATCACCGCGCGGATCATGGTCTGGAACTGGTCGAACTGCGGGCCCGCCAGCGGGTCGAGCCCGCGCACGCCGTGCGCCTCGCTCCATTGCACCCACGACTGCGGCACCGTCACGTGGCGAAGCAGCGTGCAGCGGGCCACGTCCTGCGGGGTCTTGATCACGGCCTCGGCCTGCGCCGCGCGCGGCGCGATCAGCGCCACGTCCTGCCCCGCGAGGTAGTGCGAGCGGGCGCCGGGCCAGTGGCCGTCGCCGAACAGGATGGCGCAGTCGAGTTCGGGCCGCTCGAAGTCGTAGCCATGCACGAAGGGCACGAAATGCAGCGTGATCTGCGGATGGCGGCGCTGGAAATCGGGCAACCGTGGAATCAGCCACTTGGCGCCGAAGGTGGGCAGGGTGGACAGGTGCAGCGCGCCACCGCCGTCGCCGCTGGTAATCAGCTCCAGCGTGGCCGCCTCCAGTTGCGCGAGCAGGGCGCGCACCGCTTTCTCGTAGCGCTCCCCCGCAGGCGTGAGCGCCAGCCGCTTGCGGCTGCGCTCGAACAGCGGCGCGCCGATCCAGCGTTCCAGCTCTTGCACCTGCTTGCTGACAGCGCCCTGCGTGAGGTGCAGCGCCTCGGCCGCGCGCGAGACGCCACCGAAGCGCACCACCGTCGAGAAGGCGCGCAGCAGGTTCAGAGGCGGGTTGAGACGACGCAGTGACATGGCGAGATGCCCATTAAAACATTCCAGATCAGAATGTTAGCGGGTATATCCTTTGCTTCGAGTACTGCAGCAAATCGCTCCACCGCTCCCTGTTTCATTGGAAGAACCTCATGCAACGTCGTCATTTCATTTCCACACTGGCCGCCGCTTCCGTCATCCCAGGAATATCTTTTGCCCAAGGCAAGCCGATCCGCCTGGTCGTGCCCTTCCCGCCCGGTGGCGCCACCGACATCACGGCCCGCGTGCTCTCCGAGCCCCTGGGCAAGATCCTCCAGCAGCCCGTGGTGATCGACAACCGCGCCGGCGCCGGCGGCTCCATCGGCATGGCCGAGCTGGCCCGCGCCACCCCGGACGGCCTGACTTTCGGCGTGGCCACGCTGTCCACGCACGGCGTCAACCCGGCCGTCTACGCGAAGCTGCCCTACGACCCGATCAAGGGTTTCGTCGCGGTGACCGAGCTGGTGAAGGCACCGGGCGTGGTCGTCATCAATCCGGCCGTGCTGCCGGTCTCCAGCTTCGCCGAGCTGGTGAAGTACCTGAAGGCCAACCCGGGCAAGGTGTCGTACGCCTCGCCGGGCAACGGCACCATCGGCCACATGTGGGGCGAGCTGTTCAAGAGCAGCACCGGAACCTCGATGGTGCACATCCCCTACCGCGGTGCGGGCCCGGCCATCAACGACGTGCTCGCGGGCCAGGTGCCGGTGTACTTCGACCAGGTCGCGTCGTCGCTGCCGCACGTGAAGTCGGGCAAGCTGAAGGCGCTGGCCGTGTCCTGGAGCGGCCGTCTCGACGTGCTGCCCGACACGCCGACCTACGCCGAGCTGGGCTACCCGGCCAACAACGCCCCGTCGTGGTTCGGCATGGTCGCGCCCGCTGGCACCTCGCCCGAGATCGCGCTGCGCATGCAGCAGGCCGTGGTCACCGCGCTGAAGGACAACTCGGTGCGCGAGCGCCTGGCGCTGCAGGGGCTGTACGCCTCGGGCACCACGCCGGCCGAGTTCACCAAGCAGATCGCGAGCGAGATCGAGAAGATGAAGAAGGTGGCCGCCTTCGCGCGCATCCGATTGGACTGAACGACAGCTGCCTATGCATCCAGTTCTGAAACTGATTCAAACCCGCGCCCAGGTGACAAGCGTCGCCGGGCACACGCCGCTGGTGCTGGACTCGCCGCACAGCGGCACGGTCTACCCCGAGGACTTCCAGCCGGTGTGCGACCTGGCCACGCTGCGCCGGGCCGAGGACACGCACGTCGAGAAGCTCTATGCCTTCGCGCCCGAGATGGGCGCGGCCTGGGTCGAGGCGCACTTTCCGCGCAGCTACCTCGACGCCAACCGCGACATGAGCGAGATCGACACCACGATGCTCGACGGTGCGTGGACCGACCCGGTGTCGACCGATCCGCGCGTGCTGTCCAAGGTGCGCCTGGGCAAGGGCCTGATCTGGAAGCTCACCGACGAAGGCCTGCCGATCTATGACCGGCCGCTCACGGTGGACGAGGTTCGCCAGCGCATCGACCAGTGCTGGCGCCCTTACCACGCGGCGGTGGCACAGGCCATCGACAACGCGCATGCGCGGCACGGCTACAGCATCCACATCAACTGCCATTCGATGCCGGCCATTGCGGGCAGCCATGCCACCGACTTCCCGGGGCTGGCGCATGCCGACTTCGTGATCGGCGACCGAGACGGCAGCACGGCCGATCCGGCGCTGTCGCAAAAACTCTGCGAGCACCTGCGCGCCTTCGGCTACAGCGTGGACTACAACCACCCGTACAAGGGCGTGGAGCTGGTCCGCAGGCATGGCAAGCCGGCAGAGAACCGGCACAGCATCCAGGTCGAGATCAACCGCAAGCTCTACATGGACGAGGCCACACTGGCGCTGAATGAAACCAGCGCGGCGCGGCTGCAGGAACATCTGCGGTCGATGGTCGGGCTGCTGCTGGCGACCGACCCGCGCTGATCGACCGCCTGCCGGCGCCGGGTTGCACAACAACCCTGCTGCCGGCGGGCATGTTGTTACAGGGCGGAAAAGAGCGGCGGCCTATAGTGGCCGCAGTCCCACCATCCCCTGGAGTTTTCCGTGAAGCCATTCATTGCTGCTGCTTTCGCCATCGCGATGGGCCTGCTGGTATCGGGTTGTGCCAGCACGGGCTCGTCGGGTACGAGCGCCAGTTCGTCGTCTTCACCGGCTTCGTCGGGCAGTGGCGTCACGGTGTTCGGCACCATCGACGCCGGCGTCAGCGGCTACAAGACCCAGTCGCGCTGATCCTGATCCTTCAGGCCACGCCGGCCAGATAGCCGTGCAGCGCGCCGCGCAACTGCCGTGACAGCGCCTGCAGGTCGGGCCGCCCGCCCGTGCCGATGTGGGTGTGCGCGACCAGGCCGTAGATGATGGTCTGGCACACGCGGGCCGCTTCCTTCTTCGGGCAATCGGCCGCCAGGTCTCCGGCGGCATCGAGCACGCCCACCCACTCGGCCACGAAACGGTCGTACATCTTGCGATAGGCCTCGGGACTGGAAAGGTGCCGCTCCAGCAGGTAGTGCGCGCCCCAGGCCAGCGGCTGTTCGCGGTGCCCGTCGATCTGCGCATCGATCACCGCATCGACGATCTCCCGCAGCGGCCGCCCCGCATGCGCGGCAACAGCCTCGCGCATTCCCAGCAGCAACGCCTTGGAGCGCAGGTGCAGGCACACGCGCGCCAGGTCGTCCTTGCTCGCGAAGTATTCATAGAAGCTGCCGAGCCCCGTGCCTGCCACGGCCACGATCTCGCGGATGGTGATCGCCGCATAACCCTGCTCGACCAAAAGCCGAACAAAGGCTTCCTGCAACGCCTGCGAGGTGTGGCGCGCGCGGGACTGGCGCGGCTTTCTCCTCGGAGCGGCGGCCGGTGCGCGGGCGCTTGTCATCGGCGCCGAACCCGAACACCTTGTGCCTCGGTTGTTCCTAGAATTTTTAGACCCATCGAACGGCATTCTGCAATGACCCACACCGACTCCGTCCCCGAGAAATCGAGCACCGCCGTCTACACAGAACAAGGCGACGCCTGGCAGCCCGGCGAACTGTCGCGCGGCCCTTGGGACCCGCGCGCGCAGCACGGCGGCGCGCCCTGCGGCCTGCTGGCGCATGTGGCCGAGCGCGCCGCGCCGGGGCCCGGCTGGCAGCTCGCGCGGCTCACGGTCGAGCTGGTCAAGCCGGTGCCCGTGGCGCCGCTGGTCACGCGCGCGCAGGTGCAGTCGTCGCGCGCCACGGTGCGCGTGGGCATCGACCTGCTGGCGGGCGATGTGGTCGTGGCGCGGGCGCATGCGCTGCTGCTGCACCAACAGCCGTTGACGCTGCCGGCCGATTTGCCGGGCGCATCGCCGCACCCGTTGCTGCCGCTGCCTCGGGACTGCAAGGACCGGATACGCATTCCCGGCCTGCCCGAAGGCATTTCGTTCTATCAGACCGCCATGGAATCGCGCGTGGCGCAAGGCGACGCCAGCCGGCCGGGCCCCTGCGCCGCGTGGTTCCGCCTTGCGGTGCCGCTGGTGCAGGGCGTGGCCACCTCGCCCGCCATGCGGGCGGCGGCCGCCGCCGATTTCGGCAACGGCCTGAGCTGGGTGCTGCCGCCCGATCGCTTCCTGTTCGCCAACGCCGACATGAGCCTGAACCTGTTCCGCATGCCCGAAGGCGAATGGATCGGCCTGCGGTCCACCACCGAGGCGCACGGCGATGGCGCCGGCCTCACCGTGTCCCACCTGTACGACGAGCGCGGCCCGATCGGCATCGCCACCCAGACGCTGGTGCTGCGCGAGCGCGCGGCCGCCTGAACCTTCACCGACCACGGAGACAAGCACATGACCACCACCGGCATCCACCCCGACAACCAAGTTCCCGAACTCAAGGACTACAACGTCTACACCAGCGACCCCGCGTTGCGCCGCGCAGTCGCGCGCGGGGGCGCCACATGGCGCGATGACGAACTGGTACGCCAGGGCGCCGAATACGGCGCCGAAGCCACGCTGCGCGCCGCCGAGGACGCCAACCGCCACGAGCCCGAGCTGCACACACACTCGCGCATCGGCGAGCGCATCGACCAGGTGCAGTTCCACCCGGCATGGCACACGATGATGTCGATCGCCCGGCGCAACGGCATCGCCAACCTGCCGTTCTTCGACGAGCGGCCCTCGGCCTGGGTCGGCTACGGCGCTTCGCTCTACATGCACAGCCAGATCGAGTCGGGCTCGACCTGCCCGACCACCATGACCAAGGCCTGCATCCCGGTGATGCGCCGCAACGCCGCGCTGTACGGCGACCTGAGCGCCAAGCTCGCATCGAACGAGCACGATGCGCGCGACATCCCGCTCGAAGGCAAGACCTCGATGACCGTCGGCATGGGCATGACCGAGAAGCAGGGCGGCAGCGACGTGCGCACCAACACCACGCGCGCCGTGCCCGCGGGCAGCGGGCCGTGGGGCGACGAGTTTTTGATCACCGGCCACAAGTGGTTCTTCTCGGCGCCGATGTGCGACGGGCACCTGGTGCTGGCCAAGACCGACGAGCACGGCTCCTCGTGCTTCTTCGTGCCGCGCTGGCGGCCCGACGGCAGCAAGAACCCGATCCACATCCAGCGGCTGAAGGACAAGGTCGGCAACCGCTCCAACTCCAGCAGCGAAGTCGAGTTCAAGGACGCGTGGGGCGTGCGCGTCGGCGACGAGGGCCGCGGCATCCCGACCATCATCGAGATGGCGACCGTGACCCGCCTGGACTGCGCGCTCGCCAGCGCGGGCTTCATGCGGCAGGCCTTCGCGCAGGCCGCGCACTATGCGCGCAACCGCTTCGCCTTCGGCAAGGCGCTGGTCGACCAGCCGGTGATGACCGAGCTGCTGGCCGACATGGCGCTCGAATCCGAAAGTGCCACGCTGCTGGCGATGGAGCTGGCCTCGCGCTTCGGTTCCGCCGCGCCGTTGGACACGGCCTGGCGCCGCCTGCTCACGCCCGCCGCCAAGTTCTGGAACTGCAAGCGCGCCGTGGCCCTCACCGGCGAGGCGATGGAAGTCTTCGGCGGCAACGGCTATGTGGAAGACGGCCCGATGGGCCGGCTGTTCCGCGAGGCGCCGGTCAACTCGATCTGGGAAGGCTCGGGCAACGTGATGTGCCTGGACGTGCTGCGCGCCGTCTCGCGCAACCCGGACGACGTGCACCTGGTGTTCGACCAGTTGCAGGACATCGCCACCGGCGAGCCGCGCCTGCAGACCGAGATCGACGTGCTGCGCCGCATGGTGCAACTGCCGCCGCAGGAGCTGGAGCGCCAGGCGCGCCGCTTCACGCAGCGGCTGGTGCGCGCAACGCAGGCCTGCCTGATGCTGGAACATGCGAGCGTCGAGGCCTCGGCCGCCTTCGTGTCGAGCCGCTTCGACCCCGACTGGGGCCCGGTCACCGGCATCAGCGCCGGCACCAGCGACCCCGGCGCGCTGGTGCGCGCCGCCTGGCATTGAGGGCCGCAGGGATGGATTTCGTTTCCCTTCTCGACCAGCACGCCCGCATCCAGCCAAACAAGGAATGCCTGCGCCTGGCAGGCCGCGCCTGGACGTACGCCGAACTGGCCGGCCTCACGCGCCGTGCGGCGACCGTGCTGCGTGCGCAAGGCATCGGCCCCGGCGACAAGGTGGCGCTGCTGTGCTTCAACTCGCCGGGCTTCGTCATCGCGATGTTCGGGGCCTGGCGCCTCGGCGCAGCAGTGGTGCCGATCAATCACAAATTGCAGGCGCCCGAGATCGACTACATGCTGGCCCATTCCGGCGCGCGGCTGTGCGTTTTCGATGGCACGCTCGCGCCGCAAGCCGCGCGCGTACAGCACCGTTGCGACTGGATCGCGACCGAGAACGCGGCCGAGGGCATGCCGTTGCTCGAAGACCTGCTGGCGCGGGCCGAGCCGCTGGCCGACGAACCGGCACCTGCAGGCGATGCGCTGGCGCAAGTTCTCTACACCTCGGGCACCACCGGCAAGCCCAAGGGCTGCCTGCACAGCCACCAGAACGTGTTCATGGCGGCGGTGTGCACAGCCGCCGGCATGTCCCTCTCGCGCAACGAGCGTACGCTGATCGCGATGCCGGTGTGGCATTCGTCGCCGCTCAACAACTGGCTGCTGGGCACGCTGCTGATGGGCGGCACCGTGGTGCTGCTGCGCGAGTACGCGCCCAAGGCCTTTCTCGACACGCTGGCGGCCGAGCGCATCACCTTCACCTTCGGCGCGCCCATCGCTTTTCTCGCGCCGCTGTCGGTCGTGCCCGACGTGGCCGGCTACGACTTCAGCGCCATGCGCCTGTGGGCCTACGGCGGCGGCCCGCTGGGCGCCGACATGGCGCGCAAGCTGGCCGAGAGCTACCGCAGCGACCGTTTCGTGCAGGTCTACGGCATGACCGAATCGGGGCCGCTGGGCACGGTGCTGTACCCGGAAGACGCGATCGCGAAGGCCGGCTCCATCGGTCGCGCGGGCGTGCCCGGCGTGGCGGTGGAGGTGCGCCACGCGGACGGGCGGCGCTGCGCGGCAGGAGAGGTCGGCGAGATCCATCTGCGCTCGCCGGCGGTGATGCAGGGCTACCTCGACAACCCGCAGGCCACGGCCGAGGCCTTCGACGCGCACGGCTGGTATCGCACGGGCGATCTCGCGCGGGTGGACGAAGACGGCTTCCTGTTCATCGTCGACCGGCTGCGCGACATGATCATCACGGGCGGCGAGAACGTCTATTCGAAGGAAGTGGAAGACGTGCTCGGTGCGCACCCCGACGTGCAGGACGTGGCCGTCATCGGCCGCCCACATGCCGAATGGGGCGAAACGGTGACGGCGGTGCTGGTGGCGCGCTCGGGCCGTGCGATCGATGCGGGTGCGCTGGCCGGCTTTCTCGAACAGAAGCTGGCGCGCTACAAGATCCCGCGTGTCTACGAGCTGCGCGAGACGCTGCCGCGCACGGCCACCGGCAAGCTGCTCAAGCACCTGCTGCGCGAGCCGGCCTGAAGGCCGCCCGCGCGGTTCAGCGCCGCAGCAATGCCTGTCGCAGCAGTCGGGCCGCGCGGTTGCGGATGCGCCCCGGCATCTCGCGCATGGAGGTGCGCGGCGCCACGCGGGCAGTGGCACAGGCCCAGAGGAAGTCGTGCAGGATCGGCGAATCGTCGACCGTCTCGGTGCTGCCGTACTTGTGGAACTCGGGGTGCCACTGAGTCGCGGCGATGTAGCTGCGACCCTTTTCCGGACGGCGGCGGATGGCCTCGGGCACGCGGTCCGGCAGGCTCCAGGCCTCGATGTCGAAGCCCGGTGCGATGTCCTTCACGCCCTGGTGGTGGATGCTGTTGACGCGCGCGCTCTTCACTTCGGGGAACAGCTTCGACAGCCGCGTGCCCTGCACGATCTCGATCTCGTGGAAGTTCTGGTCGTAGGTCACCGGGTCGCGGTGCCGCAGGCCGCCGTCATGCTGCGCCTCGATGTCCTGGTAGAGCGTGCCGCCGAAGGCCACGTTGATGAGCTGCAGGCCGCGGCACACGCCGAAGATCGGCTTGCCGGCTTCCTCGAAGGCTTCGACCAGCGCCAGGTCGTACAAGTCGCGCACGCGGTCGCCGATCCAGGCGTCCTTCAGCGGCACTTCGCCATAGCTGCCTGGCCAGACGTCGGCGCCGCCGTGCATCACGACGCCGTCGAGCCACTCGGCGTAATGCGACAGCTTGGTGTCGCCGCGCGCGGTTTCGCCGGTGGGGCAGGGCACCATCACGACCATGGCGCCGGCCGACATGAGCCAGTGCGCGATCGATTGCTCGACGTACTGCAGCGTCTTGTTGGTGAAGAGCGAGCGGGCCGGGTCGGCATGCGAGAAGCAGGCGGACAGGCCGATCTTGAGCCGGGCGGAAACAGGTTGTGTCATCGCGGGACTGTCAGTGCGAACTGAGCGAGGTGTGCGAAAAGGAAAATCCATTGTGGCTCTTTGGCCTCTCGCACGGGGTCGGACGACACGCCAAGTATGCTTTCAACGCCGCCCCACCGAATAAGGAAGACAAGCCAATGAAAACCATCAAGGGCCCCGCCATTTTTCTGGCCCAGTTCGCGGGAGACACCGCCCCCTTCAACACGCTCGACGGCATTGCCGGCTGGGCGGCCGGGCTGGGCTACAAGGGCGTGCAGATCCCGAGCTGGGACGCGCGCCTGTTCGATTTGAAGAAGGCCGCCGAGAGCAAGACCTACTGCGACGAAGTGAAAGGCACGCTCGCGAAGCACGGGCTGGAGATCACCGAACTCTCGACGCACCTGCAGGGCCAGTTGGTCGCGGTGCACCCGGCCTACGACGCGGGCTTCGACGGCTTCGCGGCGCCCGAGGTGCGCGGCGACCCGGTCAGGCGCCAGCAATGGGCGGTGCAGCAACTGCACTTCGCGGCCAAGGCGTCAGCCAACCTGGGGCTCACGGCGCACGCCACCTTCTCGGGCGCGCTGGCCTGGCCCTACCTGTACTCGTGGCCGCCGCGCCCGCCGGGACTCATCGAGGAAGCCTTCGACGAACTCGCGCGCCGCTGGCGCCCGATCCTCGATGCCTTCGACGCGGTGGGCGTGGACGTGGGCTACGAGATCCACCCCGGCGAAGACCTGCACGACGGCGTGAGCTACGAGATGTTTTTGGAGCGCGTGAACAACCATCCGCGCGCCTGCCTGCTGTACGACCCGAGCCACTTCCTGCTGCAGCAGCTCGACTACCTGGCCTACATCGACCACTACCACGAGCGCATCAAGATCTTTCACGTGAAGGACGCGGAGTTCAACCCGAGCGGCAAGCAGGGCGTGTACGGCGGCTTCCAGAACTGGATCAACCGGGCCGGGCGCTTCCGCTCGCTGGGCGACGGGCAGGTCAACTTCAAGGCCATCTTCTCGAAGATGGCGCAGTACGACTTTCCGGGCTGGGCGGTGCTGGAGTGGGAGTGCTGCATCAAGCACCCGGAAGACGGCGCGCGCGAAGGCGCGAACTTCATTGCCGATCACATCATCCGCGTGGCCGATCGGGCCTTCGACGACTTCGCAGCCGGCGGCGTCGACGTGACGGCCAACCGGAAGATGCTCGGCCTGGGCTGAAACTTCAGCGGTGCAGCGGGCAGCCGTTGCGTTCGCTGCGGTAGTTCGACGAGGCCGCGTACGCCGCCTTGCGCGCCCGCATCACATTGCCCAGCGGCCTGTGCGCGGCCAGCGCATGCCAGGGGTTGAAGGCCATGCCGTCGTCGATCTCGCGCGCCAGGTCGTCGCTCCAGCCGGCCTGCGGGCCGATGCGGATGCGCGCCACGGCCACGAAGGGACTCAGCTCTTGCGGCCATTCGACCGAGGCGTCTTCGACGGGCATGCGCTCCAGGTCGGTACACAGTTGCACGCGCAGCTCCCATTCGGCGGGCTGCTGCCGCACCAGGTCGACCACCGCCTCGCGCGTGCCGTCGGGCTTGTCATGCAGGTCGATGGGCTTGCCTTCGAGCGCCAGCAGATTGGGCGACACCGGCGCCAACTGCAGCTTGGCGATGTAGGCGCCGTAACGCATCGGCACCTGCGAGAAGAAGGTGGCGCCGAGCGGATGGGTCTCGGGGTGGCCACCCATCGCGATCAGCGTGCCGCTCTGGCCGCCGACGGCCTCGACGACTTTCTCCACGCCCTGCAAGACGCTCGACAGCACGCGCTTGGCATTCGGCGCCTTGTCGGTGGTGCCTGCGACCAGCTTGAGGCTCTTGAGAAAACCCTTGGCGTCGGGTGCGGGGAACACGGGTCCGTCGACGAACAGGAAGTCCTGCGTGTGGCCGCCCTCCGCGCCTTCGACCCGCTCACCCTCGACGCCCTGCACCTTGAGCGCCATGCCGCGCGGCAGCGAGACGCGGTCGTCCAGCATCTCGGCCGGTGGCGTTGAAAGGCGCATCACGACCGGGTAGCTGCGCGGTGCGGCAAAGAGCCCCTGTGCGAGCGGCTCGGGCAGGCCGTCGAGCACGTGCAGCTCGCCGTGCAGCAGGCCGTGGCTCTTGGCATGCACGCTGCGCGCCGCATGGCCGGTGTGGTCGGCCATGGTTCTGGACATGCCGAGCAGCGTGGCGACCAGCTCGGCCTGGGTCTTGGCTTCGTCGTCGGTCACGGTCTCGACGGACGGGTCGAAGCGAACGGGTGCAGTGGAAAGGGTGGCGGTGTTCATCGTGGGTCTTCCTTCTGCCTTCAGCGTGGAGGGCTTGCAACGACTCACGATCCGGCGCGCCCGCGGGCGGCCTTGTAGGAGCACAGCGCCAATGCGTGCGCGCAAGAACGGCGCTCAGAGCAGTTGCACGAGCCGGCGGATCGCGCCGTCGATCTGCGATTCGCCGATCAGCCCGTAGCCGAAGGCCAGGCCGTTGGGTGCATCGGGCGCCAGCGGGTCCAGCGCGAAGCGCGAGAGCGGCGGCAGCGTGATGCCGGCCGCAGCGGCGCGCTCGACCACGGTGTCGGCACGCGTGTCTCCGCGCAGCCAGGCCGACAGGTGCAGCCCCGCATCGGACGGGATCGGTTCCAGCCGCCCCGCGCCATGCCGCACCAGTGCCGCCAGCAGCGCACTGCGCCGCGCGCCGTACAGCTTGCGCATCTTGCGGATGTGGCGCGCCAGGTGCCCTTCGGCGATGAAGGCCGCAAGCGCCTCCTGCCCGAGCACCGGGCCGTGCCAGTCGGCCAGCTCGCGCGCCCGCACCAGCGCCGCGCGCGCCCAGGGCGGCGCGACCACGAAGCCCAGCCGCAGCGCGGGGAACAGGCTCTTGGAGAAGGTGCCGATGTAGAAGACCGACTCGGCGCGGTCGAGCGTCTGCAGCGCGTCGAGCGGGCGGCCGGCGAAGCGGAATTCGCTGTCGTAGTCGTCCTCGATCACCACGGCGTTGCGGGCCCGCGCGAAGGCCAGCAGCGCGGCGCGCCGCTGCGGCGACATCGCCACGCCGGTGGGAAACTGGTGCGAAGGTGTCACGCAGATCACGCGCGCCTCGGGCGGCAGGCGCTCCACGCACAGGCCCTCGGTGTCGGTCGGCACGGTGACCACCTTCGCGCCGGCGGCCATCATGGCTTCGCGCAGCGACGGGTAGAACAGTTCCTCGACCGCGACCACCGTGCGCCCCGGCACGATGAGGATGCGCGCCAGCAGCCCGAAGGCCTGCTGCGCGCCGGCGGTGACGACGATGTCGTCGGCGGTGCAGCCGACCGCGCGCGTGAACGACACGTGCTTCGCGATGGCCTCGCGCAGCGAGGCCTGGCCCTGCGGGTCGGCGTAGTCGGCCGGCTCGCGCGCGACGCGGCGCAGCGCGCGGTCGGACAGGCGGCGCCAGATGTCGAAAGGAAAGGCTGCGACGTCGGGCAGGCCGACACGGAAGTCGTCGCGCGAAGGCCTCGGTTGCAAGGTGGGTGCGAGGTCGGCGCCCGGCACATTCAGCGGCACGAGGCGCGGATCGCGCTTTGCGGCCGTGCCCCTGGCAGCGCGGCCGCGCCGCGACTGGGGCAGGGTGTCGGCCACATAGGTGCCGGCGCCGGGGCGCGCCAGCAGGTAGCCCTCGCTCAGCAGCAGGTCGTAGGCCGCGAGCATGGTGTTGCGCGAGACGCCCAGGCGCAGCGCCAGCGCGCGCGTGGCCGGCAGGCGCGCGCCGGGCTGCAGCCGGCCGTCGAGGATGGCGCTGCGCAACTGGCGGTGCACCTCGCGCAGCAGGTCGCGCGAGCCGCTGTCGGGCAGGCGGATCGCGAGTTCGAAAAGTGGCTCCATGATGTTCGGCAATTGTGGTTCTTTTGAAGAGCCACTTGCAAACCTATTCTGAAGGCCTCGGAACATCCATTCCACGGAGTCCTTCATGAACACCACCGAATTCGCAACAACCCCGCAGCCGCAAGCCGAGCGCCTGCCACTCGGCCTGGCGTGGCTCGCGCTGGGCGCCTTCGCCATCGGCACCGAAAGCTTCATGGTCGCGGGCCTGCTGCCGGTGCTGGCAGCCGACCTGCAGGTCAGCGCCACGCGGGCCGGCCAACTGGTGCTGCTGTTCGCGCTGAGCTACGCCATCGGCTCGCCGTTGATGGCCGCGCTGTTCGCGCGCTTCGGCCGGCGGCCGTTGCTGATCACCAGCCTTGCGGCCTTTTCGGGCCTGACGCTGGCAGCGGCGATGGCGCATGGCTTCGCGCAACTGGCGCTGGCGCGGGTGGCGCTCGGCCTGGTGGCGGGCGTGTTCCTGCCGACGGCGAGCGCGGTGGCGGCGGCGATGGTTTCGCCGGCACTGCGCGGAAGGGCGCTGGCCATCGTGACCGGCGGCGGCACGCTGGCGGTGGCGCTCGGCGTGCCGCTGGGCGCATGGATCGCAGGTTGGGGCGGCTGGCGCATGGCTTATCTGCTGATCGCTGGAGTGGCGGCGCTGGCGACCTGGGGCCTGGTACTCGGGCTGCCGCGCAAGCTGGCACTGGCAGCAGCAGTGGCGACCGAACGCACGCCGGCCTTTGCCGTGGCGCGCGCGCCGGGCGTGCTGCCGGGATTGCTGGTCAGCATGCTCTGGGCCACGGGCGGCTTCAGCTTCTACACGTACCTCTCGCTGTTCCTGTCGGGCACGCTGGGCTTCGGGGCGCAGGGCGTGAGCGCGGTGTTCGCCGCCATCGGCGTGGCGGCCGCCTTCGGCACCGCGGCCGGCGGCTGGGCCACCGACCGCTTCGGCGCGGACCGCATGGCGCAGGGCTTCGCGCTGATGCTGGTCGTGATCCTGGGCGGGCTGTCGTTCTCGGCGCAGATGCTGCCGCACGGGCTGGCACTGCCGCTGATCGTGGGCCTGTCGGCGCTGTGGGGCTTTGCCGGCTGGGGCTTCGGCCCGGCGCAGGCGGTGCGGTTGATTCGCCTGGCACCGGAGCGCGCGCCGATGACGCTGTCGCTGCACGCTTCGGCGATCTACCTCGGCATTGCGGCGGGCTCGGCACTCGGCGGGGCGGCCATCGACCTGTTCGGCGTCAGCGCAGTGGGCTGGGTGGGCGGGGCCAGCCAACTGGCGGGATTGATGCTGTTGTTGCACGCTGCACACAGGGCGCGGGCTGCGAATTCGCTCCCGGCTGCCCCGGCCGCCGCCTGATTGCGCCGCAATTCACTATATTTTCGATAGCAAACAACGTACGAATGACGGCCGCGAGAGGCCTGATTCATTCAATCGTTGTTTTTAAAGCAAGCAACTGTCATGCCCCGCAAGCTATAATGGCGGGTTCGTTTCGATACCACGACGAAGCACTTCGTCATATTGCCGGCTGACCTGCACTGTCCCTTGGATTTTTCAGGCCCCCTCACTTTCAGCCGGCTTCACAGTGTGTTGGAGCGCCAGACCGGGCGCCCATGATTGCCACCACTGCCTTCGTTCTTGTTGAAGCGAATAGCGCGTCCGCCGCGCCGTTCCGGCCGGCCCACGCCCGTTTTCAATTATTTTTCAGGCTCTTCGCGTTGTTCTACATTCACGCGCTGCGCCAAGGCTCCATGGACATCATTCAACACAGTATCGCGGTGGGCAAGTACCTTGTTTCCCCGCTCATTCGACATCAGGACGACGGCCATTTCGCCGCCTCCGTCTCGATCCGCTCCGGCCACGGCAGCGGCATGCACGACCGCGTGATGCGTTTCACGCCGCGCTTTGCCAGCCATGCCACCGCGGTGCGCTACGCCCTCGACCAAGGTCTTTGCTGGGTGCGCGAACGCAACCCGCGCAGCCACAACGCTCCGCTCGCACTTGCGTGCGCGGGCTGAAACAATCACGCCCGATTTCATCTCCAACACACATCGAACGATTCAGAGGTAATCACCCATGCCCAAGGAAGAACTGATCGAAATGAACGGCGCAGTGACCGAAGTCCTGCCCGACTCGCGCTACCGCGTCACGCTCGACAACGGCCATCAGCTGATCGCCTACAGCGGCGGCAAGATGCGCAAGCACCACATCCGCATCCTGGCGGGTGACAAGGTGTCGCTCGAACTCTCGCCTTACGACCTGACCAAGGGCCGTATCACCTTCCGTCACCTGGAGCGCCGCGGCCCGCCGCCAAGCTCCGGCGGCAACAACTCACCCCGCCGCTGATCCGCGACTGACGAAAAGCCTTGCGGCGCCTCGCAAAAGGCGCTGGCAAGGCTTTTGTTTTTGTTGCGCATCCCCGGCCCATTCGGCCTCCCGGCTGCTGAACGATGACCACACCCAATCCCACAGCCGGCGGCCCGCAAGCCCAGGCCCCAGCCGACAACGGCTTTGCCGCGCTGGCGCTCTCGCCCCAGATGCTGGCCAACCTCACGCAGCTCGGCTACACGCAGATGACGCCGATCCAGGCGGCCGCACTGCCGCCGGCACTGCTCGGCAAGGACCTGATCGCGCAGGCCAAGACCGGCAGCGGCAAGACCGCCGCCTTTGCCCTGGCGCTGCTCGCCAACCTCAATGCACGCCGCTTCGCCATCCAGGCGATGGTGCTGTGCCCCACGCGCGAGCTGGCCGACCAGGTCACGACCGAAATCCGCCGACTGGCGCGTGCGGAAGAAAACATCAAGGTGGTCACGCTCTGCGGCGGCGTCGCGCTGCGCGGGCAGATCGCCAGCCTGGAGCACGGCGCGCACATCGTGGTCGGCACGCCCGGCCGCATCATGGATCACCTGGACCGCGGCAACCTCGACCTCTCGGCGCTCAACACGCTGGTGCTGGACGAAGCCGATCGCATGCTGGACATGGGCTTCTTCGAGGACATCGTGAAGGTGGCGCGCCAGTGCCCCAAGGAACGCCAGACGCTGCTGTTCTCGGCCACGTACCCCGAAGGCATCGCCAAGCTCGCGCAGCAGTTCATGAAGAGCCCGCAGCAGATCACGGTGCAGGCGCAGCATGAAGGCAGCAAGATCCGCCAGCGCTGGTACCAGGTGAAGGACAGCGACCGGCTGCACACCGTGAGCCTGCTGCTGGACCATTTCCGCCCCGTGAGCACGCTGGCCTTCTGCAACACCAAGCAGCAGTGCCGCGACCTCGTCGAGGTGCTGCAGGCCCAGGGCTTCAGCGCGCTGGCGCTGTTCGGCGAGCTGGAGCAGCGCGAGCGCGACCAGGTGCTGGTGCAGTTTTCCAACCGCAGTTGCTCGGTGCTGGTGGCCACCGACGTGGCGGCACGCGGCCTGGACATCTCGCAGCTCGAAGCGGTGATCAACGTCGACGTGACACCCGACTCCGAAATCCACATCCACCGCGTCGGCCGCACCGGCCGCGTGGGCCAGTCGGGCGACGCCGAAGGCCTGGCACTGAACCTGGCCAGCATGAACGAGATGGGCAGCGTCGGAAAGATCGAGCAGCTGCAGGGCCGCGAATCCGAATGGCACGAACTGGCCGAGCTGACGCCCGGCAAGGGCGAGCCGATGAAGCCGCCCATGGCCACGCTGCAGATCGTGGGCGGGCGCAAGGAAAAGATCCGCGCCGGCGACGTGCTGGGCGCGCTGACCGGCGACTGCGGCTATGCCAAGGACCAGGTCGGCAAGATCAACGTCAACGAGTTCTCGACCTACGTGGCGGTCGATCGCACCATCGCCGAAGAAGCCGTGCGCAAGCTCTCGAGCGGGCGCGTGAAGGGCAAGTCGGTCAGGGTGCGGCTGCTGACGCTGCAGGACCTGGACCAGTAACGGCCGGGGGCTGTGGCGTGGCAAGCGCCGCGGCCTCGCCATGCGCCGAGGTCGGCGCCACCGGTGCATCGAGCACCGGCGCAGGCGCCACGTCTGGCGCCTGCTGCCGCGCCAGCTTCGCGGCCAGCCGGAACGCCACCACCACGGCGAACAACCCGAACAGCGACGAGCCCACAGCCTGCCCGATCAGCACGCCTGGCGCACCGTGGTGCGAGCCCCACCAGGCGAACGGAATCGTCCCCATCGTCGCGCGCCCCCAATTGAACGCGGTCGACAGCAGCGGATGCCCGAGGTTGTTGAACGAGGCGTTCGCCACGAACAGCCCGCCCGCGAAGAAGAAGCTGGGCGCCAGCCAGGTGCAGAACAGAGCGATCAACTCCGCCGCCTGCCCTTCGGCCGAGAACGCGCGGATCAGCACGCCCTGGCCCAAGGCCAGCACCAGCCACGCGACGGCCACCGACGCCACCATGAACAGCAGGCTGTCGCGCAGCCCTTCCTGCACGCGGCGGTACTGGCCCGCGCCCAGGTTCTGCGCCAGGATCGGCCCGACCGCGCCGCTGAGCGCATAGACCAGCCCGAAAGCCACCGGCGTCAGCCGGTCGATGGTGGCCGCGCCCGCCACCGCCGAAGGGCCGAACTGCGCAATGGCATGCGTGACGAAGGCCGCGCCCACCGGCGTGGCAAGGTTCGTCAGCACCGCCGGCCCCGCCACGCCCGCCAACGCGCGCGCATCGCCAGCCAGCCGTGACGCATCGAAGCGCCCGAGCATGTGGTGCTTCACCAGCACGCCATGCAGCCCGATGGCCGCCAGCACCGCGCGCGAGACCACCGCGCTGATGGCCGCGCCGTCGAGCCCCAGGCCGAAACCGAAGATCAATATCGGGTCGAGCACCGCCGTCACGAAGGCCGCCGCCAGCGTGACCACCATCGAGCGGCGCGCATCGCCGACCGAACGCAGCAGCGCCGAACACGCCATGCCGATGCCCAGCAGGGGCAGCGTGTGCACCGTCACCGCCAGGTAGCGCTGCGCGAGCCGGGCCGTCTCGCCCTCGGCGCCGAGGGCATGCAACGCAGAGTGCAGGAAGAAGGCCGTGCCGCTGCCCACCACCACCGACAGCGCCGCCATCAGCACCAGGCTCGCAGTGGCGATACGGCGCGCATCACTGGTGCGGCCAGCGCCCACCGTGCGCGACACCACCGCCGCGATGCCGATGGTCAACCCGATGCACAGCGATGCATGAAAGAAGCCCACCACGCCCGCGAAGCCGACCGCCGCAGCCGTCGCTTTCTCCCCGAGCAGCGAGATGTAGAAGAGGTTGATCAGGTCGACCGCGAACACCGCGATCAGCCCGATGGCACCGGTGCCAGCCATGATGCAAACATGGCGCAGCAGCGACCCCGAAACGAAGCGCGGGCGCTCGGCGACACCCCCTGTTTCGGTTATTGGCATATGAAATCCTCGATGTGGCCTAATTGCGAGTTCGAACATTACTTTTACCCGAGCTTTTCATGCCCAAGACATTCCGTACCGAAGCCGAACGCGTTGCCACCCCGAAGCCGACGCCGCTGCCCGGCTACACGCTGCCGAAGACCGGCGGCGGCCAGAAGGTCAGCCTGGAACGCGGCACCGCAACGCGCAGCAAGAAGAACCCTGGCAAGCGCGCCAAGAAGGGCGGCTGATCCAGCCCCCGATGGCTCTCCGGAGCCACGACGAACGCGCCCTCGGGCGCGTTTTGTCATTGGGCCAGCCATAAGACCGCGATGTCCGACGACAACCAGATCTTCATCCCGCCCTCGTTCTTCGTGGTCTACAGCGATGCGCGCCAGCGCCTGCGCGAACCGATCGGCGTGGTGCGCGAGCGCTACGAGATCTGCGAGGACCTCGCCAACCACCTCGTGGGCCATGCGCAGATCCAGCACCACACCGAGGTGCCGGTCGAAAGCGAAATCCTGCGCCGCATTCACGCCGGGCTGGCCACGCCCGAAGCAGGCGTGTCGGCCGCCGAAGCCGGATGGATCGTGCAGCGGCTGGCCGAGCTGCTGGGCTGGGAAGGCCCCGAGCCGGCCCCCACCGAAGACTGACCGAGCCACGGACACGGCCATGCAACGCGTTGCCGCGGCATTGCTTTTGTCCTCGCTCCTTCCGCTTCCCGCGCTGGCCGGCCACATGCCGATGTCGTGCGCACTGGGCAGCGGGCGCGATGCCGTCGTGACGGTCTCGCGCAACCATCCCATCGCCGACACCGCCGTCTATCACCTGACACAGGGCCGCGCGGCACCGCGCCCGCTGTTCGATGGTGAGCCCGACGATTCGCGCGGTGCCGATGTGCGTGTGCAATGCGCAGGCAAGCGCCAGCGCGCGATGGTGGTGCAGGGCGAGTTCATGTCGGCCGGCTATCCGAAGGGACTGATCGTCCTTCATGAACCGCGCACGGGCCGCTTCGTGCAACTCGCCTTCGCCGAGCGCAATGCGCCCGGCTGGCTGTACCTCGGCCCCAAGGACCGCCTGCTGGTGTTCCCGCCCGGCGGACGGATCGAAACGCGCAAGCGCTACCTCGTCTATCGCTTCGCGGCCGGGCAGGAAAACACGGAAGAAGTGGTCGACGCGCTGCCCGATGCGCGCGGCTACGAGATGATCCGCCTTCAACGCTGATCCCAAGGAGCCCTTCGTGCTGCTCAAAGTCGGAGAACTCGCCAGATACACCGGCCTCACGGTGCGCGCGCTGCATCACTACGACGCCATCGGACTGCTCGCGCCCTCGGCACGTTCGGAGGCCGGCTACCGGCTCTACAACGCCGCCGACATCGGCCGCCTGCACGCCATCCAGGCGCTGCGGCTGCTGGGCCTGCCGCTGGCGGAAATCGGCGGGCTGCTCGGCGCTGAAAGCGGATCGCTGCCCGCGATCATCCAGCGCCAGATCGCATCGCTCGACCAGCAGATCGCCCAGGCCTCGGCGCTGCGCGAACGGCTCGCCTTGCTCGAAGAGCGGCTCGCCGAAGGTGCCCAGCCCGACATGAAGGACTGGCTCGCCACGCTGGAGCAGATGACCGCCTACGGCCGCTACTTCAGCCCCGCAGAGATCAAGTCGCTGATGGCCAACTGGAGCGCCGTGGCCAGCCAGTGGCCGCCGCTCATCGCCGACGTGGCCGCGCTGATGGCGCGTGGCGTGCCCTCCGATGCGCCCGAGGTGCAGCCGCTCGCCTACCGCTGGATGAACCTCATGGGCCAGTGGATGGACGGCAACTACGACCTCGTCACGCGCTGGGGCGAGATGTACCGGCGCGAGCCGGTGGCGCGGCGCGACGATGGGCCGCCGGCCGAACTGATCGACTACATCGGCGCGGCCATCGGCCTGCGCATGGCCGCGCTGCTGCGCCACCTGGACACCGAAGACTTCGCGCGCCTGGGCAAGCCGCCCGAAGACGAATGGCGCCGCCTCGGCGAAGAACTCGCTGCGCTTCAGGCCCGCAACGTGCCGCCCGGGGACGATGCAGTGCAAGCCATCGCGCTCGCCTGGGTGCGGCTCTTCGATGCCTTCACCGACCACGACCCGGCGCTGGCCGCGCGGCTGATGAAGGCCATGGCCACCGAGCCCGTGTTGCAGGCGGCCGCCGTGGTCGGCCCCGCGGTGCGCGACTACCTGCTGCAGGCCATCGCCATACGCCAACAAAAAAGTCCGGCGGCCGGCCCCGCCACCCCTTGACCCTGACGTTGCGTGAGGCCCAACAGTCGGCCTCCATGAACAACGCAAACACACCCCAACGGCTCCACGCGCTCGACAACCTGCGCGCCCTGATGATGTGGCTCGGCATCGTGCTGCACGTGGCCATCAACCACCTCACCCTCGCCGACTCGCCGCTGCCCTGGCGCGACCCGAAAACATCGCCGGTGGCCGATCTGCTGCTGATCTTCATCCACAGCTTTCGCATGCCGGTGTTCTTCGTGCTGGCCGGCTTCTTCGTTGCGCTGCTGGTCGAGCGGCGCGGCGCGAACGGCATGCTGAAGAACCGTGGCCTGCGGCTGGCGTTGCCCTTCGCGCTGTTCTGGCCGCCGCTGTTCGCGCTGACCACCGTGCTCGCGATGGTCTACATCCACCTGACGGCGCGCGGCGTGCCGGGCATCGACACCGCACTGACGCCCGCGCGCCAGCCGGGCGGCTCGCCCTTCAACACAATGCACCTGTGGTTCCTGTACCAACTGTTCTGGCTCAGCGTGGCGGCCAGGGCCGGCGTGCGGCTGCAGCGCTTCGTGCCGGCGCCATTGCGCGAGACCATCGCGCGCGGCTTCACCGGGCTGGCTTCGCGCCGCTGGGGTTTCGCGGTGCTCGCGCTGCCACTGGCTTTCGTCGGCTCGTTCTATCCGTCGGGCATCGTGGCGACCAGCAGCTCGTTCCTGCCGCCGCTTGCCGAGTGGGTGCAGAGCGGATTGTTCTTCGTGTTCGGCTGGTATCTGTACGCGCAACAAGATCGCCTGCTGGCGCTGTTCGCGGCGCGCTGCAAGGGCCATGCGCTGGCCGGGCTGGCGTTCTTCGCGGCGACCGTGGTGTTGCTCGGTGCGTCGAAGACCAGCGGCCCGCACCAACTGCCGCACCCCGCGTTCTGGATCGCCTTGGCCTACAACGCCTGCGCGTGGCTCTGGAGCCTGGCACTGATCGGCGGCTTCGTGCGCTACCTGCCGCGCCAGAACGCGGTGCTGGCGTACCTCTCGCAAAGCTCGTACTGGGTGTACCTGGTGCACATGCTGGGCACCGTCGGCTTCGGCATCCTGCTGTTCAACGCGCCCATCGGCGCACTGACGAAGATGGGCCTGAACATCGCGGCCACCTCGCTGGTGGCGCTGGCCAGCTACCAGTTGCTGGTGCGGCACACGCCCATCGGGCGGCTGCTGAACGGTCAGCGCAAAGAAGAAGAAAAGCGCTCGACCAGAAAATCGACGAAGGCGCGCGTCTTGGCCGCCAAGTGACGCGAGGGGTAAACCGCGTAGACCGGCGTCTTGTCGGCCTCCCAGTCGCCGAGCACCGCTTCGAGCCTCCCCTCGGCCAGCTCCTGCGCGACATAGATGCGCGGCACCAGGCTGAGCCCGAAGCCGGCCAGCAGCGCGTCGCGCACGGCGATGCTGGAGCTGACCTTGTAGCGCCCGTCGATGGCCACGGCCACGCTGCGGCCGGCACGGCTGAAGGTCCATTTGTTCGCGTGGCCCGACAGCGTGAACTGCACGCAGTTGTGGGCCTTCAGGTCTTCGGGCTGCACGGGTCGGCCGGCGGCAGCGAAGTACGCGGGCGCGCCGCACAGCACATGCGCCATGGTCATCAGCTCGCGCGCGACGAGGCTGGAGTCTTCGAGCCGGTCGCTGCCGCGAATCGCCAGGTCGTAGCCCTCGCCGATCAGGTCGGTGCGGCTGTCTTGCAGGTTCAGCTCCAGCCGCAGGTTCGGGTAGCGGTCCATGAAGGCCGGGATGTGCGGCGAGATGCAGGTCAGCGCAAAGGTCAGCGGCGCGCTCACGCGCAGCACGCCGCCGGGGCTGCTGCCCATGGGGGCTAGTGCGGCATCGGCTTCGGTGAGGTCGTCGAGGATGCGCGACAGCCGCTCGTGGTACGCGGCGCCCGCTTCGGTCAGGCTCATGCTGCGCGTGGTGCGGTTGATGAGCCGCACTTTCAGGTGCGCTTCCAGCTCCGCGATGTTCTTGCTGACGGCTGCCGCCGACAGCCCCATCTGCCGCGCAGCGCCGGCAAAGCTGCCGGTGCTCGCGGTGGTGCGGAAGACCTTGAGGGCGGTGAGATGGTCCACGCTTGATTCACGACTGAGGGTAAATGATCAATTCATTATTCAGTCATTCACAACCAAGGGTCAATTGACTAGATTTGACGGCACACACCGCCATTCAAAGAGAGAGCCAGCCATGACCCGCCGCGCCACCGACGTCCTCCTTACCGCGGCCGCGCCGGCCATCTGGGGCAGCACCTACATCGTCACCACCGAGCTGCTGCCGGCGAACTACCCGCTGACGGTGGCACTGCTGCGCGCGCTGCCGGCGGGGCTGCTGCTCCTGCTGATCGTGCGCAAGCTGCCCGAGCGGGCATGGTGGGGGCGCATCTTCATCCTGGGCGCGCTGAACTTCTCGATCCTGTGGGCGATGCTGTTCCTCGCGGCCTACCGGCTGCCGGGCGGTGTGGCGGCGACGATCACCTCGGTGCAGCCACTGCTCGTGGTGTTCCTGGCGAGTGTCTTCCTGGGCTCGCCGGTGCGTGCGCTGTCGGTGGCTGCGGCGGTGGTCGGCATTGGTGGCGTCGCGCTGCTGGTGCTGACGCCGAATGCCGCGCTCGACGCTGTCGGCATCGCCGCCGCGATTGCAGCCGCCGTGTCGATGACCTTCGGCACGGTGCTCAGCCGGCGCTGGCAGCCGCCAGTGTCGGCGCTGGTCTTCACCGCATGGCAACTGACCGCTGGCGGCCTGTTGCTGCTGCCGGTGGCATTGCTGCTGGAGCCGCCGCTGCCCGCACTCACCCTCAACAACTGGATCGGCTTTGCCTGGCTCGGGCTGGTCGGCGCTGCGCTGACCTACATCGTCTGGTTCCGTGGCGTGGCACGGCTGGAGCCCTCGGCCATCGCGCCGCTGGCCTTCCTGAGCCCGGTGACGGCGGTGATTCTTGGCTGGGCGCTGCTGGGGCAGAGCCTGTCGGTGCTGCAGGTCGTGGGCATCTTCATCGTGATCGCGAGCATCTGGCTCAGCCAGCAGGCGCAGCGTGGCGCCCAGCCGCTGGTGCGCGCAGCGCCTGCAACGCGCTGACTAAGCTAAGCGGGCTGCGGCGAAGTGGCGCGCTTGAGCAGGCTCAGGTAGCCGGGCTGCACTTCCATGCGCGCCGTCGCGCCCTGGCGCTGCAGCAGGCGGTGCGCCTTCGGCAAGGCCCAGCAGGGCAGGTTGGTGAACATGTGGTGCTCGCAGTGGTAGTTGACCCAGTAGGGCGCCACGAAGATGCGTTCGAGCCAGCCGGCGTGCGTGGTGCGCGCCTGGCGCAACGGATCGGCCTCGTTCTGTGCCACCAGCGCATGCTCGGCGATGTTGCGCACGCGGCTCACGAGCGGCAGCCATGTCGCCATCGGCAGCAGCCACATCAGCAGCCAGGCCCACCCGTAGCCGGCCAGCGCGAACGCCAGAAAGCCGAGGCCATTGGCGATGAGAAAGCGCCGGTCTTTCGCGATTTCCCTGCCGAACGCTTTCAGCGCGGACTCGCCCTGCGCACGCTTGCGAATGCCCTCGGCGATGTGGCCGAAGCGCTGCTTGTAGAAAGTCTGGCCGCTCAGGTCGCGCACGACCTTGCGCCACATCGATTCACGCGCGATCGGGAAGGGCGCCGACAGCACGAGGTCCGGGTCTTCGGTCTGCTGCACGAAGCGGTGGTGCTGCAGGTGGTACGGCCGGTAGTCGCGCAGCGTCGACGAGCACAGCCAGTACCCGACCCAGTCGTTGACCTTGCGGTTGCGGTGCAGGCCCGCGTGCGCGGCGTCGTGCATGAGGATGAACAGCCCCAGTTGCCGCGTGCCGACGATCGGCACCATCAGCGCAATGGTCCACGGCCACACGATGCCCATGAGCATCGCCGCGCCGATCACGGCCCAGCAATGCACCACCAGCCACAGCCCTTTCCATGACGAGCGCGTGGTGAGCGCCTGCCACTCTTCGGTGGAGAAGAAATCTTCCGGTTGAGCACGGGGTGCAGCGGCCATGCGGGCCAGTATGCGCCGCATGGGTGCGAGGGAACACGCGGAATTCCCCGAAGTCGGGGCGAGGCCCTTGGACCTACTTGTCGATGATCTTGCGGGCGAAGACTTCGAGGTAGTCCATGAGCCGGTTGGCACCCGCGATGGCCGCCGCCTCGTCGCCCGTCGCGATGCCCTGCGCCAGTTCGAGGTGCGCGTTGGCGCCCTCCACGATCTCGCCCTCGTGCTGGTAGGCGTACCAGAAGCGGCGGCACTGCACGATGAGCGGCACCACCGCCTTCACCGCCGAGTCGTTGTGGCTGGCCTGGTGGTTGACGAGGTCGAGCGCGCGGTCGGCCTTCATGTAGTCGTTGAGGTCGCCACGGCCCGCCGCTTCGACCATGGCCTCGGCGCAGCGCACGATGGCCGTGCGCTGCAGTGCAGTGGCGCGGCGCGCCGAACAGGCGGCAATCAGCAGTTCGAGCACGCGCCGGGTCTGGATCACGTCGAGGTGGTCGGCCAGGTCGATGGTCGACACCAGCAACCCACGGCGCGGCTGCTGCACGATGAGGCCGATCGACACCATGCGCATCAACGCCTCGCGCACCGGCGTGCGGCCCAGGCCCGTGCGCTCGGCGAGGTCGGCCTCGGCGATCTGGCTGCCGGGTTCGAGCTGCATGGTCGACAGCAGCGTCTCGATGGCGTCGTACGCAAGGTCGGCGGCGCGGCGCTTGGGCGGTGGGCGGGTGTCGGTCTTCTTCGGGGGGGCCATGGGTTTCTTCTGCGGCGGATGCCGCTGCTGCGGCGTCATTGTCGGGCCTCCTCATTGCCTGCCAGGCCGGCCAGCGTGGCGATGCGGACCGGCGACAGCGGCGGCCGCGGCGCGGGCGGCGTCCATCCGAAGAGGAACTGCGCGGCGTCGCCACACACACGGCCCTGGCAGGCGCCCATGCCGCAGCGGCGGTGCAGCTTGGCATCGGTCCAGCCGCTGCAATTCGAGAGTGCCGACAGCGGCACGTCTTCGCAGCGGCACACGAGCGTGTCGGGCTGCGGCATCTGCCGGATGTCGGGGGCCAGCGCGAAGCTGCGATGCAGCCGCGCGGCGAAGGCGTTCCATCGGGCGCGTTCGGCCTCGTGCGCTTTGGCGGCGCGCTCGTTGCCCACGGCGGCGTAGCCGGCGATGGTGCCCTGCGCCAGCGCGCGTTCGCTGCCTCCGAAGCCGGTGCATTCACCGGCTGCGTAGATGTCAGGGACGCTGGTGGCTTGCCGCGTATCGACCGTGATGGCCTGAACGCCGAAGCCCGCAGGCGTGAGCGCGCAGCCGAGCATCTGGCCCAACTGCGTGTTGGGTGTGAGGCCGAAGCCGCAGGCCACGCGAGCGCAGGCCATTTCAATCTCGCGGTCGCCCTGCCGAAGGCGCACCGATTCGACTTGCGTTGCGCCTTGTACCGAGACGATGCGCGATGAGGTGCGGTACTGCGGATCGGCCAGCGTCACCGCCTGCACGGCCTTGCCCGGCCAGCGCAGCAGGCTCGCGCCAAAACCCACGACCGATGCGAACGACGCCTGCTCGGCAATGCACAGCACCTTCGCCCCCGCCGCGCGCGCCGTGGCTGCGGCGGCCAGCAGCAAGGGTCCGCTGCCCGCGATGACGATGCGTTCGCCCTCGACCGGCATACCCGCCTTGATGAGCGCCTGCAGGCCGCCCGCGCCCGTCACGCCGGGCAGCGTCCAACCGGGAAAGGGCAGCAGCAACTCGCGCGCGCCGGTGCACAGGATGAGCTTCTTCCAATGCATGCGCGTGGCGCGCTCGGCATCTTCGAGCAGCAGTTCGTGGTGCGCCGACACGGCGACGATGCGGGTGCCACTGCACACACGAATGTTGGCGTGCCGTGCAAGCGCCTCGCGCAATTTGCGCGCCGCCGTGGGCAGCGTCGCACCGGGGCCGTCGCGCCAGATCTGGCCGCCAGGTGCGGGGTTGTCATCGATGACGACGATCGATGCGCCACTGGGCGCTGCCGCGACCGCTGCAGCCATGCCGGCCGGGCCCGCGCCGACGATCAGCAGGTCGCAGTGTTCCAGTGCCGCGACGCTCATTCCGCCGTCTCCACGCGCATGCCTTCGCCGCAGACGGTCTGGCAGGCGAGCCTGCGCCGGCCGTCGACCAGCACGCGGCATTCCTGGCACACGCCCATGCCGCAGAAGGGCGCGCGCGGCTGGCCGCTGACGGAGGTGCGCGCCACGCCCATGCCGCCTGCAATGCGCAGTGCAGCCGCGACCGAACTTCCGGTCTTCACGCGAACGAGGTTGCCATCGATGTGCAGCAAGGTGTGATCGCTCATGCCGTCTCCAGCAAGCCGCGCGGCGCGTAGGGCGCTGCGTCGAATTCGGGAACAGTGCCGGTCATCAGCGCCGCGAGCAGGTGCGCGCTGCCCGGCGCCGTGGTCACGCCCAGGCCTTCGTGCCCGACCGCCAGCCAGAGCCTGTCGCGCCACGGATGCTTGCCCAGCAGCGGCAGGCCATCGGGTGTGGCGGCGCGCATGCCGGTCCACGAACGCACGGCACTCAGATGGGCGAGCCCCGGCAGGTAATCGAGCGTGCGCTGGAGCATGCGCGCGAGCATCGGCGCCTCGACTGTGGGGTCGGTCGTGTCGAACTGGCGCGACGAGCCGACCAGCAACTGCCCCGTGGGGCGCGGCTGCACATTGAACGCGACCGAGTCGCCATCGCTGTGGTGCGCGCTGGTCACATAGCCCAGCTCGACCAGTTGGTGATGCACGGTGCCCGGATAGCGGTCGGTGATCAGCAGGTGCCCCTTCTTCGGGCGTATCGGCAGCTCGGGGCACAGCGTCGTCGCCTGGATGCCGTTGGCCAGCACGATCTGCAGCGCGGTGCGGCGGCTGCCGTCGTCAAGCCGCAGCGTGCCGTCGTCTTCGATGGCCTCGACCTTCGCCTGCTCGACACGGACTGCATCGCCGCCTTCATCGAGCAGCCAGCGTGCCGCGTTCGGTGCATAGAGGATGCCGTCGCCCGGCACTTCGAGCGCGCCTGACAGGCCACGGCGCAATGCAGGTTCAGCTTGCGCGAGCGCGACCGCGTCGCGCAGGCGGCTGTCGATGCCGTGCGCGCGCAGCCGTTGCTGCTTGCGTTCAGCCTCGGCCATTTCTTCGTCGTTCGCGGCGATCCAGAGCGTGCCGCAGGGGCTGTACGCGCAGTCCTCGCGCATGCGCGGCGCAAGGGCGCGCCAGCGCGCAATCGAATCGCGGCTCAGTGCGAGTTCAGCCGGGTTGTCGTCCATCACCACGAGATGGCCCATGCCGGCGCCCGTCGCACCGCCGATGCGGGCATCAAGCACCAGCACCCGGCGGCCGGCTTGTGCCAGCGCGTGGGCGCACGCGGCACCGACGATGCCGGCGCCGATGACGATGACATCCGCGTCCATGCCGCCCGGCACTAGAGCCGAATGCCCCAGCCGAAAGGATCTTCGTCGTCGATCAGCAGCGTGGCTTCGGCGCTGATGTGTGCGCGGCCGCGCAGCGTGGGAATGACCTTGTCGCCGTCCATCGCGTAGCTGGCCTCGAAACGGCTGCCGATCACGCTGGCCTGCGTCCACACGGCCCCCGGCGCGAGCTTGCCGTCGGCCGCGAGGCAGGCAATCTTGGCGCTGGTGCCGGTGCCGCAGGGTGAGCGGTCGTAGGCGTTGCCGGGGCACAGCACGAAGTTGCGGCTGTCCGCGCCTTCATCGCCATCGTTGGCGAAGAGTTCGATGTGGTCCACCTCCGCGCCGTCCGCGCCGGTGATGCCCTGCGCGGCCAATGCCTTGCGCAGCGCCGCGGTGTAGTCGGTCAGCGCGGCGAGGTTGTCGCTCGCCACGCGCTGGCCGTGTTCGCTCACCAGGAAGAACCAGTTGCCGCCCCAGGCCACGTCGCCGCGCACGGTGCCGTGGCCGGGCAGTTCGACCGCCACCTGGTGCAGGTGCCGATAGGCCGGCACGTTGCGCACGCTCACCGAGCCATCGGCATGCAGCGTGGTCGTGACCATGCCCACGGGCGTTTCGATGCGGTGCTCGCCCACGCCGATGCGCCCCATGTGCGCGAGGCTCGCGACCAGCCCGATGGTGCCGTGGCCGCACATGCCCAGATACCCGGCGTTGTTGAAGAAGATGACGCCGGCCGCCGCGTCTTTGGATACGGGCTCGCACAGCAGCGCACCCACCACCACGTCGCTGCCGCGCGGCTCCAGCACGGTGGCCGCGCGCCATTTGTCGTGCTGGTCGGCCAGCAGCGCGCGGCGCTCGGCCATGCTGCCGCCACCCAGATCGGGAAAGCCGCCGATGACCAGGCGCGTGGGCTCGCCGCCCGTGTGCGAGTCGATGATCTGGATGCGGTGCATGTCTTCGGACTCAGTAGCTGGCCAGGGGAACCGGGGCTGCGTTCTTGAAGGTGAACACCGTGATCGGTGCCTGCTTCATGTTGCCCTTGTCGTCGTAGGCGTAGGTGGCGGCCACGCCCTTGTAGGTGGTCTTGTAGAGCTCGGCGCCCACCTTGTCGGGGTCGATGGAGTTGGCCTTCTGCATCGACTGGCCGATGAACATGACCTGGTCGTAGTACGAAGCGGCGTAGGCGTCGGCATCGACGTTGAAGCGCTGCTTGAACTTGGCCTTGAAGGCCGGGCCGCTTTGCGCCTTCTCGAGGATGGAGCCGCCCTGTGCGCAGAACACCAGGTCGTTGACCGCATCGCCGCCGAGCTTGCCGGTGGCGGGGCTGCAGACGGTGTCGCCGCCCAGCAGCTTGCCGGGTACCGCGAGCTGCTTCATCTGGCGCGCCATCGGTGCGGCCTGCGGCGCGTAGCCGCCGAAGAAGATGGCCTCGGGCGCCTTGGCCTTCATGTTGGTCAGGATGGCGGTGAAGTCGACCGCCTTGTCGGTGGTGAATTCCTGCCCGACGATCGTCAGGCCCTGCGTCTTCGCTTCCTTGGTGAACTCTTCCGCCAGGCCCTGGCCGAAGGCGGTGCGGTCGTCGATCACGCCGACCTTCTTGACCTTGAGCACCTTGGCCGCATAGACCGCCATGGCGCCACCGATCTGGTTGTCGCTGGCGATGATGCGGTACAGGTTCTTGTAGCCGCCCTGCGTGACCTTGGGGTTGGTGCCCACGGTCGACAGCAGCACGCCGCCCTCGCTGTACAGGCGCGAGGCCGGAATGGCCACGCCCGAGCAGTACGGGCCCATGACGTACTTCACGCCGTCGTCCACGAATTTCTGCGCCACGCTCACGCCGGTCTTGGCATCGCACTGGTCGTCTTCGGAGACCAGCTCGAACTTCAGCGTCTTGCCGCCGACGCTGATCTTCTTGGCGTTGAGTTCTTCGACGGCCAGGCGCACGCCGTTTTCATTGTCCTTGCCCGCGAAGGCATTGGGGCCCGACAGCGGGCCGCTGTGACCGATCTTGACCACCTGCTCCTGCGCGTACGCCTGGCCTGCAACGGCGAGGGCCACGAGGCTTAGAAACGGAACCATGTGTGCTTTTGTCTTCATGCTTCTTCCTAGGTTAGGGACGATGAAAAGGGCTTTTGTTGTAAGCGATTACATGACCGACTGGTACTGGGCAGGACGCGTAGCCAGCGCCTTCTTGACCACCGCTTCGATGAAGGCGCGTTCCTCGCCGATCAGCGGCAGGCGCGGGCGGCGCATGTGCTCGGAGCCCACGCCCACCAGCAGGTCGATGAGCTTGAGGTTCTGCACCAGCTTGGTCGACACGTCCAGGTGCAGCATCGGCGTCATCCACTGGTACAGCTTGAGCGCTTGTGCAAACTCGCCGGCCTTCATCAGGTCGTACAGCGCCACGGTCTCGCGCGGGAAGGCACAACCGACACCGGCCAACAGACCATCGCAGCCCAGCGCCAGGCCTTCGTAGGCCAGGTCGTCCACGCCCAGGAAGAGCTGGTAGCGGTCGCCCACGGTGTTGCGCAGGTCGGTGATGCGGCGGATGTTGTCGGTGCTCTCCTTGATTGCCGCGATCCATTCGCAGTCGGCCAGCTCGACCATGTGCTCGGGCTTGAGGTCGACACGGTAGGCCACCGGGTTGTTGTAGACCATGATGGGTTTTTGCGCGGCATTGGCGATGGTGCGCACGTTGAGCATGGCTTCGCGCGCATCGGCCACATAGATCACCGAGGGCATCACCATGAAGCCGGCCACGCCCAGCTTGTTGGCGCCGTCCACGTAGCGCAGCGCCTCGCGCGTGCTGGTCTCCGACACGTTGGCCAGCACCGGGATGCGGCCGGCGGCAGCCTCCAGCGCGATCTTGGCGACCTGCAGCTTTTCTTCCAGCGTCAGCGTGCTGGCTTCGCCCAGCGAGCCGCAGGTGACCAGGCCGTGGATGCCATTGCGGATCTGGAAGTCGATGTGGCGGGCAGTGCCCTCGGCATCGATGCTTTCGTCGGCGTGGAACTTGGTGGTGATGGCGGGAAAGATGCCTTGCCAGCGGGGATTGCTCACGGTGTCGCTCCTGTGGAATGTGCGGCGGGAAAACGTCGCGATCTAAATATATTAATAATATATCCAATGGATATCCGTAGGGCAAGCGCGCTTCCAGACGCTTGGTTTGTGTGATACCGGGGCTAACGACGGGCGCGGGCGATCCCCTCGCCGCGCTCCCGTTTCATTTCTTCCAGAACTGCCAGCGCTTCGCAGGCTTTCCGGGCAGCGCGATGCCCTCGGCGCGGGTCGAAAGAAACTGCAGATACTTCGGGTCTTCGTCGGCCAGCAGCTCGGGGCCGCCGCCCATGCAGGCGCGCATCAACTCATCTGCCGCGCGGTCCAGGTTGCCCAGCTCGAACTGGCACTGGCCCAGCCGAAGGTGCAGGAAGGGGTTGCCGATCGCGTCCGGGAAATGCATGGCGTTCGAGAGGTTGTCGCGGCCGGCCTCGAAATCACCGGACAGGAAATTGGCATCGCCGATGGCGGCCAATGTCCAGGTGCCGGCCTCCCAGTCGGTCTTCGGTTCGGGCAGCAGGTCGAAGGCCGCCCAGTACAGCGGGGAGGCCGCGGCAAACTGCCCGGCCTCCGCCTGCGCGTCGCCTTGCGCGCACAGCCGCTTGATCTCTTCGTGAATGTCGTCGGACAGTTCCGCCATCGGTTGCGTCTCCTTCATGTTCACTTGCGGCCGTCCGCAGGCCGCAGCACCCCTCCCTTGAGCGTGACCGGTTTGCCGACGGGAGGTGCCGTCTTGGTTTCGACCGTGCGCAGCGTGCCATTCTGCATACGCACGCTCACCTGGTAGACCGTCACCGTGCGCACATGCTTCTCGATGGCATTGCCCGCGAAGCCGCCGCCGACCGCGCCCAGCACGGTTGTCGCGGCGCGTCCGCCGCCGTGGCCGAACTGGTTGCCGACCAGCCCGCCCACCACGCCGCCGGCCACCGCACCAACGCCCGTGGTCCGCTGCTCCCGTTGCACTGGCCGCACCGATTCGACATGGCCGCAGACCGCGCAAGGCGGCGGTGCCGGCCGGGCTGCGACCATCGGCGCGTTCGCACCCGGCGCCGGGCCGGGCTGGATGGCTTGCATCGGAGCCGGCTCAGGTGCCCTGGCAGGCGCCGGCATCGGCGCGGCAGCCATTGCCGGCGGCGCTACGCCCGCGCCCGTGGGCGGCGCAACAGGCGCCATGGGCATGGCTTGCGGCTTGAAATCGTCCGGCGCCTGGGGCGATGCGGCAGCCAGCACCGCCGGCGGTGGTGCGCCGGCGGCGCTGGTGTCGGTGCCCTGCTTGTGCAGCAGCACGCCACCGAGCGCCACCACGGCCGCGGCCAGCAGGCCGATCACGGCCCACAGCGCCTTGGGCGACTTGCTCGCTTGCTGCCCCGGCGGGGGATTGAGCGGTGTCGTCGAGTCCATGAAAAAGTCCCTTTCTGTCCGAGGCTGGATGCATCGGAACCCATCAGGGAGCATGGCCGAGGCCGGCGCGTTGTCAATCCGCCGGCGTCCTACACAGCCTGCCGGCCGTCACACCATGTCAGTCGATCTTCGCGCCCGACGCCTTCACCACCGCGCCCATCGCGTCCCAGTCGGCGCGCAGCAGTTTCTGGAATTCTTCCGGGCTCTGGCTGCGCGGCTCCACGCCCAGGCGCTTGAAGCGCTCCTGGATCGCCGGGTCGGCCAGCACCTTGTTGGCCGCGATGTTGATGCGCTCGACCTCGGCCTTGGGCGTGCCGGCCGGCGCGAGCAAACCGATCCACGAATCGAAGGCGTAGCCCGGCAGGCCGCTTTCGGCCACGGTCGGCAGCTTCGGCAGGAAGGGGCTGCGCGACTGGCCGGTAGAGGCCAGCAGCTTCACGCGTGCATCGTCCTGGAAGCCGATGACACCGATGCTCGACGAGATCACGGCCTGCACGCGGCCCGCGAGCACTTCGTTGACGGCCTCGCCGGTCGATTTGGTGGGGATGTGCGTCATCTGCAGGCCCGCCTTGGCAAGAAAGGACGCCATCGCGAGGTGCGTGGCGCTGCCGTTGCCGGCCGAGGCGTAGTTGTACTTGCCGGGGTGGGCCTTGACCTCCTTGATGAAGTCGGCCGTGTTCGACACGTTGAGCCCGCTCGTCACCGCCAGCACGTAGCCCGCGTTGCCGACGTTGGCCACGCCCACGAAGTCCTTCAGCGGGTCGTAGCTGAGCTTGTTGTAGAGAAAGCCCGCGATGCTGTGGCTGGCCGCTGCGAGGAGCAGCGTGTTGCCGTCGCCCGGCGCGCGCGCCACGATGGCCGCGCCAACGGTGCCGCCCGCACCCGCGCGGTTCTCGACGATGGCGCTGGCATTGAGCGCCGTGCCCAGTTCGTTGTTGAAGGCGCGCGCCACCGTGTCCTGCACCGCGCCCGTGCCGAAGGGCACGACGATGTGCAGCACGCGCTGCTGCGCATGGGCTGGTGCGAAGGCACAGAGCGCGGCAGCGGTTGCGAGCGCGCAGAGAGAACGTCGGGAGAACAGGGTCGAAGGCATCGCGAGGGCCGCTTTCTTTTTCATCATCAACAGAGAAGGAATTTCAGGTGCCCGACGGCAGCCAGCGCTGCGCCAGCTTCACGAAGTAGCTGGCACCGATCGGGATGATCTCGTCGTTGAAGTCGAACGAGGTGTTGTGGATGATGCAAGGGCCGGGCCCGTGGCCACCGAGCCGGTGGTCGCCGTCGCCATTGCCCAGGAAGGCATAGCAGCCGGGCCGCGCGAGCAGCATGTGGGCGAAGTCTTCGGCGCCCATCACGGCAGGGAAGTCGTCGGTGACCATGTCGTCGCCCACCACCTCGCGCATCACGCCCGCCGCGAAGCGCGCCTCCGCCGGGTGGTTGACCGTGGGCGGCGACGAGCGATTGAAGAACACCTCGGCCGTGCAGCCGTGCGCCGCCGCCACGCCCGCGGCCACTTCGCGCAGGCGGGCCTCGATCTTGTCGATGGCTTCGATGGAGAAAGTGCGGATCGTGCCGCCCACGGTGGCCACATCGGGAATCACGTTGGGCGCATCGGAGCCCTGCAACTGCGTGACAGCGAGCAGTGCGCGCTCGGTGCTCGGGATGGTGCGCGGCACGATGGTCTGCAACTGCTGCGCCAGCGTGACCACCGCCGCCACCGGGTCGATGCCGGTGTGCGGCATCGAGGCGTGCGTGCCGCGACCGCGCACCGTGATCTTGTAGGTGTTGCTCGACGCCATCAGCGCGCCTTCGTTGAGCGCGAAACGGCCGACGTCGCCGACCGGGAAGTTGTGCAGCGCGAAGACCGCGTCGCAGGGGAAGCGCTCGAACAGGCCGTCCTGGATCATCTTCTTGGCGCCGGCCTTGCCCATCTCCTCGGCCGGCTGGAAGATGAAGTGCACCGTGCCGTCGAAATCGTCTGGCCCTTGCTGCGACAGGTGCCACGCGGCAGCCAGCAGCATCGTCGTGTGGCCGTCATGCCCGCAGGCGTGCATGCGGCCGGCGTGGGTGGACTTGTGGGCGAACTCGTTGGCCTCGTGCAGCGGCAGCGCGTCCATGTCCGCGCGCAGGCCGATGGTGCGCGTGCCCGTGCCCTTGCGCAGCACGCCCACCAGCCCCGTGCCGGCGATGCCGCGGTGCACCTCGATGCCCCATTTGGCGAGCAGGCCTGCGACTTTTTCGGAGGTGCGGTGTTCCTCGAAACCGAGTTCGGGGTGCGCGTGGATGTCGCGCCGGATGTCGACGAAGCGGGTGGCGTTGGCGGCGAAGGAGTCGACGATGTTCATGGTGGGTGGGAGCTGCAGCGGAGTCGTTCGAAGCGAACGATTCTGGCGCAGCCGCCCACCGGGCGCATGCTGATTTACGCGCGTCGGCTCAAGCGAGCCGCCCTTCCTGCCGCAGCTTCGCCCCGACGCGCCGGATCTCGGCCTCGCCCTGGTCCAGAGTCGCCCGGCTCGTGTGCACCGAGTAGTGGCCCATCACCAGGTCGTGCGGATGCTTCACCGCCGAGCCCAGCACGAAGGACGTGTCGCCATGCGCCACGAAGTCCAGGGCCGTGTCGGATTCCTCGAACACTGCCAGTTCGCCGGCATCGACCGGGCCACCCGCGCTGTGGCCCGCGCCGAGCCGGCCCGCGTTGACCGCGACCCAGCCCACCGTGTGGCCAGCGGGCGGCGTGTAGCGCCAGTGTTCGCCGTCTTTCAACTGCACGGCCAGGTAGTTCATCGGGGACGGTGCCGGAATGGCGCTTTGCGCCGCGCCATAGCGTCCGAGCAGCACACGCGCGGGCCCTTCCTGCGGCACCTGCGAGGGCGCAAGGTAGATGCTCTGGGCCGGCGCGTTTTCTTCCGAGGCCGGCAAGGCCACCCAGAGCTGGAAGCCCTGCACGCGCTTGACGCCCGGCGCGGGCGCACCGGTGTGCCACACGCCGTTGCCGGCGCGCATCCACTCGACGCCGCCACCCAGCAGCACGCCTTGTTCGCCGGTCGTGTCTTCGTAGAGCGTGTCGCCCTCGATCAGCCAGGTCAACGTGGCAATGCCCGAATGCGGATGCAGGCCGAAGCCCTTGTGGCCACCTTCGGTGTTGAAGCCGAACAGGTCGAGGAACACGAAGGGCTTGAGGAATTCGCCCAGGTCGCCCGGGCTCACGAGCCGCGTGATCGCCCCGTGCTTCGAGCCGCGCGTGCGGTAGACGATGGCGCGGGTTTCGGTGGCTGCGGCGCTGGCGAGTGCAGTCGCGGTCGTCATGCGGTGTCCCTCGCGGTCTTCAGCGCCTTGGCCCACCACGCCATGTCGTCCAGCATGCCCTTGGCGGCCTGCCCCAGGTGCGGGAAGTCTTCAAAGGTCTTGCCCTGCTGCCAGATGCCCAGGAACTCGACCATGCCGATGTGCACGGCATTGCGCACCGGCGCCATCTGCATCTCGACCGCGATCAGCCGCAGTTGCTCGATGGCACGCGCCGCACCCACGCCGCCGTAGCCCACGAAACCGATCGGCTTGCGGATGAATTCCTTGTAGGCCCAGTCGATCGCGTTCTTCAGCACCGCGCTGGGGCCGTGGTTGTATTCGGGCGTGACGACGACGAGGCCGTCGAAGGTGGCCAGTTTGGCCTGCCAGCGCTGCGCGGCCTCGTTCTTCACCGGGCCCCAGGCGGGCGCGCCGGCCTCGTTGAAGAAGGGCAGCGGATGGTCGCGCAGGTCGACCAGCTCGAAGGCGAGGTCGGTGCGCTGCTTGGCGATCTCGTGGATCCACTGCGCGGGCTTCTCGCCGAAGCGGCCTTCGCGGGTCGAGCCGAGGATGATGCCGATGCGGGGTTGTTGTTGGGTCATGGGGACGCTCCTGGTTTGAAGGGGGTAGGGAAGAAGGCTCAGGCAGTCGCGGCAGCCGACGACGGCACGGGCCGCAGGCGCCAGGCGACAAAAGCCGACAGCAGCGCGAGCACGACGGCCGGCGCGGGGTTGCCGCCGATCAGCACGAGGTGCGTGGCGACGGCGCAGACCATCGTTGCGGCCAGCAGCAGGCCGCCGAAAAAGCCGGTTGCGGGCACAAGCAGCAGCACCGCGCCGCCGACCTCGACGAGGCCCGTCACGTAGCGGAACCATTGGCCGAAGCCGATGGCATCGAACACCTGGACCATCTGCGGCACGCCGGCCAGCTTGGATACGCCGGCGGCGGCGAAGGCCAGCGCAAGAAGGATGCGAACGCCCCAGACGATGCGGCGCTGGGTGGGAGAAGTGGGGAGTGGGGAAGTCATGGGCAGAAGGTTAGGCATGCACCCACTGATCGACTAGACGGTAGAGTCGGATTGCACTCGTCCAAAATTTGAAGGAATCAACCCGCCATGCTCGACCTCAACGACATCGCCGTGTTCGTGCAGGTAGTGCGCCACGGCAGCTTTGCCGAGGCCGGCCGGCGGCTGGGCCTGCCGCCCAACACCGTGAGCCGGCGCATCCAGCAGCTCGAAGCGCAACTGGGCACCCGGTTGATGCAGCGCTCGACACGCAAGCTGACGCTGACGAGCGCGGGGCAGGAATTTCACGACCGGTGCGCGGCAGCAGTCGACGGGCTGGTGGCGGCCGGGCAGGAACTGGCAGCGGGCGGGCAGGCGCCGAGCGGGCTCGTGCGGGTGGCGGCACCGGCGGATTTCTTCGATTTCTTCCCGATGGAGTGGGTCGCGGATTTCCTTGCGGCCCATCCGCTGGTCAGGCTCGACTTCGTGCTCAGCGACGCACCCGCCGACCTGATCGCGGAGCGGATCGACGTGGCGTTCCGTGGCGGCGTGCTGCGCGATTCGGGCTATATCGGCCGGCGGCTGGCCACGCGCAGCGGCGGCTTGCTGGCAAGCCCCGCCTACATCGCGCGGCGCGGCCAGCCCGCGAGCCTGCAGGACCTGGTGAACCACGACTGCGTGACCCCGCCGCACCCCACCGGCCACACCACCTGGCGACTCGCCGGCCCCGATGGGGAGGAAGAAGAAGTGCAGGTGACAGGCCGTTTCACCGGCAACACCGCGCAGGCGCTGCGCAAGGCGGCGCTGGCCGGGCTGGGCATCACGCAACTGCCGCCGTCAATGGCCACACGCGACGCGCAGGAAGGCCGGCTGGTGCCGGTGCTGCCGCAGTACCAGTACACGGGCCGGGGCTTGAGCGTGGTCTACCCGAGCCGCAAGCACCTGCCGCTGGCGGTGTCGACCTTCATCGACATGGTGATCGGCAAGCTGGGCCAGATGGACGTGCTGCAGGAGCCTGCACCGCCGGGGAAAGCCTAGCCGCCTGCGCTCTTTCGTTTCCACTGAAAATGCGACCCCATGAAAATCGAAAAAGACACCGTCGTCACCATCAAGTACAAAGTCTCGGACGCCCAGGGCAAGCTCATCGAAGCCAGCCCCGAGCCGATGGCCTACCTGCATGGCGGCTACGAGAACACGCTGCCCAAGATCGAGGAAGCGCTCGATGGCAAGGAGAAGGGCTACCAGACCGTGGTGGACCTCTCGCCCGAAGACGCCTTCGGCCAGCGCGATGAGGCGCTGGCGCGCAGCATCCCCAAGGCCGAGTTTCCGCCGGGCGTGAAGGTCGGCGGTCAACTGCAGGGCCGACTCGACGACGGCACCGAGCATGTGTTCACCGTGATGAAGATCAAGGGCCCGGTCGTGCTGCTCGACGGCAACCATCCGTGGGCCGGCAAGGCGCTGCGCTTCAGCCTGCAGGTGACGGACGTGCGCGCGGCGCTGCCAGTGGAAATCGAGCACAAGCATGTGCATGGGGCGCACGGGCACCACCACTGACCTGTAGCCTAGGTCATGGATTTCCCCAACGCTTCCAACATCTCCAGCGTTTTCGGCGTCGTCGCGCCCTTGCTCATCGGGGCCGCTTTTCTATGGGTTGTCTGGCGCACCGAATCACGCCATGTACTGATCAGCCGCCTGTGGCAGTTGGTTCATGGGAAGCAGGAGATTTCCGACCCGGAAGTCCGCGCATTCGTCGACGAGCAAACAAGCCTGATTTCATTTCGCATGTTTTCGGGCGTGCCGGTCACCAGCCTGGAGGCGGCGCACCAGCTGATTGAGTGGACGAAACTAAATGGGGTGCAGATGCGCACGTTGAGCGTGTGCGGAGAACTCTTCGATCCAGAGCTTCGCCAGATCAAGGTCCACAAGCTGCCGTCGCGGTTTTCTCAGGCTTGGAGACTCGTCGGACTTTTTACGGCGGTGACAATCGGCTTCGTCAGCGTGGTAAGCCTCTCCTCGTCGAAGCCGCTTCTAACGCTCAACAGCACACAGCGGCATTTCTGGGGGAGCGCAAATGAAGCGACGCCGTTTTGGCCTCTCACAGCGAACGCATTACGGGTCGCCGACTGCTCGCAAGCTGCGAGTGCGAATGCAGCGCGTACGATGTTCACTGAACAGGAGGTCGGCGTTCTTTGCGGCGTTCTGAAGTCAGAGACCGCTCCCGAATTCATGAGAAAGGCGCTGAGCGATCAGCGCTGGGCTTTGGTGATGTTGATTGTGTTCGCCCTGTGGCTTTCATGGATCGGCTTCTTTGCTTGGGCGGCCGGATTCGCCGCCCATAACCTCGCGAGGCGCCACATCGATCCATCGCTCCCAGGATCTCAGTTGATCTTGGATCTAGGCAGCTAGTCGCCCTTCTTCCAGAACCGCGGTGCCTCCTCAATCCCGCCCAGCGCCTTGCGGCATGTCTTCGCATGGACCGCATGCCTCGCGCTGAACCAGCCGACCGCAAACCACGCACGCCCATCGCGCGCCGCGGCTTCGCGGTAGAGCGCGAGCGCGACGGCTTCGTCATTGAACTCGCCCAGCGCGTCCTGCGCGGGGCGCAGGTGCTTCAGGTAGCGCTCGGCGGCTGACGACGACTTTCCCTCCGCGTCGAACAGCGGCGCGATGAACTCGGCGAGGTAGCGCAGGCGCTTGAGCCGCTTGCGCACGCGGTGCTGGCTTTCGGTGTCCAGTGACTCGAAGCGGGCACCGTCGCGCACAGCCTGTTTGTGCAGATGCTGCAGGCGCTTGCGCAGCAATCGGTAGGCGTCGTCAGCGCTCATCGGAGCGGGCACTGACGGGGTTTCGGGGGCTTCTTCGGCGTTGTGCGTCGGCGCGGCCTCCGCAGATCCGGCGGCCGTGAATCCGATCAGCGAAACCAGCACGCTTTGAAATGCCGGCGCACGCACCGCATCACCGGGCGACGGCCCACGGGCGGCCGTGTCGTCGCCAGCCAGCGGATCGAAGTCCGGCGCGCCCGCATCGCGCAGTTGCGGCTGCGCCAGCTTCACGACCTGTTCGCGGTCGCGCAGGGCGCCGAGCGCGCGGAAGGCGTCGACCAGCGGCGGCTCCCATTCACCGGCATCGAACAGGCCCGAGGCTACGTCGAGCCCCGCCAGTTCGCGCAGCGCGGTGCGCAGGCGCCGGATGCCGATGCGCAGTTGGTGGATCTGCTCTTCGTCGGTGCTGCCGGCCGCGATCTCGCTGGCATTGGGCAGCATCTGCGCCAGGCAGGACGCGACCACGGCCTGCTGGATGGCGCGGCCGTCGGGATGCTGTGTGGCGAAGCGCGGCGCCTCGGCTTTCACGGCGGGCACGATGTCCTGCGCGGCCAGCAGGCGCGCGCCGCGCTCGGCCTTCGAGACGGTGCTGAACCACAGCCCGTGCTGCTGTGACCAGCGGCGTGAGAGCGACACCAGCCCCTGCACATCGCCACGCTTGAGTTCCAGCTCCAGCTCGCACACGGGCGATTCGCGCTGCTCGGGCGTGCCCGCATGGGCGACGACCTTGCCGACGTCGAGCGCCATCTCCACGATCGCGCCGCCGGGCCCGCTGACGCGCACGTCGCGCGTGAGCCGCACGATGTCGGTCGATTGCCGCTCGACCAGCGGCGCGCCGCCATCGGCCAGCAGCTGGGTGAGCCGGTCGCCGACCGGCGTGCCCTGGTGACGTTGCGGATCGATATCGGGTGTCGCGCTGGCCGCACCCAGGTCGACGTTGTGCTCCAGCCGATGCAGCGCGTTGTCGCCCGTGGCCTTGACGGTCTGCACCCAGCGCCGCCCCTCCTTGCGCAGCCGCAGCACCATGCCGTGCGCGGCGAGCTGCTGGTCGGCGGTATCGAAATAACGGGCCTGCAGGCGGGTGCGGACCACGGTGCCGCGCCGCAAGGCGGCTTCGACGGCCTTCAGGCGGTCGGCGGGAATGCAGAACTTGAACTCGATTTCCATGGTGGCCATGATGCCCCGTCTTTTTCCCCACACCCTGACCGCGCAAGCGATTCAAAAATCATGTGGACGCCGTCCATTTTCTTTGATATCTTTTGTGGACGGCGTACACAAGACCTTGCAAAAACGCCGACTTCACCTTCATCGAACCAGGAAAACCTCATGGCCAACAAACAGATTTTCGTGAACCTTCCCGTCAAGAACCTCGACAAGACCAAGGCATTCTTTGCCGCGCTGGGCTACTCCTTCAACGCGCAATTCACCGACGCGAATGCCGCGTGCATGGTGATCGAGAAGGACAGCATCTTCGCGATGCTGCTGGTCGAGGACTTCTTCAAGACCTTCACCACCAAGAGCATCACCGACACCCGCACGAGCACCGAGGTGCTGGTGTGCCTCTCGTGCGAGAGCCGCGCCGAGGTCGATGCGATGGTCGCCAAGGCGGTGGCCGCCGGCGGCACGGTGCCGCGCGAACCGCAGGACTACGGCTTCATGTACGGCCACGGTTTCCAGGACATCGACGGCCACCTGTGGGAGCTGATGTACATGGACCCGAACGCCGTCGTGACGCACCAGAACCCGTGACGCCACGCGGCTGAAGACCCCGAACGATGCCCATCGTTCCATACGCGCTCTTCACTGTTGCACGGACGGTGCCTACCGGAAGGCGCCGCCGCCCCGATATTCCATCCACTGGCACGGCATCATTGGCCGCGCCCCACCCGGAAAGGAATAGCAGCATGTCCGACAACAACAAGAGCCCCATCGTCCAGATCGCACCCCTCGGTTTTCCGTGGCAGACGATCGACCCGTTCCTGTTCTGCGTCTATCACGACGACGCGTACCCGAAGGCCAATGGGCAGATGGGACCGCAGGCCTCGCTGGCCGGGCGCCAGATCGGCCAGGACTTCAGCCGCAAGGACGGCTGGAGCATGTACCACGGCGACACGGTGCCGGGCTTTCCCTCGCACCCGCATCGCGGCTTCGAGACGGTGACCATCGTGCGCAAGGGGCTGGTCGATCACTCCGACTCGCTGGGCGCCACCGCGCGCTTCGGCGGCGGTGATGTGCAGTGGCTCACGGCCGGCAAGGGCATCGTGCATTCGGAGATGTTCCCGCTGCTCGACGCGGGCGCGCCGAATCCGCTGGAGCTGTTCCAGATCTGGCTGAACCTGCCGGCGAAGAACAAGATGGCCGAGCCGCACTTCACCATGTTCTGGTCGGATGCGATCCCACGCTTCGCCTCCGACGACGCGAAGGGCGGCCGCACCGACGTCGCAGTGATCGCGGGCCGCCTGGGCGACGCCGCCAACGGACAAGACCCGATCCAGCCGCTCGCACCGCCGCCCGACTCGTGGGCTTCGCAGGCCGATGCCGACGTGGCGATCTGGACCATCAAGATGACGCCCGGCGCCCAATGGACGCTGCCCGCCGCCACGGGCGAGGGCACGCGGCGCATGCTGTATTTCTTCAAGGGCGCGGTGGCGCACATCGCCGGCCAGCGTGTGGAAGGCCCGGCCGCCATCGAGCTGCGCGCGAATGCAGACGTGGAAATTGCCAACGGCAACGACGAAGCCAGCGAGTTCCTGGTGCTGCAGGGCCGCCCGATCGCCGAGCCGGTGGCGCAGTACGGCCCCTTCGTGATGAACACGCAGGCCGAGATCAGCCAGACCATGGCCGACTACCGCCGCACCCAGTTCGGCGGCTGGCCCTGGGACGATTCGGCGCCGGTGCACGCGCACGATGCGGCGCGCTTTGCGCGGCATCCGGGCGGGCGCGAGGAAATTCCTGCGGCTTAGGCGCGCGTCAGAACGTCTTGAGGACTTCGACGCTCAAGGCGGTCATGCTGGGAATGAACTCGATCACGTCGGTGCGTGCGACGCCGTTCTGCACGAACGGATCGCGCGCAAGCACGGCGTCGAGCCCGTCCCGATCGCCGGAGCGCGCAAGGATCACGCCGCCCTTGCGCGGCACCTGTCGACCCGAGGCCACGAACAGGCCGCTGGCGTAGTGCTTCTTGAGCCAGGTGAGGTGCGCGTCCATCAGCGCGTCGAGTTCTTCGAGCGGGCGGATGTAGGTGAGGGTGACGATGAACATGGCGGGATCGCGGGTAGTGCGGAAGCCCCGATCCTATGGCCTGAGCAGGGCGACTGCCGGGCGCGTGTGTGTCTGGCAGGTAACTGTGCCTACGGCGGTTGACCCGGCGTCGTGCTTCGCCTACACGCCGCCGACGAGCACCGACGCCACCAGCCACACATTGGCCGCGCTGATCGCGCCGAACAGCAGCCACGCCAGCCCCTTCCGCACCGGCCCATTGGCAAAGCCGCCCATCATCTGGCGGTTGCTGGTGAAGCGGATCAGCGGCCACATCGCGAACGGCAACTGGAAGCTCAGCACCACCTGGCTGAGCACCAGCATCTTGCCCACGCCACCATCGCCGAACCACCAGACGCCCAGAAAGGCCGGGCCCAGTGCGAGCCCCCGCGTGATCAGCCGGCGCTGCCAGCACGGGATCTTCAGGTCCAGAAAACCTTCCATGATGAGCTGGCCCGCGATGGTGCCGGTGAAGGTCGAGCTTTGCCCCGAGGCCAGCAGCGCAATGCCGAACAGCGTGGCCGCGAGCGCGCTGCCGACGATGGGCTCGATGAGGCGGTAGGCATCGTCGATCTCGGTCACTTCGCGGTGGCCCGTGGCATGGAAGGCACTGGCCGCCAGCACCATGATCGCCGCGTTGACCAGCAGCGCGAGCGACAGCGACACCACCGCGTCGAGCGTGCAGAAGCGCACCGCCTCGTGCCGGGCCGCATCGGTGTCGGCGATCAGCCGCGTCTGCACGATGGACGAATGCAGGTACAGGTTGTGCGGCATCACGGTCGCGCCGACGATGCCGATGGCCAGGTACAGCGCGCCCGGCTGCTGCAGCCGCTCCAGGCTGGGGCCGAAGCCCATCGCCACGCCGAACCAGTTGGGCGGGGCCATTGCCAGCTCGACGATGAAGCAGCCGGCGATGGTGCCCACCAGCCCGAGCACGATGGCCTCGACGCGGCGAAAGCCCGCGCCCTGCAGGCCCAGCACCAGCAAGGTGTCGAAGGCCGTGATGCCGATGCCGACCGGGATCGACACGCCGAACAGCAGATGCAGCGCCAGCGCGCTGCCCAGCACCTCGGCGAGGTCGCAGGCCACGATGGCCAGCTCGGCACCGAGCCACAGCAGGCGGTTGACGCGCGGCGAGTAATGCGCGCGGCACGCACGCGCCAGGTCTTTCTGCGTGACCAGCCCGAGCCGCACGCACAGCGTTTGCAGCAACATGGCCGCGAGGCTCGCGAGCAGCACCACGAAGAGCAGGCCGTAGCCGAACTTCGATCCGGCCTCGATGTCGGTGGCCCAGTTGCCCGGGTCCATGTAGCCGACCGACACCAGCAGCCCCGGGCCCGCGTAGCGCAGCAACTTGCGAAAGAAGGGCAGATCCTGCGGCACCGCCACGCTGCCCTTGACCTCGGAAGGGCAGAAGGGCGCGGTGGCCTTGCGCGGCAGCGGGAAGAACATGCGGGCGATGATAGGGGCGCGTCGCGAATCGATGGGGCGGTGCGGTTGTCGCGGACCGGACCCACGCGCAAGCGCCCGATCTCTTAGATTCGACAGCCGTATCCATCTGTCTGTTCACCTACCTGCACCGGAGACTTTTTCAATGATCCACGTCCTTGCCGTCATCACCGCCAAGCCGGGCCAGCGCGCCGCACTGCTCGAAGCCTTCGCCGCCAACCGCGCGGCCGTGCTCGCCGAAGCAGGCTGCATCGAATTTGCCGCCACGGTCGATGCGCAAGGCGTTCCGCCGTCGAAGGCCAGCTTCGGCCCCGATACCTTCGTCGTGGTCGAGAAGTGGGAAACGCTGGCCCACCTGCAAGCGCACGCCGTGGCACCGCACATGGTGGCGCACAGCGCGAAGACGAAGGAACTGACGGCGGCCAAGCTGATTCACGTGCTCGAACCGGTCTGAGCCCACGCCCCGCTCGCACCCGCGCGTGCCTTCGCGCGCGGCGGGATGCGTGCTACCGTCGCGCCGGGGAGCAGGCATCACGCAGAGGAGGCCACCGGCATGGCGATCTTTCGTTCGCATGATTTCCGCTCGCGCGCTTTCGGCATCGCATTCGGCGTGCTGGCCACCGCCTTCCTGACGGCCGGTTGCGCACCACTCATGGCGCCGCCCTATGCGGCCGACTACGAAGCGCTCGACCGGCTCGAAGCCACCCGGCCCGGCATGGTCGCCGTCGCGAAGGCCCAACCCGTCGATCCGCAAGACAAGGTCAACACGCTGGGCCTGCGCCGCGCAAAGCTGGTGTCACCCAGCGGCAGCTTCGCGCAGTACCTCGAAGACGCGCTGATGCGTGACCTCGGCGAGATATCGGCCTATGACCCGAAGGCGTCGACACGCATCGCCGCGCGCATTCTGGTGAACGACATCGACCTGGGCATCGTCAACGGCACCGGGCGCATGGACGTCGAGGTGACCGTCACGCGCGACGCCACGCAGCGCCTGAGCAAGACCTACCGCGCACAGACCGCCTTCGATTCGAGCTACGCCAACATCGTGGCCGTGCCCGCCGGGCAGGCGGCGTATCCGCGCCTCGTGCGCGCCCTGCTGCGCGAGGTGTATGCCGACCCGCAGTTCGTGGCCGCCATCGGCCGCTGACGCCACAGGCCCGGAGGCACGAATGACGATGGGATCTTCTCTTCTTTGGGCAACGGTGCGGCTGGCAGCCACCACCGCGCTGGTGGCCCTGCTTGCAGGCTGCGTCCATCCGATCACGATGATCACCGAGACCGCGCCTCCACGGGCGCAGGCACACCTGATTCCGAAGAAGGTGGCCTACGTGATGACCGATGCCGAGCGCGATGTGGAGGTGATCACGCCCGGTGGCAGCGGCGACCGCGTGAGCTACTACCCCTACCGCGATCTGGAGAAGTCGATCCGCGATGCGCTGCGTGCGGTGTACCGCGACGTGGTGGTGCTGCGCACTGCCGGCGACGCGAAGGCGAACGAGGCCGCGGGCGTGTCGCTGGTGTTCACGCCGCGCATCAAGACGGACTCCAGCTCGACTTCTTTCATCAGCTGGCCACCAACGTCGTTCACGGCCGAGGTCTCGTGCGTGGTGACCGATGCCGCAGGTGCGGAGGTGACGCGCGTGCGCGCAACGGGCAACGGCACGGCGGAGTTCGGCGAGTTCAAGGGCGACTTCGGGCTGGCCGCGCGAAGGGCTGCGACGCGGTTGACGTCGCAGTTGAGCAGCGAGATTCGCAGGGACGAGAAGCTGCGTTGAGCTTCCCGTTCCCAGACATCAGTCCAGACGCTGGTTGATCACCCGTGCAACGAAATTCTCGAGCGACACGCGCACAGCTTTCTCCGTCGCCTTGCTCAGTGCTTCCGCGCCCGCGGGACAGTCGCCCTCTACGGACTCCTGGCCGAAGCCACGAACCGTCGTGGTTGCAAGCTCTCGCCCTTCAGGTGACACCGCAGTAGTCCTGATGGAGATTTCAACGCTCGCATCTGCAGTGGCGCCGAAGAAGCCTGGCTGAAAACGCAGCCGCGGATTGAAGTCATCGAGCGCGAAGGTGTAGAGGATCCCGTCCTTGCCGGACTCGCCGGAGGTCTGGACCGGCACCACCGACTGGTGCGCCGCAGAGACGGTCCGCACGATGGACGTCTTGATGGCAGGCCCCACGCTGAGGGGATAGTTGTGTGCGCCGCAGATCTGTCCTGGCTTGACGACTTTCTCGAGATTGGCCAGATCTCCGGACACGGCAACATAGGCCTTAGTCTGTTGAACCCTGTCGCGACGCACTTCGTACGCCGCCGACGTGCTCCCGACTTCTGCTCTGTGGGCACAGCCAACCATCAAGAAGGCGCCTACACCGATGCAAACCAGTTTTCTAATCACTCGTTTCTCCTCGTAAGAAATTGTTATTCGATTCTAGGAGGCGTTCGAACGTCAGTGGACCGCTCATGAAAAAAGCGCCCTCGGGCGCTTTTTTTGTTTGAGCCGCGAAGTCTTACTTCGACACGACCTTCACCATCTCCAGGCACTTGTTCGAGTAGCCCCATTCGTTGTCGTACCAGCTCACGAGCTTCACGAAGGTGCTGTCCAGTGCAATGCCGGCTTCGGCGTCGAAGATCGAGGTGCGCGGGTCGCCGCGGAAGTCGGTGGCAACCACCTTGTCTTCCGTGTAGCCCAGCACGCCCTTGAGCGCGCCTTCGCTCTGTGCCTTCATTTCGGCGCAGATTTCCTTGTACGTGGCTTCCTTCTCGAGCTCGACCACGAGGTCGACCACCGACACGTCGGAGGTCGGCACGCGGAAGCTCATGCCGGTGAGCTTCTTGTTGAGCTCGGGGATCACCACGCCCACAGCCTTGGCGGCGCCAGTGCTCGACGGAATGATGTTTTCCAGGATGCCGCGGCCGCCGCGCCAGTCCTTGTTGCTCGGGCCATCCACCGTCTTTTGCGTGGCGGTGGCAGCGTGCACGGTGGTCATCAGGCCGCGCTTGATGCCCCACTTGTCGTGCAGCACCTTGGCCAGCGGGGCCAGGCAGTTGGTGGTGCAGCTGGCGTTGCTGATGATGGCTTCGCCGGCGTACTTCTTGTCGTTCACGCCATAGACGAACATGGGGGTGTCGTCCTTCGAGGGTGCCGACAAGATGACCTTCTTGGCGCCCGCGTCGATGTGCTTCTGTGCCGTTTCCTTGGTGAGGAACAGGCCGGTGGATTCGAGCACGATGTCGGCGCCGACTTCGTTCCACTTCAGTTGCGACGGGTCGCGCTCTTGCGTCAGGCGGATCTTCTTGCCGTTGACGATCAGCGTGTTGCCTTCAACAGTCACTTCGCCCTTGAAGCGGCCATGCACCGAGTCGTACTGGAGCATGTAGGCCAGGTATTCGGGCTCGAGCAAGTCGTTGATGGCAACGATTTCGATGTCGTTCTTGAAGTTCTGCACCGCTGCGCGCAGCACGTTGCGACCGATGCGGCCGAAGCCGTTGATACCGAGTTTGATAGCCATCTGACTTGCTCCTGAAGGTTGAAAACTTGTTGTGAACGAACGGGAAGAAGAAACGCCTGCCGCGACTCAGCCGCGCAGCGCGGCTTCGACCGTGGCAGCGACGTTCTCTGCCGTGAATCCGAAATACTTGAACAGCTCCGGTGCCGGTGCCGACTCGCCGTAGGTGTCGATGCCGACGACGGCCGCACAGCCGTACTTCCACCAGCCGCCAGTGCAGCCCATTTCGACGGCGATGCGCGGCAGCTTCTTGGGCAGCACGGCCTTCTTGTAGGCGATGTCCTGGCGGTCGAAGGTGGTGGTCGAGGGCATCGACACCACGCGCACGGCGATCTTCTTTTCGGCCAGCAGCTTCTGCGCGGCCAGTGCGAGCTGCACTTCGGAGCCGGTGGCAATGATGACGGCAACGGTCTTCTTGCTCTTGAGGCCGACGGCTTCAGGCTCGGACAGCACGTAGGCGCCGCGGCTGATGTCGCCCAGCTCCGACTTCGCGGCGTAGGCGATGTTCTGGCGGCTCAGCAGCATGGCGGTCGGGCGCGTCTGGTTCTGCAGCGCCACGGCCCAGGCCACGGCGGTTTCGGCCGTGTCGCCCGGACGCCAGACGTCCAGGTTCGGGATCAGGCGCAGCGACGCGGCGTGCTCGATCGACTGGTGCGTCGGGCCGTCTTCGCCCAGGCCGATGGAGTCGTGGGTGAACACGTGGATCACGCGGCGCTTCATCAGCGCGGCCATGCGGATGGCGTTGCGGCTGTAGTCGCTGAAAGTGAGGAAGGTGCCGCCGTAGGGGATGTAGCCGCCATGCAGCGTCACGCCGTTCATGATGGCCGCCATGCCGAACTCGCGCACGCCATAGTTGATGTGGCGGCCGATGGTGCCGTGCGGTGCTTCGGCCGGCGCAGCGGGTGCGGCTTCGTCTTCGGCGCCTTGCTTGGCTTCCACGGCCGGCATGCTCATGACCACGGCGCCGGTCTTCGGATCGAAGCGCAGGGCGGGCGTGCTCTTGGTGTTGGTGAGGTTGGAGCCGGTCAGGTCGGCGCTGCCGCCGAGCATTTCGGGCAGCGCGGCCGTGAAGGCTTCGAGCGCGAGCTGGCTGGCCTTGCGGCTGGCCACAGTCTCGGCCTTGGTGTGGGCGGCGACCACGGTGTCGAAGGCGACCTGGTGGAAGTTCTTGGGCAGCTCGCCCTTCATGCGGCGGGTGAACTCGGAAGCGAGTTCGGGGAACGCAGCGGCGTAGGCGGCGAACTTGTCGTTCCAGGCGGCTTCGATCTTGGCGCCTTCGGCCTTGTGGTCCCAGTCGGCGTACACGTCTGCCGGGATCTCGAAGGGCGCGTAGTGCCAGTCGATGGCGTCGCGGGTCAGCTTGATTTCTTCGGCGCCGAGCGCTTCGCCGTGTGCCTTGGCGGTGCCGGCGCGGTTCGGGCTGCCCTTGCCGATGACGGTCTTGCAGTTGATCAGCGTGGGCTTGTCGGTCGATTGCTTGGCCTTGGCGATGGCCTTGGACACTTCCTTGGCGTTGTTGCCGTCGATCGGGCCGATCACGTGCCAGCCATAGGCATGGAAGCGCTCGGCCACGTTGTCGATGTACCAGGGCTTCACTTGGCCGTCGATGCTGATGCCGTTGTCGTCATACAGCGCGATCAGCTTGTTCAGGTGCCAGGCGCCGGCCAGTGCGCAGGCTTCGTGGCTGATGCCTTCCATCATGCAACCGTCGCCCAGGAAGGCGTAGGTGTGGTGGTCGACGATGGCGTGGCTCTTGCGGTTGAACTCGGCGGCGAGCAGCTTCTCGGCCAGCGCGAAGCCCACGGCATTGGTGATGCCCTGGCCCAGCGGGCCGGTGGTGGTTTCGACGCCCGGGGTCACGTCGACTTCGGGGTGGCCGGCGGTCTTGCTGTGCAGTTGGCGGAAGTGCTTGATTTCTTCCATCGGCAGGTCGTAGCCGGTGAGGTGCAGCACCGCGTACAGCATCATCGAAGCGTGGCCGTTCGAGAGCACGAAGCGGTCGCGGTCGAACCAGTGCGGGTTGGCCGGGTTGTAGCGCAGGTGGTCGCCCCAGAGTGCGACGGCCATGTCGGCCATGCCCATCGGTGCACCCGGATGTCCGGAGTTTGCTTGTTGGACGGCATCCATAGCCAGCGCGCGGATCGCGTTGGCCATCAGGGCTTCGTTTGCCATGGGCATGGGACTTTCGGGGGAAAAGGGTGGGAGGGGATAGGGGGGAACCCGCGATTTTACCGGGCGAGCCCAGGCCGGCGCCGATACAGGCCCAACACCCCGCTGATGTTCTTGTGCGGCAGCCGGACTGCTAGAGTTGCCACCCATGCATGGGCTGCACCTCACCGCCGACCTCCACGACTGCCAATGCGGTCTTCAATGGCTCACCGACAGCGCGGCTTTGGGCGCGGTCTGCGCCAAGGCCGTGTCGGCCTCCGGACTGCAGGCGGTGGGCAAGCTGGTCCACGCGTTTCCGGCCACCTCGCAGGGGCCGGGCGGCGTCACGGCCACGCTGCTGCTGGCCGAATCGCACCTGTGCATTCACACCTGGCCCGAGCAGCGCGGCGTGACGCTCGACGTGTATGTCTGCAATTTCAGCGGTGACCATTCGGCCAAGGCGCACGCGCTGATGGACGGGCTGATCGCGCTGTTCCAGCCCCGTCACAGCGAACGCAACGAGCTGCAGCGCGGCCGCGTCGCAGCGTGAATGAAGCTCGCCCCCAGGCTCCGCGCACTTCGTGTCGCTTCTCCTACCCCCTACCGGGGGCAACACCTGAGGCCCGGCAAAGCCGGTTCCTCGGTGTTTCACGAAAAGACCGATCCGTGAACATGGCTTCGACCTCCGTGCGCGCCATGATCCTCGCCGCCGGCCGAGGCGAGCGCATGCGGCCGCTGACCGACACCACGCCCAAGCCGCTGCTCGAAGTGCGCGGCAAGCCGCTGATGCAGTGGCCGATGGAGGCGCTGGCCGCGGGCGGCTTCACCGAGCTGGTGGTCAACACGGACTGGCTGGGCGCGCAGGTTTCGAGCCGTTTCGGCCCGAAACCTTTGTTGAATGGTCACTCGGCGCTATCAATTTCATACTCCGACGAGGGCCGCGACTTCGGCGGCGCACTCGAAACGGCGGGCGGCATCGTGCGCGCGCTGCCCCTGCTGGGCGATGTGTTCTGGGTCGCGGCCGGCGACGTGTTCGCGCCGGACTTTGCCTTCACGCAGGTGTCGGTCGATCGCTTCATCGCCAGCGGCAAGCTCGCGCACCTGTGGCTGGTGCCGAATCCGGCGCACAACCCAAAGGGCGATTTCGGCCTGTCGCCCGAGGGCCTTGCGCTCAACGACACGGCCGACGAGAAGTTCACCTTCTCGACCATCGGCCTGTACCGCGCCGCGCTGTTCGCGCCGCCGTACTGCAGCATCCCGCCCGGCAACCCGGCGGGACTCAAAGCCCCGTTGGCGCCGATCCTGCGCGCCGCGATGGACAATGAACAGGCAAGCGCCGAGCTGTACACCGGCCCCTGGACCGATGTGGGAACGCCCGAACGACTCGCCCAACTGAACACGCCAAGATGACCTCAGCAGACACCACCACGATCTACGCCGAGCGCCGCGCGCGCCTCGCTTCGCAACTGGGCAAGGACGGCATCGCGATCATTCCGACCGCGCCCGAGCGCGCTCGCAACCGCGACACCGACTTCCTGTACCGGCACGACAGCTACTTCTACTACCTGACCGGCTTCACCGAGCCCAACGCCTGGCTGGTGCTGGCAGGCGACGGCCGTGCCACGCTGTTCTGCGCGCCGAAGGACCTGGAACGCGAGATCTGGAACGGCTATCGCCTCGGCCCCGACGCGGCGCCCGCAGCGCTGCGCGTCGACGAGGCCTTCTCGGTCGACGACCTCGACGCGAAGCTGCCCAAGCTGCTTGAGAACCGGGCGACCGTGTGGTTTCCGTTCGCCATCCACAAGGGGCTCGAAACCCGCGTCGACGGCTGGCTGCAGTCGGTGCGTGCGCGCGTGCGCTACGGCGCGCTGTGCCCCGAGGAGCAGCGCGACCTGTGCGGCCCGCTCGACGAGATGCGCCTCTTCAAGGACGCGCACGAGCAGGACATCATGCGGCGTGCCGCGCAGATCAGCGCCCGCGCCCATGTCCGCGCAATGCAGCTCTCGGCCCGCATGCTGCGCGAGGGCAAGGACGTGCGCGAGTACCACCTCGACGCCGAACTGCTGCATGAATTCCGCCTGGGCGGCTCGCAATACCCCGCCTACGGCTCCATCGTCGCGGCCGGCGCCAACGCCTGCGTGCTGCACTACAGCGCCGCCGCCGTGCCGGTGCGCAAGGGCGAGCTGGTGCTGATCGACGCCGGCTGCGAACTCGACGGCTACGCCAGCGACATCACCCGCACCTTCCCGGCCGATGGCAAGTTCAGCGGCCCGCAGCGCGCGCTGTACGACCTCGTGCTCGCGAGCCAGGACGCAGCAGCCGCTGTCACCAAGGCTGGCAACCGCTTCAACGACCCGCACGATGCAGCCGTGAAGGTGCTGGCGCAGGGCATGCTCGACCTGGGCCTGCTCGACGCCGACAAGGTCGGTGGCGTGCAGGACGTGATCGACTCGCGCGCCTACTTCCAGTTCTACATGCACCGCACCGGCCACTGGCTCGGCATGGACGTGCACGACTGCGGCAGCTACGTCGAGCCCACGCAGGTCGGCGAAGTGAGCGAGCGAAAAGATCCGCTGTCGAACGAGGTCATCAAGAACCGGCCGAGCCGCATCCTGCATCCCGGCATGGTGCTGACGCTGGAGCCCGGCATCTACGTGCGCCCCGGCGACGGCGTGCCCGAGCAGTTCCACCACATCGGCATCCGCATCGAGGACGACGCGATCGTCACCGCCACCGGCTGCGAACTCATTTCGCGCGGCGTGCCGGTGAAGGCGGACGAGATCGAGGCGCTGATGCGAGCTTGACGGCCCGCTGCGACACCGGCGGCGGCGCATGCCGCGCCTGCAGGAAGTCGATGAACACCCGCAGCTTGCGCGGCATCTGCGCGCGGCTCGGGTGGTACAGGTAGAAGCCCGGAAAGGTCGGCCACCAGGGCTTGAGCAGCGGCACGAGGCGGCCGCTCTCGAAGTCGTCGCGCACCGCGCCCTCGAAGGCCGAGGTGATGCCCGCACCCGCGCGGGCCGCCGCCAGCAGCACCTCGCTGTCGTTGCTGATCAGCGGACCCGACAGCGCGATGTCCAGCACGCGCCCGTCCTGCGCGTATTCCCAGCGATAGAGGCCGCCCGTGGTCAGGCGGTAGTTGAGGCACCGGTGCTCGCGCAGGTCTTCCGGCACGCGCGGCGGCTTGCGGCCCTTCAGGTAGCGCGGCGAGGCAAAGGTGACCATGCGCAGCGGACCGCCCACCGGAACACCCACCACGTCTTGCGCCAGGCTTTCGCCGAGGCGGATGCCGGCGTCGAAGCCGCCTTCCACCAGCTCGACCAGGCGGTTGTCGCAGACCAGTTCGAGCGTGATGTCCGGGTAGGTGTCGGCGAAATCGCCCATGTGCGGGAAGAGCAGCAACTCGGCCGCGACGCGCGAGACGTTCAGGCGCAACAGCCCAGCAGGCTTGTCGCGCGCCTCGTCGATGCCTTCGACCGCCTGCGCCAGCGCGGCAAGCCCCGGACGTGCGCCATCGAGGAACTGCTGCCCCAGCTCGGTCACGCCGACGCGCCGCGTGGTGCGGTCCAGCAGGCGCACGCCCAGGCGCTGTTCGAGCGCGCGCACGGTCTGCGACAGCGCGGAAGGCGACACGCCCAGTTCTTGCGCCGCGCGCGTGAAGCTGGCGTGATGCGCCACCCGCGCAAAGGCGGCGATGGCGGGAAGCAGTTCAGGTGACATGAGGTTCATTATGAAGACAGGCTTCACAAAGCATCCATCCTGATGGGCTTTTTCCAAGGCAATGCCGCGACTACCTTCGAGGCCTTGGCGATGCAGCCGCACCGCCGCACCTCGAAAGGACATTCACCATGAAGCTCGACAACTACCTCACCCTCGGCCGCTCGGGCCTGCGCGTCAGCCCGATGTCGCTCGGCACCATGACCTTCGGCAGCGACTGGGGCTGGGGCGCCGATGCCGGCGAATCGCGTCGCATGTTCGACGCCTACGTGGACCGTGGTGGCAACTTCATCGACACCGCCAATTTCTATACCAACGGCAGCTCCGAAAAGCTGCTCGGCCAGTTCATTGCCGGCAAGCGCGATTCGGTCGTCGTGGCCACCAAGTACTCGCTCAACATGCAGCCGGGCAACCCCAACGCAGGCGGCAACCATCGCCGCAACATGATCCGCTCGGTCGAAGCGAGCCTGCAGCGGCTGGGCACCGACTACATCGACCTGCTGTACCTGCACATCTGGGACAACCTCACGCCCATCGACGAAGTGATGCGCGCCTTCGACGACCTCGTGCGTTCGGGCAAGGTGCTCTACGCGGGCATCTCCGACACGCCGGCCTGGCAGGTCGCACGCATGCAGACGCTGGCCGACCTGCGCGGCTGGGCGCCACTGGTGGCGCTGCAGATCGAACACAGCCTGATCGAGCGCACGGTGGAGCGCGAGCTGCTGCCGATGGCGCACGAGCTGGGCCTGGGCGTGATGGCCTGGTCGCCGCTGGGCAGCGGTGTGCTGACGGGCAAGTACACGCGCGCCGACCTCGGCCACACGCAGAGTGCCGAAGCGGGGGTGACCGGCACGCGCAAGGACGTGGCGGCCGGCAATGGCGCGCTGCAGCCGCGCTCGCTCGACATCGCGGATGTCGTGGCGCAGATCGCGAAGGAGCAGGACCGCTCGCCGGCACAGATCGCGCTGGCGTGGCTGCTGCATCGCACGGCACCGACGGTCATGCCGATCATCGGCGCGCGCACCTTCGCGCAGTTCGAGGACAACCTGGGCGCGCTCGATGTGGTGCTCGACAGCGATGCGCTGCAACGTCTCGATGCGGTGAGTGCCGTCGCCAAGGGCTTCCCGCACGACTTCATGGCGCTGCCGATGACGCAGGGCGTGCTGTCGGGTGGCAGCTCGGTGCGGCGCCCGGCGTGAGGCGATTGAAGGTCGTGGTGATCGGCGCGGGCGGCACCATCGGCCGCGCCGTGGTGGCGGAACTCGGCAAGCGCCATGAGGTGATCGCGGTCTCGCGCCACGGCACGCAGCTGCTGCGTGTCGATCTCGACGTGCCGGCCGCCATCGATGCGCTGTTCGACGCAGTGCCCGACATCGATGCCGTCGTGTCCACCGCGGCCAGCGTGCCGCTCGCGCCCTTCGGCACGCTGTCGGACGAAGGGCTGGCGCAGGCGCTGCACGCCAAGCTCTTCGGACAGATCGCACTGTTGCAACGCGCGGCGACACGCCTGCGTGAAGGCGGTTCGGTCACGCTGACCGGCGGCCGCTTCGACGGCGTGCTGCCGGGCGGCAGCGCGGGCGCACTCGCGAACGCGGGCCTGGAAGCCTTTGTGGCGCAAGCCGCGCCGGAGTTGCCGCGCGGCTTGCGCGTGAATGTGGTGGCACCCGGCTGGGTGCAGGAGACGCTGGACGCGCTCGGCCTGCAAGGGCCGAGGGGCACGCCGGTGCACGAGGTGGCGCGGCTTTATGTAGCGGCGGTGGAAGGCGCGATGAGCGGGCAGGCCCTGCGCATCATCACGTGACGTCAGGTGAGCAAGGCCGCGAGCAACAGATAGAGCAGCAGGCCGAACAGCGCGATGGCCGCTGCCGCGAATCCGATCCAGTGAAAGCGGCGCGGCGCCCAACTCAGCAGGCCGACCGTGGCCGCGGCCGCCGCCGTGAGCGAGCCAAGCCACAGCACCCAACCGATCGTGCGGCCGGAGGCCTGCAGGCTGGCGCCGAGCGACAGGCACAACAGCACGGTGCCGCCCAACTGCAGCCAGCGACGCCACGGCCCCGGCGTGCTGCCGCGTCCGAAGACGTCTTCGCTGTGACGGTCCATAGCGAGGCTCAATGCGCAGAAGCCGGCAAGCGATGCGGCGAAAACCAGTCCGAAAAGCAGCGAGTTCATCGCGACCTCACGAGCCCTGGCTCGAAGTAGCGAGCCCCGGCGGCGCTTGTTTTTTGGCCGCCTGTGCTGCGGCGGTCTTGCGGCGCTTGCGCTCCACGAGCCAGACCGCACCCGCAAGGCCAAGGCCCAGCGCCATCACGACCAGGTCGAAACCCGCCACCGCGCTCGGACCCGCGCGCAGGCTCACCGTCAGCGGCGCCGGACCGGTGAACGCATTGAGCACAGGCAGCAGCGCGAACAGCAGCGCGCCGAGCGCCAACTGTGCCTGCCACATGCGCAGCGTCGGCCGCAGCAGGCCCAGCACGGCCGTCGCGCCCCAGACGATGAAGAACCAGCGGATCTCGGCCTCGCCGCGATCGGCCACATCGAGCGGCAACAAGCGGTTGGCCCAGAAGAACGAAGCCATCGCCACGGGCAGGCCGGCCACGGCGCCGAGGTTGAGCCCGTCGACCAGTCGCAACCCGAAGCCGATGCGCCCGCCCTGCTTGAGCGTCTTGGCGAACTTCTGGCGCTCCTTCACGGCCCACAGCAAAAGTCCGGTCGCCACCATCAGGCAGCCCGCGAGACCCGAGAGGAAGAACAGCGCACGCAGCAGCGGATCGGCGAAGCGCCCGATGTGCAGCCCGTAGAGCACGCCGCGCGTTTCGGCGGCCGGCCTGGTCGCGTCACCGAACGCGCCGATCAGCGCGCCGGTGGCGCCGTTGAACTGCATCGACGGTTGTTCGTACGAAAGTTGCGGCCCTTCCGCGCGCGTGATCGACACCACGGAATTCGCGTCGTTCGGCAGGTGCACGGTGATGCGGCCCACGGCCGCGCCGTTCCAATGCGCGGAGGCCTGCGCGACCATCGGTGTGATGGAGGCGAGCGGCACCTTGTTGCCCGAGGCCTTGAACTGGTCGCGACCGCCGCCCGGGAAGGCTTCGGAGAAGAACGCCTGTTCGCCGCCGCGGTCCTTGTAGGCCACCTGCGGGCCCCACGGCATGTACATGAACATCAGCGTGACGAGGCCGGTGTACGTGATCATCAGGTGATAGGGCAGTGCCAGCACCGCCGTCACGTTGTGCGCGTCGAGCCACGAGCGCTGGCCCTTCTTGGGGCGGAAGGTGAAGAAGTCCTTGAAGATGCGCTTGTGCGTGACGATGCCGCTGAAGATCGCGACCAGCATGAACATCGCGCAGAAGCCCACGATCCAGCGCGCCCACAGCGCAGGCATGTAGTGCAGGTCGAAGTGCAGGCGGTAGAAGAACTCGCCACCGCGCGTCTCGCGCGCAGCGGTCATCGCCTGGCCCGTGGCCGGATCGAGCATCGCGCGATCGAAGCGACGGCGTCGCTCGACCGGCGCCGAGCCAGGCGGCGGCGGGGGCTTGAGCCACAGCACGCTGGTCGACGGCTCGCGCTCGGTCGGCAGCGTGATGAACCAGCGGGGGGCATCCGCGCCGCGCTGCTGCAGGAAAGCCACCGCGGCTTCGGCCGTCTTCGCCTGAGACACCGGGGTCTGCGTGATGGCATGCAGCTCGGGCTTCATCCAGAGCGTGATCTCGTCCTTGAAATACGAAGCGGTGCCGGCCGCGAACACCATGAACAGCACCCAGCCGACCAGCAGGCCCGACCAGGTGTGCAACCAGGCCATCGACTGGCGAAAGCCTTCCTTCATGCGCGGCTCCCGGTGATTCGGATGAGCAGCAGCAACAGCAGGCCCAGCGGCACTGCGGCAATGGCCAGACCAGACCACGCGCGCCATGCGGTGCGCGCGGCAAAGACCCACATCACTGCGAGCGCGAACACGATGAAGGAGGCCAGCGTGCCGGTCATCGCGGCTTCGCTGCGGGCCATGCCGAAGGCAGCGGGCAGGCACAGCGCGAGCACGGCGGAAGAGAGTGCCGCAACGCCGTAGCCGCCAGCGATGGCGGCGATTGCGCGCGAAGCCACGCTGAGGCGATAGCGAACGCCGGTAGTCACGACGCGCGCCGGACGGCGCACGAGGTCGTTCGGGAATTCATGGAAAGGGAAAAAGATCAACAAAATGAGAATGATACTCATCTTTGTTCTGATCATTTTCGAGCAACCAGCAAGCGACGCAAGGGTTTGCGGAAGCTCACCATCTATGGCTTGCCACGCTTGCTTGGAGTGGCCGCGTCTTCGGTTGATGCCGTGCTTTACTCACGGGTGAAGCGGGTGAAAACAGATGTTTCCGCACCCAAATCACTTGCCCTGTCTTTTTTGCCGCCCTTCAAGCCGGTCCGGCTGGTCTCCATTTCCCGAGGGTCCGCTCCCACCGATAGACACGCCGTCCGATCTTCATCACACGCCCCTGTTCTGGTGACTGCGATGGAAAGTTGACCTGTGCAGCCCATGCTGCAGCAGAGGTCCGCATGCCGGCCGCGCCCACAGCCCCCAGGAGGGATGTAGCGGAGGAACGTGCAGCGATGCGCCAGGTGGAAGCACCGGAGGCCAGGATGATCCGACTCCCGACAGCTTCAGCCCGCGCCACAGCAGCGGCGGCGCCGGTTCCGCTAGCGTACGCAGCTCCTGCGCCCGCCGCATACAGCGCGAGACGAGCGGCACCAGACGCATCGTTGTAGCGCCGATGCGGGGGTAACAGGGCTGCGAATGGGCCTGTGCCAAGGGGGTTAGCTGCAAACATACCTACCCCGGCCAGCCCGTCGTGACGTCATAGGTGTCTAGGTCGGCTGCGGTCAAGGTGTCGATGGCGGCGTGATGCCCGCGCTCGGCCGTGAAGCACGCCTGCACATGCCGGGCGACCGCGCTGGCCACCTCGGTGATCTGCTCGATGGACAGGGTGACCCACCCGCTGTCGGCCTTGAAATCGACGCTCTGGATGCCGCTGGTCTGGGCATTCACGATGACCGAGGCGATTCGGTCCTGATCGGACTTGCCGGTGAGAACGCGGATGCCGGTCAGCGTGATGCCGCCCGTTTCGCACTGCCAGCGCTTCGCTGTCGCGGCATCCTTCAGCGCCGCCCGGCGCTGCTCAAGTGTCGGCCCAGGAGGCTTCTGCGGAACGTTGCCCGGAATGGCGCACCAGTCGAGAAAGCGCTGGTATGCAGGGCAGTCTTCGACGATGGGAATCCAAGTTCCGTCGAGGTCGATATGGGTGTCATGCTTGATGTACATCAGAGCCTCGCGTCTGCGGTGTAGTGGAGCGTCATGCAACTGGCCACTGGCGGGGACGTGGCGACTTGAATCGAAACAAAGTTCGGAGCGATGTACGGGGTTCCAAAGCCGATAGCCGCGAAACTCCCGCCCACCGATTCGTCATAGATTGATCCTACGGCGCCGGTGGCGGGGTTGTAGACCGTGAACGCCGGCGTCGTCCACATCGCCGGAGTGAAGTCGATGGAGAACACCGCGTAGTTGCCGCCCGGCGTATATGCCGCTGGGGTGATTTCTCGCCCGATCTGCGTCACAGTGCCCGGCGCCGCGCCTTGGTAGCTAGTGCGGAAATACTCCCGGCACTCCCACCAGTCTTCGAGGGGCAGCTTGTTCTCGTAGATCGTTGGGATCGTGCCGGGCTCGAACTGCACGTTGGTCAGCGTGCCGGTGCTGAACTCGACCGTTAGGTTGGCCGCAGCAGCGACGCTGGCCGCCGCCACCATGTTGGAGGCATATGCGCCAGTGCTGATACGCCCCTTTGCAGTCCCTGTCCAGCTCATGATGTAGTTGCCGCCGTCGATCTTGCGGCCGTGGACCACCTGCTGCAACGTGCCTGCGGTGATCGTGATCGTGGTGAGGTTGCCGACCTTGGCGAAGGTATAGGTACAGCCGCCGGCACCGGCCTTCCATCCGTCGTGTCCATACTTCCCGGCCGCAAGCACGACGACGCCCGTCTTCGCCTCCTGGTTGACCACGAATCGACCGTTGATCAGCAGGTTGCGATAGTTGATCGTTCCGATCGCCAGGGCGTTGCGCCAGTCCTGCTGCAACTGATCGTTGTTGGGTGCGAGCACCGTCAGCGAAACCTGTTTGAAGCCGGCCGCGAAATCGACCAGCGCGTCGGCGTTGCTGGAGCCAATCACCGTTGTGCGCGTCAGCGTATTGATGGCGCTGTAGGTGGCGCGCCCATATTCGTACTGCCCACTGGGGCGCCCCAACGGGTCCACCGACTGGATCAGGTAGTGGCAGGTCGAGCCGATGGCAAGCGCTGCGGCGAAACGGCGATAGCTCGCCACCGCGCCGTCGAGCGCCATCGAGCCCACCCCCGTGGAGACGGACGTCTCCAGAATCCGGTTCTCGAAGATGTTTGCCATGCTCAAACCCCGTCGTCGTCGGTCACGAGCGTCAGCGTGGTGGAGTTCAGAAGGCGCGGCGTGTCGCCCCAGCCCACATTGAGATTCGGCGTCACCGTGCCGCGCATGTAGACCATGCCGGCGCCGGCCGCCAGTTCGCCCACGGTGAAGTGCGTCACGTTGCCGCCACCCACATTCGTGACCATGCCGGGAAACTCAACAGGAGCCACGGGCCGCACCACGTTGCCCACGATGCTCCAGCCACCCGCTGTGCGCATCACCTCGACGCGCGCGTACTCGGGGTATGCCAGCTCGGACACGGACTGCTTGCCTGCTGCGCCGGGGTTTCCGGTGTGCAGCGCCATGTACAGGCGATCTTTAGGCGCGGCCGTCGCGTTGCTCGCGATGCCGGCGATGGCTGTCCCTTGAAAAATCAGCTTGGCCAGGGCGGCCGCGAAATCATTGCTCATTGCCATCTCAGTTCCTTTTCGTCGATGCTTGGTTGTTGATTAGTTGGGCCACACCACTGCGGCGATCTGCTCAGGCGTCTCGGCCGCCCACACCGCGTCCCGTAGCCGCTGGCGCATGCCTATGAGTTGCTGCGAAGCCGCCATGAAGACATTGACCGCTTCCAGAGTCTTCTCGCGCATCAGGGCTGGGTCGATGCCGCGTGATCGAGCCAATCCGTCGAGGAATGGCGTAGCCGAGGCCTGGTCGGTGCCCCATGCCAGCGCTTCCGATTGCTGGACGCTCCAAGTCAGACGCTCTTCCTCGGGGTAGCCGGCTGTCAGCGCTGCGGCCCCGCGTCGGAACGACTGGTCGATGGCCGCGATCTGGTCGGCTCGCAGCACGTCAAGCGTTCGGTGGTCGACCCATTGCTTGGTTGACCAGTCAAAGATATGGAAGGGGCTGGGCTGCACCGGCATTGGCACCCATGCATTGCCAATGCGATAAGCATTCAGCGGCGCTCGCTCGCGCAGGCACGTGCAGCCTTCGGGCACCAGGCCCTCGACATGCATGGTCAGGCCGCTTTGCAGGACCTGCCCATGCACATCGATCACTGTGAACGGAAATGGCGACCGTGGCGCCTCTTCGTTGAATGCGTCGCTCATGGTCGTTTCTGTATGGAGAGCGACAAGACAACCCGCGCGTTCTTGTCGTTGGATGCCGAGATCGTGTGGTTGCCCGGACCTCTGTCGAAAGTCGAAATCATCGTGAGCGCTGGCGTGGTCGACGCAGGCATCGAGGCCATGCTGTTTTCGACCGCAAGAGATGCCTCCGGCACAGCATCTGTGAGGTAGCAAACCATGTTGGACACGCCTATGCGATAGCCGCCCGTGTGAAATGCCGTGGCAACGATCCGATGCACCTGGCCGGTCGGGACGCTCACACCCAACGTCGCCGACCCGTTGCCCGATGCGACGAGTGAGGTGGAGACGGCACCACCTTGCACCTGGAGCGTGTCGATCACGTCGATCTGGCTGATGGTCAACTTGTTGTTGTTGAGCCGAAAGCCCGGCCCCCACAGATCAAACGCGGCCTGGCCACCGGGCACGTAGTCCATAACCAGACCGCAGCCGTTCAGGGAGAAGTCCACGAACATCGCGCCGCTGGGATGCTGCGCAAGTGCCCAGCCCCAATTGGCATCGCGCCACTTACCAGCGCTGCGCATGTATCCCCAATTGCCCCCGCTTCCTCCGTTGATCGTGATGCGGCCGGCCGTGATGTCGCCGAGGTCCGCACTGAGCGCGGAAATGCTCGGCGTCCTGATGCCGTAGGGCGTAATCTGAGTGCCGATGCCGCTGGGCGCGTAGTTGGAGAACACCGTCTGATAGACGCTCGCCTCGGCCGCCATTGGCGCGACCAGGAAGGCATGGCTGTCCGCATCCGTGGCGTACTTGATCAGGCGCATCAAGCCCTTAGCGGCATCGGGGGGCGCAGTGCCGAAGCAGCCGATGCGCTTGAACTGAGACAGCGTGCGCCCGCCCGCTCGGTCATTGTTGTTTTCGATGGCAAGGTCCGATGAGGAGCCCAGTGCAACGCCAATGCCATCGAACCACAGGATCTCGGCAACGATGCGAGAGCGCACTGCCCCCGAGTAGACGGAGCATTCGTAGCGCTTGGCAGCTTCAGCCGGGAACTCGGCCTGGATGAGCATGAAGCCCGGCTCCCAGGCACCGCCCGGATGATGCATGTCCAAGCCCTGCAGGCCGGTCGGGGTGTACTCGGGGAAGTACTCGGGCATCGCCAGGAACTCGTAAGAGTCGCCATTGAGGTTGATGTCGCCGACCCAACCGGTGGGAATCTTGACCGTGCCCGACGCGACAACGCGATCCACGAAGGTCGAGTTGACCAGCAGGTTGCTTCCCAGTCCAACGTTGATCTCGCGCGCGGAAATGGTCCCGGCCCTGATCTTCTCGCCCGTGATCTCGTCGCCCCTGATGTGCGTGCCGTAGATCTGCTCGGCGTCGATCATGCGGGCCTTCAGTGTGCCGTCCAGGAACATGTTCCCCGCAAAGCCGAACGAGGCGACGCCGTCGATGCTGCCGAAGACCACCGGGTACTTGACCTTGCCGTCAGCGCCCTCCGTCGCCCAGGCGAACTTATCGGCCAGCACGACAAAGTCGCTCTGTTGGCCGTCGTTGTTCATGATGAAGCCGCTGGCCTTGCCGTTCGCCGTGAGGCGCACGCCATAGCGCAGCTTCAGCGCGCCGGTCTCTTCCGCTCGGACGTTCGCTTCAGTAGCGATGGCCCCCTCGACGCCGTTCACCCGCACAGCAAGGGTCTGCCGTGCGGTCGCTTCCGCTTCGACGGCGGTGATCCGTGCCGTGGTCTCGGTCTGCACGGCCGCCACGGTGCCGACGTCCGAGGACTCTGCGGTGTAGCCGGTGGCAGGCAGGCGTCCCGCCTCGGCCTTCACATAGCGCACGGAAATCACGCCGGGCGCGACAAAACCCGCCCATTCGAAGAACGCCCGTGCAGTCGCGGTGCCGGCGGGCGCCTGCGATTCAAGGGCGTTTTGTATCCGGCGCGCCGCGTCATTGGAAAACTCGTGTTGCGCAAACTGCGGGCCAAGGTCCACACGCAGAACGGTATCGACGGCATCGCGATACTCGATGCCGAAGCGGCAAGCGCCCGACGCGGAGGTGAAACGCGAGTCGCCCGTGACGGCATACCAGGCGTTCACGCCAGCCTTGAAGGCCTTGCTCGTGATGCGACCGGCTAAGTTTGGAGGTGCTGCCAGCACGGCCACACGGCCGAACTCGGAATCCGCCGTGACCCAGCCGGCGACGTTGCCGGTCCAGTCCTTTAGATCGAACTCGAAGCCGCCGTTGAAAAGGAGGTTGGCACGGGTGTAGCCGACCGCGCGGGCAACGACCAGCTCGATCTCCTGGGCGAGTTGCTCATCTCCTTCCGTGATCAGCCTTTCGACACGCGAGATGGACGTGCCACGCTGCATCGCCTCGATCAACAACGCGTCGGTCTGGCGGCTCCCGATGTCCATCAGATTGGCAATGGCCTCGTCCAGGCCTTCTGTCAGCTCGTCAATGGCTTCGTCAATGCCCGGCAGCGTGGTCAGTACCTTGTAGCCAGGCGCCCCTCGGTTGCCTGCGGTATCGATGGCACTGATCCAGTAGAGATAGTTGCCTGGCGTGGCCTGCGTGTGAGCGTAGCCCAGCGCATTGACCACGGTCAGAACAACCGCCTCCGAGAAGATGTTCCCGACGCGCACTTCATAACCATGCAGCGGCTGCGTCGTGCGGCACTCAGGCCACTGCAGCTCGACCTGATCTCGCCGGGCTTCGCCTGTCACCACGGGCTGTGCGGGTGGCAGGATCTGGATGGCGGTTGAGATCGGCGCCGACCATCGACCCGTGGTGTCGTTGTGCGAGGCCCACACCTTCACGATGCCAGCTTGCAGCCAACCGATGTTGGCCACGGTAGTTCGCCCCGAGAACACGTCTGCGGCGGTTTCCCATTCGGCGCCAATGCGCAATTCCGTCACGTTCAAGTCGAGCAGATCCAGGCCAGTCGGCTCCTGCCAGCGCGCAAACACCCCGGTGAGTTCGACCGTGAGCTGCAGGCCCGTGACGCTGCCGGGCGGCTGGGCCTTGCCCACGACCACGTGTTCGACCATCGTCCAGCTGCTGACGGCGTAGGCCGTCATGAAGCGCGCGCGAACCTGGTAGATACCACCGACCGAAAGGCCCAAGAGGTAGGTGTCGACGCTTTCGCCCGGCAGATCGATGGTCTGCCAGGGCTCATTGGTCTGCACTAGGCGCCATTGCAGACGGACGGCACCACCACGCAGCACCGATGCCTCGGTCGACTTCGCCCAACTCACCTTCGCACGAATAACCATCGAGCCGTCCTGCTGCACCATGTGCTCGGGGCCGGAGTTCACCGAGAGATCATTGGGTTGCTGTGGCGCAATGAACGGGCTCGGCAGATTCGTGTTCGGCGCCGCATCGGCCTGCACCTCATCGGCCAGGTCGTAGTAGGCCGGCACATCCTCGATCACCAGCAGCGACAGTGGCGCGTTGCGGGCATAGGTCCAGTCCTGTACGCGGAAGGTCTTGTTGGCGAAGCCGTACAAGGCGCTCGTGAGCACGATGCGGTCGCCGGGCTGCAGGTGCCACGCCAGCATCTTGGGATGGATGCGCAGCACGAAGCCGCCGCGGCTCTGCTCGACCACCACGCGGGCGATCTGGTGGCAGCGCACGTGCGAGGTCGTGAACGACAGTGCCATGTCGGTGAACTTGTCCTTCGCATCGAGCGCGCGGAAGGTCGGGTTCTGGTAGGGCGTGAAGTCTTCGCTGACGCCGTTGCGCGCCGCGTTGACGTAGGTGCCGCGCATGCCATTGAAGCGGCTCGCGCCGGGGTTGGCGGTTTGCGCCACGGCCGTGGGCGCCAGCATGTCGTCGTCGGTGAGGTTGAGCACCGGCGTGGACCAGGCACCGGCCTGGATGCGCCAGACACCGCCCGATTCGAGACTGAAGCCCGCCATCGAATCTTCGAGCTGCTGCCGCGTCGACTCGCGATCCTGGTCCGAACGGAACATGCCGTCGCAGACATACAGCGCCCGAGAGTTGCCGTAGTTGACGGCATCGACCGCGCCGTAGACCTCCTGGTCGCAAGCGTTGGCTGCAGCGATCAGCGCGTTCTCATCGATCTGGTCCTGCGCAGCGAGGTAGCCGGTTTCCGAGCGCAGGAAGTCGGCCAGGCACAGCGCGGGATTGCGCGAGTAGGCGGTCTGGCCGGTGCGTGGGTCGTACACCTTCTTGCCGCGCAGCCTGGCCGTGATCTCGGGAATGCCGCCCTGGAAGCGCTCGAACAGCAGGTTGAGCGTGACCACTGCGTAGGTGCAGCCGCTCAGCTTGTGTTGCTCGGTCCAGAGATTGAAGCCCGGGAACGACTGGTCGACATTCCAGCGAATGAAAGCATCGGCCGTGTCCACGCCACTTGGCGAGGTGTGGAACTGCACGTTCACCGCCGGGCCTTCCGAAGGCCAGCCAGTGAACAGCGGTGGCATCTGGAATTCGGGGCCGTCGGTCCAGCCGAATCCGTTGGGCCGGCCCACCGAGGTGCCGTCGATGAAGATCTCGTCGATGGCCTCGCACTCGTGTGAAGCGAAGACCATCACGATGTGCTTGAACTGGGCCATCGGGCCGCTGTCGAGCACCGCGACGATGGCACCGCCGACGCGTGCGGGTGCACCGTAGACCGTGGCCCAAGGCGATTCGGAGCTGACCAGCGTGGCCGTGCGGTCGCGCAGGTTGGCCACGTCTTCGGCGAACTTGCGGGCTGCTGCTTGGCGTGCTTTTTTCTTGGCTTGTGAGGACGAGTAGGCGTTGCTGACCAGAGAGAGCGCAGCGCTAACGATCATGCCGCCTACCGCAGCGGCCGATGTAGTCGCTCCTACCGCCGTGCCAATCCAGGCGAGGAAACCGGAGACTGGTTCCGCCATTGCCGCGGTGCTGACACCAAAGAACGCCCCAAAGACGATTGCGAAACGAATCAGACGCGCCATGCTGCCACCCCCGTCGTCAAAGGCAAGAATTGCAGGCGGTCCTTGCCGGGCGCCACGATGTTCGAGCCCGTGCAAACGCCAAAGCTGTACCCCGAAACGCGCCCGATGCGCCCGCCACTGCGTGCCAGCACCACATCGCCACGTTGCGCCAATCGCCCAGGCAGGGACTGCCCCAGAAGAGCCGTGGCGATCGCCTCGAAGCCGCCAGCGGCACGCACATGGCGCAACGCCGTCAGCAACCTTTTCGGCGCCAGCGCGCCACCCTGCGCACGCAGTGGCTCCAACGGATCGGTCCCGCGCCGTTCACGCACCCAATCCGCCGCGATGGTTGCGCAGTCGTGTTCGAAGTAAGCGAAGCCTGTGTGGCGTCGCGCGTCGATGAAAGTGTCGAGATCAATGTTCATTTGTTGTGCACGCCGAGAACCTGCCGATACTGGAGATTGACCTGCAGCCACTTGCCGACCCAGACGGCCGGGTTGCCGATTAGGCTGGTGAGATAGACGAAACCCATCTCACCCGGATGCCGCGCCTGGTGCTGCGCGTTGTTCATGCGAAGGGCTGCGGGGTTGCTGCGCACGTCGTAGCTCGCGGTGCGACAGTCCATGCTGATCGAGGCGTTGTTGCCATCACGATCGATCTTCATCTGGTCCATCACGCCCACGAAGCGCAGCACCGGTGATCCGTTGATCTGCAGCGTGTTGGCATCGAGCATCGCGATCCACACGCGCACACGACGGTCCTGGTAGTCGGAGGGATCACCAAGCGCCAAAGCACGCGTGCCGATGTCCACCGGCGAGAGCGTCAGCGTGAGCTTCTCGGCCGCGCCGTCTTCGCTCTCGTGCAACTCGCCGATGGAGCCGAGGTTGCCCACGCCTTGCCAGGTCTCGCCCATCACCTGGACACTGAGTGGCCAGTTGGTGAAGCGTGCGGTGCCGGAACGCAACTGCAATTCCACCAATGCCAGCTCGCCGTAGGCAGGTGCATTCGCACTGGCCTGAAAACCGCTGTTGACAGGTACCGTCATTCCCAGGACTCCATCAAATCGAGGCTGAAACCGCCTTGCGTGCGCGACTCCGAAGACCAGTTGTTCTTTGCATCCGTCTTGCGCATGAGGCAGGTCGGACGGTCCCAGATCACCGCGCTGCCCGCGGCAACCGCCACGCGCAGCACCGGCTCGATCTGCACCACGATCAGCCCTGCGGCATTGGCCACCGCATCGGCCTGCACGTGCAGCAACTGCCGTTGAATCGATCCTTGGTTGACACCGATCCAGTCGCCTTGCAACAGCGTCTTGCCCGCCTGGGCCACGCCGAGCTGAATCGACAGCGAAGAGGCACCGGCCGCAGCCGCGAGTGCGGTCCACACACCGCGTGCCGTGCCGCGAGGCGCCGGCTGCAGCATGTCGCTGACCGCCAGCACATTGACCTGTCCGCGCAGCGCATGCACCAAGCTGCGCCACATGGCGGCCTCGCTCATCAGCGGAATGCGCTCTTCGCTCACGAGCGCACACGTGCGGCGCGGCGGTGCCAGCACAGCCACCTGCGACGAACCGGTGTCGCCGCTGCTGAAGCTCAGGTCGAAGGTCTGGATACCGAAATCCTGGCGCTTGACCGGCAGGTTGGGGGGCAGGGTGACGATGCTCATTGGGGCACCACCCGCAGACGCTTGAGTTGTTCCATTTGGCCCTTGTTGTTGGCTTGAAGCGCGCGGTCCAGATCGGCGAGCACAGCGCCGCGATCGGACCTTGAATCGATGTTGAAGACGTTGGTCGGCGCGTAGTGCAGGCCACTGCCGCCACCGCCGTCCGAGCCTTGGGCACTGACGCCCAGGCGGCCGTCGGAGCCACGGCGCAGCGGCATGATGGCTTCGGGTCCGGCTTCGCCCATGAGGCCGATGCCGTTGGCGAACGGGAAGAACGTGGGGCTGCCGACCACGCTGTTGGCGTAGGCGTGCAGGCCGGAAGATGAGAAGACGTTGCCGTTGGCGTTGGCGCTCGGAGTCCAGCCCTTCAGGCCGATGAAGGTGCCCAGCGTGTCGCCGCCCAGAAGATTGGAAACACCTGCCGTCGCAGAAGTCCATGCCCCGCCGAGGAGGCCCGAAACCGCGCCGAAAAGTCCACCGAGTCCCGATGAAGAACCTTTCGAGTCGGATGCGCCACCGCCCGAGATCGATCCCTTGAGCGCACCAGTCAGCCAACCGGCGAACCCATCCACTGCGTCCTTCAACGTCGCGTCGTAGAACGCATCGGCCAGCGACTTGACGAGCTTCTTCTTGAGCCCTTCACCGATCTTGTCGATGGCATCCCGGCCGCCGCCTTCAAGCAGGTTGACGAAACCATCGCGAAACACGCCGCCGATGTCGTCGGCCATCTTTTTCGACTTTTCCTCGTCCTTTGCCTTTTCCTTCTTCTGCTTCTCGTCGGTGGTTTTCAGGCTGTCGGATTTTTGAGTGGCTTGCAGCAAGTCCTGCTCTGCGCGCAAGCGATCACGCAAGGACTGGATGTACGCAGGGTCGACGTTTTCAGTGGCGTCGAGCTCTCTGACCTGCCGCTCCATCTGCGCGATGCTCAGCTTCTGGATCTCTTCCTTGGACAGGCCGTACACGGCGTTCTGTTCCTCCAAGGCGCGTGTCTGTTCGCGGATCTTGTCGGTAGCTTGCTGCGAAGTCTTGAGCACTGCGTTTCGGGGCGTCGCATCCAGCTCCGCATACGAGCGATCGGCTTCGTCGTTGACGAATTTGCGTTGCTGCTCGACAGTTTTCGAACGGACTTCCAGCTTCTGCCTATCGGCGGCCGATCCCTTCTTGGAGCCCAACAAACGCAGTTCTTCCTGGATGGCGTCTTCCTGGTCCTTCAGGTCTTGCAAGCGCAGATCGCGCTTGCGGCGAACGACGTCGTAATCGGTAAGCAGATCCTGCTTGCGCAGGCTGTCGATCTTCTTGAGACCTTCTGCCGTCTCCTTTGCTTTGGTGCTGTACGCCTCGCGTACGGCCTCCACGCCGGCACGGAGACCTTCGTCTTCGGCACGATTGATGCCGGAGGAGTCTCCCTTGGGAGTGAAGGATTTCTTCAGGGCCGCGACTTCTCTTGCCTGCTCAACCGCGGTCGGCACTGCAAGACTGGCGGCCTTGGCATCGGCAATGCTCTTTCTATATAGCTCGACGGCCGCAGCTACTTCGTCTTTCTTGTTGAATCGACCGCGGAGCTCCGTCAACGTCTCGCCCGCCTTGATGCCTTTCTGATCGACGCGAGCGCGCTCCCCTTGAAGAGTTGCATCCTTACTCAGAAGCCGTTGATCGTTCTGCAGATACGACTGCTGCAGTGTCAGAGTCTCCAGGTTGTTTTTCTTGGGGAATCCGACAGCGGCCCCGCCCGCTGTTTCGGCGAACTTGCCGCTGTCGTTTCCATTGCGCTTGCGATAGCGTTCGATCTGCTCCGAGACCTCATCGATCTTCTTTTGCATCGGTTCGGCTCGCCCGATGTTGCGAATGGCATCCCCCGCACGATTGATGGTGCCGATGATGCCCATCCAAGCACGATCCATGGTGCCGAGATTGCCAACCACCTGCTGTGTCCGCTGATTCATGGCATCGGCGAAAGACTTCTGCGCCAGAGCCGCAGCGTCTTCGTGGCGACCTTGGTCTTCCAATGCCTTGATTCGCTCGTACGTGCTTGCGCTCAGGTAGTGGTACGTTTCGTTGAGCTTGGCCGACGCCTTGGACGGTTCATCGGCAAGCTTGACGAAATTCTCCGTGGCCTCGCTGATCGAGGTTCCGAGCACGCGGTTCATTTCCGCAGTTGCGCCCGCCACTTCGCGCAGAACTTCACCGCCAACCTTGCCGGTCCCCACCGCTGCCGTCAGAGCTTCCGCTGCTCGCGCCTGTGTGCCCTTCGTTCCCGCGATCTCCACGGCTTGGGCCTGGAGCTGGTCGTTCGTTTGACCCGCGTAGTTGCCGGACAGGATTCTCGCGTTGGCGTAGCCCGTCGCCTCCTTACTGCCTTGCACATAGGCGTCCGTGAGCGTGGTGACGGCTTGTGTCGCCAAACTGAGCGGCGACAGCAAGCCCTTGATGTAGCCCCCCACCGCACCGGCAGCCGAACCGACGCCACCAAAGGAGGAAATGAGCTTCGTGCCCTCTCCCACCAGCGAAGTCAGGGGCGACTGCCCGCCCTGGATACTGGAGAACAGGCTTTGAAAAGACGAGGCGACCTCCTTCGCAGAAGCTACAGCCTTGGCTTTGGCCTCCTCCGCCTGGCTCGCTCCGCTGGAGATCCGGTCGATGAATTTCGAGAATTCGTTGACGACCCGGGAGAGGTCCGCATTCATCGATGAAGCGTCCACCGTCATCCGGATTGCCATTTGTTGTGTTGCAGCCATGTCTGTATGGTCCGTTTGAGAGAAAGAAAAAATAAGGCCGACATCTGCCGGCCCCATGCTTCTTCGATGGCCGTGGGCCCGCGCTGTCGCTAGACGTTCAGCACCGCGATGCCTTCGTCTTCCATCACCTGCAGCTGCAGGAAAACTTCACGCTGCCGCGCACGCGGAATGCCCAGGCGCCGCATCGCCACGTCGACCGCGCCGAAGTCGAGCCCCTGGAACCACGCGCCCGCCGCCCCCGCGACGACCCGCCACTGCGTTCGGCAGGCATGGAACACCTCGAATGCTTCCTGGTGTTCCGGCCATAGCTCGAAAGGTGGCGGGCCGCCGCCGTTGGCTGTCGAAGAGACGAGCTTCTTCGGGTCGAGACCGAGCGACGCGCACTGGCTGCGGAGATCGTCGTCCAGCTCGTCGTGGACGCGATGCTCTGCTCCGAGCACAAGGCGCGCGGCGCCTCTCAGTTTTTTACCGCGGCCGGGTAGGCATGCTCGAAGTAGCTGTAGGCAATGGCGGCTTCGAAGCCGGTCCATTCCTCCACCGCTGCGGCGCGGTTCTCGGCCGTGCAGATGTAGGGCGCACCGTCGTCGCCGTCCAGCTCCTTCCAGTCGGCCAGCACCATGTCGAGCAGGTCCTTGTCGGTCAGGGTGCGGGCTTCGAGGCGCGATTGCAGCGTGTCGTTCTCGCTCTTGGTCAGGCGCTTGAAGACGGCGCTGAAGCGCACCTCCTCGACCTGGCCGTCGCCGGGCACACGCATCAGCACCGGCGCGACGAAGGTCGGCTTGACGGCGATCTTGAGTTTCTGGGGCATCTCTGTCTGTTCCTGTGGATGTGTGTGGGAATGCGGCTCAGCGAACGACGATCGACCACTCGTCGTTGCCCGCGCCGGTGGGCACGAACTCGAGCGGCACGGTGATCATCTGCACGCCGTCGACGTCGCTGAAGGTCGGCTTGCCGATCTGCGCGCGCGGCGACAGGAACTCGACGACGTTGCTCGCACCCTGGCCGTGCTTGAGCGCCAGGTTCACGCGCTGGCTGGCGCGTGCCATGCCGATCCAGTCCTTGGTGGCGATCGAGGTGTTCTCGAAGGTCACCGAGCCGGTCGACACGCGCGCGGTGATGTCGACGGCGTCCACGGTCATCAGGTCGCGCTTGACGACGGTGTTGCCGGCATCGAAGGCGAAGGCGTTTGCGGCCACGCCGAGGCCGTCGAGCGTGAGCGTGGTGTTGGCCTTGTTCACGCCCAGCGGGTCCATGAACTTGGTGTAGTCGGCCACGGGCAGCGGTGCGTCTTCGGCGGGCACGAACAGGCCGGTGAACTCGAACTGCCACTTCGGAATGCCCTTGGCATTGATGGTGGCCTTCACGTTGCCGTGCGCGTCGGTCATCTTGTAGACGGTGCCGTCGACGTTGCCGTAGATGGTGAGCGACTCCAGCGCATCGGTGGCCGGCGCGAAGGTGGTGCTGACGCCGGCGGCCGTGGTGACGGCGATGGCGCAGCCGCGCATCAGCGCGCTGTAGCCGGGCACGTCCCCCGCTGCTGCAACGCCGGCGATCTCGACCGAGAAGGCGATCTTGCTGTACTGCGTGACCAGCACGGAGCCGCGCGAGCCGAAGTAGGGCCGCACGTTGTCGCGCTGGACGACGTCGCCTTCGATGGGGGTCAGCGTGACTTCGCTGACCAGGATCGCGTGGGCCGCGCCGGTGGGCAACGCGTCGGTACCGCGTACCGTTTCAGCCTTGGCCAGGATGGCCATCTTGCGCATGAGTTTTGCCATGTCGGCGTTCTCCGTTGGTGGTGGTTGGGTTGTCGAAAGAAAGAAAAAACGAAAGATCTGCTCGCGGCAGTCAGAGGTAGCGCCAGGTCCGCAACTGCAGTGCAACGCCGTGACAGCGCACACCGCAAAAAGTGACGAGGCCGGTGCCGTCGACCTGCACGCCGTCGGTGCGCTTGTCGTCGGTGAGCGGGCCGGAGGCACATGCGCCGCCGAAGGTGGGGTCGGCGCGCACGGCGTCGCGGATGTCTTCGACAAGGGCGTCGAACACGCGCTCCGAAGCGGCGGCGTCGTCGAGCGCGAGATAGCCTTGCACGGTCCAGGTGTCGACGCTCATCGTGCGGCCGCTGTTGACGCTGCGCTCTTCGGTGGCGGCGCGGCGCAGCCACCAGCCACGCAGTTGCTGGCCACCGGCCGGCAGGTCGTAGAGGTAGAGCGCGCGCAGCGCGACTTCGTCGACCAGGGAACGCTCGCGGTCGTGAACGCGGCCGATCTGCGGCACGGTGTTCAGCGTTTGCACGATGGCGCTGCGAAGGGTGTCGAGACGGCTCATGCCTGGGCTCCGTTCAGTGTGTGTGAGGACCGGCGCTTGCTGTTGGAGAAGTACATCGATCGCTTCGTTGGTTGGTGTATGAACTGTCGCGGCGAGGGCCCGAATGGCTGAGGCCGACATCTGCCGGCCCCTCGCATCAATTGACGCCGGGCCCGTTGCGAAACCACTGCTTGACGGCCTCGGCGAGCAGCGCCGTGCCGATGGCCATCGCGCCGCCCGATGCGGCGCCGAACACCGCGGCGCGCTGCTCGACCGAACGCAGCCGGCCGTCGAGTGCGTCGAAGCGGGTGTCGAAGCCGTCCATGCGGCGGTTCTGCCGGTCCTGTCCGTCCTTCAGGGCCTGCACCAGGCCGTGGATCTGGCCGAGCAGCAACAGCTCCTGCGTGCGTTCGTGGGGGTCGCTCATGGGGCGGGTCTTTCTGTAAGGAACTCGATCAGCGCGCGGTGCCGGAGCCGGTCTGCGGCGCATGACCTGGCGTTGATGTCGTGGTTGGTCCAGGCGTCGTCGACCGTGAGGCCGGCATCAGCAGCACAGGCTTCGCTGGAGGTGTCAGCAAGTCCGCAGGCACCTGCGGGTGTGTCGGTGCCCGCAAGGGCGCTGTTCCACAGCCAGACAGCAGCAAGGCTGAGGCGATGAGGGCTGCCGACAGCGTCGCGCTGTGCGTCGCCAGGCGGCGCAGCATCCGCATGCGGTCCGGGCGCTGCAGCCCGCGCAGGACCGGCAGGCCGCTGAGCGCGGCGATCAGGAACAGCAGGAGGAAGGACAAGAGAAACGCGCTGACGTAGATCATGGGACGGGCCTTCGAGGGAGAGGTAGCTGGCTTGCAGGGCGCTCGCGCCGAGCTGGTACTGCGCCGATGCGGCGCGACCGCGCTCGTACTCGGCCTGCAGGTCTTGCGCGAACTGCGTTGCGCGCTGCGCTTCCTTCTGCTGCCAGTCGGCGCGCTCTTTCATGCGGCCGGCGTCGTGGATCGCGAGGCCGCAAACCGCGAGCAGCAACACCGTCAGGACGACGGCGATCAGGCCGGCCCAGGCCTTGCCCATGAGGAGGTTCATGGCGCGTTCCCCATGCACTGCGCGTGCAGCTTGAGGCGGTCTTTCCAGATGCCGGCACAGGTCTTGTTGCCAGGCGCCGAGCAGTCGGTCTTGCCCACGTACTTCCAGCCGAGAATGGCGTTGCACGCGCCCGCGTAGTCACCGGCGTTGAGCCGCTGCACCAGCACCGACGTGCGGCCCTTCTGGCCGCCGGTGCAGAAGTTGAACGCGCCGATGTTGTAGGCCAGGCTCACGTACGCGTCGTACTCGTGCTGGTGCAGCGGCACCTTCACGCATTGCTTGAGTTCGCTCTCGTAGGTCTGCACGTCGCGCAATGCGCGCTGCAACGCGGGCACGGGCGTGGTGGTGTCGCCCATGCGCACACCGCCGGTGGTGCCGAAGCCGATGGTCGGCACGGCCGTGCCATGCACCGGGTCGGGGTAGGCCTTGTCGCTGTAGCCCTCGCGCGCAACGATGCCGATCAGCCCCGCCGCGCTGAGTGCGAGCACGGCCAGCAATTGCCGCGGCGCCTGGCCCCGCTCACGCGTGCGCCGCCGGTTAAAAAGAACGGTTCGAAAAGTGTCTTTGCCCATGACCCGAATGGTCGGGCGAGGGGCTCAAAAGACTGAGGCCGACATGAGCCGGCCCCCTTTGTTTCAGGGCGCGCTGCGCCCTGCATTGCGTCGCCTGTCGCGACGCCTCAGATTTCGCCGCCGTGCCAGACGACCCGGCCGCTGATGTGCAGCTCCGACGCCTGGTCGGCGCTCAGCACCTGCGGCTTGTACGCGGGGTTGTAGCTGATGATCTGCAACCCGCCGGTGGAGAAGTCGCGCTGCAGCACCTTCACGTAGTCGTGGCCGTCGAGCTGGATGACGTACACGCCGTCCTGGTCGAGCGACTTGGTGGCGGTGTCGACCAGCAGGATGTCGCCGTTGTTGATCTTGTCGGCCATCGAGTCGCCGCGCGCGTGGACGATGCGCGCATGCGCCGGCTTCACACCCTTGCGCGCCATCCATGAACGGCTGAACGCGAAGCGGCCCATGTGTTCCTGCGAACCGTTGATGGCGCCGTTGCCGGCGCTGACGCGCACGTCGAGCAACTCGACCAGCACGAAGACCTCGTCGTCCAGCCCGCTCGACAACTGGCTCGGCGGGTTGGCGGACTGAAACGGGTTGAGCTCGGAAGGATCGACCCCCAGCGCCAGCGCCATCACGTACAGCTGCTCGAGGCTGGCATCGCTCACGCCGCGCTCGATGCGGCCCACCGTATTGAAGTGCAGGCCGCTGCGCTGGGCGAGGTCATCGATGGTGAGCCCCTTCTGCTTGCGCAGATCGCGCACCCGCGCGCCTTGCGCGAGGGCCAGCTCGCCGACGCGAGCCTTCACTTGGGTGTCGTCGGGTGGAGTGTTGATTTGCGACGTCACGATAACTTTGATTTGTGCGAACGCGCACATCCTAGACATATAGAGGTCTTTTTACAACCCGCTGTATGTCGAAGAACGTGTAAATGTTGGTTTTCATGTTTCTCTTGATTGTGAAAACCTTATTTGTGTGCATAATCAGAGCCATCAACACAAAACAAGATATTTTGACGAATTGGCACCCCACTCAGGTTAAAGAAGCACTGGAGATGAGTGGTACCAACCTGTCCAAGTTGGCAAAAGAACACAAATACGCGCATATCAACGAAGTTCTGAACCGTCCGCGGGTTGCAAAGGTTGCACCCCTCACCGGGCAAGCCAGTGAACCGAGCAGTGCCACAAGCGAGGAGAGATCTACCGTGAAAAAAGGCTCAGTCAAAACCGAAGGCCCCGCGCGCCGGGCAGGAGGCGCGTGATGGAAAACACAACGACATCCGAATGGTTCGTCGCCAAGGCGCTGACGGCGCTGGCAGACCGCCGCGCCGAAGCGGCACAGGGCGAAACGACTGCGCCCACGGCCGCACCCGACGCGGTCGTGCGCACCGCGGACCCTTTCGCCACCCGCCTGTGGAACCTGCTGCGCATTCGCCGCGCGCTCACGGCCGACGAAGCCGCGGCCCTGCTGCTGGCCGATACCGACGACGACCTCGCGCTGGGCCGCCGCCAGGCCGGCGCGCTGATGCTGTCCTGGTCGCGGCAATGCCCGCAGGCCGTGCGTGTCGACGCCCGGCGCGTGGACGGCCTGAAGCGCTACGCGCTGTTGCGCGACATCGGCGCCACGCCGCCAGTGCCACTGACATCGCGTGGAGGTGTTTGATGACCAGCGCGCCTGCACCGTGCCCCTCTTATATGAGCGAGCCCTGGTTCGCCTTGCTCCGCAACGCCTGCATCGAACGCCGGCGCTCCGAGGTCGCAGCGCAGTTGCACCTGAGCCCCGCCGCCGTGAGCCAGGTGCTCAACGGCAGCGGCAAGTACGGCGCCGGCAAGGCCCGCACCGACCGCATCGCTCGCCGGGTGCTCGACACCTTCGGCAGCCCCGCAACGAACGAGAAGGCCGACGCATGAACACGACATCCGATTCCCAACTGGCAGGCCAGGTGCAACGCGCCGTCGCCACGCATCTCGAAGCGCACGAGGCCGCATCCGCGAAGGAGCTCGAAGGCATGCTGGCCGCGTGCGTCGATGGCTACCAGCCCGAGGCCGGTCGCGCTGCGCTGCGGCAGCAGTTGGCCAAACTGGCCGACTGCGGACACGTCCATCGCGTGACCGTCGGCGGCCAGCCGCGCTGGAAGCAGGGCCCCGGCCCGCTGCCCGCGCGCATCGCGGCGGCGCGCCAGGTGCTGCGACTCGATACCAGCGTCTACACGCCCGAAACCACCACGGTCGTGCGCCCCGGCGCGATGGACTTCGCCCGCATCCCGAGCCTGCTGCTCGGCCACCGCAGCGGCTACTGGGGCACTTCGCGATGAGCAGCGGCACGCCCTCCATCACCGCCGCCCGGGTTCTGGCCGAACTGCAAACGCGCCTGGGCCGCGACAACGGCATCCACGTGCGCGACCTCGTCGCGCGCATCACAGGCCAGACAACACCGGCTCCGGCGCTGGAGCGCCGCGTGCGCGAGTTCGTCTCGGCGCTGCGGCTGCAGGGCGAGCAGATCTGCGGCAAGCCCGACACCGGCTACTTCATGGCCGCCAGCGCCGCCGAGCTGGACGAGACCTGCCGCTACCTGCGCGGCCGCGCCGTCTCCGGCCTGCTGATCGAAAGCCGCATGCGCCAGGTCTCCATGCCCGCGCTGCTCGGGCAGCTCGCGCTTTCCGACAGCAGCAGCAGCAGCACCAACCCCACCGACACCGTCAACGCCTGAGAGGACACACCATGCAAGAAGCCATCGCACACCACCCCGGTTACTGGAAAGACGCCAACGACGCGCTGATCCCGGTGTCGAAGATCAAGCCGATCGACAAGGACCGCCACGCCGTCGTCAGCGAACTCTGCGAGCAGGCACGCAAGCAGAGCGCGGCGCTGATCGGCTTCAAGCTGGCGGCCATGAATGCGGTGCACGAGTTCATCGAGCGCAGCCTGGCGGCCTACGACGTGAAGAAGGGCGGCAAGAAGGGCAACGTCACGCTGCTGAGCTTCGACGGCAAACACAAGGTCGAGCGCCGCATGCAGGACACCGTGACTTTCGACGAGCGACTGCAGGCCGCCAAGGCGCTGATCGACGAATGCATCCAGGGCTGGAGCAAAGGCAGCAACGCCAACATCAAGGTGCTGGTGAACGACGCCTTCCAGGTCGACCAGCAAGGCAAGATCAGCACCGCCCGCGTGCTCGGCCTGCGCCGCCACGACATCGCCGACGAGAAGTGGCAGCAGGCCATGAAGGCGATCGGCGACAGCATGAAAGTCGCGAGCACCAAGCCGTACATCCGCTTCTACGAGCGCGACGACGCCACGGGCGAGTACGCGCCCATCAACCTCGACGTGGCGGCCGTATGAACACGCCGGAACTCATCGGCACGGCGCCGTTTTCGTCGCACGGCATTGCGCCGTCGCCCCCTCGAGGCAACGGCCTGCGGCAAGCCGTCACCGTGCTGGCCAACGAACTGCTGCCGCCCCGGCTGCGCGAGTTCGTGCGGCTGATCGGGCTGCCCGCCACCTTGCGCCTGATCGAGCGCTACGGCGGCCTGCGGATCTACATTCCGGCACACCCCGCGCCGGACCATCCGTTCGCGGGGCTGATCGGCTTCGACAAGCTGCGTGCGCTGAGCGCGGAGTACGCCATCGACGGCACCGGCCTTCGCTTCGTGCTGCCGAAGGCGCAGCGTGCCTTCGACGCCATTCGCAACGAGCAGATCCGCACGGACTTCAGCTGCGGCAAGTCGGTGCGCGCGCTGGCGGCGGAGCACCACCTGGTCGAGAGGCAGGTGGCGCGCATCGTCGCGGACATCGCGTTCTGAATTGAAAAAGCCGGGCCCGCTCGGGCCCGGCTTTTTTTTTGCGGCTCGCCTCTTACTTGGCCTGCAGCAACGCACCCGCTTCGAGCAGCACCAGCTCGTTGTCGTCCGCCTTGTTCGGCTCGCGGCTGCTGGAGAAGGGCAGGTTGTTGTCGTTGCCGACCACGATGTGCGTGGCATCGACCACGTCGACGTTCTCGATGGTGAAGAACGGGAACTTGAGCACACCGTCGTTCAGCGGCTTGCGCGCGAGCTTGTTCGGATCGGCGATGTTCAGCAGGTCGATGTAGCCGATCTTGCGCACCGGCCCGCCCACGTTCGCATCGGTCAGCTCGACCTTGTAGACGCGCTTGAACTTGGCGATGTCGTGGAAGCAGTCAGTGCGCTTCTGGCCTTCGGGGCAGGCCTTGTCGCTGGTGCCTTCGCCGTTGTCACGCTCGATGATCAAACCGGTGGTGTCGTCGATCATGTTGAAGTCGCCGATGGCGTTGCCGTTGGCTTCGAGCACGTATTTCCAATGGCGGCCGGTCCACTTCTCGGTGGCCACGTCGAACTCCAGCACGCGCAGGGCTTCCTTGCCTTCGACGCGTTCGTAGTCCTTGGCCTCGGCGTTCCACACCGGGCCTTCGAGCAGCGCATAGAGCTTGCTGCCGTCCTTCGACGCGGCCATGCCCTCGAAGCCCTTGGAGCGCTTGATCTGGAAATCGACAGCGCCGCCCGGTGCGCCCGGTGTGGTCACGGCCGGATGGTCGGGCGAGCGCACGGCCTTGCCGTCGACCAGCGTGTCGAACACCGCGAGCACCTTGCCCTTGAGGTCGGCCTTGATCAGGAAGGGTCCGAACTCTTCGCCGATCCACAGCGCGCCGCCGGCAAACTGGAAGCTCTCGGGGTCGAAGTCCGAGCCCGTCAGGTAGCGCTGCTTGGTGCCTTCGTGAACGATGCGAAAGGGCACCTTCTTGTCGGGGTCGTGCAGGAAGATGGTGTTCAGGCGATTGAACTTGCCGCTCTTGAAGTCCACCTTGTAGTGGTTCAGGTAGAGCATGAAGTCGGGCGAGTTGGCCTTGGTGCCCGCACCGTTGTCGGTGAGCACCCAGAAGCTGCCGTCGTCCATCTTCTTGATGCCCGAGTGGCCCTGCAGCGGCTGCCCCTTGAAAGGCACCGAGATGCCCGTGCCACGGCCGGCCGAGAGGCCTTCGACGCTGCCCAGCGCCTCGACGCGCCTGGCCGTCGTGAACTTGCCGCTGACCTGCAGGTCGGCGGGTGCGTCCTTCGGTGCAGCCACGAAGCTCTGCGCAGGCAGTACGGCGTGGCCGGCGAGCGTGGAGGGGAAGGCGGTCTGGGCCGTCACGCTGCCACATGCGAGCGCGGCGGCAAGGGCGATGAAAGAGAGGGAAGCAAGGCGCGTCATGAGCGAGAAAGTCTTCAAGTACAAAACGCGTGACCATGCCGGGCAGGCATGACGCGTGCGTGACATCCTTTCAAGTCAAGGTGCGATGTCGACCGTCACTTCGCGTGACTCGGCACGCCCTTGGTCATCGACCGCGCGCAGCACATAGCGCCGGCCCGAGTCCGCAAGGTCGGGCATCCAGGTGATGCCTTCGCCCGGCGCGGCGCGGCCGATGAGTGCATCGTCGGCGAACCAGTAGATCGTCTGCGTGCCCGCCGCGGCCTCGGCGCGCAACACCAGGGGCTCGGGCTTCTTCACGCGCAGCGTGTGCCGCACGCCGCGCAGCGGGGAAGTGATGAGCGGCGCGCTCTCGGGGGCACCGTCTTTCTCGCAGCCATCGGCCGGTGCGCTCGCGCGCGGCAGGCCGGCCTGGCGGAACAGGCGGCGCATGTCGCTGCCCCATTGCTCCACCACCTGCTGCCGCGCATTCGGCTGCGGACCGCAGACCACCTTGCCCGTCGTTTCATCGACCCACACCGCGCGGTGCAAATTGCTGACCTGGATCGGCGACTTGCCGGCGATGAACCAGGTGGTGGTGCGCACCGGACACAGCGCATCGGGCAGGCCACCGGTGGCGGCGCAGACCTCGACCTGCCGCAGGTCGGGTGGCTGCCGCGTCGCGACCTCGCCCGGGTCGAGCCGCTCGGCACGCAGCGCGTCGACCATGCGCAGGAACAGCGGCGCGGCCGCATCGACGCCCACCAGCGCGGGATTGCTGCTGCCATCGAAATTGCCGACCCACACCACCAGCACATGGCGACCGAACACGCCAGCAGTCCACGCATCGCGAAAGCCCCATGAGGTGCCCGTCTTCCATGCGATGGCGGGGCGCGCGGGCAGCGTCGTGTCGGGGCGCGGCGTGTGGCGCAGCATGTCGAGCGTGATGAACGATGCCTCTTCGCTCAGCAGGCGCAGTGGCTGCACGGGCTGCTCGTCAGGCGCGGGCTGCGTGTAACGGATCGGCTGCGAGACGCCGCCATTGGCCAGCGTGGCGTAAAGGCCTGCAAGCTCTTCGGGCGTGACCTCGCCACCACCCAGCACCAGTGCCAGGCCGTAGTGCGATTCGCTCTGCAGCTTCTGCACACCGGCGAGCCGCATGAAGTCGTAGAGCCCCGGCTTCGAGAGCTTCGCCGCCACGGACACAGCCGGAATGTTGCGGCTGCGGATCAACGCATCCTGCGCCGACAAGGGCCCCGCGAAGCGATGGTCGAAGTTCTCCGGCGTGTAGGGGCCGAAGGAAGTCGGCGCGTCCTTCAGCATGGTCTTCGGATGCAGCAGCCCCTGGTCGAGCGCGAGCGCATAGATGAAGGGCTTGAGCGTGGAGCCCGGCGAGCGCTTGGCCAGCACACCATTGACCTGTCCCGCGATGGCATCGTTGCGAAAGTCGGCCGAGCCGATCATCGCGCGCACCTGCATGGTCGAGGCATCGAGCAGCAGGGCACTCGCGTTGGTCATGCCCACGTCGGCATGCGTGCGCAGGTACTGGCCCATCACGCGTTCGAGCGTGGCCTGCATGCGCAGGTCGAGGGTGGTGCGCACTTCCAGCACGCCGCGCTCCTGTGCGAGCAGCATGTCGGTGGCGTGCGGCGCGAGAAAGGGCAGGCTGCCGCGCGACTGCGCCGACAGCGCGAGCTGCGCATCGGGCGCATGCTGCTTCGCGGCCGGGTCGCGCTCGGCCCACAGCGCCCACAGGCGTTCGCGCGCCGATTGCAGCTCGGCATTGCGGCCGCGCTCCGCGATGCGCTTGATGGGGTTCTGCGGAATCACCGCGAGCGTCAGCGCCTCGGGCAGGCTGAGCTTGGCGGCGTCCTTGCGAAAGTAGATCAGGCTCGCGGCCTGCACGCCTTCGATGTTGCCGCCATAGGGCGCGGTGTTGAGGTACGCCTCCAATATCTGACGCTTGCCGAAGCGCGCTTCGAGCCACAGCGCCGCGCCGATCTGCGCGACCTTGCCGGTCGCCGTGCGGCTGTCGATGCCGTAGACGCGGCGCGCGAGCTGCATGGTGAGCGTCGAGCCGCCCTGGCGGCGCTCGCCGCTGGCAATGCGCCAGGCGCTGCGCGCCAGCGCGGCGGGGTTGACGCCTGGGTGCGCGTAGAAGCGCCGGTCTTCATAGAGCAGCACCGCATCGACCAGCGTGGGCGAGATGCGATCGAGCGGCACCCACAGCCGATATTGCTCGTCGCCCGCGAGCGTGAGGCGCAGCAGTTCACCGCCTTGTGCGTACACGGCGCGCGAGCTGCCGACCGTCTCGCTCAGTGGCGCGTGCGGCCAGAAGCGCAGCAGCGCCAGCAGCACGGCCAGCGCGAGCAAGGCCCGGCCCGCGAGTGCTGCGATGCGCTTTGTTCTGGAGGCCACGGCGCGCCCTGTGTGCTCAGCTCGCGGCCATCGGGCCGCAGGGGTGGGCGTCATCGCCCGTCTGTTCGTACATGTAGAAGCGCTTGCCCGTCGCCACTTCGACGACATGGCTGCGGTTCGGCGTGACGCTGGGCTGCGAGCGATAGAACACATACCGGTACTTGTCGTTCGCCAGGACGATGAAGGGCTGGTCGCCCGTCCCGTCCCTCGGACCCACAACCTTCAGGCCGCTCGTCGACGACGGGCCTGCATACCGGCACAGCCTGGCACTCTGCGCGAGGGTGTAGTCGTAGATGTCCTGGCTGTCGGCCATCAGGTCGAACCACCCGTATTCGCCGGGGATGGTGCCGACCACCGGGCCTTGCAGGGCTACCGTCGAGGGCTTCTCGTCGCGACGACTGAAGCGGTAGAAGGTATGGGCGTCGATGGCGTAGGCCTTCGCGAAGCGGCCGTCCGCGTAGCGCGTGACTTCGAGAAACTGAAAGCTGGCGGCGTCCGCGCCTTGCACTTCCAGGTCCCTGAAAAATGCCTTCGTGGCGGTGCGCCCGAATTCCAGCGAATCGTCTTCCCGGGACGGCACGCAGTTGAACTCCGGATGCGTTCCCAGGGGCCGGTCTTTCGCCTTGCAGGACGGCTTCAGCACGGTGAAGTCGCCGCCTTCCAGCATCGGCAAGGGCAGGGCGTAGAAAAGATTCCTGTCGTCCTTGAGCTTCCCGCGCCATTGCACCCGGCTGTAGGGCACGCCGGCGGCGGAGGTGAAGTTCGAGCGGAAGTAGTCGCCGCCCAGTGCCTTCGGCGTGTTTGGCAAGACGAGCCCGATGTCGTCGAAAAAGACCTGCCAGGTGTGCTTCCTGTCTTGAACGAAGGTCCGAGAAGCAACCTTGAAGCTTTCAGGATCGGAGTCGTCCAGCACAACGCCGCGCCAGTAGACGCGCGCCTTGTCGCGCGCGAAGTCGTAGAAGACATAGGCGTCGCTGTCGGTCTGCATGCTCTTGCCGTTGCTCAGGAACAGGACCTTGAAGCTCTCCGCATCGGCCCCCTCGACGGGATGACCCTCGAAGAAGACATGCGCGCCGTAGGTCGCATACGACGAGGTGCGGAGGCCCTGACCCGCTTCGTCGTACGACTGCATCACCGGTTGCACCGGCGTATTGGCAGGCAGTGCCTCGACACCCCGCACCGCGAACTGCTTGTAGTAGAGCTGCGCCTTGTCGACGCCGTATTCCTGCGAGACCGACTGGAACGACCGGGCATCAGGCGCGGGCTGCAGCGGAAACAGCTCGTTCATATCGGTGGTGTAGGTGGTGGTGCCCATCGGGCAGAAGCTGCGCCCCGCCGAGCTGTAGCTGCCGAAGTTCCCCACGCAGGTTCCGTTGACGGAGGAATGCTCCTCCCTGAAATAGACGGCGCCGTCGTGAACCACGTAAGCGTTGGAGTTGCCCTTCGCCGGGCGGTGGTCGCCGCAGCGCTTGGTCTCGCCGCGGCTGCCGCTCTTGTCGCGCTCGCCGTGCGCAGCATCGACATGGAAGGTGTCGGTGCACGAGTCCTGCCCGCAGCCGACGGTCAGCCACGACGCGAGCATCAGCGCCAGAAAGAGCCGTGTCATGCCATGCGCCTCAATTCGCCACCACCTGGAAGCGCGCACCCGCCGAGCGCGAGAACACGCGCCGGTCGTACATCGCCTCGCCATACGCCGCCGGCACCACGAAGTCGCCCACGTTGGTGGCGCGCGCCTTGTAGGTCACTTCGAGCAGGTCCTTGTTGACGCTGCCGTAGAACACCACGCGGTCTTCGCGGATGTCGGCGTACTGCACCTTCCACGAGCCGCCGCCACCCAGGCGCTTTTTCCAGATCGGCGCATCGGCGTTGGCATCGTCGTCGTCGCCCACGGCCTGCAGCACCGGCTCCAGCCCACCGGGCAGTAGGTCGACCAGCGCCACGTCGTTGAGCTGCGCGCGTTCCAGGCTGCGCACGCGCACCCTCACCGTGACCTCTTCACCGAGCTTGACCTTGGTGACCGGGTTGCCCTTGGCATCGAGCACTTCATGGAAGATCTCGAGGCCCTTGTTCACCGGCGTGGCGGGCACGTTGCGCTCGAAGCCCTGTTCGGCCCAGCTGTAGTAGAGGTTGAAGTCGCTGTCGTTCGACAGCTTCAGCTTGGCGGTGCCGGTCGGCACCGCGGCGCGCGTGATCGGGTTGACCGCGCCCAATGCCAGCGCTGCCGCCTGGCCTTGCGCGTTGACGGTCTGCGCCGTGAGCTTGCCTTCGACGTTCTGCCCCACAGCCTCGAAGTACGAATCGACCGCCAGCAGCATCGAGGCCGACGACAGGCTGTTGTACCAGCCGTCGCGCACCATCGCGCCCATGCGCTCCCACACTGCCGGATTGAGCGTCTTCAGACGCGAGGGGAAGTGCCGCGCCACCAGGTGCAGCATCATGCTGTCGTGCACCAGCGGGTCGTAGTAGGCGCCCCAGACGTTGCGGCGCGTGTTCTTCTCGGTGCGCGTGAGCAGGTCGGACCACACCGGGTTGAGCAGCTCGTTGGCCACCTGTTCCTGCTTCACGAGCTGGTAGCTCGCGGCGAGGTACACGGCGCCGAGGTCGTCGCTCCAGCCCTGCGTCTGCTTGTTGCGCCAGGCTTCGCGCAGGTTGGCCAGCGCGGCCGGCGCGATGATGCCCTGGCGCGTCAGCAGGTAGGCCGCCTGCGTGCGCTGGCGCCAGCCGTCGAGCGTGGTGTCGCCGCTGCCCAGCCAGCCCTGCAGGTAGGTGTTGGCCTTCTGCAGCAGGTCTTGCGGCACGGGCAGCTTGTGGTCCTTGGCCTCGACCAGCAGGTGCACCGCGTAGAGCGTGGCGAAGGGGTCGGTGCCGGCACCGGGCCACAGCGAGAAGCCGCCGTCGGCCGTCTGCCGTGCGCGCAGTTGCACGAGGTAGCGCTCGAAGGTCTTGCGCGCCTCGGGCATCGGGCCCTGCTCGGCCGTGCGGCCGCGTGCCATTTCCTTGACCAGCTCGGGGCGGCTGCTCAGCAGCACGGCCGGGAAGGTCTGGCTCGTGATCTGCTCGGTACAGCCATGCGGGTAGGCCTCCAGGTACTGCATGAGGCCGGTCGCGAAGGCCCACGGTGCGGCCGACACGGCCACATCGCTCTGGCGGAAGTTCGGGTACAGGTCGGCCTGGCTCGACAGCTCGCCCGCGCGCTGGAAGCTGCCGGCCTGCACCAGCGTGACGAAGGGCGATGCGGGCCGCACGCTCACTTCGGTCGACAGGCGCGCGCTGAAGCTCTTGTGCGTCGATGTGAACACCAGCGCGGAAGAACCCAGCACCGCCTGCTCGCCCGGCTTGGCGCGCACGTTGAACTTGGTGCTGGCTTCGCCGCGCTCGTTGACCTTGAGCGTCTGCGTGGCGTCGCCCACCACTTCGAGGCCGCCCGAGGCGGTGAGCGTGAGCGCGATGGGCGCCTCCTTGCCCGAGCCCGCGATGTTGTTGGCAAGGCCCACGCCCACTTCGACGGTGTCGCCGGGCGCCATCGCCAGCGGCGCGTTCGGCAATATCACCATGTCGCCGCGCACCACGGTGCGGGTGCTCTTGGCGGCGGTGGTTTCGTCGTTGATGGCCACGGCCATCACGCGCAGGCTGCCGTTGAAGCTCTCGGGCACGGTGTAGCTGAACTCGCGGCTGCCGTTCACGTCGACCAGCCCCGACCAGTAGGCCACCGGCTTGTCGCGCTTGCGCTTGAACGGGTTCAGGTGCTTGCCGAGTTCGCCTTCACCGTCACCGCCGGGCGCTGCGCCCTGCATGAGCTTCTTGAACTCCGGCAGGATCAGGTCGAGCGTCTGCAAGGTGCCGACTTCGAGCGCGCGCTTCTGGAAGAAGTGCTTGAGCGGATCGGGCGTCTTGTAGCGCGCCACCTGCAGGATGCCTTCGTCCACCGCGAACAGCACGGCGCGCGTGGGCTTGTCGCTGGTGAGCTTCATCTTCACCGTCTGCCCCGGCTTCACCAGCTCGGTGCTGGTGAGCTGCAGGTTGGCGGTGCGCTTGGTCAGCGCGGTGGCAAAGGGCACGATGCCGTACGACAGCGGGCTCATGTAGACCTCGTCCGAAGCCGGGTCTCGCACGAAGTGCACGTTGATGTAGCCGGTGCCCTCGAAGTCCTTGGGCAGCGTGATCTTCTGCACCGAGGCGGTCTTGTCGGTCTTGAACCACGCATGGGCGTAGACCTTGTCGCGCTCGATGGTGATGAGGCCGGCACCGACGTACGGCGCGCGGATGCTCACCTCGATCTCTTGCCCGGGCTCGTAGTCCTTGCGGTCGAGCGTGAGCTGCAGCTCGGCATTGCGGTCGAGCGAGCGCGAGACGTTGGCGTTGCCCGCCACGCTGTACTCGACGCGGTTCAGCTCCAGCCCGTCGGCGTTGCGCACCACGTAGGCAAAGTTGCCGGGCACGCCGGTGTTGAGCGCCACGGTGTTGCCGCCCGCCACGATGGCGAAGGGCTTCTCGTCGATCACGATTTCCTTCTTGCGCGACTCGTAGCGGTACAGCCCGTTGTCCTGCTTGATGAGCACCGACAGCACCTTGCGCTCGACGCGCTCGATCTTCAGGTCGGCCACCGCTGTCTTCTTCGCCTGCGCGTCGATGGCGATCACGGTGGCATTGCGTGCGGCGCCCTTGCTCACGTAGCTGGTGTCGCCGTCGACCTTCACGCCCACGAGGTAGGGCATGTCGCTCACCAGCGTCTGGGCCTCGGCAGAGACGCTGCGGCCGCCCTCGGGCTCGAAGGCCTTGGCCAGCACGTGCACCTGGTAGGTGGCGGCGTCGAAGCGTGAGAGGCGCAGATCGAACTCGGCCTTGCCGTCGGCGCTGGTCTGCACGCTGCCCAGGTCGTCGACCTGCTTCTCGGTGGCGCGTTGCGGATCGAAGAAGGCGTAGTCGGTGAAGGCGCGGAACACCGGGAAGCCAGGGCTCAGCGTGAGCGTGCCTTCGACCTTGCGGTCGGGCGCGGGCGTGCCGAAGAGGTTCTGCACATCGATCAGCGCCTTCAGGTCCTTGGGCTTGACCCAGCCTTCGGCGATCTCGCTGCTGAGCTTGGCAACGACCTTGGTGCGGTCGGGCAGGAACTCCTGCACCTTCACGGTGGTGCTGCCGATCAGCAGGCCTTCGACCTCGGGCGTGCCGGGCGAGGATTCACGCGGCAGGTAGAGGTTGACGGTGTAGTTGCCGGTGGGCGAGGTGTCTTGCGTGGTGTGGGCGATTTCCGCCGCGCCGCCGGGGCCGAGCTTGAGCTTTTCGCGGCGCACGCTGAGGCCGCGCGCATCGATGATCTCGGCTTCGAGCGGCAGGTCGCGCAGCGAGGTGCCCCAGTTGCCAGCCTTCACCATCATGGCGATGTGCATGGTGTCGCCGGGGCGGTAGATGCCGCGGTCGCTGAACACATAGGCCGTCATCTGGTTCGGCACGCCGGCCGCGCGCAGGCCGCCGACATCGAAGCGCGAGATGTCGAGCGTGCGGTCGCTGCGGTTGAAGGGCAGGAAGCTCAGGTCACCGTCCTTGCGCACGACCAGCACCACGGGCGCCTTCTCGCGCTGGTAGCCGGCGAGGTTGGGCAGCTTCGCGGCACCCGTGGCATCGGTGGCCTGCGACGCGACGATCATGCCGTTGCGGCCCCACACCTCGACCAGCGCACCGGCCACGGGCTGGCCGTTGGCGATGCTCTGCACGAACACGTCGCGCGTGCCGTCGAGCGACTTCTTGGCGACGATGCCCAGGTCGGTGACGAGCACCAGGCGCTGGTCCTTCTGGTCTTCGGGGTTGCCGCTTTCGGGGTTGCCTTCTTCGTCGGAGGACTGTTGTTCTTCCTGCTGCTGCCCCTCTTCGGACTGGGCCTGCGTGGCATCGCCCTCGGGCTTCTTCTTGGCCTTGGGGTCGTAGCCCTGCACCTTGAGCAGGAAGACGCCGCGCCGGTCCGCCACATCGCTGCGCAGGTACTCGGCGAAGTCGACGGTTTCGTAGTGCGCCTTGCCAGCGGGGATGCTCAGCGGAATCTCTTTCTGGAAGCGGTCGACGAGGTCGTCCGACTGCAGGCCGCCGTTGAACTGCGGATGCGCGAAGTCGCCGTTGGTCTGCGTGACCAGGTGCTGCAACTGCTGCGGCAGCAGGCGGCCGATTTCAAGGCGGATGCCCGGCAGGTCGCGCACCAGGATCGGCAGCTTGCGCTCGCCCGACAGCGCGAGCAGCGAGCCCTGGCTCATGATGGTGAGTTCGGGCGCGAAGGTCTTGAGCAGCAGCACGTCTTGCCGCGCGTTGCCGAGCTGGTAGCCGCCCGGCGTCTTCAGGCCCTTGGCCACGCGCACCAGCAGGTAACGGCCGCCTTCGGCCTGGGGCATGCGGAAGCTGACCATCTCGGTCACTTCGCGCTCGCTGGCGATGGGCTGCAGGTTGATCTTTTTCGCACGGCGCAGCACGGCGTCGGTGATCTTGGCGGGAGCGGCGGACCAGTCGAACTTGTCTTCCGGGTCGCCCTTGGCTTCTTCCGTCACCGGCAGCAGCCAAGCTTGCACCACGCGCGCCATTTCGCGCTCATGCACCGGCATCGAGGCGGTGACGTGCATCACATGCTCGGGCTCGCCGTTCTCGCCGGTGACGATGGTGGGCTCGACGCTGGCGATGTCGAGGCTGAAGAGGCCGGGGATGTCGACCGCGCGCGAGAGGTCGCCGCGCTGGCCGGGGCCGCCCTTCTGCGCCACCGCGCCGGCCGCGAGGCTGAGCACGACCGGGCGCGTTTTCTCGGGAATGGGCAACGGCTCCGACTGGATGGTGGCGGCAAGGCGCAGCTTGTCGTAGCTCACGGTGAACTTCTCGCTGGCGCACTTGCCCACGCTGAAGATCGAGGAGCCGCAGGGCTGGTCATAGGTCAGCACCAGGCGCTTCTCGAACTCGGCGGTGTTGACGGGGTGCGAGAAGCGCATCTGGAAGAGGGCACGGCGCACGTTGGCCTGCACGGGGTCTTGGTAGAACTCGGCGCCGCCGATGCGCGCGTTGAATTCGGGCGAGGTGAACTCGTACTTGCGCAGTTCCATCTCGATGTGCGGCGCGAGGGCGTTGCCGGCGAACTGCACCTTGTACGGCTGGCCGATGGGCCAGTCCTGCGCGGGCAGGAATTCAAGACGGTTCTGCTTGGTCCAGGTCCAGCGGCCTGCCACGGCGGGCTCGATGGTGATGCCGGTTGCCTCTTGCCCGATGCGCGCGATGGGCGCCACGGAGGCCGTGAAGTTGATGACGACGGGGTTCGGTCCCTTGTCGTTCTCGATCTGCGTGCGCTGCGGTGGCTCCAGCTTCGCGGTGGCGACGATGGGCTCGACGCGGTCCGGCGTGAGGCCGTGCCACCACTTCAACAGATGCGGGCTCGCCGCCCAGCCGGCCAGTACCAGCAACGCGAGCAGCACCAGCCACGCGAGGCGTTGCTGCAGCCATTGCAGGCCGAAGAGGATGAAGGCGCCGATGATGCGCAGCCAGCCCGGGGGTCGCCAGGAGCCGATGAGTCCGCGGGCCAGCGGACGCAGAAAACCGAGCACACGGCCCAGGCCGGTGAAGAGCACGTCACTGAGGGACGCGAGTTTTCGATTGGCAACTTGAAGCATGGAAGCTCCCCCGATGTTTTTGTAGGCGCTTGCCAGTTTGCTGGCGGTCTGTGAAGCGATGGCGCTGCGTGTGAAGTCTGCGTGAAAACTGCACAGGCTGCATCTGGGCTGTCTCAGTGGTCCGGGGTGCGTTGTTTCGCTGAGCGTTCAGGGCGAGTGCGAATGACACCAGGTGCTCCCCTCCGCGAATGTCCCCCGCTTCGCTCCTCCTTTATTTCGCTGCGGGGAGCACCTGGCGTCATTCGCACATGGGCAGGCTCTGCGTTTGCGGCCGATCAACGACCGCCCTGAGCGCTCACGTCGATACGGGGCTCTTTTTCGCGAAATAAAGGAGGAGCGAAGCGGGGGACATTCGCGAAAAAGAGCACCGTGTCGGCGTGAGCGACGCCCTGAACAACAGCGCCCCCAACGAGAAGAACAAGACGCCATCTCAGAACGAGAGCTGAGGCTTGTTCACCATCAGCCAGAACACGACCGCCATCGCCACGAAGGCCGGATAACCGAGCAGTTCCCAATAGCGTTGGTAGCGCGCGTAGAGCGGTGGCAACGGTGTGGCGTCGCGGTGCGCCTGCGCCGCAATGGCCGCCATGCGAATCTGCAGCCACACCACCGGCAACCAGCAGAGGCCCGCGATCACGAACAACATCAGCGAGAGCGCGAGCCAGGGTGTCGAGAGTGGCCAGCCCGCCATGTGCGCCAGAGCAAAGCCCGTGACCGGTTGGAGGATGACGGTAGGCGTCGTGAACCACCAGTCGGCCCGCACGACCAGCCGGCTCACCACAGCCTGCGCCGGCACGCTGCCACTGCGGTTGGTGAAGAACATGTAGAAAGCCGAGCCCAGCCCCGTGCCGACCATCAGCACGCTGGAGACGATGTGCAGCCACTTGAGGAAGAGGTAGGTGTTCACGGCGTCGCGCGTCGGTACAAATGCCAGAGCAGGGCGGCGATGGGCAGGTTCTTGAGCAGCGGGCCCAGCGGGTGCAGCCACAAGCTGGGCTGGAGCACGGTCGCCACGAGGGTCATGACGAGCATCAAGGCCAGGGCCGCTGCGTAGCTGGCACGGCCAGGCCGCAACCAGAGCGCAAGGCCGATGGCGAGGTCCGCTGCCGCACCGCCGACGATCAGCCACTGCACCAGCCACGGCGGCGATGCGATGCCGGCCTGGGCCAGCACCTGCCGGCTCTGGCCGTCGAGTTCCACGATGCTGACGATGGCGGTCACCAGCCACACCGCGACGAGGCTCAGGCGCAGCAGGCGGTCATCGTTTTCGGTGCGCGTCATGGGGCTTCGTCGATGAGGTCGGTCACCATGCCCCAGCGGGCGAACTCGGGCTCGAACTCCGGCAGGGCGAGCAGGTCTGCACAAGCATGTGCGCCGATGGGCAATGCGTCGCCGCAGGCGAGACGGCGCGCCAGCAGGATCGCGGCCATGCAGGGGATCTCGGGGCCGTGGTTGTCGTCGGATGCGATGTGCCACGCGCGTCGCGCTGCGTTGCCTTGCGCATCGGCGCCCGTCACGCGCACCACCATGCCGCCCAATGCCGTGCCGAGCGCATCGAACACGCGGCCTGTCGAATGCAGCAGCGGCGCCAGCTTTTGCGGCGCGGGCAGCACGCCCACGCGATGCATGAAAGCCATGAAGGCAAAGGCCTGCTGGGCCAGACCGACTTCGAGCGCCGCGCGGAACATGACCGACTGCACGCCGGCATAGCGCGCGGGAAAGAGTTCGAGATCGGGGATGTCACACAAGGCGCCACGGCGCGGCTTCATGCGTGCGAACTGCACTTTCACCGGGTCGGCCCAGCCGGGCTGTTCGGTCCATTGGCCGTGCTGCCAGACGCGGATTGGCGCGCCGCAGTAGGCGAGCACGCCGGCGAGGGTTGCTTCGCCTCGCGGCGCGCCCTGTGCCGGTGCGATGCAGATGTCGATGCTGTGGATGCCTTGCCAGCCCGCAGCGAGGTGGTCGACCACCGCCGATGACAGCGCGGGCACGGTGCTCGCGCCAGTCACTGCCGTGCGACCTGCGCCGCAGAAGGCGGTATCGAGTGCGGCGGGGAAGTCGCAGACAAAACGACGGCCATCGGCCAGGTCGATGTAGTGCGCGCCAGCCGCTGCGACGGCTTGCGGCACGCGGTAGTCCTGGTTCTGGAACGGGCCCGCCGTGTGGATGACGAGGTCGACGCCCAGGTCAGCCAGGCCTTGCGCGAGGTCGGGCGATTGGGCATCGACGCGAACGCCGCGTGTATGGCCGCCCAGCGTTTGCGCGAAGGCAGTCGCGCGTTCGAGATCGCGGCCACCCACCATCAGTTCGATGCCGGGGCCCGGTGCCAGCGCGCGGCAGATGCGTGCGCCGAAGTTGCCGTAGCCGCCGAGCACCAGCGTCTTCATGCCGTTCGAGACCCCGCAACGTGTCCGCGCGTGAACGCTTCCTCGAAGATCGAATAGCCCGACCAGTCGGCATGCGCGAACGACAGCCGCCCGGCGACGACGCTGCCGCGATGCGCCGCATCCGGCGCGCTGCGCTGCGAACCGATCTGCGCCAGCAGCCCCGGCCGGGGAATCGACATGGCGTGGCCGTAGCGCGTGATGTCGATGCGCGTGGCCAGCGAAGGCAGGTCGGGATGCGGCACCGAGAGTTCGGCCAGCAGGTCGTCGCGCCAGCCGGTCCACGGGCGGTCGAGCAGCAGGCGGCGGCCGTCGGTGGTGTCGTAGCCGCTCGGGCCGAGCGGGCGGTACCAGCTCAGCACGGTGCCGCGCGGCGTGGGGTCGAGCGTCTGGTGGCGCGCATCGACATAGCCGAGGCCACGCGTGCCGTAGATCACGTTGTCCCAGCTCGGCGCGGCGCCAGGGCGGTCGACGAGCGGGCCGCGCAGATGCACATTGGCAACCAGCCACGGCGCGTAGCGCACGTGCGCGGCGGCGTTCGTCAGCACGGGCGGCGGGTTCTCGACCACGCGCGCGGCGATGAACACCGGCAACGCGACGATGCAGCGCTCGGCCTGCCAACGCACGAGAGATTTGGTGGCGGCGTCCCACGCATCGACCTCGACGCCGCCGCGCATGTCGGCGATGCGCGTGACGACCTGGCCGGTGTGCAGACGGTCGCCGAGCGGCGTGGCCAGTTGCTTCGTGAGCCAGCCGTTGCCTTCGGGCCAGGTGAGGATGCCGTCGCGCTCGGGGCTCGAATCGTTGACGCTGCCCGTGGGATCGCCGGGCGCGTGAAAGCCGTGCCGGCTCGCGAAGTAATGGATGCCGGCCCAGGCAGAGACGTGCTCGATGCCCGCGCCGTAGTCATCGCGGCAGCAGTAGTCGAGATACCAGCGCAGCTGCACATCGCCGAAGCCTTCGCTGTCGAGCCACTTGGCGAAAGGAATGGCGTCGAGCGCCAGCAACTCGGGCGTGACCGCGACCTTGAGCGTGGGAATGGCAAAGTGCGCCGCGTGCTGCAGCGCGTCGATGCGCTGCGCGAACTTGCGGTACTGCGCGAGCGTGGCCTCGCCCACGCCATGAACGGGCAGCAGGCCGTCTTGCCACTCGCCGTGGAGGAACAGCCGTTCCTGCGGGCTGTGGCAAAGGTTCAGCTCGTCGTATTCCCAACGGCCCGCCACGCGGCGGCGCAGGCCGAGTTCTTCGAGCAGGTCCTGCACCTCGCGCGCATCGTCGCCGGGCACGGGCAGGTAATGCGCACCGAGCGGGCAGGCAATGCCGTTGACCATGCCGCCGCGCGCATTGCCGCCGGCGGTGTCTTCGAGTTCGAGCAAAGCGAAATCTTCGGTGCCTGACAGGCGCAACGCGCGCGCGGCCGCGAGGCCGGCGACGCCGCCGCCAGCGATGACCACACGCGTGCGCTTCACGACGGCGGGCGCCTGGCTCTTGAGCGCGCCATCGCGCATGGCATGGCCGCGCGTGACGTCGATGCCGGTGAAGCCGCCTTCGATGGGCGGCGGTGGCGCTTCGCAGCCGGCCAGCGCCAAGGCGCCCGCCGCACCTGCGGCTGCGCCAAGGAAGCCACGGCGCTTCATCGGATCCGCTCCCTTCGGGGAACACCGCGGAACCGGCTTTGCCGGGCCGCTGGTGTTGCCCCCGGTAGGGGGTTGGAGAAGCGACACGAAGTGCGCGCAGCCTGGGGGCGAGCCATATCAGTGCGCCATCACCTTGCCCCACTCCTGTTCGTAAGTGGTGACGAGGATCTGGTTCGAGAGGCGGTTCACTTCCGTCGGCACGCGCGCCATGTCCAGCGGAAAGTCGAACATCAGCGGCAAGGTGGAAGGCGAGAGAAAGCGCAGCCCCGCAGGCAGCGCATCGGGCATGCGGTAGGGCCGGCGGCTCGCAATGATGTAGCCCCATTCGCCGAAGCTCGGCACATGCGCGTGGTACGGCGTTGCGGTCAGTCCGACGGATTCGATGGTGGTCGCCACGGTCCAGAAGCTCTTGCGCGCAACCAGCGGCGAGGTGGTCTGGATCACCGCGTAGCCGCTGGCCGACAGGCGCTTTTCGAGCAGCGCGTAGAAGCTGTTGGTGTAGAGCTTGCCGATGGCGAAGTTGGTCGGATCAGGGAAGTCGACCACGATCACGTCGTACGTATCGCCCGGCTGTTGCAGCCACTGGAAAGCGTCGGTGTTGATGATCTTCACCTTCGGCGACGACAGCGAATGGCCGTTGAGCGCGGCCAGTGTTTCGTGCGTGGTGAAGAGCTGGGTCATGTTCGGATCGAGCTCCACCAGCGTGACCGACTCGACCGAGGGGTACTTGAGGATTTCGCGCACCGCCATGCCGTCGCCGCCGCCGAGCACCGCGACCTTCTTCGGCGCGCCCTGCGCGGCCATCACCGGATGCACCAGGGCTTCGTGATAGCGGTACTCGTCGCGCTCGGCGAACTGCAGGTTGCCGTTCAGGAAAAGCCGATGCCCGAGCAGCCCGCGCGTGACCACGATGCGCTGGTAGGGCGAGGTGGCGCTGAACACGATATGGTCCTGGTAGAACTTGTCTTCGGCCAGCGAGGTGATGTGGTCGGCACCGATGAAGGCGCCGAGCAGCGCGGCCAGCGCAAGAAAGCAGGCCAGCGCATGCGCGCCGACGCGGCGCAGTTCATGGCGGAACAGCCAGAGCGCCCACACCGCCACCGCGGCGTTCATGAAGCCGAACAGCAGGCCGGTGCGGATCATGCCGAGCTGCGGCACGAGGATCAGCGGGAACGCCACCGACACGGCCAGCGCACCGAGGTAGTCGAAGGTCAGGACCTGCGACACCAGGTTCTTGAGCTGGATGTTGCGCCGCAGGATGCGCATCACCAGCGGAATTTCGAGGCCCACCAGCGTGCCGACGACCATCACGAGGCCGTAGAGCAGCAGCCGGAAGGCGCCCGGCGCGTAGGCGTTCGCCAGGAACAGGATCGCCGGCAGCGCGCCGCCGATCAGCGCCACCATCAGCTCGATGCGAAGGAAGTGGGCCGGCAGCTGGCGGTCGAAATAGCGCGAGAGCCAGGAGCCCACGCCCATCGCGAACAGGTAGGTGCCGATGATGGTGCTGAACTGCAGCACCGAATCGCCGAGCAGGTAGGAGCTGAGTGCCGCCGCGCTCAGTTCGTAGACCAGCCCGCAGGCTGCGACCACGAACACGCTGGCGAGGAGCGCGACTTCGACGGGCTGCGGGCCGCGCGCGTCGGCAGGGCGCGCGGACAAGGCCGCCTTCTCGTTCAATGGATTGCTGCGGCGACGATGATGCAGATGCCCAGGCTCATGGCGGCCACGACCAGGCCCAATGCCACGTTCTGCTTCTCCACGATTTCCGCCCACAGGTCATAGGGCGTGATCTTGTCGATGATCAAAAAGCAGAGCCAGAAGATCACCACGCCGATCAGCGCGTACACGAGCGATCCGAGGACCACGCCCGGTTTCAGCCATTCAAATCCCATGGGGACCTCCAGTCGTAGTAATAACAAGTGCCATCGACATGATGTGCTTCATTTGTGCCCGCCGCCGCTCGAATAGCCGCCGTACGAGCCGCCCGAGCTGCGCGAACCGCTCGAGGAGCCACCGCTGCTGCAGGTGCTCAGGATGACCAGCAGGATGATGATCACCACGACGATGATGATGATCGTGCCGCAGCCCAGGCCGGATGCGGCGCTCACGGGCAGCGCGTCGCCGCGCTTGAACATGTCCTTCTTGGCGTCGAGCTTGAAGGCCGTGGCCACGACGCCGCTGTCGAGCTTGATGCCGGACGACCACGTCAGCTCGTTGGCCGAGCGCTCCATCGACAGCAGCGCGGGGCCGCTGGCGTAGTCGCGGTTGAAGGTCTTCTGCCCGCGCTCGACCTGCCAGTAGAACTCGCCCGCGACGTAGCTGGTTTCGGCGTTGTAGGCGTACTGCTGCTGGTAGCGCTTGTTGAGGTAGGTGGCGGTGCTGCCGTTCTCGGCCATCACCGGCGCACCGGTGGTGGGCTTGACGAGGCTCCAGCCGTCTTCGGCGTCGACCAGAAAGCTGAAGCCGCGCTTGTTGTTGTAGAGCAGGTATTCGTCCCAGCCGAACTGCTCGTCGTCGCCGGGCTCGGTGCCCATGCGGTGCTGGAAGCCGACCACCTGCCACTGCGCGCCCTGCAACTGGCCCATGGTGCCGAGCGCGATGAGCGGGCGCACGGGCTCGTCCTGCGTCGCATGCTTGAGCTCGCCGCCGATGCCTTGCGACAGGTCGATGATGCTGTTGCAGGAGCCGCAGGTGATGCTCTTGCTGTCGGCCAGGTTGACGGTGACGGGCGAGCCGCAATTGGGGCAATTGAAGCTGCGGCCCTTTTCGTCCTTGGCGGATTCGGCGCGCAGGCCGGTGAGCTGCAGGTCGTCAAGCTGCACCGAGCGGCCCAGGTACGCGGTGGGCGTTGCGGTGCCGTAGTCGATGCTGAGCACCAGCCCCTGGTCGTTGCGCAGCTCGACCATCGCGAACGAACGGCCGAGTTCGGGCAGGTGCGGCAGCTCGCCCTGCGCGGAGGTCAGCGCCACCTGCTCGTTCGAGGTGACGGTGTAGCTCTGGCCGGCGAAGGCGCTGGTGGCGCTCACGCGCAGGTCGACCGGCGGCGGCGCGGCGCGCTGCAGGTCGAAGGGCAGGGCGAAGACGTAGGCGCCGTTGTCCTCGCTGAGCACGCCGGTGCGGCCGCCGTCGAGGGCGGCAATCCACTCGGTCCAGCGGCCGCCGGGGTAGGTGTATTGCAGGCGGCCGATCAGCGTGAACGGCTTGTCCTGGATGCGGCCGGCGGCGAACAGCTGCAGTGGGCTGAAGTCGTCGAACAGCTCGGCCATCTTGCCGGTGCGCGCGAGCGTGTCGCCCTGGCGCACGACGGTGCTCTGGCAGTAGGGACAGACCGCGTGAGTCGATTGCGCCGAGCGGAATTCGACCGGCGCGCCGCAGCCGGGGCAGGGCGCGCGGTAGTAGCGTTGGTTGCCGGTTTCCTCAGCCATGGCACCACACGGAAGCGATGGCTGGGGCTGCGGCTACGGATGCAGTTGCGGGGAACGCCATGGAACCGGCTGCGCCGGGCCACGGGCATCGCCCCCTGCAAGGGGGAAGGAGAAGCGACACGAAGTGCGCGAAGCCTGGGTTAGACCAGCTTTTTGAGAAGGTCGGCCTTCTTGGCGTCGAACTCTTCCTGCGTCAGGATGCCCTTGGTCTTGAGCTCGCCGAGCTTTTCGAGCGTGGTCATCACGTCGGCCGCACTCACCACCGCCACGGTGGGTTGCGCCGCTGCGGCGGCCCCGGCCGCTGCCGCAGCAGCCGCGTTGGCGTTGTTCGGGTTCAGGCCTTGCGCGAGGTTCTGCGCCATCACCTGGCCGAGCGCCACGCCGGCGCCCAGGCCCATCGCGTCGCCCGCGATGCCGCCACCGCCCGCCGCACCTTCGGCGAACTTGGGAATGGCCTGCGCCGTCTGGTACTGCATGAACTTGCCCATGTCGTTGCCGACCATGCCCATGCCGATCTTCTGGTCGAGGATCTTCTGCAGTTCTTCGGGCAGCGAGACGTTCTGGACCGTGAGGTTCTCGAGCTTGATGCCGATCTTCTCGAACTCGGGCACGAGCTGCACGGCGAGCGCCTGCGCAAACTGGATCTGGTTGGCCGCAAGGTCGAGGAAAGGCACGCCGCTGGAGGCGATGGCGTTGCTGATGTTCTGCAACACCAGCCCGCGCAATTGGCCGTCGAGGTCGGCCACGCTGTAGATGTCGCGCGTGCCGGAGATTTCGGTGTGGAAGATCTTGGCGTCGCCGATGCGGAACGAGTAGTTGCCGAAGGCGCGCAGGCGCACGGCGCCGAAGTCCTTGTCGCGGATCGTGATCGGCTGGGGCGTGCCCCACTTCTGGTCGATCTGCTGGCGCGTGCTGAAGAAATAGACGTCGCTCTTGAAGGGGGACTCGAACAGCTTGTCCCAGTTCTTGAGGTACGTGAGCACGGGCAGCGTCTGCGTCGTGAGCTTGTACATGCCGGGGCCGAACACGTCGGCCACCTTGCCTTCGTTGACGAAGACGGCAACCTGCGATTCGCGAACGGTGAGCGAGCCGCCGTTCTGGATTTCCATGTCCGCCATCGGGAAGCGCCAGGCCAGCGTGCCATCGCCGGTCTCGGTCCACTGGATGATGTCGATGAACTGTTTCTTGATGAAATCCATCAGGGCCATGGTTGCTCCTCTTCAGGTTTTTTCCGAACTGTGCATATTGCCACATCGTCTTGACGGCGCGCAGTGCGATTGGTCATGCCTTGCTCGGCCATGCGGCGTAGGCCGTCACGGGGCGAGGTCTACAATCGGCGCCCCCAGAAGAAGCGCCACCAGGAGCTACGGCACATGTCCGATTCGAACCCATCGACCTCATCGACTCCCACGCCCGAAGACAAGCGCGCCGAACTGCGCCGTGCCGCCCTCGAGTACCACGAGTTTCCCGTTCCCGGCAAGATCGCCATTGCGGCGACCAAGCAGATGGTCAACCAGCGCGACCTGTCGCTGGCCTACTCGCCCGGCGTGGCCGCGCCCTGCGAGGAAATCGTCAAGGACCCGGCCAACGCCTTCAAGTACACGTCGCGCGGCAACCTCGTCGGCGTCATCTCCAACGGCACTGCCGTGCTGGGCCTGGGCGACATCGGCCCGCTGGCTTCCAAGCCGGTGATGGAAGGCAAGGGCGTTCTGTTCAAGAAGTTCGCCGGCGTCGATGTGTTCGACATCGAAATCGACGAGAAGGACCCGGTCAAGCTGGTCGAGATCATTGCCTCGCTGGAGCCCACCTTCGGCGCCATCAACCTCGAAGACATCAAGGCTCCCGATTGCTTCTACGTCGAGCGCGAGCTGCGCAAGCGCATGAAGATCCCGGTGTTCCACGACGACCAGCACGGCACGGCCATCACGGTGGCGGCGGCCATGCTCAACGGCCTGAAGGTGGCGGGCAAGGACATCGCCGAAGTGAAGCTGGTCACCTCGGGCGCGGGCGCCGCGGCGCTGGCCTGCCTGAACCTGCTGCTCAAGGTGGGCCTGAAGCGCGAGAACGTGTTCGTCACCGACCTGGCCGGCGTGGTCTATGAAGGCCGCGAAGAGCTGATGGACGACGACAAGCGCCAGTACATGCAGAAGACCGACATGCGCAAGCTGGCGGAAGTGATTGCAGGTGCCGACGTGTTCCTCGGCCTGTCGGCCGGCGGCGTACTGAAGCCCGAGATGGTGGCGAAGATGGCGGCCAAGCCGGTGATCTTCGCGCTGGCCAACCCGAACCCCGAGATCGCGCCCGAAGACGCCCATGCGGTGCGCAACGACGTGATCATGGCCACGGGCCGCACTGACTACCCGAACCAGGTCAACAACGTCCTGTGCTTCCCGTACATCTTCCGCGGTGCACTCGATTGCGGCGCGACCACGATCACCGACGAGATGGAAATCGCCGCGGTGCGGGCCATTGCCGAGCTGGCACAGGCCGAGCAGAGCGAGCGCGTCGCCGCCGCCTACGTGGGTGAAAAGCTGTCCTTCGGCCCCGAATACCTGATTCCGAAGCCCTTCGATCCGCGCCTGATGATGAAGATCGCGCCGGCCGTGGCCAAGGCGGCCGAGGAAAGCGGCGTGGCGTCGCGTCCGATCAAGGACATGGACGCCTACCGCGACAAGCTGCAGAACTTCGTCTACGCCTCGGGCACGACGATGAAGCCGATCTTCGAAGCGGCCCGTCGCGCGCAGAAAAAGCGCGTGGCGTACTGCGAAGGCGAGGAAGAACGCGTGCTGCGCGCCGCGCAGATCGTGGTCGACGAAGGCATCGCGCGCCCGACGCTGATCGGGCGCCCCGCCGTCATCGCGCAACGCATCGAGAAGTTCGGCCTGCGCCTGAAGGAAGAGCTGGACTACGACATCGTCAATGTCGAGCAGGACCACCGCTACCGCGACTTCTGGCAGACCTACCACCGCATGACCGAGCGCAAGGGCCAGACGGTGCAGACCGCCAAGATCGAGATGCGCCGCCGCCTCACGCTGATCGGCGCGATGCTGCTGCACAAGGACGAGGTCGACGGCATGATCTGCGGCACCTGGGGCACCACGCTGATCCACCTGCACTACATCGACCAGGTGATCGGCAAGCGCCCCGGCGGCTGCGAGAGCACGCCGCAGGACGTGCCGGTGTACGCCTGCATGAACGGCCTGCTGCTGCCCGACCGCCAGGTGTTCCTGGTCGACACGCACGTCAACTACGACCCTTCCCCCGAAGAGCTGGCCGAGATCACGACGATGGCGGCCGAGGAAATGATGCGCTTCGGCCTCAAGCCGAAGGCCGCGCTGCTGTCGCACTCCAACTTCGGCACCAGCAACGAGCCCAGCGCCATCAAGATGCGCAAGACGCTCGATCTGCTGCGCGTGCAGGCACCCTGGCTCGAAGTCGACGGCGAAATGCACGGCGACGTGGCACTGGACAGCAAGCAGCGCGCAGTCGTCATGCCGCACAGCGCGCTGGCTGGCGATGCCAATCTGTTGGTATTTCCGAACATCGACGCGGCCAATATTTCGTACAACCTGCTCAAGACGGCGGCAGGCGGCAACATCGCAATCGGCCCGGTTCTGTTGGGTGCGGCCAAACCTGTGCACATTCTCACGGCCAGCGCGACTGTTCGGCGCATCGTGAACATGACAGCCTTGACAGTGGCCGACGCAAACGCCGAGAGATAGGTCATTCGGCGAGAGTGGCCGCCAACTTAAATTGCCACTCGATAGCCCCGCGACTGCTCAAACTTTGAGCAGTCGCTTGCTATTTTCTCCAGCGTGGTGCACACTCGCGGGCTTGAATTTGCGGGTTAACCCCGAGGTTGATCGCTGATTCGGACCCCCCGCTCTTTTCTTGTGGTGCCCCCATGGCGGCTTACGCCTCGATCACGTCCTCTGTCACAAAGTTTGCGCTCACCGGCCTGATGCTGGCAGCGTTGACGACCGGGGCCGAGGCCCGCGGATGGTTCGGCGCCGGAAAAACGTCCACCGAGGAATCGATTGCACTGACCGACCTGCCAGTGCAGGGCCAGCGAACCTACCAGGCCATCCTCAACGGCGGCCCCTTCCGGTACGACAAGGACGGCACGGTATTTGGCAATCGCGAGCGTCTCCTGCCATCGGCACGACGCGGCCACTACCGCGAGTACACGGTGACAACACCGGGCTCGCGCAATCGTGGTGCACAACGAATAGTCTGCGGTGGTGAACAACGCACGACGCCCGAGGCCTGCTGGTACACGGCAGACCACTATGCGAGTTTCAGACGGATTGCGCCATGAGCGATGACAACGACCTGAGCGGCGCCCCGAAGCGCCCCGAAGAAATGATGATGACTATGGAAAGACCAGCGGAGATGACTTTATCCCTTCGTGCCGTACGCCCGAACATCGTGCAATCGATCCGCGCCTTCCGCGTGAACGACCTGCAGGACGCTGCCAACGCGGCCGGCCAGCACTTCCTGTATGCCAATCTGGGCAACGCCCAGACCAAGCAGGACGTGCTCGACCTGATCGCCCAGCAGTTCACCTTCCCGGCGCACTTCGGCAAGAACTTCGACGCGCTGTACGACTGCATGACCGATCCGTTGCATAAATCGGGCCCGCAGCCAGGTTTTGTCATCGTGCTCGAGCAGATCCCGGCCAACGCCAAGTTCGATAAGGAAGCACGCGAGCAACTGCTCGACATCTTCCGCGACGCCTCGGATTACTGGGGTGACCGCAAGGTCCCCTTCCGGTGCTTCTATTCTTTTCTGTAGCCCGTTCTGCATCTACCAGCCAAGCAGAACGGGCGAACGAGGCTCAGCCAAATGCTGAAACCCTCGATGGCATCGAAGTCAACACCACCGCAACGGCCGCCGCCAGCACCGAGCCGGCGGGCGAAAAAATGCCGACCGACAAACTGGTCGACGTTTCGCCCCTCGCCTTGCGCATGAGCAGCCCGTTCAATGCGGGTTACTGGCTCGCAGCAGCGTAAGTAAGCAACAATGGGCTTTTGCCCTTGTAGAAAAGCCCGTCGTCGACGGGCTTTTTTCATGGGGGAACGGCCTGGGCCAATGCAACGTATTCGGCCACCGGCACCTCTTCGGCCCGACGCTGGGCATCGAACGTGCCTGCAAAGCCGTGCTCTTCCAGCCATCTGCCCAGCGTGTGCCGCATGATCTTGCGGCGCTGGCTGAAGGCGACCTGCACGATCTCGCCAAGCCGTGCCGCATCGACCGCCGGCGGCTGCGCCAGCGGCACCATCCGCACCACGGCGCTGTCGACGCGCGGAGGCGGATCGAAACTCTCCGGTGGCACGAACAGCACGTTGGCCATGTCGTAGCGCCACTGCAGCATCACGCTCAGGCGGCTGTAGTCCGACGTGGCGGGCTTGGCCACCATGCGGTCGATCACTTCCTTTTGCAGCATGAAGTGCTGGTCGGCGACCAGATGGGCGCAGCCCAGCAGATGGAACAGGATGGGCGTGGAGATGTTGTAGGGCAGGTTGCCCACCACACGCAGCGGCTTCCCCGGGAACCGGCCGGCCAGCTCGGCGAAGTCCACCTTCAGCACATCGGATTCGATGACGTCGAGTTGCGGATGCTCGCGCAGGCGCTTGGCCAGGTCGCGGTCGAGTTCGATGACCGTGAGGCGGCCGAGCCGCTCGACCAGCGGCTGCGTCAGCGCCGCGAGCCCCGGGCCGATCTCGACCATCGCATCGCCGGGCTGCGGCGCAATCTCGTGCACGATCGCGTCGATGATCCCGCCGTCGGACAGGAAATGCTGACCGAATCGCTTTCTGGCGATGTGTGCCATCGAATCAGGACTGCGGCGGTTCGCGGTACTCGACGTAGGCGCGGGCACGCACTTCCTGCACCCAGGTGTTGAAGGCTTCGTCGACACGCTGTTCGCGCAGCGCCGCCCGCGCGGCTTCGCGCTGCTCCGACTGGCTCAGCTTGGAATCGCGACGGCCCACCACCTGAATCAGGTGCACGCCGAAGCGCGACACCACGGGGTCGCTGATTTGGCCCGGCGAGAGCCGGTCCATGGCTTCCTCGAACTCGGGCACGAACTGGCCTGGCTGCGACCAGCCGAGGTCACCACCATCCTTGGCGCTCCCATCCTGCGAGTTGTCGCGGGCAAGACCGGCAAAGTCAGCCCCGGCCTGCAGGCGGCGCTTGAATTCCGCGAGCTGCGCCACCGCCTGCGCCGTGGTGCGCTTGGGGTCGTTGAGCAGCAGGATGTGGCGCACTTGCGTCTGGGTGACCGTCGCGTCCGCCGCGCCGAGCTGGGCCTTGGCCAGGACCTTGAGCACATGAAAGCCGGCGCTCGAACGGACGGGTCCGGCAATGCCATTCACCGCCGTCGATTGCGTGGCCTCGACGAACAGCGGCGGATAGCGGTCGGCGCTGCGCATGCCGATCGCGCCGCCATTGGCCCGGTCGGGCGAATCCGAGTTCTCGCGCACCAACTTGGCAAAGTCCTCGCCGGAGCGGGCGCGTTGCGTGAGGTCCTGTGCCTTTTTCTGCGCGGCGGCCACCTGTGCGTCGGTGGCGTTCTCGGGCACGGCAACGAGCACCTGGGCGAGGTTGAGGTTCTCCAGCGCCGCGTTCTTGACTGCGCTGTTGCGCTGGTCGCGCAGGTACTCGTCGGCCTCGACATCGCTGATCTTGACCTTCGATTCGACCTCGCGGTCGCGCAGACGCGTGAGCAGCAACTGGTCGCGCAGGTCGCGGCGGAAGTCCGCCAGTACGATGCCTTCGGCGGCCACGCGGCGGTGCAGCTCGGTCAGGCTGATCTCGTTCTGGCGGGCCACGGTCTGCTCGGCCTGGTCGACCGCCACTTCGTCGACCTTGATGCCGTTTTCCTTGGCCAGCTGCAGCTGGGCGCGCTCGGAAATCAGGCGCTCCAGCACGAGCCGCGTGAGCTCGCCGCGCGGCACGCGCGCGGCTTCGGCGTTTTCCTTGATCAGGCGATCCACCCGCGACTGCACGTCGGTGTTGGTGATCGGCTCGGAATTGACCAGCGCGACGATGAACTCGGCGGAGCGCTGCACCGGCGGCGAAGCAGGTGCGTTGGCCGCGGGGCGAGCCGCGGGCGGGCCAAGGCGCGGGCCGGCGCGCATGATGTCCGTGATGCCGCTGCCAGAGCGAAAGCCCTGTGCACCCGACGTTGCAGCCATTGCTGCGAGGCAGCCCAGGGTGATGATGGAACGGATGTGTTTCATGGCTTAGCTCAGTCTGTCGTCAGTCGTAATTGGTGAAGCGGCTTGGTGCTTCGCCAGGTTGGCGCAAGGGTTGGTAGCGCTGGATGTTTTGCCGCAAGGCCTGCATCGGGCTCGACCCGATACTGGAGAAACCGACAAATTCGAGCTGGAACATGAGTCGGGTGTTGGCCGTCACCTGGCCGGTCGTGATGCGTTGCAGCACCACGCGGCCGATCCAGCAACAGCCGTCGTACTCGAAGCCGAGCACGCCGTCCGTGAGCTGCTTGGCTTGCAGGTCATAGTTCAGGCGGCCAACGGCGTACCAGCGCCCACCGCCCTGGCCCTTGCCCGGACCGAGGTTCTTGCCCTTGTCGCCCCACAGGTCGTTGATCGGCCATTGCCAGCCCACGTCGATCGACTTGCTGCCATCGGTCGCGGTCGGCGTGCTCGGCGCCTGGTAGCGGAAGGCGGCGCTGAGGTTGTGGTACGGCTCGGGGTTGTAGCGCGCGCTGATGGCCGAACGCGTCGACCTTCGCGTGTCGGGGTTGTACTGGACCAGGGTGTCCAGGCTCCACTTCGGTGTCCAGTTGATCTGGGCGCCGAGCAGCAGGTCGCTGGTGCGGTCGGTGACAGGCGCCACGCCAGGCAGCGTGACCTTCTGGTCGGAAAAACGGAACCGCTGGGCAATGCCGAAGCGCACGGCTTCGACACCGGTGCCGGGGTCGATCAGGCGCGAGGTCACGCCGAGCGTGAGCGCGTTGGTGTCCGAGATGCGGTCGTTGCCCGAGAAGGCGTTCTCGGTGTAGATGGTTGCAAAGCTGAAGTCGTTGGCCGCCGTGTCGTAGTTCGGCAGCATGCTCTGGTCGCGGTACGGCGTGTAGACGTAGTACGCACGCGGCTCCAGCGTCTGGCGGAAGGCACGGCCGAAGAAGTTGGCATCGCGCTCGAAGATCAGGCCGCTGTCGAGGCTGAACGTCGGCACGGTGCTGGTGCTCGAGGTCCCGAAGAGCACGGGTGAATTCGCGTTGTAGGGTATGCCGTTGACGTACGTGATGCCGTTGACCGTCAACTTCGGCAGATTCGCCTGCGGCACGAAGTAGTTGTACGCGGCCGACTGCACCTGCAGCTTCGGGATCACGAACGAACTCGGCGTGATGAATGGCCGGCTGATCGAGCCCAGCACGTAGGCGCGGTCACCATCGGGCTGCGACTGCTGGTTGATGTCGAAGCCGTTCTGCCCGAACAGGATGCGCGGCGCGCTGAAGTGCGTGTAGTCCGCGGTAAACGCAACATCGAAACCGTGCCAGTCGTACTTCTTGTAGTTGGCGGTGACCTGCGGCAGCCGGTCGTACGAAGGCGTGATCGGTGACAGCGAATATTGCAGCGTCTGGTAGGCCAGCGTACGCACGCTGCCGGTCCAGTCGCCCTTGCCCCAGTTGAGCGAGGCATCGTTGGGCAACTGGCGCAGCGCGACCGACGGCGTGCGCGTGAAATCGCGCCAGTAGTCGTTGTCGCTGACCCGGTTGATGTTGATGCTGGCCGACAGCGAGTCCAGGCCCAGCGCCTTCGCATCGAAATCCTGGTGATGGTTGAGCCAGAGGCCCCAGCGCTTGCTGCTGGGTGGGTTGAGATTCAGGCTGCTGGCCTGGATTTGCCCACTCGCCAGTTGCTGAAGCTGCGTGGTGCGCGCCTCGTTGAAGCGCTGGCCCACCAGGCGGTCGCTGCCCATCAGGTCCAGACGGATGGAACCGCTGTAGTCCTTCTCGAGGTAGCGGAACTCGTTGCTGAAATTGATGCCGCGCTTGGTCATCAGCGTCGGCGTGAACGTGGCGTCGCGGTTGGGCGCGATGTTCCAGTAATACGGCTGCGCGATCTCGATGCCGTTGGTGTTGTCGATGCCGACCGTGGGCGGCAGCAGGCCGCTCTTGCGCTCGTTCGACAGCGGGAAGCTCACGCTCGGAAGCGCCGGCGTCGAGATGCCCATGAAGCTCAGCCTGGCATTCTTGGCCACGCCCTCGCTTTCCTGGGTGTCGGTCGTGATCGAGGTCGCGGTCAGCAGCCAGGCCGGCATCCAGCCGGGAAAATCTTCGCGGCGGCAGGTGGTGTAGGTGGCCTGCCGGGCTATCGACACATTGGAATCGACGAAGTCGATGCGTTGCGCTTCGCCGTGCGCGTCGTTCGCCAGGAAGTGATAGCGCACGTTGTTGAAGAAGCCCTCGAAGGTCTCGAGCTTGAGCTGCAGCTCCGGCCCTTCGTACACGTTGCCGCCCTGGTTGACCCGCACGTTGCCCGTGGCCTTGGCACGGTCGTCGGGCTGGTAGTACTCGAGGCGGTCCGCGGTGATGGCGAGGGTGCCGCGTCGCAGCGTGGCGTTGCCTTCGACCACGGTTTCCAGATCGGGCCGGCCGGACATGCGGTCGCCGCTGAGCAGGCTGGGCAATTGGCCGCGCTCTGCGGGGGGCACGATTTCCGTCAGCAGCGGTGTGCGCTTCAGCGTGAGCGGGCCGTCGAGGCTGCCAGCAGCAGATTGGGCGAACGCCCCATGCGCATGCAGCAGCGCCAGCGACAACACGGCCAGTGGCAGCGGCGGGCTGGCGCGCCGCGAGACGACACGTCGGCTCATCAAGCCCTCCGCCTCGCCGTTCCGGGGAAAGCCGGCGACTCTCCCGGGGAGAGCAGCGAGCGCACAAGGTGCCAAGCGTCAGGGCATTGGGTCGTAGGCATCGGTTCGGAACGAAGGGTATCGTCGGGGGAGACGGCGCGGCAGGCCGGCGGGTTGCAGGGGCCGGCAGCAACCCGGTTCAACCGGAAGCCGGCCCAAGGGGATTGCCGCGCCAGGCGGATTTGTAGAATCGATTATCCATGACAGCACCCCTGCCCCCGACCTCATTGCCCCCAGGGCCCGCCGAGACCATTCTCTGGACAGATCCGCAGCGGGCCGAAGTCTTCCGGGGCTGGCTGACCGGCATCGCCGGCGCCCATCACCTGCTGCCGGACACCGTCCGGCTCGCCTCGGTCGACGCCAGCTTCCGCCGCTACTTCCGCCTCGACACCACCGATGCCGCAGCCCGCACGCGCATCGTGATGGACGCCCCGCCCGACAAGGAAAACAGCGACCCTTTCGTGCAGGTGGCCAAGCTCATGGCCGACGCCGGCGTGCTCGCTCCCACGGTGCTCGAATGGGACCGGGTCAACGGCTTCCTGCTGCTCGACGACCTGGGCCACCAGACCATGCTGGACGCACTCGATCCGGCCCGCCCGGACGCCAGCCGCCCCCTCTACGACCAGGCCATCGACGCGCTGATCCGCTGGCAACTGAGCTCCCAACTCGGCGTGCTGCCCCCCTACGACAGGGCCCTGCTCGAGCGCGAACTGGCCCTCTTCCCCGAGTGGTACATCACACGCCATCGCGGCATCGCCGTCGAGGGCAAGCTCAAGGAGCGGCTCGAGCGCAGCTTCAAGCTGATCGTCGACAGCAACCTGGCTTCGCCCAGCGTCTACGTGCACCGCGACTTCATGCCGCGCAACCTGATGACCGGCAACAGCACGGCGCTCGGCGTGCTCGACTTCCAGGACGCGGTCTACGGCCCGATCACCTACGACGTTGCCAGCCTGATGCGCGATGCGTTCCTGAGCTGGGACGAGGAGTTCGTGCTCGACATCACCATCCGCTACTGGGTGGCCGCGCGCAAGGCCGGCCTGCCGGTCGACGAGGATTTCGGCGCCTTCTACCGCGCGGTCGAGTGGATGGGCCTGCAGCGCCACCTGAAGGTCGCCGGCATCTTCGCCCGCCTCACGCTGCGCGACGGCAAGCCCCGCTACCTGGCCGACACGCCACGCTTCATCGCCTACATCCGCGCCACCGCGGGTCGCTACATGGAACTGACGCCGCTGGTGCGTGTGATCGACGAAATCGAGGGCACTTCGGCGCTCACCGGCTTCGCCTACGGCCGTGTCTGAAGGAAAGCTGAAAAGCGAAGGGCCTGTGACGCCCATGCAACGGTCGTTTTTCGCTCCTTATTTCATAGCATGCCCCGTTTTCACTGTTCCATCCCGCTGACCGCCGGCGCCAGCCTGGCGTTGCCCGCCGGTGCCGCACGCCACGTGCAGGTGCTGCGGATGCAGCCCGGCGACGCGCTCACCCTGTTCGATGGCGCGGGCGGCGAGTACGCGGCCACGGTCGAGCGCATGGGGCGCAGCGATGTCTCGGTGATGGTCGGCGCCCACCTGCCGGTGGAGCGCGAGGCGCCGCGCGCCGTGCATCTCGCGGTCGGCATGCCGGCCAACGAGCGCATGGACTGGCTGGTCGAGAAAGCCACCGAACTGGGCGTGGCGAGCATCCAGCCGCTGGCCACCGCGCACGGCGTGCTGCGCCTGTCGGGCGAGCGCGCCGAGAAGAAGCGGGCGCACTGGGAAGCCATCGCGGTCGCGGCCTGCGAGCAGTGCGGCCGCAACCGCGTGCCGGTGATCCATCCGGTGCGCTCGTTCTCGGGTGCTTCGGGCTGGATCGACGCGCAAAGCGCCGATGCCGAGGCCGTGCGCCTCATATTGAGCCTCGCCGAAGGCACGCGCCGGATCGCCGACATCGCGCCAGACAATGCCCGCGGCGTGCTCGTGCTGAGCGGCCCCGAAGGCGGCCTGAGCGGCACCGAGGAGCAGGAGGCCATCGCCCGTGGCTTTGCGCCGGTCACGCTCGGTTCGCGCGTGCTGCGTGCCGAAACCGCAGCACTGGCCGCGCTGGTGTCGCTCGCCGGACTCTAGACAGAGCGAAGCGAAGGGGTGAGTGTTTTCCGCGACGCGCTCGCGGAGAGCTTGGGAAACAATCCTTACTCAACTAGTACAAAAGAAGGACTTTTGCCCCATGCCCCGCTTGCCCAGCGCGCTGCGCCTCGCCCCTCTCGTTCTTGCCGCCCTGTGCGCGGCGCAGGGCGTCCACGCCCAGAACCCGGCCGTCGCCCCCACACCCGCGCAGGTCAGCCCCGAAGTCGACAAGGCTTTCGCCCAGTTGATGGCCTCGCCCACCATCCAGAAGCTGTTGGACGCGGTCAAGGCCGACCATGAGCGCTCGGTCGAAGACCTGAAGATGCTCACCGAGATCGAAGCACCGCCCTTCAAGGAGCACAAGCGCGCCGAAGCCTTTCTTGCGCGCATGAAGGCGCTCGGCCTGACCCACGCGAAGATCGACGCCGAAGGCAACGTGGTCGGCTTGCGCAAGGGCACTGGCAACGGGCCCAAGCTGCTGATCTCGGCCCACCTCGACACCGTGTTCCCCGCCGGCACCGACGTGAAGGTGAAGGAGCGCGACGGCCGTCTGTATGCCCCCGGCATTGCCGACGACACGCGCGGGCTCGCCGTGCTTCTTTCGTGGATCAAGGTGCTCAACGACCACAAGATCCAGACCGTGGGCGACCTGATGATCGTCGGCAACGTCGGCGAGGAAGAGCTGGGCAACCTGCGTGGCATGAAGGCGATCTTTCGAGACCATCTCGACATCGACGGCATGGTCGGGCTGGAGCCGTCTGCGCCGGGCAGCGTGCTGATCCTCGGCACTGCGAGCCATCGCTACGAGGTCACGTTCCAGGGCCCCGGCGGCCACAGCTTCGGCGCCTTCGGGCAGGTGCCGAGCGCCATCCACGGCATGGGCCGCGCCATCGCCAAGATCGCCGACATCCGCACGCCGAGTTTTCCGAAGACCACCTTCACGGTCGGCACCGTGGGCGGCGGCACTTCCGTCAACACCATCGCACCCGACGCCCGCATGGCCATCGACATCCGCTCGGACGACATGGCCTCGCTGCTGGACACCGAAAAGAAGATCCTCACGGCGATCGACGAAGCCGTGGTCGAAGAAAACAAGCGCTGGAACGTCACGACGCTGAGCGCCAGCAACAAGCTGATCGGCGACCGGCCCGGCGGCCGCACGCCGCCCGATTCGGTGATCGTGGAAGCCGCAACCCGCTCGAACGCCGCCTTCGGCCACAAGACCCTGCTGCGCGGCGGCAGCACCGACGCCAACGTGCCGATCTCGCTGGGCATCCCGGCCATCATCGTGGGCGGCGGCGGCAAGGCCTCCGGCTTTCACTCGCTGAGCGAATCGATCGACGTGACAGATGCATGGAAAGGCGCGCAGAATTCGCTCGTCACCGTGCTGGGCTTGGTGGGTGTGCAAGGGGTCAATCCTCCATTGCTTTCCAAACGGACTGCGCGCACCAAGTAATTTGTCACGATGCAAGTTTGGAAGTGGATGCACCACTTTCTACTTATGGTCCGCGGCACCGCAAAATGCCAGCGGTTCTGTCACACACCAAGGAAACGGTCATGGGATTGCTCGATTCGGTACTCGGTCAAGTGCTAGGGGGCGCTGCACAACAACAGCAGCCGCAAGGCGGAGGCCTCGGGGGGCTGGGCGATCTTGGCGGCCTGGCTGGCGCGCTGGGCGGCCTGCTCGCCAACAACGGCGGTCAGGGCGGCCTGGGAGGGCTGGTCTCGAAATTCGAGCAGGCCGGCCTGGGCAATGTCATCGGCTCGTGGATCGGCAAGGGAGACAACCAGCCGGTATCGGGCGACCAGCTGCAGAACGCGCTGGGCAGCGACACCATCGCCAACATCGCGTCCAAGCTCGGCGTCAATGCGCAAACGCTGCTGCCGATGCTCGCCACCATGCTGCCGTCGCTCATCGACCAGCTCACGCCGCATGGCAAGGTGCCCGATCAAGGCCTGGGCAACCATGAAGACCTGCTGGGTTCGCTCAGCGGTTTGCTGCAAGGCAAGCAGCCCTGAGACAGGGCTGCCTTTCGTCAGGAATTCCGGCGCCCGCGAGGGCGCTTTTTTTTGCCCGCTTTCGCCCGCTTCAAGGGCTCCCGTTGGCCGACAATCCCGCTCGCATCAATTCCGGAGGACGGCATGGCAGGGAGTCGCAAGTCGAAGGGGGACGATGGTCTGCAGGCGCAGCCCGACAGCACGGTCCGATGGTCCAAGGCAATGCGCGAGGCGCTCGCACAGTTCAAGGACCATCCCTGCCGCAACTGTGGCGGCACGCTCTCGGGCGAGCGCAGCCTGGCCGACAGCCTGGACTTCTTCCGGCGCCATCACCTCTCATCCTGGCAGCGACGCGAGGCGCGACTGCGCATGCTCGAGCTGCACGGGCTCGACGCGGTGGAACTGTTTCTCCTCGACCCCGCGCCGCGCAAGGAAGCCGCTGCCGACCTGCTCGCCATCCACGATGCCGCGGTCGTGCGCTTCCTCGTCACCCAGGTCAAGCACCTCGACTGCAAGAACGCCCTGATCAAGCAGGCGGCTCGCTGGCCGCTGTTCGTGCTGTGCGAACTGCTGTCTGCCAACCCGGCGCGCCACCAGGCCGGTGCCGCGCTGGTGCTGGAACTGCTGGCCGCGAATCCTGAATGGCAGGCGCCGCTGGAGGCAGCCTGCGACGCCGCCCAGCGCAAGACGCTCGAACGCCTGCAGGAAGACAGCTCTGAAGGATTGGCCGATGCCGCGCCCGACGAATGGCCCGCCTTCCTGCGCCATCCGCCCTGGAAGAACCGGCAGGCACTGCCGACCATTCCAACGCTGGCATTGCAACCCGTGTCCGAGCCGGCCGTGCTGCATTGGGACGACTTCGTCCCCGCGTCGCATGTCCAGGTGGAAGGGAACATTTCCGACTGGCTGAAGCAGGAGGCCTCGTCCCGGCGCAAAGACTCCGACAAGCTGATGGAAGATTTCGGGCGCACCCAGTCCGTGACGCCGATCCCGGCGCAGGTTCAGGGTTGGGACAACCCGCGCAAGGCCCTGTGGCTGGTTGGCGTGCGGCCCGAGTCCGTCGAGGCTGTCCTGAACGGCCGCCGCATCGAACCGGAAGACTTCGCCGAGCCGTCGGCCGGCACATGGGGGCACACCGACCTTCTCTGGCAACTGCCGGCCCCCGTGGCCATGGCGGCGTTCGAGCACATGCCGCAGGAGCGCCACTACCTGGGCGAGGCCACGCGCCTGCGCCCCGTCCTCTATCACTTCGGCCCCGCCGCGTTGCCGGGCCTGCTGCCCTACCTGAAGCAGGGGGCGCGCGCGATGTTCGAGCTGGTCTCGGTGATCGAATGGGACCAGCTCGCCAACTGGGTCGCGAAGGGCTTTCACACCAACCGCTGGGTCCGGCGCGAAGCGGGCGAATGGCTGAGCCGCTACCCCGACACCGCCGCGCGCGGACTCATCCCCGCCGCGCTGGGCGAGGCCGGCGCACCGCGCGACACCGCCCAGGCCGCGCTGCGTTGGCTGCAGACGGCCGGCCATGCCGACAAGGTCCGCGCGCAGGCGGTCGCCTACGGCCCGGAAGCCGTCGAGGCCATCACGCAGTTGCTGTCCATCGCCCCCGAAGACCTGCTGCCCGACAGCCTGCCCGCCGTGCCCAAGGCCTTGCCGCTGACGACGCTGCCGCGCCTGGTCCTGAAAGACAGCGGCCACGCACTGCCGCAAGCCGCGGTGCCGGACGTGCTGATGGCGATGATGCTGAGCAAATCCGACGCGCCGTACCCCGGCCTGACCTCGCTGCTGGCAGTGCTGACACCCGACTCCTTTGCGCGCTTCGGCCGCGCGCTGCTGGCCTGGTGGATCGGCAACGGCCGCCCGAGCAAGGAGCGCTGGGCCTTCGCGCTGCAAGGCCGCTTCGGCGACGACGAAACGGCGCGCCAGTTGTTCGGCCTGTTGCGCCAGTGGCGCGCCGCCCTCGACCGCGTGCGGGCCTATGACGCGCTCGCGATGCTGGGCGAGATCGGCAGCGACGCGGCCCTGATGCACCTGAGCGAGCTGGCCCGGCAAACGCGCTACGACGACCTGCGCAGCCGGGCCGATCGCATGCTGGTCGACGTGGCCGAGCAGCGCGGCCTCAGCCTGGAACAACTGGCCGACCGTACCGTGCCCGACCTCGGCCTCGACGCACGCGCCCGCCTGTCGCTGGACTTCGGCGCGCGCAGCTTCGAGGTGCGCATGGACGACAACTTCCAGCCCGTGCTGCGCGACAGCGCCGGCAAGCTGCTCAAGGCACTGCCCAAGCCGAACGCCAGCGACGACACGGGCAAGGCCGCTGCCGCGACCACACAGCTCAAGGAACTGCGCAAGCTCGCCAAGACCGTCGCCAGCGCGCAGCTCAAGCGGCTCGAAGCCGCCATGTGCGAACAGCGCCGCTGGGCGGTCGACGAGTTCGTCCCCTTCTTCGCCAACCATCCGGTGCTGCGCGTCTTCAGCCGGCCCTTGGTCTGGGGCTTGTTCGATGCGCAGGACCAACTGGCGGGCGCCTTCCGCGTCAGCGCGGAGGGCGAGCTGACCGACCTGCAGGACGACGCTTTCGAGCTGCCCGAAGACGGGCGCGTAGGCATCCCGCACCCGCTGGAGATTGCGGCGCTCGATCCCGCGCTGGCGCGCGCGTGGGCGTCGGTGCTCGCCGACTACGAGCTGGTGCAACCCTTCGAGCAACTGATGCGCGAGACCTTCACGCTCGACGAAGCGCAGCGCTCGCGCCGGGCGCTCGACCACTGGGCCGGCCGGCCTGTGTCGAATGCCGGCCTGCTCGGCCTGGAAACGCGCGGCTGGCAGCGCGAGGTGGGCGACGGCGGCATGGTCAACAGCTTCAACAAGCCGCTGCCCGGTGGGCGCCGGATCTGCCTTCAGCTCGAAGAGGGCTGGTTCGTGCAGGACAGCCCGGACGCGAAGGTTCTTCAGACCGTGAGTGCCGTGGTGCTCGACAGCACCGACGCCACACTCGGCAAGCTCACCCCGATCGTGCTCAGCGAAATCGAGCGCGACCTGAACCGCGTGATCCGGGCGGCTGCGCCATGAACCGCAACCTCTGGCTGCTGGCCATCTGCCAGGGCCTGCTGCTGACCAACAACGTCACCTTCATCGCGATCAACGGGCTGGTTGGCCTCGGCATCGCGCCGCACGGCTGGATGGCGACGCTGCCGGTGATGGGCTATGTGGTGGGCGGCGCGCTCAGCACCGGGCTGGTGGCGCGCACGCAGCAGCGCTTCGGGCGGCGTGGTTCGTTCCAGATCGGGCTGGCGGTGGCGGTGGCATCGGCACTGGTGTGCGCCTACGCCGCCGTCTCGAAGAACTTCTGGCTGCTCTGTTTTGCCACGGTGGTCGCGGGCTACTACAACGCCAACGCCGGGCTCTATCGCTTCGCCGCCGCCGAGCTTGCGGCGCCGGCGTGGCGCGAGAAGGCCGTCTCGATGGTGATGGCGGGCGGCCTCATCGGCGCGGTCGCGGGGCCCAACCTGGCGACCGTCACGCGCCAGGCCTTTTCGGTGCCGTTCGCGGGCGCGTACATCGCGCTGGCCGGGGTGGCGCTGCTGTCGATGGCGGTGATGCACTTCATCGAATTTCCCGCGGCGCTGACGCGCAAGGAAGCAGCGGCCGGCCGGCCGCTGCGCGAGATCATGCGGCAGCCGGTGTTCATCGTGGCCGCAGCTTCGAGCGCATTGGGCTATGGCGTGATGAACCTGCTGATGGCGGCCACGCCCATCGCCATGCAGATCTGCAGCCTGCCTTTCTCAGATGCCGCGCTGGTGCTTGAATGGCATGTGATCGGCATGTTCGCGCCGGGCTTCTTCACCGGGCACCTGATCCGCCGTTTCGGCGCGTTGCCGGTGATGGGCGTGGGGCTGGCGCTCAACCTGGCTTGCATCGCGGTCGCGCTCTCTGGCGTCGAGCTGCATCACTTCATCGTGGCACTGTGCCTGCTGGGCGTGGGCTGGAATTTTCTGTTCACCGGCAGCACGACGCTGTCACTCACGGCCTATACGCCCGAAGAGCGTGACCGGACGCAGGGCGCGCTCAACTTCTGCGTGTTCGCCACGCTGGCGCTGACCTCGTTCGCCTCGGGTGTGCTGGTCACGACCCAAGGCTGGCAGTTGCTGAACTTCGGTTCGCTGGTGCCGGTGGCGCTGACGGGCATTGCGCTGATCTGGCTGGAGCGCAAGCGGCGAATCGCCGCTGCGGCCGCGATCTGACAGTTGCTGTTCAGCCCGGCGGAAAGCGCCGGTCGAGCCAGTGCCGCAGGGCTGCGAACACGGGCGCTGCCTCCAGCTCGTTGAAGATCTCGTGGTACAGCAACGGGAAGCAGTGCGCCTCGACCATGCCGCTGGGCGCGGCGGCGGCGGCGAACGCGCGGCTTGCGGCGGGCACCACGAGGCGGTCGTCGCCCGCATAGAGAAGCAGGGTCGGCACAGGCCAGTTGGCGGCGTGCTGCTGCACCGACGCCCCTTCATGTGCGAGGAAGCGCGCAAGCCGGCTGCCGATGCGATCGTGCGTGAGCGGATCGTCGCGGTAGGCCTGCACCACGGCCGGGTCGTGCGAGAGGTAGTTGTCGTCGAGCCCGTTGCCCACGCGCAGGTTCGGCGCAATGCGCGGCAGCACCGCGAGCAGCGCCTTCTGGAATCCGCTCAGGCCCGGGTCGAGCCCCGGCGACGACAGCACCAGCCCGTCGACCGGCCGCACGCCGCGCGCCACCAGACTCGCCGCGACCAGGCCGCCGAGGCTGTGGCCCAGCAGCACCAGCGGCAGCCCGGGGTTTTCGCGGCGCGCATCGTCGATCACCAATGCGAGGTCGTCGACCAGCCGCCGCTCGCTTGGCAGGCCGCCGCGCGCACCGGTCGATTCGCCGTGGCCGTGGTGGTCATGCGCCCAGACGGCAAAGCCCCATTCGTGCAGGTCTTCGGCGAGCGCGTGATAGCGGCCGGCATGCTCGCCAAGCCCATGCACGATCACCACCACCGCGCGCGGCTGGCCGGGCGCCGGCAGGCGGCGCAGCGCCAGCGTCTCGCCGTCCGGCGTGGACAGCGACACGCGATGCGGCAAGGGCAGGGCGCTCAAGCCGCCACGGGCTCCGCGGCGGCGGCGCGGTGCGCGGCCGGAAGTGCGGCGATGACCTCGGCCACGGCGGCCGTCAGCTTTTTGGCGTAGGGCACGTGCAGGAACTCGTTGGGTCCGTGCGCGTTGCTCTTCGGGCCGAGCACGCCGCAGACCATCATCTGCGCCTTGGGGAAGCCCGCGCTGAGCATGCTCATCAGCGGGATCGTGCCGCCCTGGCCGATGTAGCCGCACGACGCGCCGAAGTGCGCCTGCGAAGCCTTGTTGAGCGCATCCTCGAACCACGGTGTGATCGTCGGTGCGTTCCAGCCGGTGGCGCCGCTGCCTTCGAAGGTGACGCGCGCCTGGTAGGGCGCGTTGTCTTCCAGCAGCGCCTTGAGCTTCTGCACCGTCTCGGCCGCGTCGACCAGCGGCGGCAGGCGCAGCGAGAGCTTGAAAGCGGTGTACGGACGCAGCACGTTGCCCGCATCCTTCAGCGCCGGAAAGCCTTCGGCGCCGGTGACCGACAGCGTGGGCTTCCAGGTGCGGTTGAGCAGGGCTTCGAGCGGATCGGTGGTGGTCGGCAGCGCGAACATGGTCGAACCGCCGCAGTCGTAGTGCGCCCACGGGAAGCGCTTGTAGACCTCTTCACCGAGGATCGCGGCGGTGGCCTTGGCCTGCGCCAGGCGGTCGGCCGGCACTTCGCAGTGGAAGCTCGCGGGCAGCAGGCGGCCGGTGGCGCTGTCTTCGAGGCGGTCGAGCACCTGCCGCATGATGCGAAAGCTCGACGGCACGAGGCCCGAGGCGTCGCCCGAGTGAATGCCTTCGGTCAGCACTTCGACCTTGAGCGTGCCGCTGGCCATGCCACGCAGCGAGGTCGTGAGCCACAGCTGGTCGTAGTTGCCGGCGCCGGAGTCCAGGCAGATCACCAGCTCGACATTGCCCAGGCGCGGACGCAGCGCGTCAACGTACGGCAGCAGGTCGTAGGAGCCACTTTCTTCGCAGGTCTCGATCAGGCCGACGATGCGCGGATGCGCCACGCCCTGGGCCTTGAGGGCCTGCAGTGCGGCGACGCTGGCGTACACCGCATAGCCGTCGTCGGCGCCGCCGCGGCCGTAGAGCAGGCCGTTCTCGTACTTGGGCGTCCAGGGGCCGAGGTCGTTGCGCCAGCCGGTGAATTCAGGTTGCTTGTCGAGGTGGCCGTACATCAGCACGGTCTCGGTCATGTCGGTGCCGCTGGCCGGCACTTCGAAGAACAGCACCGGCGTGCGGCCTTCCAGGCGCACGATCTCCAGCTTCAAGCCCTCGACCTTCTGCGCCTCGACCCAGGCCGCGGCGTTGCGCAGCACGGTCTCCAGGTAGCCGTTGGCGGCCCAGTCCTTGTCGAAGCCGGGCGACTTGGACGGGATGGCGATGTAGTCGGTGAGTTGCCTGACGATGTCGCCGTCCCATTGGGCGGTGACATCAGAGAGGGCGCGCGCGGCGTCGAGCGTGCCGGCGGGCATTTCGCGGTGCAGGGGGGCGTTCATCGGGGGGTTCTCCGCAGGGTGACGAAAAAACGCATTTTGCGCCCTGGAACGAGCGCGCGTAGAGTGCGGGCGATCTCAACCGGGAGCGCAATGTGAGCAAGGCAGCATCGACTCGGACCCAGGCGAACATCAAGGCAGGCATCGGCGGCTGGACCTACGAGCCCTGGCGCGACAACTTCTATCCCAAGGGCCTCGCGCACGCGAAGGAGTTGAACTATGCGAGCCGCAAGGTGAGCGCCATCGAGATCAACGGCACCTACTACAGCACCTTCAAGCCCGAGCACTTCAGGAAGTGGCACGACGAGACGCCGGCGGACTTCATGTTCTCGCTCAAGGCCTCGCGCTTCGCCACCAACCGCAAGCTGTTGTCGGGCGCGGGCGATTCGATCAAGCGCTTCATCGACAGCGGCGTGGTCGAGCTGGGCGACAAGCTGGGGCCGATCGTGTGGCAGTTCATGCCGACCAAGCAGTTCGATGCCGAAGACTTCGAGGCGTTTCTCGAACTGCTGCCGAAGAAGGAAGGCAGCCGCGCGCTGCGCCACGTGATGGACGTGCGGCACGAGAGCTTCATCGTGCCGGCCTACAAGGCACTCGCGAAGAAGCACAAGGTGTCGACGGTGTTCACCGACGCCGACAAGTTTCCGTCCTTCGAGGAGCCCGAGGGCGAGTTCGCCTATGCACGGCTCATGATGGCCGACGCGAAGCTCAAGACCGGCTATGGGCCGAAGGCGCTCGACACCTGGGCCGAACGCGCGCAGGGATGGGCGGGATCGCCAACGAAGAAACGCGACGTGTTCGTCTACTTCATCAACGGCGCCAAGGAAAAGGCACCGGCCGCGGCCGGTGCCTTGCTGGAGCGCCTGGGATGGACGCCGCCGGCCTGAACCCGGGCGGCGTGTAAACCGAAGACTGCGTTAAGCCTTGGCGCCGAAGCTGATTTCGCCCGACAGCTGGCCGCCTTCTTCGATCACGATCTTGCCGTAGCGGATCTTGCCGGTGACCTTGCCGGTCGAGTGAATGACCAGCTTCTCGCGCACCGTGAGGTTGCCGTCGAAGATGCCGCGGATTTCGGCGATGTCGATTTCGGCCGAGCCCTTGAACTCGCCCTGTTCGGCGATCTGCATCAGGCGCGAGTCCATGGTCGCTTCGACCAGGCCTTCGACCACGAGCGTGTCGCAATCGGTGATCTCGACGCCCTTGAGCTTGATGTTCGGGCCGACGGTGAGCTTGCTGCCGCCTTCCTTGACGGCGGGTGCTGCTGCAGCAGCAGCACCGAGTCCGCCTTGTTGTGCGGTCAGCGATGAAGGATTGACGGGGGTACCGGAGAGATTGGTGCCCGAACCAACCAGCGGGGCGGGGCGGGATGTCAACGAGTCGGTGTCACGATCACGCTTGCCGAAAAAGGGGGACTGTGTAGCCAAAGGGGAGCTCCTCAAGAAAGGGACTATCGTAAGAACGCACTCATGGCATGCGGCACTTCATTGCGCAATAAGCGTAACTGAATAAATCGCCCTCGACATGACAATGCTCCGCATGAGCCGCCCGAACATCGAAGCCCTTTCCACCCCCGCCGCCACCGACTCGCGCTTCGACAAGCCCGCGCGCGGCTGGCGACGCAAGCTGTTCACCGTGATCTTCGAGGCCGACACGCCTGCCGGCCTGTGGTTCGACCTGGCGCTGATCGCGGTGATCGTGACCAGCGTGCTGGTGGTGATCCTGGACAGCGTGCAGTCGATCCGCGAGCAATGGCGCCCGGTGTTCAACGCGCTCGAATGGGTGTTCACCATTCTCTTCACGCTGGAATACATCGCGCGGCTGTCGTGCGTGAACAAGCCCCTGCGCTATGCACTGAGTTTCTATGGCGTGATCGATCTGCTCGCGCTGCTGCCCACTTTTCTGGTGGCGCTGGCGCCCGAGCTGGCCTACCTGATCGACGTGCGCATCCTGCGGCTGTTGCGCGTGTTCCGCATCTTCAAGCTCTCGCGCTACTCGGTGGAATACCGCGCGCTGGTGCTGGCCGTGGCGTCGAGCCGCCGGAAGATCACCGTGTTCGTCGGCTTCGTGATGCTGGTGGTGCTGGTGATGGGCACGCTGATGTATGTGGTCGAAGGGCCGACGCACGGCTTCACCAGCATTCCGGTGGCGATCTACTGGGCCATCTCGACCATGGCCACGGTGGGCTTCGGCGACCTCGTGCCCAAGACCGACCTGGGCCGCGCGATCGCCTCGGTGATGATGTTGCTGGGCTGGGGCGTGCTGGCCGTGCCCACCGGCATCGTGACGGCAGAGATGGCACGGCGCGGGTCCGACGACGATGCGGCTCCGGTGGCTGTGGCGTCGCGCGGCGTGCTGGCGATGACGCCGCCGCCCACCGCCGCACCTGCGCGACGGATTACGCCTGCGGCCAGACGACGCGCCCTTGCGCAGCATCGTCGAGGCGGGCGATGAAGGCATCGGCGTCGGGTGCGGGGAGCGTGAAGGCAAAGTGCACATCGTCGCCGTGCTGCACCTCATCGAGCACCGCGCCTGCTGCGGCAAGCTCGCGCCGCAACAGCCCCTCGAGCGCATAGGGCACTGCGCACCGCAGGCTGCGCTGCCGCACCAGCGGCACGAGCGTGGCGCCCAGCAGGGCCTGCGCGATGGCGTCGGTGTAGGTCCGCACGAGGCCGCCCGCGCCGAGTTTCACGCCGCCGAAGTAGCGCACCACGGTCGCGAGCGCGCCCTCGATCTCTTGATGACGCAGCACTTCCAGCATCGGCCGGCCGGCCGTGCCGCCGGGCTCGCCGTCGTCGTTGGCCGCTGATTGGCCACCGGCCATCAAGGCCCAGCACACATGCGCAGCCGCGGGGTGCTCGGCCCGCAGCGAGGCGACGACGGCCAGCGCAGCGGCCCGGTCGGGCACCGGCTGCACGCAACCGATGAAGCGGCTCTTCTTGATGACCAGCTCGCTGTGAACCGGTTGCGCCAGCGTGAAGCTCATCCGGTGCGGCGCTTGCGGCTCAGCCGCCCCGCTCGAACTTGAAGACCGCCGTGCTGGCGCGCGCATTCGGCAGCCAGCGCACGTCACGCCCGTTCTGCAGGCCGAACGAATCGAGCACGCGCAGCTTGTTCTTGCCGGCCAGCACTTCGAAGTCCTTGAAGGTGCCCACGCGGATGTTGGGCGTGTCGTACCACTGGTAGGGCAGGCGGCGCGTCACCGGCATGCGGCCGCGCGCCACGCTCAGGCGGTTGGGCCAGTGCGCGAAGTTGGGGAAGGCGACGACGCCGATGCGGCCCACGCGCGCGGTCTCGCGCAGCATGACCTCGGCATTGCGCAGATGCTGCAGCGTGTCGATCTGCAGCACCACGTCGAACGAGGCGTCATCGAACATCGCGAGGCCTTCGTCGAGGTTGAGCTGGATCACGTCGACGCCGCGGCGGATGCACTGCAGCACGTTGCCGTCGGCAATCTCCACGCCATAGCCGCTGCAGCCGCGTTCGCGCTGCAGCAGGTCGAGCAGGGCGCCGTCGCCACAGCCGAGGTCGAGCACGCGCGAGCCTTCGGGCACGAGTGCAGCGATGAGTCGTTGATTGTCGAGGTCGCTCATTGGAATTCCTGCGCCACGCGTTCGAAGTAGGAGCGCACCACGCCCATGTAGCGCACGTCGTCCAGCAGGAAGGCGTCGTGCCCGTGCGGCGCATCGATCTCGGCGTAGCTCACGTTGCGGCGGTTGTCGAGCAGCGCCTTCACCAGTTCGCGGCTGCGCGCGGGCGAAAAGCGCCAGTCGGTCTTGAAGCTCACGAGCAGGAACTTGGCCGTGGCCTGCGCCAGCGCGGTGCTGAGATTGCCGCCGTGGTTGCGGGCGGGGTCGAAGTAGTCGAGCGCGCGGGTGATCAGCAGGTAGGTGTTGGCGTCGAAGTACTCGCTGAACTTGTCGCCCTGGTAGCGCAGGTAGCTCTCGATCTGGAACTCGACGTCCTGCGTGGAGTAGCGGTAGTTAAGGCCGACCGTCTCGCCCTCGACAGCGCTGCGCAGGATGCGGCCGAACTTCTCGTTCATCACGTCGTCGCTGAGGTACGTGATGTGGCCGATCATGCGGGCGATGCGCAGGCCGCGCTTGGGGATCACGCCGTGCTGATAGAAGTGGCCGCCGTGGAAGTCGGGGTCGGTCACGATGGCGCGGCGCGCGACTTCGTTGAAGGCGATGTTCTCGGCCGTGAGGTTGGGTGCGCTGGCCACCACCACGGCGTGGCGCACGCGGTCGGGGTACTGCAGCGTCCACGACAGCGCCTGCATGCCGCCGAGGCTGCCGCCCATGACGGCTGCAAGCGTGCGGATGCCCAGTTCGTCCAGCAATGCGGCCTGGGCGTCGACCCAGTCTTCGACCGTCACCACCGGGAAGTCGGCGCCGTAGACCTGACCGGTGGCCGGGTTGACGTGCATCGGGCCGGTCGAGCCGAAGCAGGAGCCGAGGTTGTTGACGCCGATCACGAAGAAGCGGTCGGTGTCGACCGGCTTGCCCGGCCCGACCATGTTGTCCCACCAGCCCTCGGAGCGGGCCTGGCCTTCGTAGACCCCCGCGACGTGGTGCGAGGCATTGAGCGCATGGCACACCAGCACCGCATTGCTGCGGTCGGCGTTCAGCGTGCCATAGGTCTCGTAGGCGAGTGTGTAGTCGCTGATCGACGTGCCGCTGCGCAAGGCCAGCGGGCCTGCGAACTGCATCGACTGCGAAGTGACGACCAAAGGTGACGGCATGAATGAAAAAACCCGGCCTCGCCAAAAACGAGCCGGGTCCGGCAGCCGTCTTTAGCAGAATTTATAAAGCGCCCGCAAGCTGTAGCAAATCGGCGCAGAGCAAGTATATCCCCCAGGCTTCGCGCACTTCGTGTCGCTTCTCCAACCCCCTTTCCGGGGGCAACACCAGCGGCCCGGCAAAGCCGGTTCCGCGGTGTTCCTGGAAGGAGCCCGCCCCTCTACCAGCCCACGATCATGACGACGCCCAGCACCAGGAAGATCGCGGCGGAGATGCCATGCACGAGCTTGATGGGAACGCGCTTGACGATCTTGTCGCCAAGCCACACCACAGGCGCATTGGCCAGCATCATGCCCAGCGTGGTGCCGGCAACGACCCAGAAATAGTCCTGGGTGAAGCGGGCTGCGAGCATGACGGTGGCGATCTGCGTCTTGTCGCCCATCTCGGCCAGGAAGAACGCGATGACCGTGGTGCCGAAGACGCCGAAGTGCGAGGCACCGGGGGCGTCGTCATCGTCGAGCTTGTCGGGAATCAGCATCCAGGCGGCCATCGCGATGAACGAGCCGCCCAGGATCCAGCGAAGGACCTCGGGCCCCAGCCAGTGCGTGATGTAGTTGCCGACGGCACCCGCAAGGGCATGGTTGACGATGGTGGCGACGAAGATGCCCAGCACGATCGGCCAGGGTTTCCTGAAACGGGCAGCGAGCAAGAGGGCCAGAAGTTGGGTCTTGTCGCCCATTTCGGCGAGCGCAACTACGCCGGTTGCAACGAGAAAAGCTTCCATGATGAACGTGGGTTCCTTGGGCCGAAGGACGCAATTGACCGTGCAACACCTTCGGCCATATTTCCCGAAGTTGCACGGTCAAAGGTCTCGCCAGGTGTTTTCACTGCACGCGCCATGTCCTGTGTGGGGCAGGACAAGTCTGTTGACGCGGGCCCTTCTCGAAGTCGGAAGGCGGCTACTCCCCAATGACGGGGCGGATTCTACCTGCAGCCCTCAAGACCTCGGCTGAATTCGGTAAGCGTGCGCTCGCTTTTTTAGTTTTGACAAGTGCTACCTCAAGAATCAATTTTCTGCTTGCATTTCGCATATTTCACCCATAATGCAAGAGCCTCCCTCTTAATTTTGGTGGGGAGGCAGTTCGGTGATCGGTCAGTTTCGCGCGACTCGACGGCTCTCGTTTGAGTGATGCTTTCGGGACTCCATCGCTTTTCTTGATGTGTTTATAGGAGTCCCTTGATGGGCAACAAACTGTACGTCGGCAACCTGCCTTACTCGGTGCGCGACGGTGATCTCGAACAGGCCTTCGGCCAGTTCGGCGCAGTGACCAGCGCCAAGGTCATGATGGAACGCGACACGGGCCGCTCGAAGGGCTTCGGCTTTGTCGAAATGGGCAGTGACGCGGAAGCACAGGCAGCCATCACCGGCATGAACGGCCAGCCCCTGGGCGGCCGCAGCGTCGTCGTCAATGAAGCACGTCCCATGGAAGCACGTCCCCCGCGCAGCGGTGGTGGCGGCGGCTACGGTGGTGGCGGCGGTGGTTATGGCGGCGGTGGTGGCGGAGGCTACGGCGGCGGCGGTGGTGGCTACGGTGGTGGTGGCGGCGATCGCAGCGGCGGCGGCGGTGGTCGCTCGGGTGGCGGCGGCTACGGCGGCGGCGGTGGTGGCCGCAGTGGCGGCGGCGGCGGTGGTGGCGATGGCGGTTTCCGCAGCCCCTACGGCGCTGGCCCCCGTGGCGGCGGCGGTGGTGGTCGCAGCGGTGGTGGCGGCGGCTACGGTGGTGGCGGCAACAGCGGCTACTGATTCCCGCGCTTCAACGCACACAGACAAAAGGCTCCCTCGGGAGCCTTTTTCAATGGCAATGGATCTGTGCCTGGCGCTTTTTCTTCTTCAGGCTTCGCCGCTGCGCTTCTTGCGCTCGCGGCCCTGCACCGCCCGGTCAAGCACGGCATTGGGCAGCATGCGCATGATCTTGGCGACCACGCCCATCTGCCAGGGAATCACGCGGTAGCTCGTGCCGGACTCGATGGCGCGCAGCGCCTGCGCGGCGAAGTCCTCGGCCTTCATCAGGAAGGGCATGCCGTAGCGGTTGCCTTGCGTGAGCGGCGTGTCGATATAGCCCGGGCAGAGCGTGACGACCTTGACGCCGCTGTTGTGCAGCTCGCCGCGCAGGCTCTCGCAGTACGCGACCACGCCAGCCTTGCTGGCGCAATACGCGCCATGCCCCGGCAGCCCGCGAATGGCAGCGACGCTGGCGATGCCGACCAGCCGGCCGCTGCCGCGCTTTTCCATCGCTTTCACGAACGGATGGAAAGTAGCGGCCAGTCCGACGTTGTTGGTGGCGAAGGTCTGCGCCAGCACGTCGAGGTCCGCGCGCTGCGCCGTGTCGATGCCAACGCTGATGCCTGCATTGGCGATCACCACGTCGGGCAGCCCCTGCTGCGCGATGCAGGCGACGCCGGCAGCCACGATGCTGTCCGTTTGCGCCACGTCGGCGCTGTAGATTTGGTAGCGGTCTGCGCTTAGCTGACGGGCGTTCGCCCATGATTCGATCTCCGCCGTGCGCCGTGCGACCAGCGCCAGGCGATAGCCCGCGTCGCTGAAGCTCGCGGCCAGGGCCTGGCCGATGCCGCTCGATGCGCCGGTGATGAAGACAAGCGGGGACGTGGTCATGCGTGAGTGGCTTCCGGGTGTTTTCTTTTTTTCTTCAGCGCTTCTTGGCCGGAGCCGCAGCCATCGCCGGCGACGGCATCAGCATGCCGCGCACCCGGCCGTTCAGGTTGGCTACGCCGCTCAGGTTGTCATAGTCGAGCGTGTCGCCCGTGAACTGGTCGGTGCCGCGAAGGAGCGTGACCGGCTGGTTCGACGTGACGCGCTCGGTGTCGAGAAAGGTGTGCAGGAACTCGCCGCGGAATTCGAGGCGCGGCATCGGCTTGCCGTTGGCGCCCACCGACGGGTCGCGAATGACGATGGCATTGCCGAACAGTTGGATTTCGCTGCCATCGGAGTTCGACAGACCGCGGTTGGCCGTCGAGCGCGTGACCAGTCCTTCGGGGGACACGGAGCGCATGCGCACCTTGTCCACCTCGATGGTGTCTGTGTCCGGATAGTGCCGCCCTTCAGTGCCATGAAGCTCGCTGCGCAGCTCGCCGCTGGGCAGGAAATTCTTGATCACGAAGTCGCGCATGAAGTAATCGGGCTCATGCGTGGGCGCGGTCTTGGCGGAAGGCTCCAGCAGCTTGGGCGCATTGCGCACCAGCCAGTAGGTGCCCAGCGCCACGGCCGCCGTCAGGATGATCGGCAGATAGATCGTCGCGCGGTCGAGCACATTGCGCACCTGGCTCCACACGCGTTGGATGTCGTTCATCGGTTCGGGCCCATGGCAGCCTCGAGCAGCGGCCGGTACTGGCCGCAGGCTGTCAGAAGCAGATCGCAGAATTCGCGCGCCGCACCTTCGCCGCCGCGCGCCTTGGTGACGTAGCGCGCAATGCCGCGCACCTCGGCGTGCGCGTTGGCCGGCGCTGCGGCAAAGCCGACGCGGGTCAACACCGGCAGGTCGGGCCAGTCGTCGCCGATGGCAGCGGCCTGCGCCCAGTTGAAGCCAAGCTGTTCGAGCATGGCTTGGGCGGCAGGCAGCTTGTCTTCGGTGCCGTAGCGCACGTGCTCGATGCCCAGCGCTTCGAGCCGCACGCGCAGCGGCTTGGAATCGCGCCCGGTGATCACGGCCGGCGTGATGCCCGCCTTGCGCAGCAGCTTCAGGCCGTAGCCATCGAGGATGCTGAAGCGCTTGAGCGTTTCGCCGTGTTCGGTGAAGTACACGCCGCCATCGGTCAGCACGCCGTCGATGTCGAAGAAGACGATGCGCACATCCTGTGCGGCGAGCAAGGTCTCGGCCTGGAACTCGAGCGGCATCAGATGACCTTCGCGCGCATCAGGTCGTTGGTGTTGATCGCGCCAACGATCACGCCCGCGCCGTCGATCACGAACAGGCGGGTGATGCCGCATTGCTCCATCAGCTCGGCGGCTTCCACCGCCAGCGCGTCGACGCGGATGGTGCGCGGCTCGCGGTGCATCACGTCGGCGGCCTTGGGCGTGCGCAGGTCGGCGCCCGCTTCGATCAGGCGGCGCAGGTCGCCGTCGGTGAAGATGCCCGAGGCGCGGCCGTCCGGCTCGACCACGGCGGCAGCGCCGAAGCCCTTGATGCTCATGGCACGCATCAGCTCGCTGATGGTGGCGGACGGCGGCACGCGCGGCACTTCGTCGCCCGAGCGCATCACGTCGCTCACATGCGTGAGCAGCTTGCGTCCGAGCGCGCCGCCCGGATGCGAGCGCGCGAAGTCTTCGGAGCCGAAGCCGCGCGCGTCGAGCAGCGCCACCGCCAGCGCGTCGCCCATCGCCATCTGTGCGGTGGTGCTCGCGGTGGGGGCGAGGTTCAGGGGGCAGGCTTCCTTGGCCACGCCGGCGTCGATCACGATGTCGGCGTGGCGCGCCAGGGTGGAGTCGGCGCGGCCGGTCATGGCGATCAGGGGCACGCCCTGGCGCTTGACCACCGGCAGGATGACGGTCAGCTCGTCGACCTCGCCGCTGTTGGAAATCGCGAGCACCAGGTCGACCGACTTGATCATGCCGAGATCGCCATGGCTGGCCTCGGCCGGGTGCACGAACATCGCGGGCGTGCCGGTGGAGGCGAGGGTGGCGGCGATCTTGCGGCCGACATGGCCGCTCTTGCCCATGCCCATCACGACCACGCGGCCGCGAACGTCGAGGATCTTGCGCACGGCCTCGACAAAACTCGGGCCGACCCGGGTCTTCAGACCAAGAACGGCTTCGGCTTCGATGTCGAAGGTGACGCGTGCCCGAGCGAGGATGGCTTCGGGGTCGACCACATGGGCCGGGGCGGGGCGGGAACTCATTGGCCGATTTTACGGGCCGGGCGGTGCCCGGAACCTCATGGCCCGGGGAAGCCCGGGGCACGGACATTGCTCTAGCATCGGCGCCTATGTCTTCGTTCGATCTCACGCTGTTGTATCTGCTGGCCGCAGTGATCGGCGTGGTGGTCTGCCGGTCGCTGAAGCTGCCGCCGATGCTGGGCTACCTGTCGGCCGGCGTGCTGATCGGGCCGCATGCGTTTGCGCTGGCGCAGAACTCCGAGGGCATCCGCCATCTGGGCGAATTCGGCGTGGTGTTCCTGATGTTCGTGATCGGGCTCGAATTCAGCCTGCCCAAGCTGCGCGCCATGCGCAAGCACGTGTTCGGGCTCGGCCTGCTGCAGGTGCTGCTGACGATGGCCTTCGCCACGATCGGCGCGCTGCTCATCTCCACGCAGTTGCCGCCGTCCTGGCGCCTGGGCTGGCAAACGACGCTGGCGCTGTCGGGCGCGCTCACCATGAGCAGCACCGCCATCGTGGTCAAGCTGATGGCCGAGCGGCTCGAACTCGAAAGCGAGCACGGCAAGCGCGTGATGGGCGTGCTGCTGTTCCAGGATTTGGCCGTGGTGCCGCTGCTGGTGCTGATCCCCGCGCTCGGCGCGCCGCCCGAGGCGCTGGCCAAGGCGCTCGGCCTGGCGCTGCTGAAGGCGACCTTCCTGATCGGCGTGCTGCTCTACGGCGGCCCGCGCATCATGCGCTGGTGGCTCACGCTGGTGGCCCGGCGGCGCAGCGAAGAACTGTTCATCCTTAACGTGCTGCTGATCACGCTGGGCCTGGCCTGGCTCACGGAGCTGGCCGGCCTGAGCCTGGCGCTGGGCGCATTCATCGCGGGCATGCTGGTGTCGGAGACCGAATACAAGCACCAGGTCGAGACCGACATCCGCCCCTTCCACGACGTGCTGCTGGGGCTGTTCTTCATCACGGTCGGCATGTCGCTCGACTGGCACATCGTGGTGCAGCGCTGGATGCTGGTGGGCGTGCTGCTGCTGGTGCCGCTGCTGTTCAAGCTGGCGCTGGTGACGGTGCTGGCGCGTGTGCTGGGCGCCACCTCGGGGGTGTCGCTGCGCACCGGCCTCTATCTGGCGCAGGCCGGCGAATTCGGCTTCGTGCTGTTGACGCTGGCACAAGAGCGCAGCCTGCTGCCGCCGTGGCTGGCCAACCCGGTGCTGGCCTCGATGGTGCTGTCGATGCTGGCCACGCCGTTCATCATCATGTACAGCAACGCCATCGTGCGAAAGCTGGTGGCCAGCGACTGGCTGCAACAGTCGCTGCAGATGACAAGCATCGCGCGCAAGACCATCAACACCGCCAAGCACGTGATCATCTGCGGCTATGGGCGCTGCGGCCAGAACTTGGCACGCATCCTCGAGCGCGAAGGCATTCCCTACATGGCGCTCGACCTCGACCCCGACCGCGTGCGCCAGGCCGCCGCCGCCGGCGACTCGGTGGTGTTCGGCGACGCCGCGCGGCTGCAGGCCCTGATGGCCGCCGGCCTGGCCCGCGCCAGCGCCGTCGTCGTGACCTACCTCGACGTGCCGGGCGCGATGAAGGTGCTGGCCAACACCCGCGCCCACGCCGCGCATGTGCCGGTGATCGTGCGCACGCAGGACGACCACGACCTCGAAAAACTGCAGGCGGCCGGTGCGACGGAGGTGGTGCCCGAGGCCATCGAGGGCTCGCTGATGCTCGCGAGCCATGCGCTGGCGCTGGTCGGCGTGCCGATGCGGCGCGTGATCCGCGTGGTGCAGGACCAGCGCGACGCCCGCTACAACCTGCTGCGCGGCTACTTCCACGGTGCCGACGACGACAACGCCGACGAGATCGACCACGAGCGGCTCAACAGCTTCACCCTCACATCGGGTGCACGCGCGATCGGCCAGACCCTCGAACAGATCGCGCTGCCGACACTGAACGTGCGCGTGGCCAGCCTGCGCCGCCACGACGGCCAACCCCGCACGCCAGCCGGCGACACGGTGCTGTCGGATGGCGACACCCTGGTGCTGTCCGGCAAGCCCACCGCGCTGGCGATCGCCATCGAGCGCCTGCAAAAAGGCTGACGCCCTGCTGAGCGTCCGCCAGCCTGAGGCGGGCTAATTGATCAGCGTGGGATTGCGCTTTTCTTCTTCGATGCGCTGCTGACGGCGCACCGCCTCGCATTGCGCGTGCGCCTTGTACTCGGGCTTCAGGCACTGGGCGGCCATGCATTGCGCCTTGGCGATGAAGTTGCGGTCGCCGCACATGGCCTGCGGCTCGGCCGCAGGAGCGGGCGCTGGCGGCGGCGGGGCTGCCGCGACGGCTGGAGCGGGGAGCTCGGATGTGTTCGGTGGCGGCGCGGCAACCGTCGCCTGCTTGCGCGGCTTGGCGGTGGGCTTGGGAGCCGTGGTCGTCGGAGTTGGCGGCGCTTCTGCCTCGGGCGCTGGCGCGGGCGGCTCGGCAGCCGGCGCTGCTGGCGGCGTTTCAACCGCTGGCACCGCTGCGGCAGCCGGCTCGGAAACAGGCGGCGCAGCCTCCTCGACAGCCACCGGCGTCTTGCGCGTGCCGTAGCCATACCAGCCCGCAACGATCATCAGCAGTGCCACCACCAGCAGGCCCAGCCACAGGAGGATCACGCGCTTGCGCGGCGGCCGTTCGACGGGAACCGTTCGCCGGACCTTGACCCGGGTCTTTTTTCTTTCAGCCCTCTCGGCCCGGGCGGCATCCGACATCGACGATGAAACAGAAGGCGACGAAGGCGCATGCGGCGGCTCACCGGGCGCCGCGATCAGGGTTCTTTCGTCCTCCGGCGGGGCAACAGGCGCCTTGCCGAAAAAGGACCGCGAAGGTACAGGCTCGCCAGGATCGAAGAGCGGCGCCGGAATGGTCGGTGCGCGCAACTGGGCCGGCGCGGTGGTGGCCCATTCGCGATCGGGGCTCGGGGCCGGGGGCATCCGGGTCGTCATGGCAACCAATGGGTCACCGCAGCTTCTGCAGAAATTCGCGCCGTCACGGTTTTCCGTGCTGCAGACCGGACAGATCAAGGCCATGGCTTACTTACTGACTACTCTCGGGATCCAAAACGAAAAACAGCGGCGGCTGCCGCTGCGGGCCTGCTGGCGGTACGTGTTGCTCGGGCTTCAGGTCACGGCAACGCGCTTGGAGCGGTGTGCCATGCGCTTGGCGATCACAGCGCCGAGCGCCATTGCGATTTCCAGCGCCATGTTGGGCTGGCGGTTCGACATTTCCGCAAAGCGGATGGCGTTGAGCCGCCACACGCGACCCGCGCCGGTGACCACCACATTGGCCGAGTGCGGCTGGCGCGAGAAGAAAGAGCCTTCGCCGACGACCGAGCCGGGCGTGAGCACGGCAAGGCGCATCTGCTCCTTGCTGCTGACGCGGTGCACGCTGATGGCGCCGCTCTCGATGAAGAACACCGAGCGGTCCGGCGTGCCCTGTTCGATCAGCACGTCGCCGACGCTCGCGTCGATGGGCTGCAAATAGCCCGCAAGCGTTTCCCATTGCTGGACGTTGAACGTCAACGCAAAAGCGTCGAGGTTCGTGTTCTCCGCGATGGCGCGGCTCAGGTTCTGGATGGACATGTTTTTCTCAACCCCGCATCTGTGCCGAAGTATCCGCGATGGCCACGAGATTCGGCTACAAGTGTTTACGTTTTTGCCAGCCACCTGTCGCCAAGTGTCGCTATTTCCCGATACAGAAGCGCGAAAAGATGACGCCCAGCAGATCGTCGGCACCGAACTCGCCCGTGATCTCGTTGAGCGCGTTCTGCGCAAGCCGCAGCTCTTCGGCCAGCAGGTCGAGCAGCTGGGCCTGCGCCGCCAGGTGGCTCGCAGCCAACCCAAGGTGCGTTTCGACCCGGCCCAGCGCCTGCACGTGGCGCGCCCGCGCCAGGTAGACGCCCTCGGGCACAGACTGCCAGCCGGCCATGTGAAGCAGCCGATCGCGCAATGCCTCGATGCCCAGGCCGGTCTTGGCGGACAGCGCGATGCCCTGCGCCGGCTGGGCGGAAGGCGCCGCATCCTGCTTGTTCCACACGTCGAGCACGGGCACGCTCGCGGGCAACTTCTGGCGGAGGACGCGCAGGATCTCAGCATCGGCGGCCGCGTAGTCCGGCAGCTCGGCGCGTGTCAGGTCGTGCAGGAACAGCACGGCATCGGCGCTCTCGATCTGGCCCCAGGCGCGTGCCACGCCGATCTGTTCGACCTCGTCGCTGCTTTCGCGCAGGCCGGCGGTGTCGGCCACATGCAGCGGCACGCCGTGGATCTGGATGGTCTGCGAGACCACATCGCGCGTGGTGCCCGCGACCGCGCTCACGATGGCCAGCTCTGCGCCGGCCAGCGCATTGAGCAGCGAACTCTTGCCCGCATTGGGCTGCCCCGCAATCACGACCTTGATGCCTTCGCGCAGCAACGCGCCCTGTCGCGCACGCAATTGCACGGCTGCCAATTGCGACTGCAGCCTCACCAGTTGCCCGGCCGCGTCGGCCTTCTGGAGAAAGTCGATCTCTTCTTCCGGAAAGTCGAGCGTGGCCTCGACCAGCATGCGCAGGTTGATCAGCGCGTCGCGCAGCGTGTGGATCTCGCGCGAGAAAGCGCCCGACAGCGAACGGCCAGCGCTGCGCGCGGCGGCCTCGGTGCTGGCGTCGATCAGGTCGGCAATGGCCTCGGCCTGCGCCAGGTCGATCTTGCCGTTGAGAAAGGCGCGCTGGCTGAACTCGCCGGGCTCGGCGACCCGCAGGCCGGGCAGGCGAGGCCGGCCGGTGACCGCATCGGGCTGCGCCGCCGCTTCGAGGCAGCGTGACAGCAGCAGTTGCAAAACAACCGTGCCGCCGTGGGCCTGCAGCTCGAGCACGTCTTCGCCGGTGAAGGAGTGGGGCGCGGGAAAGTGGATCGCCAGGCCGTGGTCGACCGGCTCGCCGTCCGCATCGCGAAAGGGCAGGTAGGTGGCCTCGCGTGGTTTGAGCGTGCGGCCGCAGATGGCATCGATCAACGGCGCCAGCCTGGCACCCGACACGCGAACGATGCCGACCGCCCCGCGCCCCGAGGCAGTGGCAATGGCAACGATGGGGTCGGAGGTGCGGGCGAGCATGGTGCGGATTCTTTCAGCAAAAAGGGCCGCTTACGCGGCCCTTTGTCGGATGGCTGGGGTGATTGATGTGCGGCTACTTCTTGGTACCCAGCACGCCCAGCCGCTTGTTGATGAACCACTGCTGCGCGATCGACAACGTGTTGTTCGTGATCCAGTACAGCACCAGGCCGGCCGGGAAGAAGATGAACATCACGCTGAACGCGAGCGGCATGATCCACATCAGCTTGGCCTGCATCGGATCGGGTGGCGTCGGGTTGAGCCAGGTCTGGAACAGCGAAGTGGCCGTCATCACGACCGGCAGGATGTACCAGGGGTCCGGCGCCGACAGGTCGGTGATCCAGAGAATCCATGGCGCATGGCGCATTTCGACCGACGACAGCAGCACCCAGTAGAGCGCGATGAACACCGGAATCTGGATCACGATGGGGAAGCAGCCGCCCATCGGATTGACCTTCTCGGTCTTGTAGATCCGCATCATCTCTTGCTGCATTTCTTGCGGCTTGTCCTTCAGCCGCTCGCGCATTTCCATGATCTTGGGGTTGATGGCCTTCATCTTGGCCATGCTGGCGTAGGCCTTGGCGTTGAGCCAGTAGAAGGCCGCCTTCAGCAGCACCACCAGCGCCACGATCGACCAGCCCCAGTTGCCCAGGATGCCGTGCAGCTGGTTCAGCAGCCAGTACAGCGGCTTGGAGATGATCGCGAAGATGCCGTAGTCCTTCACCAGGTCCAGGCCCGGCGCAATGAGTTCGAGCTTCTTTTCTTCTTCAGGGCCTGCGAACAGCGTGCTGTTCACGACCTGCGTGGCGCCCGGGGCGATCTTCGGCAGCGTGGCCACCATGGCCACGGTGAAGAGGTTGTCGCCCAGGTCCTTCACGCGGAATTCGCGACGCAGCTGTTCGCTGGCCGGGTCGCCCTTGAGCAGCCAGGCCGACACGAAGTAGTGCTGAACCATCGCGATCCAGCCGTCGTTGGCCGGCGGCGGCGGTTCGATCTTGCCCTTGGCGATGTCCTTGAAGTCCAGCTTGTGGAACTTTTTCTCGTTGGTGTACGCGGCCGGACCGGTGAAGGTGTTGGTGCCGAACATCGTGCCGGCGGCCACCGTGCCGTGGCGCAGCAGCTGCATGTACAGCTGGGCTTCACGGGGCTGGTCGCTCACATTGACGACTTCGTGGCGCACGCCGATGGCGTAGTCGCCGCGGTGGAACACGTAGGTCTTGATGTACTTCAGGCCGCCGACGGGCTCGCTCTCGAAGCTCACTTCCAGCGTGTTCTGGCCGTCGGCCATTTCGCGCGGACCTGCCTTCGGCGTCATCGGCGTCAGGTGGTTGGGGAAGCGGTCGCCGGTGTCGACCGTGTTCAGCAGGCCGGTCTGCGCCACATAGCGCGTGGCCGGGGAGCCGTTCTCGAACAGCACGACGCGCTTGGTGCGGTCGGCTTCGTCGTACTTCAGCAGCTCGAGGTGGTTGACCGTGGCGCCTTCGCTGTCGATCGTGGCCTTGAACAGGTCGGTGGTGACGTTGACCTGCTCACGGGGCACGGCCGCCGCGGCTTGCGTGGGCACGGCGCCGGCGTTGCCGCCGGTGGCGCTGGCAGCCGTGGGCACGCCATTGTTGGCAGCGGGCGTGCCGCCCGGGGCCGGGGCCACCACGGCGGGTTTGCTCGACGGCAGGAAGGTCGGCTTGTTGCCGTTGAAGACCTGCCATTGGTCCCACAGCAGCACCAGCGAGAACCCAAAAATCACCCACAGGATCGTGCGGCGGATATCGTTCATGACGAAGACTTCTTGTCGGAGGAGAGAAGAGACGAAAACAGCGATCCTGACTTGTCAGTGCGACGCTGTGATTTCGGTGGAACCGGATCGTGGCCGCCCTGGCACCAGGGCTGGCAGCGCGCGATGCGGTGCAGGGTGAGGTAGCTGCCCTTGAGTGCGCCATGCACCTCGAGCGCTTCGATCGAATACACGGAGCAGGTCGGCGTGAAACGGCACGACTGACCGAGCCAGGGGCTCAGCAGCAGGCGATAGCCCTTCACGAGGCCGATCAGCAGGCGTTTCATGGTGATCCGGAAGAAGGCGCGGAAGAAGAACGTTCGGAACGCTCGCGCGGCGGCGCCGGCGGGCGCGCGGCACGCGCCAGCAGTTGCTGCAGTTCAGCGCGCACGGCTGCCTTGAGCTTGTCCGAAGAGGCGCTCACGAATTCCTTGCGATCGAAACCCGCGCGCAGCCGCACCACGTGCGCAGCACGAGGCAGGCCGACGTCGGGTGCGGCGCTCACGGTATAGATCTGGCGCTTGATGGCGTTGCGCGTGACCGCGCGACGCGCCCAGCGCTTGGGCACCATGGCACCCAGCCAGACATCGTCGGACGCGAACAACGGTTGTGCGCTCGATGCGAGATCGAGCGCACAACGGTGCAATGCGAAATGAGCAGTGCGCGCCACGGTGGCACCTGCGAGGACGGCCTGGAATTGCGCGCGGGTCTTGAGCCGCTGCATGGAAGCCGGGCCGGGCACGTCAGACGCGATGGCTGCGGGAGCCTGCGCTGGCGTGTCGGCTGCTGGCAACGGCAGGTGGGCTGCCGTCAGACAGCCAGGCGCTTGCGGCCCTTGGCGCGGCGTGCGTTGATGACGGCACGGCCGCCACGGGTCTTCATGCGGACCAGGAAGCCGTGGGTACGGGCGCGGCGGACTTTGGATGCTTGATAGGTGCGTTTCATGGTGATTTCCTAGTTCCCTGTTCACGCTGATCCTTCGCATGTAAAGCATGAAGAACCTGCGGGGCGCCGGGGGAGCGTGTTTGGGATGGCCCCCGAAAGACGCAATAGGTTTTCAGGGAAACCCGCAATTATCGCAAACATTGGCGCCGGGAACAATCTTCGACTGGATTTGCGGGCCTTTCACCGTCCTCGGCAGCGTGTGGATAAGGTTTTGACAAGTTAGAATGCCGGGCGCCTTCCAGCAGAGAATATCCACAATACCTATACCAAGAAATGCCCGAAGGTTTCCTCACTTTTTCAAGCGCCCATGTCGACTGACGGCATCGGTGAGAGCCTCTGGCAGGCCTGCGTCGACCAGCTCGCGCAGGAGCTGTCCGAGCAACAGTTCAACACCTGGATCAAGCCCCTGACAGCGCAGGTCGCCGACGACCTTTCGCGCATGACGGTGTTCGTTGCCAACCGCTTCAAACTCGACTGGATCCGGGCCCAGTACGCCGGCAAGATCGCCGCAATGGCCGAGAAGATGTACGGCCAGCCAGTGGCTGTCGAGTTAGCGCTTGCTCCTCGCGAAGCCCCCGTGCGTTCTGCGCCTGTGGCAGTCATGACCGAAACGGACGTGCCGCGCGACGTGGCCGGCCCGGGCGAAGAACCGGCGGCCGCCGGCTTCAAGAACCGCCTCAATTCCGGCCTCACTTTCGACACCCTCGTCGAGGGCACGGCCAACCGCATGGCGCGCGCCGCGGCGATGCACGTGGCGGGCATGCCCGGCCATCTTTACAACCCGCTTTTCATCTACGGCGGCGTCGGCCTGGGCAAGACCCACTTGATGCACGCTGTGGGTAACCGGCTGCTGGCCGACAAGCCGGATTCCAAAGTTCTCTACATCCACGCCGAGCAATTCGTTTCGGATGTGGTCAAAGCCTATCAGCGCAAGACTTTCGATGAGTTCAAAGAGCGCTACCACTCGCTCGATCTGTTGCTGATCGACGATGTGCAGTTCTTCGCCAACAAGGACCGGACGCAGGAAGAGTTCTTCAATGCGTTCGAGGCCTTGCTCGCCAAGAAATCCCACATCGTGATGACCAGCGACACGTATCCGAAGGGGCTGGCCGACATCCACGAGCGCCTGGTGTCGCGCTTCGATTCGGGCCTCACGGTCGCCATCGAGCCGCCCGAACTCGAAATGCGCGTGGCCATCCTGATCAACAAGGCACGCGCCGAATCGGCCGAAATGCCGGAAGAAGTGGCCTTTTTCGTCGCCAAGAACGTGCGCTCCAACGTGCGCGAACTCGAAGGCGCGCTGCGCAAGATCCTGGCTTACTCGCGTTTCAACCAGAAGGAGATCTCGATCGCCCTGGCGCGCGAGGCGCTGCGCGACCTGCTGTCGATCCAGAATCGGCAGATCTCGGTCGAAAATATCCAGAAGACGGTGGCCGACTACTACAAGATCAAGGTCGCCGACATGTACAGCAAGAAACGCCCGGCCAGCATTGCGCGGCCACGGCAGATCGCGATGTACCTGGCCAAGGAACTCACGCAGAAAAGCCTGCCGGAAATCGGCGAGCTGTTCGGCGGGCGCGACCACACGACGGTGCTGCACGCGGTGCGCAAGATTTCGGGCGAGCGCCAGCAGCTCACCGAGCTCAACCAGCAGCTCCACGTGCTCGAACAGACGCTCAAGGGCTGAAGCCGGATGTCGTTCAAAGTGTCCCTTCGGACAGCGGAGAATGGCGCCTTCGACGGGGCGGGTGAGGCTCCGATCTACGACTACCAAGCAGATTCAAAGAGATAAGAGAAGAGGTAAGCACACATGATCGTTTTGAAGGCAACCCAAGACAAAGTCCTCGCCGCGCTGCAGTCGGTGGCGGGCATCGTGGAGCGGCGCCATACCTTGCCGATCCTGGCGAACGTGCTGATCCGCAAGACCGGCGGCCAGCTGCAGCTGACCACCAGCGACCTCGAAATCCAGATCCGCACCACCGCCGAGCTCGGCGGCGACGAAGGCAACTTCACCACCACCATCGGCGCGCGCAAGCTCATCGACATCCTGCGCACCATGCCGTCCGACCAGACCGTGAGCCTCGAATCGAGCGCAAGCAAGCTGGTGCTCAAAGGTGGCAAGAGCCGCTTCACGCTGCAGTCGCTGCCCGCCGAAGACTTTCCGCTGGTGCAGGAAGCCGCCAATTTCGGCCCTGTGTTCAGCGTGCCGCAAAAGACGCTGAAGGACCTGCTCTCGCAGGTGTCCTTCGCAATGGCCGTGCACGACATCCGCTATTACCTGAACGGCATCCTGTTCGTTGCCGAAGGCAAGCAGTTGAGTCTGGTGGCCACCGACGGCCACCGCCTGGCTTTCTCTTCCGCCACGCTCGACGTCGAAGTGCCGCGGCAAGAAGTGATTCTTCCGCGCAAGACCGTGCTGGAAATGCAACGCCTGCTGTCGGACGCCGAAGGCGCCATCGAGATGCAGTTCGCGAACAACCAGGCCAAGTTCAGCTTCGGCGGCATGGAGTTCGTCACCAAGCTGGTCGAGGGCAAGTTCCCCGACTACAACCGCGTGATTCCGAAGAACCACAAGAACACTGTCACCCTGGGCCGCGCGCCGCTGCTGGCCAGCCTGCAGCGCACCGCCATCCTGACCAGCGAGAAGTTCAAGGGCGTGCGCCTGAACATCGAGCCGGGCACGCTGCGCATTGCATCGAACAACGCCGAGCAGGAAGAAGCCCAGGACGAACTCGACATCGACTACGGCGGCGACGCCATCGAGATCGGCTTCAACGTCACCTACCTGATCGACGCGCTGTCGAACATGGACCAGGACATGGTCAAGCTGGACCTGGCCGACTCCAACAGTTCGGCCTTGTTAACCATCCCCGAGAACGCATCTTTCAAGTACGTCGTCATGCCGATGCGTATCTAGCAGACAGACCACACAGCGCCTTGCGCACACAGCCCGCGGCCCTCCGCGGGTTTGCGCTTTCAAGAGGCGATGAATTGAGCTTTTGAGAGCCCGAAAAATCACGTGAATGCCGTGAGAGATAGAGGAATATCCGAATGAGTGCTGAAGAAAACAAGCCCGAAGTGCCGCACACCGAGCCGGTCTACACGCCTGAAGTCCAGGTCGTGCCGCCCGAAGGCATACCCGCCGACACCAGCTACGGCGAAGGCTCGATCACGATCCTCGAAGGGCTTGAAGCCGTGCGCAAGCGCCCCGGCATGTACATCGGCGACACCTCCGACGGCACGGGCCTGCATCACCTGGTTTTCGAAGTCGTCGACAACTCCATCGACGAAGCGCTCGCGGGCCATTGCGACGACATCGTCGTGACCATCCACAGCGACAACTCGATCTCCGTCACCGACAACGGCCGCGGCATCCCGACCGGCGTGAAGATGGACGACAAGCACGAGCCCAAGCGCTCGGCCGCCGAGATCGCGCTCACCGAACTGCACGCCGGCGGCAAGTTCAACCAGAACAGCTACAAGGTCTCTGGCGGCCTGCACGGCGTGGGCGTGTCCTGCGTGAACGCGCTGAGCATCAAGCTGCGCCTGGTCGTGCGCCGCGAAGGCAAGATCCACGAACTCGAATTCAGCCGCGGCTTCGTGCAGAACCGTTTGCTCGATATGGTGAACGGCGTCGAAGTCTCACCGATGAAGATCATCGGCGAGACCGACAAGCGCGGCACCGAAGTCCACTTCCTGCCCGACACCGAGATCTTCAAGGAGAACTCGGACTTCCACTACGAGATCCTGAGCAAGCGCCTGCGCGAGCTGAGCTTCCTGAACAACGGCGTGCGCATCCGCCTGAAGGACGAGCGCAGCGGCAAGGAAGACGACTTCTCGGGCGCCGGCGGCGTGCGCGGTTTCGTGGAGTTCATCAATAAGGGCAAGACCGTCCTGCATCCGAACTCGTTCTATGCAGAGGGCGAAAAGCCCGCCGACACCTACGGCGGCATTCCCGGCACGCACATCGGCGTCGAAGTGGCGATGCAGTGGAACAGCGGCTACAACGAGCAGGTTCTCTGCTTCACCAACAACATCCCGCAGCGTGACGGCGGCACCCACCTCACGGGCCTGCGCGCCGCGATGACCCGCGTCATCAACAAGTACATCGAAGAAAACGAGTTCGCGAAAAAGGCGAAGGTCGAAGTCACCGGCGACGACATGCGCGAAGGCCTGTGCTGCGTGCTGAGCGTGAAAGTGCCCGAGCCCAAGTTCTCCAGCCAGACCAAGGACAAGCTGGTGTCCAGCGAAGTGCGCGCGCCGGTGGAAGACATCGTCGGCCGCCTGCTGAGCGACTACCTGCAGGAACGCCCGAACGACGCCAAGATCATCTGCGGCAAGATCATCGAGGCCGCCCGCGCCCGCGAAGCAGCCCGCAAGGCCCGCGAAATGACGCGCCGCAAAGGCGTGCTCGACGGCATGGGCCTGCCCGGCAAGCTGGCCGACTGCCAGGAAAAGGACCCCGCGCTGTGCGAGGTCTACCTGGTGGAGGGCGACTCCGCCGGCGGCTCCGCCAAGCAGGGCCGCGACCGGAAGTTCCAGGCCATCCTGCCGCTGCGCGGCAAGATCCTGAACGTGGAAAAAGCACGCTACGAGAAGCTGCTCACCAGCAACGAAATTCTCGTGATGATTACCGCGCTCGGCACCGGCATCGGCCGTGCCGGCGCCACCAGCGCTGGCAGCGGCGCGGACGACTTCAACGTTGCCAAGCTGCGCTACCACCGCATCATCATCATGACCGACGCCGACGTTGACGGCGCCCACATCCGCACGCTGCTGCTGACCTTCTTCTACCGGCAGATGCCCGAGCTGGTCGAGCGAGGCCACATCTACATTGCGCAGCCGCCGCTGTACAAGGTCAAGGTCGGCAAGGAAGAGCAATACCTGAAGGACGAAACCGCCCTCAACGCCTTCCTGCTCAAGGTGGCGCTGAAGGACGCGAGCATCCAGACCGGCGGCAGCGCGTCGACCACGCTCGCCGGCGACACCCTGGCCGAACTGGCGCGCAAGCACCAGCTGGCCGAGGCCGTGATCGCGCGCCTGCGCAACTTCATGGATGCCGAAGCGCTGCGCGCCATTGCCGACGGCGTGAAGCTCGACCTCGACACCACCCCGGCCGCCGAAGCCTCCGCCGCGGCGCTGCAGGTCAAGCTGCGCGAGCTCAACACCACCGGCATCCCGGCCGAAGTAAGCAGCGAGTTCGATGCCCGCACCGACAAGCCGCTGCTGCGCATCAGCCGCCGCCACCACGGCAACATCAAGAGCAGCGTGCTCACGCAGGACTTCGTGCACGGCGCCGACTACGCCGCGCTGGCCGAAGCCGCCAACACGTTCCGCGGCCTGCTGAGCGACGAGGGCGCCCTGGTCCGACGCGGCGAGGGCGAGCGCGCCAAGGAAGAAAAGGTCGGCGATTTCCGCCAGGCCATGAAGTGGCTGATCGGCGAAGCCGAGCGTGCCACCTCGCGCCAGCGCTACAAGGGTCTGGGCGAAATGAATCCCGCGCAGCTGTGGGAAACCACCATGGACCCGACCGTGCGCCGCCTGCTGCGCGTGCAGGTCGACGACGCGATCGAAGCGGACCGCGTGTTCACGATGCTGATGGGCGACGAGGTCGAGCCGCGTCGGGAATTCATCGAGCAGAACGCGTTGCGGGCGGCGAATATCGACGTGTAAGCCGTCCAGGCTTCCCAGCACCCCAGAACGCCCGGCCTTTGCCGGGCGTTTTGCTTGGCGGATGTGTCAAATCCTTGAGGCAGAATCTCCGCCAATTTCGTTCGCGCCCACAGGACTCCTCCCATTCCCTCCAGCCTCGCCTTCTTCGAACTGACCACCGTGGCCGGCGAGACCGTCGTCACCTCGCTGGCCTTTCCCGAGATGGCGTGGCTCGGCAGCAGCGCGCATGCAATGGCGCGGCGCATGACGCAGGCGGTGCAGTCGCATCTGATCGACAAGGGCCGCTATCTCGAGGCCGTGCAGATCAGCGACCCGCCGGCATTCGAGCGGCATGAGTTCGAGGTCGACCTGCAGGGTGGCAGCGACCCGCTGCTGCACCCGCCGCGCCGCTGCCGACATGTCGCGTTTCTATCCAGCGGCCCGGCGAACACGCCCTGCATCGGCTACGTCCCCGCGCTGGGCATCGTCGCGCTCGCCGAGGCGGAGCGCCTGCGCGAAGCCGTGAGCGAGGCCATCGTGCTCGAACACCGCCGCACCGGCCGGCAGACCGACGTGCGTCGCCAGGTGGCCGCCCAATGGTTCGAACAGGTCGAGCTGGCGCAATTGCCGCTCGACCTCGTGTTCCACAGCGCCGAAGCCCTGCGCAAGCTGAAGGACGATCGCGCCAAGCCGCTGCTTCCCACGGTGGCCGACGAAATGAGCATCGGCTCGCGCACCGCCGTCGGGCTGGCTGTGCCGCTGACAGCGCTGAAGCGTGCAGCGGAAGGCCGGTTCGCGCGCAGCGTGTTGATCGTCGGCTCGGAAAGCAGCGGCAAGACGGCGCTGATCCATCAGTACACACGCGAGCGCCGCGACCGTGCCGCCGGTTCTCCGTGGGAAACCAGCGCGGCACGGCTCATCCAGGGCCTGACGCGCGACGGCAGCTGGCAGCAGGCGCTGACCACGCTGTGCCGTGAACTGGCCGCGCGCGAGGTGGTGCTGTACGTCGGCCACCTGGCCGAGCTGTTCGAGGTCGGCCAGTACCAGGGCAACAGCATCAGCCTGGGCGATGCCTTGCGCGAGCCGCTGGCACGCGGCCAGTTGATGCTGCTGGCCGAAGCCACGCCCGCTGAACTCTCGCAGATCGACCTGCGCAGCCCCGGCTTCTCGGCGCTGTTTCAGACGGTGCGCCTGCCTGAACTGCCCGAGGCCGAGCAGGAGCGCACGATGCTCACCGCGGTGGCGGCCCTGGCGGCCGAACACCGTGTCGAGGTCTCGCCCGATGCGGTGTCCGAGCTGATCGCGCTCCAGCGCCGCTTCTCGCCGTACTCGGGCTTCCCGGGCAAGGGCATCCGCTTCTTCGAGGAGTTGATCCTGCACATGCGCGGCCAGCAAGGCGCAGTGATCGGGCGCGATGACGCGCTCGCCGCGTTCTGCGCCGAGACCGGCATGCCGCGGCGCATGCTCGACGCGCGCCTGCCGCTCTCGCTCGACGAAGTCGAAGGCTTCTTCCGCAGTCGTCTGTTCGGCCAGCCCGAGGCACTGTCCATCGTGACGAACCTGCTTGTCACCACCAAGGCCGGGCTTGCGCGCGGCGGCAAGCCGATCGCGTCGATGCTGCTGATCGGCCCGACCGGTGTGGGCAAGACGGAGACGGCCAAGGCACTGGCCGAGTTCATGTTCGGCGACCCGCACCGCATGATCCGCATCGACATGAGCGAATACGCCGACCCGGCCGCCGTGCTGCGCCTGCTCGGCGATCTCGGCGGCGACGAGGGTGTGTTGATCGGCGCGGTGCGGCGCCAGCCGTTCTCCGTGGTGCTCTTCGACGAACTCGAAAAGGCCCACCCCAGTTTCTTCGATCTGCTGCTGCAGGTGCTCGGAGAAGGCCGCCTGACCGGCGGCGACGGCCTCACCGCCAACTTCTGCGGCAGCTTTGTGGTGATGACGTCGAACCTGGGCGCCGAGGCGATGCAGCGCATGCCGATGGGCCTGGGCGCGGTGCGCGGCGATCCGCGCGCTCACTTCGAGCAGGCGGTGCAACAGGCCTTGCGCCCCGAACTGTTCAATCGCATCGACCACATCGTGCCCTTCGCCACGTTGTCGGCCGCCGAGCGCGCGCCGATCTTCGGCCGCGAGATGACGCTGCTGCGCAAGCGGGAAGGCCTGCTCGAACGCAGCGCTGAAATGACGCTCGACGACGGCGTCGCCGCCCGTCTCGCCGCGCTGCCCGGCGACGAACGCTATGGCGCCCGCGACGTGCAGCGCGTGCTGCGCCAGCAACTGCTGCTGCCGCTCGCGCATGCGCTGTCGCCGCATGCCTACGTCACGCCGCTGGCTGTGCGGATCGGCACGGGCGAAGCCGGCCAGCCGCTCGGCGTGCGCGTCGACCCGCTGCAGCGCCCGATCGACAACGCGCCACTGCTGACCGCCGAGGCATTGGCCGACGCGCGCCGCCATTGGCAGCGCGTTACCGAAGGTCCGCTCTTCGTGAACCTGGTGAACCACGTGTTCCGCCTCGACGACGAACGGCGCCGCTACGAAAAAAAGCGCCACCGCGCACCGCACCTGCCACATTGGGACGGCACGCCGTCCGCCAGCCGCGCACGCACGCTGAGCGCTGTGCAGCAGACGGCGCAGGGCTTGTTCGCCGAGATCATGTCGCTCGAGGGTCAAGCCCTGCTCGCGTTGGTCGGCGAGTCCGATGCGCCGCCCGACATCGCCGCGTGGCGCGCCGGCTTCACCGCGTTCAAGCAGCAGGCCTTCCATGCGGTGCGGCCCGACAGCGGGGTCTGCACCGTGGGCCTCTACGCCGCACCGGCATTGGCCACCACGCTGCATGACGCGTGGTGCGAACTCGCGGCGCTCGCCGGTTTCGAATTCCGCTCGCAGGTGGTCCGGCTCGGCGACGAGCCCCGCAAGCCCGCGCCGCCCGCCGACACCGAGGCGCGCGATGAAAAGCGCGAGGAGAAAACCGATGACGAGGCACAGCCCAGCCCGTACCTGAAATTTCCCTGGCCGCAGGCATCGGGCCGCAAGAGCCTGATCGTGGGCTTCGAGATCGAACTCAAGGGCCCCGCGGTGTCCGACTACTTCCGCCAAGAAAGCGGCGTCTGGCGCATCTGGGTCGGTGACCGCAACAAATCCGACGCCTGGGTCTCGGTGCGCAGCGGCACGCTCTCGGGCTTCAAGACGCCGCACAACGTGCATCGCCAGCACTTCTTCGACGGCCGGCCCGTGCACCGCGTTCTCAGGGAAGGCGTGCTGGCCGCGCAGCAGACCGACTGGCGCGCCCCGTTCCCGGATGCGCCCGCGTGGAAGCACGCGCTCGACGCCCAGTTCGACGTGCTGATGGATCGCATGCTGCTCGGGGAGGACGACTGATGAGCGGACGCGGCAGCCTGCGCATTCCGGTTTTCGTCACGCATCGAAAGGAAGCGGGCTACCGGCTGCGCTGCCTGTTCTTGCCGGAAATCGATGCGACGGCCATGCGCTACGAAGCGGCGCTGAACAAGCTGCGCCAGGCCGTCGTGCATCACTTCCGTGGCACGCGCAGCACGCGCGCCACGCTCGACGAGCGCCTGTGGCTCGGCTTCGCACCCGAACTGCGTTTCGAGCTCGTGCCGCTGGGCTTCGACAGCGGCCGCCGCTGGGTCGAGGGCGCGTTTGCCGCGGCCCACTTCACGGTCGGCGGACGCCGCTACGCCTGCCTGCCGCAGCTCGACGGCACGGTGGCCGACCTCGGCGAATCGCACCTCGACAAGGCGCAGCGCACCGAGCGGTTGGTGGCCAGCATCCAGGCCTGGTTCCGCGAGCAGCGCAAGGAGCGGGGCGACGCTTTCGACCCGCAACGCTACCTGGCCGCGCCCAATGACGAACTCGGCGAGCTCGAAATCTCGATGCACCTGGCGCAGGGGCGCTTCCCGTTCGAGAGCGAGCACGACCTGCGCGCCGCGTTGCGCGACGACGGCATCGGCGACGGGCCGACCGAGATGGCGCGCGCCGCCGTCGACCTGAACGATCTCTACCCGGACGAACTGACCCAGGCGATCCTGCGTGACGACGCGATCGAGGAACTGGGCCGCGCGATCTACCGGCCCGACGGCGGTGCCGGAGCCATCGTGCTCGTGGGTCCGCGCGGCGCCGGCAAGACGGCGCTGGTGCACGGCGCGCTGCGGCAATTCATGGCCTCCGAGACCGGCCGCGACCGCGCGAAGCTGCAGAAGATCTGGCATCTCGACCCGATGCGCGTGATCTCCGGCATGAGCGTGATCGGCCAATGGCAACGCCGCATGGCCGTGCTGCTGCAGCACCTGCAGTTCCGCCTGCGCGACGATTTCCGCATTGCCAGGCCCGACCATCTGTACTGCGACAACCTCGTCGCGTTGCTGGCGATCGGCAAGAGTTCGCAGAACACATTGACGCTGGCCGATGTGCTGCGCCCGCTGCTCGAAAAGCGCGCCTTCACCATGATTGGCGAGGCCACGCCCGAGGCCTGGCAGAAAGTGCAGCAGCGCGACCGCCGTTTTGCCGACCTTTTTCGCGTGATCCGCGTCGAGCCGCCATCGCGCGAGGCGGCCATCCGCATCGTCGGCTGGCGCCGTGCCGAGCTGGAGCGCCAGCACGAGTGCCGCATCGCTGCCGGCGCGGTGGCCGAGCTGCTGAAAATGGAGCGCCGCTTCGCCGCCGACGAGGTGCTGCCGGGCTCCGCGATCCGCGTGCTCGACCGGCTTGCCGTGCGCCACGCGCGCGGAGAGGTCGGCCGCGCCGAAGTGCTGGCCGCGTACACCGCGGCGTACCACTTCCGCGAGAAGCTGTTCTCCCGCCAGATCGGCCTGGCACCGGCGGAAGCCGCGGCGCATTTCGCGGCACGGTTGATCGGCCAGCCCGAGGCGCGCGCGCAACTGGTCGATGTCGTCGCGCTGATCAAGTCCGGCCTCGCGGCGCCTGGCAAGCCCCTGTCTTCGTTGCTCTTCATCGGACCGACCGGCGTCGGCAAGAGCGAGGCGGCGAAGCTGCTTGCCGACTTCCTGTTCGAGGACGAAGGCGGCCTGGTGCGCTTCGATATGAACGAATACGTCGACGGCGACGCGACTGGCCGCCTGATCGGCGACGCCTACCGTCCCGACGGCCAGCTCACCGCCGCCGTTCGCCAGCGCCGCGCCTGTGTGCTGTTGCTCGACGAGATCGAGAAAGCCCATCCGTCCGTGCACGACCTGCTGCTGCAGGTGCTCGGCGAGGGCCGGCTGACCGATGCGCTGGGCCGCACCACCGACTTCTCTCAATGCGTGGTCGTGCTCACCTCGAACCTCGGCGCCAGCGCGGCAAGCCGCCACACCGGCTTCGTGCGGCAACAAGCCGATGTGGCGCACACCTACCGCGAGGCGGTCGAGCGCTTCTTCCGGCCCGAATTCCTGAACCGCATCGACCAGGTCGTAGGCTTCACGCCGCTGGGTGCGGACGACATCGCCGCCATCGCCCGGCTGCAGCTGGAGCGCGTGCTGGCACGCGACGGCTTCGTGCGCAGGCTGACCTTCCTGAACGTCTCGGCGCAGGCGCTGGATCATCTGGCGCGGCTCGGGCATGACGAGGCGCTTGGCGCGCGGGCGCTGAAGCGCGGCATCGAGCGTGCATTGACGCAGCCCATCGCGCAGCGCCTGGCGGCTTCGCACAGCGGCCAGCCGATGCTGCTGGACGTGGCCTTCGGCGAGGGCGGGCTGACGACCCGCGCCACTGTGCTCGACTACGCCACGCGGCGCACGGTCCCGCTGCCGGAAGACATCGGCTCGGCCGCCGGCTACCAGGCACTGGCAACCAACGCCGACGCGCTGCACGAACGCCTGCGTGCGCAGCTCGACGCAGCGCCGGCAGAGCCCGAATCGCTGGCGTTGCGTGCGCTGCAAGTGCGGCTGGACCCGCTGCGCGAGGTGCTGGCACGCCGCAACTGGGATCTTTCGGAGCACCGTGTCGCGCCGGGACGCACTGTCAGGCAAAGCCCGCCACGGCCACGCGAATGGCGCCAGACGGGCCACCAGCAGGTGCTCGACGAGTTGATAGCGCAGCAGGACATGCGGGAATTCTTCGAGCAACTGTTTGCGGGCGCGTCGCCAGTGCGCGGCATGGACACCGAACTCGTGCGCTGGCAGCTCGAGATTGACCAGTTAGCGGGCCGCGCCGACAGCCTCGGCCGGCATGGCATCGAGCGCGTGGCGGTGGAAATCGTGCCGCTGCAGACCGGCGCCGGCGAGGCCACAGTCGAGACTGCGTGGGCCGACTACGCAACGCTGATCGCGCAGCTCGATCTGCACGAACTGCCGTCGCCGCGCGCCGGCGTGCGTTGCTTCGAGGGCATCGGCCTGCGCGACGCATTCAGCGGGGAATGCGGCATTCATCTCTGGTACGCCGGCGACGACCGGCCGTTGCCGCTGGCGGTGCGGCTGCTGTCCGCAGAGCAGGCAGCGCCCGATGCGGCGCCGACACCGCTGCCCACAGAGATCGTGCGCATCCGCCTCGAACCCGCGCGACCCGGCGACCATCGGCGCCTGACCGATCTGCGCTCCGGCCGCGTGCGCAAGTTCAGCGGCTCGCTCACCGAAGAAGACTGGCGCCTGCTGCTGTGGGACGGCCGTGCTGCGGCCCGCACACCCGCAGCACAGGACTGAAAGAAAAAGACCCGCATCCGCATGGCAACGCTTTCGTATCCCCTGGTGTGCTGGCAGCTCGACGACACGTCCGTCTGCGGCATCCTGCTCGGCACCGACTTCCAGGTGATCGAGCGCAACGCCCGCCGCGTGAAGGCTGCGCTGGCCGAGACCCTGCAGCGTGAACGCGAGCGCGACGGCTACGTGCCCGAGCCGGACATCGACAACGCGCGGCTCAAGCTGGTGCATGTGTCGGTGAATCTCGCGCACCGCACGGAGAAGGGCAGCTTCCCGGTGCCTCGGGCAACGGAGTTCCATGTGGCCGCCGTGTTCGGCGAGAACGAGGAAGACGGCTACGCCAAGTGCTACCTGCCCTGGCTCGACCAGAGCTTCTATTACTACGACGACGCGCAACTGCCGGTGCTGATCGAGCACTACACACGCGAATGCCTCGACGGACTCTCGCCCGAGGCCGCGCAACGCTTCCTGATGCCCGCCGCGCCGTGGCTCGACCAGATCGATGTGCGGCGCGACGACAAGACCACGAACAGGCAGCATGTGCCACGCCACCTGCGCGAGGCCTATGCGCAGCTCGATGCCGTGGCCGATCGCTTGCCCGAGACCGGCGCGCGCCGCGGCCTGCATGTGTTTCCCGAAGTGGCCTGGGAGCAGGGCGCCCTGAGCGACGAGATCGCGGAGCGGCTCGCGCGCGGCGGCAACCTGCTGCTGGTCGGCGAGCCCGGCGTCGGCAAGAGCGTGGTGATCCTCGAGGCGATCCGCAAGGCGCACCGCCTCACGGTTGCGCGCGACGCATCGCCGACCTTCTGGCGCAGCCATGCCGAGCGGCTCGTCGGCCGCGCGAAGTACCTCGGCGAATGGCAGGCGCTGTGCGACCAGACGGTCGAGTGGCTGGACATGTCGAACGGCCTGCTGTGGGTCACGGACTTCGTGAACCTGCTGCAGATCGGCGGCGAGAGCCCCGAGGAATCGATGGCCGCCTACCTGCTGCCGGCACTGCGCCGCGGCACGCTGCGGCTGGTCGGCGAAGCCAATCCCAGCGAACTCGAGATTGCGCGCCAGCGGCTGCCCGGATTCATCGACTGCTTCGAAACCCTGCGCCTGCCCGAGATGGACAGCGTGCGCGCGCGCCGCGTGCTCGAGCTCTTCGCGAGCCATGCGAAGAACACGCTGTCGATCGACATCGAGCGACCGGCGCTGGACACCGGCTACCGGCTGCTCGGCCGCTATGTGCGCTACGACAGCTTTCCGGGCAAGGCAGTGCGCTTCTTCGGCGATTGCGTGCGCGAAGCCATCGCCGGGCAAACAGGCATCGTGACCGAGACCGCCACCATCGCGCACTTCGCGAAAAGCACCGGCCTGCCCGAGAGCTTCCTGCGCGACGACCATCCGCTGGACGACACGCAGGTGCACGACTTCTTCGCACAGAAGCTGTTCGGCCAGGACGCGGCCATCGGCCACCTGAAAGACGTGGTCTATCTCTTCAAGGCCGGGCTGAACGACCCTGCCAAGCCGATCGCGACCCTGCTGTTCGCCGGGCCGACCGGTGTCGGCAAGACCGCGGCAGCCAAGGCGCTGGCGCGCTACTTCTTCGGTGCTGGTGGTGGCACGGACCCGCTGTTCCGCATCGACATGAGCGAGTTCCAGCACGCCTTCCAGATCGCGCGCCTGATCGGCTCCGGCAAACGGCCCGGGAAGCTGGTGGAACATGTACGGCGGCAGCCGTTCTCGGTCGTGCTGCTCGACGAGATCGAGAAAGCCGATGCCTCGGTGTTCGACCTGCTGCTGACGGTGCTTGACGAGGGCCGACTGCGCGACAGCCGCGGACGCATGACCGACTTTCGCAGCACCGTGATCGTGATGACCACCAACCTGGGCGTGCGCCACGGCGCGTCGCTGGGGTTCGGCGAGCCGGCGCCGAGCGACGGCGCGGTGCACGACATCCGGCAGTTCTTCCGGCCGGAGTTCTTCAACCGGATCGACCGCGTCGTGCCTTTCGCACCACTGTCGCGCATGGCCATCGAGGCCATCGCCGTGCAGGAGCTGCAGGCGATCGCGCAGCGCGAAGGGCTGGCGCGCCGCGGCATGCGCCTGAACTTTTCGCCCGAGGTCGTAGCGTTCGTCGCGGACAAGGGGTTCAGCCCGAAGTACGGCGCGCGGCCTTTACAGCGCGCCGTCGAGCAGCATGTGGTGGCTGCGGTCGCGCGGGCGATGTTCGGGCCTGTCGCGGACGGGGCTTGCCTGGAGGTGGTGCTGGTGGACGGGTCGGTCGTGGCGAAGCCAGCGCCCAGCTGAACCTCAGCGCTGCTGGGGGCACCCCAGCCTGAACTGCCGATCCCGTGTGCGCTTTCGCTCGTCGCGCAGCCCATCCTGTGAATACGCGCCCTGCGGTTGCCGTCCGACCGCGTCGATCCACTTGATGTGTTCGGCAAGGCCGCCGCACTCGGCCATTTCGTTCACTGCGTTCTGCGCGGCTTGCCGTTCGTACTGGTGCTGTTGCGCGGCGACGGCCGCGTTGTCGCGGATCGAGGCTTCGCGCGCTTCCGGGCTCATGCCGTCGGCGATGTTCACGTCGCGCCGCAGGCGGACCGTCGTGGCGCGCGAGCCTTCGGGACACGGGCCATCGGAGTAGGCCGCCTTGCCTGATGGGGTCAGGCACTTGGTCACATCGAAGGTGTCGAGTCCGGTCACGCCGGGAGATGTCACGGGCGGGGCGGGCGCAGGCCGGGTCTCCTGCACGGGCGGAGCGACGCGGGATGGTGCCGCAACCGGTTCCGTGGGAAGCCTCGCCGCCCGTTGTTGCGCCAGCAGCCACTCGGCGCCCAGATAGAACAGGTACACCGCCAGCACGGCCAGCGCCAGCCACAGCGCCCAATGACGCTCCGGCTTCGGCCGTAGGCCTTGCTCCCACGCATTCATCGCCTCGCGGCGCTCACGTATCGGGTCGTAGTCGTCGTCGGGCTTCATGGGGCCGCAGTATCTCCGGCCCGCGATGCACCGCGGCGGGCGTGCGCCGTGCCCCTTTGCGGAATCCTGCACCAAGGCCGCCCGAAAACAGCCCATATCAGGGTTTCCGTGAGGTCTAAGTCATAAAACTGACTTCATGCCCGTCACACGGGCGTCACCAGCTATGAAAACAATAGCATTCAACTTCCGGGCGAGGATCGTTCCTCGTAAACGCTATATCTAGCCCGACTCTTGCTAAGCAAAATCGTCGACGGATTTCACGTCACGCAAGATCGAGGACCACACAGCAATGAACCCATCGCGTCTCCGCCGGCCTCTGGCCGCGCTGGTATTGGGCGGTACAGCAGCATTCCTCGGGGCCATGTCTTCGGCCCACGCGTTCTCGAACCCGCCCATCCAGGTGGCGCAGGGCATCGAATACATGTGCGGTGGCGCCGCCCGGGATGAAGCCGCCTTCATGGAAATGGTGTCGCCGCGCTGGGCCGCCACCATCGAATTCGGTGTGAGCGACGGCAAGGGCGCGCAGCAGCCGGGCTTCCCGGCCAAGGCCCTGGTCGAAGTGCGCCAGAAATACACCGGGCAGGTCGTGCTGGACGTGCAGTCGCAGGGGCCGTACATGCTGGCGCGGCTCAATCCGGGCGCCTACGACGTGAACGTGACGCTGGGTGGGCTGACGCTCACGCAGTCGCTGGTGGTGATTGCTGGGCTGCCGGCGCGTGCGTCCTTCGTCTGGCCATCGAATTTCGACATGGCTTCGGTGACGCCGCCGCTGCCGCAGGCGCTGGCGCAGACTTCCGCCGCACGCTGAGAGACACGGGCGCGTCCGAGCGGCGTGCCAGTCTTTGATCGGTCAGCCTTTCCTAAGCCACGCGCCGCACATTGGTCGCGTGGCCTCTTGCCACGACGACAAGGAAAGGACCCAGACCATGACCTCCCGTTTTCCATCGCGCACGCGGCCCCTGGCGGCCGCCATGCTGTTCGGCGCCGTCCTGCTGGGGGCGCTTTCGTCGGCCCACGCGACGGTGAACCCGCCGATCTACATGGCGCACGGCGTCGAATACATGAGCGGCGGCATCGGCAGCGATGAAGCGCAGCTGATGGAGACGGTGTCGCCGCGCTGGCCCGCGACCTTCGAGTTCGCGGTCAAGGATCACAAAGGTGCCGATTTCGCAGCCAACGTGCACGTGACGGTGCGCGACGGCAGCGGCACCGCGCTGCTCGACAATGTGGTGTCGGGCGGCCCGTTCATGGTGGCGCGGCTGGAGCCGGGCAACTACGAAGTCGAAGCGCAACTCGGCAACCAGGTGTTGAAACAACCGCTGCATGTGCTGCCGGGCGCGCCGACCAAGGCCACGTTCGTGTGGCCGGCGGGCACCGACATGGCTTCGGCCGGCACGCGCACGGTGCAGTAGCGCGGCGAAAGTGGGCACAGGCACCGCTTTTCGCCGGCGCAGATTCGCGGACCCGGCTCGGCCACAACGCCCGCTATCCGGGTGCCTTGCGCTATAGAAAAAATAGCGGCTGCCGCGTCTTCGAGCGCCTTGAATGCGCGGCATGCGCCTTGCAGATGGTGTATCCCGGGCAGTGCCCGAACCCATTGCCCCGATGCCGATCCGCCCCCTGAGTGTCCTGACCGCGCTGCTGCACGTCTACATCGCGCTGCGCCTGCTGCCTGCGCTGGCCGTGCTCACGCCGGCGTGGCCGTTGGCGTTGCTCGCGCTGGTGGTGTCGGCGGCCACGATTCCCTTGCCCTTCGTGTCGCGCCGCATCGGGCGCGATGGTTCGCTGGACGACGTGCTCAAGTGGGTCGGGCTGATCAGCATGGGCTGGTTCTCGTCGATGTTCGTGCTGACACTGGTGCGCGACGCCGGCCTGCTGCTCGCCTGGCTGGCGAGCGCGCTGGGCGTGCTGCAGGTGCCGTGGAACGCGCTGCGGCCATGGAGCGCGCTGGCCGTGCTGGCCATGGCCACGGCCACGTCGCTGATCGGTTTTTTCAACGCGCGCCGCACGGCCGGCGTGAAGCGGGTGGACGTGCCGATCAGCGGGCTGCCGCAGGCGCTCGAAGGCTTCACGATCGCGCAGCTCAGCGACATCCACGTGGGCCCGACGATCAAGAGCGCGTACATCCAGCGCATCGTCGACGTGGTCAACGGCCTGGGCGCCGACGCCATCGCGATCACCGGCGACCTGGTGGACGGCAGCGTGCCCGAACTGCGCGAGCACATCGCGCCACTGGCCGGACTGCGGGCGCGCCACGGCACCTTCGTGGTCACGGGCAACCACGAGTACTACGCGGGCGCGCATGCCTGGATCGACGAGCTGCGCCGGCTCGGCCTGAAGGTGCTGTTGAACGAACACGTGGTGCTGCAGACGCGCAACGTGCGCGGCGCGCAGACCGACGAAGAGCTGTTTGAAAGCGCGCTGGTACTGGCCGGCGTGACCGACTTCACCGCCGGGCATTTCGACGCGGCACATGCCAGCGACCCGCATCTTGCGTTGTTCGACGCGCCGCCGCTGGTGCACACGCGCGTGCTGCTCGCGCACCAGCCGCGCAGTGCAACGCTGGCGGCAGCGGCGGGCTACCAGCTGCAGCTGTCGGGCCACACGCATGGCGGCCAGTTCTTTCCGTGGAATCTGTTCGTGCCGATGCAGCAACCCTTCACGGCGGGCCTGCACCGGTTGCATGACATGTGGATCTATGTGAGCCGCGGCACCGGCTACTGGGGACCGCCGAAGCGCTTTGGCGCGCCCTCCGAAATCACGCTGCTGACGCTGGTGCCTGCACGGCCCTGAGCGTCGTCCTGCTCCGCGTCTTCGCCCTCAGGCTTGCAGCTCGGCCAGGCGCCGCGCATTCGACGTGGCCGCGGCATGGATGGGCTTGAGCCCTTCGCGCGCAATGCCGGCCGCTGCGTCCGACAACTGGCTTGCCGTGGTCGCGGTGCGCGTCGTGGCCCGCACGAGCGCATCGCTGTGCGCCGCCGCCTGCGCTGGCGTGACGCTGCCCGCCAGCGAGAAGAACGCCGTGGTGCCCTGCAACCATTGCTGCAACGCGCGGTTCGCCAGCGAGAAGTGGCTGCTGTGCCACTGCTTTGCCATCGCCATGCCCGATTCGCTCGCGGCCGCGAGCTTCTCGTGGCCCATGAGCTGGAACTCTGCGAGGTCGGCCGCGCTGGGCGTGAGCCCGGCCTTGGCGATGCGCTCGGTCCGCATGCGGATCACCGAGCCGGAAGAGAGCAGCATCTCGTGGGTCTTGACGGCCAGATCGACCCATTGCATCAATGGATCGGCAAGGCGGGCGGTGGAAGTAAGAGATGACATGGGAGGCTGGCGCGTAGAGGTGGTGAGCCCACTATAGGCTTCGTGAGTTTCGATTGCTGCACCGCAACAAAAACGGCCTCTTTCGGTGAACAAGTCGTGCATTTCAGGACAAAAGGTGCGCGCTGATCGCACGCCGCCAGCTCACAAAGTTACGAATGACCCGATCGCAGCCGCTTGGCCCGCATTTCGGTGACCAGATAGCCCAGCGTGGCCACGACCAGCGGCAGCAAGTAATAAAGCGCGCGATAGGCCAGCAGCGCGCCCAACAGTTTCGTTTCGGCCACCTGGTGCGACAGCAGCGCCACGAACACGGCTTCGAGCACGCCGAGCCCCGCCGGCACATGCGTGATGACGCCCGCCACCGCCGCCACCAGCAGCACCGCAAGCACCTGCGGATAGTCGACCTTGCCCTGCAGCAGGAACCAGATCACGCCACCCATCAGCGACCAGTTGGCGCACGACATTGCCAGTTGCAGCAGCGCCAGCGGGAACCGGGGTGCACTGAACTCATGACCCCGCACACGCCAGACGCGCCCCTTTGAAAAAGCGCACAGCGCCACGTAGGCCACTGCCAGCAGCAGCAACACCGCGCCCAGGATACGCAAGCCTTCGTTGTCGATCTTCCAGTCGGGCGGCAGCGTCAGCGGCCAGAAGCAGAAGGCCGCGCCGGCCACCACCAGGTAGCCGAGCCAGTTGGTCAGCATGCTGAAGCCCAGCACGCGCGTGATGGTCTCGTTCTCCAGCCCCAGGCGCGAATAGAGCCGGTAGCGAAACGCCACGCCGCCGACCAACGAACCCAGGTTGAGGTTGAAGGCGTAGCTGATGAAGGTCACGCCCATCACCGTGCCGGTGCCCAGCCTGTGCTTCGTCACATACCGGCCCAGCAGGTCGTAGGTGCTGTAAAGCGCAAAGCTGCAGGCCGCCAGCGCACCCGCCGCGAGCAAGGCGGACGCAGGCAGCATGTGGATCGCATCGAGCACCTCGTCCCACTCGATGGTGCGCGCCTGCTTCACGAGCAGCCACGCGATCAGCCCGAAGAAGCCCCACATCGCCACACGGCGGGCCCAGGGCCACCAGGACTGACGGGTGAGGGCCATCGTGCTCATGGTGGAGCCGGCGTCTGCATCAAGCCGCTTCCGTGTGCGTGGCACCACCGGCCGAATCGCTCGTGCCGGTGTCGCGCCGGCTGGCAAGGTCGGTGGCCTCGGCAGGTGTCAGGCGCGGCACATGGCGCGGCAGCCGGCCCAACAGCGCCGGATACCAGCGCAGGATGTGGAAGACAAAGAAGCTGCGCACCAGCCGCCAGCCGCTCCATTCGCTCGCAAGGTCCGCCGTGTCGATCTGCTTGCAACTGTGCTGCATGAGCCGGTCCATGCGCTCCCACAGCACTTGGTTGAAGGCCGCGTCCCGCACGACCACATTGGCTTCGAGGTTGAGCGACAGGCTCAGCGGATCAAGGTTGCTCGACCCCACGGTGCTCCACTGGTCGTCCATCAGCGCGACCTTGCCGTGCAGCGGGCGGTCGCAGTACTCGTAGATGCGAACGCCGGCGTGCAGCAGGTGGTGGTACAGCATGCTCGCGGCGGTCTTGACGATCGGCATGTCGGGCTCGCCCTGCAGGATCAGCCGCACGTCCACACCGCGCCGCGCCGCGCGCCGCAGCTCCTTGATGAGCCGGTAACCCGGAAAGAAATACGCGTTGGCGATCACGATGCGTTCGCGCGCAGCGCGAATCGCGGCGCGGTAGTGGCGCTCGATGTCGTTGGTGTGGCGCCGGTTGTCGCGGGTGACGAACATCGCGTCGGCCTCGCCAGCGTGGCTGCCGGTCGCGCGCGGCGCCTGCTTCAGACGCCGACGGAACCAGCCCGCGCCCTTGCCGCCGAGCGCGATGGCGCGCAGCACGAACTGGTGGATCTCGGCCACGACCGGGCCCGTGAGTTCGACCGCATAGTCCTGCTTGGCCTTGGGGCCGAAGTCGAGCAGATGGTCGGCCGAGTAGTTGATGCCGCCCACAAAGGCACGCTCGCCGTCGATCACCACGATCTTGCGGTGCATGCGGCGGAACACGTTGAGCCGCTGCCCCATGAAGCGCTGGCCCGGGTCGAACACCCGCACCTTCACGCCGACCGAGGTCAGCCCTTCGATGAACTCGCGCGAGAGGTCGGGCGAGCCGAAGCCGTCGATCATCAGATCGACCTTCACGCCGCGCCCGGCCGCCGATCGCATGGCAGCGTGCAATTGCAGGCCGACCTTGTCCTCGAACAGGATGAAGGTCTCGACGATCACTTCGCGCTGCGCCTGCCGGATGGCGTCGAACACGCGCGGAAAGAACTGCTCGCCGTTTTCCAGCAGCTCGATGCGATTGCCGCCGATCCAGTGGTTGTCGTTGCTGTTGTCGTTGTTGCTCATGGCGGGGGTGTTCACAGATCGATGTCCGCCACCAGCGGAGCGTGGTCCGAGAGATGCGACCACGGCTTGCGCGGCAGCACCACGGGCGCATGCACGCCCGCGTTGCGCACGTAGATGCGATCGAGCGGCAGCACCGGAAAGCGCGCCGGAAAGGTCTTGGCCGCACGCCCGTTGGCATGCACGAACACTTCGCGCAGCCCGGCGCCTTGCGCCAGGATCTCGTGCGCGCGGCTGCGCCAGTCATTGAAGTCGCCGGCCACGATCAGCGGCGCACCCACCGGCACCTCGTCGCGCACGATGTGGCACAACAGCTCCAGTTGCTGCTGCCGGTGCGACTCGGCCAGCCCGAGGTGCGCGCAAATCACATGCACATCGACAACGCGACCCGGCAGGCGCAGCACGCAATGCAGCAGGCCGCGCTTTTCGGGTCCGCTCACCGACACGTCGTGGTTGCGGAAATGCACGATCGGGAATTTCGACAGCACCGCGTTGCCGTGGTGGCCCTTGGGATACACCGCGTTGCGCCCGTAGGCGAACTGCGGCCACATGGTGTCGGCCAGGAATTCGTAGTGCGGCGCGTCGGGCCAGTTGCTCACCTTGCGCGAGTGGCGCGAATGCGTGCCCAGCACTTCCTGCAGGAACACCACATCGGCGCCCACCGTGCGCACCGCATCGCGCAGCTCCGGCAGGATGAACTTGCGGTTCAGCGCGGTGAAGCCCTTGTGGGTGTTCACCGTCATGACCTTGAGCGAGGTCGGCGGCGCGGGGGCCGCGGCAGCATCAGGAATGGGGGGAGAAGACATCGGTATGCCGGTTGTACGTTGGCCCGCCCGCCACACCTGTAGGAACGCGCCACCTTCTTCACCGGCTTTCACGCCTGGGCGGTCGGCTCCTACAGGCAGGCCTGCCGCACCCTCACACAGCGCGGATTTCGCGCCTCCTACGGTGGTTTCAGCGCTTGGAGAAAACAGCCCGCGCTTTCATCCATTGAATTCGAGACAAACCAGAAGGAGCATTCCATGAAGCAAGTTATTTTTCGCACCACGGTCCTCGCCGCGCTGATGGGCACGGCCGGCATCGCCCTGGCCCAGGCCCCATCCGAGCCGGCCTCCCGAGAGTCTGTAAAGGCCGAAGCCCGCGTGCAGAACCGCAACAACGACAACAGCATGGTGCCCAAGGGCGAGGCGACAACCACGGTCAATCACCAGCCCAATGCCATGCCGCAGCCGACCGGCGAGCGCTCACGCGCAGAAGTGAGCCAGGAGGCCCGCAAGGTCAAGCCACATTTCGGCGAGAAGGGCGAGCGCCCGGAGGTCGCGACCAATCCGACCGACAAGACCGGCACGCCGAAGTGATCGACATACGCCGATGAATGAAAAAGCCCGCAGTGCTTTCGCGCTGCGGGCTTTTCTTCGATGGCGCCGTTGCCGGCGCCCTGGCGGCTGCGATCAGCCCTTGGCAGGAGCGGCGCCGCGCGGGCCACCGTGGCCGCGATGGCCGTGGTCGCCGAAGTGCGCCGTTTCCGTGTCGAAGGTCTTCTGTTGCTCAGGCGTCAGCGCGGCATAGAAGGTCTTCGTGGCGTCGGCGCGCTTGGCGAACATCGCGCTGCGCTCGGCCTGGCGGGTTTGCATGCGCTCCAGGCGTTCCGGCGTGGTCAGCTTGGCGAACTCGGCGCGGTCCATGTGCGGACGCGGGCCGGCGGGCGGCTGGCTCGCGGCGGTGAAGGTGCTCCATGCGCCTTCCTGGGCCGAGGTCAGCTTGAGCTTGTCCTTCAGCGCGGCCAGGCGCTTGGCGCGGCGCTCCTGCATGCGCTCCATGCGTTGGGCCGGGTCCATGCGCTTGTGCTGCGCCTTGGGGGCGGCAGCACTGTCGGCCTGGGCCACCGCGGCGGTGGGTGCGGTTGCAGCGGCCGGCGCTTGAGCGAAGGCGCCCGAAGAGGCGAGAGCGGCCGAACCCAACAGGCTGGCCCAGACGATGCGTTGGCGAAGAGAAATCATGAGAAGTGCTTCCTTTCGAAGAAGCCCGCCACCGATGGGCAGCAGGTGAGACGAAGTGTGGAAGAGCCTTGTATCGCCACCGTTAGCCGGGAGTGAGCTTGCGTAAAGAACAGTGAACTCGCCCTACTACCTACCCACCCAGCTTGCCGTTTTGAAAGTCATGGACGGCCTGCTTGATCTCTTCCTGCGTGTTCATCACGAAGGGGCCGTATTGCGCGATCGGCTCGTGCAGCGGCTTGCCCGCGATCAGCAATGCGCGCGCGGGGCTGTGGTTGGTGGCACCGGCGCGCAGCACCACGCCGTCGCTGTCCGCGTCATTGGCCAGGATGGCCATGCGGCGCGTCGGCACTTCACTGCCGGCGATCCAGAGCGATTCGCGAAACACGTAGACCAGCACGTTGTGGTCGTGCGGCAGCGGCTGCGCAAACTCGGCGCCCGGGGGCAGCGTGATGTCCAGGTACAGCGGCTCGGTGTGCTCGCGCCGCACCGCGCCCTCGATGCCGTGGCTCGCACCGGCGATCACGCGCACGTGCACGCCGGCAGCGGTGGTGTATTCGGGAATCTCTTCGCTCTGGATGTCGCGATACCAGGGGTCGCGCATCTTGTCCTTGGCGGGCAGGTTGAGCCATAGCTGAAAGCCTTCCATCAGGCCTTCTTCCTGCTCCGGCAATTCGCTGTGCACGAGGCCGCGGCCGGCGGTCATCCATTGCACGCCGCCGTTTTCGAGCAGCCCTTCGTGGCCTTCGCTGTCGCGGTGGCGCATGCGGCCCGCGATCATGTAGGTGACCGTCTCGAAGCCCCGGTGCGGATGGTTCGGAAAGCCGCCGATGTAGTCGCCCGGGTTGTCGCTGCCGAAGGCATCGAGCATCAGGTACGGGTCGAGCCGTTTCTGCAGCGGCTGCTGCAGCACGCGGGTGAGTTTGACGCCGTCGCCATCGCTGGTGGAAACACCGGCCACGATGTGGTCGATGCCACGCGGCGTGGCCACGGGATCGGTGGGGTGGTTGGCGTGGTGATTGGCGTTCTTCATGCGGCCATGGTGGCACTAACGCGGCCGCCGCGCCACCCATGGCCTGTCAGCCAGCAACCCGCCGCAGGGTCGTTCATGCCGCCACTCCCTGTCCTTGTGCGAACCAGTTGCCATGAAATCCCACCGGCACGCGATGCGGCAACGAAGCCACGCAGAGCGGGCCCGCAGCCAGCGCGCGGGCGTCGAAGATCACGAGGTCGCTGGTGTGGGTGGCGCCGCGCCACACGGTGGCCAGCAGCCAGCCGTCGCCTTCTTCCGCGTCCGGCGCGCGCGGCACGAACACGCCTTCGGACACGACGTCGGGCGCGGGGAACATGAAGATGTCGCGCTTTGCCGTGGTGTGGTCGATGTGCACGAGCCCCGCATAGAGACGCGGCGCTTCGCCGGGGCTGGAGGTACCGCGACACACGTACCAGCCGTGGCGGTAGGGCAGGCCGGCAAAGCGTTCGTCGATGCGCGGGAACTCGCCGGGCAGGTCTTCCAGCGGGGTCTGCGTGAATTCATGCACGGGGCTCGACAGGTCGAACTGCCAACGCACCAGCCGGCTGATCGGCGGTGCGTCGCTCACGGGCGAGCCATCGGGCTTCGGGAACAGCGGCGCCGTGGGGAACTGGATCACGTCGGCGAACAGGCTGCCGTCGGCCTCCCACGCATTCATGACGTGGAAAACGTAGCAGGCTGGGCCGCGCCACCAGACGATGTCGGCGGTGCTGCCATTGCGCGGCATGAGGCCCACGCGCGTGCCGTATTCCGGCTCCCAGGCATAGGGCGGGCGGCCGCTTGTGGCGCGTTCCATGCTGGCGGTGAGCGGCATGATGGGGAACATGACGTGGCGGTCGGTCACCATGAAGTCGTGGACCATGCTGGCGTAGGGCGCCTCGAAACGCTCGAATCGGGTGACGCGGCCTTGCGGCGACATCACGCCGAAGCTCATGCCGTTCGACAGCGGCGCCGGCGTGCCGTAGCCGAAGAACAGCAGCTCGCCGGTTTGGGGGTCGATCTTCGGGTGCGCGGTGAAGCTGCCGTGCAAGTTGCCGTCGAAATCGGTGGCGCCGAGCGTGGCCAGCGTCGGCAGCTCCACCGCAACCGGCAGGTGCGCCTCTTCGAGCGCAAGCACACGGCCGGCATGGGAAATGACGTTGGTGTTGGCCGAGCCGTCGTCGTGCTGCGGCCTGGGTGCTTCGCTCAAAGGCGCTTTCTGGAAGCCGCCCGCCAGCCCCCGTCCTTCGGCGGCGGCCTGCCAGCGCGCGGTGCGCACCCAGCGGTTGCGGTAGCGCACCTGGCCGTCGGCCAGGCTGAACGCATGCAGCATGCCATCGCCCGAGAACCAGTGCTCCTTCGGATCGGGCGCCACCGGGTTCGGGCCGTTGCGCACCAGCGTGCCACGCAGGCCGGCGGGCAGGGTGCCTTGCAACGGCAGCGGGCCGGCCTCGGTTTCGAAGTCGATCGGCGCCATGTTGGGCGGGGGCGCGTTGCGGGGACGGGCATCGTTCATCGGGGATCTCCGGAAGTTTTGAAGGGTGTCCAGGCTTATCTTTCCAGTGGAAATATCTTCGAACCCGAGATTGAAGTCAAGAGATTTTTCCAGTGGTAAGATTTTTGACGTCCTTCCTCCTTCTCCAATGACCACCGACGCCGACGACATTCCGATCAAGCGCTATCACCACGGTTCGCTGCCCGAAGCGCTGCTGGCGGCTTCCGAGGCCGTGCTGCTGCGCGACGGGATCGCCGGCCTGGGCCTGCGGGCCATCGCGCGGGAAGCGGGGGTGTCGCACACCGCGCCCAAGCACCATTTCGGCGACACGACCGGGCTGGTGAGCGAACTGGCCGCCGTGGGCTACCGGCGCCTGGCCGATGCGATGGGCGAGGCGGCCGGCGGACTTGCGGACGCGGCCGAGCGGCGCAGCGCCATCGCGCGCGCCTACGTGCACTTTGCCTACGGCAACGCGGCCATGTTCGGCCTGATGTTCCGCAACGAGAAGATCGACATGCACCGCCCCGCGCTGGCCGAAGCGGCCCGGGAGGCCATGCGCGTGATGGCCGCGATCATCGGCGCCAGGGCGGAAACGGAAGGGGAAACGCCGGTGTCACTCGGCAGCACCGAAGCCATGCGGATCACCACGGCCTGGGGCTATGTGCACGGGCTGGCCATCCTGCTGATCGACCAGCGCCTGGGCGGCATCGTGCAGGTGACGCCCGCGTTCGACAACCCGCTCGACCTGGTCGATGCCGCGCTGCGGGATGTGCGTTTCGGCTTCGTCTCAGCCGAGCCAACGAACAAGTAGAGCTGCGCCCCTTCGGGAAACACCGCGGAACCGGCTTTGCCGGGCCGCTGGTGTTGCCCCCGGCAGGGGGAAGGCGCAGCGACACGAAGTGCGCGAAGCCTTGGGGGCGAGTCAGTTCCTTGGCCACTGCTGGCGCTGCCAGTAGCGGTACTGCCACCGGGTCTCGAAACCGGCCCGCCGGTAGAGCGCCAGCGCGGGCTGGTTCGCTGCATCGACCTGCAGGAACACCCGCTCGAAGCCGTTCGACAGCGCCGCCTGCGCCAGCCCGGCCAGCACACGGCCCGCCAGCCCGCGGCCCCGGTGCGCCAGATCGGTCCGCATGCCGTGCACGCTGGCCCAGCCATGCCCGAAAGCCATCGCGCCGGCCGCGAGGGTTTTGCCGCCCTCGCGCACGCTGGCGTAGAGCGAGCCCTTGGCGCGCGCCAGCATCCGCACGCGATGCGCGCCGTCCACCGGGTCGAAACCTTCGCCCAGAAACAGCGCCGCCCAGGCGTCGTCGGGGGCGCGGTCCACATCGGCCAATGCACCGCCGGCCGCGACGACCTGCCGCATCCGCTGCGCCGAGCCGACCTGCACGCAGGTCGGGTTGTCGTCGGCATAGTGCCGCCGCTCCAGCTCGGTGCGCAGCCCGTCGAAGCAGGTCGCATCGGCCAGCCGCAGCGCGGGCGCGACCTGGCGGCTGTCGTAGCGGTCTTCGATGCGGTCGAGCGTGCTGTGATCGACCGTGCCCCGGTGCAACGGCACGGCCGATCTGGCGCGCTTGACGGTGCCGCCGTCGAAGGGCAGCAGCCAGCCGTCGAGTTCTTCGGTCACTTCGGGCGACACCGCCGCGATGGTGGCGCGCTCGATGGCTTCGATGTCGGCATCGGTCAGGAGAATGGTCACTGCATCACCTTCGTGCTTCGCACTGCGGTGCGAGCTTGCTTGGGGCGGCCCGGCGCTGCGCTCATGGCGTGGCCTCCGGCGCCGTGAATCTGGCGGTGGCCACGCCCTTGAGCATGGCCTCGCGCTGGTTGCGGCTGATACCGCGAATGCCTTCGGCCACCCACTTGATGCGGTCGGCGTCGATCTGTCCGTCGCGCCGCCACTGCTCGAGCACGGCCTGCGGCTTGTGCAGCATCGCGGCCAGCCAGACGGCCTGCGCCGGTTCGAGCGTGCGCGCGCTGCGCTTGAAGTAGCGGCGAGCCGCGGCCTCGGCGCCGCAGATGTTGCCGCCCCACGGTGCGTTGTCGAGGTACAGCTGCAGGATGCGGGCCTTGCCCAGCGTCTGCTCCATCTCGACCGCATAGAGCATCTCGCGCAGCTTGCGCTCGGCCGTGCGGTCGCTGCCCGTCACGAGCAGCTTGGCGAGCTGTTGCGTCAGCGTGCTGCCGCCGCGCCGGATCTGGCCGGGCTTCTGGTTGTTGTCGATCGACGCGAGGATCTCGGTCAGGTCGTAGCCGGTGTGGGTGAAAAAGCGCTGGTCTTCCGCCGCGATGACCGCGCGCGCCAGCCAACTGTCGTTGGTCAGCTTGGCCGATGGGCCGCAACTGGTGCGGGCGTTGAGCATGGCCTCGGTGCCCAGCCCTTCGACCGTGAACTGGCTGATGTTCGGCTGCACGGCGAAGGTGGCCTCGGGCAGCACGAGCTGGCCGTGCATCGCCAGCGTGCCGCCGATGCGCGCGCGCTGCAGTTCGGGCAGCGTGGGCACCAGCACCGCATACCAGCCGGCGATGGGCGCGTCCTGGATGTTCGCGCTGAGCTGCAGGTTCTTCGGCGTGAGCTTGCCTTCCCAGTGGCCCTGGAGCCGGGTGGCGTCGTTGTTCTGCGGTGTGGCTTCGAGCGTGCCGCTCAGCGTGTTGCCGTCACGCCGCACGGTGGCGACCAGCCGCTCGACCTTGATCGGCTGGGTGCCGAGCGCGGACACCTCGGCGCTGCAGGGGGCGCAGGTCATTTCGAGCAGCTCGCTGGTTTCTTTCCAGCCGAAGCGCACGGTGCCGAAGCGGGTGTCAAGCGAATGGCCGTCCAGGCGCGGCGCGAACCACGGCGAAGTGGCCAGGCGCACTGCGGTAGGCACGCCGATCTCGAAATTCAACGGGCCGGCTTTCACCGTGGTGCTCCATTCGCCGGAGGCTGGCGCGAGCACCAGCTTAACTATCAAAAAGATAGCTACACACGCTGTAATAACCAGGGCCATCAGCCCGAAAAGCACAAATCGCAGAGTCTTCTTCACAGGCACGTTTCTCAGATCGGTCTCGCCACGGTGACAGCTTGCCACGGACCATGTGACTGGCCGCTGGCCGCTGCCCAGTACCAAGCTGAAGTGTCGGTGAAAGCCGTGCCCTGGGCATCGACGATGCGCTCGCAAACGCGGATCTTTTGCGCGCCGTGCCGTTGCGCAACAAAACAGCGCCACAAACGTTCCTGTGCGTCGCGTTCCAGGCGCGCCTGCTCGATGCGATAGCCCAGCGCGCGGTAGCAATCGACCGCCGGATGCAGCATGCGCGTGGGCTGCTTCACCTCGCGCATCACCAGCGTCTGGGTGCCGTCCGTCATGCGGCCGATGGCGCCGGGGAAGCGGTCGGCAAAGCGCTGCTCGACTTCGCTCAGGGCCAGAGGGCGCAACGGAACGCCGTCCCACTGGCTGGGCCATTCGTGTGAGATCGCCACCTCCTCGGATGCGGCCGGTGCGCGCAAGGCCGCAGTGGTCGACCACAGCATGCACAGCAACATCGCCAGCGCAAAGGCCGTCTTGTGGCCGACGCGATTAATGAAATGGTTCGCGAACCAGCGCTCAAAGAACGGTGTCGACATGGCGGCCTCCTTGCATCGTGATCAGGCCCGCAATGGGATGTTCCAGGGGTTCGGGTGCGGGGCGCGCCGGCACCATCAGCCGGGCGATGGCGCCGCACACGGCCGCCAGCACCACGAGGCCCAGCGCGTTGTGCGCCCAGGACACCAGCGGATGGCCCGCGCCCTCGAAAGCGATCAGCACGCTGTTGCGCAGGATGTTCCCGCCCAGCACCAGCACGCCGACCATCGGCAGCCGGCCGATGAAGCAGCGATCGCTGCGACGCGCCCACAGCGCGACGGCGCAGGCCGTGAAGTAGCCGAGCCACACCATCTGCACGCCCGAGCACGGCGCATCGACGATCACGAGCCGGCCATCGACCATCAGGCTGGCGCCTTCGCGTGCCACGTCGAAACCCGGCGCCAGCAACCAGCGGCTGGCTTCGGCCGTCACCACGCGCAGCGGATAGCCGGCATAGAACTGCAGCGACGACAGCAAAGGCAGCGCCAGCACCGCAAGCCCCACCACCGGCAGTGCGGCCACGCGCCTCGGCAGGAAAGCCATCAACCCGCAGGCCAGCGACAGCACGGCCACCAGCCCCGCAGCCAGCGGCGGCAGCGCCGGCACGACGCCGAGCCCCGTGCGCAGCAGCGTCGCGAGCACGGTGCCCGCAGCTGCCAGTGCCAGCCAGCCCAACCGCGGCGAAGCACGCAGCTCGCGCCGGCGATGCCAGACCAGCGCGGCCAGCGCAACGAGCGCCAGCAGCCCCATCGGATCGTCGGAGCCGTCGCGCATGCGCTGGACCATCCACACCCAGGTCGGCGTCAGCGCGACGAACTGCAGCGCGAGCCAGCCGGCGGCCGGCGTGCGGTCGATGTGGATGCCCCAGTCCACGATCCGCGGGTGACGGTGGGCGAGCGTTGCCAAGGACATTTTTCTTCTCTCTTCTTTTCGTTTCGTCTTCTCGTGTTCAGGCCGTGAAACGGCGCGGGTCGTTGCGGCGTGCGCGGCGGCGCAACATGGCCAGCATCGACAGCACGACCGCAATGGCGCCCAACGTTTCCGGCTCGGGCGTGCTCGGCACTTCGGCGCCCAGCGCCAGGTCACTCACGCCTTGCGGCAGCGGCAGTGGCTGGTTCACGTCCACGCTGTTCTGCGGCGCGAGGTTGCGCACCACCTTGTCGACCGCAATGAAGCTCGTGTACTGCGTGAGCAGGCTGTACTTCAGGCCCAGTTCGGTGATGCGTTCCTTGAAGGCGCCGCCGCCTTCCAGCGTTTCCTGGTCGCTCAGGCTCTCGATGCGGTGGCGGGCCCACAGGGTGCGCAGCGCGGCGGTGTCCTGGCGGGTGCGTTCGTCGATGCGCACTTCCTGGCGGTAGGGACCGTTGGCGCTCTGGCCTTCGATGATCACGCGGCCCCTGGCTTCACCGCGCCACTTGCCGAACACGATCACCGGGCGTTCACCCAGCACGTCGGGCAGGGCTTGAGGTTCCACGTCGTACACATCGAGGCCGCCGAAGGTGGCCTTCACGCTGGTGAGCACCGGCGACTCCACCATGCGGCGAAAACGCGCGGCCTGCTCGGGCGCCTGGATCGGGTCGGTGATGATGAAGGGCTCGCCCATGCCGGCGCGTGCAATGCCTTCCATCAGGCTGCGGTTGACCGAGGAGCCGATGCCGAAGGCGAATACATTGGCCTTCGACAGGTTATTGCGCACCAGCTCGAAGGCTTCGCGCTCGACCGTCACATAGCCATCGGTCACCACCACCACGGTGCGCGACACCTTGTCTTCCTTGGGCTCGGCGTAGACACGCTTGAGCGCCGGAATCAACTCGGTGCTGCCGCTGCCGCTGTAGTTCTTGATCGTCGCCAACGCCTGCTCGATGTTGGCGCGCGTGGCCGGCACCGACCTGGGCGACAGCATCTTGTTGCTGCCCGAGAACAGCAGCACGTTGAAGGTGTCGCTCGGACGCAGTCCGCCGATCAGCCGCTCCAGCACGGTCTTGGCGGTGTCCAGCGGAAAGCCATGCATCGAGCCCGAGATGTCGACCACGAAGATGTAGTCGCGCGGCGTGATCGCGCTCGCGGCCACGGCCTTCGGGGGCTCGACCATGGCCAGGAAGAAGTTCTCGGCGTTCTCGCCCTGGCCCTTGTAGAGCATCAGGCCCGATTCGATCTTCTCGCCGGCCAGGCGGTAGTCGAGCACGAAGTCGCGGTTGTCGGCAGGGCGGCCATCTGCCGTGAGCACGATGTCGGCATGCTGGTCTTCGTCGCTCTTCTTCACGTCGATGGCGTGCGTGGTCGAGCGGATTTCCTTCAGGCCCATCGGCGTGTCGATGGTGGCCTTGAGCTTGAAGCTGGTTGCGGGCGCAGTGCCGGCAGGCAGCGTGGGTTGCGCCACCCATTTCGCTTGCGCGTTTTCAGACTGCGGGCTGTTGTAGCGCGGGCCGACCACCGTCGGGAACACGAACTCGTAGTTGCCCGACTGCGGCACCAGCAGCTCGGTGTAGCGCAGCTCCACCTTCACGTCGTCGCCCGGCATGATGTTGGCGACGTTCATCTGGAACACATTGGGCAGGTGCTGCTCCAGCAGCGCGGCGGTCTTGCCTTCCTTCTTCGCGGTGTCGTACTCGATCTGTGCCTGCTGCTTCTCGCGGATCTGCGCGGTGATGAGCCGGTCGGCCAGCCGCACGTTGAGGCCGCTCACGGCCGCCTTGGTCGATCCGGGAAACACGTACTTTGCCTCGATGGCGCGCTGGCCTTCGTTGCGGTAGGTCTGCGTGACCGTCACGTCGGCGATCACGCCGGAAATCTTCACCGAGACCTCGGTGCCCTTGAGCGGCAGGCGATCGACCGACGGGTCGTCGCTCTTGACGAAGAAGTAGGGGCTCTCGGTCTTCAGGCGCGGGCCGGCAGGTGCTTCCTGTGCATGCAGCGGGCGCACGCCCAATGCGACGAAGCCCGCGGTCGCCAGGCTCACGGTGGCGAGCCAGAGCCAGCGGCCGGGGCGTGGGGTGATGTGAGCATCCATGGCGGAGGTCCTTGTCCGTGCGAACTTGCACAGCCGCAACTGTCGGCACCGCACGAGAAGCCAGTTGGAAGGCTCTTTGAAGTCGCACGCCGTGAATGCCCCGCCGTGTGAAGTCTGTGTGAAGTAAGGCGGCTCGGGTGCTTCACACGGCCTTCGGGTGGCGCGAAGAGCATCGCGGCTTCGCTACAGACAAGGAGAGAAAAAATGCTTCAGTTCCTGAGAGCCCTGCAGAGCTCGATGCTGGTCAAGGTGGCAGGGCTGTTCTTCCTGGTGTTGCTGCTGTGCATTCCGCTGGCGGAGATCGACTCGATCAACCGCGAACGCGGTGAGAGCCAGCGCGAAGCGGGCCGCGAGCTGGCCGCCACCTACGCCGGCCGCCAGACCGTGGTCGGCCCGCTGCTGCTGGTGCCGTATGTCGAGCGCTGGATGGAGCCGATGCGCGATGCGCAGGGCAAGCTGATCGGCCAGGAGCCGCACAGCAAGGAAATGACCCACGTGGTGTTTCCCGACAAGCTGCACATCGAAGGCACGATGGCACCGCAGGAGCGCTACCGCGGCATCTTCAAGATTCCGTTCTACACGCTCAACGCCACGCTGACCGGCGGCTACGCGGCCTTCGATCCGAAGGCCGTGGCGCACAGCGAGACCGATTCGACGATCGAGCTGAAGACGCCTTTCATTGCCTTCAACGTGAGCGACCTGCGCGGCCTCGACGGCTCGCCGGCGCTGGTGATGAACGGCGAGACGCTGCGCTTCAGGCAGCGCGTGCCGGGCATTGCCGACGACGCCTGGTTTGCCAACGGCATCCACGCACCAGTGACCGGACCCGCGCTCGCGGCATGGCAGGCCGGCACGGCGCTGCCCTTCGAGATGAAGCTCGGCCTGGTCGGGCAGGACACGCTGGCCATCGCGCCCATCGCCGAGGAAACGACAGCGCACCTGGGCTCGCCCTGGGCGCACCCCAGCTTCGGCGGCCGCTTTCTTGCGTCCGAACGCAGCGTGACGCCGGGCGGCTTCGATGCCCGCTGGCGCGTGTCCTCGCTCGTGACCACGGCGCGCGAGCAGGTGCGCGCAGGGCTCGCCGGACGCGGTGTCGACCCGGACAGCGACGCCCAGGCCGTCACCCAAGCCGCCGGTGCCGCGCGCCGCAACCTGGGCCCGCTGCAAACCTTCGACGTGTCGCTGGCACAGCCGATCAACGTCTATTCGATGAGCACGCGCGCCGGCAAGTACGGCATGCTCTTCATCGGCCTGGTGCTGATGGCGGCCTTCATGTTCGAGCTGTTCCGCAAGCTGCGGCTGCATCCGATCCAGTACGGTCTGGTCGGTTTGTCGATCGCGCTGTTCTTCCTGCTGCTGCTCGCGCTGTCGGAGAAGTTCACGTTCTGGATGGCCTATGCGGGCGCGGCAACGGCCAGCGTCACTTTGCTCGCCGTGTACTTCAGCGCGGTGCTGGGTGGCTGGGGGCGCGGGCTGTCGTTCGGCGCTTTCGTCGCGCTGCTCTACGGCGCGCTCTATGGTTTGCTGGCTTCCGAAAGCAATGCGTTGCTGCTCGGCGCGCTGCTGATCTTCGGCATGCTGGCCACGCTGATGCTGGTCACGCGCAGGGTCGACTGGTATGCGCTCTCGCGGCGCAATGAAACAGCGCCGGCCGCACCAGCGGCATGAAGCTGCTGCGGGTCGCCTTCGGCGCACTGGGCTGGCTGGCCCTGGCCACGCTGTGGTTCTGGGCCTGGCATCTGAAAGACCCGCATCTGCGCTTCATGCGTGCGTGGGAACTGCCGCTGCTGCTCGGTGCGCTGACCATCGGCATTGCGCTCATCTGGCGATGGGCACGCGGCTGGTTGCGTCCGGTCGCGCTGGGCCTGGCGTTCGCTGCGGTGCTGACGGCACTGTGCAACGAAGCAGCCTCGGTGCAGCACCGGGCCGAGGTGAACGCCGCCTCGGGCCCGATGGCGCAGGCGCTCGGCGCGCACTTCATCGTCGGCTACGACGATGCGAAGAACCTGCGCGAGCTGGCACGCAAGGGACTGATCGGCGGCATCTTCGTGACCGGCCGCAACGTGCAAGGCCGCACCGCCACCGAACTGCGCGAAGAAATCGCCGGCCTGCAGGCGCTGCGCCGCGAAGCCGGCCTGCCACTGTTGATCGTCGCGACCGATCAGGAAGGCGGCGCGGTGTCGCGCCTTTCGCCACTGGTCGAACGCCAGCCCGCGCTCGCCACGCTGCTGGAGGCCGACGTGCCCGACGAAGACCTCGCGCAACGCGCCCATGCCTACGGCGCGCAACAGGGCAGGGCACTCGCGGCGCTGGGCATCACGCTCAACTTCAGCCCGGTGGTCGACCTGCGCACCGGCCGCGCACCGGGCCGCTGGGATCTTCACACCCGCATCGACGAACGCGCCATCTCGGCCGACCCCGAACTCACCGCGCAGGTAGCGCTCGCTTATGAAAGAGGCCTTGAATCGGCTGGCGTTCGCGGCACGCGGAAGCATTTTCCCGGCCTCGCCGGCGTGACCGAGGACACCCATCACTTCAGCGCCAGGCTGCGCACGCCGGTCTTTCGGCTTGCAACACATGACTGGAAACCATTTCAAGAAGTGTCGAAACAATCTGACGCAGCCATCATGCTCGGGCATGTGATCCTTGCAGAACTCGATGCGGAATCTCCGACTTCTTTCTCGCGCAAAATCGTGCAGCAGGTGATTCGGGGCGAATGGGGCTATCAAGGCCTGCTCGTCACCGACGATCTCACGATGGGCGCGGCCTACAACCACGGCCTGTGCAATGCCACCGTGCGTTCGCTGAACGCCGGTGTGGACCTTCTGCTGATCGCCTTCGACCACGACAAGTATTTCGACGCCATGCATTGCGCGCAGCAGGCCGCTGGACGCGGCGCACTCGATCTGCCGATGCTGGAACGCAGCAGCGCGCGGCGGCTCCAATCCTTTCGCTAGTTAGTTAGCCCATTTCTATGTTCAAACGTTCAAGCTCCCCAAAACCCGACGACGGCACCGCGCCGGACGGACGCAACCGCCGCTGGAAGCGCATCGCAGGATGGGGCGCCATCGCGGTGGGCTCCGGCGCGCTGGTGGTGATCGTTGCTGCCATCGTCGCGGTCGTTGCCATCTATCCGAAGCTGCCCGATGTCTCGGCGCTTTCCGACTACCGGCCCAAGCTGCCGCTGCGCGTGTACTCGGCCGAAGGCCAGTTGCTCGGCGAGTTCGGCGAAGAGCGCCGCAACCTCACGCCCTTCGCCAACATTCCGAAGGTCATGAAAGACGCGGTGCTGGCCGTGGAAGACGCGCGCTTCTACGACCACGGCGGCGTCGACTACAAGGGCTTCCTGCGTGCAGCGGTGGCCAGCCTGAAGGGCGGACGCAAGCAGGGCGCGTCGACCATCACGATGCAGGTGGCGCGCAACGTCTACCTGAGTTCAGAGCGGACCATGAGCCGCAAGACCTACGAAATCCTGCTGGCGCTGCGGCTCGAGCAACAGCTCACCAAGGACCAGATCCTGGAGATCTACCTGAACCAGATCTACCTGGGCAACCGCGCCTACGGTTTCGCCGCCGCCGCCGAAACCTACTTCGGCAAGCCGCTGCAGAACGTCACCATCGCCGAAGCCGCGATGCTCGCCGGCCTGCCGAAGGCGCCCGGCGCGAACAACCCGGTGGCCAACCCGCGTCGCGCGCGGGCGCGCCAGCTCTACGTGATCGACCGGATGCAGGAAACCGGCTTCATCACCGCCGAGCAGGCCGCCGCCGCGAAGAAGGAAGAATTGCATCTGCGCGATGCCGCCGACCCGAACCGCCTGCATGCCGAGTACGTGGCCGAGACGGTGCGCCAGATGATGTACGCGCAATACGGCGACAGCATCTACACCAGCGGCCTGAAGGTCTACACCTCGCTGGTCGCGGCCGACCAGGCCGCCGCCTACAAGTCGCTGCGCAAGGGCATCATGGATTACGAGCGCCGCCAGGCCTATCGCGGGCCCGAGAAGTTCGTCGACCTGCCGACCGAGCAGAAGGAAGTCGATGAAGCCGTGGACGACGCGCTGGCCGAACACCCCGACAACGGCGACGTGGTCGCGGCCGTGGTGCTCGATGCCAACGCGAAAGAAATCAGCGCCGTGCGCGCCAATGGCGAAACCATCCAGATCACCGGCGAAGGCCTCAAGCCTGCGCTGTCGGGTCTTGCGGCCAAGGCACCGCCCAACATCAAGATCCGCCGCGGCGCGGTGATCCGCGTGGCGAAGACGCTGAAGAACACCTGGGAGATCACGCAACTGCCCGAGGTCGAAGCCGCCTTCATCGGCATGGACCCGCGCACCGGCGCCATCAAGGCGCTGGTGGGTGGTTTCGATTTCGGCAAGAACAAGTTCAACCACGTCACGCAGGCGTGGCGCCAGCCGGGTTCGAGCTTCAAGCCCTTCATCTATTCGGCCGCACTCGAAAAGGGCTTCACGCCCGCGACCATCGTCAACGACGCGCCGCTGCATTTCGATGCCAGCGAAAACGGCGGCCAGCCCTGGGAGCCGAAGAATTTCGAAGGCACCTACGAAGGCCCGATGCCGCTGCGCACCGCGCTGATGAAGTCGAAGAACCTCGTGACGCTGCGCGTGCTGCAGTCGATCGGCGCGCCTTACGCGCAAGACTGGGTTACCAAGTTCGGCTTCGACAAGGACAAGCAACCGGCCAACCTGCCGATGGGCCTGGGCGCCGGCTCGGTCACGCCGATGCAGATGGCCGTGGGCTACTCGGTGTTTGCCAATGGCGGCTACCGCGTCAATCCGTACCTGGTCACGCGCGTCACCGACCTGCGCGACAAGGTGCTGATGGAAACCGAGCCTCCGGTGCTCGATGAATCGCGCCGCGCCATTCCGCAGCGCAACGCCTTCATCATGAGTTCGCTGCTGCAGAGCGTGGTGCGAAACGGCACCGGCTTCAAGGCCTACCAGGCGCTCAAGCGCGACGACCTCTATGGCAAGACCGGCACCACCAACGATTCCTTCGACACCTGGTTCGCGGGCTTCCAGCCGACCATGGTCGGCATCGCGTGGGTCGGCTACGACACGCCGCGCCAGCTCGGCGTGCGCGGTGAAACCGGCGGCAGCCTGAGCCTGCCGATCTGGACGGGCTACATGCAGACCGCACTGCAAGGCGTGCCCGTGACGCAACCGGCCGAGCCTGCGGGCGTGGTCCACGTCGATGGCGAGTGGTACTTCGACGACTTCACGCCGGGTCACAACGTGGCGAGCCTGGGCCTCGACAGCGCCGAGGCGTTGCCACCACCGGCGGAAGAACTCACGGGCGCGCCAATCGGTGCACCACCACCACCCGAAGAGCGCAACAAGATCCTGGACTTCTTCAGGTAACGACCACACGGCGCGAAAACGAAAGCGGATTGCGGTGCCTACACTCGGTGCTGCCTCCCGCTTCTTTTTCTTTTCTCTCCACGCATTCATGGAAATTCTTACCCTGGTGGCGTTGATCGCCGCCGGCGCCTACATCCTCAAGTCCAGAGACCAGCGCCAGCGCATCGCGCTGCTGGGCACGCACCTGGGTCGCTACCAGATCGAGAAGCTGATGGAGAGCCTGACTTCGGGTTACCTGCGCTGCCTCGGCGAAGACGATCCCGAGCGCCGCCAGCAGATCTGGAGCCTGCTCGATTCCACCGAAGAAAAACTCTCGACTCAGTTCAACAGCTTCGCCGCCGAGTTCGCGCGCACGCCGGAAGCCGACACGCGCGTGAGCAAGCTGCCCATCGCGATTCCCTTCGCACACAAGCTGTTCCCGTCCGCGACCTTCGACCTGCGACAAGCGCTGGTGATTCATGCGCGCGGCATCGCCGCCGTGATGAAGAACGAAGCGAATCGCTCGGCCAAGTCCAAGGCCTTCACCATGTCGGCCGAGCTGTTCCTGATGCAGCACACCTGCCACTGGTACTGCAAGTCGAAGACCGTGGCCTCGGCGCGCATGCTCACGCGCCACCAGACTTCGTACGAGCAACTGATCGATGCGGTGAGCCCCGAGACGCGCGAGGCTTATCTCGCCCTGATCGGTTCCTGAGGGTTTCCGCCTGCCGGCCTCGCCGGCGTCTGTTCAGTGATGTGACAACAGCGGCAGCGTGAGCGTCGCGACCGCGCCGCCACGCGATGCATTGCCCAGCTCGATGCGACCGCGGTGCAAGGCCGCGATTTCCTTCACGAACGCGAGACCCAGCCCCGTGCTTTTCTTCTGGCTGTGCGGCCGCGCGAGCGAATAGAACTTCTGGAAGACTTTTTCCTGTGCGTAGTCCGGAATGCCGGGGCCGTGGTCTCGAACGGTCACGCGTGCAAGCCTGGAGGTGGTCTCCAGCGTCAGCAGCACTTCGCTGTCGCGCGGTGAAAAATCGATGGCATTGTCGAGCAGGTTGCTGATGGCGCGGCGCAGCAAGAACGGATCGCCTTCGGTGCTCGCCTCGTCGCGGATGTTCACCAGCAGGCGGATGTTGCGCTTGGCCGCCGCAGGCTGTGCGCTGAGTGCGATGTCGTCGATCAATGACGCAAGCGCCACCGGCTCCGTGCGGTCCAGCGCGCGCCGCGTTTCGAGCGCAGTGAGTTCCATCATGCGGTCGACGATTTCCTGGATGCGCTGCGTCTCGCTTTCGATGTTTTTCAGAAAGCGTTCGCGCTCTGCATGCGGCATCGACGGCTCCTGCAGCAGCTCGGCTGCGCCACGGATCGCCGAGAGCGGGCTTTTGACTTCGTGCGTGAAGGTCTGCACGTAGTCGGCCACGTAATTGCGTCCGGTGAGCGCATCGCGCATTTCGCCGAAGCCGCTGCGCACGGTATCGACCGCGCGGCGCGCCATGCGCGACAGGCTCAGGGTGCGCTGCGCACGCACCCAGGTCCAGTAATCCGAAATCAGCCCGAAGGGCCGCACCAGCCAGATCGACACGATCACCGCGAGCAGCAACAGCGCAAGGCCGGAGCCCACGCCGACCCACAGCGTGCGGGCGCGGGCGTCTTCCACGAACTGGCCGAAGCTCTGCACCGGCTTGCCGACGCTGACCATGCCGACGATCTCGTTGTTCCACCGGATCGGCGCACCGACGTACATGACCGATGTGCGCGGATCGCCGTCGACGTCGCGCGAAGTGCGCGCGCCGTAGAGGCCGGCGAGCGTGCGGCTCACGTCCATCCACTGCGAATAGTCGGCGCCCAGGTGCCTGCCGAGCGAATCGAACATCACGCGGCCATTGCGGTCGGTGACGTACACGCGCAGTTCGACGCGGTTCTTGTGCAGGTTGTAGATCTGGGCCGAGAACTCGCGCGCGTAGACGGTGCGAAACAGTGGCTCCAGCCGCGCGGTGTTGATGGCGCCGGCAATCACGTCCTGCTCGACCAGGCTGGCAACGAGCTGCGAGGTTTCGACCAATGATTCTTCGGCCGACTCGCGGTAGCGCGGATCGATGTCCGACATCACGCGGTAGAGCAGGAAGGCGATGCCTGCCGTGTAGATCAGCAGGATGCCGATGAAGATCCGCGTGCGTCTCGTCACGAAGACTTGGCTGGCAATTCTTCGTTCAGCGCGTAGCCGGTGCCGCGCAGCGTGCGGATTGGCTCCACATCGGGCGCGACGGTCTTGAGCTTGGCGCGCAAGGTCTTGATGTGCGCGTCGACCGTGCGGTCGAAGCTGTCGCTGGCATCGTCCCAGACCAGTTGCAGCAATTCGTCGCGCGTGAAGACGCGGCCGGGGCGCTGCACCAGCAACCGGAGCAGGCCGTACTCGTAGCGCGAGAGTTCGAGCAGGCGTCCGTAATACCGGATCTGCATCCGCTCGTTGTCGAGCGAAAAGGGCATTGCGGGTGCCTGTGGGGTCGCTGGAGGCGCCGTGGGCGCGATTTGATGGGGAGCCCCATGGTTTGCTCCGGCAGCGGCTGACGAGGCTCCTGGGCCGTTTCTCGCACTCCGTCTCAGGATCGTTCTGACGCGAGCGACGAGCTCGCGCGGCGAAAAAGGCTTGGCGATGTAGTCGTCCGCACCCAGTTCGAGGCCCACCACGCGGTCTATTTCGTCGCTGCGGGCGGTCAAAAACACCATGGGTACCTCCGGGCCACCCATCGACTGATTCAGCGCCTGGAGGCGTTTGAAGAGCTCGAAACCGTTCAGATCGGGCAATCCGATGTCCAGGATCGCCAGCGCCGGCGGTTCCAGCGCGAACTGCGCGATTGCCTCTTCGGCCGTGGCGCACCAGACCGGAGTGAATCCGTCGCTCTTCAGGACGTACTGCAGCGTGTCGGCAATGCCCGACTCGTCTTCGGCAATCAGGATCCGCGGTTTGAAGCTCATCCACGGATGTTAGCGAGGGGAAGCAGGGCGCTCGGGCCCGTTTTTTCGTCCGAGGCGCCGGAGACCGGCGCGGCCGTCCGCGGCTTTTTTTTGACGCGGCGCTTTCCCCGTTCCCTATTTCTTATTCTTCTTATTCAAATTAGTAGTAGTAGATAAGGGTTGGCCTCTTCTGTGGACAGGGCACTTTTTTCGTTATGTGACAACGAGTTGTCATGCCTGCGTCACTGTGCGCAGCCGCGCTTCCGAGGTGTACCCGCGAAATGAACAACATTGGGTAACCCGTCGGCGCTGTGGATAACCGATGGCTTGTGCAAAAACTGTCCCCAGAGTTGTCCTTTGACACCCCCGGGAAAATCTGCGAAAGGCGGTTTTCGGGCAAAGAAATTCAGTGCTCAAAATTTGAGCAATATGTAGATTTCCTTTGTAGATCAATGACTTGCAACGCCCCTACACAGCAGTGCCGGGGTTATCCACAGAGTTGCTCAAGGTTTGTGGGGAGAACGTTCGCAGGAACCTTCGGGCGGTCGAACACCCGAACTTCGTCCTTCATATGACGAAAACCTCGAACATGACACCTTCAGAAACAACGGCCATCGTGACCCTGAGCCTGCTGGCGGCCTTCGTCGACGGCGAAAAGCACGAACGCGAACGTGCGGAGATCAAGCGGATCGCGGAAGGCCTGTCGCAAGCCGACGGCCTGAATTTGCCGACGCTCTACCAGGACGTGCTGATGAAGCGCGTCTCGCTGGCGTCGGTGGCCGGGGCGCTGAAGAGCACCGAATCGCGGCAGCTCGCCTACGAGATGGCGGTGTGCGTGTGCGATGCCGACGGCACGCAGTCGGAGGCGGAGCGCATGTTCCTGATGGATGTGCGCACCTCGCTCGGGCTGGATGCGTCAGCGGGCGGGTTTTCGCAGCGGGCCGAGGAAATTGCGGCGGTGCCGGTTGGCGCCGCTGTTGGTGCAGGCGCAGCAACGGCCGCCGTCGCCGTGGCGGCCAATGCGCCGGACAGCGCCGAACTGGACAAGTCGATCCTCAATGCGGCCATCCTCAACGGCGCGCTCGAACTGCTGCCCGAAACGCTGTCGACCATGGCGATCATTCCGCTGCAGATGAAGCTGGTCTACCGCATCGGCCAGGCGCATGGCTACCAGCTGGACAGCGGCCACATCAAGGATTTCCTGGCCACGGTCGGCGTGGGCCTGACCTCGCAATACCTGGAACAGGCCGGGCGCAAGCTGCTCGGCGGCCTGCTGGGCAAGGTCGGTGGCGGCTTGCTGCGCGGGCTGGGCAACCAGGCCGTGAGTTCGGGCATGAGCTTCGCGTCGACCTATGCACTGGGCCATGTCGCCAAGCGCTACTACGCCGGCGGCCGCACGCTCTCGACGCAGATGCTCAAGGACGCGTTCTCGGGCGTGGTGAAGGAAGGGCAGGGCCTGCAGACGCAATATCTGCCCGCCATCCAGGAGAAGGCCCGCACGCTGGATGCTGGCAAGATTCTTTCGCTGGTTCGCGGCGCTTGACTCTTTCTCTTCGCCAGAGACACCGTGGAACCGGCTTTGCCGGGCCACTGGTGTCGCCCCCGGCGAGGGGGTTGGCGTAGCGACACGAAGTGCGCGAAGACTGGGGGAGTGCTTGGTCTAGACCTTGCTCAGGTCATCGAGGATCGGGCAATCCGGCCTGGCGTCTCCGTGACAGCAGTGAACCAGATGGGACAGCGTATTGCGCATGGATTGCATGTCCGCGATGCGCTGCTCCAGCTCACCCAGGTGCTTTTCGGCAATGCGCTTGACGCTCGAACTCGCACGCCGACGGTTGTGCCACAGGCCGACCAGCTCGGCGATTTCCTCCATCGAGAAACCCAGGTCGCGTGAGCGCTTGATGAAGCGCAGCGTGTGGATGTCGGCGTCGTTGTACTGGCGATAGCCGCTCTCGGTGCGCGCCACCGCCGGCAGCAGGCCCAGCCCCTCGTAATGCCGGACCATGCGGGCCGACACGCCCGACAGGCGCGCGGCCTCGCCGATGGCGACCTGCCGGCCTCCGGTGTCCGTCATTGAACGGCGTAGCCCGCGTTCTCGATCGCCGCCACGATGTCCTTGCGCGGCTGTTCGCTCAGCACGTCGACATGGCCGGTCGAAAGATCGACCGTGACCTGCGCTTCGGGATCGACCGTTTGTACCGCGTTCTGCACTGCGTTCACGCAGTGGCCGCAGCTCATGCCCGTGACCTGGAATTTCTGGCTCATCGTCGTGGCTCCTTTTGAATTCACCTGAATGAATGATGGGTGGGTTGCGAGGCTAAGCCGCGAGTTTGAACCCTCTCACGATGTCAATGTCCAGCGAAGGGGCACTGTCGCTGCGCGGCAGTGTTGGCAACGACCTGCGACGTTATCGCTTTCGGGCCGGATGTTGCGCACAATCGCGAACCCATGAGCACTCCCTACCCGGTCACGCAGAGGCCCGTTTGAAACTTGCGCAACTCCTGCGCCACCTGCGCACAGACCGGAAGATCAGCCAGCTTGAACTGTCGCTGCGCCTGGATGTTTCGCAACGGCATGTGAGCTACATCGAGGCCGGGCGCGCACGGCCGAGCCGCGAATTGCTGCTGGCCTGGCTGGCCGAACTGGAAGTGCCGACCTCGGTGCGCAATGCTGCGCTGCTGCACGCGGGCTTCGCGTTGCCGCAGGAAAAGATGGCGCTCGACAGCCCCGAACTCGCGCCCGCACTGCAGGCACTGCGGCGCACGCTGGCCGCGCACGACCCGAACCCTGCGCTGGTTTTCGATGCCGACTGGCGCACGGTCGACCAGAACCGTGGCGCGACCTGGCTGTGGTCGCTCGTCATGCCCGAACTGGCTGCGAGCGCCGGGTGCCAGGTGCGCGGCATGGACATGATCACCGCGCTCGGCCATCCGAAAGGCCTGCTGTCGCGCATGCATGAACCGTGGACTGTCGGTTCGGCGCTGTTGGCGCAACTGCATACCGAGGCCAGCGCGACGCCCGCGCTGCAGGCCAGGATCCAGCGGCTTTCCGAAGCCCTGACCCAAAGGCACAAGCCGGCTGAAGGCTCCACCAGTCAGCCGGGCCATGCGGCGCCCTACCTGAGCTTCACGTTCGACACGGCGCTCGGCACGCTTTCGTACTTCTACGTGCAGAGCGTTTTCGCATTGCCGCAGGACGTGACGCTGGCGTCCTTGCGGATGGAACTCTGGTTTCCGCTCGACAGCCACACCGCCGAGGTATCGCGGCGCCATGTGTCGCTGAACTGAGCGTCCGCTGTCACGGTTGGCGCACGGGAACCTGCTGCGCGGGGTCGTAGAAGAAGGTCTCCGCCGCGATGCGTTCGCCTTCCCAGTGCTGGCAGGCCATCTCTTCCATCCGCGTGACCGATCCGTCGAGCCATTCGAAGCGAAAGACCCAGCGCACGACCACGTCGTCGCCGTTGACGAACACGGGCGGCAGGCATTGCGAGCTCACCGACCTGGCACGTGCGAGCACCTTGCGCTCGTGGGCGACCAGCGTGTCCCGCCCGATCCGTGGTGGCGACTGGTTCTCTTGCATGGAGGCTTGCGGCGTGTAGAACTCCTCGATGGCTTCCACGTGCGCGTTCTGTTCGACGCGTGCGATGAATCGGGCCAGGGTGTCGGGTGTGGGCATGGCGATGCTTTCTGCAAAGAGGCTTGCGGCCGCATGGGTGTTTGTGCGTGCCGGCAAGTCTGGCGATTGCCTTTGCCGTTGTCGATTACCTGCCTGGTCGCAGTGCAGGATCAGTCGACCAGCAGCGCCATCATGTGGTCGTCGATGGCCTGCGCATCGGCGGCCCGCTTGTAGAACTTGCGCAGCGTGCCTTCGTGTTGGAAGCCCAGCTTTTCGTAGAAGCGCAGCGCGGGCGCGTTGTCGCTTTCGACGATGAGTTCGATGCGCTTGACGCCCGCCGATATCAGCGCGTCGATGGCTTCGGTCACCATGGCCAGTGCCACGCCTTGCCCGTGCAGGGCCGGATCGACAGCGAGCGTGCCGAGGCTGGCCACGTGCTGCACGCGACCCGGGTAGCGCGTGGCGCGGTAGAAGCCGGCGATCTTTCCATCGCGCTCGTAGATGCGGAAGCAGCGGCCGTCGATCAGCTCCTGGTAGATCGCGCGAAAGTCTTCGAGCGGCATCGGGTCGTAGCCCAGGTAGGGCACGACTTTCTCGTGCATGTAGAGGGCGAAGACGGTATCGATGTCCTGCGGGGTGGCCAGCCTGTGCATGGTGTTTGGAGCTTCCGAAGCGATGAAGCGCCGAGCATAGCGAGGCGTGAAAACGCCTGCCAAAGAGCCTCAGGCCAGCATGACCGCCGACACCGCCAGCAACACCACCTGCACGCACCAGGCCCAGCGCAGCCGCAGGCGCGAGTCGAGCACCGCGCCAATCGCCCAGAAGCCACCGACTGCCAGTGCGAGCAGGACCAGCCCGGTCTGGAAAGCCAGGTCGTCGGCGCGCCACAGGAAGGCCAGCGTCACGCCGACCCAGCCGGCGAAGTGGATGGCGGCCGACGCGACCTGGGCGCGCGTCAGCACCGGGTCATGGATGTGCATGGCTTCTTCGAGCGAGAAAGGGGCTTCCGGAAAACGCGCCGCCACATCGGCCGGGCGCCAGCCCGGCGGCTTGAACCAGACGGCGAGCTTGTCCCGCCATCGCCGCGTGTACCAGGCATCGCGCAGCAGGGGAACGTAAGGCCCGAGGATCGCGCGCACCGGATCGAAACTCGCGACCGCCTTGCGCGTGCCGTAGACGCAGCGTTCGCCTTCTTCCGCGAAGGTGCCGAACATGCGGTCCCACACCACCAGCATGCCGCCGTAGTTGCGGTCGACGTAACCGTCGTTCACGGCGTGGTGCACGCGATGGTTGGAAGGCGAGGAGAACACGCGGTCGAACCAGCCGAGCTTGCCGATGTGCTCTGTATGAATCCAGAACTGGTAGACCAGCACGATCAGTCCCGCCAGGCCGAACTGCTCGGGCGGCACGCCCACCACCGCCATCGGCAGGTAGAAGACCCAGCCGAGAAAGGCCACGGCGCTTTCCTGCCGCAGTGCGGTGGAGAAGTTGAATTGCTGGCTCTGGTGATGCACCGAGTGCGCGGCCCAGAACACGGCCGACTCGTGGCCCGCGCGGTGCAGCCAGTAGTCGAAGAAGTCGAACAGCAGCACCGCAGCGATCCAGCCCATGGCGCTGTCCCAGAAGCTGGGACGCGTCCAGATCGCGACGGCCGGGTAGACCATCGCGTACAGGCCGATCTGGAAGAGCTGGGTGCATACGGCGAGCGACTGGCTCAACAGGCCCTGGCTCAGGCTGCCGAGCGTGTCATTGAAACGGTAGGTATTGCGTCGCTTGAGCCAGCCCCATGCGAATTCGCACGCCATGAGCAGCGCGAACACGGGCACGACGAAAACGACCAGCCGATGCACCGTGTTGATTTTTCAGGAAGTCTTCAGCGAATCTTCAGCGTTCGGCTGCGCGACCGGCCACGATGACCGCGTTGGTGCCGCCAAAAGCGAAGGAATTGGACAGCGCGTAACGGATGCCCTTGGCCTCGCGCGCCTCGCCTTGGACGAAGTCGAGATCGAAAGTCGCGTCGGGTGTCTGCAGGTTGGCGATGGGGGGCAGGGCCTCGCGTGCCAGTGCGCGCAGTGCTGCAATCAGTTCGATGGCGCCGCCGCCGCCGAGCACATGGCCGTGGATGGCCTTGGTGGCACTGACGGGCGCGCCCTTGCCGAACACTTCGCGGATCGACGCGGCTTCGGCGGCATCGCCAGCCGAGGTGGCCGTGCCGTGCGCGTTGATGTGGCCGATGTCCGAGGCCTCGATGCCGGCGTCGCGCAAGGCGGCGCGCATGGCGCGCACCTGGCCGGCGGCATCGGGGTTGGTGATGTGCGTGCCGTCGCAGTTGGTGGCGTAGCCCGCGAGCACGAAGGGCGCGGCTTCGGCACCACGGGCCAGCGCATGCGCTTCCGATTCGAGCACCAGCGCGGCCGCGCCTTCGCCGATGGCAAAGCCCGCGCGGTCGCCCGAGAAGGGGCGGCAGGCGGACGACGGTGCGTCGGCCGGCGGTGGTGCCATCACGCGCATGGCGTGCCAGCTGGCCATCACGCCGGGGGTGAGCATGGCGTCATGGCCGCCGACGATGGCCACGTCGATCCAGCCGCCGCGAATGGCGCGCATGGCCTCGCCGATGGCCACGGCCGAGGAGGCGCAGGCGCAGGCGTAGGCAATGGCCGCGCCGCGTGCACCGAAGTGCAGGGCCAGCTCTGCCACGGCAGCGTTGGGCATGACGGTGAGCACGGTCGTCGGACGCATGCGGCGCTGTTCGCCGTAGAGCGCGCTGGTGGTGTTGTCGAAGGTGCCGGCGCCGGCCAGTCCGCTGCCCCAGTAGATGCCGAGGCGGTCGCGGTCGATGGTGTCCAGGTCGAGCTTGGCTTCGGCGGCGGCGTCCTGCGCGGCGGCCAGGGCCATGGCGGTGCCGCGGTCCAGCGGCAGGCGCGAGGTGCTGCGCACGCCGTTCGACTCGAAGTCGCAGGCAGCAACGGCCAGCAGCATCGGGTCCATGCCCTTGATCTCGAGCGTCTGCGCGCGCACGGCGGAGCGGCCGGCGAACAGGGCTTCGTCGAAGGCCTTGACGGTGCGGCCGATGGGCGTGATGAAACCGAGACCGCTCACGCGCACCGGTGTGGATGCGGCACGCGTTGCAGAAGCGGCGAGCACGGCGTGGGCGGCTCCGCTGCTCATTGGAAGACCTTCGTGCTTCGCACTGCGGTGCGAGCTTGCTTGGGGCGGCCCGGCGCGGCGCTCATGCGTGGGCTTCGACGGATTGCGTGGACGGAGCCGGGGCGCCGCTGCTTTCCGTGTCGATCACTTCGCACAGGCGTTGCAGCGTGATGCCGGCTTCGCGCGGGTCGAGGCGGTCTTCGGGAATGCGCAGGTGGAAGGCGTCTTCGACGGCGAAGACGAATTCCATCAGCGCGAGCGAATCGAGGCCGAGGTCGGACAGCGCGGTGGCGGGCGAGATGGCCGAGCGCTCGACCTTGAAGTCGGTCTCGAGGATCGTCGCGATGCTGTTGAAGGTGGGCGAAGAGGAATCGGAAGAAGACATGGGGATGTTTTCCTTTCTGGCGGGTTCAGGCCGGGTCAGGCGTACAGGGGATGCTCAGGCATCGTGCCATGCGCCACGGCATCGGCGAAAGACACTGTTTCGCGAACAACCTGCTGGCGGTCGTTGTCGATCGTGATCATGTGGTAGCTGTTGGCCACCACCACGGTGCGGAATGCGCGGCAGCGAAGGCCCCGCGCGAGGATGTCGAGGTTGGCTACGCTGGCCACCTCGTCCTGCTGGGCATGCAGTGCGAGCACGTTGTCGCATTGCACGCTGTTCAGGTTGCGCCGCACGTGGCGGATCAGCCGGTCGTGTTCGCGCAGGTGGCCCACGCCGATCACCGAACTGCCGGCGCGCGAGACCTTGCGGTGGCGCAGCTCGCGCTCGATCCAGGCCCGCACGCGTTCGTTCTTCACGCCGTAGGGCGGGCGTTCGCGGTATTGCCAGAGGCGTCCGAGCGGCGTGTAGAAGGCCAGCGGCAGCAGGAACTGCGTGCGCGGAATGGCCCAGCCGTCAAAGCGCAGCGTGGTCGACATGAGCACCAGCGCGTCGACGTCCTTGCCGCAGCGGATGGCCGCGCCCAGCGCGAGCGAAGAGCCGGCGGAAATGCCGATGAGCATCACGCGGTCGTGCTGCACGCGCAGCGCCTTGACCTGTGCCTGGATGACGTCGAGCCAGCGTTCGTACGGCGCGGCGTGCTGCAGCGGCGCGTTGGTATCGAACGAGTAACCCTCGATCGACAGCGGGTGCACCGAGTAGCCGCGGCTGCGCAGTGCCGATTGCACGGTCAGCAACTCGTCAGGCGTGCTGCATAAACCATGCAGCAGGACCACGGCGGTGCGTTGCACCTCGGAAGGCACCACACTCAACAGATCGGAGGGTTCGCGCGCACTCATCGTGTCGCGCCGGCCATGAAAATGGCCCGTGTTTCATATTGCTGTCGTATGCTCATGTTGCGTTTATCGCTGGAGCGACTGACCGGCTGCTGACCCGTCATTCGTAAGGGCAGATTACCCCAACCACACAATTACCATGCGAATTCTGCTTGTCGAAGATGACGCCGTACTGCGCGATGTGATGCTGCGCAGTCTCGCGGATGCAGGCCATCGGGTCGACGTGTCGACCAACGTCGAAGATGCCGACCACCTTTGGCGCGTGCAGCCCTTCGACGCTGTGCTGCTCGATCTCAACCTGCCCGCCACCGCAAGCCCGACCAGCGGCCTGGCCAGCGGCCTCACCGCCTTGCGACAGGCGCGTGCACGCGGCGACCGCACGCCGGTGCTGGTGCTCACCGCGCGCGGCCGCACCGAAGAGCGCATTGCCGGCCTCGACGCCGGCGCCGACGACTACCTGGGCAAGCCCTTCGACCTGGCCGAGGTCGAAGCCCGCCTGCGCGCACTGGTGCGCCGTGCCAAGGGCACCGAAGACATCGTGCTGCTGGGCCAGCTCAAGCTCGACCGCAAGGCGCGGCGCTTTTCCACCACGGGCGGTCCGCTCGACCTGCCGGCGCGCGAGTTCGAAGTGCTGTGGGAACTGATGAGCCCACCGGGCCGCACGGTCAGCAAGCGTGCGCTGTCCGACAAGCTGTCCAGCTTCGACGAATCGCTCGGCGACAACGCGCTCGAGGCCTTCATCTCGCGCCTGCGCAAGAAGCTGCTGGGCACCGGCGCAACCATCCGCACCCTGCGCGGCATCGGCTACCTGCTCGAAGCCGAGGTGTGATTCGCGCGTGACCGAGTCGACCGAACAGCCCGGAAAGCTGCGTCAGGCGCCGTCGCTCACGCGGCGCGTGCTGCGCAACGTGCTGGTGCCGCTGGCGCTCACGTGGACTGTCGGCGCCGTCATCGCGCTGGTCATCGCCAACTATTTTTCGGAACAGGCTTTCGACCGCGGCATGCTCGACGACGCCTATGCGCTGTCGGCCAACGTGCAGGCGGGCGAGCGCGGCATCGAGCTGTTGCTGACGCCGCGCGAAGTGGCGACCGTGCTCTTCGACCAGGTCGACAAGGTGTACTTCGCGGTGCAGCGGCTCGACGGCACGCTGATCTCGGGCCAGGCCGGCCTGCAGGCGCCCTTGCCGGTCGATGGCTCGCGCTATCGCTTTTCCGATGTGGAATACGAAGGCAGCGCGTTGCGCGCGGTGGTGCTCGAACATGATGCGGAGCCCGACCTCAGCATGCCCTACCGCGTGGTGGTGGCACAGACCACACTGAGCCGAACGGCGCTGGTGCGGCAACTGCTCGGCTATGCGCTGGCGCCGCAGATCCTGCTGCTGCTGCTGCTCGCGGTGTGGCTCTGGTACGGCATCCGCAGCGACCTGCGGCCGCTGGCCGAATTGCAGCGTGCCCTCGACCGGCGCGATGTGCGCGACCTGTCGCCGGTGGCGGTGGCGCAGACCTCGCGGGAGCTGCAGCGCCTGGGCAATGCGGTCAACTCGCTGTTCGACCGGCTGGGGCAGAGCCTGCAGGCGCAGCGCGAGTTCGTGGGCAACGTGGCGCATGAACTGCGCACGCCACTCGCCGGCATTCGCGCGCTGGCCGAATACGGCCTGGCGCAGCATGACGCCAAGGTCTGGCGCGAGCAGCTCGAACGCGTATCGGAGCGGCAGTCGCGCGCGAGCCACCTCATCGACCAGTTGCTCGCGTTGGCGCTGGCCGAAGAAGCGCGCACAGGCCTGGACCGCGTGCCGGTGCGGCTCGACGTGCTGGCCGAGCAGACGGTGCTGCGTCACCTGGCACGGGCGGATGCGCGGGGTGTCGACCTGGGCGCGCGTGGTCTGGACGACTCGGTGGTGGTGTACGCGAACGAAGCACTCGTCGAAGGCATCCTCGACAACCTGATCGACAACGCGCTGCGCTATGGCGGCCGCACCATCACGGTCGAGCTGGCGGGCCAGACACTGAGCGTGATCGACGACGGCCCCGGCATTCCACTCGAGGCGCAGCGCGACCTGATGCAGCGATGGGCGCAGGGTCCTGCTGGCGAAAAGCTGGGACAGGGCTCCGGCCTTGGGCTGTCGATCGTGTCGCGCTATGCCGAGCTGTTGGGTGCGGAGCTGCGGCTCGATGCGGCGGAGCCGACGGGGTTGCGTGTGAGCGTGGCCTTTGGAGAAGTGCCTTAGCGGCATGTGCTCAGAGCGGTGTTCCCTGGTGGAACGCCATGCGCCAGCGGCCGAGCCGTTGCCGCCACAGCGAGCTGCGCAGCGAGTCCGCCGAAGGCCGTTGCGCAATGGCCTTTCGGTGCACGCGGTAGGTGACCAGCGCCACATCGGGCGCGATGCGTTGCACGCGAAAGTCCGACATCGTGCGTTCCGAAAAGACCTCATCGCGCAACGCCTCGACGATGGCCGGCCGTGTCCATGTGGTGCCCGAAATGCCGATTTCCTGGAAGTCGTCTTCAAGCAGTTCCTCGAGCCGTGCGGCGCTTGCACGCACCTCGCGAAGATGCAGGTCGCCTTCGAGTTTCAGCAGCAAAGCATCGAGATTTTCGGGTGGTGCGGCCTCGTAGAGTTCGAGCGGCAGGCCGTCCGGATCGGCAAAGAAGGTGAAGCGCCGGCCGGTGAATTCGTCGGTGCGCAGCGGCTCGACTGCGATGCCTTGTGCTGCCAGTTCGTTGGCTGCGGCTTGCACGTCGTGGACCTCGAAGGACAGGTGGCGCAAGCCTTGTGCTTCGGGCCGCGTGAGGCGTGCGGGTGCATCGGGGAAGGAGAAGAGTTCGATCTGCGAGCCGTCGGGCAACGCCAGATCGAGCTTGTATGAATCGCGCGCGATGCGGTGGTTTTCGGCGATGACTCGCAGGCCCAGAACCTCGGTGTAGAAGCGCTTCGACACTGCGTAGTTCGCGCAGATGATGGCTACGTGGTGGATTCGGTTCAGCTGCATCGCGGTGTTCATTTCCGTTGGCTCTTTCGCTTTGTTGCGAGGTGCTTGTGTTCTTGTCGTTGTTGTTCGGGGTGCTGCTGTTCTTCAGGGCGGGTGCGAATGACACCGGGTACTCCCCTGTGCGAATGTCCCCCGCTTCGCTCCTCCTTTATTTCGCTGCGGGGAGCACCCGGTGTCATTCGCACAGGGGCACGCTGCCGGTGATCACCGATCAACGACTGCTCTGACCGCTCGCGTCGATACGGGGCTCTTTTTCGCGAAATAAAGGAGGAGCGAAGCGGGGGACATTCGCGAAAAAGAGCACCGTGTCGGCGTGAGCTTGCCCTGAACAGCAGTGCCCTGAACAACGCACTCACAACGCGACGAACGAAAAGACAAGAGCTCATCCCAGCCGCTTGCGCAGAAAGACGCGAGTGCGTTGTTCCAGCACCAGCCGCTTGTATTCCACATAGCCAATGCGTTCGTAGAGCGCGCGGTTCTCGGTCATCTTCTCGTTGGTGAAAAGGTAGATCGAGTCGTAGCCTTGCCGCAGCGCTTCGCGCTCCGCCAGTTCGAGCAACGCGCGGCCCACGCCCGTGCCCTGCTGTTGTGGCAGCACGGCAATGACGTCGATCAGAAAGCCTTCGTCGGTGGTGTCGAGCACCAGCGCGGCCACCACCTGGGCCTGCTGTGTGGCGACCCAGACCTGCGCGCTTGCAATGGCTGCGCCGTAGTCCTTCGCCATCGGGATGGGCGTGAGACCCAGGCGCGGGATATAGATGCGGAAGGCTTCAATGGCGCACACGGAAACCGCATCCGCATCGGCGGCATCCGCTCGCCGCAATGTCCACGCGGCAGTGCTCATGCCGCGACCTCCACTTCGCCTTCGATCTCGACCGGGATGTTGAACGGCAACTCGGCCATGCCCACGGCACTGCGCGCATGCGCGCCGATGTCGGGACCGAAAAGTTCGAGGATGAGGTCTGAAAAACCGTTGATGACGGCCGGTTGCCTGTCGAAGCCCGGAGCCGAAGCGACCATGCCGAACACGCGCGTCCATGCGGTGATGCGGTCGAGATCGCCGAGCGCGCGTTGCAGGCTGCCCAGCATCGCCAGTGTGGTGAGGCGTGCGGCTGTGTAGCCCTGTTCGACGGTCAGTTCACGGCCCAGTTTGCCGAGTGGCGTGGCGATGGTGCCGTCGGCGTTGAGCGGGCCGTGGCCCGAGATCAGTGCACGGCTGCCGACGACGCGCACGAACTGGAAAGGCAACACCACGCCGGGTGGTGGCGTGATGGTGGGCGGAAGCACAAGGCCGAGTGCGGCCAGTCGTTGCGCGATGCGGGCCATGACGTTTCTTTCTCTTCGGTCGGAAGATGGATGCGTCGCCGCATCTTGCCATGGCCTATTTCACATCCACGGCGCTCGGGTAGCGCCGCGAGGCCTGTCAGGCCAGTGCCGGATAGTCCGTGTAGCCCTTTGCGCCGCCGCCGTACATCGTGGCCTTGTCCAGGTCGTTCAGCGGTGCGTTCTCGCGCAGGCGGCGCACGAGGTCGGGGTTGGAAATGAAGGGCTTGCCGAAGGCCACGAGGTCGTCGCCTTCCTTGAGCGCTTCTTCCGCCAGCGGGCGGTCGTAGCCGTTGTTGACCATCCATGCGCCCTTGCCACCGGCTTCGCGATACGCGGCCTTGAGGGCTTCGTAGTCGAAGGGGCGGTCCTCGATCTCGCGCGGGCCGCCGGTGGCGCCTTCGATGATGTGGATGTAGGCCAGGTTGAGCGTGGCGAGATGCTTCACCACGTAGGTGAAGAGCGGCTGCGGGTTGCTGTCGTGCACGTCGTTGGCGGGCGTGACGGGCGACAGGCGGATGCCGGTCTTGCCGCCGCCGACCGCGTCGACCACGGCGCGCGTGGCTTCGAGCAGCAGGCGGGCGCGGTTCTCGATGCGGCCGCCGTAGTCGTCGGTGCGCTTGTTGCTGCCGTCTTTCAAGAACTGGTCGAGCAGGTAGCCGTTGGCGCCGTGGAGTTCCACGCCGTCGAAGCCGGCGGTGTCGACCGCGCTGCGGGCCGCCACTGCGAAGGCATGGACGATGCCGGGCAGTTCACTGGCGTCGAGCGCGCGCGGCTCGGAGGTCTCGACGAAGGTCGGCACGCCGTCCTTGATGAGCACGGTCTTGGTCTTGGCGGTGATGGCCGAGGGCGCGACGGGCTTTCCGCCATCGGGTTGCAGTTCGGTGTGCGAGACGCGGCCCACGTGCCACAGCTGCACGACGATCTTGCCGTCCCTGGCGTGCACGGCGTCGGTCACATGCTTCCAGGCGTCCAGTTGCTCGGTGCCGTAGAGGCCGGGCACGTCGGCGTAGCCCTGGCCCTGGTGGCTGATGGCAGTGGCTTCGGTGATCAGCAGGCCGGCCGTGGCGCGCTGGCCGTAGTAGTCGGCTGCGATGTCGGGCGGAATCGCGTTGGGCGAGCGGTTGCGCGTCAGCGGCGCCATCACGATGCGGTTGGCGAGCTTCAGGTCGCCGGCCTGTACGGGGTCGAAGAGGGAGGACATCGTGTGTGAGCAAAGGGAGTGGAAACAGGCCGAAGGCTAAGCCCCTGGCCTCAACCCTGCTCTGATGAGGTTGTCCGGTTGCTGTTAGGCGTTCGGCGGGAGCGCCAATGCCTCGGGGATCAGCGCACCGTGGTAGTTGGCCCAGGTGTCGAAGGGCATTTCGACGTCGGACACGAAGCGGTCGCCTCGATACCAGAAGCGCCCGGCGAGCGCGATGCGGCCCTGGGTGTCGAAGATGCGGCGCTCCATGTGGGCGATGGGCGTGGCGAAGGAGCAGTGCAGGTACTGTGCGAGGAGCAGATCGGCCGGTGCCACGGTGAGCGTCTGCTGCACCTTGTGCATGCGGTCGGCGGCGTATTTGTCGAGCAGGTAGGCGATCTTGTGGTGCTGTTCGCCGTCGGGTGGAAAGAGCGCGTGGATTTCCGAGGCCACGTGGATCTCGACCAGGCAGAAGGGCTCGCCGCCGTGCACGTGAATCTTGCGGATGAAGGCGTAGTCGTCGTAGGTGGTGCCGCCGCGCGCGAGGCCTTCGGGCAATGGTTGTTGGCGGCGCTGTTCGAGGATGTCGAAGCGGATGTCGCGGGCACGCGGGTCGTTGATGGCGTTGCGCAGCAGTGGGTCGGCACCGGAAGACGGCAGTGTGGAAACGAAGGTGCCGCGTCCGCGCTGGCTGGTGATCAGTCCTTCGCGTGCCAGCACACCGTAGGCTTGTCGCACGGTGACTCTTGCGAGCTTGTAGTCGGTGGCGAGTTGCGCGACGGTCGGCAACTGCTGGCCGCTTTGCAGTTCGCCGTGCGTGATGCGGTGGCGCAGAACGCTGGCGAGCTGCAGGTACTGCGTGACGCCCGTGCCATGTTCTCCGCCCAGGGGTGAAGGCGAAGCGGGGGAAGACGGGGCGGGGAGGGTCATGTCGGGGTTTTTTACTGCGCGTTGTGTTGTTGTGGGGTGCTTGGGGTCGGGTTCATTCGGGGCGAGTGCGAATGACACCGGGAGCTCCCCTCCGCGAATGTCCCCCGCTTCGCTCCTCCTTTATTTCGCTGCGGGGAGCACCCGGTGTCATTCGCACATGGACACGCTGCTGGTGATCGCCGATCAACGACGGCTCTGTCCAACGCTCGCGCCGATACGGGGCTCTTTTTCGCGAAATAAAGGAGGAGCGAAGCGGGGGACATTCGCGAAAAAGAGCACCGTGTCGGCGTGAGCGTCGCCCTGAACAGCAGCGTTCGAAACGCACAACGCGAAGAACAGAAAAGCAGGTTCTCATCCTATGGATTGTCGATATGCAGCGAGCGGATGAATGGTACCCACCGTGCGCGCTCGGCCCTGCCATAGGCCTCGGCCTGCGCCGGCGTGGTCGGCCCGAGCGGGTCCGATGCACCTTGTGCAAGCCGCGCCTGCACGGCCGGCAATGCGAGCGCCTGGTTCAACGCGGTATTGAGCTTGGCAAGCACCTCGGGCGGCGTACCGGCTGGCGCCATCAGGTCGTTCCACGTGTAGGCCTCGTAGTCGTGCAGGCCCTGCTCGGCGAAGGTTGGCAACGTGGGGGCCATCGGGCTGCGCTTGTTGCCCGAGATGGCGAGCATTTTCAGCTTGCCCTGCCTGGCGAGCGGTGCCGTCGAGATCAGGCCGTCGAACAGCAACTGCACGTGGCCGCCCGACAGGTCGACCAGCGCGGCGCCGTTGCCCTTGTAGGGCACGTGCAGCAGCTGCACGCCAGCGGCCTTCGCGAAGGCCTCGCCGACGATGTGGCTGATGGAGCCTGGGCCGCCCGAGCCGTAGCTCACCTGTCCGGGCTTGGCCTTTGCGAGCGCGATGAGTTCCTTCAGCGTGCCGGGCATGTCGGCACTGCCCACCAGCACGAGCGGCGTGCGAGAGACGAGGCCGATGGCGTGCAGGTCTTTCTCGACGTCGAAGGGCAGCGAGCGGTACAGGCCCACGTTCATCACGAGCTGCGAGCTGGTGCCCAGGCCGATGGTGTAGCCATCGGGCGCGGCCTTGGCGACGGCTTCGGTGCCGATCACGCCACCACCGCCGCCACGGTTCTCCACCACCACGCTCTGGCCGAGGCTCTGCGTCATGGCGATCGCGAGTTCGCGTGCGATGGTGTCGTTGCCGCTGCCGGTGCTGAAGGAGACGATCAGGCGGATAGGCCTGGCGGGCCACGCCGGCTGCGCGAAGACATGCAATGGCGCACCGAGCGTTGCAGCAGCAGCGGCGCAGCCGAGCATGAGCCGGCGCCGCTGAAGGCGCGCGGTGTTCATGGCAGCAGGGCGAGCAGGGCCGTGCTCACGCGCACCGGCACGGCGAGCAGGATCTGCCCCATGCCCTTGCCGAGCGGGTCGTTGCGCAGCGACGCCATGCCACCGCCGCCGAGCGCCTGTTCGCAGACGAAGTTGAAGGCGTCGATGCCGGGCACGTCGTAGCGCGTGACGCGGCCCTTCACCAGATGTGCGAGCCATTCGGCCACGCGAGCTTCTGTGAGTTGCTCGCGCAGCAGCGGCAGCAGGGCGGGGTGGCGCGCGATGACGCCGATGTTCGAGGTGTCGCCCTTGTCGCCGCTGCGCGCCCATGCGAGGCGGATCAGCGGGACTTCGATGCAGTCTGCGTTGTCGATTGCCGCGATGGTCTGCGCGGTTGCCGCAGTGTTCGTCGCGCGTGGTGCGTCGTTGCTTGATGCGCCCTGTGCCTGCGGCACATCCACAGGCGCGCCATCGAGCGTGACGTGTGCCTGCACGCGGCTTTTGTCGAGCAGGAAGGCGTACTGCCGTATCGACGGCGAGACCGATGCACGCCCGCCACCCGATCCCGTGGTGCCCGGTGCCCATGAGGTGCCGGCGGGCGCGACCTCGCGCGCGAAGAGTTCCAGTGCCTCCTTGCGCGGATGCGTCACCGCGAGCCGCAGGATGGCTTCGCGCGTTTGCGTGGCTTGTGCGTGGGGTCCGTAGCAGGACTCGGCGCCGAGCACTTCGAGTTGCGTGCCGCTGTAGGGACCGAATCCGTACTGCGCGAACAGCGTGCCTGTGCGCGCGAGGATGGCCTCGCCAGTGCGCCCGGCCTTCGCCACCGCATCGAAGCCCACGATGGTGAGCTGGGCCGAGGTCTTGAAGCCGTCGACGTACGTGGCGCAGACCTTGTAGGTCGCGGTCGGTGCGCGGCCGCGTGCGCCATGCACCGCCACGCGATGTTCGCCAGCCTGCGCGATGCGCACCTGCGTGAAGTCGGCCACCACGTCGGGCAGCAGGTAGGCCGCGGGGTCGCCGATTTCGTAGAGCAATTGCTCGCCCACCACCGCGGGCGTGAGCTTGCCGCCGGTGCCTGCGGGCTTGGTGACGACGAAGCTGCCGTCGGCCTTGCATTCGACGATGGGGTAGCCGATGTTGGGCCAGTCGGGCACGGTGTCCCAGTCGGTGTGCAGGCCGCCTGTCGCCTGGCAGCCGCATTCGATGATGTGGCCCGCGAGGCTGCCAGCCGCCAGCAGGTCGTGGTCGCCAGGTTGCCAGCCGAACTCGTGCATCAACACGCCGAGCGTGACGGCGGAGTCCACGCAGCGGCCGGTGATGACCACCTGTGCGCCGGCATCGAGCGCCGCCTGCACGGGTCGCGCGCCGAGGTAAGCGTTGGCAGTGAGCACGCGTTCGGGCAAGGCTGTGCCACTCTGCAGCTCGCGCACCGGCGGTTGCGACTGTCGCAGCTCGGGCAGCAGGGGCGACACGTCGTCACCGCTCACCACCGCGATCTTCAGTGCGATGCCTTGCTCGGCTGCGAGCGCGGCCAACGCATCGGCACAGCCTTGCGGATTGACGCCGCCTGCATTGCTCACGACGCGGATGCCCTGCTTCACCACGTCCTTGAGCACGGCCTTCATTGCGACAGAAACGAAGTCGGTGGCATAGCCCAGCTCGGGCTTCTTGAGCCGCGCGCCGGCGAGGATCGACATGGTGAGTTCGGCAAGGTAGTCGAACACGAGGTAGTCGATCTGCCCGCTGGCCACGAGCTGCGGCGCGCCCACGCTGCTGTCGCCCCAGAAGCCGGAGGCACCGCCGATGCGGACGACGCGATCCTTGTGGTTGTTGCTGGTGCGGCTGTTCATCGGCCGCTCCATTGCGGCTTGCGCTTTTCACGGAAGGCGAGCTGGCCTTCCGTGGCGTCTTCGGTGAGGGCGAAGAGGGCGATCTGGCTTTCGGTGAAGGCCATCGATTCTTCAAAAGCCATGGCCTCGATCTTCTTCATCGTGTAGAGGCCGCGGCGGATGGCGGCGGGCGATTTGTCGAGCATGCGGCCGAGCAGCCATTCGACGCTTTCATCGACGTCGTCGCTCACGCGGTTGATGAGCCCGTGTTCGAGCGCTTGCGCAGCGGTGATCGGCTCGCCGGTGATGCACATCTCGGACAGCACGCGGCGCGGCAGCAGGCCGCCGAGCACGCTGAGCACCTGTGCGGGAAAGAGGCCGACTTTGACCTCGGGCAACCCGAACACGGCCTGGCTGCTGGCCACCGCCATGTCGCACATGCCCATGATCCCCATGCCGCCAGCCATGCAGGCGCCGTTGACGCGCGCGATGAGCGGCACGGTCGATTGCTTCGCCTGGCGGAAGAGGTTGGCGAAGCCCTGGTAGGGCTGCGAATGGTCGAACTTGAAGGCGCTGCCGCTTTGCAGGTCGGCGCCCGCGCAGAAGGCCCGCGTGCCGGCGCCGGTGATGACGACGGCGCGCACGGTGGTGTCGGTGTTGGCCCGTGCGAGCGCGGCGGACAGGCCCGCGAGCACGCCGGGGCTGATGGCGTTGCGGCGCTCTTCGCGGTCGATGGTGAGCCACATCACGGACCCGCGCATTTCCTCGCGCAGTTCAGTGGTGGCAGGAGCGGTGTCGGTCATGCGTCGGGTCCTTGGTTCAAGAAGAAGGCGAGGGCGTGGAGGGCCACTGGAAGCGCGCTGGGCGGCGCTGCGTGAAGTCGTCGATGGCCTGGCGGTGGTCGTCGGTCGTGAAAGCCAAGCCCTGGGCCATGGCTTCGAACTCGAACATCGCGTCCATGTCGCTGTCGTGCGTGCGCTGCAGGCCCTGCTTGGTGAGCGCGATGGCGGTGGCGGGGCCGTTGGCCAATGCGGCGGCAATGGCTTGTGCGTGCGGCAGCAGGGCATCGGCGGCGATGACTTCATGGACGATGCCCCAGTCCATCGCGGTCTGCGCATCGAGTTCGCGTGCCGAGAGCATCAGGGCCTTGGCGCGGTTCAGGCCCACGCTGCGCGCGAGCGTGAAGAGCGAGCCGCAGTCGGGCACGAGACCGACCTTCATGAACGACATGCAAAAGCGCGCGCTCGGTGCGGCAAGCACGATGTCGGCCGCCAGCGCAAGGCCGAAGCCACCGCCGTAGGCACAGCCTTCGACGGCCGCGATGACGGGCTTGTCGCTTTGCATCAGCAGGCGCATGCCGGCCTGCGCGTCCTTCATGCGAAGGCGGCCTGCAGCGGCTTCGAGGCGCTCGCTCTCGCGCATGCCTTTGACGTCGCCGCCCGCGCAGAAGTGGCCGCCGCGTCCGGTGAGGACGATGGCGCGTACCTGTGGGTTGTCGACGGCATTGCGGATGGCGTCGAACATCTGCGCGCGCATTTCGAGGTCGAAGGCGTTGCGGCGCTCGGGCCGGTCGAGTGCGATGGTGGCGACGTGGCCGTCGATGTCGCAGGCGATGAAGGAGGAGGAAGAGGAAGTGCTGGAGGTCATCAGGATGCGCGCACGGCGCCGTTGTGAATGAGGGCGTCGATGCGCGCGTCGTCGTAGCCGGCTTCGCGCAGCACTTCACGGCTGTGCTGGCCCACGCGCGGGGGCGGCGTGGCCTTGCCCGGCGGCGTGCCGGACCATTCGCTCGGCACGGCCATCTGGCGGATGCGGCCGACGTCGGGGTGGTCCATCTCGCTGAAGAAGCCGATGTCCTGCAGATGGGCATCGTCCAGCAGCGTGTCGAAGGTGTGCATCGGAAAGACGGGAATGTCGGTGCCGCCCAGCAGCGCCTGGCACTCGGCGGTGGTGCGCGTGGCCAGTGCCTCGCCGACCATCGCGTAGAGCGCGTCGATGTGCCGCGTGCGCATGCGGATGTCCGCAAAGCGCGGGTCGCTGTCGAACAGCGCGGGCTGGCCGATGGCCGTGAGGAAGGCGCGCCACTGCAGATCGGTGTAGATCAGGCAGCAGACGTGGCCGTCGAGCGTCTTGTAGGGGCGGCGTTCGGGCGAGAGCAGGCGCGGGTAGCCGAAGTCACCCTGCGGCGGTACGAAGGTCTGGTTGTAGAGGTGGTCGCCCAGCACCTGCGGCACCATGGTCTCGAACATCGGCACGTCGATGCGCTGGCCGCGCCCGGTGCGCTCGCGGCCGTAGAGCGCGGCGCCGATCACGCCGAAGGCATAGAGGCCCACCGAGCGGTCGGCGATGGTGATGGGCATGTAGCGCGGCGTGCCGTCGGTGCTGCCCATGGCCATGGCCTGGGGCAGGGCGCAGGCGGCCTGGATGAGGTCATCGAAGGCGGCGCTGGCGGCGTGGCGCCCGCGCTGTGAGAAGCCGAACATGCCGACGTAGAGCAGGCGCGGGTTGATGGCGGCAAGGGTTTCGTAGCCCAGGCCCAGGCGCTCCATGGCCTGCGGGCGCACGTTGTAGGTCAGCACGTCGGCGTCGCGCACGAGGTCGATCAGCGCGGCGCGGCCGTCGGGTGACTTCAGGTCCAGCGCGATGCTGCGCTTGTTGCGGTTCATGCCCAGGAACAGCGGGCCCATCTTCTGGTGGCCCTGTGCGCCGATGCCGCGCACCACGTCGCCCTCGGGCGATTCGACCTTGATCACGTCGGCGCCGAGGTCGCCGAGCATCTGCGTGGCCGAGGGGCCCATGAAGATGGTCGTGATGTCGATGACCCGCACGCCGGTGAGCGGGCCGCGTGCGCCGGGTTCGGTGCCGCCGGGGCGCGGGGAGCTGGAAGAAGAAGACATCGACCTCAACCTCTAAAGTTCTATTTATAGAGTTTATGAGGCGAAAGAAAAGCCGCGCAAGGCGGCTTGTGGCTGAATCGATCCGGGTTTTCCCCCGGATCGGAGCGCTTTGGCTTACTTCAGCAGGCCTTCGGCCTTCATTGCCTCTTGCACCGCCGGGCGGGCGCCGACGCGTGCGTGCCAGGCCAGGAGGTTGGGGTAGCTGGAGATGTCCACGCCGGTGGGCTTGGTCCAGTTGGTCACGGTGAACAGGTAGCCGTCGGCCACGCTGAAGTTCTCGCCCATCAGGTACTGCTTGTTGGCCAGTTCGCTGTCGAGCCACTGGAAGCGCGAGGCGAGCTTGTCCTTGTAGATGGTCTTGGCTTCTTCGGGCATGGCCGGGTTGAACAGCGGGCTGAAGCCCTTGTGCACTTCGGTGCCGATGAAGGTCAGCCATTCCTGCAGGCGGTAGCGCTGCAGCGTGCCGTTGGCGGGCGCGAGGTTCTTGGTGGGTGCCAGGTCGGCGATGTATTGCAGGATGGCCGGACCTTCGCGCAGGCGCGTGCCGTCGTCCAGCTCGAGCATGGGCACGTAGCCCAGCGGGTTGATGCCGTAGTAGTCGGTGCCGTCTTGCAGCTTGTGGCTCTTGGTGCTGGCCAGCACCGGCTCGACGGCAATGCCTGCTTCATGCAGGGCGATGTGGGGCGAGAGCGAGCAGGCGCCGGGCGAGTAATACAGCTTCATACGAGAAAACTCCAATGGATGTCGAGGTTGGATTTTTGGAACCGAAGCGGATGCTATCGGGTTTGGCAGCATCGCGTTTTTGTCCTACGGCTGCTTGCGCAGGGTGACTATCAGCGCCGCAGCGGCGGCTTTCTAAGCTGCCGGCACGGTGGGCGAGGCCTGCTGAAGGAGTTCTGGAATGTTGAAGTACGCGATCATTTTTGCGGTGATTTCGTTGGTGGCCGGCCTGCTCGGTTTCGGTGGCGTGGCCGCCGGCGCGGCAGGCATTGCGAAGCTGCTGTTCGGCCTGTTCCTGGTGCTTGCCGTGCTGTTCGTGGTGCTTGCGGCCCTCGGCGTGGGTGCGGTGAAAAAGGCGCTGGACTGATGCTGCGCGTGAAACCGAAGTGGCCGCAAGCGCGGTCGCTCGGGCTGCTGCTGCAAAGCCCGGCGCACCGCGTGCTGCGGGTGCTGCTTGTCACGCAGAACCATTGGCAATTGCCTGCACCCCGCTCCCGTCGACGACGGGCCTGAAAGATCCCTGCCATGCACCTGTCCCACATCGACGCGCAGCTCGACTACGAGGTCGTCGCGCCAGCCCACATGCTGCTCAACATCGAGGCCGCACGCTCGGGCGCGCAGGCCGTGGTCAGCGAGGTGCTGACCATCGAGCCGCCGACCGAGATGCAGGTGTTCTGCGATGAGTCCAGCGGCAACCGCTTCATTCGCTTCGATGCGCAGCCGGGGCCGCTGAAGATCAGCTACAAGGCCAGCGTGCAGCGCGCGCATGTGGACGTGCCGATCGACCTGCGCGAGGTGCCGGTCAGCGACGTGCCCGACGAGGTGCTGCACTACATGATGCCGACGCGCTATTGCGAGTCGGACCTGATGTCGCGCTGCGCGCAGCAGCTCTTCGGCGAACTGCCGCCGGGCATCGGCCGCGTGCAGGCGATCGTCGACTGGATCCACGAAAGCATTGCCTACGAGCCGGGCAGCAGCGACTCGACCACCACCGCGCGCGAAGTCTTCGTGGAACGCGCGGGCGTGTGCCGCGACTTCGCGCATCTGGGGATCACCTTCTGCCGCGCGCTCAACATCCCGGCGCGGCTGGTGGTGGGCTATGTGTGGTTCGACGAGCCGCCGCAGGATTTCCATGCGGTGTTCGAGGCTTGGCTGGGCGGGCAGTGGGTGTTGTTCGATGCGACGCGCATGGCACCCGTCGATCGGCTGGTGCGCGTGGGCACTGGGCGCGACGCGAAGGACGTGGCCTTCTGCACGATCTTCGGCAACGTGCGCATGACGGACAAGAAGCTGATGGTTCGCGAGCTGCAGGATGAAAGCCTCGTGCCCTCGAAGGCGCCACCGCCGACGGGCGCGCTGGTGGGCATCGAGAAGCCCGTGCCGGTGGTGCAAGTGGCGTAGACGTCGGTCTTATGCGGATTGTTTGCTATTAAATATATAGCAAACTATCTAATGCAGGCGGGCGCTATGCCCCAATTTGGCAAGCCCCTCTAGCTTGTCCACACAAGCGGCGCAAAGCGGCATCGACGATTAAAATCGGTGCCCCCTTTTGCGCCGCGCACGCGTCAGTTGTGCGCCCCCATTTCAAATGCTGTACCCCGAAGAATTCGACGTGATCGTCGTCGGCGGTGGCCATGCCGGCACCGAAGCCGCGCTCGCCGCCGCGCGCATGGGCGCCAAGACGCTGCTGCTCTCCCACAACATCGAGACGCTGGGGCAGATGAGCTGCAACCCGTCGATCGGCGGTATCGGCAAGGGCCATCTGGTGAAAGAGGTCGATGCGCTCGGCGGCGCGATGGCGATTGCCACCGATGAGGCCGGCATCCAGTTTCGCATTCTCAATTCGAGCAAAGGCCCGGCCGTGCGCGCAACCCGCGCGCAAGCGGATCGCGTTCTGTACAAGGCGGCGATCCGTCATCGCCTGGAAAACCAGCCGAATCTGAGCCTGTTCCAGCAAGCGGTCGATGACTTGATGGTCGAGGGCGACCGCGTGGTCGGCGCCATCACGCAGGTGGGCATTGCCTTTCGCGCGCGCACGGTCGTGCTGACTGCGGGCACCTTCCTTGATGGCCGCATCCACGTCGGCCTCGACAACTACCAGGCCGGACGCGCGGGCGATCCACCGGCCATCAGCCTGTCGGCGCGCCTGAAGGAACTGAAGCTGCCGCAAGGCCGGCTCAAGACCGGTACGCCGCCACGGCTCGATGGCCGCAGCATCGATTTTTCGAAGTGCGCCGAACAGCCGGGCGATGGCATGCCGGGTGGGGCAGGGCCGATGCCGGTGTTCAGCTTCATGGGCCGGACCGACATGCATCCGCGCCAGATGGCCTGCTGGATCACCCACACCAACGCGCGCACGCACGACATCATTCGTTCCGGCTTCGACCGGAGCCCGATGTTCACCGGCAAGATCGATGGCGTCGGTCCGCGCTACTGCCCGAGCGTCGAAGACAAGATCAACCGCTTTGCCGACAAGGAAAGCCACCAGATCTTCCTGGAGCCCGAAGGCCTGACGACCAACGAGTACTACCCCAACGGCATCTCGACCAGCCTGCCGTTCGACATCCAGCTCCAATTGGTGCGCTCGATGGCCGGGCTGGAGAACGCGCACATCCTGCGGCCGGGCTACGCGATCGAGTACGACTACTTCGATCCGCGCGAACTCAAGAGCAGCTTCGAGACGCGCTCGGTCAAGGGCCTGTTCTTCGCCGGGCAAATCAATGGCACGACCGGCTACGAGGAAGCGGCCGCCCAAGGGCTGTTCGCCGGCATCAACGCCGCGCTGCAATGCCGTGGCGAAGATGCCTGGTTGCCGCGCCGCGATGAAGCCTACCTGGGTGTGCTGGTCGACGACCTCATCACCAAGGGCGTGACCGAGCCGTACCGCATGTTCACCAGCCGCGCCGAGTTCCGGCTGCAACTGCGCGAGGACAATGCCGACATGCGTTTGACCGAAGCAGGGCGCAAGCTGGGCCTGGTGGACGACGCGCGCTGGGATGCTTTCAGCCGCAAGCGCGATGCTGTTTCACGTGAAACACAGCGCCTCCAGTCGATCTGGGTGAACCCCCGCAACCTGCCGGCCGCCGAGTCGGAGCGGGTGCTGGGCAAGGTCATCGAGCACGAATACAACCTGGCCGATCTGCTGCGCCGCCCGGACGTGAACTACGAAAAGCTGATGTCCCTGGACGGGGGCAAGTACAGCGCCCACACAGCATTGACCGAAACCGAGATCGAGCAGATCGAGATTTCGGCCAAGTACTCCGGCTACATCGAGCGCCAGCACGATGAAGTGGAGCGTGCCGCGCACTTCGAGAACCTGCGCCTGCCGGACGACTTCGACTACGGGCAGGTCAAGGCGCTGAGCTTTGAAGTGCGTCAGAAGCTGGACAAGCATCGTCCCGAAACCTTGGGCCTGGCCTCCCGCATCTCGGGTGTGACCCCTGCCGCCATTTCTCTCTTGATGATCCATCTGCGCAAGGGCGGCCACAAAGCCTTCGCCCGCGACACCGCCACGGAAGCAGCCACCGAGCCGCAATCTGCCCAATGACGACGTCTATCGACACGCTGCGCGCAGGCGCAGCCGCCTTGGGCGTGGCCCTGTCCGATCACCAGGGCGAACAGTTGCTGGCCTACGGCACACTGATGCTCAAGTGGAACAAGGTCTACAACCTCACCGCCGTGCGCGATCCGGCCGGCGTGATGACGCACCATCTGCTCGACAGCCTTGCGGCTGTGGCGCCTCTGCAGCGCGAGTGGGCGGGGAAGGGGAGGCTGCTCGACGTGGGTTCGGGCGGCGGCCTGCCCGGCGTGGTCATCGCGATCATGCGACCCGACATCGAGGTGAGCTGCCTGGACGCCGTGGCCAAGAAGGCCGCCTTCGTCCAACAAGTAGCGGTCGAACTGGAGCTGCCGAATCTTCGAGGCCTGCACGCCCGGGTCGAATCTCTGACCGGCAGCTATGAAGTCGTCAGCTCCCGCGCCTTCGCCTCGCTGCCGGATTTCTTCAACGGCTCCGTCCATCTGCTTGCGCCCGATGGTGTCTGGCTCGCCATGAAGGGCAAGATGCCCAGCGACGAACTCGCCGCCTTGCCCAAGGGCGTGGCTGTGTTTCACGTGGAACAACTGACGGTTCCGGGCCTGGACGCCGAGCGCTGCATCGTCTGGGCGCGCAAAGAAGCTGCCTGAACTGCAAATAGAAGGGGCAGCGCCGGCAAAAGCGCGCCCCGGAACAGCCCTCGCGGCGTTGGCCTCGCTTAGACTCGACAGCTCCCCCTTGGCTCTCTTTTTCGAGGCAAATCCATGTTCGGCATCGCTGACTACGGCGCTTTCGTCGCCGCCATCGTCCTGTTCCTCTTGATTCCCGGCCCGGGCAATCTCGCGCTGATCACTTCGACCAGCAAAGGCGGCATTCGAGGCGGACTGGCAGCGACGGCAGGCGTAATCGTTGGCGACCAGTGCCTTTTGTGGGCGGCTGTGGCCGGCGTGTCGGCCGTGATGGTCGCGTACCCGGCGGCGTTCAAGGCGGTTCAGTGGCTGGGCGCGGCCTATCTGGCATGGCTGGGCATCAAGATGCTTCTGGCCAAGCCGGGCGCGGCGCCCATCATCAACATCAAGCCAAGCCACTTCATGCGCCAGGCCTTCACGATCACCTTGCTGAACCCCAAGGCGATCGTGTTCTACATGGCCTTCTTCCCGCTGTTCGTCGACCCGGTTCATCACCAGGGCCTGATCACCTTCGGCGTGATGGCGCTCACGATCGCGACGCTGACCTTCCTGTACGGCCTGACCTCGACGCTGCTCACGTACTTCCTGGCCGAGCGCATCCGCGCCAATCCCCGCATTTCGACCACGCTCGAAAAGCTGGCCGGCACCTTCCTGATCGCCTTCGGCATCAAGCTCGCGATCACTCGCTGAACCTCTAGAACCCGACGACATGGCCAAGATTTTCTGCATCGCCAACCAAAAAGGCGGCGTCGGCAAGACCACCACCACCGTCAATCTCGCCGCAGGCTTGGCCAAGGTCGGTCAGCGCGTGCTGATGATCGACCTCGACCCCCAGGGCAATGCGACCATGGGCTCGGGCATCGACAAGCGGCAACTGGAGCTGACGGTGTACGACGTGCTGCTCGAATCGGCCTCCGTGGCCGAAGCGCGGGTGAAGGCCGACAAGCTGGTGGAGGGCGGTTGCGGCTACGACGTGCTGGGCGCCAACCGCGAACTGGCCGGTGCCGAGGTTGAAATGGTCGCCATCGACCGCCGCGAAAAGCGTTTGCGCACCGCGCTGGCCGCCGTTGGCGCCGAGTACGACTTCATCCTGATCGACTGCCCGCCCTCGTTGAGCATGCTTACGCTCAATGGCCTGTGCGCCGCGCATGGCGTGATCGTGCCGATGCAGTGCGAGTACTTCGCGCTCGAAGGGCTGACCGACCTGGTCAACACCATCAAGCAGGTGCACGCCAACCTCAACAAGAACCTGCAGATCATCGGCCTGCTGCGCGTGATGTTCGATCCGCGCATCACGCTGCAGCAGCAGGTGAGCGAGCAACTCAAGTCCCACTTCGGCGACAAGGTGTTCGACACCGTGATCCCGCGCAACGTGCGCCTGGCCGAGGCGCCGAGCTATGGCTTGCCAGGCGTGGTGTTCGATCCGGCGGCCCGCGGCAGCCAGGCATTCATTGCCTTCGCGCAGGAGCTGATCGAGAAGATGCCGCCGGCGAGCGCCTTTGCCTCTGGTGCGGTGGCGCCGCCGATTGCGCCCGTCGAGCGCCTGGCGCCGGACCTGCCCATTCCCGAAGATGTCATGGCCCCGGCCGTTGCCGCGCCAGCGACCGATTCGACCAGCCAAAACAACGCCTGACGCTTGCCCCATCTTGGCAAGGCGCTATCAAGTTCGTAGCAAATGACAGCTTCCCGTATCCTGCTGCTGCCCGGATGGCAGAACAGCGGCCCCGGCCATTGGCAAACGCTTTGGGAGTCGATCCATGGTGACCACCGCGTCGAGCAGCATGACTGGATGCGTCCGCTGCGCGGCGACTGGTCCGCACGTCTCGAAGAAGAAGTGCTGGCCGCGCCCGGTCCGGTGACCCTTGCGGCGCACAGCCTCGGCTGCATCCTCGTTGCAGCCTGGACTGCGCACTCGCGCAACACGCACAAGGTGCGCGGCGCGCTGCTGGTGGCGCCCGGCGACCTGGAGCGCGACGATCTGCGCCAGATGATCCCCGGCTGGGCACCCATCGTGCGCCAGCCGCTGCCGTTTCCGGCCGTGCTGGTCGCCGCCAACGACGACCCCTATTGCGAGGCTTCGCGCTCGCGCCAACTGGCCAGCGACTGGGGCGCGCGCTTCGTCGACGCCGGCGCGCGCGGCCATCTGAATGCCGAATCCGGCCTGGGCGACTGGCCCGAAGGCCGGCAACTATTGAACGAAATCTCGAAAGACAAGAACTGATGGCGACCAAGAAACCCAAGGGCCTGGGCCGCGGCCTCGAAGCGCTGCTCGGCCCAACGGCCGCGCCTTCCGCCGACAACAGCAACGGCGGCAATGCGGGCTCGGAAGAGGGCGGTGCGCCGCAGAACCCGAACACGCTGATGCTCGACCAGATGGTCGCCGGCGTCTACCAGCCGCGCACGCGCATGGACGAAGGCGCGCTCTACGAGCTGGCCGAGAGCATCAAGGTGCAGGGCATCATGCAGCCGATCCTGGTGCGCCGGCTCGACGCCGAATCGGCAGCGGCCAAGAACGCCGAATACGAAATCATCGCGGGCGAACGGCGCTTCCGCGCCGCCAAGATCGCGGGCCTGGACAGCGTGCCGGTGCTGGTGCGCGACGTGCCCAACGAGGCCGCGGCAGCCATGTCGCTGATCGAGAACATCCAGCGCGAAGACCTCAACCCGTTGGAAGAGGCTCAAGGCCTGCAACGCCTGGTCACCGAGTTTGGGCTCACTCACGAGATGGCGGCGCAGGCTGTGGGCCGCTCGCGCAGTGCGGCCAGCAACCTGCTGCGCCTGCTGAACCTGGCCGAACCCGCGCAGTTGATGCTGATGGCCGGCGACATCGACATGGGCCACGCCCGCGCGCTGCTGTCGCTCGACCGCGGCACGCAGATCACGGCGGCCAACCAGATCGCGGCCAAGAAGATGTCGGTGCGCGAGGCCGAGGCGCTGGTGAAGAAGCTGGCGGCCGAGTTCACGCTCACGCCATCGCGTCGCGGCAATGCCGGGGACAAGTCGCGCGACCTGCAGCGCGTCGAGGAAGAACTGGCCGACCTGCTCACCGCCGAGGTCGAGGTGCGCATCAAGAAGCGCACCAAGCGCGGCGAGAGCGGCGAGCTGGTCATTCACTTCGGCTCCATCGATGCGCTCAACGGGCTGATCGACCGCATCCGCCGAACGGCCTAGTCTTGCGAACGGGGCGTCGGGCATTCGTTTGATTGATTCCTGCAATCCTTTGCGCGTATCCTCGACCGCTGGTTTTTCCACCCCCAAGATTTCTGACAACAGAGGGAGTCCACCCATGCAGTTCACCAGGTTCCCGCTCGCGGCCATCGCCGTCGGCGCGCTTCTTCTCACTGGCTGTGCAGCCACCGACATGCAGATGGGCAGCTCGTCGGCCAAGACCATGGCCACGGGCAGCGCGGCCGGTGGCTCGACCGACAACGCGAGCGGCCAGCTCGAGCGTTGCGAATCGCCGCTGGGCACGGTCTCGCTGATCGAGAACCAGAGCGCGGGTTGGTACACCATCCTCACCGGTGAATACCGCTTGCCGCCTACTGCAAATCTGTTGCGTTTGTTGGTGCAGCAATCCAACTGTTTCATCGTGGTCGAGCGCGGCGCGGCCGGCATGAACGCGATGACGCGCGAACGCGCACTTCAGCAGTCGGGCGAAATGCGCGGTGGCAGCAACTTCGGTCGCGGCCAGATGGTGGCCTCCGACTACGGCCTGTCACCCGAAATCGTGTTCAGCAACAGCGATGCCGGCGGCATCGGTGGTGCGCTCGGCGGCCTCGTGGGTGGTGGCCGTGGCCGCGCACTCGCACAGATCGGCGGCAACATGCAGACCAAGGAAGCCAGCGCGCTGCTGACCCTGATCGACAACCGCTCGGGCGTGCAGGTCGCGGCTTCGGAAGGCAGCGCCTCCAAGACCGACTTCGGCGCCTTCGGTGCGCTGGCCGGCCGCAGCGCGGGCGGCAACATCGGCGGCTACACCAACACGGCGCAGGGCAAGGTGATTGCCGCCGCGTTCATGGACGCCTTCAACCAGATGGTCCGTTCGTTGCGCAACTACAAGGCGCAGACCGTGCGCGGCCAGGGCCTCGGTGGCGGCGGCCGGCTGGGCGTGGATGGCGGCGCTGCACCGTCGCAAACCTCTGTGCCGACGCAGCGCCGTCGCAGCAACAACAACAACTGATCGCGCACAGCGAGCGGCCGGCAGGCCGCACGAAAAAAAGCCCGGGGCTCTTGCGAGCCGCCGGGCTTTCTTTCAATGGGCGCTTGCGTTGCTCAGAGGCTGAAGATCTTGCCCGGGTTCATGATGTTCTTCGGATCGAGCGCGCGCTTGATCGTGCGCATCATGTCGATCGCGCCAGCGCCCGCTTCGGTCACCAGGAAGTCCATCTTGTGCAGGCCCACGCCGTGCTCGCCGGTGCAAGTGCCTTCGAGCGCCAGCGCGCGGCTCACCAGTGCATGGTTCAGCTCTTCGGCTTTCACGCGCTCTTCGGGGATGTTCGGATCGAGCAGGTAGCCGAAGTGGAAGTTGCCGTCGCCCACGTGGCCGACGAGGAAGTAGGGGATGCCGCTGGCATCGGCCTCGGCCACCGAGTCGAGCAGGCAATCGGCCAGGCGCGAGATCGGCACGCAGGTGTCGGTCGAGATCACGCGGCAGCCGGGCCGCGACTGCACGGCTGCGAAATAGCTGTTGTGCCGCGCGGTCCACAGGCGCGTGCGCTCTTCCGGCGTGCTGGCCCATTCAAAGGCATTGCCGCCGTGGCCGCTCGCAAGCTCCTGCACCGTCTCTGCCTGTTCCTTCACGCCGGCCGGCGAGCCGTGGAATTCCATCAGCAGCATCGGTTCTTCGCGCAGGCCCAGCTTGGCGTAGGCGTTGACCATGCGCACCGTGTTCACGTCGACCAGTTCCACGCGTGCGATCGGTACGCCGAGCTGGATGGTTTCGATGGTGGTGCGCACGGCCGCCTCGATGCTCGGGAACGAGCAGATCGCAGCCGACACCGCCTCGGGCAGCGGGTAGATGCGCAGCGTGACCTCGGTCACCACGCCCAGCGTGCCTTCGCTGCCCACCATGAGGCGCGTGAGGTCATAACCGGCGGAAGACTTCTTGGCGCGCGTGCCGGTGCGAATGACTTCGCCGCTGGCCGTGACCACTTCGAGCGCCAGCACGTTCTCGCGCATCGTGCCGTAGCGCACCGCGTTCGTGCCGCTGGCGCGCGTGGCCGTCATGCCGCCGAGGGACGCGTCGGCACCGGGGTCGATGGGAAAGAACAGGCCCGTGCTCTTGATCTCTTCGTTGAGCTGCTTGCGCGTGACGCCCGGCTGCACCGTCACGGTGAGGTCGTCGGCGTTGATCGACAGCACCTTGTTCATGCGCGACACGTCGATGCTGATGCCACCCTGCACCGCCAGCAGATGGCCTTCGAGCGAGGAACCCACGCCGAAGGGAATGACGGGCACGCTGTATTCGCTCGCGAGCTTCACCGCGTCGGCCACGTCCTGCGTGCTTTCGGCGAACACCACGGCCGAGGGCGGTGGTGCGTCGAACGAAGACTCGTCGCGGCCGTGCTGCGTGCGCACGGCCATGGCCGTGGAACAGTTGGCGCCGAAGCGTGCCTTCAGCCCGTCGATCAGGCTGGCGGGCACGTCGCGCAGATGAAGCGCCGGCATCAGGTGCGAGGTTTGGGTCGGGGCGTTCATCGGGGCGTCTCCTGAAGGGAAATGGGTGCGGGGGTACGCGGTCATTTTACGGAGCGAGCACCATAATGCGCTTCGGAAAAAAACATGAACCCCACGACACTCAGCGCACTCGCGGCCTTCCCGTCGCAACTGGAGGCCCACTACGCGGCCATTCCCGCCGCCTTCCGGCATTGGGCGCCGCCCTCGTGGGAGGGCGTGCCCAGCGAAGCCTTCACCGCCATCGAGCAGCTTTGCCATGTGCGCGACATCGAGGTCGAGGGCTACCACGTGCGCTTTCGCCGCACGCTGGCAGAGGTGCATCCCACGCTGGTTTCGATCGACAGCGAACCGCTGGCCATCGAGCGCAGCTACGGCACGGCCGATGCTGCGAAAGTGCTGGCCGAGTTCCGCCTTGCGCGCGTGCAGACCATGGAGATCGTCTCCAGCCTGAGCGACGCGCAACTGCAGCGTACGGCCGTGTTCGAGGGCTACGGCCCGCTCACCATGCGCAGCCTCATTCATTACCTTTGCAGCCACGACCAGCAGCATCTTGCAGGTCTGCAATGGCTGGCCGGCAAGATCGACGCGTCGACCGTCGCGCTGTAGTCGTCACGCAATCCATAGGAGCGCCCATGGGCAACCGACTTTCCCAGATCGCCACCCGCACGGGCGACGACGGCACCACCGGCCTCGGCGACAACACCCGTGTGCCCAAGGACCATCTGCGCGTGCACGCGATGGGCGACGTGGACGAACTCAACTCGCAGATCGGCGTGCTGCTGTGCGAGCCCATGCCAGAGCCCGTGCGCGAGCTGCTGGTCGATGTGCAGCACCAGCTCTTCAACTTGGGTGGCGAGCTGTCGATGCCGGGTTTCACGTTGCTCAAGCCTGAAGCGCTGCTGCAGCTCGACAACGCACTGGCCGATCACAACGCGGCCTTGCCACGTCTCGCCGAATTCATCCTGCCGGCCGGCACGCGCGCGGCCTCGCTCGCGCATGTGTGCCGCACGGTGGCGCGACGGGCCGAGCGTGCGGTGGTCGCGCTCGGTGCGACGGCCGAACTCAACGACGCGCTGCGCCAGTACCTCAACCGGCTCAGCGACCTGCTCTTCGTGCTGGCGCGCGTGCTCAACCGGATGAACGGCGGCGACGACGTCTACTGGAAGAGCGAGCGCATGGCGCGCGCGGCCGCCGCAGAAGCCGACGACAACGCCAAGGAGGCACCATGACGATTTTTCGCACCACCACCGCATCGCTCACTGCCGCTGCGGCCATCGCCGCAACGCTCTGGTTGCCGGCCACAGCGCAGGCGCAGAGCGCCGACAACCCGCCGCAGGCGCAACGCGCCCACACCATCAAGGCACCGGCGCGCAATGGCAAGGTGGTGGGCAGCGTGCAGCGCGGCACCAACGCCGCCGGCCGTGGCGTCAACCGTGCTGACGCTGCTACGCGTCGCGGTGTCAGCAACGTGTCGGAGAAGGCCAGCCGGCCAGTGCGTAACGTGGGCGAGGCCTTCGGCCGCAAGCTCTCGCCGGGCTCCAGTGGCCGTGCCGCGCCGCCGCCTGTGGGGCCGCAGGGCAACGCGCCTTGATGCGTGGGGCGTGAGTTCTTGTGCTGCTGTTCAGGGCGGCACTCACGCCGACACGGTGCTCTTTTTCGCGAATGTCCCCCGCTTCGCTCCTCCTTTATTTCGCGAAAAAGAGCCCCGTATCGACGTGAGCGCTCAGAGCACTGGTTGATCGGCCGGAAACGCACAGCGTGCCCAGGTGCGAATGACGCCAGGTGCTCCCCGCAGCGAAATAAAGGAGGAGCGAAGCGGGGGACATTCGCGGAGGGGAGCGCCTGGCGTCATTCGCACGCGCCCCGAACAAGAGCGCCAAAAACAAGCGCTCCAAAAACCAGCACAAGAGACAACACCCGAGATGGCAAGAAACATAGAAATCAAGGCCCGCATCGACAGCGTGGAACGCGTGGCACTCGTTGCAGCGAAGCTCGCCGACCAAGGCCCCATCGAGATCGCGCAAGACGACACCTTCTTTCGCTGCAACGACAGCGCAGACCGCCTCAAGCTGCGCACCCTCGCGCCCGACCACGCCGAGCTGATCTTCTATCGCCGCGCGAACAGCACTGGCCCGAAAGAGTCGTTCTACCTGATCACGCCCACCGACAAGCCTGACGTGCTGCGCGAATCGCTCACGCTCGCGTGGGGGCAGGCCGGCCGCGTGCGCAAGCAACGCCGGCTGTTCATCGTCGGCCGCACGCGCGTGCACCTGGACCGCGTTGAAGGTTTGGGCGAGTTCCTCGAACTCGAAGTGGTGCTGAAGGAGGGCGAGACACCAGAGGCCGGCGTCGCCGAGGCGCATGCGCTCATGGCGCAGTTGGGCATCGGCATCGACCAGCTGGTGCAGGGCGCCTACGTCGACCTGCTGAACGCTTGATCAACGCCAGCCTGCGGCCTTGAGCTGGTCCGCCAGCAACTGCGCGACCTTTTCATAGCCTCGTGCATTGGCATGGATGCGGTCGGAGCGCAGCGACGCGTCCGACAGCACGCTCGAATACACGTTGGCCACCAGCAGCGCCTGGCCTGACTTCGCGACCTCCTCGTAGACCGGCGCATCGCTGAGCGAGCCGATGGCCGCTCGCATCGCATCGGGCGCGGGCGTGGCCAGCAGCGCGACATGCGGCGTGTGCGCGCGGGCCTGGCTGACCAGCGCCGCGAGGTTGTCGCGCGTGGCCGAGGGGGACACGCCGCGCAGCATGTCGTTGCCACCGATGCCGATCAGGATCGCGTCGTAGCTGCCCGCCGCCAGCAGCGCGGGCAGGCGCTCCAGCGCACCGGCCGAGGTGTCGCCGTTGATGCCCGCGTTCTCGACCTGCCAGCCCGTCAGCTCGCCCAGTTTCACGGGCCATGCGGCGTCGGGCGGCGCGCCGTAGCCGAAGGTCAGGCTGTCGCCGAGTGCCAGCACGCGGGCGTCCGGTTTCAGTGCTGCGGCGGAGGCCTTGCGCTTGCCGCAGGCCACCAGCGCGGCGGCAGCCGGCACGCCGGCCAGCAGTTGGAGGAGGTGTCGTCGCTTCATGCTGCGCGCAGCTTAATTGCAAGCCCGAGATGGACAGATGCAAGGCCCACGGGCGCGTGGGCCTTTGCTCGGAAAGCGCATAAGCCTCCCCGTTTTTGTTCGTTCCCGCGCAAGGCACAGGCGCGAAGAATCGCGGCCCTGCACGCTCATTCATTACCGGGGTCCGACACCATGTCGCTGTTCAATCGCCATCGCTTCCTGCGCCATGTGGTCGCACTTTCCGCCGCTCTGCTGGCCGCACCCATCGTGGCTTTTGCAGCGCCCGCCACCGGCGAGCCCGTGTGGTTCGGCGTGAGCGGGCCGCTCACCGGACAGAACGCGCAGTACGGCGCGCAATGGAAGGCCGGCTTCGACCTCGCGCTCGAACACATCAATGCGCAAGGCGGCATCCACGGCCGCCCGCTGGCCTACAACTTCGAAGACAGCCAGAGCGATCCGCGCCAGTCGGTGGCCATTGCGCAGAAGCTGGTGAACGACAAGCGCGTGCTGATCGAGCTGGGCGACTTCTCGAGCCCCGCATCGATGGCCGCGTCGCCCATCTACCAGCGCGCGGGCCTCGTGCAATTGGGCTTTACCAACTCGCATCCTGACTTCACCAAAGGCGGCGACTACATCTGGAGCCCGTCCATCAGCCAGGCCGACGCGCAGCCGCTGTTGGCCGAGCTCGCGGTGAAGACGCTGGGCTTCAAGCGCATCGCGGTGCTGTACCTCAACACCGACTGGGGCCGCACCAGCAAGGACGTGCTAGTGAAGGCCGCGCAGGAGCGCGGCGCGCAGCTCGCCATCGCCGAGGGCTACCAGCCCGACGAGAAAGACTTCCGCTCGACGCTGGTGCGCGTGCGCGATGCCAACCCCGACGGGCTGGTGCTGATCTCCTACTACCCCGACGGCGCGCTCATCGCCGGCCAGGTGCGCAGCGTGGGGCTCAAGCAGCCGATCGCCGCAGTGGGGTCGGTGTATTCGCCGAAGTTCATCGAGCTTGGCGGCGCGGCGGTCAATGGCATCTACACCAACACCGCCTTCTATCCCGAAGAGCCGCGCGCCGAGGTGCAGGACTTCGTGAAGAGCTTCCGCGCGAAGTACAGCAAGGAGCCGGATGCCTTCAACGCCTACGCCTATGACGCGGTGGTGTACGCGGCTGCCGCGCTGCGCCAGGCCGGCCCCAAGGCCGACCGCAAGGCGGTGCGCGATGCCTTCTACAAGATCAAGGACATCCCCAGCGTGATCTTCGGCAAGGCGAGCTTCGATGCGCAGACGCGCCGCGTGGTCGGCGTGAAGAGCGTGAACCTCGTGGTGAAGGACGGCAAGTGGGCGCAGGTCGACGAGAAGGCGGCTGTTGCCTCGTCGAAATGACCTGTCTTCGCATTTGTTCCCTCTCCCAGAGGGAGAGGGAGCAATACCCATGAGCTTCACCTCCTTCTTCGACTACACGGTCAACGGCCTGATCATCGGCAACATCTATGCGTTGCTGGCGGTCGGGCTCGCGCTGATCTTCGGTGTCTCGCACCTGATCAACTTCGCGCACGGCTCGGTCTACACCGTCGGCGCGTACATCGGCTGGGCCAGCATCACCTACCTGCACACGCCGCTGCCCGTGACCATCCTGCTCGTGGTGCTGGGCTCGGGCGCGCTCGGCATGCTGATCGAGCGCGTGGGCCTGAGGCCGCTGCAGGGCGCCGCGCGCATCGCACCGCTGCTGGCCACCATCGGCATCAGCTTCGTGCTCGACATCCTGGTGCAACTGGTCTTCAGCCCCGACCCGCGCTCGCTGCCCACGCAGTTGCCCGACTGGCGCCTGCAGATCGGCACAGGCACCATCGGCGCGCTCGACCTGCTGATCGCGGGCATCGGCATTGCCAGCGCGGCCGTGCTGTTTCTCTTCCTGCGCTTCACGAAGCTGGGCTGGGCCGTGCGCGCCACCGCGCAAGACCGCGACGCGGCGCAGCAGATGGGCGTGGACGTCGACCGCGTCAACCAGACCGTGTTCGCCATTGCCGCCGCGCTGGGTGGCCTCTCGGGCCTGCTGGTGGGCATGTACTACAACAACATCAGCCCCGCGATGAGCTTTCAGGCCACGCTCAAGGGCGTGGTGGCCACGGTGGTCGGCGGCGTGGGCAGTGTGCCGGGCGCCATCGTCGGCAGCCTGCTGCTGGGGCTGATCGAGAGCTATGGCGTGGCCATTCTCGGCACGCCGTACCGCAACCTCTTTGCCTTCGCGCTGCTGCTGGTCATCCTGGTGTGGAAGCCCAACGGCCTGTTCGGCCGCAAGCGCGCGTTGCCGCCCGAGCCGCTGACCGGCACCTTCATCGCGCCGAGCAAGCCGTGGCACATACCGCGCCGCGTGCTCGCCGCGCTGTTCGCGGCGGCGGTGGCCTTGCCGCTCTTCGATCCATCGCCGTACCTGCTGCAGACGCTCACCAACGCATGGCTCTACGGCGCGCTGGCGCTGAGCCTCACGCTGGTGGCCGGCACCATCGGGCAGATCTCGCTCGGTCATGCGGGGCTGCTGGCCATCGGCGCGTATGCCTCGTCGCTGCTGGTGCTCGACCTGCATCTGCCGGTGGGCACGGGCATCGTGCTCGCGGGCGTTCTGACGTCGCTGATCGGCACCGCGCTGATCTTCCCGGCCTTCAGGCTGCGCGGCCACTATGTGTCGATCGCCACGCTCGGCATCGGCGAGATCGTGGCGCTGACCATCCTCAACTGGGAAAGCCTCACGCGCGGGCCGATCGGCATCTCGGGCATTCCGCCGTTGTCGCTGTTCGGGCGTGATGCGTCGTCGAACGAAGCCATCTACTGGGCTTCGTTCGGTGCGATGGTGCTGCTGGCCTTGCTGCAGTGGCGCCTGCTGCGCTCGCACCTGGGCCGCACCTTCCGCGCGGTGCGCGAAGACGAAGTGGCCGCGCGCGCCTACGGCGTGAGCTCCGACCGCTACAAGGCGCTGGCCTTCGGCTTCGGCGGCTTCGCGGCCGGCGTCAGCGGCGCTTTCACCGCGCACATGTACTCGTACATCAACCACGAGACCTTCGGCTCGCAGATATCGATCCTCGCGCTCACGATGGTGATCCTCGGCGGGCTCGGCAACATCAGCGGCGCCTTGCTCGGCGCGGTCGCGCTCGTGAGCCTGCCAGAACTGTTCCGCGTGACGGCCGAGTACCGGATGCTGATCTACGGCATCGCGTTGCTTTTACTGATTCGCTTCCGCCCGCAAGGTCTGCTGGGCACTGTCTGAAAGAACCAAAAACCATGAGCCACCTGAACGACTACCTCGCCGAAAAACGCGCCGCCGTGCTGGCACGCAATGCCGCTGTCGAAGCCGGCACCGCACAGCCCTTGCAACTCAAGGCCAGCGTGAAGGCCGAAGGCCGCAGCGGTGTGCGCCGCCTGCGCATTCGCGACCACCAGATCATCAGCGACAGCCCGCCCGACTTCGCGGGCTACAACCTCGGCCCGAGTTCGCCCGAGCTGCAGCTCGGCGTGCTCGGCACCTGCGTCACGCACATCTTTCTGATCCAGGCGGCCGAGCGCCAGGTGCCGCTCGAAAGCCTCGAAGTGGAAGTGACCGGCATCATCGATCCGCGCGGCGGCAAGCCGGGGCATGAGCACACGCCCATCTGGCCGCACCAGATCGGCTACACGGTGCACATCGACTCGCCCGCGAGCCGCGAAGACATCGACGCGCTGTTTGAGGCGGTGGAACGCAACTGCCCCATCCTCAACCTGCTGCGCAATCCGCAGACCATCCGCGCCGAGGTGAAGCTCATCAACTCGAAGGCGCAAGCGGCCAACGCGCCGTCGAAAGCGGGCGATGCCATCGCTGCTTGAGATTCGCGGGCTCACGCGCCGCTTCGGCGGCCTCACCGCAGTGAATGCGGTCGACCTGCAAGTGGGCGAGGGCGAACTGCTCAGCGTGATCGGCCCCAACGGCGCGGGCAAGACCACGCTGTTCAACCTCGTGACCGGCCTCGACCGGCCCGATGCGGGGCAGGTGCTGTTCGACGGGCAAGACATCACCGGCCTGCCGGCGCAACAACTCGCGCAGCGCGGGCTGGCGCGCACTTTCCAGCATGGCCGGGTGTTCGCGAATCTCTCGGTGCTCGACAACGTCTTGGTCGGCGCGCACACGCGGCTGCGCGCCGTGAAACCGCGCGTGGGCGGCGTGCCGGGGCTGGGCGCCCTGGCCGAACTGGCGCTTGCGCTGGTGCAGCCTGCCGCCGTGCGGCGCGAGGAAGAGGCGCTGCGCAAGGACGCGCACGAGATCATCGCGCTCTTCGGCGAGCGGCTCACGCCACGCACCGACCATCCGGCGTACAGCCTCTCGTATGCGAACCGTCGCCGCGTGGAGATCGCACGCGCGCTCGCGCTCAAGCCGCGCCTGCTGCTGCTCGACGAGCCCACGGCCGGCATGAACGAAAGCGAGACCGCCGAGATGCTGGAGATCATTCGCGGCCTCAAGGCACGCGGCCAGACCATCCTGCTGATCGAACACAAGCTCGATCTCGTGATGCAGTTGTCGGACCGCGTGGTGGTGCTCGACGACGGCCGCAAGATCGCCGAGGGCCTGCCCGACGAGGTGCGCAACGACCCGGCCGTGATCGAGGCCTACCTCGGCCATCGCCATGTGGGCGAGGCGCGCGACGTACGTGAAGCAAGCGAAGAAGCGGTGCCCGCATGATCGCCACCGTCGCCCGCACCGGCCTTCTTGCCCCCTCGCCCCTGCGGGGAGAGGGCTGGGGTGAGGGGCTGCCCGAACGCAGCGCGGCACCCGCCTCCAATGCCGCTACGCAACCCCTGCTGCAACTCAGAAAGATCAACAGCTTCTACGGCCCCGTGCAGGCCCACTTCGACCTCGACATCGAAGTGCGCAAGGGCCAGATCGTCAGCCTGCTCGGCGGCAACGCCAGCGGCAAGTCGACCACGATGAAGATCGTGCTCGGGCTGCTCAAGCCGCGCTCGGGTGAAGTCAACTTCAACGGCGCATCCACGCTCGGCCTGAGCACGCCGCAGATTATCCGCAAGGGCATCGGCTCGGTGCCCGAGGCGCGCCGCCTGTTCCCCGCGATGAGCGTGCGCGAGAACCTGCTCATGGGCGCCTATGCGCGCAGCGACCGCAAGGGCGTGGCCGAAGACCTCGAACGCATGCTCGAGCTGTTTCCGCGTGTGGCCGAGCGCATCGAGTTCCAGGCCGGCACGCTCTCGGGTGGCGAGCAGCAGATGGTGGCGATGGCGCGCGCGCTCATGGGCCGCCCGCAACTCATCTGCATGGACGAGCCGACCATGGGCCTGTCGCCGCTGTATGTCGACAAGGTGCTCGAACTCATCGCGCGCATCAACAGCCAGGGCGTCTCGGTCTTCATGGTCGAGCAGAACGCCAGCCTGGCACTGCAGATCGCGCACCACGGCTACGTGCTGCAGACCGGGCGCATCGTGCTGTCGGGCCCGGCGCGCGAGCTGCTGGCCGATGCGCGCATCCGCGATGCCTACCTCGGCGGCGAGGGCGCAGCCCGCACCGCCTCTTGAACCATCTATCGGACACACGGAGAACGATCACCATGCCATTGACACTCGACCACATCGTGATCGCGGTGCACGACCTCGAACGCAGCATCGCCAACTACGGCGCGCTCGGTTTCCACGTGCTGCGCGGTGGCGATCACCCGGGCCGTGCCACGCACAACGCGCTGGTGGTGTTCGGCGACGGCAGCTACTTCGAGCTGATCGCGTGGCGCCAGCCGTCACCCAACGAACGCTGGTGGCAACTGCTGCAGCGGCATGGCGAAGGCATCGTCGACTTTGCGCTGTTGCCGCGCGACACCGCCATCACCGTGGCCGACGCCAAGGCGCGCGGCCTCACGCTCGAAGGCCCGCTCGACGGCGGCCGCGTGCGCCCCGACGGCGAACGCCTGCGCTGGCAGACCGCGCGTGCGCCCTCGGCCGACTTGCCTTTCCTGTGCGGCGACCTCACGCCGCGCGCCTTGCGCGTGCCCGAAGGCGAAGCGCGCGTGCATGCCAACGGCGCGCTCGGCGTGGCCAGCCTGGCGATTGCGGTACGTGACCTCGATGCCACATTGGCGCGCTACCGCGCCTTGCTCGGCATCGTGCCCGACGATGCCGACACCCACATCGGCGAGCCGGTGGCGGTGCCGGGCAGCAACCTGCGCGTGGCGGTCATTGCGCTGGGCGGCAGCGTGCTCGTGCTGTCATCGCCGCGCGAGAACGCATCGACCGCGCAGGAGGGCAGCGACACGCTCACGCAACGGATCGCTGCGCGTGGTGAAGGTCCGTATGCGCTGGTGCTGCACACCGACCGCCCGCAATCGACCGGTGTGTTCGACCTGGCACGCACCCATGGCGCGTTGATCGAACTCGACCTGCCGCCGCTGGAGCGCCATGCGAAGCATGGCAGCGCACATGCAGATCAGGCCAACAGCGTAGTGGGTGGATAGGTCACTGCCGCATCGAGGAGGTGGCGTTCAGGCCGCCCGCTCGTGCAGCTGGAACACATTGCCTTCGGGGTCGTGCCCATCGCAATGGCGGTGGCCGTTGAATTCCCACTCCGCCTCTGCCGGCTTCAGGGCACCGCCGTTCTCGGCCGCCTGTTGGCGCGCACCTGCGAGGCTGGCCACCGGGAAGATGAATTTCAGCGCGGTGTTTTCGCGCAGCACCGGCGGCTGCGCGATCTGTACCTTGGCCGCGATGCCCGGATTCATCGCGACAATGAAGAGCTGCAGCGCCGGCGAGGCCAGGCTCGCGTGGTCGGGTTCCGGTGGCGAGAGCGTCAGCCCCGCGACCTTCGCGTAGAAGGCGCCCACACGGGCAACGTCCTTGGCATAGATGACGGCTGCTGCAACGGCTTGATCTGGCATACGCACTTCCTCGATGGTTTCTTCACTGTTCGGCTACCTCGTTTCGATTCTGCCTGCGGGCGTGCTCGCGCTGGCTCTGCTGCTGCTGATTCCACGCGCTCTGGTGGGCGCGCGGGTGGCCGTGCACATCCTGTTCTTCATCCTGGCGCGCGATGCCATGAGCCCTGCGGGTTTCTGGCAACTGGACGCGGGCTCGATGCGCCTGAGCGGATCGGCGCCGGTGCTGTTTGCGCTGGCGGGCATGTCTGCCGCGCTGGTCATCGGCGTGGCCTGGCTGGAGCGCGGGGCGCGCGAGGGCATGGCGTGGTGGGGCAAGGGGCGCATGGTGCCGTCGGTGCTCTGGGGCGTGCTGGGTGCGGTGGTCGTTACCGCCATCGCTGCGGCATTGAAAACTGCGCTGGGGCTGCCATCGCTGCCGGCGCCGGACTCTTCCATGTACGCGCCGATCCTGGTCTTCGCGCTGCTGGGCAATGCCTACGAAGAACTGCTGTTTCGCGGCATGCTGCAGCAGCGCTTGGGACAGCACATGTCGGCGACGCGCGCGTGGGTCGTGGCAGCAGTGCTGTTCAGCCTGTGTCATGCGTGGCTGGCGTTGATCGTCACGCGCGTGGGCCTGCCGGTGCTGGTCTTCACGCTGATCGAAGGGCTGGTCGCGGGCTTCGTGTACCGGCGTGCGGGCTTGCTGGGTGCCACGCTGGCGCACGGTCTTGCGATCTTCGCGCTCGCGATCGGCTTGTACTGACGCGGATCAGGCCGATCGGCCCGCGATGTGCGCCTTGCGCATCTCGGCCTGCATCTTCTTTTGCAGCGGCAGGCCGCCTTTTTCGAGCGCTGCCGCGGGCGCTGCGCTTTGCTTCGTTGCCGGCCGGTGCTTGCGCCCCCAGATGCCGAGCTGCGTCACCACCGGCAGCAGGTCGATGCCCCTCGGCGTGAGGCTGTAGATGGCCTTCTGCTTGTGGCTCGGGTCGTCGGTCTTGGTGAGCACGCCGTGTTCGACGAGCGTGTTCAGCCGCTCGGTCAGGATGTTCGAGGAGATGCCTTCCTCGGACTGCAGGAACTCCCGGAAATGCCGCTTGCCGGCAAACATCATGTCGCGAACGATCAGCAGGCTCCAACGGTCGCCGAGGACTTCGAGCGCGAGGTTGATCGGGCACAGCGATTTTTGTTGGGTGGCCATCGGGCTTTCCTGCATCTTGAGAAACTGATTGCATTTTCGCACCAGTCATCCAATACTTCGACTGATTGCATTTCAAGATCAGTTGAACTCACGGGACCGAAGGAGAGACAACATGCGAAAGCTCGTGCTGCAGATGCAGATGTCCGTCGATGGTTACGTCTCGCCAGCCAACGGCAATCTCGACTGGCAGGTGTGGGGGTGGGGCGATCGCTGGGCCTGGGACGATGGGTTGAAGGAAGACTTCAACACTGTCTTCGACGGCGTCGACACCATCTTGCTGAGCCGCAAGATCGCGCAGGAGGGCTACCTCGACCACTGGGGGCGTGCCGCGAAGAACTATCCGGCGAACCCGCACTACGCCTTTGCACAGAAGGTGGTCGATGCGCAGAAGGTCGTGCTCACCGACAAGCTGAAGGCATCGCGCTGGGAGCGCACCGTCATCGCGCGCGGCGGCATGGCCGATGAAGTGAACGCGCTCAAACGGCAGGGTGGAAAGAGCATCCTCTGCATCGGCGGCGTGGGCTTCGCGTCCTCGCTCGTGGCGCAGGGGCTGGTCGACGAGTTCCAGTTCTTCGTCAATCCCACGGCCGTGGGCGGCGGTCGCTCGGTGTTTCACGACACGCAGCAGGGCCACAAACTGCGCCTGCTTCAATCCACGGGCTACGAATGCGGTGTCGTGGTCAACCGCTACGCCCCGATTTGAAGGACAACACCTCGTGCGGATACCGGCGCTTACCTGATTTCACCTGACCGAGACCTGAAGTGTTCGATCCGGACACAAGCCCGGCCCACAATGGACTCGTCATCAACGCATGAAGGAGTTCCAGATGATCAGCAATTCAAAGAGCATGGCCGTCGCTGTCGCGGCGCTCGCGATGTGCATGGCCGCGGGGAGCGCCTTTGCGCAAGACCGCCGCTTCGACGGACGCCCCGGCGATGGCCGCCCTGGTGACGGTCGTTATGAACAGCGCGACCGCAACTTCGATCGCGGTGGCCCACGTGGCGGCTACCGCGGCAACCAGGACTTCCGCGACGGCCGCCAGTTCGATCGCCGTGGCTTTCCGCAGCCGCACGTCGAATGGCGCCGCGGTGGCCGCGTGCCGCCCGAGTACCTGGGCCGCAACTACGTGGTGAACGACTGGCGCGGCTATCGCCTGCAGGCACCACCCCGTGGCTATCAATGGGTTGGCGTGGGCGGGGACTTCGTGCTCGCGGCCATTGCCACCGGCGTGATCGCGAACATCATCGCAGGCCAGTAAACAGCCGCGTCGGTTCGCGACAACCCAAAGCCGCCGCAGGTCACTGTGGCGGCTTTTCTTTGGGGGGGAAGGTGGCCTTCAGGCCAGTGCGGTGGGCACGGACTGGGCGCACACATTGCGCCCGGTGATGGTCAGCCGAAGGCCACCGCCGTGCCATTCGAGCCAGTTAAGGCTCACATACGCGTCGATGTCGCTGTCGTCGATGCGGTCGGCCTGGCGGCTTTGCAGAAGCTCCACCGTGGCGGGCAAAGCCCGTCTCAACCGCTCGCGCCGTTCCGCTGCATCGGCGGCCTTGAGGGCGGCCCTTGTTTGCTGTTGCTGCTGCTGCGGGGTCGATGCCATTGCTGATCCGTTTCCAGGAAGCCAGGGAATTAACCCGAATGTACGCCCCTTGTGTGAAGGCGCATTCTTCTTTTTTAACCTCTTTGTCGTCCGTAGTACACGCCACGCAACAGCCGCTGGACAGCCCCTAGATTTCGTAGTGCGATGCCCTTGCCTCATCGCCCAAAGCCTTCTCCACAACCGCACGCGTCAACGTGGGTGCGAACGACTCGATGAACGCATAGACGTACTTGCGCAGGTAGGTGCCGCGCCGCACCGCGAGCTTGGTGAGGTTGATGCCGAACAGGCGCCCCGCGTCGAGCGCACGCAGTTGCGTGTCGCGCTCCGCTTCATAGGCCACACCGGCCACGATGCCCACGCCCAGGCCCAACTGCACGTAGGTCTTGATCACGTCGGCATCCATTGCGGCGAGCACGATGTTGGGCTGCAGCCCGCGCTGCTCGAAGGCCTCATCGATGCGCGAACGGCCGGTGAAGCCGGTGTCGTAGGTAATCAGCGGATAGCGTGTGAGCGCATCGAGCGTGAGCGGTGCATCGAGCAGCGGATGCTCCGGCGGCACGATCACCGAATGCGTCCAGCGGTAGCAGGGCAGGGCGACCAGTTGCGGGTAGTCGCCCAATGCTTCGGTGGCAATGCCCACGTCGGCCTCGCCGTCGAGCAGCATCTGCGCGATCTGCTTGGGCGAGCCTTGGTGCAGGTGCAGTTTCACGTTCGGAAACTGCGTGCGGAATTCCTGCACCGCCACCGGCATCGCGTAGCGTGCCTGCGAATGGGTGGCCGCCACCGAAAGCAGGCCGCTCTGCTGCGCGACGAACTCCTGTCCGGCGTGCCGCAGGTTGCTGCTCTCCATGAGCATGCGCTCGATGATCGGCAGCACATGGCCACCCGGCTCTGTGAGGCCGGTCAGCCGCTTGCCGGCGCGCACGAAGAGCTCGATGCCGAGTTCCTCTTCGAGTTCGCGGATCTGCCGGCTCACGCCGGGCTGGGAGGTGTGAAGGGTGTGCGCGACTTCGGTCAGGTTGAAGCCGCAACGAACGGCCTCGCGTACCGAGCGCAGTTGTTGAAAGTTCATCTGGCGCGAAAGGGTCGGGGCCCCGGAGCGGAGCCGACGGGCGATTCTCCGTACAAGTGCTTATTCGGGGAACGATGCGTTTGTTGGTTTCACATGAGCAAAACATCTTTAGAGCCTTTGTCGGTAGGTCTCTTGTAATTTCGCACGTCCGTGCTAAAGTTCGCCGCATGGACGCCAAGACCCAAAAAAGCGAACTCACCCGCACCGCCATCGTCGGTGCGGCGATGAACCTTGCGCTGGCCGAAGGGCTGGAGGCGATCACGCTGCAAGCGGTCGCGAGCCGGCTCGGGCTGTCCAAGAGCGGCGTGTTTTCCCGCGTGGGCTCACGCGAGGCGCTGCAGAAGGCTGTCATCGAGGAGTACGGCCGTGGTTTCCTGGCCGATGTGTTCGTGCCCGCCATGCAAAAGCCCAAGGGCCTGCCCCGCCTCAACGACATCGTGGCGCGCTGGATCGCCCGCACGCGAGATGTGGAGATGTACACCGGATGCCTCTACATGGCCGGTGCCTTCGAGTTCGACGACCGCGAAGGCGAGTTGCGCGACGTGCTGTTCGACGAGATCACGCGCTGGCGCGCCGCACTGCGCCGCACAGTGTTGCTCGCGGTGGAAACCGGCGAACTGAAGGCCGACACCGACCCCGCGCAACTGGTCAGCGAAATGAACGGCGTGATGATGACCCAGCTGCACGACGCGCGCTTCCTGCGCGACCCGCAGGCGGCCGACCGCGCCACGCAGACCTGGCAGCGGCTTCTTTCCAGCTACCTCGCCTGATTCACGGAGCAGGCGGATTCCCCGCGTTCCCATTTGTCATAATTTCGCACAGTCGTGCGATAAACAGGAGAAGCGCCATGCTGATCATTGCCCTCTTTCTCGCTGCCTACGCGGCCGTCGTCGGCGCCCGAGCCGTTTGCGACACTTTGCGCAGCTTGCCTCGCAGCAACCGCGACTGGGTCTGGTACTAGGAATGAAGCCCCGGTTCTGTTCGTCGGCTTTTGTGCTTTGAGCGCTGCTGTTCAGGGCGAGCTCCCGCCGACACGGTGCTCTTTTTCGCGAATGTCCCCCGCTTCGCTCCTCCTTTATTTAGCTAAAAAGAGCCCCGTATCGGCGCGAGCGTTGGACAGAGCGGTCGTTGATCGGCTGCACACCAGCAGCGTGTCCATGTGCGAATGACACCGGGTGCTCCCCGCAGCGAAATAAAGGAGGAGCGAAGCGGGGGACATTCGCGGAGGGGAGCACCCGGTGTCATTCGTACACGCCCTGAATGCCCCCGAACCCAAGCACCCAAATGCCCCACGGATCGGCGCCCGTTTCATACGCCGCAAGCCACGCAATAGCGTGGTGAAAAACGGATACCCAAGGACCACCTCATGACAAGCACTTCCGCCACCTCGAAGGCCACCCCCGTCAACTACTACGGCGCCAGCCGGCTGATGCGTGCGATGCGCTTCGGCCTGGGTGCCTCGCAGCGCCTCTGGCCCGCGCTGGGCGTTCGCGCCGCCTACCGCGTGTTCGGCACGCCGCTGCCACCCAAGTGGCTCTATCGCGGCCAACACCCCGGCACCGACTGGCGACACGAAGCCTGGTCCTTCGAGGACGCGAGCCTGGGCATTTACCACCTCGCGGCACAGGACTCGGCCGCGGAATCAGCGCCTGTCGTGCTGCTGGTGCACGGCTGGGGCGGCCACGCGGGCCAGATGCTGCCGCTCGCCCAGGTGCTGGCTGCTGCCGGCCTGCGGCCCGTGCTGCTCGAACTGCCGGCCCACGGCCGCAGCGCGGGCACCGTGACCAACGGCGCACAGTTCGCGCGCGCTATCGACTACGTCGCGGCGCGGCTCACGAACGATGGGCACGCCCTGCGTGCAGTGGTGGCGCATTCACTGGGCGCCAACGCCCTGGCCTATGCCGCCGGGCGCGGGCTCCCCGCGGAGCGCATCGTGCTGCTTGCACCGCCCGCGTCGCCGCGCGAATACACGCGCTACTTCGCGCATGCGTTCGGCCTCAGTGAATGCACGCGGGCCGCAATGCAGTGGATGTTCGAGGCGCGCGAAGGCGTGCTCATGCCGCAGTTCGAGCCCACCTTCGTGGGCCCGCGCATCGCACAGCCGACGCTGATCGTGCATGACCGGGACGACCGCGTGAACCGCTTCGCAGATGCAGAGGCCTACCGCAATGCCATCGTCAACGCACGCCTCGTGGCCACGCAGGGCTGGGGTCATCGCCGCATCCTCAAGGAAGCAGCGGTGCTCGACGAGGTGACGCGTTTCCTGATGACGCTGGCATAGCTCAGCGTCTGCTGCCCGCTACCACGTCGGATGAACCGGCGTGAACACCGGCCTGAACAGGTGCCTCCACACGATCTGCCCGTACCCCCGGTAGTAGAAATGGCCGTTCGCTTCCAGCACCGCCGCACGATGACGGCGGAAGTACACCGGGATCTCGTACCAGGGCATCGTCGGCGCGCGGTGATGCACATGGTGCAGGTTGTTGAAGAGGTAGAGCAGCCCGAAGACGAGGTTCGATTCGACGATGGCCACGCGCTCGTGCGGCGTGTCTGCCCACCGATGCTCGGTGAAGGTGCGCAGCGAGCCCAGCATCATCCCGGGGTAGACGAAGTACAGCAGGTACTCGCCAACGCTCATGCTGCAGACCTCGGTCACGTAGTACAGCACCGGCGCCACGCTCAGCGCATGCCAGCCCCAAGTCGGCAGGCGCGAGAAGTCGCCCGCGAACACCTGCCCCAGCTCGAAGCGCACCAGCTTCCACAGCCGCAGGAACGGCCCCAGCACCACGCGGAACGCGATCGTCTGGTTCGCCATGTAGATCCACCTCCACACCGGCCCGTAGCCGGCCCACGCGGGCGCCGAGTGGTAGGCGCTTTCCGTGTCGCGCTCGGGATGCGTCAGGTGGAAGTTGACGTGGTGCGAGCTGTGGCCCCGGTTGTAGAACGGGTACGGCAGCCACAGGTTGAGCGGCGGCCACACGACGGCATGGCGCAACCACTTCGGCAGATGGCGCATCGCATGGATGCTCTCGTGCTGCAGCGAGAAGTGCAGTTGCGCAAGAAAACCGCCGAGCACGAACAACGCCCAGCCCGGCAAGACCGTGTGCCACCACAGCAGCGCGGCCCACGCACCGTACAGCGCGACGGCCAGCAGCAGCGTGGGCGCTTCGTAGTGCCACCACCAGTGCTGGCGCTTAGCGATGGGGGCGCGCGTTGGCGCGGGCGACGGTTCGGCGATCGAGGTCATGGTGCGAAGGACTGCGATCCTAGGTATGAAGAACCTGTTCGCATGCGCGCATTTCGCATAAGCAAGGTCGTGAAACTTCGTTCCGCCCGGGGCCTGCGCGGCCTACGCTGCACGGCTTTGCTGCGTCCCTGCCGCTTCCGTCCGTCTTCGCGTCTGCTTTATGAAACCCTCCCTGTCCCGTCTTGCCGTTTTGCTGGGGGCGTTGTCGTCATCCGCGCTGTTGACCTTCACGCCGACCCACGCCGCCACCGTGGACGACTACCCGACAAAGACCATCCGCGTCGTCGTTCCCTATCCGGCCGGCGGCATCGCCGACAAGATCGCGCGCGAGGTCGCCGAGCAGCTTCAGCAGCGGCTCAAGCAGGCCGTGGTGGTCGAAAACCGCAGCGGCGCAGCCGGCAACATCGGCTTCGACTACGTGGCGCGCCAGCCGGCCGACGGCTACACGCTGCTGCTCGCGCCCGCGTCCAACCTCACGGTGCAGCCCGCGCTCTTCAAGCAACTGACCTACGACCTCGCGCGCGACTTCACGCCGGTCTCGCTGTTGGTGCAGACGCCGCAGGTGCTGCTGGTCAATCCGAAGCTGCCTGTGGGCACGCCGCGCGAGCTGATCGACTATTCGAAGAAGCATCCCGGCAAGGTCAACTACGGCATCAGCGTGGGCGCGTACTCGCACCTCGCGGGCGAGCTGTTGAAGGCGCAGACCGGCGCCGACTTCACCGCCATTCCTTACCAGGGCAGCGCGCCGGCCATCAACGACCTGCTGGGCGGACAGACGCAGTTCATCTTCAATGAGGTGATCACCGCGATTCCTTTCGTGAAGGCCGGCACGCTCAAGCCGCTGGCCGTGGCGTACAAGACGCGCGCGCCGTGGCTGCCCGACGTGCCGACGACCGCCGAAGCGGGCCTGCCCGATTTCGAGGTCACGTCCTGGTACGGCGTGGTGGTGCGCAGCGGCACGCCGGCGCCATTGGTGCAGCGGCTGTCGCGCGAGTTGCGCGACATCGTGCAGTCGGCCGATTTCAAGAGGCGCTATGACGACATCGGCGCATTCACCGTGGGCAACACGCCCGAGGAGTTCGGCCGCTTCATCCAGTCCGAGACCGTCAAGTGGACGGCTGTCGTGAAGCAGGCGGGGATCCAGCCCAACTGACGCCGGGACGAGATCTTGCTTTGGTGTTCGTTGCGTTGTTTTGGGGCGCTGCTGTTCAGGGCGTCGCTCACGCCGACACGGTGCTCTTTTTCGCGAATGTCCCCCGCTTCGCTCCTCCTTTATTTAGCTAAAAAGAGCCCCGTATCGACGTGAGCGTTGGACAGAGCAGTCGTTGATCGGCGATCACCAGCAGCGTGCCCCTGTGCGAATGACACCGGGTGCTCCCCGCAGCGAAATAAAGGAGGAGCGAAGCGGGGGACATTCGCGGAGGGGAGCTCCCGGTGTCATTCGCACACGCCCCGAACAGCAAGCGCTCAAAACAAAAGCTCCGCAACACACCGCGCCCCAACGTAGTAAAAAACCGAAATGAGCTGGACCCAGAAGAAGGCCATGACCCCCGCCGAACTGCAGACCCTCCTGCTGGCCGAACCCACCGCAGAGCTGGCCCTGCTAGACGTGCGCGAAACCCGTTGGTTCGTGCAACGCCACCCCAACCTCGCGCGCAACGCACCGTTCAGCGGCCTCGAACTGCAGATCGGCGCACTGGTGCCCCGCCGTTCCACGCCCGTGGTGCTCTACGACGACTACAACGCGCCCGACGGCGCCGCGCAAGCTGCCGCAGCCCTGCTCGCGCGCATCGGCTACACCGACGTGCGCACACTCGACGGCGGCCTGCAGCGCTGGGTGACCGAGGGCCTGCCCGCCATCGACGGCTACGGCACGCTGGTCAAGGCCTTTGGCGACCGCGCCCGGCTGCACTACGGCACGCCGGCCTTGCCCGTCGAGTCGCTGCGGGCTCGCCAGCGCGAAGGCCTGCCGACCACGCTGGTCGACGCACGGCCGCGTGCGGAGTTCGAGTTCCTGTCGCTGCCCGGCGCGCGCAACCACGCCGGCACCGAGCTGGCACTGCGCCACTTCGAGCCGCGCGATACGGCCCACGTGTGGGCCATCAACTGCTTCAGCCGCACGCGCGGCATCATCGGCGCGACCACGCTGCGCCTGCTGGGCCATGCGCCCGACGCAGTGTTCGTCGAGGACGGCGTCATGGCCTGGGGCCTGCAAGGTGCGCCGACCGTCCAGAACGCCGCGCCCGACGACGAGCTTCCGCCCGAGTCGCCGCATGTGCTGCGCCGCATCGCCGACGACCTCATCGAACGCTTCGCCCTGCCAGTGGCAGGCGCCGACCAGCTCGCACGCTGGCGCACCGACGACGCGCGCACGCTCTACGTCTTCGACGTGCGGCCCACCGCCGATCCGGCCCTGGCGGGCACGGCGGTGCAGCAGGTGCCCGGCGGCCAGTTGCTGATGCATTTCGAGAACCTCATCGGCACGCGCGGCGCGCGCATCGTGCTGCTCGATGATCCGGCCCACCGGCTGCGCGCGGCCGTCACCAGCTTCTGGCTCACGCAGCTCAACCAGGCCGAGGTGCATATCTACGACGGCGAGTTCCTGCCGGAACAGGCGTCGCCCGCAACATCCGGCACCGTGAAAGAGGCGCCCCAGTCGCTCGACCACGCCGGCCTCGCCCAGTTGCGCAAAAACGGTGCGGTCACGGTGATCGACGTCGGCCCCAGCCTCGACTACGAACGCGGCCATCTGCCCGGCGCGCTCTACATGCTGCCGGCCTCGCTCGCGCCCCTGGCCGCGCATGCCGCGGCCGGCCGTACGTTGGTCTTCACCTCGCCGGATGGCGAGGCCGCGTCCCGCGTGGCGCGCGATGCGCACCAGCGCTGGCCGGGTTCGGGGGCGGTGTTCACCTGGCTCCAGGACGGAACGCAGGGCTGGAAGGCTTCAGGACGACCGCTGACGACCGCCTTCGTGCCGGCCCAGCTCCTGACCCCCTTCGACGACGACTGGGGCTCGGTGATGCGGGTGTTCGGTCCGCGCCGCGACGCGGCCTGGGCCGACTACCTGGCGTGGGAGCGCGCGCTGGCCGAGCGGGTCCGGCAGGACCCGTCGGTGCGCTTTCGCTTCTTCCCTCTCAGCGCGCCGGCGTAGGGGCCGGGTCGGGCAGCTCGATCTTGATGTCGAGCACTTCGAGGTTGTCCTGGGTTTCCAGGTGAACCTTGATGTCGTTCGCGTTGATCGACACGTACTTGGAAATCACCGCCACCAGCTCACGCTGGAGTTCGGGCAGATAGTCGGGGCGCTTTTTGCCGCTGAGGCTGGAGCGCTCGTGCGCGAGGATGATCTGCAGGCGCTCTTTTGCGACGCTTGCAGTCTTCTTCTTCTCGCCGAGCAGGAACGAGAGAAACGACATGCCTACTTGCCTCCGAAAATCCGCTTGAAGAAGCCCGGCTTCTCGGCGTCGACGAAGCGCATCGGCTTGTCTTCACCCAGAAAGCGCGCCACCACGTCGCTGTAGGCCTGCGCCACGTCGGTGTCCTTGTCGTGGATCGCCGGCACGCCCTGGTTGGAGGCATGCAGCACGCTTTCCGACTCGGGAATCACGCCGATCAGCTTGATGCGCAGGATGTCCTGGATGTCTTCCAGCGAGAGCATCTGCCCCCCTGCCACCCGGTTCGGGTTGTAGCGGGTGATCAGCAGGTGTTCCTTGATCGGGTCGCCGCCGTCCTTGGCACGCTTGGTCTTGCTGCTGAGCATGCCCAGGATGCGGTCCGAGTCGCGCACCGAAGAGACTTCGGGGTTGGTCACCACCAGCGCTTCGTCGGCGAAGTACATCGCCATCATGGCGCCGGTCTCGATGCCCGCGGGCGAGTCGCAGATGATGTATTCGAAGTCCATCGCGGCCAGGTCGGTCAGGATCTTCTCGACGCCTTCCTGCGTCAGGGCTTCCTTGTCGCGCGTCTGCGAGGCGGCCAGCACGAACAGGTTGTCGCACTGCTTGTCCTTGATGAGCGCCTGGCTCAGGTTGGCTTCGCCTTGAATGACGTTGATCAGGTCGTACACCACGCGGCGTTCGCATCCCATGATCAGGTCGAGGTTGCGCAGGCCCACGTCGAAGTCGATCACGGCCGTCTTCTTGCCCGCGAGCGCCAGGCCCGATGCAAAGCTGGCGCTCGTGGTCGTCTTGCCGACGCCGCCCTTGCCCGAAGTCACCACCACAATTTTGGCCATGGCCATTCCTTCTTGTTTCGATTCAGTTGTTGGTTGTCAGGGTCGCCGCGTTCCGTGAGCCGGTGAGCCGGGTCAGGGAATCGCGTCGATCGCAATTTTCTTGCCGTCCAGCCGCACCTGGGCCGACTTGCCCAGCACCGCGTCGGGCAGCGGCACTTCGTTGGTCCGGTAGATGCCGGCGATGGCCACCAGCTGCGCTTCCATGCAGGTCGAGAAGATCCGCGCCTCGGTGTTGCCGCGCGCGCCGGCAATCGCCTTGCCACGCAAGGGCGCGTACACGTGCACGTTGCCGTCGGCAATGACCTCGGCGCCGAAGCTGACCACGGCCGTCACCACCACGTCGCCGCCACGGGCGTAGACCTGCTGGCCCGAGCGCAGCGGCTTGTCGATCAGCAGCGTGCCGTTGGCCGGCACCGGCACTTCGCGCACGATCTGCGGTGCTTCCGACGCGGCCGGGGCCTCGGCGGGTGGGGCCGGAGACCTCGGCGCAGGCGCCGAGGGCATGGCTGCCAGCGAGAGGCCGGCGGCACGGGCCGCGGCGTTCTGGGCGGTATTGCCGCCGCGCACCGCAATGGGCTGGGTCTGGTGGCGCGCCAGCAGGCTGCGCAGGGCGGCGAAGTCGATCTCGGCGGTGGCGCCGTCGTCTCCTTCCTGGGCCTGCAGCAGCGAGAGGTCGATCACCACCGGCTCCTGCTCGAAGAAGTCGGGCGAGTCGGCCAGCTGGGCGTCGAGCGCCTCGGCCAGCACGTCCAGATCGGCCGTCTTGAGGATCACTGCAATCAGCGGCAGCGTGGCGCTCTTGAATTCGAAAACCGCCTTGGTGCGCGCGGCGGAGACATCGGCCATTGGAAAACGTCGGTGCGAAAAGCGTTGGAGTCTAACGGGCGCGGGCTTCCGGCCGGTGACCGGCCGCTCTTTGAAGCCCCTCGCACAACACTTCTTGCACCACGTTTCACTTTCCCGGGGGTCAGGCGTTGCGCGATTTGCCCAACAGCGCGTAGAGGATGATCGCCCCGAAAGTGGCGGTTCCGATGCCACCCAGCGCGAAGTCGCCGAACTTCAGCGTGAAGTCGCCCGTGCCGATGATCAGCGTGATCGCGGCCACGATCAGGTTCTTGTTCTGCGAGAAGTCGACCTTGTTGTCGACCCAGATCTTGGCGCCGGCAATGGCGATCAGGCCGAACACCACGATGCTCACGCCGCCCATCACCGGCAGCGGAATCGCCTGGATCAGCGCGCCGAACTTGGGGCTGAAGCCCAGCACCAGCGCAATGACGGCCGCCACCACGAACACCGCCGTCGAGTAGATGCGCGTGGCCGCCATCACGCCGATGTTCTCGGCGTAGGTCGTCACGCCCGTGCCGCCCGCAGCGCCGCTCACCACCGTGGCGATGCCGTCGCCGATGAACGCGCGGCCCATGTACGCATCGAGGTTGCGGCCCGTCATGGCCGTCACCGCCTTCAGGTGGCCCAGGTTTTCCGCCACCAGGATGATCGCCACCGGGGCGATCAGCAGCATCGCGTTGGTGGTGAACACCGGTGCGGTGAAGGTCGGCATGCCGACCCAGGCCGCGTTGGCGATGCCGCTCAGGTCCACCGGCTTGCCCCAGCCCAGGCCGTTGGTCAGCACCGCGTAGACCACCGTGGCCAGGATCAGCCCGGCCAGGATCAGCAGGCGCTGCAGCATGCCGCGCGCGAACACCGCCACCAGGCCCACGCACAGGAAGGTCACGGCCTGCATCCACGACTCGAAATTGCTGGCCGCCATGTTCTTGATCGGCACGCTCGCCAGGTTGAGCCCGATCACGGCCACCACCGCGCCCGTGACCACCGGTGGCATGAAGCGCTCGATCCACCCCGTGCCGATGGCCTGCACGAGGGCGCCGATCAGGATGTAGACCACCCCGCAGGCGATGATCCCGCCCAGCGCCACCGCGATGTTGGCGTTCGGGCCCTTGCCCGCGTAGCCGCTGGCCGCGATCACCACGCCGATGAAGGCGAAGCTCGAACCCAGGTAGCTGGGCACCTTGCCGCCGGTGATGAAGTAGAAGATCAGCGTGCCGATGCCGCTCATCAGGATCGCGATGTTGGGGCTGAAGCCCATCAGGATCGGCGCCAGCACCGTGGCGCCGAACATCGCGATGACGTGCTGCACGCCCATCGCGCCGGTCTGCAGCCAGGGCAGCCGCTCGTCGGGCGCGATGACCGCGCCGTTGGCCAGCGCGGACGCCGGTCTTTCAGTCCAGTTGAACATTCTTCTTGCTCCTCTTGAGGGGGTGTTGATTGGTGGTTGCCGTCGAATCGCCTGCGCTTGTCCCAGCGCACCCTGGCTCTCCCGGGGCGTGATTGTGGTCGAAGCGCTTCGTGCTGAACATCCGCATGCACCGCATTGATTTGCGGCCAGACCGTGATGGATTGGGAGGCGGGGCCTGGTCGGTGGCCTCTATTCTTTTGGCATCACCACATCCAACAAGGCGTGCACTGTGAATACGGCGGGCTTGATCGCGGCAATCCTCGTCTCCCTGGGCATCTGCGCGACGGCGCATGCACAGGCCTTCTCCCAGTCAGAACAGACGCCTTCGGCCCAGGAAGTCCTGTCCGCCTTGTCCCGGCGCAGCCAGCTTTCCGAGGACGAACTGCGCCACCTGACCGCGGATTGCGCGGCCAACCAGCAGAACATGTACTTCTGCGCCTACCGCGATGTCGTGGCGGCTGAACTGAAGCTCGATCGCGTGATGGCGGACAAGGTGCGCGGACGCCCCGGGTGCAAGGGCGCGATCGACGCCAAGGTCGAACGCTGGAAGGCGGCCCGCGACCGGACTTGCACGAAGAGTGCCGCCCGGGAATGGGGCGGTGGCTCCATGGAGCCCACGGCGCGCAACACCTGCCTCGCCGAGAACACCGAACGTATGGTCAGGCAGGTGCAGCGCCTGAACAGTTGTCCCCGCCAATAAGAAAGAAGAGACCGCCGCCTCAGCGCGGCTGCAGCACCGCCATCGTGATGCGCGACACGCAGGTCAGCTCGCCAGCTTCGTTCGTCAGGTCGATCTGCCAGACCTGCGTGCTGCGGCCGCGGTGCACCGGCCGCGCCGTGCCGATGACCCAGCCGCTGGTGACCGAGCGGATGTGGTTGGCGTTGATGTCCAGGCCCACGGCGCGGTCGCCTTCGGGCGCCGAGTAGTGGGCGCCGCAGGAGCCCAGCGTTTCGGCCAGCACCACCGACACACCGCCGTGCAGGATGCCGTAGGGCTGGCGGGTGCGCTCGTCGACCGGCACGCGGGCGCGGATGAAGTCGTCGCCCACCTCCAGAAACTCCATGCCCAGCGTGGCGACGGCGGTGCCGACGTGGTTGCGGGTCAGTTCTTCGACGGTGATTTCTTTTTTCCAGATACGCATTCGGTTCTCTCCGGTACAGGGTGTGGGGAAACTATAGCGACGGCGGCTGACATTGGCAGTCGCCTTTGCGTGTTAACTTGGATCGATGAAGCGCCCCCTCCGACATTGGCTCATCGGCACCGCCGCCGTGCTGCTGCTGGGGGTTGGCGTGCTGGTGCTGGTCGTGCGCGCGAAGCTGCCCACCGACGCCGAGGTGGCCGCGCAGATTTCCGCTGCTTTCGAGAAGCGCTTCGGCGTTGCCCTGAAGGTCGGCGGCGCCCGCTGGTCGCTGTTGCCGGCGCCTGCGCTGGTGCTGACCGACATCGCCACCGACCAGGCCCGCCCCATTACCTTGCGCCAGGTCAGCCTGCAACTGAAGCTCGGGCCGCTGCTGCACCGCGTCATTGCCGTCGATGAAGTCGAGGTCGACAGCCTGGTGCTGCCGCGCGCCTCGGTGCAAGCATTCCGGGGCAAGGGCCCCAAGCCGGCCGAGGGCAGCAATGTCGTCGCGCTGCCCACGCCGTGGACGCTGGCACCCATCCCCGTGGAACTGCTGCGCTGGCGCGACGTGGTCTGGATCGACCGGCGCGACATCGCGCTGGCCTACGACGGCGAAATCACCTTCGACCCTGAATGGCGCCCGCGCCAGGCCCGCGTCGAGCGCGCCGGCGTGTCGCCACCGGTGCGCCTGCGGCTGGACCGCGAGGCCGGGCAGGACCGTTGGCGCACCCGCATCGATGCAGGCGGCGGCACCGGAAACGGCGTCATGCGCTTCGAGACGCTGGCCGACGGCAAGCTGCGCGTGTCGGCCGAACTCGAACCCCGGCAGGTCGACATCGAAGGCCTGCTGCAGGCCTTCGACCGCCGCAGCGCGCTGGCCGGCAAGGTCTCGGGCCGCTCCACGCTGGTGGCCGAGGCCGACGAGGTGGGGGCGCTGGTGCGCAGCCTGCACACCCGCACCACCTTCTCGGTCCAGCCCGCCACGCTCACGAAGTTGGACATCGCCAAGGCCGTGACCACCGCCGGCATCAGCCGCGGCGGCCGCACGGCGCTGGACGAACTCACCGGCACGCTCGACACCCAGGGCACCGCCGACGGCGTGGTGATGCAGTACAGCAACCTCAAGGCGCGCTCCGGCGTGCTGTCCGCGAGCGGCAACCTGCGCCTGTTCAACCGCAAGCTGGATGGCGAGGTGGCGGTCGACCTCGTCGACGGCGTGGTCGGCGTGCCGCTCAAGATCGGCGGCACGGTGAGCGACCCCGAGCTGTCGTTGACCGGCGCCGCGCTCACGGGCGCGGCCATCGGCAGCGCGGTGCTGCCGGGCGTGGGCACCGCCATCGGCGCGCGCGTGGGGCAGCAGGTGGAAAAGTTGTTCGGTGGCGGCAAGCCCGAGAAGCCGGCGCCCAGGAAGCAGCGCACGGCGCCAGCCTCCGCGCGCTGAACGCGGCTCAGGCCGGCTCGGCCTCGCCGGCCGCTCGCCGATAGGTTCAGGGCGAGTGCGAATGACGCCAGGTGCTCCCCTGTGCGAATGTCCCCCGCTTCGCTCTTCCTTTATTTCGCTGCGGGGAGCACCTGGCGTCATTCGCACTGGGCACGCTGCTGGTGATCCCGCGATCAACGACTGCTCTGAGCGCTCACGTCGAGACGGGGCTTTTTTTCGCGAAATAAAGGAGGAGCGAAGCGGGGGACATTCGCGAAAAAGAGCACCGTGTCGGCGTGAGCAACGCCCTGAACAGCAGCACCTCCGAACGAGACGTACGACTACGAAAAAGCCTTGATCACAGCAGGCACAGTCAGCACCGCCGTGTAGTAGCCCATGAACTGCACGCCGGTGTTGAAGCCGATGGCACGCGACAGCAAGCCGCCGAGCAGGCCCATCGTCAAGATCACCAGCAGCCCGAGCAATTGGCCTTCCCACACGCTGATCACCACGATCAGCCCGACGAAGGTCGCGATGATCGCCTCGTGGCTCACCTTGCGCGAGACGAACAGCGCCGCGCGGCGCGCGAAGTTCATCGTGAACGGATAGGCCACCAGCGCTGCAAGCACCACCGCCAGCATGCCGTAGCCCAGGAACTCCCAGTGGTTCAGCAGGTTGTGCAGGTTGTGGGTCTGGCCGGTGGCGGTGTCGATGGTGTAGACCGGCGGCGCATTGAACAGCGGCGCGGCCGGGCCGGCCGCCACCGGGCTCAGCGGCAGGCCGATGGCAATCAGCGGAATCAGCGCCTCGGCGATGTAGGTCGCCTCGGTCACGCCGTTGCGCGCGGCCAGCGTGGTGGTGAGGCGGTGGTACGCATGCTTGATGCGCGAGCCGACCAGCTCGCCCAGCACCACCGTCATCGCGACCGGGCTGAACACGAAGGTGGCGCTGGAAATCGCGGCCGTTGCAAAGGTCCACTTCACCTGCGTGCGGTCGAGCACCTTGAACGGGTTCGGGAAGTAGCCCGTCCAGCCCTTCACGTCGGGTGCGAGCGAGAAGGTGCGGACCTTGTCGCGCTTCATCCGTGCACGCGCCGCGGGCGAAATCACCGAGAACAGGTCGGCCACCAGCGGCCCGATGGCAATGCCCAGGAAGTAGCTGATGCTGAGCTTCACGCCGTACTTGCCGGTGAGTGCCTGCAGCGCCACGATCACCATCACGAACGGCACCAGCGTGGCCACCGAGGCCCAGCGTCCGCTGGAGAAGTACGCAATGGCCACGGCCGCCACCACGAAGATCCACGGCGCCGCCTTGGTGATGGCTGCGCCATAAGGCGCCAGCAGCACCGCGAACAGCACGGCCAGCGGCACCGCGATGAAGGCCGCGATGATCGCGCCCGACACCATCTTGCGCAGCGCGATGTGCGGCACGCCCAGGTTGCGCAGCACGTTCGCATCCTGCAGCAGCGGCGTGGCCATGGTGTCGCCCGGAATGCCCAGCAGCGCGGTGGGCACCGCATGCGTCATGTGCTTGGCCACGGCCGCCGCCAGGAAAAAGGTGAACACGCCTTCGGGCGGCACGCCCAGCAGCACCACCAGCAGCGTGAGCGGCGCGAGCGTGGTTGTTTCGTCGGTGCCCGAGACGAGGCCGATGGCCGCGAACACGATGGCGCCCACGAGGCCCATGCCGGTGGCGACGAGGATCTGGTTGAACAGGGCGGCATCGATCACGGTGCGGCTCCTTCAGTGCTGCGGGCGCGGGGCTTGTACGACGCGAACAGGTCGTAGATTTCCAGCTCCTTCATCTCGCGCACCACCGACGGCGGCAGGTCGTCCACCGAACCGAGGTCGCTGTGCTCGCCAGCCAGTTCGGCCAGCACTTCTTCGCGCCAGCGCGGATCGGCCGCTGTGCCTTCGACGACTTCACGCTTGGGCACGAAGAGCTTCGCGCAGATCAGGCCCGACACCACGCAGCCACCGAGGCCCGCGAGCATGGCGTAGGCGCGCGCCAGCTCGGGCGTGCTCACGGCGCTTGCGAGCACGCGGCTCGCCACGAGGTAACCCGTGAGGCTCACCGCGACACCGATGACGATGGACCACGCGAGGTGTCCCAGGTCGGCGGTGTCGCCCCATATCTCCACCAGCCGCCAGCGGGCGGGCGTTGCACTGTCTGCGTTCATTGGTCTTTGTCTCCGTCGGTGGTTATGTGACGGCCACCTGCGTGGCCGCCGCGGTATCGGCCGCGGTCCGTTGTGCGGGGCTCTCCCGCCTTCTGCTTGCCTACTTCTTGCGCAGCGCTTCGAGCAGCGCCACCGCGCGGTCGGTGCGCACGTCGTGCTCGGCCGCCATCTGCCTGGCGATGCCGTCGATCTCGTCCCCGGTGGCGCCCGCGACCAGCGCGATGTTGCGGGCATGCAGCGCCATGTGGCCGCGCTGGATGCCTTCGGTGGCGAGCGCGCGCAAGGCGCCGAGGTTCTGCGCGAGGCCCACGGCCACCGCGACTTCGCCCAGCTCCTGCGCCGACTTCACGTCGAGGATCTTCAGTGCGAGCCGTGCGAGCGGGTGCGTCTTGGTCGCACCGCCGACCAGGCCCACCGGCATCGGCATCTCGATGGTGCCGACCAGCGCGCCCGTGGCGTCCTTCTCCCAGGTGGTCAGCGAGGTGTAGCGCCCGCTGCGGCAGGCGTAGGCATGTGCGCCGGCTTCCACCGCGCGCCAGTCGTTGCCGGTCGCGACGATCACCGGATCGACGCCATTCATGATGCCCTTGTTGTGCGTGGCCGCGCGGTAGGGGTCGATGGCCGCGAAGGTGTACGCATCGATCACGCCCTCGACCACTTCTTCGCCGCTGCGCTCGCGCGTGGCCAGCACCGCGGGCGCAAGGCGCACGCGCGCACGCGCCAGCCGCAGGTCGGCCAGGTTCGACAGGATGCGCAGCCGCACCGTGCCGCCCGTGAGCTTCTCGACCAGCGGCGACACCGCCTCGGCCATGGTGTTGACGGTGTTCGCACCCATCGCGTCGCGCACGTCGACGATCAGATGCATCACCACCATCGCGCCGCGCGGCGTGTCGCCGAACACATGCACCTCGATGTCGCGGCAGCCGCCGCCCAGGCCGATCAGCACCTTGTCGCGGCTGTTCGCCACGGCCAGGATCTCGTCGCGCGCACGCAGCAATGCGAGCCGCGCGCCGTACGGATCGGTGATGCCGATCACCTGCACCTGCGCGCGCATCAGCGGCCCGGTGCTCGATGCCTCGAAGCCGCCGCCTTCGCGCGCCAGCTTGGCCATGAACGACGCGGCGGCCACCACCGAGGGCTCTTCCACCGCCATCGGCACGAGATAGTCGCGGCCGTTGATGGTGAAGTTGCCCGCCACGCCCAGCGGCAGCTCGAAGGTGCCGATCACGTTCTCGACCATGCCGTTGGCGCGGTCCACGCTCAGCGCGCCGGGCTGCGCGAGCAGCGCCACTTCGTCGTCGCTGAGCGATGCGGCCTGCGCGATGTGGGCGAAGCGCTGCGCGGGCGTGAGTGCGCGGAAGTTGGGAATGCGGGAATCGGCGACCATCGTTGCTTGTCTCTTCGGAAGATGAATTCGGGAGCAGGCAATTTAGGTCGGCTGTACCGCCGGCGGAAGGCACAGTTTGGCGGGACAGTGCGGACAGTGGTGCGCGAGGGCGGGCCGCTGTGTCACAGTCGGCGCCCATGACCACCATTGCCGATTCGCTCGCCGATGCCCTCGCGCGCCAGATCGCCAGCGGCGCCTACAAGGCCGGCGACAAGCTGCCTTCCTTGCGCGAACTCGCACAACTGCACCGCTACGCCAAGAACACCGTCGTCGCCGCCTTCGAGTTGCTGGTGTCGCGCGGGCTGGTCGAGCCGCGACGCGGCTCTGGCTACTTCGTGCTGCCGCAACAGCAGGCGGCCAAGCCGGCGGAAGAAGACGCCGGCAGCCTCGGCCGCGCCATGGACATCGTGTGGCTCATGCGCGAGCAACTGAAGACGCAGCCCGACGCCATCGCCGTGGGCGACGGCTTTCCGCCGGTCGAATGGCTGGCCGACGTGCGCCTGGACAAGTACCACCCGAAGGTGGTCCGCACGGGGCTCGGCGCGCTGTTTCGCTATGGCAGCCGCTTCGGCTATGCGCCGCTGCGCGACCACCTCGTGCGCAAGCTCGCCGACTTCGGCATCGGCGCCGAGCCACGGCAGATCGTGCTGACGCATGGCGCCAACGAGGCGATGGACATCGTCATCCGCTACTTCGTGCCGCCCGGCGGCAAGGTGCTGGTGGACGACCCCGGCTACTACCCGCTGTTCGGCAAGCTCAAGCTCGCGGGCGCGCAGATGCTCGCCGTGCCGCGTCTGGCCGACGGGCCCGACCTCGACGTGCTGGAGCAGTTGCTGATCGCCGAGCGGCCGCGCCTGTTCTTCACGCAGTCGCTGGCACACAACCCCACGGGCTCCGACATCTCGCCGGCCAAGGCGTTTCGCGTGCTGCAGCTGGCGCAGAAGTACGACCTGCTGATCGTCGAGAACGACCCGCTGGCCGACTTCAAGCCCACGGCCTTGCCGCGCCTCTCGGCGCTCGACCAACTCGAACGCACGATCTACATCGGCAGCTTCTCGAAGTCGTTCTCGGCGGCGCTGCGCGTGGGCTTCATTGCCTGCGGTGCCGACCTGGCGAGCGACCTCGCGGACCTGAAGGCGCTGATCCACGTGAGCAGCTCGGAGTACTGCGAGCGCACGGTCGACGTGATCCTCAGCGAAGGCCACTACCAGCGGCACCTCAACCGCCTGCAAAACCGGCTCGGTGAAGCGACGCGCAACGCGCTCAAGCTGTTCGACACCGTGGACGCCGAGGTCTTTGCGCGCAGCCCGCAGTCGCTCTACATCTGGGCCGCGCTGCCGGGCGTGGACGACTCGCTGGCCTTTGCCCGCGAGTTGCTGCCGCGCAAGATCGTGATGGCGCCTGGGCGCATCTTCAGCGTCGATTCGACGCAGGTGTCGCGCTGGTCGCGCTTCAACGTGGGCGCGATGGCCGACCCGCGTTTCGCAAAGGCGCTGCGCACCGCGCTGCGGCGGCGCGGGAGCTGAACAGACGTCGTCAGTCGCGCAAGCTCTCGCGCAACTGCTTGCGGTTGAGCTTGCCCACGGCCGTTTTCGGAATCTCCTGCGCGAACAGCACGCGCTGCGGCTTCTTGTAAGACGCGAGCTGGTCCGCCACATGCGCGATCAGCTCGGCCTCGTTCACTTGCTGGCCGGCGCGCAGCACCACGACGGCGGTGACGATCTCGACCCACTTCTCGTGCGGCAGCCCGATCACCGCGCATTCGCGCACGGCCGCGTGCGTCATCAGTGCGTTCTCGACCTCGCGCGGATAGACGTTGTAGCCACCGCTGATGATCATGTCCGAGGTGCGGTCCTTCAGGTGAAGGAAGCCGCGTTCGTCGAACACGCCCACGTCGCGCGTGCGCACCCAGCCGCCTTCGACAAAAGTTTCGGCATTGAGCGCGGTGGCGTTGTAGTAGCCCGCCACGGCAGAGGGCGCACGCACCGCGATCTCGCCGGGCGTGCCCGGTGGCACGTCGTTGCCCGCTTCGTCGATCAGCCGCATCTCGATGTCGAGTGCCGGCTGGCCGCAGGCGTCGAGCAGGTCGTCGGTGTGGTTTTCGGGCCGCAGCACCGCCAGGCACAGCGGCACCTCGGTCTGGCCGTAGTACTGCCAGAAGCGGTGCCGGCCCCAGGCCGCCATCGCGCGCTGGATCACGGCGCGCGGCATGGGCGAGGCGCCGTAGATCACATAGCGCAGGGCCTGCACGTCGGTGGCGGCGATGTCGGGGTGCTCGAACAGCATCTGCAGCATCGTCGGCACCAGGTTGATGGCGGTGATGCGCTTGGCCTGCAGCGTGCGCAGGAACAGGCCCGGCTCGAAGCCCGGCAGGATGACCGTGCGGCCGCCGCGCAGCCAGAAGGGCAGCACGAAGACGCCGCTCGCATGGATCAGCGAAGCCGCGTGCAGCATCGCGTCGTCGGGCGTGGCGGGCAGCAGGTTCAGCAGCACGTTGCGGCAGATGCCCGCATACGACGCCTGTGTGTGCTGCGCCGCCTTGAGCGTGCCGGTGGTGCCCGAGGTGAACAGCGTCAGCACCACGTCGTCGTGCGAAGGCGTGAAGGCCGGGCCTTCGGTGGGGCACGACGCGGCTTGTGCGAGCAGGTCGGTGGCGCCGGCCAGGGCTGCGCCCATGCCCATGCACACCAGCGCGGGCACGGCCTCGCGCAAGGCGGCTGCGCGCTCGGCGAGATCGGGGCCGAACACCAGGTGCGTGCTGCCGGTTTCCGCCAGCATGCGCGCGTGTTCCGCCAGCGACAGCCGCGAGTTCAACGGCACGCGGTTGATGCCGGCCTTCACGCAGGCGAAGTCCAGCGGCACGCTGTGCAGGCCGTTGTTGAGCAGCAGCGCCACGCGCGTGTGCGGCACCGCGCCGGCCGCGTGCAGCGCATGCGCGAGCTGGCTGCTCAGGCGGTCGACTTCGGTGAATGTCAGCGTCTTGTCGCCGAACACGATGGCGGTGCGCGGGCCGTGCTGCAGTGCGCCGCGGCGGATCAGGTCGAGGTAGGTCGGGCCACGGGCGGGTGGGGCGGCGGACGGCGTGGAATGCAAGGCGTGTCTCCTGTCGTTTCTATGGATGGGGTGTGCGGTTCAGCGCTTGAACTCACCGTGGCGCCCGGCGCCACCGGCGAAGCGCGCGGCACCGGCTTCGCCTTCGGCAAAGACGATCGGCACGCCCTGCGCGCCTTCGCTGCGCAGGGCCTCGGCCAGCGGCAGGTCCCACTGCCCGTAGGCGGAATGGCGGTCGGTCAGCATGCATTGCTGCGGGAATGCGGCGATCTGGTGGGCCAGTTCCTGTGCGGCCGCGAGCGCGCCACCGGGCGGCGTGACGCGGTTGACCAGGCCCATCGCCAGCGCCTCGGCGGCACCGACCGGCCGGCCCGTGAGGATCATGTCGAGCGCGCGGCCCATGCCCACGATGCGCGGCAGGCGCACCGTGCCGCCGTCGATCAGCGGCACGCCCCAGCGGCGGCAGAACACGCCGAGCACGGCGTCGTCGTCGGCCACGCGCAGATCGGCGAGCAGCGCGAGTTCGAGCCCGCCTGCCACCGCATAGCCGTTCACCGCCGCGATCAACGGCTTGGACAGCGCCATGCGCGTCGGCCCCATCGGCCCGCTGCCGCCGCCTTCGCGGTCGAGTTCGTTGCGGCGCGCGGGGTCGCCCACAGCGGCCAGGTCGGCGCCGGCGCAGAAGTGGCCGCCGGCGCCGGTCAGCACCGCAACGCGCAATGCGTCATCGGCCTCGAAGCGCTCGAAGGCCTCGCGCAGCCCGGCGGCCACGACGCCGTCGACCGCATTGCGTTTGTCGGGGCGGTTCAGCGTGATGGTGCAGACCGTGCGGTCGACGGTGTAGTTCACGTAAGGGCTGACCATGTGGGTGTCCTTTCGGGGCAAAATTACATGCTTGATTCGTTCATGGTCATCGTAGGAAATATTTCACTATTACGCAAACATGGACAAGATATGTAATGTTCCGGTCGCCGTTCCGAGTGCGCCGGATCTGATCCTCGACCTGCTGGTGGCCCACGGCGGCACGCTGACTTCGCAGGCCTTGTGCCGGGCCGGCGCGCTCATGGGCATCGGCGAGTCGACGCTTCGCGTGGGCCTGACGCGCCTGGCAAGCGACGGCAAGATCGGGCGCGGCGAGCGCGGCAGCTATCGGCTCAACCGCGCGGGGCCGGCCTTGTCGCGCGCGGTCGACGACTGGCAGCACAAGCAGGCGCAGGCCATCGCATGGCAGGGCGACTGGCTCGCGGTGCACGACGCCGGCGTGCCGCGCGCCGACAAGACGGCCTGGCGTCACCACGGCCTGGCGCTCACGCTGCGTGGTTTCGCCGCGCTGCGGCCCGGCCTGCACATCCGGCCCGACAACCTCGCGGGCGGGCTCGCAGCCGAACGCACGCAACTGGAAGCGCTGGGCCTGTCGGCGCAGGCGCTGGTGTTCCGGCTGGCCGATCTCGATGCGGCGGCGCAGGCCGCTTCGCGCAAGCTGTGGGATGTGCGCTCGCTGACAGCCGACTGCCGGCGCCTGCAGACGGGGCTCGAACGCAGCGAGAAGCGCCTGCGCACCCAGCCGCTGGAAGTGGCCGTGCGCGAGTCCCTGCTGCTGGGGCGCGCCGTCATCGCGCACCTGATCCGCGACCCGCTGCTGCCGGCCGAACTCATGTCGCCCGAGCCGCGGGCCGCGCTGCTCGTGGCGACCCAGCGCTACCAGGGCAAGGCGCTGCAGTTGTGGCGCCAGTGGCTGGCGCAGCCCTGACCGCGCCGAAGCGCTTCACCCCAGTTCGTCGAACTGGATCACGCCTTCCTTCATGACCAGCGGGATGCGTTCGCCCTGGCCCAGCAGGCAGGCGACATCGCGCAGAGGATTGCCGTCGACCACCAGGATGTCGGCCAGCGCGCCCGGCACGAGCCGGCCGAGGCGGTCGGACATGCCCAGCACCTCGGCGCCGACCGTGGTGGCGCTGGCGATGGCCTCGGCGGGCGACAGCACTTCGGCGCGCAGGCGGAACTCGTCGCTCTGCAGCCGCTGCGATTCGCCCAGCAGGTCGGAGCCGAAGCCCATCTTCACGCCGGCCGCCTTGTAGATTTCCAGCGAGCGCAGGCCGGCCTCGCGCACGTCGGCCACCTTGGCCACGCTTTCCTTGGGCAGGCCGTAGCTCTCGCCTTCGTTGGCCAGCGCGTCGTAGGTGACCAGCGTGGGCACCGCGTAGGCGCCGAGTTGTGCCATCAGCGCCGCCGTGGGCGCGTCCACGAGGTTGCCGTGCTCGATGGTGCGCACGCCGCAGCGCACGGCCCGTGCGATGGCGGCGGCGGTGTAGGCATGCGCCATCACATAGGTGCCGCGCCCGCGGGCCTCTTCCACGATGGCGCGGATCTCGTCCTCGCTGTAGCCGAAGGCGCCCACCGGGTCGGTCGGCGACGCCACGCCACCGGAGGCCATGATCTTGATCTGGTCCGCGCCCATCTGCAGCTCTTCGCGCACGGCCCTGCGCACCGCATCGACACCGTCGACCACGCGCGCCAGCGCACCCACCCGCACGCAGGTCGAGCAGGTCGCGCCCGGGTCGAGGAAGTCGGAACGGGCCCGCATGTCGCCGTGTCCGCCGGTCTGGCTCAGTGCGCGCCCTGAGACGAACAATCGCGGCCCCTGGGCCAGCCCTGCATCGATCGCCTGCTTGAACGCGAACCCCGCGCCGCCCGCGTCGCGCACCGTGGTGAACCCGCGGCGCAGCATGCCGCGCATCATGGGCACGCTGCGCAGCGTGATGAGCACATTGGGCATGTGCACCTGCCGCGAGAGATTCAGCTCCACCGCGATCACGTGCACGTGCAGGTCGATCAGGCCCGGCATCACCGTCTTGCCCTTCACGTCGATGACCCGCGCCGTCTTGCTGTGCAGCGGCTTGTCGGAGACCTCGCGCACCACACCCTGTTCGACCAGGATGTCGTGCCCCTCCAGCAGCTCGTTGCGCAGCGGGTCGAGCAGATGGGCGTTCCTGAAAAGTACCGTGTTCGTCATGCCATGGACTCCTGGGTCTGTTGCGCCATCACGGCCGGCACGGCCAGTTGCGCGAACACGCGCGCAAGCTCGACGTGCCCGGTGTCGTACCAGTTTTCTTCGTGCAGCATGTTCAGCGTGCCCAGTGTTTCGCCCCGCCAGCGCAGCGGAATGTTCAGCACGCTGCGGCAACCCAGCGACACGATGAGTTCGTGGTCATAGAACACGTCGCGCAGGTCGTCGGCATTGCGACCGATGTAGGGCAGGCCTTGCAGCATCACCTGCTGCATCCATGGCGAATCGGTGATGGGCTTGCGCCCGCCCACCGGATAGGCCTCGCGCATGTTGGTGTAGACGCGCTCCGACTCGCGCGCCGCGCGGTGATGAACCAGGATGGTGAACAGCCGGTGGCCGATGGTCGCCGCCACTGCGGCATTGATCGCATCGAAGGTGGCTTGCGGCTGCTGCGTGTCGGCGTGGGCCTGTGCCACGGCGAAGAGCGATTCGGTGAGGGAAGAGGTTGGCAACATGGATGACAGGTCTTAGGAAAGTTCGGTGGCGGCAATGTCTTCGAGCGAACGCCCCCGCGTCTGGATGCCCATGAACGTGACGGCTGCCGCGCCCAGCAGCAACACCGCCGTCGTCATGCCGAACACGCCCGCGAAGCCCAGCGACGGGTAGACGAAGCCGACCAGAATGGGCGCGGTGATGCCGCCGATGCGCCCGATGGCCGACGCCAGGCCGGAGCCGGTGGCCCGCACCTGCGTCGGAAACACCTCGGGCGTGTAGGCGTAGACGCCCGCGTACGTGCCGTTCATGAAGAAGGACAGCAGCACGCCGGCGAGCATGATCTGGTTGTCGCTGTGCGTGAAGGCCAGGCCCAGCGCCGAGAGGCCGCCCAGCAGCATGTAGCTCACGATGGTGGCCTGCCGGCCGATACGTTCGTTGAACCATGCGGCCGAGAAGTAGCCCGGAATCTGCGCGATGTAGATCACCAGCGAATAGCCGAAGCTCTTGGTGATCGTCATGCCGTTCTGGATCAGCAGGCTCGGAATCCAGGTGAAGAACGAGTAGTAGCTGAAGGTGATCGACAGCCACATCAACCACGTCATGCTGCTGATGCGGATGAGCTTGCTGGAGACCAGCGTGGCGTAGTTCTTCAGCAGGCTGCCCCGGCTGTTGCTGGGCGGGGGTGCGGCGATGTCCTCGGCGTTGAGCGCGGGCAGCGCAAGGCCGCGCCGCACATGGTCGGACTCCATTGCGTCCATGATCGATTGCGCTTCGAGCGTGCGCCCCTGGCTTTCGAGCCAGCGCGGCGATTCCGGCAAAGCCCGGCGCCACCACAGCAACAGCACCACGGGCGTGGCCGTGATGAAGATGACGATGCGCCAGCCGTCGGCAAACGCCGGCACGATGAAGTAGCCCAGCAAGGCCGCGGCAACAAAGCCGAACGAGAAGAAGCCCGCCAGCGCCCCCGTGAAGGTGCCCCGGTAGCGGCGCGCCACGAACTCCGACAGGTAGGGCGCGATGATCGCGCTCTCGGCGCCGGCGCCGAAGCCGGCCACGATGCGCAGCGCCAGGAAGAGCGTCCATTCGTTGACCATGCCGCTGAAAAGCGAAGCCACGCAGTAGATCGCCAGCGCCGACATCATCACCTTGCGCCGCCCGATCAGGTCGCCGAAGGAGCCGGCCGCCAGCGCACCGAAGAAAAAGCCGATGAAGTTCGCGCTGGCCAGCACGCCGATCTGCACGCTGCTCAGGGCCCATTCGACGCGCAGCACCGGCAGCACGAAGGCGATCACCGCCGCGTCCATCGCATCGAAGGTGTAGCCCAGTCCTCCCATCAGCAGCAGCCGGCGATGAAAGCCGGAGAAGGGCAGGCGCTCGATGCGGGCCGACAGCATGGTCATGTGATTTCCTTCGACGACGGATTTGGCAAACGCGGCAAATGAACGACGCGCCAGATCGTAGGATCGACCGGATATAACGACAAATTTATACTGGTGATTGTGTTTATAGAGGCTGTGAATGACCTATCGCACCGCTGACCTCAACCTGCTGAAGGTGTTCGAGGCCCTCATGACCGAAGGCAACGTCACCCGTGCGGCCCGCAAGCTGTCGTTGACCCAGCCCACCGTCAGCAATGCGCTGCGGCGTTTGCGCGAGACCTTCGACGACCCGCTGTTCGTGCGCAGCGGCGCGGGCGTCAACCCGACGCGGCGGGCCATCGACCTGTGGGAGCCGCTCTCGCAGTCGCTGCATGCCATTCGCAACACCCTCGATGTCGAGAGCTTCGATGCCCTGCGCAGCACCGCCAGCCTGAGCATCGCCATGTCCGACTACGTGTCGAGCATCGTGGTGCCCCGGCTGGCCAGCAGGCTGAGCAAGGCGGCGCCGTCGATGCAGATCCACGCCATTCCCAACACGCTGGTGGACTTCGGCAAGGTGCTGGCGGACAACAAGGCCGACTTCGCGATCAGTGTCTACAACGAGGAAGTGCAGCGGCCGGCGTTCCTCAAGTCGAGGGCGCTGTGGTCACCCGACTTCGTCTGCCTCATGCGCACCGGGCATCCGCTGGCGCGCCTGCAGAAAATTCCGCTGAAGAAATTTCTTGCCGCGCGCCATGTCGATGTGAGCCTGGTCGGCAAGACCACGCCGACCTACGACCTCTTCCTGCACAGCCGCGGGCTGCAACGCAACCTGGTCGCGACCGTGAACCACTACAGCGCGGCGTACGAAGTGGTGCGCCGCTCCGACCTGATCGCGGTGCTGCCGTGGACCGAGCGCTTCGAGCCGCCACGGCTGACCGGCCTGCGCAAGATGCCCGTTCCGCTCGAAGCGCCGCCGCGCATCATCGAGCTGTTCTGGCACCAGCGGCACGAGACCTCCGCGCTGCACCAGTGGTTGAAGAACACCTTGCTGGCCCTGTTTGAACAGCCGTCCTGAGCCGCCAAGGTTCAGCCGCGCAGCCGCACCACCTGCGCATCGCCGGCCGTACGCGCATGCAGCCGCATCACCTCGGCCGCGCGCCGGGTCAGCACCGCGCGCTGGTTGATGTAGCCCTTGTCGGTGATCTCGCCCGCATCGAGGCTCGGCGGCTCGGCCAGCACCAGCGCACAGGCCGGGCATTGCGACGAGCCCGCGCCTTCATCGCGCAGCGCACGCAACACCTCGGCGATGCGTGCGCCCATCGCTTCGGGCGACAGCGCGGCGCCTTGCGGGCTGGCAAACACCAACATGCCGATCTCGTCGCGGTCATGACCGGTCAGCACCACGTCTTGCACGTGCGGCGCGAGCAGTGACACCAGCTTCACGCGCAGCGTGCCCACCGACACCCAGGTGCCGGTCGACAGCTTGAAGTCTTCCGCCACGCGGCCGTTGAAGATCACGCCGTGCGCGGGCTGCGTCGGGTCCGCAAGAAAGCCGGCATCGCCGATGCGGTAGTAGCCTTCTTCGTCGAAAGCCTCGGCGGTTTCACGTGGCGCATCGCGATAGCCGGGGAACACCGAGACACCCTTGACCCGCATCTCCAATTTTTCGCCGTTCGGCACGAACTTGATTTCCAGCCCCGGCAGCGGCGCGCCGATGCAGCCGGCACCGTCGAGCTTCCAGTGCGCGGAAGTGATGGCGGGCGAAGTCTCGGTCGCGCCCCACGAGGTCGTGAGCCACAGCGGCCGCGTGGGCCGCACGCGCTGCGCCACCGCTTCGAGCCGCTGCCACGTGGAAGGCGCGAGCGCCGCCGCCGCATAGAAGGCCAGCCGCAGCCGCGAGAACACCTCGGTGGCCAGCGCGTCGTCGGCTTCCAGAAAGGGCAACAGCATGTCGAAACCGCGCGGCACGTTGAACAGCAGCGTGGGCTTCACTTCACGCAGGTTGCGCACCGTCTTCTCGATGAGGCCCGGCGCAGGCCGGCCTTCGTCGATGTAGAGCGCGCCGCCGTGGCACAGCACCATGTGCAGGTTGTGGTTGGCGCCGAAGGTGTGGCTCCAGGGCAGCCAGTCGACCAGCACCGGCTTTTCCTGCGACAGGAAGCGCCAGGTCTGCGCCATCATCTGCTGGTTGGCGCACAGCATGCGGTGCGTGTTGATCACCACCTTGGGCTTGCCGGTGGAGCCGGAGGTCAGCAGGTACTTGGCGTGCGTGTCGGGCAGGATGGCCGCGAAGGCCTCCATCACGGCCGGAGTTTCCCGGGCCGCGAGCAACTGGTCGAAGGCCAGAGCGCCCGGATGCGCGTCGGCGTTGCGGCTGAATACCGTGGCCGCCTCGACACCGCAGCCCGCGAGCGCGCCGCCGTAGACTTTCGCGTCCGATGCATAGATCAGCGAAGGCCCGAGCGCCTTCAGCATGCCGTGAAGCCGCGACGGGTCCTTGGCCATGCGCGAATAGGCGCTCGACAGCGAGCAGGCCGTGCGACCGATGTGCATCGTCGCAAGCATCAGCACCGCATGGTCGATGGCGTTGTCCGAGAGGATCACCACCGGCTGGCCCGCGGGCAGGTTCAGGTCGAGCAGGCCTTGCGCCACTGCGCCGACTGCCTGGCGCAGCGCGCGGTAGTCGAGCTTGCGCCAGCCTTCGCCGGTCTCGTCGCGTTCCGCGAAGGCCAATGCATCGGGCGTTTCGCGCGCCCAGCGTTCGATCCACTCGCCGATGCAGCGTGCATAAGGCTTGAGCGCCATCGGTGAGCGCAGCGCGAAGGAGCCGTCGTCGAAATCGATGCGCAGCGTGCGGGGTGGGGCGATCAGGGTTTCGTCTTGGAGGAAGTCGGTCATTTCAGTGTTCCACGGAGTGCTGTCTGCGGCGTTCTTGTTCGGGGCGAGTGCGAATGACACCAGGTGCTCCCCTCCGCGAATGTCCCCCGCTTCGCTCCTCCTTTATTTCGCTGCGGGGAGCACCCGGCGTCATTCGCACCTGGACACGCTGCTGATGCGCAGCCGATCAACGACCGCTCCGCATAACACTCACGTCGATACGGGGCTCTTTTTCGCGAAATAAAGGAGGAGCGAAGCGGGGGACATTCGCGAAAAAGAGCACCGTGTCGGCGTGAGTGCCGCCCTGAACAGCAGCAGCGCAAAAACGCACACCGCGGCGAACAGAAAAGCAGGGTTCCATCTAGTCAAGCTTGCCGGTATCAGCCTTCGCGCGAATCAGGTTTAACAGCAGGGTGTCGCGTGCGGTTTCGAGTTCGGCGGTGCGGCGCGTGCCGAGTTCTTCAGCCACGCCCTCCGTCACCTGCTGCTTGAGTTCGGCCGTCATCGACGGTGCTCCCAGATCCTTCCACCAGTCCTCGATCGGGCCGCCCAGGTGCGCGAGCACGTGCGCGATGCCACCCGCACCACCCGAGAGATGCAGGTTCATGAACGGCCCCATCACCGCCCATCGCAAACCCGGGCCATGCGCGATGGCCGTATCGATGTCGGCCACGCTCGCCACGCCTTCGTTGACGAGGTGAAAGGCCTCACGCCACAGCGCAGCCTGCAGCCGGTTCGCGATGTGTCCTTTGACCTCGCGCTTCACGTGGATCGGCCGCTTGCCGATGGCCGCATAGAACGCCATCGTGCGTTCGATGACCTCGGCTGAAGTCTGCTCGCCACCGATCACTTCCACCAGCGGAATCAGGTGCGGCGGATTGAACGGATGCCCCAACACCACGCGCTGCGGATGCGCGCAGCCCGACTGCACGCCACTGATCGCCAGCCCCGACGAACTCGACGCCAGGATGGTGTCGGGCGGCGCTGCCGCATCCATGCGGCGGAACAGGTCGATCTTGAAATCCATGCGCTCGGGGCCGTTCTCCTGCACGAAGTCGGCCACGGACACCGCGTCTTCCAGGCTGTCGTGAAAACGCAGGCGGTCCACCGATGCGCCTTCCGACAGGCCGAAGCGCTCCAGCGTCGGCCAATGCTGCGCCACCGCTTCGCGCAGGCGCGCCTCGGCACCGGGTGACGGATCGGTCGCGTTCACGTCGAGCCCGTGCGCCAGGAAGTACGCGACCCAGCTCGCGCCGATCACGCCAGTGCCGACGACGGCGACGCGCTTCACATCGGTGGTGGTGACGGAGTTCATGACGACTTCCACCGCGTGCAGCGGCTCTCTGCCTTGGTGGTCCATGCGGCCTCGCCGGCGATCGGCTCGACCACCTTGTAGTAGTCCCACGGCTCCTTCGACTCGGCCGGCGTCTTCACCTGCATCAGGTGCATGTCGTGCACCATCAGCCCGTCGTCGCGCAGCCAGCCACCCTTGACGAACATGTCGTTGAACTTCGTCTTGCGCAGTTGCGCCATCACCTTGTCTGCATCGTCGCTGCCAGCAGCCTTCACGGCCTGCAGGTACTGCAGCGCGGCCGAGTAGTCGCCGGCGTGGAAGGACGAGGGCATGCGCTTGTGCTTGTCGAAGAAGCGGCGCGCCCAGGTGCGCGACTCGGCGCTCTGGTTCCAGTACCAGCTGTCGGTGAGGTACATGCCCTGCGAGGCCTTCAGGCCCAGCGCGTGTACGTCGTTGATCGTGATGATCATGCCCGCGAGCTTCATGTGCTTGTTGATGCCGAACTCGGCCGCCGACTTGATCGCGTTCACCGTGTCGCCGCCCGCATTCGCGAGCGCCAGCACCTGCGCCTTCGAGTTCTGCGCCTGCAGCATGAATGACGAGAAATCGCTCGCGCCCAGCGGATGCTTGACCGAGCCCGCCACCGTGCCGCCGTTGGCCTGGATGATCTTGACCGCATCGTTCTGCAGCGCCGCGCCGAAGGCGTAGTCGGCCGCCACGAAGTACCAGCTCTTGCCGCCGGCCTTGACCACCGCGCTTGCGGTGCCGCGCGCCATGGCCACCGTGTCGTAGGCGTAGTGCACCGTGTAGGGCGAGCAGTATTCGTTGGTGAGGCTCGATGCGCCCGAACCCACCACGAAGTACGGCTTCTTCTTGTCGGCCGCCACACCCGCCATCGCAATGGCCGCACCCGAGTTGACGCCGCCGATCAGCATGTCGACCTTTTGCACGTCGAACCATTCGCGTGCCTTGGCAGCGGCGATGTCGGGCTTGTTCTGGTGGTCGGCCGTGACCAGCTCGATCTTCTTGCCGTCGATGGCTCCGCCCATGTCGGCGATGGCCATGCGGATGGCCTCGGCGCCGGCCGGGCCGTCGTAGTCGCGGTACAGGCCCGACATGTCGCTGATGAAGCCGATGCGGATCACGTCGTCCGACACCTGGGCCCAGGCGCTCGCTGCGAAAACCGTGCCGAGCGCCAGGGCCAGTGCGGTGCGGGAATTGTTCATGTGCTCTTGTCTCCGTTCGTTGTTCTTGTCGGCTGTCAGCCCAGTGCGAACTCGGGCCGTGGCGTGCCCGTGCGCGGCAGGCCCATCATCTGCCGCGCCTCGGCGGGCGTGGCCACTTCCATGTCCAGCTCGCGGATCACGCGCACGATGCGCTCGGTGAGCTGCACGTTGGTGGCCAGCTCGCCGTGCCGGAAGTAGAGGTTGTCTTCCAGCCCCACCCGCGCATGGCCGCCCAGCAGCAGCGCCGCCACGTTGGCTTCGAGCTGCGACATGCCGATACCGCTCACGCCGAAGATGCTGCCCTTGGGCAGCGTGTCGACCATCATCTGCAGGTTGCGCGGCGAATACGGCATCGCGTTCTGGAAGTTGCGGTGCACGTTCATCACGAGGTTGATGAAGTAGGGCTCGTCGTCATGCCCCTCGCCGACCAGCGTGGTCACGTCCTGCAGGATGTGCGTGGGGCTGAACACCTCCCACTCGGGCTTGATGCCGCGCGCCTTCATGCCGGCGGCGAGTTCTCGCCCGCGCGTGATGGGCGTGTCCATCAGGATCTCCTTGCCTTCGAAGCTCAGGTTCAGCGTGGTGGCGTCCAGCGTGCACATCTCGGCGCCGGCGTCCATGCCCTTGATGCGCTCTTCCCACGCGATCTCCCAGCGGTCGCCGGCCAGCGGCTTGACCATGTCGCCGTGCACGCCGCCGCCGGTAGAGTTGTTGATGACGATGTCGCTGCCGCCCGCGCGGATGCGGCTGTTGATGTCGCGGTACACGTCGGCATTGCAGGTGGCACCGTCGTCGGGCCGGCGCGCGTGGATCGCCACCACGCTGGCGCCGGCGTTCCAGCAGCGCAGCACGTCGGCGGCGATCTCGGCGGGCTGCGTGGGCAGGTGAGGGTTCTGCGACTTGTGCGCCATGCCGCCGGTGGGGGCGATGGTCACGATCACTTTGCGCTTCGACGACATTCCGGGCTCCTGGTGTCTTTCATTGGGGGGCGCGGTATTATTTTTTGAGGCGCAGGCACACTCAGTCATCGCGACGACATTTGGGGGCAGGGTTTACGCGGCGCGCCCCTTCTTTGCCTTCTCAGGAGCTTTCATTCCATGCCCACGACGAAGCCGGCCATCCAGGCGGCATCGCTGACGATTCCGCAACTGCTGCACGGCTCGGCCTGGTTCCCGCTGCTCGATGAAGCGGCGCGTGAACGCGTGCGCGACGAGATGCGCGAAGTCGACGTGGCCGCCGGCGCCGCGCTGTGCCGGCGCGGCGACACGCCGATGCACTGGTACGGCACGCTCGAAGGGCTGCTCAAGTGGTCGATCACGTCCAGCGACGGGCGCTCGGTGACCTTCGGTGGCCTGTCGGTCGGCAGCTGGTTCGGCGAAGGCACGCTGCTGCGCGCGGTGCCGCGCTCGGCCGACATCATCGCGCTGCGGCCCAGCCGCGTGGCGCGGCTGCCGCTGGACACTTTCGAGTGGCTGCACCGCACGCAGCGCGGCTTCGATCATTTTTTGCTGCAGCAGATCAACGAGCGGCTGCACTGGTTCATGGGCAACTATGCGGCGCACCGGCTGCTGGATGCGGACAGCCAGGTGGCGCGCGCGCTGGCGGGGCTGTTCCACCCGTGGCTGCATCCGGGCAGCGAGCCGCATCTGCAGACTTCGCAGGAGGAGATTGCGAACCTGTCGGGCGTGTCGCGGCAACGGTGCAATGCGGCGTTGAATCGGTTGAAGGAGGCGGGCTTCTTGCGGATCGAGTACGGCGGCATCACCGTGATCGACCTCGAAGGGCTGCGGCGCTTCATCGAGTAACGAACCTATCCAAAAAACGGCGGAACCTTCATGACATTGCCCTGGCCCCTGTTCCTCGCATTGCTCAAGCTCCTGGGCCGTCGCCGCCGCTTCGAAAGCATCGAAGGCTTGCGCACGGCCGTGGCCCGAGACCGCAAGACCGCGAGTGCCGAACCGCCCGCGTCGGTGCGCAAGCGCTGCACGATCAGCAAATACCAGGTCGACGGCCACGATTGCTACACCCTGGCGCCGCTGTCCGGCGCGGGATCGGTACAGCTCCTGTACTTGCACGGCGGCGCGCACGTGGCCGAGATCTCGCCGTTCCACTGGCGCCTGATGGCGGAGCTGGTCGAGACCACCGGCTGCACCGCGCATGTGCCGATCTTCCCGCTCGCGCCCGAGCACACGTACCGGCCGGCCAGCGCGATGGTGAACGAGGTCTACCGTGCGTTGGCCGCCGGGCACGACCCCCGGCAACTGGTGCTGATGGGCGATTCGGCGGGCGGCGGCCTCGCGCTCGCACTGGCCCAAGGCTTCGCCGCGCTGGGCCTGCCGCAGCCGCGCGACATCGTGCTCATTTCGCCCTGGCTCGACCTCACGGTGTCGAACCCGGCCATACCCGCGCTCGAAGCCGACGACCCGTGGCTGGCCCGCCCCGGGCTGGCGGAAGCGGGGCGCTGGTGGGCCGGCGACGAAGACCCGGCCCTGCCGCACCTGAGCCCGCTGTACGGTCCGCTGCAGGGGCTGGGCCGGCTCACGGTCTTCATCGGAACGCGTGACCTGCTGCTGGCGGACTGCCAGGCCCTGCGTGACCGCACCGCAGCGCAGGGCGTGCATGTCGAGATGCACGAGGCCACCGGCATGATCCACGTCTGGCCGTTGCTGCCGGTGAAGCGGGCGATGGCGGCGCGCGCCGCCATCGCGCAGATCGTGCGCGGCCGGCGCTGATTCAGCGCGTGTGGTGCGACGCCGCCAGCTCGTAGACCGGCGTATCGATCCCCTCCATTCGCGCCTTCAACTGCAGCGCCAGGAACTGCGAGTAGTGCCGCGACTGGTGCAGGTTGCCGCCGTGAAACCACAGGTTGTCGACCTGCGTCGGCTTCCACATGTTGCGCAGCTCGCCTTCCCACGGCCCCGGGTCCTTCGGCGTGTCGGAGCCCAGGCCCCAGCACTTGCCGACCTTGTCCGCCGTCTCGGGCGAGATCAGGTCGGCCAGCCAGCCGTTCATCGAGCCGTAGCCGGTGGCGTACACCAGCAGGTCGGCCGGCAGCTCGGTGCCGTCCGTCAGCGTGACCGAGCGCTCGTTCACCCGCTCGATGTTCACGCCGCTCTTCAGGTGGATGCTGCCGTTGGCCACCAGCTCCGATGCGCCCACGTCGATGTAGTAGCCCGAGCCGCGCCGCAGGTACTTCATGAACAAGCCCGAGCCGTCGGCGCCGAAGTCCAGCAGAAAGCCCGCCTTCTCCAGCCTTGAATACAGGTCCGCTTCGCGCTTCTTCATCTCCTCGTACACCGGGATGTGGAAGGTGTGCATGATCTTGTAGGGCACAGAGGCGAAGATCAGGTCGCCCTTGTGGTGGTCGATGCCGTTCTTCAGCGCCTGCTCGGAATACAGGCCACCCAGCGCCAGCTCCATCAGCGACTGCGAAGGCGCGATGTGCGTGGACGAGCGCTGCACCATCGTCACGTCCGCGCCGTGCTCCCACAGGGCCGCGCAGATGTCGTGCGCCGAGTTGTTCGAGCCCAGCACCACGCACTTCTTGCCGGCGTAAGCCTCGGGCCCCGGGTGCAGGCTGGAGTGGTGCTGGTCGCCCTTGAAGTTCTCGGCGCCCGCCATCTTCGGCACGTTCGGATAGCCCGACACGCCGAGCGCGAAGACCAACTGCTTGGGCCGCAGCACCACGGGCTTGCCTTCGCGCTCGACGGTCACTTCCCATGTCTGCGTGGCTTCGTCGAAGCGCGCCTTCTTCGCGTGGGTGGAACTCCAGTAGTTCAGTTCCATGATCTTCGTGTACATCTCCAGCCAGTCGCCGATCTTGTCCTTGGGCGCGAACACCGGCCAGTCATCGGGGAAGGGCATGTAGGGCAGGTGGTCGTACCAGACCGGGTCGTGCAGGCACAGCGACTTGTAGCGCTTGCGCCAGGAGTCGCCCGCCTTCGCGTTGCGCTCCACGATGATGGTCGGCACACCCAGCCGGCGCAGCCGCGCACCGAGCGCGATGCCACCCTGGCCGCCGCCGATGATCAGCACTTCGGGCTGCTCGGTGTAGCCCAGCGCCGCTTCTTCGTCCGCGCGGCGCTCCAGCCAGTTCTTGCGGCCCTTGTGCACACCGTGCTCCGCACCCTTGATGCGGTTGTCGCCGGTCTTTTCCTCGAAGCCCTTCAGCTCGGTCATGGTGGTGAGCAGCGTCCACGCCTTGCCGTTGCGAAGGCGCACATGGCCACGGCCGCGAGCCACACGCGTCTCGAAGGTGAACCACGCATCGACCACGCCATCGGCCTCGGTCGCTTCGCCCTCGACCGCGAAGGCCGTGGGCTGCGTGCCGGCCAGCTGCGCCTTCAGCATCGCGCGAATGGCGTCGGGGCCTTCCTGCGTGCGGATGTTCCATGTGAAGGCCACGAGGTCGCGCCAGTAGCTGTCGGGCTCGAAGAGCGCGACGGCCGCGTCGATGTCGCCCCGCGCGAGCGCAGCGGCGAAGTCGGCAAGCCAGGTGGCGGCGGCCCGGGTGGGGGCGGTGGTCGGGTCTGTCATTGGATGTCTCCGTGGCGTTGGATGAATGCGCGGCGCTGCATGGCGCTCGCGGTGTTCATTGCGCAGCTTTCGTGCCGCGTGGGGCGCGACGAAGAATCAATGGGTTGGCGGTGTTTTTGTCGCAACTGTCGTGTGCGTCGCAGGTGGCTTGCGACGGCCGTGCGACACGGATGCGACAGGCCTCATATTGCCGTGGACACAAAAATAAGACTTTGGATTTAATTTCAAAAATGATTGTTTTCAATACATGCGCAGCTTGTGGTTTCTCAACTACTTTTCTGTTTGCTTTTGATTACAGAAATTAAGCACTTCGCTACATTCGTATGCGATCCACGGCGTCGCCGAGGACGTATTTGATTCATACGAATGAAGAGGGACAGATGAGGAGAAACATTGGAGTTGCGTTCGGCGCGGCGTTGGTCTTGGGTTTGGCCGGTTGTGGCGGCGGTGGAGGTGGAGGAGGGGGCGGCGTTCCGTTGCTGCCGATTCCGGTCGCACCCGCGCCGTCGCAGCAGCAGCCCGCCGCTGCGGAGCTCAAGCTCACGGTCGAGATCGCGGGGGCAGCCGCAACGCCCGATGGCGCCGGCAAATACAGCGTGGTGCCCGGCCAGCAAGTGGTGGTCAAGGCCAGCGACAGCGTGACGTGGGTCAGCGACGCCGGCAACAGCTTCGTGACCCGCACAGATGTCGACACCACCGTCGCGCAGTGGGTTTCGCGTTTTGCCAATTCCGACAAGACGCAGACTGGCTCCTACAAACTCGTGGCCAATGCATCGGAAAGCCGCTCAAAGGAACTGAACTTCGTAGTGCAGACGGGTGACTATCGCAACGGCGATTACATGGTGTTCGCCGCCAACGGCTCGCGCCAGAAGCTGAACATCGATTTCGACAAGGCCACCTACAGCATGACGGATGCGGCCGGCGATATGACCAGCGGCACGCTGACACCGCCTACCCCATCGACGCTTGCAAACGACTGGAAGGTCCAGAACAGCCGCATCACCGGCACGAACACCTCCGCACTCTGGGCCCTTGGCGACAACATCGTCGGAGCGTTCCCATTTGCGAAGCCCTTCTCGGCGCCGGTGTCTTACGCGGCAGCGCCATTGGTGGCGACCCGTGCGCTTCTCGCCACGCAGAGCAAGCTGGACGGTACCTACGACCGCGCACGCATAGAGATCTCGAACTCGAGCCGCGAATCGGCCATTGCGCAGATTCAGATCTCTGGTGGCGGTACCGTGATGAAGCAGTGCTCGGACCTGATCATCTACAGGATCGAAAATTGTCCGACGGCAAACGTGGTGACCAGCAAGGTCGAAGCGGATACCGAAAGCGGTCTGTGGTTGCTCAAGAACCCTGCGGATGGAACCGTCCTCGGCCGTTTTGGCGTTGCCATCGTTGACGGCGAGAAGATCTACCTGAGCGCGGGAGTATCGCCCGCCACTGGTGGCCAAGTGTTCGCCATTGGGGTGCCGGCGGCGTCGGAATATGTGGGCTTCAGCTCGTTTGCCGGATGGTCGACAGACGGCACCATGGACATGGTGATCGGTGCCACCCCGTCCGTCTATAACATTGTCATGACCGACGCAGTCATCCATGCCCCGTTGGCCCTCACGGTGGCTGCAGGCCCCGCTTCGGCGTCCTACGGTATCCGCTCGGCGGCATCGGGTCCGGACTCTTTCTTTACGATGCGTTCCAAGCAGCTCGAAGTGCTGGTCGGCGCACGCAGTCCGTCCGCTCGCGCGGGCTTCCTGCACCTGGGTCTCATCCAGTAACTCGACAGAGCTGATAACGAAAAGAGCTCGCACGCCATCACAGGCGTTGCGGGCTTTTTTCATGAGGGCAGCGTTCGTTCGGGTCGCGTGATGGCGTTGCGTTTCGGTTGCCTTGGCTTACCCTCGACGCGGCGCCACGATGCCCTGGCGCTTCATTTGGCGGTAGGCGGTCGCACGGCTCAAGCCGAGTTCGTCGGCCGCGCGTGCGACGTGCCAGCGATGGCGTTTGAGCGCGTCGAGCAGGCGGCCGGATTCATCGAAAGGGTCTTCGTCGACCGCCGTGTCGGCGCTTTGCATCGGCCGCGGCTGCAATTGCAGATCCTGCGTTGCCACAGTCGACCCCGTGCACAACGCCAGCGACAGCCGCAGCACATTGCGCAACTCACGCAGGTTGCCCGGCCAGTCGTGTGCCAGCAGCCTTTGCATCGCCGCATCGGACAGCCGCGCCGTCGAGCGCATCGCAGCCGCCTCCTCGTTGAACATGACCTCGATCAGGTAGCGCCTGTCGCCGCGATCACGCAAGGGCGGCAGCTTCAGCACCGCGCCGCACAACCGGTAATACAGGTCTTCACGAAAGCGCCCCGCAGCCACCAGCTCCGGCAGATGCCGATGCGTGGCCGCCACCACCGCGATGTCCACGCGCTGCGGCGACTCCGCACCCAACGGCAGCACCTCGCCTTCAGACAGCACGCGCAGCAGCCGCGTCTGCAGCGCCATCGGCATGTCGCCGATCTCGTCGAGAAACAGCGTGCCCCGGTCGGCCTGCGCGATCAGGCCCTTCATGCCCTTGGCGCGGCCGCCGGTGAAGCTGCCGGGCGTGTAGCCGAACAGCTCGCTCTCGATCAGCGAATCGGGAATGGCCGCGCAGTTCACTGCCACGAAGGGCATCGCCGCGCGGCTGCTCTGGCCGTGCATCGCGCGCGCCAGCACTTCCTTGCCGCTGCCGGTCTCGCCTTCGACCAGCACATGGATGCCCCGGTCCACCAGCCGGCGCGCCTGCGCGAGCAGCTTCTGCATCGCAGGGTCGTCGCCCGCGATACGGTCGAGCGGCGGCAGGCGGTCGGAGGGCTTGGTGGAAGTGAGAGCGGTGGCCGTCGTCGGCGAACGCCGCACGCGCGGCGCCAGCAGCGAGGCGTGGTACTCGCCGCCGCCGGGCAACAGCACCGTGTGCGCGAAAGGCATGGCCGACGAGGCGCCGGCACCGATGCGCCAGATGGCGTCCATCGGCATGTGCAGCAGTTGCGACACCGCGCCGCCCAGCAGCGGCGTCTGCGCATCACTGAACGCCCGTCGCGCACCGCCATTGGCGCCGACCACCGCGCCACTGTCGTCGAACGCCAGCATCACCTCGCCCGCCACATCGACCAGCCCGTACGCGCTGCCCAGCCGCAGGATCCAGTGGCCGCGAAAGTTGCGCAGGAAATCGGCGTCTTCGATCATCCGCGCGTAGATCGATACGAGGTGCCTCACGAGATGCTGGCTTTCCCGCGCCTCGGGCGAGCGCAGCGCCGACACATCGAGGATGGCCGTGAGCTTGCCGCTGTGGTCGAACAGCGGCGCGGTGGTGCAGGTGAGCGCGATGTGCGTGGCATCGAAGTGCTCGGTCTGGTGGCAGGTCATCGGCTGCCGCTCGACCAGGCAGGTGCCCACGCCGCAGGTGCCGGCATGGGCTTCGTTCCAGTCGGCACCAAGGTACAGGCCGGCCTTGCGCAACTGGTCGTCCCAGGCCGGGTTGCCGATGTAGTCGACGGTGATGCCTTCGGCGTCGGTCAGCAGCACCATGTAGCCCAGGTCGGCCACGCGGCGGTAGATGTCTTCCATGCCCGCACGCGCGGCCCGCAGGAAGTGTTCGAGCTGCTGCTGGTGCGCGCGGACCTCCTGCGCCGGCAGGATGCGCGCGGGTGTTGGCTTCGACGGATCGAGCCCGTGGTCGCGCACGCAGCGCGCCCACGACTTGTGGACCAGGCTCGTCGCCGGATCGGCCAGCGCCGTGCCGGTGGCGATCGAATAGACGTTGTCGATGTGACGCGATTGCAGGGAAGTCATGCGCAACCTCGCGAGGATGGTGGGGCGCGGCCATGCCAGGGGCCGCGCAGCCGTCCATCATTCGGCTGTCGCACTGTCGCGAGTGAGAGGTGAAACCCGGTGGGGTTGTCGTTTTCAACGAACTGGCGAGCCCGCCTGCGTGACGTCTAACATGCTGCTTGCCTTATCCCTCGACTTCACATCGCATCAGGAGAGACCATGACTTTGCGAGTTCACGTCCATCGGTACACAGCCGCGCTCGTGGACAACTATGTCCTGATTTTGACCTCGAACAGCCATGAGAAGAATGCAGTCAATACCGTGCTCAAGCACCGCGCGCGGGCGGACATCGGGCTTGCGCACCGTGGGTGCTCGTTCGGCGTGCTTGGCGGCCGACTGGTGTTGCACGTGACAGGTGACAGTGGAGTTTCGAAGGACCTCTCAGTTGCCCGTATAGCCACTGGCATTCTTTGTAGCCCCCATCTGCCGAGGCCCGCCATGACGTTGCTGGCCGGATTCTGCTGGGGCAACCCGGCACAACTTGCAGTCGAGACAGTAGTAGTGAGTCCGCTAGTACTTTCACTCAATGTGCAGCATGCGCAGGGCGACGCTATGGTGCCGGTGCTCAACCGGAAGACTAGCGCCGTCCGCATCGAGGACGCGCTGATGGCCGATCTCCGGCAGCGTCTGGGCTCTGCAGGGCCCAGCGTGGCTGCCGGTCCTCTTGCCAGCATGGAGACGCTCTACAAAAGCGACGGTTTGCGCGACAGACTCGTGGCGGCATGGCCGGAAATCCTGGGTGGCGAGATGGAGGCTTTTGGCTTCGTCGCCGACAACCAGCCTTGGCTGGTCGTCAAGTCAGCATCGGACGCGGGCGGTAGCGATTTTTCCCAGGAATTCCAGACAAAAGCGGCCGCCAAAGCCGCGCAGACGCTTGAGCCTCTGCTTGGTGCGCTCGAGTCTCACGACCAGCTTGCTGTGACCAGGCCGCATGAACAAATCGACTGGTTGCGCGACGTGCTTTCGGGCGATGCCGTCGAATTCGATGCGCGCGGTGTTGCTAGTGATGCCATGGCCGACACGATCGAGCATGAACTCGGCCAAGACATTGAGTACAAATTGCGACGCTATGCCGCGAGCAGCGACTACGACGAAAAGTTCGTTCAGCGGCTCGTCGATGCGATCCTCGAGATCATCTACAACGCCGTGCGACATGGCGGCGCCAACCGGGCGAGGGTCAGTTTTGATACGACCAGACTAGTGATCGAGGACGATGCTAAGGCGTTCGATATCAGGCAGCTTCAAGGTCAGCACGGTGGCGCGATTGCTGTGCAGTCACTTCTAGGTGCTTTCGAGCCAGACGGCCGGCTGCGCTTGACAACGGGCAGGAGCAAGACGCTCAGCGGCAACAAGTACGTGTTTGACCTGCCTCGGGTGTCGGCTGCCTTGCAGGAGGCGCGCGTGAAATGCGCGATTACCGTGAACGGCAGCACCATCGGCAGACCCTACGGCAGCCCGGAGGTGTTCAATTTCGATCCGGTTTGCGAGACCCTCTATTACGATGCCACACGCGTGCGCATGACATCGCGCAGGATTGCGTTAGCGGCCGGGCTTCGGCCGCTGCTTGTGAATCACAAGGTGTACGTGGGCTGCCGCTCGCAGGAAGATGCGGAGTTCTTCCGAGACGAGTTGGCGAGTGTCGCAAGCGACAACCTGGTAGTTTTCGTGGATGCGAAGCTGCCGCCGCCGCGCTGAATCGCTGCACTGGCTGGCTGCTCACACCCCCAGCAATTCCTCCAGCACCTTCGGCTCCGCCAGCAACTCCGCCGAAGCCCCGTGCCGCACGATCTGCCCCTTCTCCATCACCACCGCCAGGTCGGTATGTGCCAGCACCTTGCGATAGTCGCGGTCCACGATCAGCGTCGCGATCCCTGTGCTGCGAATCTCACTGATCACGCGCCAAATCTCCGCCACGATCAGCGGCGCCAATCCTTCGGTCGCTTCATCGAGGATCAGCAGGCGCGGGTTGGTCATCAGCGCGCGGCCGATCGACAGCATCTGCTGCTCGCCGCCCGACAGTTGCTGCCCGCCGTGCGACAGCCGCTCGGACAGCCGCGGAAAGGTCGCCATCACGCGGTCGAAGGTCCACTCGCGCTTGCCGTCGATGCCCGCGCGCTCGCTCATCACGAGGTTCTCGCGCACCGACAGGTTCGGGAAGATGCCGCGCCCTTCGGGCACATAGCCGATGCCCAGCCGCGCCATCTTCTCGGGCGGCAGGCCGGTGACGGTGCGGCCGTCGACCTGCACTTCGCCCGAAGCGGGGCGCACATAGCCCATCACCGTGCGGATCAGCGTGGTCTTGCCCATGCCGTTGCGCCCGAGCAGGCCGACCGAGGTGGCCGCCGGAATGCCGGCGTGCACGCCGCGCAGGATGTGGCTGTTGCCGTAGTAGGTGTTGAGGTCGCGAACGAGCAGCATGTCAGTGTTTTTCCTCGCCCAGGTAGGCGGTGCGCACTTCGGGGTTCTCGCGGATCGATGCCGGGTCGCCGGTGGCGATGACGGTGCCGTTCACCATCACGGTGATGCGGTCGGCAATACGGAACACCGCGTCCATGTCGTGTTCCACCAGCAGGATGGCGTGCGTGGCCTTCAGCCGCACGAGCAGCGTGAGCATGCGGTCGGTTTCTTCGGCGCCCATGCCGGCGAGCGGCTCGTCGAGCAGCAGCACACGCGGGTGGGTGGCAAGGCACATCGCCACTTCGAGCTGGCGTTGCGCGCCGTGGCTCAGCGTGCCGGCGATGCGCAGTGCCTCGTTCGACAGGCCTGCAGCTTCCAGTGCCGCATCGGCCGATGCATTGCTGGTGGTGCAGCGTTGTGACGACTGCCAGATTGCCCACGGCTTCGCGGTGGCGGCCTGCGCGGCAAGGCGGCAGTTCTCGTGCACGCTGAACTCTGGAAAGATGGTGGTGCGCTGGTAGCTGCGGCCCACGCCGTCGCGGGCGCGGCGCGACTGCGCGCGGCCGGTGATGTCGATGCCGTCGAGCGCGATGCGGCCTTCGGAGGCCTCGATCTCGCCCGAGAGCATGTTGATGAGCGTGGACTTGCCGGCGCCGTTGGTGCCGATCACCGCGTGGACTTCGCCGACGTGCAGATCGAGCGTGACGGCGTTGACGGCGGTGAGGCCGCCGAAGCGGCGGGTGAGTTTTTCAACGGAAAGCAGTGCGTTCATGGTCTTGCTCCTTCCCCTTCCGGGGGAAGGTTGGGATGGGGGCAAGCGGCCTTGGATGCTGCGCGGTGTTGGAGGCCGCGCGCCCCCACCCAAGCCCTCCCCCGGGAGGGGAGGGAGAAAGACAGGAAGCGGGCGCAGGTCATGCCGCCCCCTTCGGCGACAGCCGCTGCACCAGCCCGATCAGCCCCTTCGGCAGCAAGGCCACGAACACGATGATCGCGATGCCCAGCGTCAGTTGCCAGTGGTCGGCCAGCGGGCCCATCACCGCATGCGTCGAGAAGATCTCCTTCAGCAGCGTGAAGGCGATCGCGCCGATCACCGCGCCGCGCAGATGGCCGAGGCCGCCCAAGATCACCATCAGCAGCACCTCGCCCGAGTTGTGCCAGGCCATCAGCTCGGGGTTGACCACGCCATCGCGCGAGGCCAGCAGAAAGCCCGCGAGCCCGGCCAGCGCACCCGCCAGCACGAAGGCCGCGAGCTTGTAACCGTACACCGCGAAGCCCGCCGCACGCATGCGCTGCTCGTTCACGCGGATGCCCGCGAGCGCCGCACCGAAGCGCGAGCGGCGAATGAGCGCCAGCAGGCCATAAGTGAACACCAGCGAGGCCAGCACCACATAGAACAGCACCGTGCGGTTCTCCAGGTCGAGCGCACCGATGGCGGGGCGCACGTACATGTAGATGCCGTCGCTGCCGCCGCCGACCTTGGTGTCGTGGAACACGAAAAAAGCCATCTGCGCAAAGGCCAGCGTCACCATGATGAAGTACACGCCGCGCGTGCGCAGGCTCAAGGCGCCGACGAACAGCGCATACAGCGCCGCCGCGCCCATGGCCAGCGGCAGCAGCAGCGCGAAGTTGCCGCCCTCGCTGCCCGAGGCCAGCACGGTGACATACGCGCCGATGCCGTAGAAGGCCGCATGGCCCAGGCTCACGAGGCCGGTCATGCCCACCAGCAGTTCGAGGCTCAACGCGAAGATCGACAAAATCATGATCTTCACGACGAAGTCGGACATGTAGTTGCCCATCAGCGGGCCCGCCACGCCGATGGCGACGGCGCAGGCCACGGGCACGAGGAATGCGCTCTTCTTCATGACCGCCTCCCCATCAGCCCTTCGGGCTTCCAGATCAGCACGATGGCCATCAGCAGGTAGATGCCGATGCCGCTCAGGTCCGCGAAGAACACCTTGCCGAAGGTGTCGACGAAGCCCACCAGCAGCGAGGCCAGCAGCGCGCCGGTGATCGAGCCGATGCCGCCGATCACCACCAGCACGAAGCAGATGATGAGCACGCTCGCACCCATGTTTGGATACACCGAGGACATGGGCGCCGCGATCATGCCGGCCAGCGCCGCGAGCGCCACCCCGGCCGCGAACACGATGCGGTACAGGCGCTTCACGTCGATGCCCAGGCCACGCACCATGTCGCGGTTGCTGGCACCGGCGCGGATCATCATGCCCAGGCGCGTGCGGTTGACCACCCAGTACAAGCCGACCGCGAGCACGATGCACGCGGCCGATGCGAACAGGCGGTACCACGGGTAGCTCATGACACTGCCCAGCGCGAAGCTGCCGTCGAGCCAGGCCGGCACCTTCACGCCGTGCACGTCGTTGCCGACCAGGATGGAGCGCAACTCCTCGAACACCAGGATGAGCCCGTAGGTCATCAGCACCTGCTGCAGGTGGTCGCGCTGGTAGAGGTAGCTGAAGAAGGCCCATTCGAGCAGGTAGCCGAAGATGGCCGCCAGCACCACGCCGGCCACCAGCATCAGCAGGAACTGGTCGCCGAACAGCGGCGCGAGCGCGAACGCCATGTACGCGCCGATCATGTAGAAGCTGCCGTGGGCAAGGTTGATGACGCCCATGATCCCGAAGATCAGCGTCAGCCCCGAGGCCACGAGGAAAAGCAAAAGCCCGTACTGAACCGAGTTCAGGCACTGGACCAGGAAGGTTCCGAAATCCACCGTGTGAGATCCCAGTTGAATGTGATTGCCGCAAGGCGGCTCGCGGCCCGTGAACTCGGTCGAGGGCAGCGAGGGAACGAGATAACGAAGGCCTCGTGGCCTCTTACATCCGGCAGCCGCGAGCGGGGTCGGCGAGACCCTTCAGCGCAATGCTCACCAGCTTGTTCTCTTTGCCTTCCACCTTGCGCAGGTAGATGTCCTGCACCGGGTTGTGCGACTTGCTCATCGTGAACGTGCCGCGCGGGCTGTCGATCTTGGCCTTCTCGATGGCGCTCGTGAACTCGGCCTTCTTCGAGATGTCGCCCTTGGTGGCGTTCAGGCCCACGCCCAGCATCTGTGCCGCGTCATAGCCCTGCACCGCGTACACGTCGGGCTGCAGCTTGAAGGCCTTGGCGTAGCCGACGCGGAAGGCGTTGTCGCGCGCGGTGTTCAGGCCGTCGGCGTAGTGCAGCGTGGTCAGCATGCCTTGCGCCGATTCGCCCTGTGCATCGAGCGTGCCGTCGGTCAGGAAGCCGGGGCCGTACAGCGGAATGGTCTTGTTCAGGCCCGCGGCCTGGTAGTCCTTGACGAACTTCACCGCGCCGCCGCCCGCGAAGAATGCGTACACCGCATCGGGCTTGGCCGCCGCGATCTCGGTCAGCAGCGCCTGGAACTCCACGTTGGGGAAGGGCAGGGTGAGCTGCTTGTCGACCTTGCCGCCGGCCTTCTCGAAGCCTTCCTTGAAGCCGTTGACCGACTCTTCGCCGGCCGCGTACTTCCAGGTGATCGTCATGATCTTCTTCTTGCCCTGCTGCTTGGCCGCCACTTCGCCCATGGCGTAGGCCGGTTGCCAGTTGCTGAACGAGCTGCGGAAGATGTTGGGCGCGCACATCGGGCCGGTCACCGCGTCGGCGCCGGCGTTCGGCACGATCAGCACGGTGCCGCTTTCCTTGGCGGCCTTGGCCATGGCCATCGCCACGCCCGAGTGCACGGTGCCGACGATCACGTCGACGTTGTCGCGCTTGATGAGCTTGTTGACGTTGTCGGTGGCCTTGGCGGGGTCGGATTCGTCGTCGACCTTGAAGTACTCGATCTCGCGGCCGGCCAGCTTGCCGCCCTGTTCGTCGACGTAGAGCTTGAAGCCGTTCTCGATGGCCACGCCCAGTGCGGTGTAGGTGCCGCTGTAGGGCAGCATCAGGCCGACCTTGAGCTTCGCCGTGCCCTGTGCGCCGGCCGCAGTGGCCAGGGCGGCGAAGGCGATCGCGGTCAGTGCGAGGCGCGCGGTGCGAACCGGGGTGAGGGTGGTCATGGTGTTTGTCTCCTGTTTTTGGTGATGAAAGAAGCGGTTGCGACGGTGACACGTTCCGGCTGATCGCGATGCGGGGAATGCCCGCATTCAGGGATTTCGAGCAGCTCGCAAGTACCACTGACGCGCGCCGCGATGCCGCGGATCTGCGCCAGCGTGCCGTACTCGTCGTCGATGCCCTGCACGGCCAGCACCGGGCAGCGGATGGTGTCGAGTTCGGCCTCGATGTTCCAGTGCCGGAAGGGCGGATGCAGCCAGATGCGGTTCCAGCCCCAGAAGGCGGAATCGGCGCTGTCGTGGTAGCGGGCCAGCTTCTTCGGCAGGTCGGTCGACAGGTACGCAGTGCGGGCAATCTCGATGTTCGCGACGGTCTTGTCTTCCACGAAGATGTGCGGTGCGAGCACCACGAGGCCTTCGACTTTTTCGGGGAAGCGCGAGGCATAGAGCAGCGCGATCGAGCCGCCGTCGCTGTGGCCGAAGAGCCAGGGCTTTTCGTCGCCGAGCTTCAGGGCGGTGAAGAGCGCGGGCAGCACTTCGTGTGCCTGGCGGTGCATGAAGTCGACGTCCCAGATCTCGTCGTCGGCGCGCGGGGTGGAGCGGCCGTAGCCGGGGCGCGAGAAGACAAGGCCGCGTGCGTTGGCGGCTTCGCAGATTTGCGCCGGGAAGTCCTTCCACATGGCGATGGAGCCGAGGCCTTCGTGGAGGAAGACGATGAGTGGGGCGTTGGTACGCTCGGGAGCGATCCATGCGCACTCGATCTGCACGGGGCGGTTGCGCCAGGTGATGGTGGCGAATTCCGGCGTGCCGTCGCTGCGGGCGCTGGCGCTCATGGGTTTTGCCCCCTCTCCCTCTGGGAGAGGGTTGGGGTGAGGGCCAGCGGCGTTGGCGAAGGCTGTGCTCGTGCGAAGGCCGATGCCCTCGCCCTAGCCCTCTCCCAGAGGGAGAGGGGACAAGAGGGAAAGCTCATGCCTGCTTCTCCCGCTCGCGCAGACGGAAGCGCTGGATCTTCCCCGTCGCCGTCTTCGGTAACTCGCTCACGAATTCGAGGAAGCGCGGGTACTTGTACGGCGCCAACCGCTCCTTCACAAAGGCCTTCAGCTCTTCCTCCGTGACCGCACCGCCATCCTTCAGCACCACAAACGCCTTGGTCTTCGTCAACCCTTCCGCATCTTCCTTGCCGATCACCGCAGCTTCCAGCACGGCCGGATGCTGCATCAGCGTTGCCTCGACCTCGAACGGTGATACGTAGATGCCGCTGACTTTCAACATGTCGTCGCTGCGGCCGGCATAGGTGAAGTACCCGTCCGCATCGCGCGTGTACTTGTCGCCGCTCTTGGTCCAGCCGCCCTGGAAGGTCTCGCGCGACTTCTCGCGGTTGGTCCAGTACATCAGCGCCGCGCTGGGGCCGCGGATGTAGAGGTCGCCGACTTCGCCATCGGGCACCGGACGGCCGTCTTCGCCGCGCAGCTCGACCTCGTAGCCGTCCACCGGCTTGCCGGTGGTGCCGTAGCGGATGTCGCCGGGGCGGTTGGAGATGAAGATGTGCAGCATCTCGGTCGAGCCGATGCCATCGATGATCTCGCAGCCGAATTGCGCCTTGAAGCGCTGCGCGATCTCGCCGGGCAGCGCCTCGCCGGCCGACGAGCACATGCGCAGCGCCACCGCATCGCGCGATGGCAGCCGGGGCGACGCAAGCATGCCCGCGAAGCCGGTCGGCGCGCCGAAGAAGACGGTGGGCTTGTGCTCGACCCAGCGACGGAAGGTGGCATCGGGTGTGGGCCGCTCGGCCATCAGCACCACGGTCGCGCCCACCGACAGCGGGAAGGTCAGCGCATTGCCCAGGCCATACGCGAAGTACATCTTGGCGGCCGAGAAGCACACGTCGTCTTCGGTCAGCGCCAGCACCGGCTTGCCATACAGCTCGGCCGTCCACCACAGGTTGGCGTGCGTGTGGACCGTGCCCTTGGGCTTGCCGGTGGAGCCGGAGGAATACAGCCAGAAGCCCGGGTCGTCGGAGGCGGTGGTCACCGGTGCGGCCAGCGGCTCGGCGGCGGCGAGCGCAGCCTCGAAGTCCTTGGCGCCCTCGGGCAGCGGGCCGGTCGGTTGCGACACGATCAGCGTGTGCACTTCATGGCCGCCGCGCGCCATCGCGTCCTGCAGCGTCGGCAGTAGCGCGCCCGACACCAGCACGGCCTGCGCGCGGCTGTGGTCGAGCATGTAGGCGTAGTCGTCGGGCGTGAGCAGCGTGTTGACGGCCACCGGCACGATGCCGGCGTAGAGGCAGCCGAGAAAGCTAACCGGCCAGTCGCTGCTGTCCAACATCAGCAGCAGCACCCGTTCTTCGCGGCGCACGCCGGCTGCCTTCAGCGCAGCAGCGAGGCGGCGCGCGCGGTCTTGGAGCTGGCCGTAGCCCAGCGTGCCGCGATCGTCGATGTAGGCGGTGCGTTCGGGGCGGCCGCGGTTGAGGGCGAACAGGTGTTCGGCGAAGTTGAATCGTGCGGGCAGGGTCATGGTCTTGTCTTCTTCGGCCGTGTCTTTGTTTGTTCTAGAGGCCGAGCGCGGCGAGCACGCCGGGGCTGGCCTGCACGGCGCTGCGCCGGTGATAGAAGTCCAGCGCGCGCAGGCCGCCGAGTTCGGCGCCGCCGCCCGCGCGGCCAGGGCCGCCGTGCATCGACATCGGCATCACGTTGCCGTGTCCGGTGTGGGCCTGCGCCACCTCGGGAGAAACCACATGCACGCGGCCGTGGCTTGGCGCGACGGCGAGCGCGGCCTGGGCCAGCGCCGCATCGTCGCTGCCATAAAGAGAGGTGACGAGCGAACCCTGGCCGCGATGCGCCAGCGCGATGCCGTGCGCGAGATCGCGGTACGGCAGCAGCGTGGCGACCGGGCCGAACACTTCCACGTCATGCACGCGCTGCGCCGCATCGGCATCGCGCGCGCCCAGCAGCACCGGGCCGATGCAGGCGGCCACCTTGGGGTCGGCGTCGATCAATGGCTTGTTGCGGCTGTCGTGCAGCACGGTGGTTTGCGTGGCCAGCGCGTCGAGGCCGTCGCGCACCGCGTTCAGTTGCGCACGGCTCACCAGCGAACCCATGCGCACGTTCTCGTTGCGCGGGTTGCCGACGGTGATGCCCGCAAGCTTGGCGCCAATGGCTTCGGCAGCTGCGTCGTACACCTCGGCCGGTACCAGGATGCGGCGGATGGCGGTGCATTTCTGGCCCGACTTGACCGTCATCTCTCGCACCACTTCGCGCACGAGCAGGTTGAAGGCCTCGCTGCCGGGCGCGGCGCCGGGCAGCAGCAGGGCGCTGTTGAGGCTGTCGGCCTCGATGTTCACGCGCACCGAGCGCTGGGCCACGGCGGCGTGCGAGCGGATCACCGCGGCTGTTTCGGCCGAGCCGGTGAACGAGACCACGTCGAAGGGCTGCAACGCATCCATCAATCCGGCCGAGCTGCCGCAAATGACGGAGAGCGCGCCGGCAGGCAGCACGCCCGCATCGACCACGTCCTTGACCATGCGCTGCGTGAGCCAGGCGGTGGCCGTGGCGGGCTTCACGATCACCGGCACGCCCGAGAGCAATGCGGGGGCGGCCTTTTCCCACAGGCCCCACGAGGGGAAGTTGAAGGCGTTGATGAACAGCGCCACGCCGTGCGTCGGCACCTGCAGGTGCTGCGACTGGAACACGGGCTCCTTGCCGAGCTTGACCGCGTCGCCATCGCGCAGCGCGTGCACGTCGCCGAGCGCATCGCCCCACTTCGCGTACTGGCCCAGCGTGAAGATCGCGCCGTCGATGTCGACGGCCGAGTCGTTCTTCACGGTGCCGGAGTTGGCGGTGGCGATCTCGTAATACGCATCGCGATTCGTCTGCAGCACTTTCACGATGGCGCCGAGCAGGCCGGCGCGTTGGCGGTAGGTAAGGGCGCGCAGCGCGCCGCCACCCTGTTCGCGCGCAAAGGCAAAGGCGGCGGGCAGATCGAGGCCGGTGGCGTCGACGCGCACGAGTTCGGTGCCGAGCACCGGATCGAACAGGGGCGTGCCGGCGCCCGATCCGCTTTGCCAGAGGCCGGCGACGTGGTTGGCGAGGCGTTCGATGGTCATGGAGTGAACTTGATCTGCCCTTCAGGCAGGAGATAGAGAACGAGCGCGCGGCCGTGCGCCACGGTCGGGCGATGCGCGGTACCGGGCCCGTAGACGCACCAGCCCGCGGGCCGGCTGTCGAACGTGGCGTCCGGGCTGTCGTCGAGCGGCATGATCAGGTCGATCTCGCCATTCGGATGCGTGTGGTGCGGGCCTGCGATGTCCTGCATGTCGACCACGTCGACCGAGAAGCGGTGCAGCGCGTCTTCGGCCTTGAAGACCCGGCCGTACTTGATGCCGCCGCCTTCGCGCTCACAGAGCCAGCCTTCGGCCACGCCGCCGATGCAGGCCTGGCGCAATTGCTCGAAGCGCGCGCTGCCAGCGCCGTGGGTGACGTTGAGCCACTGGTCGAGCGCGCCGTCCAGCGGCTTGCCGGCGATCTCGGCGGTCAGGCCGGCCATCAGCTGGTGAAATGCGGGCTTGCCGTTCGTGGCGGCGGTGGGGCTGCTGCTGTCGGACATCGTGGCGGGCTTCTTGGTGGAGGCTGGCTGGGCGAACATCCAGGGCCGTGCGAAGGGCCATGAACTTATGAACTACCTTGCAGGATCTCTGCGCGTGCAGTATCTTGCTTGTGGTCGAACAATAAGCAGCGAGACAATCAGTGTCAAGCAATATAGTGCATCTATGGTGTTTACCCTGAGCGCGCACAATCCCGGCGAAGAACGAGGAATTGCATGAATGAGCATGTAGACGCGGTGCTGGCCACCGCGCCAGAAAACGGCAACGGCAGCAACGCTGGCGCTGCCGCACCGGCCGGGGAGGCCCGCAATCCGCTGCTTGCGGCGCTGGGCGATCGCGTGCGCAACCTGCGCGCGCAGCGAGGCCTCACGCGCAAGGCGGTGGCCATTGCAGCCGACGTGTCGGAGCGGCACCTGGCCAACCTCGAGTACGGCATCGGCAACGCCTCCATCCTGGTGCTGCAGCAGGTGGCCGGCGCGCTGCATTGCTCGCTGGCCGAGCTGGTGGGCGACATCACGACCAGTTCGCCCGAGTGGCTGCTGATTCGTGAGCTGCTTGAGAACCGCAGCGAGACCGACCTGCGCCGCGTGCGCGTGGCGCTGGGTGAACTGCTGGGCACGGCCTCGGTCGATCCGGCGCGGCACCGCCGCATCGCGCTCGTGGGGTTGCGTGGCGCGGGCAAGTCGACGCTGGGGCAGATGCTGGCCGAGGACCTCGAACTGCCGTTCATCGAACTGAGCCGCGAGATCGAGAAGCTCGCCGGTTGCAGCGTTCGCGAGATTCACGACCTGTATGGCACCAACGCCTATCGCCGTTACGAGCGCCGCGCGCTCGAAGAAGCCGTGCAGATCTACAGCGAGGTGGTGATCGCCACGCCCGGCGGCATCGTCTCCGACCCGGCCACCTTCAACGAGCTGCTGGCCCACTGCACAACCGTGTGGCTGCAGGCCGCGCCCGAAGAGCACATGGGCCGGGTGGCCGCGCAGGGCGACACGCGTCCGATGGCGGCCAGCAAAGAGGCGATGGAAGACCTGCGTCGCATCCTGAATGGGCGGGCCGCCTTCTATTCAAAAGCCGATCTGTCGGTGGACACGAGCGGCAGGACGCTGGCGCAGAGCTTCCAGGCGTTGCGCGCTGCTACTCGCCAATCGATGGGTCTTCTCGACGGCTGAGTTTTTTGCGGCTCGGGGTTGAAGTCCTTCAGGGCGTCGCTCGCGCCGACACGGTGCTCTTTTTCGCGAATGTCCCCCGCTTCGCTCCTCCTTTATTTCGCGAAAAAGAGCCCCGTATCGGCGCGAGCGTTGGACAGAGCGGTCGTTGATCAGCGGTACACCAGCAGCGTGCCCATGTGCGAATGACACCAGGTGCTCCCCGCAGCGAAATAAAGGAGGAGCGAAGCGGGGGACATTCGCGGAGGGGAGCACCTGGTGCCATTCGCACTCGCCCTGAATGACCCCGCACCAAACAGCAGCCAGCGTCCAGACCTGAAAAAAAGCGCTACAGGCATTGACTTGCCTGTTTGCATGCAGCATGATGCATGTCATCGGAGCAAGAAAGTGCATTATCTTTCCTGTTCACGGTTTCCGAACACAGCCCCACAGGAGACTTCCGCATGACAGACACCACCACGCTCCAGGCGCCCCCGCGCGTCGACTACCGCACTGAACCCGGCCAATACCGCCACTGGTCCCTGAGCTTCGACGGCGCCATCGCACGCCTCGTGCTCGACATCGCGGAAGACGGCGGCATTCGCCCCGGCTACAAGCTCAAGCTCAACAGCTACGACCTGGGCGTGGACATCGAACTGAACGACGCGCTCAACCGCGTGCGCTTCGAGCACCCCGAAGTGCGCAGCGTGATCGTCACCAGCGGCAAAGACCGCATCTTCTGTTCGGGCGCCAACATCTTCATGCTCGGCGTCTCCGGCCACGCCTGGAAGGTCAACTTCTGCAAGTTCACCAACGAAACCCGCAACGGCATTGAAGACACGTCCAAATACTCGGGCCTGAAGTTCCTCGCGGCCGTGAACGGCGCCTGCGCCGGCGGCGGCTACGAACTGGCGCTGGCCTGCGACGAGATCCTGCTGGTGGACGACCGCTCCTCCGCCGTCTCGCTGCCCGAAGTGCCACTGCTCGGCGTGCTGCCCGGCACCGGCGGCCTGACCCGCGTGACCGACAAGCGCCACGTGCGCCATGACCTCGCCGACATCTTCTGCACCAGCGTCGAAGGCGTGCGCGGCCAGCGCGCGGTTGACTGGCGCCTGGTCGATGCGGTGGCCAAGCCCGCGCAGTTCGCCGCCGCCGTGCAGGACCGTGCCTCGCAACTGGCCGCCGGCAGCGACCGCCCGGCCAACGGCAAGGGCGTGGCCCTGACCCGCCTCGAACGCACCGACAGCGCCGATGGCATCAGCTATCCGCATGTCGATATTCAGATCGACCGCAGCAAGCGCACCGCCACGATCACCGTCAAGGCGCCGACCGGCACGCAGCCCGCAGACATTGCCGCCATCGAAGCCGCCGGCGCCGCATGGTGGCCGCTCGCGATGTGCCGCGAACTCGACGACGCGATCCTCAACCTGCGCACCAACGAACTCGACGTCGGCACCTGGCTGCTCAAGACCGAAGGCGATGCGGCCGCAGTGCTCGCATCCGACGCCGTGATGTTCGCCAACAAAGACCACTGGCTGGTGCGCGAAACCATCGGCGCGCTGCGCCGCACGCTGGCGCGCCTGGATGTGTCGTCGCGCAGCCTGTTCGCGCTGGTCGAAGCGGGTTCGTGCTTTGCCGGCACGCTGGCCGAGCTGGCCTTCGCCGCCGACCGCACGTACATGCTCGCGCTGCCTGATGACGCCGACCGCGCACCCAAGCTCACGCTCAACGAATTCAACTTCGGCTTCTTTCCGATGGTGAACGACCAGAGCCGCCTGCAGCGCCGCTTCTATGAAGAAGCCGCGCCGCTCGAAGCCGCCCGCGCCGCAGCCGGCAAGCCGCTCGACGCCGATGAGGCGCTGAAGCTCGGCCTTGTCACAGCCGCACCGGACGACATCGACTGGGGCGACGAGATCCGCATCGCCATCGAAGAGCGCGCCGCCATGTCGCCCGACGCGCTCACCGGGCTCGAAGCCAACCTGCGCTTCGCCAGCAAGGAGAACATGGCCACCCGCATCTTCGGCCGGCTCACCGCCTGGCAGAACTGGATCTTCAACCGCCCCAACGCCGTCGGCGAAAAGGGCGCGCTCAAGGTCTACGGCACCGGCCAGAAAGCCGGCTTCGACATGAACCGCGTTTGAGCCAACAGTCCGCACAACCCAAGGAACAGCGATGAGCACGATCAACTACGGCGAGAAGATCCCCAACAACGTCAACCTCGGCGAAGACCGCACGCTGCAGCGCGCGCTCGAAGGCTGGCAGCCCAACTTCATCAACTGGTGGGACGACGTGGGCCCCGAAGGCTCGACCAACCACGACGTGTACCTGCGCACCGCAGTGAGCGTCGACCCACAAGGCTGGGCGCAGTTCGGCCACGTGAAGATGCGCGACTACCGCTGGGGCATCTTCCTGAACCCGGGCGATGCCAACCGCGAGATTCACTTCGGCGACCACAAGGGCGAGAAGGCCTGGCAGGACGTGCCCGGCGAACACCGCGCCAACCTGCGCCGCATCATCGTGACGCAGGGCGACACCGAGCCCGCATCGGTCGAGCAGCAACGCCACCTGGGCCTGACCGCGCCGTCGATGTACGACCTGCGCAACCTGTTCCAGATCAACGTGGAAGAAGGCCGCCACCTGTGGGCCATGGTCTACCTGCTGCAAAAGCACTTCGGCCGCGACGGCCGTGAAGAAGCCGACGCGCTGCTGCAGCGCACTTCGGGCGATGAGAACAACCCGCGCATCCTGGGTGCCTTCAACGAGAAGACGCCCGACTGGCTCGCGTTCTTCATGTTCACCTACTTCACCGACCGCGACGGCAAGTTCCAGCTCGCCGCACTGGCCGAAAGCGCGTTCGATCCGCTGGCGCGCACCACGAAGTTCATGCTGACCGAAGAGGCGCACCACATGTTCGTGGGCGAGAGCGGCGTGTCGCGTGTCATCGCGCGCACCGCGCAGGTGATGAACGAGCTGAAGACCGACGACGCGCAGAAGATCCGCGCGGCAGGCTGCATCGACCTGGGCACCATCCAGCGCTATCTGAACTTCCACTACAGCGTGACCATCGACCTGTTCGGCGCCGACCAGTCGAGCAATGCCGCCATCTTCTACAGCTCGGGCCTGAAGGGCCGTTACGAAGAAGGCAAGCGCACGGACGACCACATCCTCAAGGGCCAGACCTACAAGGTGCTCGAGGTGAAGGAGGGCCAGCTCGTCGAGAAAGACGTGCCGATGCTCAACGCGCTCAACGAAGTGCTGCGCGACGACTTCATCAAGGACTCGGTGGCCGGCGTCGGCCGCTGGAACAAGGTGCTGGAAAAGGCCGGCATCCCCACCCGCCTGGTGGTTCCGCACAAGGCCTTCAACCGCCAGATCGGCGCGCTCGCCGGCATCAAGATGTCGCCCGAAGGCCGTGTGGTGAACGAGATCGAATGGGCCGCCAAGCGCGATGAATGGCTGCCGAGTTCCGAAGACTTCGCTTTCGTGGCATCGTTGATGGGCCGCGTGGTGGAACCGGGCAAGTTCGCCGGCTGGATTTCGCCGCCGGTGATGGGCATCAATCGCCAGCCGGTCGATTTCGAATACGTGCGTTTCGGCTGATCGAGGTATTTCGGTATTGCTCCTTCCCCCTCTGGGGGAAGGCTGGGATGGGGGCACAACGGCGTGACCACGACAAGCGCCGCGTGCCCCCACCCAACCCTCCCCCGAAAGGGGAGGGCTCCAGGAGAAAAAACATGGACATGGCCGTTGAAGCCGGAGTCATCAAGCAGCACCTGATCGACCCCGAGATCTGCATCCGCTGCAACACCTGCGAGGCCATCTGCCCCGTCAACGCGATCACGCACGACGACAACAACTATGTTGTGCGTGCCGACATCTGCAACGGCTGCATGGCCTGCATTTCGCCGTGCCCGACGGGCTCGATCGACAACTGGCGCACCATGCCGCTGGTGCGTGCGTACACCATCGAAGAACAGCTCACGTGGGAAGAACTGCCTGCGGAGCTGACGCCTGAGCAGCTTGAAGCCGCGGGCGTTTCCGCCGAGGCTGCGGGCGACCCGGCCGCTGCTGCGCCCGCGCTGACGCAGGCGCAAGCACAGGCCGCCATCGAGCCCGCCTTCAACTCCGCGCAGTACGGCGCCACAGTGCCACCATGGTCGGCCGCACACGCGTACACCAACCTGTTTCCGCCGAAGACCCCGACGACCGCCACCGTGGTCGGCAATTTCAACTGCACCGAGGCCGGCTTCGACAGCGAGACGCACCACATCGTGCTCGACTTCGGCGTGGTGCCGTTCCCGGTGCTCGAAGGCCAGTCCATCGGCATCGTGCCGCCGGGCGTCGACGCCATCGGCAAGCGCCACCATGCGCGCCAGTACTCGGTGGCCAGCCCGCGCAATGGCGAGCGGCCTGGCTACAACAACGTCTCGCTCACCGTGAAGCGCGTGACCGAAGACCACGAAGGCGACCCCGTGCGCGGCGTTTGCTCGAACTACGTCTGCGACCTGAAGGTCGGCGACACGGTGCACGTCGTGGGCCCCTTCGGCGCCTCGTTCCTGATGCCGAACCATCCCAAGTCGCACATCGTGATGATCTGCACCGGCACCGGCAGCGCCCCCATGCGGGCGATGACCGAATGGCGCCGGCGCCTGCGCAAGAGCGGCAAGTTCGAAGGCGGCAAGCTGATGCTGTTCTTCGGCGCGCGGACCCAGCAGGAGCTGCCGTACTTCGGCCCGCTGCAGTCGCTGCCGAAAGACTTCATCGACATCAACCTCGCGTTCTCGCGCACGCCGGGCCAGCCCAAGCGCTACGTGCAGGACCTGATGCGCGAGCGCGCCGCCGATCTGGCCGCGTTGCTGAAGGACGGCAGCAGCCACTTCTATGTGTGCGGCCTCAAGAGCATGGAAGAGGGCGTGGTGCTCGCGCTACGCGACGTGGCGAAGGACGTGGGACTTGACTGGGACACCGTGGGCGCTGCGCTGAAACGCGAAGGCCGCCTGCACCTCGAAACGTACTAAGCTGCGGCGGATGAAGTTCGCCGACTTCCATGCGGGCCAGGTCATCGAGGCCGGCCCCTACGTGCTGACCGAAGCCGAGCTCCTGCAGTTCGCGCGGGCCTACGACCCGCAGTGGTTTCACACCGATCCCGAAGCCGCGGCCGAAAGCCCCTTCGGCGGCCTGATTGCCAGCGGCTGGCACACCTGTTCGATCGCAATGCGGCTCGTGGTCGAGGCGGCACTCGCGGGCTCGGAGTCTTTTGCGTCGCCGGGGCTCGAGCATGTGCGCTGGCCGAACCCCGTGCGGCCCGGCGACGCACTGCGGCTGGTGGCCGATGTCATCGAGGTGCGGCGTTCCGAGAAGCGACCCACGCTGGGCATATTGCGCTGGCGCTGGCGACTCTTCAACCAGCGTGAGTCGATGGTGCTGGATGTGGAAGTCACCAGTCTTTTCAGGCTGCAGGCCGCAGGCTGACGCAAAGCAGAAAACCCGCAACGGCGAGCGCTGCGGGTTTCTTTTTTTGCCGCTGAAGATTACTTCGTGATGTCCACGGCGCTCGAACCCTTGGCCTTGCCATTGGCCTTGGCGCCAATGCCGGTGCCTGATGGCTTCACTGCGCCGCCGGCAGAGCCCACGGCGCCTGTCGCGCTGTTCAGCGTGCCGCCCACGGTGTTCGTGAGGCCGCTGGCTGCACCGGTCGCGCCACCTACGGCACCCGTTGCGCCGCTCACGGCCCCGGTGGCACCGCCGACCGTGCTGGTGGCGTTACCAACGGCACCTGTCGCACCGCCGACCACACCGCCCACCGTGCTGCCCAATCCGCTCGCCGCATTGCCATGGGTCGATGTGCCCGCATTCGCGGCGGTACCGGCTCTGGCGCCTGTGTTGCCTTGTGCCTCTACGGGTGCCGGTGCGGTCTTGACGGCGCCGGATGCATTGACATCGGCGTTCACGCCCACACCGACGTTCTGTGCCTGTGCGAATCCGCTCACGGCAAGAAGGCCTGCGAGCAGGGCGCCGACGACGATGGACTTGTTGTGTTGTTGCTTCATGGGTGACTGTTCCTTTCGTTTGAATGGTCACTGACTGACAAGAACCGGCTTTGAGGCCAGTTCGGTCGCTACCGTGACCACTGCGGACCCTGTCGCCGTGTGCGGTTCATTCGCTCTCGCTTGTGGGAGGTGTCCGTCGTCCGTAGTGCGGGGTTGCGCGTTTGTGGTGGTCTTTTCAGGGCGGGTGCGAATGACGCCAGGTGCTCCCCTGTGCGAATGTCCCCCGCTTCGCTCCTCCTTTATTTCGCTGCGGGGAGCACCCGGCGTCATTCGCACATGGGCACGCTGCTGGTGATCCTGCGATCAACCACCGCTCTGTCCAACGCTCACGCTGATACGGGGCTCTTTTTCGCGAAATAAAGGAGGAGCGAAGCGGGGGACATTCGCGAAAAAGAGCACCGTGTCGGCGTGAGCGACGCCCTGAACAACAACCCCCCGATCGGCGACCCAAAAAGCCGAAAGACCCCACGCCCCGCCACACCAAACATATGCAACTAATAATGTTGCATGAAACGAGACGGCAAGCTTTCAGGCGTCCTCCACGTGCTGCTGCACATGGCCGAGATGGACGGACCCGTCACCTCCGAGTCCTTGGGCAAGGCGATGCAAACCAACCCGGTCGTCGTGCGGCGAGTCATGGCCGGCCTGCGGCAGGCCGGGTTCGTGAGTTCTGCCAAGGGCCACGGCGGCGGCTGGGTGCTGTCGTGCACCTTGTCCTGTGTGACTTTGGGCGACATCCACAACGCGGTCGGCGCGCCCGCGCTGCTGGCCATGGGCAACCGCACCGAAAGCCCAGGCTGCGCGGTCGAGCAGGCCGTGAACGCGGCGCTCGACGGTGTCTGCGAAGAAGCCGAGGCCCTGCTGCTCAAGCGCTTCAACAGCATCACGCTGGCCGACCTCTCCAAAGACTTCCATCGCCGCATGACAGGCGGCGGCCTCACCTTGAAGGACATTGAACATGCGCTATGACGCTCTTGTCGTGGGCGGCAGCTTTGCCGGCCTTTCTGCTGCAATGCAGCTCGCCCGCGCACGCAGGAAGGTGTGCGTGGTGGATGCGGGCGCGCCGCGCAACCGTTTCACCGCGCAGTCGCACGGCTTCTTCGGACAGGACGGCGTACCGCCGCTGAAGATGATTGCCGACGCGCGCGCCAAGGTGCTGGCCTACCCGAGCGTCACCTTCATCGAAGGCCATGTCACCGCGGCCCAGGCTGACGGCGCGGGCGGCTTCACTGTGTTGCTGCAGGGCCGCGACGTACCGCTGTCGGCCGACCGTATTCTGCTGGCCTTCGGCGTGCAGGACGGCCTGCCCGACATCGACGGGCTGCGCGAGCGCTGGGGCACCAGCGTGCTGCACTGTCCCTATTGCCATGGTTACGAGTTCAGCGACCGGCGCCTGGGTGTGCTCTTCGCAGCCCCGATGCCGCCCGACCATGCGCTGCTCATCGCCGAATGGGGACCGACCACGCTCTTCCTGAATGGCAATAACGCCGACGCGCTGGACGACGAGGTGCGCCAGAAGCTGCAGGCGCGCGGCGTGACCATCGAGCCGGGGCGCGTCGTCGGTCTGGAAGGCGCGGCGCCCGACCTCGCGGGCCTTCGCATCGACGATGGCCGCCTGGTGCCCATCGATGCACTGTACGTGGCGCCGCGCCCGCGCATGGGCAGCCCGCTGGCGGAGCAACTCGGCTGCGCCATCGACGACGGTCCGGTCGCACCGATGATCCGCACGGACATGTTCAAGGCGACCACGGTGCGTGGCGTGTACGCCGCCGGGGACATCGCGACCCCGTTCCAGAACGCCACGCTGGCTTCGGCCGATGGTGTGTTCGCGGGCGTGGCGGTGCATCGTTCGCTGGTGTTCGATGCCTGATTTTTTGAAGGCGCGACCGGGTTCGCAGGTCAGCAAGACAGGCGGGAGACGACCGCAAAACGACTTTGATGAGCGGGGTCGGCAAAACAGGCCAAAAATCCCCCTATAATTCGAGACTTGTCACGCGGGAATAGCTCAGTTGGTAGAGCGCAACCTTGCCAAGGTTGAGGTCGAGAGTTCGAGACTCTTTTCCCGCTCCAGATCGCATGAAAAAGGCCACCTTACCGGTGGCCTTTTTCTTTGGGTGCTCGGTTTGAACCGAGCCCCGGTCAAGTCAGCCCTTCGCCGGCAACACCGTCCCCCGGCTCTCCCCGAACCCGATGCGCGCATGCCCGGGTTTTTCGCACCAGCCGCGCAGCAGCACCGCATCGCCGTCTTCCAGAAAGGCGCGCTGCTCGCCGTTGGCCAGCGTCACCGGGCTTTGTCCGCCGCGCGCCAGTTCGATGATTGCGCCGGCTTCGCCGGGCCCCGGGCCCGAAATCGTGCCGCTGCCGAACAGGTCGCCCGCATTCAGCTTGCAGCCGCCCATCGTGTGGTGCGCCACCATCTGCGCCACGCTCCAGTACTGGTGCCTGAAGCTGGTGCCCGACAGGCGCGACGGTCCGCTCTTGTCCTCGCGCGCCTTGTCGCTTTCGAGCCAGACCTCCAGGCTGATGTCGATCGCACCACCGTCGCGGTTCGCCTGGCTTTCCAGGTAGCCGAGCGGCTGGGGTTCGTCGGCCGGCCGCATCCAGGCCTGGCGGTAGGGCGCGAGCGCCTCCATCGTCACGATCCACGGCGAGATCGTGGTCGCGAAGTTCTTCGCAAGAAACGGCCCGAGCGGCGCCATCTCCCAGAACTGGATGTCGCGCGCCGACCAGTCGTTGAGCAGGCAGATGCCGAAGATGTGTTCCTCCGCATGTTCGAGCGGAATCGGCTCGCCGGCCGCATTGCCTTCGCCGATCCACACGCCGAGTTCGAGCTCGTAGTCGAGCCGCGCGCAGGGGTGGTACGTCGGCGCCTTGGCGCCGGGTGCCATCGTCTGCCCCATCGGCCGGTGAAAGCGCTGGCCGCTGACGCCGATGGTCGACACGCGCCCGTGGTACGCGGTCGGAATCCAGCGGAAGTTCGGCGTCACGTCGCCCTCGGGGTTGAACAGGCGCGTGATGTTCAGCGCATGGTCGATCGATGTGTAGAAGTCGGTGTAATCGCCGATGCGCGCGGGCACGGTGTACTCGACCTCGGCCTGCGACACGAGGCACTTGCGCAGGTCTTGCACCGTGGCCGCCGGCGCATCGCTTTGCAGCAGCGCGAAGAGCGCATGACGCAGCGCCTGCCATGCGGGGGCGCCGAGCGCGAAGAAGTCGTTCAGCGCGGGCAATGCGGCGGCACGTGCCGCATCGAGCGCGAGTCCGTCGACATGCGAGCCTGCGGCCAGCGCCGCCAGGTCGAGCACCTGGTCGCCGATGGCCACGCCGCCGCGAAAGGGCTTGGGACTGCCGATGCGGCGGAACATCGCATACGGCAGGTTCTGGATCGGAAAGTCGGTGCCAGCGACATTCGCCGATTCGACCCAGCTGCGGGCGTTGGCGTCGTGCGTGTGGTTGAGCGCGATCATGATGGGGTTCGTCCTTCGCTGCTCGTTCAAACCGATGCCATCAGCGCATCGTCGAAGATCGCGACCGCGCGCGTCCAGCCCGCCGATGCGCCGCGAATCTTGTGCGGAAAGCAGCTGATGAAGAAGCCCGTGGGCGGCAGCACCTCAAGGTTGTGCAGCTTCTCGATGTGGCAGTAGCCGATGTCGCGGCCGGCCTTGTGGCCTTCCCAGATCAGCGAGGCGTCTTGCGTCTCGCCGTACTTCTTGGCGGTGTGCACGAAGGGCGCGTCCCAGCTCCATGCATCGGTGCCCGTGAGCCGCACGCCGCGCTCCAGCAGATACATGGTGGCTTCGTAGCCCATGCCGGCGCCGGCCGACACATAGTCGTTGTTGCCATAGCGCGAGCCGGCGCGCGTGTTGATCACCACGATCTCCAGCGGGCTCAGCGTGTGGCCGATGCGCTTGAGTTCGGACTCGACGTCGTCAGCCGTAACCACATAGCCATCGGCGAAATGACGAAAGTCCAGCTTCACGCCCGGCTGGAAGCACCATTCGAGCGGCACGTCGTGGATCGCAATGGCGGGCTTCTTCTCGCCCAGCGCCTTGTCCATGGTCGAGTGAAAGTGATAGGGCGCATCGAGGTGCGTGCCGTTGTGCGTGGACAGTTGCACCAGCTCCACCGCCCAGCCTTCGCCGTCCGGCAGGTCCTCTTTCTTCAAGCCGGGAAAGAAAGGCTCGATCTGCTCGTAGGTCTGCTCGTGCGTGAAGTACTGGATCTTCGGCGCGAAGGCAGGCGGATCGGACAGCACATCGTTTTCCAGAAAGATCGAGAGGTCGACAAACTTGCGTGGCATGGCGGGACTCCTTGTGGGGGTGTGGTTGTTGGCGTGAAGGAAGGACGGAATGAATGAGCGAGCGGATCGATCAGGGCTGCTGCCAGCGCAGCAGGCGCTTCTCTGCAAAGGCCAGCAGTGCATTGCTCGCGAAGCCGATGAGCCCGAGCAGCACGATGCCGGCGAAGAGATCGCTGGCGCGGAAGGCACGCGCCGCCAGAAGAATGGCCTGGCCCAGGCCGTTTTGCGATGCGATCATTTCGCCCACCACTGCGACGATCAGTGCAATGGTCAGCGCCAGGCGCATGCCGGCCAGGACGTCGGGCATGGCGTTGGGCAGGCCCATCTTCCAGATGTACGCGGCGCGCGACATCTGCAGGCAGCGCGCCACTTCCGACAGCCGCGGCTCCACGGCCGCGAAGCCGTGCACCGTGGCCAGCAGCACCGGCCACATCGCGCCGAAGGCGACCACGAACAGCACCATGCCGGGGTTCAGTCCGAAGATCGAAATGGCGAGCGGCAGCAGCGCCGATGCGGGCAGCGGACGGATGAATTCAAGCGTTGGCTGCACCCATGCGCGCACCACCGGCGACGTGCCGATGGCCGCGCCCAGCACCACGCCGAACAGCGAAGCCAGCAGCCAGCCTTCGACCATGCGGCCGACCGTCGCCTGCGTGAAGGCGAGCAGTTCGCCGTTGCCCGAATCGCCGGAGAGGTTGAGGCCTTCGAGCAGGCTGGCGAAGGTGGCTTGCGGCGTCGGCAGGAACACGCGGCTGACCCAACCGGTATTGCTCGCGACCCACCAGAGCGCAATCAGCGCGCACAGCACGGCGAGCGAGCCGAGCCAGTTCGCGCAGGCGCGGTTGCGGTTGTCGCCGTTCATGACAACACCCCCATGCGCCGTGCGACCACGCGCTGCAGCAGCAACATGCCCGCGTTGACCGCGAAGCCCACCACGCCGATCCAGCCCAGCCACGCGAGCATCAGCGCGGGGTCGAAGCTCTGCTGCGCAATCATCATCGCGTAGCCCATGCCGTTGGGGTTGGCGGCGATCTCCACCGTGACGGCCACCACCAGCGCCACCGCCACGCCGAGCCGCAGCGCGACGAACAGGCGCGGCACGATGGCCGGCAGCACGATCTTGAAGGCCCGCTCGCGCGCCGACAAACCCAGCACGCGGCTGACTTCGAGCAGCCGGGGCTCGATCTGCTGCACGGCCGACTGCACCAGCACCAGCAATGGCCAGAAGGTGGCAAAGGCGACGATGGCCAGTTCCATGCGCACACCGAAACCGAAGCCCAGCATCGCGAGCGGAATCAGCGCGACGGAGGGCACGGGGCGCAGCACTTCGATCGACATCGAGCCAAGTTGTGCCGCGCGACGCGAGAGGCCGAGCAGCAACCCCAGCGCGATGCCGAGCACCGCGCCCAGCAGCAGGCCGAGCGCCGCCGTGCCGAGCGTGAAGCCCGTCGCCTGCCACAGCGAGCCGTCCATCGCTGCACCTACAAACGCCTTGGCCGCCGCACTCGGCGGTGCAATCGCATCGCTGCCCAATGCAGCCGCGCGCCGCGCGTACCACTCGAGGGCACCGACCAGCAGGGCAGGGAACACCCATGGCCGCAGCCAGCGCAAGAGGCGGCTCTCAGTCATGGCCCTGCTCGATGAAAGCGAACAGCTCACGCCGCAACTGCAGGTATTCCGGATGCTCCTTGGTCGTGAGCTGGTCGCGCGGACGCGGGATCTTCACGTCGATCATTCGCGCGAGGCTGGGCCGTCCCGGACCGGGGTTGGCCTGCAGCGCGATCACGCGGTCACCCAGGTAGATGGCTTCTTCCAGGTCGTGCGTGACGAACAGCACCGTGAGCCCGGTCTCGCGCACCAGCCGCGCCAGTTCGTCCTGCAGGCTCTGGCGCGTGAGCGCATCGAGCGCGCCGAAGGGCTCGTCCATCATCATCAGCTCGGGCTGCTGCGCGAGGCAGCGGGCGATCTGCACACGCTGCTGCATGCCGCCGGACAGTTGCACCGGAAACTTCTGCGCATGTTTGGCAAGGCCGACCTTGCCGAGCACATCGGCGATGCGCGACGCGCGTTCCGCCGCGGGCACGCCGGCGGCTTCGAGCGCCAGGCTCACATTGCCTTCCACCGTGCGCCAGGGCAGCAGTGCACGGCCGTAGTCCTGGAACACGAAGGCCACTTCGCGCGAGGGCTCGGTCATCTTCACGCCGTTGCGCCGCACCTCGCCCGCGCTGGCCGTGACGAGGCCGCTGGCTGCGCGCAGCAGCGTGGTCTTGCCGCAGCCGCTGGGGCCGACGATGCAGACGAACTCGCCGCGCGCCACGTCGAAGGAAGTGGGCGACAGAATCTCGCGACCGCCCAGGCGGATGGCGACGCCGTCGAAGCGCAGGAAGGGTGTGGCTTGCATCGGGAAACTCGTCGGCGAACGTGCAACGCTCGCGGAAAGCGTGGCGCGCGCGGTGATCGGGGCGGGAGCGGAAATCACTTGGCGATCAGCTTCGCAACATCGATGTTCGTCTTGAGCATGTCCTGCTCCTTCATCAGCCCGGTCCAGTAGCCGAGCTGCTTTTCGCTGACCATGGGGCCGGGCGGCGAGATCTGCACCTTGGCCAGTACCTCGGGTGGCAGCTTGATGTATTTGCCGATGCTCGCGCGCACCTTCGCGTCGTTCTTCGGCTGCTGCATGAAGGCAGCCGATTCGACCAGCGACTCGCGGAAGGCGCGCGCCGTCGCCGGGTTCTTCGCCACCCATTCGCGCTTGGCCGCATGCACGATCGTCTGGTTGTTCTCGGGCAGGAAGGTCGAGTAGTACGAGGCCACATAGCCCGCGCCGCTCTCGGTGATGCGGCTCATGAACGGGTCGGCCGACACCACCGCGTCAACCGAGCCACCACGCAGCAGGTCGGCATGCTGCGGGAACGCGGCTTCGACGAAGTTGACCTTGCGGTAGTCCACGCCGCTGTCCTTCAGCCATGCGCGGAAGGTCACGTGCAGGAAGGCGCCCAGGCCCGGCACGCCGATCTTCTTGCCGATGCAATCCTGCGGGCCCTTGATGCCCGAGCCCGCGCGCGCCACCAAGCCGAAGCCGGTGATCGTCTTCGAGGTGAGCCCGCCGCCGGCCACCAGCACCAGGTCGAGGCCGCCATCCACCGCCTGCAGGAAGACCGAAGGCGTGGGGCCTCCGATCTGTAGCGAATCGGATTGCAGCGCCGCCGGGATCGTGGAGTTGAGCGGAATGAACTTGAGTTCGACGTCGAGGTTGCGCTTCTTGAAGTAGCCCTCTTCGGCCGCCACGAAGACTGAGGCGAAGTCCGTCACGGCCGTGTACCCGAACACGATCTTCGGGGTCGACTGTTGCGCGTGCGAAGGCAGCGCGGCGGTGGCCGATGCCGCTGCCAGCGCAGACAGCAGGGTGCGTCGATTCATCATGGCTTTTGTCTCCTGGGGGTGGTTTTGTTCGTGCGTGGGGTCTTGGGCCGCGGCAGCGCGGCGCGCAGGCCGCCGACGATGAAGTTCACCAGCATCGGCGCCACGGCGGGGTCGGCGCGTGTGTTCTCGCCGCGCGAGAGCCGTTCGATGCGGCTGTCGTTCAGGTGGTGCAGCAGTGAGCCCAGTGCGAACTGGTAGCCCCAGGCGGCCTGGCCGCGCGTGGCGTGCGGCAGCGCGATGTGCAGCGCATCGATGTACGCCTCGGCCAGCGGGTCGAAGTAGGCGCGCAGCACGCGGTCGGCTTCCTCGGTGGCGTGATACAGCTCGCGCGCCACCAGCAGTGCGTAGTACTCGCCCTCGGAACTTGCGCGCAGCGCCAGCACGGGCGCGGTGAAGGCTTCGATGATGCGCGGCAGCGTGCGCGTGTCGTCGGGGTCGATGCTCACCGCGGCCAGCCCCGCAAGCCGCGCCTCGATGGAGTGCGCCCAGTGCTCGAAGATCGCGTGAAACAGCTCGTGCTTCTGGCCGTAGTAGTAGCCCACCAGTGCCAGGGGCACGCCAGCCTCTTCAGCGATCTGGCGGATCGTCACCACGTGGTAGCCGTGCTGCGCGAAGAGCTTCTCGGCCGCCAGCAGGATGGCCTGCTTGCGGTCGGGCCGCGTGGCCTCGGCGGTGATGGCGGCAGCCCTTGGGGCGCTGCGTTTGACGGATGGAATGCGGGCGTTCATGGAGGCGTATTGAACGCTTGTACAAAAATGTTGAACACGCGTACAAACCCTGAGGTCAACCCCGATTGAGCACGGTCGTTCGCAGCGCTACGCTTGGGGCATGCCCGCTCCCAATATTCCCCAGATCCGTCTCTATCAAAACTGGCTGCGCGAGACACGCGGCCTCTCGTTCGACAGCTACGACGCGCTGTGGCGCTGGTCCACCACCGAGCTCGATGCCTTCTGGCAGAGCATCTGGGACTACGCCGGCCTGCGCTCGCCCACGCCGCACACCGCCGTGCTCGCGCAGCCGCGCATGCCCACCGCGCGCTGGTTTCCCGGTGCCCAGGTCAACTACGCGCGCGAGGTGCTGCGCCACGCGGATGCTGCCCACGCGGCCGGCATGCCGGCCATCGTGAGCGACAACGAACTTGGCGAAGTGCGCGAGCTGTCGTGGCCCGAACTGCGCCGCCAGGTGGCCGCCGTGGCGCTCACGCTCAAGTCGCTCGGCGTGCAGCGCGGTGACCGCGTTGCGGCCTACATGCCCAACGTGCCAGAGACCATGGTTGCATTCCTGGCGTGTTCCAGCATCGGCGCCATCTGGAGCGTGTGCGCGCCCGACATGGGCACCGCCGCCGTCACCGACCGCTTCCGCCAGATCGAGCCCAAGGTGCTGATCGCCGTCGATGGCGTGCACTACGGTGGCAAGCCGCTCGACCGCAGCGCGGTGCTGCAGGAGCTGCGCGGCCAGTTGCCCAGCGTGCAGAAACTGCTGCTCGTGAAGTCGCCGTTCGCCGCGAGCGCGGTGGCACACGATGTCGAGTGGACCCAGGCCATTGCGCGCGACGACGCCGAAGTCGCCGCCTTCGAGCCCGAGTGGCTGCCCTTCGACCACCCGATCTGGATCGTCTATTCGAGCGGCACCACCGGCCTGCCCAAGCCCATCGTGCACGGGCAGGGCGGCATCATCCTCACCATGCACGCCTGCGGCCTGCACAACGACGTGGGCGCGAGCTACGGCGCCAACAACTTCGGCGAGCGCTACCACTGGTACAGCTCCACCGGCTGGGTGATGTGGAACTCGCAGCTCTCGGGCATGGCCTTCGGCGCGACCATCTGCATCTACGACGGCAACCCGGCGGGCAGCAAGGAGAAGCCCGACTGGAGCGTGTTGTGGCGCTTCGTCGCGCGGCACAAGGTCACCTTCTTCGGCGCGGGCGCGGCCTACTTCACCAACTGCATGAAGGCGGGCCTCGTCGCCAAGGACTGCGGCGACCTTTCGCGCGTGCGCGCCCTCGGCAGCACCGGCTCGCCGTTGCCCGAAGAGGTGCAGCGCTGGGGTTCGCAACAGATCCTGTCTGCCGGCTCGAAGGAGGTGTGGTGGTGCAACATCTCAGGCGGCACCGACTTCTGCGGCGCCTTCGTCGGCGGCAACCGCGACCTGCCCGAAGTGCCGGGCCAGATGCAGTGCCGCGAACTCGGCCACGCGGTCGAAGCCTGGAACGAGCAGGGCCAGCCGGTCATCGGCGAGGTCGGCGAACTGGTGTGCACCCAAGCCATTCCGTCGATGCCGCTGTACTTCTGGGGCGACGAAGGCAATGCGCGCTACCTGTCGAGCTACTTCGACACCTACCCCGGTGTGTGGCGCCACGGCGACTGGATCAAGATCGGCGAAGACGGCGGCTGCATCATCTACGGCCGCAGCGACGCCACCATCAACCGCCAGGGCCTGCGCATGGGCACCAGCGAGATCTACAGCGCGGTCGAGGGGCTGCCCGAAGTGCTCGACTCGATGGTGGTCGATCTCGAATACCTGGGCCGCGACAGCTACATGCCGCTGTTCGTGGTGCTGCGCCCTGGCGTGGCGCTCGACGACGCGATGCGCACGCGGCTGAACAACGCGATCAAGACCTCGCTGTCGCCGCGCTTCGTGCCCAACGACATCTTCCAGGTGGCCGAGATTCCGCGCACGCTCTCGGGCAAGAAGCAGGAGCTGCCGATCAAGAAGCTGCTGCTGGGCCAGCCGATCGAGAAGGTGGTCAATCGCGAGGCCATGGCAAACCCTGGAAGCCTGGATTGGTATGTGGCTTTCGCCGCGCAACGTGCCTCCGCATAATGGGGCGCATGAAAAGACGCACCAGCCTCCTCCTGCTTTCCGCCGTTGCCGGCGCTTCCTTGTTGAGCGCCTGCGCATCGCCTTCTTCCACACCATCGCCATCGGGCGGTGGCGCCGCGCCGCTGCGCGTGACCGGCACGGTGGCCTACCGCGAGCGCATCGCGCTCGATCCCTCGGCCGAGGTCGTGGTGCAACTGCTCGACGTGTCGCGCATGGACGCACCCTCGGTGACCCTTGCCGAGCAGCGCTTCAAGGCCAACGGCAAGCAGCCACCCATTGCCTATGAGCTGAGCGTGGACCCCGCACGCATCGACCCCCGCATGCGCTACGCGGTGTCGGCGCGCATCTCGCGCGGCGACCAGCTGCTGTTCATCAACGACACGCAGTATTCGGTGCTCACGCAAGGCAACGGCACCACCGCCAACCTGATGCTCGTGCGCGTCACGCAAGCGCCTCGCTGACGGTCCCTAGGAAGTTCGCAGTTCGTAGAGCACCATGCGCGTCTGCCGGCCGCGCAGCTCTACCAGCTCTTCGATGCGGCGCGTGCACAGCCGGCCCTTCAGCGCCTCGAAGGTGACTTCCGACATCAGCATCTGCGTGCCCAACTGCTTGTTGATGCCCTCGATGCGGCTCGCCACGTTCACCACGTCGCCGAACGCCGTGTAAGACAGCCGGTCGTTCGAGCCCAGAATGCCCGCGATCACCACGCCCGTGTGAATGCCGATGCGCGTGCGGAATTCGGGCAGCCCGTCGGCGTGCCATTTCCGGTTGAGTTCGGTCATCTCCACATGCAGTTCGAGCGCGGCAAGGCAGGCCTTGTACTCCGCGTCTCTCAGGTCTGCGGGCGCACCCCACAGCACCATGATGCCGTCGCCGATGAACTTGTCGATGACGCCGCCGTGCCGCGTGAATACGCCCGCCGCGAGGTTGAAGTATTCGGTCAGCATGCCGACCAGCACGTCGGTGTCCAGCGATTCAGAGATCGAGGTGAAGCCCTCCACGTCGGTGAACATCACGGTGATGCGCCGTGGCGAACCGCTCGGCGCGAGCGCATGCCCTTCGTCGATGAGCTGGTTGATCACGTCCACCGGCACGAACTTGCTGAAGGCCTTGAGGCTGCGCGCGGAGTCGTCGAGCGCCTGGTCCAGGTGCTGGATTTCGAGCACGCGGCTGGGTTCGCGCGGCAGGTTGTCCAGCTCCAGCAGGCCGATGCGGCGCGCGATGCGTGAGAGGTTCTCGACCGGCGAGGTCACCAGCTTCGACAGCTTCAGCGACAGGAACAGCGCGATCCCCAGGAAGGCCAGCGCCAGCAGCAGCGACCACAGCACTGCGCGCCGCAGGCCGCCCAGCAGCATGTCTTCGGGCACCCAGCTCACCAGTTGCCAGCCGGTGGCCTGGATCTGCGAGGTCTGCACCAGGTAGCTGCGGCCTTCGTAGGCGAAGGCGAAGTCCGTGTCGGTGCCGCTGCCCGCCGTGCCCGCGGCCACCATGTGGTCGTGCAGCGCGCCGAGTACGCCCGAGGGCGGCCCCAGGCGATGCAGGATGCCGGGCATGTCGCTGCGCGCGAGCACCTGGAAGTCGGCGCTCAGCAGGGCGCTGTCGCCATAGCCGTCGCTGCTGAAAAGGCGCACGAACTCCGACAGCCGGCCCAGCGACACGTCGCCGGCCACCACCAGTGCCTGCGAGCTGCCTTCGGCATAGCGGCGACGGCTGGGCAGCGCGTAGGTCACGCCCAGCTCTTGCGCGGCGGCGAACACATAGGGCTTGGTCCATACCGGGCCTTGCGCCGTGCGGGCCTGCAGATACCAGCTGCGCCTTGTCGGGTCGTAGTCGCTGCGGTAGGCCTCGATGCGCTGCGTGGCGTAGCGGTTCTGCACATCGGATTCGGCCTCCAGCGGCAGCTTGTACTGCCAGGTCTCGGTGGTGAAGCCGGGGCCGCGCGCAATGTGCCGCATGGCGGGCGTGGGGTAGCGCAGGGCCATCAGCATCTGGCCCACTTCGTTGGTCACATAGATGCTGTCGAGTTCGGGCGACTGCTCCAGCAGCGTCCACAGAAGCTCCGACGTCCGGTCGGCATGGTCGCCCGCAGGGCGCAGGCTGGGGGCGCTGGCCACCGCATCGACGACCGACTCGGCCTTCTTGAGGAAGGCCCGTACCTTGTCTTCGGTGCGGTCGTGGTTGGCCTTGTGCGCGGAGACCCCGATGCGGGACACCAGCCGTTGGGACCCCCAGTAGCCCAGCGAGACCAGCATCAGCGACTGGGCCAGGGCCACGGCACTGACGATGGTGCCCACGTCCACCCTGAAGCGGCGAGATCGCCCGGGTGGCGCGACAAGCGCCGTATGGGGTGACGGTGCCGCCGTGGCGGCAAATTCAAACGGCGGCTTTCCCGCCACACCCGGATTCCCGGACGAGTTCATGTTCATACAGCTCCCTGACGACCACTCGAGCGCACCCGCAGCGGTGAGGCCGCGGGTCGACATCCGGTGAGCTCACGGCCCCGATCGTTGTTGTCGGAGATCCTGGTGTGCGCCGGATGCGGGCGCGATTTTCGCTCGACTTCGGCTTTGTGTGCGTTATTGCACGGGCAGAAGAGGTTCGGGGCTTGCGTCGACCGAACGGAAGCGGTGGTGCTCGCCGATCTCTCCGCGCACCGCGCTGGCGGCATCCGGTGCATGCGATCGGATCGCCGTTCCAAAAAAATATTTGCAGATCGAGCGACGGATTCCGGCGGCTGGCTCCGTTCAACCATCGCGCTGCTTTTGCGCTTCAGGGAGTTTCTTGATGTTCCTTCGCTCGTCTCTTGTCGTCGCGGCTGTCTGCGCGCTTGCATTGACCGGTTGCGTGGTGGCGCCCGCGACCATCCGCCCGGCCTACATCGCGCCCGCCGGCGTGGCCTATGTCGCGCCGACCTACGCGATGCCCGCCCCGGGCTATGTGTGGCGCTATCACTCCCACTACGGCTGGGGTTGGCATCACTCGGTGTATGGCTGGCATCGCGGGTGGTACTGATGTCTGAGCCGTCCCGCCTTGCGTTCGTCCTCCATGTCCAACCGGGTTCTTTCGTGAAATCAAAAAACGTGCTCTCAGCCCTCGGCGCTGGCCTCCTGGCCCTGATCGGCGCTCTCGTGACGACGGTGTCCGCGCAGGCCCAGCCAGTCATCGTCGTTCCGCCGCCGGTGGTCGTTGCGCGACCCGTCTATGTCGCGCCGCCGGGCGTCGTCTATGTCCGGCCGACCTATGTGATTCCGGGGCCAGGCTATGTGTGGCACTACCACGTCCACCACGGCTGGGGCTGGTATCACCCCCACTACGGCTGGCATCGCGGCTGGCACTGATCCATTGCGCGCCTGTCTTCCTGTCGACAGAGACACACATGGACCCGAGATCCGTCATTCTTGTGCTCGGCCTTGCCTGGCTGGCGTCGGTCGGGCCGCTGCCCGCACCGGCGTTCGCGTATGTCGCGCCTGGCATCGCCCTCCAGCCGCTGCCGACCTTGCGGGCCGCCGCCGCCGGTCGCACGCAGGGACAACGCGAGGCGAAGGCACAGAATCTCCTTCGCGGGCAGCAGGAGCTTCAGCATTGAAACCGGCAACCGCCGCGGAGCGTTCCGACCCACAACCGGCTTTGTCCAGTGGCTGATTCAGACCCAGACGACCTCGACGAGGATTTGCTGCAGCGCCTCGGCCGCAACGAGCCGCAGGCGGCGCGCGAGCTGGTCATCCGCAAGTTGCCGCGCCTGCTGGCGCTGGCCCAGCGTCTGCTCGGACGGCGCGGCGAAGCCGAAGAGGTGACGCAGGAGGCGTTCGTGCGCATCTGGAAGCAGGCCCCCAAGTGGCGCCGCGGGGAAGCCCACTTCGATACCTGGCTGCATCGCGTCGTGCTCAACCTCTGCTACGACCGGTTGCGCACAGGCGCTGCCCGCCACGAGCAGGCCGTGGATGAGCCGCCAGACCATGCAGACGCAGCGCCCACGCCGGAACAGCACTGGGGCCATGCGCAGCGCGACCAGCGTGTCGCATCCGCGCTGGCGCGGCTGCCTGCCCGCCAACGCGAAGCCATCGTGCTTCAGTACTACCAGGAACTGTCTCATGCGGACATCTGCAAGCTCATGTGCATTTCTATCGATGCGCTCGAGAGCCTGCTCGCGCGTGCGCGCCGCAACCTGCGCGCAGAACTGATGGAGGCCCAGCCATGACACCCGAACGCTTTGAAGAACTTGCCGACGCCTGGGGTGCCGAGCTACGCCGCTGGCCCGACGCCGAGCGTGCGGATGCGCAGGCGCTGCTCGAACGCGACGCCTCGGCCAGGGTGGTCCTTGCGCGCGCCGCCGAACTCGATTCGATGCTGGACGCCAGCGTCGTCGCATCGCCTGCTGCTGCGCTGATCCAGGCCGCGCTGGCCGGCGCGCCCGGTCAGGGCGTGAAGCGCGGGCGCACCGGCCAGCGCCGTACCGGATGGTGGTGGCCCGGCACATGGGCCGCGGGTGTCGGCCTTGTCGGCGCCGCCGCCGCCGGCGCGCTGGTGTTCGGCCTGGCCCTGTCGGTCATCGTGCCCCCGGGGCGATCGACGGGAATGGACAGGGACTGGGCCGCCACGACTTTCGATGCCGGCAACACGGCAGACTGGAGCGACGAGTGAACGACGAACGACCCAAGCGCGGGATCAACTGGACGTTGATGTCCGTCCTGCTCAACGTATTCCTTGCCGGCGGCATCGCAAGCAGTGCCTGGTATCTGTGGAGCAGCAGCCAGCACGCGCAGCACCATGACAGGCCGGCCGCGCAGGCGACGGCGGGCGGCACGGGGCCGGTCAAGCCGCGCAGCCTGCCGGCCGCCGCCGACAACCTGTCGCCCGCGCAGCGCCAGGCATTCCGAAGCGGCTTGCATGAAGTGCTGCGCGACAACGCCGGGCTGACACGGTCCAGCCATGAAGGTCGGCTGGAGGCCGCGCGCCTGCTGGCTGCGCCCGTGCTCGACCGCGCGGCGATCGATGGCGCGCTGGCGCGCACCCGCGCCGCCGACATCGAGCAGCGCGAACGGATCGAGGCCTACGTGATGGCCTACGCGGCCACGCTGCCGCCAGCGGACCGCGAGAGCTTTGCGCAGGCACTGCCCGGGCTGCAGGGGCCCTTCCATGTGACTGCGCCGCGAGCCAAGCCTTGACCGCTCCGACGAAGGCGTTCAGCGCGCGTCGTGAAAGATGATGCCCAGCGTGTGCCTGCGTCCCGAGCGCAGGCGGCTCACGCCGTGGCGCATCGTCACGCGGTAGCTGCCGCGCGTGCCCGCCACCGGCCGCTGGTTGACCGCGAAGATCACCGCCTCGCCCTGCGCGAGCGACACCACCTCCGCGCGCGACTGCATGCGCGGCCGCTGCTCGGTCAGCACGAATTCGCCGCCCGTGAAGTCCTCGCGCGGATCGCTCAGCAGCACGGTGAGCTGCAGCGGAAACTGCAGGTCGCCGTACAGATCCTGGTGCAGGCAGTTGTAGTCGCCCTCGTCGTAGCGCAGCAGCAGCGGGGTGGGGCGCAACTGGCCTGCCGCATGGCAGCGCGCGAGGTACGCGGCGTGGTCCGGCGGGAAGTCGGCTGGCTGGCCCATCGCCGTCGCCCAGGCGTTGGCCAGCGGCGCGAGCCGTTCGTACAAGGCACCGCGCCATCCGGCGAGCAGCGGCGGCAGCGGGTTCGCGAAGTACTGGTACTCGCCCTGGCCGAAGCCGTGGCGCTGCATGACCACACGGCTGCGAAAGTGCGTGGGCTGGTCGTACATCGCCGCGAGCGCGGCGCATTCCTTCGGCGTGAACAGCCGGCCGGTGGTGGCGCAGCCACGGGTGGCGAGTTCGGTCTCGATGCGGGGCCAGTCGAGGGCCTCGATGTGGGAAGCGGGGGATGTCATGGCGGCAGTGTCTCGTCTTCGCGCGTGTGCGGCTCGCCGTTTCCGGACGCGGGTTTCGGGATGCTCCCGGGCGCCTTCGTCCTGTCCGCGGTTTTGAGCGATCATTCGACCATGGCACAAGCAAAAACCACCGCGCGCGAAAGCTCGAAAGGACAACTGGTCCAGGGCCGATCGGTTGCGACGCTGGGGCGCGGCATGGAACTGGTCAAGGTCGGCAAGGCGCCTCGCGCTGTTGTCCGCCCGGAGGACAACACGACGGTGCTGCTGAAGAAGGCAGCCCGCGCGCTGAACAAGCCCGGTATCGACCGGGCGGTCGTTTTTCGCGGACCCAACGCAGCCAAGATATTCGCCTATTACGCCTACCCGCAAGATCCCACCCAGGTCGTTCGTGAGGCGGCCGACGGCACCAAGGTCGTCGGCCGGCTGGTCGAAGGCAGGTTTCGCGCGAGCAAGGCGTGAGCCGCCGTCCTCCCAAGCTCGAGAAGCTCCTCGAACAGACGCAAGGCCCGCGTCCGGTGGCGTTTGTTCTGGCCGGCCACAACGGGTCCGGAAAATCCACCCTCTGGTACTCGCGGCTGGCGGCATCGCTCCAGTTGCCGCTGGTCAATGCAGACCGGATGATGATGTCCATCCTGCCGGACGCAGACCCTCGCACGGGGCACATCCCCGTCTGGGCCCAGCGTCTGCGCGATGACGACGAGAAATGGCAGATCCTGTCCCAGGAAGGCGTGCGCGCCTTCAAGAGCCTCGTGATGGACCAGCGCATGCCTTTCGCATTCGAGACGGTCTTCTCTCACTGGAAGCCGCTGCCCGGTGGCGGCCATGCGTCGAAGGTCGACGACATCCGTGCCATGCAGGAGGCCGGGTACTTCGTCGTCCTGCTGTTCGTGGGGCTCGTCTCGGTGGACATGTCCGTTTTTCGCGTGAGCACCCGCAAGCAGCAAGGCGGTCACGATGTGGAGCACAAGAAACTGATCGAGCGCTTTCCCCGCACACAGGCGGCGGTCGGGCATGCGGCGCAAATCGCGAACATGACGCTCATGTTCGACAACAGCCGCTCCGAGAAGAACGCCTTCGCGCTGGTGCGGGCACAGGCGAAACGATCGGTCCTGTTCGACGCGCGCGATCCGCAGTTCGATGCGGACCCGGAGCTGCGGGCCGTATGCGATCCCTGGCTTGAGAAAGTCGCCGGTCCTTTCAAGCCACGGCGCGCCTCTCGGAAAAAGAAGACAGCACCCACGTTGACCTAGGCCCGCGAACCGCGCGCCGGAAAGCACCTCATGAGCACTTCGCAAAGCGATCGCCAAGACACCGCCAACGGCTGGCAACTCCCCTGGGAAGGCGGCTGCCGCTGCGGCCAGGTGCGACTGCGCATCACCGCACCGCCGCTGCTGGCCATGGCCTGCCATTGCACCGGCTGCCAGCGCATGAGTGCCAGCGCCTTCTCGCTGTCATTGGCAATCCCGACGCCGGGCTTCGAAGTGCTGTCGGGCGAGCCCGTGATCGGCGGGTTGCATGGCGACTCGCATCATTTCTTCTGCCCGCACTGCAAGAGCTGGATGTTCACCCGCACCGAAGGCATGGACCAGTTCGTCAACCTGCGGCCTTCCATGCTCGACCGGCACGAATGGGTGGTGCCGTTCGTCGAGACCTGGACCGACGAGAAGCTGCCCTGGGCGACGACGCCTGCGGTGCACAGCTTCGGCGCGTTGCCCGATATGGCGGCCTTTCCTGCGCTGATCCAGGCCTACGCGCAGCAGGGCGCGCGGCCCGGACGCCCCGCCTGATTCACCCCTGGCGCGCCTGCGCCAGCAGCCAGTCGCTGAAGAACTTCAGCAGTGGCCGCTGATCGGCACGCTCCGGCGTCACGAGGTAGTAGTTGCGCTCGCCTGACAGCGGCCGTGGGCACGCCACCACCAACTCGCCGCGTGCCAGTTCGTCGGCCACCAGCATCGTCGGCATCAGCGCCACGCCCAGGCCGTGCGAGGCAGCGGCGGCCAGGATCGAGAACAGCTCGTAGCGCGGGCCACCGCGCGCATTGGGCGCATCGATCTGCTGGGCGTCGAACCACTGGCGCCAGCCATCGGGCCGCGTGCTCTGCTGCAGCAGCGGCAACTTCGCGATGGCGGCGGGCGCCACGGCCTTGCCGCGCGGCAGCAGCGAGGGGCTGCACACCGGCACCACGTCTTCATGCATCAGCAGCAGCGCATGCGTGCCGGCCCAGTTCTCGACCTGCGCGGGCGTGCCGGCATAGAGCGCGGCATCGAACTCCGCGTCGGCGAAGAGAAAGGGGCGGGTGCGCGTCTCGATGTGCACCACCACGTCGGGCTGCAGCGCCGCAAAACCCTTCAGTCGCGGCATCAGCCAGCGCGTGGCGAAGGTGGGCACTGCAGCCAGCGACAGCGAGCCGCCTTCGCCCTGGTGCGCCATCGCGTCGAGCGTGTCGCGCTCCATCGCTTCGAGTCGCTTGGTGATCTGGCGCGCATAGGCCGCGCCGCTCGCGGTGAGCGCCACGCCGTGCCGCGTGCGGCGAAACAGCACCACGCCCAGAAAGGCTTCGAGCGTGCCGATCTGGCGCGACACCGCGCTCTGCGTGAGTGCCAGTTCCTGCGCGGCGCGGGTGTAGCTCTCGTGGCGCGCGGCGGCGTCGAAGCACACGAGGGTTTGCAGGGGTGGGATCTTGCGGCGCATGTATGCCTCGGGTGTATGTATGGAGGAGGGGCCTCACCAATGAAGACGCCGCTCGAACATCCTGCAAGACATTCTACAAATGCATATCTGGGTGCGGATTCATCGTTTGCGCCCGGCTCCCCGCGTGGCTAGGATCGAGGCCATCCCCCTCTTTTCTCTTTTCCCCTCATTCCGGAGACAGCACATGGCCGCCAAAGCGCAATTCCACTGGGACGATCCCCTTCTTCTCGACCAGCAACTGACCGACGAAGAACGCATGATCCGCGACGCGGCCAATGCCTACTGCCAGGAGCGACTGGCGCCCCGCGTCATCGAGGGCTTCCGCAGCGGTGAAACCGACCCGGCGATCTTTCGTGAAATGGGCGCACTCGGCCTGCTCGGCCCCACGATCCCCGAGCAGTACGGCGGCCCCGGCCTCAACTACGTGGCCTACGGCCTGATCGCCCGCGAAGTCGAGCGCGTCGATTCGGGCTACCGTTCGATGGCCAGCGTGCAAAGCTCGCTGGTGATGGTGCCGATCTTCGAATTCGGCACCGAAGCGCAAAAGCAGAAGTACCTGCCCAAGCTCGCCACCGGTGAATGGATCGGCTGCTTCGGCCTGACCGAACCCGACCACGGCTCCGACCCCGGCAGCATGGTCACGCGCGCCAAGAAGGTGCCGGGCGGCTATTCGCTCAGCGGCGCCAAGATGTGGATCAGCAATTCGCCCATCGCCGACGTGTTCGTGGTGTGGGCCAAGGAAGTCAGCGAAACCGGCACTGTCGGCCCGATCCGCGGCTTCGTGCTCGAGAAGGGCATGAAGGGCCTGAGCGCCCCGGCCATCCACGGCAAGGTCGGCCTGCGCGCCAGCATCACTGGCGAAATCGTGATGGACGGCGTGTTCTGCCCTGAAGAAAACGCCTTCCCCGAAGTGCAAGGCCTGAAGGGCCCGTTCACCTGCCTGAACAGCGCCCGCTACGGCATCTCGTGGGGCGCCATCGGTGCCGCCGAAGACTGCTGGCACCGTGCCCGCCAGTACACGCTGGACCGCAAGCAGTTCGGCCGCCCGCTCGCCGCCAACCAGCTCATCCAGAAGAAGCTGGCCGACATGCAGACCGAGATCACGCTGGGCCTGCAAGGCAGCCTGCGCCTGGGCCGCATGAAGGACGAAGGCACGGCCTCGGTCGAGATCACCTCGATCATGAAGCGCAACAACTGCGGCAAGGCCCTGGACATCGCCCGCCTGGCGCGCGACATGATGGGCGGCAACGGCATCAGCGACGAATTCGGCGTGGCGCGACATCTGGTGAACCTCGAAGTGGTCAACACCTACGAAGGCACGCACGACATCCATGCGCTGATCCTGGGCCGTGCCATCACGGGCATCGCAGCTTTCGCGAACTAAGCTCGAATGACCAACAAGCCCGCAGCACTCGACGGCATCAAGGTCCTCGATCTGTCCCGCGTGCTCGCGGGCCCGTGGTGCACGCAGATCCTCGCGGACCTGGGCGCCGATGTCGTCAAGATCGAACGCCCCGGCGTCGGTGACGACACGCGCACCTGGGGCCCGCCGTTCATCAAGGACGCGAACGGCAACGACACCGACCAGGCCAGTTACTTCACCGCCTGCAACCGCAACAAGCGCTCGGTCACCATCGACATGGCCACGCCCGAAGGGCAGGCGCTCTTGAAGCAGATGGCGGCGCAGGCCGACATCGTGGTGGAGAACTTCAAGACCGGCGGCCTCAAGCAATACGGCCTCGACCAGGAAAGCCTGCGCGCGGCCCACCCGCGCCTCATCTACTGCAGCGTGACCGGCTTCGGCCACGACGGCCCGTATGCCGAGCGCGCGGGCTACGACCTGATGATCCAGGCCATGACCGGCATGATGAGCATCACCGGTCGCCCCGACGACGTGCCCGGCGGTGGCCCGCTGCGCGTGGGCGTGGCGCTGACCGATCTGTTCACCGGCGTCTATGCGAGCACCGCGATCCTTGCCGCGCTGCAGGTGCGCGACCGCACCGGCGAAGGCCAGCACATCGACATGGCGCTGCTCGACGTGGGCATGGCCATCCTCGCCAACCAGGCGAGCGCATTTCTCAACACCGGCAAGGCGCCGCAGCGCCAGGGCAACAGCCACCCGAGCCTGGCGCCGTACCAGGACTTCCAGACGCAAGACGGCTCGATGCTGCTGGCCATCGGCAACAACGGCCAGTTCGCGCGTTTCTGCGAAGCGGCCGGCCACGCCGAATGGGCCGCCGACGCGCGCTTTGCAACCAACACGCTGCGCGTGAAGCACCGCGAAGTGCTGATCCCCCTGATGCAGGAGGTCACGCGCACGCGCACCACCGCCGCATGGGTCACGCTGCTCGAAGACAAGGCCGTGCCCTGCGGTCCCATCAACGACATCGCGCAGGCCTTCGACGATGCGCAGGTCAAGTCGCGCGGCTTGGCGGTGACGCTGCCGCGCGATGCGGGTGATGGCATTGCCAGCATCACCGGCGTGGCGAGCCCGCTGCGCCTGACGGCCACGCCACCGGTGTTGCGCCATGCACCGCCGGCCCTCGGCCAGCACACGCAAGAGGTGTTGGCGGAAATGGGCATCGACGCCGCACGCTTCGACGCCCTGCGTTCGGCCGGCGTGGTCTGAAGAGGCCGGCATGACAAGCCCGATGCGCCCGCCGTTCTTGGTGTTGCGCATCGACCATGTCGTGCTGCGCGTGAAGGACATCGAACGCGCGATCGCCTTCTACCGCGACGTGCTGGGCTGCGAAGTCGAGAAGCGCCGCGATGACCTGGGGCTCGTGCACCTGCGTGCGGGGTCGAGCCTGATCGACCTTGTCACGCCCGATGGGCCGCTGGGAAAGCAGGGCGGCGCATTGGCAGGTGCAGAAGGCCGCAATGTCGATCACCTTTGCCTGCGCATCGAGCCTTTCGACGAGGCGGCGCTTCGTACGCTGATGGCGCAGCACGGCGTGCCGGTGCATGGCGAGGTGCAGAACAACTTCGGCGCCGAAGGCAATGGCCCTTCGATGTACATCACCGATCCGGACGGCAACAGCGTCGAGCTCAAAGGGCCGGCTGGCTGAGTTCGTGTTTCCTGCATGACGCGCTTTGCGGGGTGTTTTAAGTGCTGTTGTCCAGGGCGTCGCACACGCCGACACGGTGCTCTTTTTCGCGAATGTCCCCCGCTTCGCTCCTCCTTTATTTCGCGAAAAAGAGCCCCGTATCGACGTGAGCGCTCAGGGCAGTCGTTGATCAGCGATCACCAGCAGCGTGTCCTGTGCGAATGACGCCAGGTACTCCCCGCAGCGAAATAAAGGAGGAGGGGCGCGCAGCGCCCCGGGGGACATTCGCGGAGGGGAGCACCTGGTGTCATTCGCACGCACCCCGAATGAACCCGAGCCCGTTCCCATCGAACAGGCCCAGGCATAGACTCCGACTTCTCTGCAACTCAGGCCGGCCCTACGCCGGAACACGACGTATGAGCAGCAAGGTCTTCTTCGACGTCGGCATCTCGCTCGACGGCTACATGGCCGGCCCGAATGCCGGCCCGGACAACCCGATGGGTGATGGCGCCTCGGCGATGCACGGCTGGGTTTTCCAGACCGCCACCTTCCGCGAAATCCTCGGCATCCCCGGCGGCGAACAAGACACGTCCGACGATGCCCTGGTCAAGCGCGTGTTCGCGCGTGCCGGTGCCTATGTGCTGGGGCGCCGCATGTTCGACGAGGGCGAGGTCAGCTGGCCCGAGAACGCGCCGTTCCGTGCGCCCGTCTACGTGCTCACGCATTCGCCACGCGAACCGTGGGTGCGGCAGGGCGGCACCACCTTTCACTTCGTGACCGACGGCATCGAGAGTGCGCTGGCACAGGCCAAGGCCGCAGCAGGTGGGAAGGACGTGCGCATCTCGGGCGGCGTCCACACCATCCGTCAGTACATCAAGGCTGGGCTGCTCGACGAATGCACGATCCATGTCGCACCTGTCTTGCTCGGTGCCGGCTTGCGGCTGCTGGACCAGTTGGCGCCGAATGTGCTGAAGCTCGAGACGGTGAGCGCCACCAGCTCGAAGCTGGTGACGCACCTCGATTACCGCTTCGTGAGGTAGACCGGGGCGGCGGGGCTCAGCCGGCCCGTCCGATGATCGCCACCCCGAACACCACCACGCCCAGCACGAGGTTCATGCCGACCAGTTGGCGCACCGTGTTCAGCAGCGAGGCCGCCTTGGGCCACGCGCTTTCTTCCACCGCGCGCCGCAGCGCCCGGAACACCGAGGCGCGGATGTAGACATAGATGGCGGCCATCACGATCGCGATGCTCATCATCGCCTCGACGCGCCAGTGCACCGAGCGGAAGCCGCCAGTCGCCATGATCATCCCCACGCCGCTCAGGAACAGCAGCGTGACGGATGCGTCCACGCCGACGAAGAAGCGCCGCAGCGTCGCGGTCATCATGCGCAGGCGAAAGGGCGGCTCCAGCGTGGCGACGGCGGCGGGGCGCACCGCGAAATGCATGGTCGCCATGCCGCCGACCCAGAAGGTGGCGCAGAGCAGGTGAACGAAAAGCGGAATGACGTAGGACATGGGGGCCGATCAGAACACCGAAAGGCCCCGGCGCGCAACGCTTGGCCCTGAACGCCGCGGCCTCGTGCGGCTTTGCACCGCTGCGTCAGAATGCGAGGCTCGTTGCCCACGACACAGAAAGATGAGGCTCCCATGACCCGCACCATCGCGCAGAAACGCGCCGACTTTCGCGCCCTCCATGCACAAGGCTGCTTCATCATCCCGAACCCCTGGGACACGGGCAGCGCGCGCTACCTCGAAGGCCTGGGCTTCAAGGCACTGGCCACCACCAGTTCGGGCTTTGCGTGGTCGCGAGGTCATGCCGATGGGGCGCTGTCGCGCGACCTCATCCTCGACCATCTGCGCGAACTTGTGGCCGCCACCGACCTGCCCGTGAACGCGGACTTCGAGAACGGCTTCGCCGCCGACGCGCCGGGCGTGGCCGACAGCGTGCGGCTCGCGGTCGAGACCGGCGTGGCGGGCCTGTCGATCGAGGACTCGACGGGCAACGCAGCCGATCCGCTTTTTGCCATCGACGTCGCGGTCGAGCGCATGCGCGCTGCGCGCAAGGCCATCGATGCGAGTGGCAGCGACGTGCTGCTGGTCGGGCGTGCCGAGAACTTCTTCGCTGGCCGCCCCGATCTCGACGACACCATCGCCCGGCTCAAGGCCTATTCAAATGCGGGCGCCGATTGTCTCTACGCACCCGGCATCAAGACGCGCGAGCAGATCGCCGCCGTGGTGGCTGCCGCAGGAGGCAAGCCAGTCAACCTGCTGGTTGGCGCGACCAGCGAGCTGACGATGAAAGACATCGCCGAGCTGGGCGTGCGGCGCGTCAGCGTCGGCGGCGGGCTTGCGCGCGCGGCATGGGGCGGCTTCATGCGCGCCGCGCGCACGCTGTCTGAAGAAGGCCGCTTCGACGGCTTCGCGGACGCCGCGCCGGGCGCCGAACTCAACGCGTTCTTCCGTCCGTTCGCGCAGTAGCCGCCCACGCCGAAGAGGCCCCGGTGGATCTTCTTCTTGCCGAGATTCGCGCCTGCCGCGCCTGCGCCGAGCATCTGCCGCTGGGCCCCCGGCCCATCGTGCAGGCGAGCCGCACGGCCCGGTTGCTGATCGTCGGACAGGCCCCGAGCCTGACCGTGCACCAGACCGGCGTGCCGTGGAACGACAGGAGCGGCGATCAGCTGCGCCGCTGGCTCGGCATCGATCGCGACGTGTTCTACGACGCGGCGCGGGTCGCCATCGTGCCGATGGGCTACTGCTACCCGGGCCGTGGCAAGAGCGGCGACCTGCCGCCGCGCAAGGAGTGCGCACCGCTGTGGCACGCACGGCTGCTGGCGCAAATGAAAGATGTCGAACTGACGCTGCTCATCGGCCAGTACGCGCAGCGCCACTTCCTGGGCAAGACCGCGCGCGGCAGCGTCACCGAGACGGTCGAGGCCTTCGCGGACTACGGCCCGCGCACCGTGCCGCTGCCGCATCCTTCGCCGCGCAACACGGGCTGGTTCAAGCACCACCCGTGGTTCGAGCGCGACGTGCTGCCGGTGCTGCGCGAGCGAGTCCGCCTGGCGCTGGCCCCGGAGGGGTTCAGTCGACCCTGATGTTCGCGGCCTTGACCACTTGCTGCGCCTTGCCGGTCTCATCGACGATGAACTTGTTGAACTGCGCCGAGGGCATGGTGAAAGGCTCGGCGCCGAGTTTTTCCAGCCGCTCCTTCAGCTCGGGCGACGCCATGATCTTCGCGACCTCCGCCTGCAGGCGGTCGACCACCGGCTGCGGCGTCTTCGCGGGTGCGAAGAGCCCGACCCAGAACAGGTATTCCGAGCCCGGCACGCCGGCCTCCACCGTCGTCGGCGCATCCGGCAACGCCGACGAGCGTTTGGCCGTGCCGACAGCCAGCGCTTGCAGCTTGCCGGTCTTGATGAGCGGCAGGGCCGATACCATCGGTGCGAAGAACCAGTCGACGCGCCCGGCCATCACCTCGGTCATCGCCTCGGGCGTGCCGCGAAAGGGCACGTGCTGCGCATCGATGCCGGCCGCGAGGCGGAACACCTCGGCGTTCATGTGCGTGGCCGAGCCGTTGCCGGCGGAGCCGTAGTTGAAGTGGCCCGGCTTGGCCTTGACCTGCGCCACGAGGTCTTTCACGTTCGCGAAGTGCGAGGGCGCGGTGACCAGCACGTTGGGCAGGCTGGCCATTGGCGTGATGCCGGTGAAGTCCTTGAGCGTGTCGTACGACAGGCCCTTGTAGATCCACGGGTTCACGAGGTGGCCGGCCGAGTGCACGAGCAGCGTGTAGCCATCGGCCGGCGACTTGGCCGTGAGGGCCGCACCGAGCGTGCCGCCCGCACCGGGCCGGTTGTCCACGATCACGCTGGTGCCCAGCACCGGGCCGAGCTTTTCGGCCACCAGCCGCGCGACGATGTCGGTGCCGCTGCCCGCCGTGAAAGGAACGACCAGCTTGATCGGCTGCGTGCCCGGCCAATTGCCCTGCGCATGCGCGCCGCCGAGCGTGGATGCGGCGACGAACGCCGCGGCCACGGCGAGCGTCTGCCTGCGGTTCCAGGTGAAAGTCTTCTTCATGCGTCTTGTCTCCGTTGATTTATTTCGATGAGCGATGAATGACTGAAAGGGGTGTTGCTAACCCGGCGGCGGCGGCGCGTTCGGCATCACCAGCGCCACCAGCACCGGCCGGTTGCTTCGGTTCTCCAACCGGCGTTTCTCGCCGGGCGCGAAGCGGCAGCTGTCGTATGGCTCGAGCACTTCTTCTTCATGCGCGCCGTCGATCTCGCCGACCACATGGAGCTGGCCTTCGAGCACGAGGTAGAGCTTTTCCATCGGCGAGCCGTCGAGTCCGGTGTGGCCGCCGGGCAGGAGCTGGCTCATGCCCATCCACATCTGCGTCGAGGGGCCGGCTTCCTTGCCCTGCAGGCGCAGGCAGCGCATGTCGAAGTGGTTGGGTGCCTCGTAGTGCGGCGCTTCGTTGAAACGGGTCACGTGCATGGCGGTGTTCCTTGTGCGTTCAGGGCCGCAACACGACGCGGTCGGTGCTGCCCGACAGCACCAGCCGGTAGGCATCCATGGCTTCGTCGAGCGTGAAGTGGCGCGCGACCGGAAAGGGTTTCAGCGTGCCGCGCTCGAAGCCCTCGCGCATCGCGTCGAGCTGGGCGGTCGAGGCCACGCAGTCCATCGCGAGCGAATCGATGCCCACGAAGGTGTGCATGCCGCGGTAGAACGCGAAGATGTCGAAGGGCACCGCGCGGTCGTGCGTGGCAATGAAGATCTGCGTCGCGCCCTTGGCCATCGCCTTGTTGGCGGCCTCGAAGTAGGCGCTGCCCACGGTGTTGTAGACGATGTGCGCGCCGCGCCCGTCCGTCAGTTCGCGCACCCGCGCGGCCACGTCGGTGTGATGGCGTGCGTCGATCACGTCGACCGGCCCGCTCGCAAAGCCCGCGTAGGGCCCGGCATGGCGCTGCACCGCGATCACGCGCGCGCCGGCCTGCGACGCCAGCTGCACGGCAGCCTGTCCGACCTTGCCGTTGGCACCGAGCACCAGCACCGTTTGCCCCGCCTGCGGCATGCCGCTGCGTCTGAAGCCTTCGTACGCGGTGACGAAGGGCACGCCCACCGCGCCCGCCTCGTCCATCGAGATGCCCTGCGGTTTGGCGCGCAGCGCCTCTTCAGGCAGCACCAGATAGCGCGCATGCGAGCCGTCGCGCGTGATGCCGATGTCGCCACCGGAGCCGTAGACCTCGCGGCCCACCCATTCGGTCGAGCCACTCACCACCGTGCCCGCAAAGTCGCGGCCAGGGGTGCGCGGCCAGACGGCCTGCGGCATGATGCCCAGCGTCGCCTTCACGTCGCTCGGGTTGACCGCGGCGGCGGCGATGCGCACTACGGCGTGGCCGGGTGGGGGTGTCGGTTCGGCCTGAGGGGCGGCTTCGAGCCTCAGTGCATCAAGGTTGGCGGCCTTCTCGTGCACTCGCAGTGCGCGAGAAGTGTGGGTTGTGTGCATGGCTGCGACGCTCATCTCTGTTCCTGCCTTGCGTTGTGTTTTGGGGCTTGTGTTTCGAGGGTTGTTGTTCTGTGCGCTGCTGTCCGGGGTATGTGCGAATGACGCCGGGTGCTCCCCTGTGCGAATGTCCCCCGCTTCGCTCCTCCTTTATTTCGCTGCGGGGAGCACCCGGTGTCATTCGCACAGGGGCACGCCGCTGGTGATCGCCGATCAACCAGTGCTCTGATAACGCTCACGCTGGCGGTGTGCCCTGTTCCGCGAAATAAAGGAGGAGCGAAGCGGGGGACATTCGCGGAACAGGGCACACCGTCGGCGTGAGCGCGCCCTGAAGAACAACGAACCTCAAACACAACGCGACAAAGAGAAAAGCAGGACGTCACGCTAGCTCCTCGCATCCGACAGCCCCAACATCGCGCGCGCCTCGCGCGGGTTGGCGATCTCGCCGCCCAGGCTCAGCAGGATGTCGCGCGCCTTTGCCACGAGCTGCGCATTGCTCTGGGCCAGAACACCTTTTTCAAGGTAGATGTTGTCTTCCATTCCCACGCGCACATGCCCACCCAGCAGCCACGCCTGCGCGACGATCGGAAACTCCATGCGGCCGATGCCGAAGGCGCTCCAGAAGGCGCCGCGCGGCAGCATGTTGCGGGCGTAGAGCAGCGTCTCGGGCGTCGGCGCAAAGCCGTACTTCACGCCGAGCACGAAGGTCCACATCGCGGGGCCGTCGAGCGTGCCGTCCGCGATCAGGTCGAGCGCGAGGTTGATGTCGCCCGAGTCGAAGATCTCCAACTCGGGCTTCACGCCCGCTTCGCGGATCACCTTCGCCATGCGGCGCACATTCTTCGGCGTGTTCATCACCACGTCGGGGCCGGAGTTCATGGTGTTGAGGTCGAGCGAGCACACGTCGGGCCGGATGAGCGCGATGTGTTCCACGCGCTTCTCGGGCGGCAGCAGCGTGGTGCCGGGTGCGGCGATCTTCGGGTCGTCCTCGCTTGGAATGAAGCGCCCGCCGGGGCCGGTCGTGAGGTTGATGATCAGCTCGCGGTTTTCGCGGCGGATGCGCTCGACCACCTCGCGGTACAGATCGATTTCCATCGAAGGCTTGCCGGTCTCGGGGTGGCGCACGTGGATGTGCACCTGCGCCGCACCGGCTTCGGCGGCGGCCAGGCATTCGTCGGCGATCTGCATCGGCGTGATCGGCAGGTGCGGCGTCTGCTCGGGCTTCACGAGGTTGCCCGTGACGGCGCAGGTGATGAGGGTTTTGCCGGTGCTCACAGGTGGCGCCCTCCATCGACCACGATGCGTGTGCCGGTGACGAAGCGCATCGTCGTCGCGAGCGCTTCGACCGTGGCGGCCACGTCGTCGGGTTTGCCGATGCGACCCAGCGGCGTGGTGCTCGCCATCTTGCTGGCGAACTCCGCGCCGCGGCCCGGCACGAAGCCCGACTCGACCGCGCCCGGCGATACCGACACCACGCGCACGGCCGGCGCAAGCGCCTTGGCCAGCGCATCGCCCACCACGTCGAGGCCGGCCTTGGCCGCGACATAGGCGAGGTTGCTGCCCACGCCCGTGAAGCCCGCGATCGATGAGATGTTGACCACGAGCCCGTCGCCGCTGGCCTTGAGCAGCGGCGCGAAGGCGCGGATGGTTGCGAACACGCCGCGGAAGTTGGCGCGCACGATGTCGTCGATGAGGTCGTCGGTCAGCGCGTCGAGGTCGCCGGCCGGAACGGGCTGCGTGTGCCCCGCGCTGTTGACCAGGATGTCGCAGCGCCCGTGCGTGGCTTTCACCTCGGCGGCGGCCGCCTGCAGGCTGGGCGTGTCGACGATGTCGGCGCGGATCGCACTGTGGCGCTGTCCGTGGGCAGAGGGCAGGGCAGAGGCGCGCGCGGCGGCATCGTCGCCCTTGCGGTGCAGCAGCACGCAGATGGCGCCGAGTGCGGCCAGGCGCGTGGCCGTGGCGTAGCCAATGGCGCCAAGGCCACCGGTGATGACGGCGACCTTGCCGTCGAGTCGGGAGACAGGATCGAAGCTCATGGGATGACGTGGAGTTGGGAAATCAGGGGATCGGTGGGCGGGGGAACTTCATCTCGCCTGGTTCGAGCTGGAAGTCGTACTGCAGCGTGGCGGTCTTGCCATCCGGCGCCAGCGCGAAGCGGCCGATCAGCCGCCGCGTCACGCCGAAGGTCGGGTCGCTCTCCAGGTTCTCGTCGTCATCGGCGAACACCTGCGTGATCAGCACCTTGTGCCCCGGCTTGCTCACCATGAAGTGCAGGTGCGCAGGCCGGTTGGGGTGGCGCAGTTGCGCGCGCAGCAGCACGCCGCAGGGGCCGTCGGTCGGCACCGGGTAGCCGGCTGGCCGCACGCTGAAAAAGTGAAAGCGCCCCTGGGCATCGGTCGTGAAGCGGCCGCGCAGGTTCATGTCGTCCTGCGACGGGTCCTGGTTCTCGTAGAGGCCCACGGGCGAGGCCTGCCACACGTCGACCGTGGCACCGGCCACCGGCTGGCCTTGGCCGTCACGCACCGTGCCCGTCACTTCCAGCGGAATGCCCGGCGTGCCCGAGCGCGCGATGTTGTCGCCCGCCGCGCAGGCCGGCGAGTTCGCGCGCCAGAAGGGGCCCAGCAGCGCGGCCGGCGATTCGCCGTGTGGGTCCTGGTTGTTCTGCAGCGCCACCACGGTGGATACGCCGAGGATGTCGGCCGCCAGCACCACTTCGTTCTTGGTCTCGCCGGTGGCGTGGCCGATGGCGACGATGAATTCGAGCGCCTGCTCGAACTCTTCCTCGGTCAGCTTCACCTCCTGGACGAAGGCATGCAGGTGGCGCGCGAGCGCTTCCATCACGGTGCGCAGCCGCGGGTCGGGCGTGCGCTTCATGGCGTCGAGCGCAAAGCCCAGCACCGAGTCGGGGGAGGTGGCGATGTTCATGGGAAGGTTTGTGCAATCGTTTGCACAATGTTAGTCCAAATCATCGAAAAGTAAAATGGAGGTGTCCGCTAGCCCCTGAATGACGGGAGGCCGCCTTCAGCCACCCGTCTCGGCGACAATCGTTTGCACCAATGAGCCCCAACCCGCTTTCCACCCCCGCCGGTCCCTCCGCTCCCGTCACCATCCGCGACGTCGCCCGTGCCGCCGGCGTGCATGTGTCGACCGTCTCGCGGGCGCTCAGCCCCGGGAAGCGGTCATTGATCAGCGAAGAAGTGCTGCGCGTGGTCGAAGAAGCGGCGCAGCGACTGGGCTACCGGCCCAACCGCGCGGCCTCGGCTCTGCGCACCGGGCGCACCCACACCATCGGCGTGCTGGTGCCCGACATCACGAACGCGGTGTTCCCGCCGATCCTGCAAGGCATCGAGGCCAGCGCGGCGGCGCGTGGCTACTTCGTCTTCGTGACCAACGTGGTCGACCATGCGCTCGCGCGCCCGGTGCTCGAACGCATGCTGGCGCAGCGCGTCGACGGCGTGATCCTCGCCACCGCCACGCGCGACGATCCGCTGGTCGACTTCGTCACCCAAGCCGGCATGACCACCGTGCTGGTCAACCGCGCCGACGAAACCGGCCGCCTGCCCGCCGTGGTGAGCGACGACCGGCTCGCGATGAAGCTCGCGGTCGATCACCTCGTGGGGCTGGGCCACAAGCGCATCGCGCACCTGGCGGGGCCGCAGAACATTCCGACCGGCGTAGGCCGCCGCCTGGGCGTGGAGCAGGCGCTGCGCGACCACCGCATGAAGCCTTTCCGAGTCGTCGAGTGCGCGAGCTACAGCCGCGAAGCCGGTGCCGTTGCCATGCAGCAGATGCTCGAAGCGGGGCCGGCGCCGCAGGCGGTGGTGTGCTGCAACGACCTCGTGGCGCTCGGCGCCTACGACGCGCTGCGCGCGGCGGGCCTGCGTGTGCCGAAGGACATCTCGGTGACGGGCCACAACGACATGCCGCTGGTCGACATGGTCGATCCGCCGCTCACCACCATCCGCCTGCCGCACCGCGAGCTGGGTTGGCGCGCGGCAGAGATGCTGTTCGAGGAGATCGACGGGCGCTCGATGTCCGCATCGACCGTGGTGCTGCGGCCAGAGCTGGTGGTGCGCAAGTCGACCGGTGCGCCGGCTGCAGCGCGCTGACCGGCGGCAGCCCCTACCACCAGGCCGCGATGTCGTCGCTCAGGCCCGCAAGAAGAAGCGCCACGGCGACCAGCGCGACGAGCATCTTCGTGCGCAGCGAGAGCCCTTCCTTGGGCGCGAAGGCTTCGGCGCCGCCGCTGAAATGCACGCCGCAGTGAGGACAGCGCAGCGCATGGCCGTAGACCGGTTCCTTGCAACGGATACAGGGCACTTCGCCGGGCCCCGGCTCTGTTGCGGGTGAGTTAGCGTCGCGCGCTGCCTGCTCCGAAGCGCGCCGCTGCTGCTGACGGGCCCGGCGTTCGCGGTGAGCGGCCAGGTCGATGGGATCGTTGGGGTTGTTGTTGGGCATGCGGCTGAAAATCAGGTCTGGCGTGCGCGTGGTGCGGTCTTTTTACGCGCTGGCGGTCGGCGCGGCGGCTTGGCTTCGAGCACCAGTTCGGCCGGCAGCGTGTCGTTCCACGATTCGGTGAAGTAGGCGCGATCGCTCGGCACCAAACCGGGCAATGCGTCGCGCAACAAATCCAATGACTGCTCTGCCGCCTTCAGCTCGCCCGCATGCGCCGCATACCAGGCGTGCTCGAACAGCAGGCTGCAATGCTGAAGGCCCGGATAGCGGCGACGCCCCGCCTGATGGTCGGCCAGCCGCGCCTGCGCCACATCGACCCAGCGCGCGGGCCAGTGCGCGGCATCGAAGGCATCGGCCAGCGGGCCGGCGAGCTTGGAGATCGCGCCCGGGTCCAGCGGCTTCTGCACGCGGAACTGCGCGAGCGTCGGCTGCGATTCGGGCCGGCAGTGGCCGCGCGCGATGCGCATCAGGTAGATCGCGTTCCAGGCCGAGCGGCCCTGTCCGTCGGTGTGGCCGCACAGCCATTCGCTGAAGGCGATCCACTGCACCGCGCGGCGCGTGGTGTCGGCATTGCCGTCGTGCGCGAGCGTGGGCAGGTCACTCAGCCCGACGCGATCGAACAGCCATGCGGCCATGCCCATGTTGGCGGCCACGTGCTGCGCTGCATCGAAGGAGTGCGACTCGAAAGCCGCCGCCAGCGCTTCGCCGAAACGGCGCAGCGACTCTTCGGCGAGCGTGGCGGCCATCGGCTTGTCGTCGGCGGACAGCCCCAGCGCGCGCGAGCGGCACACCAGCGCCCACAGGTTGCACCACTCGAAGCGCACGTCGGGGTGATGCCGCAGCACGAGCCCGCGCGCGGCATCTTCGGCCATGCCGCTCAGCAGCGATTGCGCCAGCGGCAGGTCGCGCGCCGTGTAGGCGCACCAGGCCGAGACGATGCATTCCATCGCACCCAGGTAATCGTTGCCCGCCACATGGTGCGCAAGGCGTTGCTTCTTGAGCGCCTGCAGGCGGCGCCGCGCCTGCTCGTTGTCGCCGAGGCGGCGCCACAGCATCGCCTCGTTGAGCGTGACCAGCGCGCGCTGGAAGTCGGTGGCGGCCAGCGTGCCGGCCAGGCGGATCGACTCCAGCGCACTCGCCGGCTGGCCACTCGCGTCGCCGCCTGCTACGGGCGCCATGAGCCGGCCTTGCCGCGCCGCCTGCTGCGAGGCGACCAATTGCTTCCAGAAGGCGGCGTCCTGCAGGTGCACCGCGTCGGGCGGCGGCGAGCCGGGCGAAGCCGCACGGGCCTTGCGGGAACGCAGCCCGAGAAAGGATGCAACCTCGGCCGCCGTGGCCGCACGGCCACCGACCAGCATGCGCACGCGTTTTGCCTCGGCGGCCGGCAGCCAGAAGGGGCCCTGGCTGCGCCGCTCGGCGTTCAGGAAGCGCGGTTCGCGCTGTGTGTCCTCGCCCCAGCCGACCTCGATGTCCCAGGTCTTGAAGTCGCGGAACGCGCGGCTCACGACCATGCGCAGGGTGCTCGCGTCGGAGACTTCGCCGCGCAGGTCGGCCAGCCGCACGAGGCCGCCTTCGGCGTCGTGCGCATGCTGCATGCGCACCAGCAGCCAGAGCGACTGGAACGCCGCGCGCCGGCCGTTGACCGATTGCGGCGATGTGAGTTCGATGGAAAGAAGGGCGGGGGCTGCGGATTTGGGCACGCCCCGGATTGAACCTCAAATTTGGCGCGCTGCCTGAAGGAGTGCGCCGGATTTCGTCAACGGTGGCGGTCCAGCAGCTCCTGCACTTCGCTGCGCCCGATGCCCAGATCGCGCAGCTCGTGGTCGCTCATGCCGGCCAGGTATCCGGAGTCCGACCGACGGCGCCGGCGCTCCACCATGCGACGGCGCCAGCGGCGCAGGGCGTGCATCAGGCGTTGAGGGAAAGGCGAGTGCGTCGGCGCGGTCACGATGGGCTCCTGGTTGGGGAGCGCTCATCTTCCGGCGCTGCATGCTATTGTGGAAGTTGAGATTTCTGAACCCTTCAATCAGCATTCCTGATGCGACAACTCAACCTCGACCAGCTGCGCACGCTCATCGCCATTGCCGACCTGGGCACTTTCTCGGCGGCAGCGAAGGCGCTGCACCTCGCGCAGCCTACGGTGAGCCCGCACATCAGCGAACTCGAATCGCGCCTGGGCGCACCGTTGGTGGTGCGCGGCAACCGCCGCGTCACGCCCACCGCGGCCGGCGCAGCATTGGTAGAGCGCGGGCGCAAGCTGCTGCGCGATACCGACGAGGCGGTCGATGCCGTCAAGCGCCAGGCCGAAGGCCGCACCGGCCGCGTGCGGCTGGGTACTTCGACGGGTGTGGTGGTCGACCTGCTGCCGCAGGTGCTCGAAGCGCTGGGCGTGGTGCATGCGGGCATCGACGTCGAGGTCAGCATCCTCGGCTCCAACGATGCGATGGCGCGGCTGGCGGCCGGCACGCTGGACATCGGGCTGGTCGCGATGCCGCAGCCGCCGCAGCGCGACCTGGTCGTCACGCCGTGGCGCGACCAGGCCATGATGGCTTTCGTGCCGCAGCGCTGGAAGGCGCCGAAGCGCGTCACGCCGGCGTGGCTGGCGGCGCAGCCGCTGATCTTCAACGATGCGACCACCCACATGTACCGGCTGTCGATGGAGTGGTTCGCCGCGGCCGGTTTCGCTCCGCGCGCCCGCATCGAGCTGAACTACGACGCCGCCATCCAGAGTCTGGTGGCCGCCGGCTACGGCGCCGCGCTGCTGCCGCTACAGAAGGCGGCCGACGCGGCGCTCAACGAACGCGTGCAGGTGCTGCCGATCACGCCGAAGCTCACACGCCGTCTGGGTATTGCGCACCGCCAGCGCGCCACGCTCGACGGCGCCACGCAGAGTGTGCTGAAGGTGCTGACGACTTTTCGCCAGCTCTGATGCCGGTCCGGAGTCTTCAGCCCTGGCCGGGCTTGCGCACGCCCAGCGAGAGGATCTCGCTGGCGTTGACGATGGCTGCGGCAATCTCTTCCATGGTGGTGCGCTTGCTCATGGCCTGTTCGCGGATCAGGTCGTAAGCCTGTCCTTCGGACACGTTGTGCGTCTTCATCAGCACGGCCTTGGCTTCGGCGAGTTGCCGCACGCCGAGCAGCTTGGCCTCGATCTTGCGCAGGCGCCGCGCGAGCGAGCGACTTTCCTTGTGCGCCTCGCGCGCGACCACCAGCGCTGAGAGCAACCCGAACGAGCGCACCGGCGAGGGCAGAACGGCCTTGGCGCCAATCTCCAGCACGGCCTCGACGATGGTCGGGTTCTCGTAGGTCACCACGGCGATGATTGCGGGCGCATCCTCGCTCTGGGTCCACTCGAAGCGCAGGTTGATGAAGTCGGGCTGCACCGCCATGAAGGCGACATCGATGCCTTCGGGCAGCACCTGCACTGGTGGCCAGAAGGCTTGCACCTGGCAGCCGATGCGTTGCAGCTGCTGCGTGAGTTGGCGGCCGTCCGCGTCGTCGGGGTGGATCACGGCGATCTTCAGCAGCCGCAGTTCTTTCAACTGCGGCGGTGTCACCCTGAGGGTGTGCCTTTTGGGCGCTGTGCCGTCCACGTTCAAGCCTCCCACGGGGCCGCAATGCGGGGACATTCGGGGCGAGTGCGAATGACACCAGGTGCTCCCCTCCGCGAATGTCCCCCGCTTCGCTCCTCCTTTATTTCGCTGCGGGGAGCACCTGGCGTCATTCGCACAGGGCACGCTGCTGGTGTATCGCTGATCAACAACCACTCTGTCCAACGCTCACGTCGATACGGGGCTCTTTTTCGCGAAATAAAGGAGGAGCGAAGCGGGGGACATTCGCGAAAAAGAGCACCGTGTCGGCGTGAGTGTCGCCCTGAACAGCAGCGCCCTGAACGACGCACTCCAAACACAACGCGAAGAACGGAAGAACAAGGTTTCATCCTAGGCTTCCAGCGTGTCGAGCTTGGCCGTCCAGTCGCCCAGCGAATGGGTGACAAGGTAAGGGTCGGGGTACACCGCGCGCGTGGCCTGCCGCACGATGGTGAACTGCCCGTGTGCGTCCACCCGTCCGATGCGTGGGTAGAGACAGGTGTGATGGTTCGCCGGATCGATCTTCACGCGGCCCTGCGGCGCATCGAACTCGCTGCCCAGGATGTGCGGCAATATCTCCGCGATGCCATCGCTGCCCGACTGCCGGTAGGCATTGGCGAAGATGTGCATCTGGAAGTACGACGCCTCCCAGCACAGGTTGGGCACACAGCCGTCGCCGAAACGCTCGCGCAACCGCGTCAGGCAACGCCGGTTGGCGGGCGAGTCGATCGACTGGAAATACGGCGCCGCCGTGAAGTGCCCTGTCGCCACGCCATGGCCCATCTGCGAAATCTCCGCCTCCGAGGTCGTGAGGCTCGCGATCGGCATCGCCTTCGGGTCGAAGCCGGCCTCGGCGTACGCGCGGTACAGGCTCGCGGTGGAATCGCCCACCACGGTCGAGAAGATGAAGTCCGGCCGCTTGTCGCGGATGTCGTCCATGATTGCGCGGTAGTCCTTCTCGGTGGCGTCCAGCGCCACATAGCGCTCGCCCAGCTTCTCGCTGCCGGGGCGCTGCATCACCAGCTCGCCCATGATGCGGTTCGACTCGTAGGGGTAGATGTAGTCGGAGCCGATCAGGTACACGCGCGCGCCGAAGTTGGTGGTCATGAACTCCGCCAGTTGTACGCTGTTCTGGTTGGGCGCGGCGCCGGTGTAGATCACGTTGCCCGAGTACTCGAAGCCCTCGTAGAGCGTGGGATAGAACAGCAGCTTGTTCCACTTCTCGATCACCGGAATCACCGCCTTGCGGCTGCTCGACATGTAGCAGCCGAAGATCACGTTGACGCGGTCCTGCACGATCAGCTTTTCGGCCAACTGGGCGTAGCGCGCGGGGTTCGATTGCGGGTCGTGGCGCACGGCCACGATCTCGCGGCCGTCGACGCCGCCGGCCTCGTTGATTTCCTCGATGGCGAGCAGCGCGCCTTGCAACTGCGACAACCCGATGGTCGAGGTGACGCCGGTTTCCGAGTAAAGGATGCCGACGCGAATGGGGTCCTTGTCAGCCACTGGGGTGTCTCCTGGATGTGTGAAGCATCATTCTCCTCAGTTTGCGGCGGCCAGTCGTGCGCTCATGCGCGCCAGCCGCACCGGCAGGCTGCGCGCGTCGTCGGCGATGCAATAGTTGCGCCAGCCGAAGATGCGGCGCACGTACGCATCGGCCGCACCGTCGACCGCGATGCAGGCGGTGCGCACGCCGGCCTCGCGCGCTTCGGCCACGGCCATGCGGGCGTCTTCGATCAGGTATTGCGGGTCGTGCACGTCGATGTCGGAGGGCGCGCCATCGGTCACCAGCAATATCGCGCGTTGCCCGACCGGCTCCGTGTGCAGGTGCGCGGCGGCATGGCGCAGCGCGGCGCCCATGCGCGTGGAATAGCGCCCGCGCACCGCGCCGATCATGGCGCGCGAGGGGGCTTCGAGCGGTTTGCCGAATTCGAGCAAACGGTAGTAATAAACCTCGTCGCGTGTGTTGGATGAAAAACCATGGATCGCCAGCCGGTCGGCGCCTTGTCGCGCATTCGATGCCGCGGCCAGCAGCAGCGCGGCCTGCTTCTCGATGTCGAGCAGCGAGCGCGACTGGCCCTGCCCCGCGTCGTTCACCGATTCCGACAGGTCGAGCAGCACCAGCACGCTGGTCGCGCGCGGCGCCTTGCCGGGGCGCATGAACAGGCGCGGATCGGGCCGCAGCCGCAGGCGACGATCGACCAGCACCTCGATGGCGGCGTTCAGGTCGACGTCGTCGCCTTCCCACTGTCGGCGCAGGCGATGGGTGCGGTCGAGATGGCGCGCGCGGGGCAGGGTGAGCGGGGTCAGGCGCTCGTTGTTGGTGGCAGGCTGTTCGCGCATCGACGACAGGCCCTGCCACGCCGGCAGCTTCTCGATCACCGTGCACCAGTCGGGCCGCAGGCGCTCCTGCTTGCGGTCCCATTCGGGGTAGCTGTAGCGGCCCAGTTCCAGTTCGGCACCGCCTTCGGGTGGTGGGCCGGCGTTGTCGCCGGTGGCATTGGAAGGTGGGGGCGGTCGCGCGCCTGACTGCTGCAATGCGACGGCGTCGTCCGGCGGCGTTTCGGTCTCGCCGAAGTCCCACAGATAACTGTTGTCGTCGCGCCAGGGCGCCGGCACCGCGTAGTGCTGCGGATCGAAGCGCACGCGCATCTGGCCGAGATCGTTGGCCAGGATCGATGCGATGGCGCGGAAGGCGTCGTAGTCTTCCAGCCCTGCGGAGGCCACGGTCTTGTCGAACAGGCGGCGTGCCTTGTTGACCCAGTGGTTGTCGTCCTGCCACGCGGGCAGCATCAGCAGGCGGTCCATGCGCGCGATGAGCGCGGCAAAGCTCAGGTCCGATGCATCGGGCACCGGCGCGAGCGCTTCGACGAACCAGCCATGCACGCCGGGGAAATCTCGGCGCAGCAGATGTTCGACGCGCGCATCCTCGATGGCCGACACCACCGCGATACCCATGGGCTTGAGCGTGCGCGTCGGCCGCGCGGGCACGGAGTGCCGCAGATGCGCCACCGCATGCGCGACCATTGCACGGCGCAGGCGGGCATCGCTGCCTTCGGGCAACAGCAGTTGCTTCGGCGTGAGCACGGCCCGCGCAGGCGATGCAGCGCTCAGCGGCTGCACCTCCACATCGACACCGGCCAGCCCGCGCGCAAGCAGGCCCAGCGCCTCGAACGTGAGCGCGTGCCCGTCGCTCATCCGAACTGCGCGGCCACGAAGCCCTGCAGCGCGCTCGCCATGTCGGGGTCATCGGTGAGCGCACGGGTCATCGTCATGTCGCAACTGTCGCGCGGCGACACGCCGTCGCGGATCAGCACGCCGGCGTAGATCAGCATGCGCGTCGACACGCCTTCGTCGAGCCCGCGGTGCTTCAGCTCGCGCGAGCAGCGCGCAATCGCCACCAGCTTCGCGGCCAGATCGAGCCCGACGCCGGCCTCGTGCGCGACGATCTCCGCTTCGAGTCCGCTGTCGGGGTAGTCGAATTCCAGGGCCGCGAAGCGCTGCCGCGTCGACGGCTTCATGTCCTTCGCGCTGCTCTGGTAGCCGGGGTTGTACGACACCACGAGCTGGAAGTCGGGGTGCGCGCGCACCAGTTCGCCCTTCTTGTCGAGCGGCAGGATGCGGCGCGCATCCGTCAGCGGGTGGATCACCACCGTCGTGTCCTGCCGCGCCTCCACCACCTCGTCGAGGTAGCAGATGCCGCCGTGGCGCACGGCCAGCGTCAGCGGCCCGTCGTGCCAGGCCGTGCCGTTCGCATCGAGCAGGTAGCGCCCGACGAGGTCCGACGCCGTCATGTCCTCGTTGCACGCCAGCGTGACCAGCGGCCGCCCGAGCGACCACGCCATGTGCTCCACGAAACGGGTCTTGCCGCAGCCGGTCGGGCCCTTGAGGATCAACGGCATGCGGTGGCGGTAGGCCTGCTGGTAGAGCGCCACTTCATTGCCGGCGGGCCGGTAGAAGGGCTCGGTCTCGATGCGGTAGCTGGCAAGCGGATCTGGGACGGCGGCGTTCATGGCGTGGCGAGCAGTTCCTTGAGGGCGGTGTCGATGAAGCGGGTGTCGACCGGGCTGCTGCCGCCGCCGGCAAAGTGCCCCCACACGCCCGGGATCGGACGGCACTCGGCGTTCGGCATGTGAGACACCTCCCATTCGTTGTCGGCCACGGGAAAGTACAGGTCGCGCTCGGCGGGCATCACGATCGCGCGCGCCTTGATGGCGCCCAGCGCCTTCTTGAAGTCGCCGCTGAACACCGGGTTGTCGCTGATGTCGCCGTTCTGCCAGGACCACAGCATCGCGAGCAGGTTGTTCGCGTCCTTCTGCAGGAAGAAGCCTTCCCAGTAGCCGACCAGAAAGTCTTCGAGCGAGCTGAAGCCCAGCTCGCGCCACAGTTCCTGCATGTAGAAGGGCTGCGACAGGCCCCAGCCCGCGTACACGCGGCCCACCGCACGCAGTCCCTTGCTCGGTGGCGTGGTGTACCAGCCGCTGTTCCACGCCGCATCGGCCGTGAGCGCCGCCTTCACGCCTTCGAGAAACACGAAGTTGTGCGGCGCCGTTTTCGCCGAGCCGCAGAAGGGCGCGATGCGCTGCACCATGTCCGGGTACAGGCAGCCCCACTGGTTGGTCTGTTGCGCGCCCATCGACCAGCCCACCACCAGCGTGATGCGCTCGATGCCGAATTTCTCGGTCACCAGCCGGTGCTGAAGCGTCACGTTGTCGTAGAGCGTGATGTTCGGAAAGCGCGCCAGGTTGTAGGGCTCCGGCGCATTGCTGGGCGACGATGAGAGGCCGTTGCCCAGCATGTTCGGCACGATGATGAAATACTTCTGCGGGTCCAGCGCCATGCCGGGGCCGATCAGCCATTCGTTGTCGTAGTGCTGACCCGAGTACCAGGTCGGGTAGACGATCACGTTGCTCTTGTCAGCGTCGAGCGTGCCGTAGGTCTTGTAGGCCAGCTTCGCATTGCGCAGGGTCGCGCCCCGCTGCAGCACGACGTCGCCGAGGTCGAAGATTTCGCAGTCCATGGGTTGCGCGCTCGCTTGCTCAGCGATGCTTCGCGGGCTCGTTCGGAATGCCCTCGATCGGACACTCGGGCGTGCCGACGGTGGTGCGCGTGAACGACTCCACCCTCTCGCGGGTGCCTTCGGGGTCGTTGATCCACTGCGTGTAGAAGTTGAACGGGCAGGCTGCCACGCCCTTGTCGCCGTCGCCCGAATTGATGGTGCCGGTGTAGCCACGGTGCACCAGCTTGAACAGGTGGTTCTGCGACTGGCCGTTCTTGCGCGCATCGCGGATCAGGCCCATCGACAGCTCGGCATAGTTGATGCCCATCTCTTCCTCGCCGCATTCGCCCAGCGTGCGGCCGTCGAAGCCGATGAGTGCCGAGTGGCCGAAGTACGAATACACGCCGTCGAAGCCCGCCGCGTTGGCCACCGCCACGTAGGTGTTGTTCATGAAGGCCATGGCCTTCGACACCAAAATCTGCTGCTCCTTGGCCGGGTACATGTAGCCCTGGCAGCGGATGATGAGTTCGGCGCCGCGCATCGCGCAGTCGCGCCAGATCTCGGGGTAGTTGCCGTCGTCGCAGATGATCAGGCTCATCTTCATGCCCTTGGGGCCTTCGCTCACATAGGTGCAGTCGCCCGGATACCAGCCCTCGATGGGCACCCACGGCATGATCTTGCGGTACTTCTGGACGATCTCGCCCTTGTTGTTCATGAGGATCAGCGTGTTGTAGGGCGCCTTGTTCGGATGTTCCTCATGGCGCTCGCCGGTCAGCGAGAACACGCCCCACACGTTGGCGCGACGGCAGGCGTCCGCGAAGATCTCGGTCTCTTCGCCGGGCACGGTGGCGGCGGTGTCGTACATCTCCTTGGTGTCGTACATGATCCCGTGCGTGGAGTACTCGGGGAAGACCACCAGGTCCATGCCCGGCAGGCCCCGCTTCATGCCGACCAGCATCTCGCCGATCTTGCGGGCGTTGTCCAGCACCTCGGCCTTGGTGTGCAGGCGGGGCATCTTGTAGTTGACGACCGCGACGCCAACGCAATCGTTGCTGCTCGAAATATCACCATGTCTCATGACGCTGCTCCTGAAGGGTGGTTGAAGGGAAGAGGGGAAAACGACTCACACAGTCAGGAAAGACCTGACCTTGTCCTGGTCGAGCGTGGCGCGCGCTTCGTCGTGCACGAGGCGCCCGCGGTCGATGACGAGAAAGCGGTCGGCCAGGTCGAGCGCGAAGCTCAGCACCTGCTCCGACACCACGATGGCGAAGCCGCGCTCGGCGCGCAGCACGTTCAGCGTCTGCGCGATCTCCTTGATGATCGAAGGCTGGATGCCTTCGGTGGGCTCGTCGAGGATCAGCACCTTCGGCTCGGAGATCAGCGCACGCGCAATCGCCAACATCTGCTGCTGCCCGCCCGAGAGGTTGCCGGCGCGGCGCTGCTTCATGTCCTTGAGCACCGGGAAGAACTGGTAGAGGTAGTCGGGCACCGTGCGGTGGCCCGACTTCGCGGCGCCCGACAGGATGTTCTGCTCCACCGTGAGAAACGGAAACACCATGCGCCCCTGCGGCACGAAGGCCAGCCCGTGTGCCACGCGCTGGTAGCTCGGCAGCTTCGTGATGTCGGCACCGCCCAGGCGGATGCTGCCGCCGCGCGCGGGCAACAGGCCGATGAGCGATTTCAACAGCGTGGTCTTGCCCATGCCGTTGCGGCCCATGATGGCCACCGCTTCGTCGGGCGCGACGCGCAGCGACACATCGCGGATGACCTGCGACTCGCCGTAGGCCACGTTGAGTTCGGAGACTTCGAGCATGTGTTTTCTCCTTCTCTCAATGGCCGAGGTACACATCGATCACGCGCGGGTCGGCCTGCACCTGGGCGGCGGTGCCTTCGCTCAGCACGCGCCCCTGGTGCAGCACCGTCACGCGGTGGGCGATGCGCTTGACGAAGTCCATGTCGTGCTCGATCACCACCACCGACTTGCCCGCCGAGATGCGCCGCAGCAGGTCGCCGGTCTGCTCGCGCTCGCGCGGGCTCATGCCGGCCACGGGTTCGTCGAGCAGCAGCAGCTCGGGCTCCTGCATCAGCAGCATGCCGATCTCCAGCCACTGCTTTTGCCCGTGGCTGAGCTGCCCCGCGCGGTGGCCGATGCGTTCGCTCAGGAAGACCTGCTCGGCCATCGCGTCGATGCGCTCGCGCAGCGCGGGCGTGCGGCGAAAGCTCAGCGACTGCAGCAGGCCGTGCATGCGCGGCAGCGAGATCTCGAAGTTCTCCAGCACCGTCAGGTCTTCGTAGACCGAGGGCGTCTGGAACTTGCGGCCCACGCCGGCCCGCACGATCTCGTATTCGTTCAGGCGGCCCAGGTCCTGGCCGTTGAACAGCACACGGCCCGCGCTCGGCTTCGTCTTGCCGCAGATCATGTCGAGCAGCGTGGTCTTGCCCGCGCCGTTCGGCCCGATGATCACGCGCAGCTCGTTGCGCTCGACGGAGAGGCTCAGGCCATCCACCGCCTTGAAGCCATCGAAGGACACGGTGAGGTCTTCCACGCGCAGGATCTGCTCGTTCGAGTGCGAGAACCCGGTGGCTGCCTGCGGCATGCTGGTGTGGGGCAGGGTCATCGTGGCGTTCATGGCACAGCCTCCGCACCGCGCCGGCGCGCCAGCAGCTTCTGACCCAGGCCCGCCAGGCCGTTGGGCATGGCCCAGACCACGAGGATGAAGACGGCGCCGAGGAAGTACAGCCAGCCTTCGGGAAAGGTCTCCGACAGGTACGACTTGAGAAAGCCGATGAGCAGCGCGCCGATCACCGCGCCCGGAATCGACAACCGCCCGCCGACCGCCGCGTAGATCACCATCTCGACCGAGGCCACCACGCCGATCACGCCCGGTGCGATCAGCCCCACCTGCAGGCTGTAGAACGCGCCGCCGATGGACGACAGCACCGCAGCCACCGCGAACACGAAGGCCTTCATGTGCGCCGTGTTGTAGCCGCTGAAGCGCACGCGGTCTTCGCGGTCGCGGATGGCGATCAGGATCTTGCCGAAGCGGCTGCGCACGATCAGCAGCGACACCGCCATCACCAGCGCGATGGCCAGAACCTCGACGAAGTACATGACGCGCTTGGCATCGTCGCCCGTGATGTCCCAGCCCAGCAGCGTGCGGAAATCGGTGATGCCGTTGGCACCGCCGGTGTCGCCCTGCTGGCCGATCACCACCACGGTGAGCGTGAGCGCCAGCGAGAGCGTGACGATGGCGAAGTACACGCCGCTCACGCGCCGCTTGAAGATCGCGTACGAGAACACATACGCCAGCACCGCCGGAATTGCGAGCACGCCCACGACGGTCCAGCCCAGCGAGTGGAAGGGAATCCACCACGAAGGCAACTGGTCGACGCTGCTCCACACCATGAAGTCCGGCAGCTCGGGCGCGGAGGCTTCGAGCTTGAGGAACATCGCCATCATGTAGCCGCCGAGGCCGAAGAACATGCCCTGGCCCAGGCTCAGCACGCCGCCGTAGCCCCAGGTGAGCACCACGCCGACCGCGACGAATGCGAAGGCCAGGTACTTGCTCACGAGGTTCAGGCGAAACGGGTCGAGCGTGAGCGGCAACACCACGGCCAGCAGCAGCAACACGGCCGCCATGCCGACGAGGTCGCTCTTGCGTTGGGGAGAAAGCTTCATGCCCATGCCGTCAGCTCCTCGACCGCGTTGCGAACAGCCCGTTGGGCCGGAAGTACAGCACCGCGATCACCAGCAGCAGGATCGTGGCCTTGGCCATCGAGCCGCTCATCAGGTATTCGAGCCAGGTCTGCGACTGCGCGATGGCAAAGCCCGAGAGCGCGGTGCCGATCAGGCTCTGCACGCCACCGAACACCACCACGATGAACGAGTCGACGATGTAGAGCTGGCCGGTGCCGGGGTTGGTCGAGCCGATCATCGTGAACACCGCACCCGCGATGCCCGCAAGCCCGGAGCCCAGCGCGAAGGTCATCGCGTCGACGCGGTGGGTGTCGATGCCTACCGCGCCGGCAATCGCGCGGTTCTGCGTCACCGCGCGCACCTTCAGCCCCCACGGCGTTCGATAGAGCAAAAGGTACACGCCCACCGCGACGATGGCCGTCAGCCCCACGATGAAGATGCGCGTGAGCGGCAGCTGGATGCCCGCCGTCGGCTCCCACGCTCCCGCGAGCCACGAGGGCAGCGGCACGCTCACTTCCTGTGCGCCGAAGATGGAGCGGTAGGCCTGCTGCAGCATCAGGCTCAGGCCCCAGGTGGCGAGCAGGGTGTCGAGCGGCCGGTCGTAGAAGAAGCGGATGAAGCCGCGCTCCAGCACATAGCCGAACGCGAAGGTCACGGCAAACGCGAACGGAATCGCGGCGAACAGGTACAGGTCCATCCAGCCCGGCGCGAAATGCTCGAAGAAGCGCGCCGCCAGGTAGGTCATGTAGGCGCCCAGCGCCATCAGCTCGCCGTGCGCCATGTTGATGACGCCCATCAGGCCGAACACGATGGCCAGCCCGATGGCCATCAGCAGCAGGATGGTGAACAGGCTCACGCCGTTGAAGACCTGCATCACCGCGATGTCGAAGTTCATGTCGGCGTCCGGCTCAGACCTTGGGGAAAGGGTTGGGCTCGACCAACTGCGGCGATTCCCACACGATGTCGAACTGGCCGTCGGGCCGTGCGCGGCCCACGCGCACCTTCTTCCACACGTGGTGGTTGGTAGCGTGCACGCGCACCGTGCCTTCGGGCGCGTCGAGTTCCACGCCAGCCGCGGCGGCCGTGACCTTGTCGACCTCGAAGGACTTGGCCTTCTCCACCGCCGCCTTCCACAGGTACACGCAGTTGTAGGCCACCTCCATCGGATCGCCGATCACGCGGTCCTGGCCGTACTTGGCCTTGAAGGCTTTCACGAACTTCTCGTTGGCCGGCGACTTGATGCTCTGGAAGTAGCCCATGCAGGCGTAGTAGCCGGCGGCGTTGTCCTTGCCGATGCCTTCGATCTCGTTTTCCGACACCACGGTGGACAGCAGCACCTGCTTGGCGCCATCGAGACCGGCCGCGCGCAACTGCTTGTAGAGCGCCACGTTGGAGCCGCCCACCACCGTGCTGTAGATGCAGTCGGGCTTGGCGGCCTTGATCTTGTTGATGATCGACGAGAACTCGGTGTGGCCCAGCGGCGCGTATTCCTCGCCCACCACCTTGCCGCCGGCCTTGGCGATGGCCGGCTTGGCGATCTTGTTGCAGGTGCGCGGATAGATGTAGTCCGAGCCCACGAGGAAGAAGCTCTTGCCCTTCTCGCGCGCCATCCACTCGACCGCCGCAATGACCGACTGCGTGGCTTCCTGCGAGGGATAGAACACGCGCTTGTCCTGCTCCTGGCCTTCGTAGTAGGTCGGGTAGAACAGCAGGCCCTTGGCCTGGTTGAGCACTGGCAGCAGTGCCTTGCGCGAGGCCGAGGTGTAGCAGCCGATGATGGCCGCGACCTTGTCGCGCTCGAGCAGCTTGCGCGCCTTCTCGGCGAACACCGGGTTCTCGCTGGCGCCGTCTTCGACCACCGCTTCGATCTTCTTGCCCAGCACGCCGCCGGCGGCGTTGATCTCTTCGATGGCCAGCTTTTCGGCATCGACCAGCGAGGCCTCGGCGATGGCGATGGTGCCCGAGAGCGAATGCAGCAGCCCGAGCTTCACGGTGTTGCCGTCCTGCGCGGCGGCCAGCCTGGCAACGCCGCCCGCGGCGCCCAGCACGATCAGCGAGCCGCCGGTCTTCACGATCTGGCGGCGGTTGAAGGGGTTCGTCATGTCAAATTCCTTTGCTTTGTGTTTGTGCGAGTCATCAGGAACATCCGACCTTCGAAGCTGCGCATTGGGTGTCTCCTCCCGCCGCGCGGCTCCTGCAAACGAGCGCCGCGTTGCCAGTGCTTTTTCTCCGGGCAAACCTCCGCCACCGGATGACGCGCATCCGTTTTGAAAAGGCTTCGTTGCGACCGAAAAACAAAAAAAGCCCGAACCGGTGTTGAAACCGATTCGGGCTTTATTGCCCGACGCCTCGCTGGCAGCACTGGCAGCGGGTGTCGTATGACTGGTAACGATTGCTCGTTGGGGCGGATTCTTCTCAACTCACCCCGGCATGAACATACGCTTTTTCGCTAATTGGCGAAACCGCAGGGCGTGTGTTATTCGCGCGCAATGTCTCCGGGGGATGCGATCAACGGGCGATCAACGGGGCCGCGCGAAGTCGGCCTCGATCCAGGCCGTGGCGCTGGATGCCGTGAGCTTGAAGGCGGGTGAGACGCTGACGCTGGCCAGTTCCGAGTCGTCGTCATCGTCGTGCGCGCTGAGCGTGGCGGAGGGGTTGTCCTCGTCGGGCACGATGGACAGCGACACGCGGATGCGCCGGTCGTCGCGCGCGGTGACGGTCACGCTCTTGTTGAGCGTGGCGTGCAGTTGCTGCTCGTGGCGGCGGATGACTTCGGCAGCGGTCTTCACCAGCGTCGAGAAGGCGGGGCCGTCGAGCGGCTTGGGGTTCTTCTTGTCGCGGCCCATGGTCCAGGGACCGATGAGCGCGGGCTCGGGGTCGCCCAGGCGGGTCATCTCCACGGCCCAGCCGTCGTCTTCCTCGTTCTTGATGACGCGGGCGGTCCAGAGTTCGTCGCGCCAGAGGCGGGGTTCCTGGAGGGGGAGGGTGTCTGCTGAGTCTGTCATTCGGGTGTTGGGGTTCGTGCGCGGGCTATTTTCCCCTCTGCCTTGCCCGGTTCCGCCGCGCCCACGTACTGTTGCAATCCTTCGACCAGCGCATCGAAGGCCACGCGGCAGCGCGGGCTGTTGCGCAGGTCTTCATGCATCGTGATCCAGGTTTCGAGCTTCATCGAGAAGGTGCGCGGCATCAGGCGCACCAGCGTGTCGCCGCGCCGGGCCAGCCCGACCTGGCAGATGCCGACGCCCGCGCCGGCGCGGATCAACGCCAGTTGCGTCAGGTCGCTGTCGGTGCGCAGCGAAAAAGTATCGCGGCCGATGCCCTTCAATGCCTTGCCTGCGTTGCGCACGAAGGCAGAGGGCTGGTCGTAGCCGATGACCGCATGGCTTGACAGCTCTTCGAGCTTCCGGGGCGTGCCGTGGCGCGCAAGGTAGTCGCGGTGCGCATGAAAGCCCAGCTCGATCTGCCCGATGCGGCGCGCCACCAGCTGCTCCTGCCTGGGGCGCACCATGCGCACGGCGATGTCGGCCTCGCGCCGCAGCAGGTCCTGCACGCGGTTGGTTGCGACCAGCTCCACTTTCAGCGCCGGATGCGCCTCGCGCAGCCGCGCGACGATGGGCGGCAGCACCTCGACGCTGATGACCTCGCTGGCCGACACCCGCACCACGCCGCGCACGCCTTCGCCCTGGCTGGTGGCCGCGCGCGCCAGCGACGCGGCGGTGCTTTCCATCGCCTCGGCATGGGTGCGCAGCGCCAGCGCGATGTCGGTGGGCAGCAGCCCGACCTGCGAGCGCGTGAAGAGCACCACGCCCAGCGCTTCTTCGAGCGCAGCCACGTGGCGTCCGGCCGTGGGCTGCGTGATGCCCAGCGCGCGCGCCGCGCCTGAAAGAGAACCCTCGCGCAGCACGCTGAGGAAGGAGCGGTACAGCTCCCAGCCGATGTTCGGAGTCATACACAAATGTATAGCTGCTGGCTCATATTCGGCAATTCCAATCCAACCCGCCCGAATCCAGAATTCACCCATCGACAACTGTTCTGGAGCATTTCATGGCAAGCAACGACACGGTTCTGGTTCTGGGCGCCACGGGTGGCATCGGCGGCGAGGTGGCTCGCCAACTGTGCGACGCAGGCTGGGAGGTGCGGGCGCTCAAGCGCGGCGCCGCCGAGGGGAAAAGGGACGGCATTACCTGGTTCGCCGGCGACGCGATGGACGCGCAGGCCGTGCGGCAGGCCGCCAAGGGCTGCTCGGTCATCGTGCATGCGGTCAACCCGCCCGGCTACCGGGGCTGGGCGCAACTGGTGCTGCCGATGCTCGACAACACCATTGCCGCTGCCAAGGCCGAGGGTGCGACCATCGTGCTGCCGGGCACGGTCTACAACTTCGGCCCCGATGCGTTTCCGCTGCTGAAGGAAGATTCGCCGCAGCACCCGGTCACCCGCAAGGGCGCGATCCGGGTCGAGATGGAAAAGCGCCTCGAAGACGCCAGCCGCGAAGGCGGGGTCCGCGTGCTGATCGTGCGTGCCGGCGACTTCTTCGGCCCGAAGCCGGGCAACAACTGGTTCTCGCAGGGGCTGTTGAAGGTGGGGCAACCGGTCAAGGCCGTGAGCTATCCCGGCCGGCCCGGCATGGGCCACCAGTGGTCTTACCTGCCGGACGTGGCCCGCACCATGGTCGAGCTGCTGGCGCGCCGCGACCGGCTGGAGCCCTTCGCGCGCTTTCACATGGCCGGCCATTGGGATGTCGATGGCACGCGCATGAGCGGTGCGATCCGCAAGGTGGTGGCGCGCCGCACGGGTGCCGCCGTACCACGCGTGTCGGCCTTTCCGTGGTGGTTGTTGACGCTGGCCTCGCCCTTCGTCACCACTTTCCGCGAAATGCGCGAGATGCGCTACCTGTGGCAGACACCGGTGCAGATGGACAACGCGAAGCTGGTGGCCTTCCTCGGGCGCGAGCCGCACACGCCGCTCGAAGAGGCCGTGGAAGCCGCGCTCGATGGCATGGGCAGCCTCAACGTCGCGCCAGCGGCCGTGGCGGCCTGAAGGCTCAGAACACCGACAGGCCGGTGCGTGCGACGAACAGTTCGAGCGCCTTCATGCCCAGCAGCGAATTGCCGGTCGCGTCGAGGGCCGGCGACCACACGCACAGCGTGAGCTTGTCGGGCACCACGGCCACGATGCCGCCGCCCACGCCGCTCTTGCAGGGCAGGCCGATGGAAAAAGCCACGTCGCCGGCCGCGTCGTAGGTGCCGCAGGTCAGCATCAGCGAATTGATGCGCCGGGTCTGCCGCTCGCCGGTAATCTCGGGTTCGCCGTCGATGGGGTGTGCGCCATCGCGGCACAGGAAGGCGGCGGCGCGTGCGAGCTGGCGGCAGCTCATGCGCAGCGCGCACTGGTGGAAATAGACGTCGAGCACCGTGGCGACGTCGTTGTCGAGCTTGCCGAAGCTCTTCATGAAGTTGGCCAGCGCGAAGTTGCGAAAGCCGGTGTCGGCTTCCGATTGGGCCACTTCGTCGTCGAAGCCGATGGGCTCGCCGCACAGGCTGCGCATCAGCGCGAGGATGTCGGCCTTGGCGCTGCCGCCGGCGGCCAGCGCCTGGCTCACGAGCCGGTCGGCCACCGCGATGGCGCCGGCATTGATGAAGGGGTTGCGCGGCTTGCCCTGTTCGTTTTCAAGCTGCACCAGCGAGTTGAACGGATTGCCCGAGGGCTCGCGCCCGATGCGCTCCCACAACGCATCGCCCATGCGCTGCATCGCGAGCGTGAGCGTGAAGAGCTTCGACACGCTCTGGATCGAGAAGGGCGTTTCGAAATCGCCCGCGCCGGCTTCCTCGCCGTCGCAGGTGCGCAGCGCGATGCCGAACTGCCGCGCATCGACGCGCGCCAGCGCCGGGATGTAGCTGGCCACGGTGCCGCCCTGGCCGAGTTGCGGGCGCAGGGTGGCGACGATCTCGTCGAGGATGGGTTGGAATTTCATCTTCTGGCTCATGCAGTGCGTTGCGCGGCAGGGCGCCGGTTGACCAGCACGATGCCCAGCGCCACGCCGATCAGCGCCACGATCAGTTGCGCCGTGAGCGGCTCGCTGAGCAGCACCACGCCGAACACCAGCGCGAACAGTGGCGTGAGAAAGGTGAAGGACGACATCTGCGTGGCCGGGTAGTGCCGCAGCAGCCACATCCAGGTGAGGTAGCTCGCGAAAGCGCCGATCACCGTCTGCAGGCCGATGGAGGTCCAGGCCCAGGTCGAGTACGAAAAACGCCAGTGCTCGCCCAGCACCAGCGACAGCACGGGGCACACCGCCGCCGTCACCGCAACTTGGTAGAACAGCGTCTTCTCGGCGCTGGCCGTGGCCAGCTTCGTGGTGCGCAGCGTCAGCGTGGTCAGGCCCCAGAGCATGCCGGCCGCCAGGCCCATCGCGTCACCGATCAGTTGTGTCGAACTCATGTGGCCGAAGCCTTCGCTGAAGGCCAGCACGACGCCCGCGAAGGCGATGAACAGGCCCAGCCACTGGAAGCCGCGCAGGCGCTCGGCCGGCACCCAGCGCGGCAGCAGCAGCGACACCCAGAAGGGCGCGGTGTACAGGAATACGGTGAGCCGCGAGGCGCTGGTGTTCTGCAGGCCCAGGTAGATGCCGGCGAACTCGCCAGAGAACAGCAGGCCCGCGAGCAGGCCGGGCCACAGCGTGCCGTCGCGCTCGAACAGCGGCACGCGGCGCCAAATGCACCACAGCCACAGCAGCACGACCGCGCCGACCATGCGGATCGAGGCCTGCCACAGCGGCGGCACTTCGGTCACGGTGGTCTTGATGAGGATCTGCTGGAGGCCCCAGAACGCGCAACAGGCAATGAGCAGGCCGATGGCGAGGGAGTCGAGGTGAGTCTTGCGCTGGATCATTCGTCTTGTTGTTGTCGGGGGCCTATTTGCCGGCCAGTGGATATGGCGGCTTGCCGCGCGTGCCGACCATCAGGTCGGGCACCACGGCCTCGACGTCGGGCAGGGCGCGCGCGGCGCGTTCGAGCTTCTTTGCCAGTGCAGCGTTGGGCACGCAGCCCTGCAGGTAGACCCAGCGGCGCTGCACCATCACCCACACGCTGCCCTTGTTCACGCCCGGCACGGCCAGCAGGGCGGCGCGCACTTTCGGCGCGAGCGGCTTGTCGTAGCGGTAGGCGTTGCTGTCGGTGCACTTGCCGGCGAGCCAGCAACTGGTGCCGCGCTCCAGCCGCGAGTGGATCTGGATGCGCCGTTCCTCGGCGGTATAGAACGGCCCCTCGGGCATCGGGCATGCGGGCAGGCCCGAGGACACGGGGAAGAACGGATCGTCGAACCAGTTCTGCTTGAGCGGGGCCGACGCCTCCTGCGCCATGACGGTCTGCGCGGCAAGCAGCAGGACGGACATGAGCGCCGGCGGCCTCACAAGGGATGTTCCGTGTAGAAGCGTCCGCCGTGAAACAGCAGCGGCGAGGCACCGGCGTCGCGCGTGCAGCGCTCGACCTCGCCGACGAAGATCACATGGTCGCCTTCGTCGTAGCGGCTGCGGTTGAAGCACTCGAAGCTGGCCGCGGCGCCCACCAGGACCGGCGCGCCGCCCAGCCCCTCGGTGAACTCGACCTCGGCCCAGCGGTCGATGTCCTTGGTGGCGAAGCGCGTGGCCAGCGCCTTCTGGTTGGCGGCCAGGATGTTGACGGTGTAGTGCGAGCCCGTGCTCAGCGCGGCCATCGAGGCGGCCGCGCGCGCCAGGCTCCACAGCACCAGCGGCGGCGCGAGCGACACCGAATTGAAAGAGTTGGCCGTCAGGCCGACCAGCGTGCCGTCGGCCGCGCGCGCGGTGACGATGGTCACGCCGGTGGCGAACATGCCGAGCGCTTCGCGAAACTCGTCGGGCGAAAAAGTGGGCGGCTGGGCCCGGCGGGGAGTGGTCACGGAAAGTGCTGGGCGGTGGAAGGCAGGAGGACCATTTTGGCTCAGCGCCCGGCGCCCTGCTGGGCCGGGTCCATCAACTCTGTCACGAGGCGGGTATAGACGGTGGCGGCGGCCGAGGGCGTGCGCCCCGCCAGCGTGACGAGGCTGTAGTGCGTTTGCATGCGTGTCAGGCCGGCGATCGGCAGGGGCACGAGCGACTCGGTCTCGGGGTTCAGGGCGGGCGCGTTGGGCGCGAGGATCACCGCGTTGGCGTTCAGCGCCAGATGCCGCAGGGTGCCGGGGTCGTCGCAGACCACGTTGAAGACGCCGCGGTCGGTGCGCTTGATCTGTCGGTCGAAATGCGCCGCCACCTCTGCCGGCAGGTTGGGGCCGGCCACGGGGTAGTCCATGGCTTTTTCGAGCGTCACCTGCTTCAGCCTGCGCAGCGGGTGCTTCGGCTGCACGAAGAACGAGACCGGCACGTTGGGCAGCCGCACCAGCTTCAGGCCGGGCGGCTTCTTCAGGTCGCGTGTGTCGGCAATGAACAGGTCGAGCTGGCGCCGGTGCAGGCGCTCGCACAGCGTGGTGGTGTCGGCCACTTCCATGCGCATCAGCAGTTGGGGGTGGCGCTGGGTCATGAGCGACAGGGCCACGCGCCCCAGCATGCCGGCAGCGAATGGGCCCAGCCCCACGTTGAGGCTGCCGATGGCCAGGCCTTCGAGCTGCAGCACGTCGCGCTCGATCTGCTGCGCATCGGCCAGCAGTTCGCGGGCGCGGGCCAGCACCAGTTCGCCGGCCTGCGTGAAGCGCACCGTGCCGTAGGCGCGGTCGATCAGGCGCGCCTGCAAGCCTTCTTCGAGGTTGTCGATGCTGCGCGAGAGCGCGGGTTGCGACAGGTGCACCGCCTGCGCCGCGCGACCGAAGCTGCCCTGCTCGGCAAGAGCCAGGAGGTGCTGGAGCTGACGCAGCTGCATTTTGCGTTTTAGTTAAAAAGGAACGTCATATTTTGCATTTGCCAATGGTTCCTGTGCTTCGGAGAATGAATCTTCTCCGCTCAACCGCAGACAGGCCCCATCGATGATCCGTGACCGTTCGACCCGCGCGCCGGCTGGCGCTCTTTCCCTTGGTGCCGTGGCATTCGCCGTGGCCTGCGCGCTGGGGGCCGCCTCCGCCGCTGCGCAGATTGCGCCCAAGCCCCCCGAGCCCGCGACGCTGAAAGCCAACGCCGATCTCGCGAAGACGCTGCCCTTTGCCAACCGCCAGGACTTCGAGGACGCCATGCGCGGCTTCATCGGCACCGTGCCCGACGCGCTGGTGACCGGCGCCGGCCCGCGCCCCGTGTGGACGATGAAGCCCTACGACTTCCTGAAGGCGAACGAGCCGGCCGACACGGTCAATCCGAGCCTGTGGCGCCAGGCCCAGCTCAATGCCATTCACGGCCTGTTCAAGGTGACCGACCGCGTGTACCAGGTGCGCGGCTTCGACCTTGCGAACATGACCATCGTCGAAGGCGACAACTCGCTCATCGTCATCGACCCGCTGCTCACCGCCGAGACCGCGCGCGCCGCGCTCGATCTGTACTACCAGCACCGGCCGAAGAAGCCGGTCGGCACGGTGATCTACTCGCACGGCCATGCCGACCATTTCGGCGGCGTGAAGGGCGTGACCACTGAAGCCGACGTGGCGGCCGGCAAGGTGCAGGTGATCGCGCCCGTGGCCTTCATGGAAACGGCGGTGGCCGAGAACATCCTCGCGGGCAACGCGATGAACCGCCGCTCGCAGTACCAGTTCGGTTCGCTGCTGCCGCCGGGCGTGCGCGGGCAGGTCGACACCGGGCTGGGCAAGGCGCTCGCGCGCGGCAGCATCACGCTGATCGCGCCCACCTCGACCATCGACAAGACCACCGAGCGTCGCACCATCGACGGCGTGGAGATCGTGTTCCAACTGGTGCCGGGCTCCGAGGCGCCAGCGGAAATGCTCATGTACCTGCCGCAGTTCCGCGTGCTCAACATGGCGGAGGACGTGACGCACAACATGCACAACCTCTACACGATCCGTGGCGCCGAGGTGCGCGACGGCAACCTGTGGGCCCGGTACATCGACGAGGCGCGCGTGGCCTTCGGCGACAAGACCGACGTGCTGATCGCGCAGCACCACTGGCCGACCACGGGGCGCGAGCGCATCGTCGACCTGATGAAGAAGCAGCGCGACATGTACAAGTTCATCAACGACCAGTCGCTGCGCCTGCTCAACGAGGGCTACACCCCGGCCGACATCGCCGAGACGCTGCGCATGCCCGCGAGCCTGGCGCAGGAGTGGTCGGCGCGTGGCTACTACGGCACGCTGAGCCACAACGCCAAGGCGGTCTACCAGAAGTACCTGGGCTGGTACGACGCCAACCCCGCGAACCTGAACCCGCTGCCGCCGGTCGCGAATGCGAAGAAGACGGTCGAGTACATGGGCGGCGCCGACGCGGTGGTCGCGCGGGCTCGTGAAGATTTCAAGAAGGGCGAATACCGCTGGGTGGCGAGTGCGATGAGCCAGGTGGTCTATGCCGACCCGGCCAACCGTGCGGCGCGCGAACTCGGTGCCGATGCGCTCGAGCAGATGGGCTACCAGTCGGAGGCCGGGACTTGGCGCAGCGCCTACCTGGTGGGCGCGATGGAGCTGCGCAACGGTGTGCCGAAGATTCCGGGTGGCAGCAGCTCGAATGGCGACACGCTCAAAGCGGTGAGCAACGAGTTGTTCTTCGACTTCCTCGGCGTGCGGTTGAACGCGGCCAAGGCGGAGGGCAAGACGATGGTGATCAACTGGAACTTCACCGACTCGAACCAGAAGTTCGTGCTGACGCTGGAGAACTCGGCGCTCACGCACTTGAAGGACCTGCAGGTGGCCGGTGCGGACGCCACCGTCACGCTGAGCCGTGCGACGCTGGACGCGATCACGCTGAAGCAGACGACCTTTCCCGAGGCGATGCAGTCTGGGTTGGTGAAGATCGATGGCAATCGGGCCAAGCTTGGCGAGTTGCTTGGGATGCTGGACAACTTCGATCTGATGTTTCCGGTTGTCGAGCCTCGGCAGTAGGCGGACTCGGTTGGTGGCTGTTGGCGCTGTTCTTCAGGGCGACACTCACGCCGACACGGTGCTCTTTTTCGCGAATGTCCCCCGCTTCGCTCCTCCTTTATTTCGCGAAAAAGAGCCCCGTATCGGCGCGAGCGTTGGACAGAGCAGTCGTTGACCGGCTGCACACCAGCAGCGTGCCCCTGTGCGAATGACGCCGGGTGCTCCCCGCAGCGAAATAAAGGAGGAGCGAAGCGGGGGACATTCGCGGAGGGGAGCACCCGGTGTCATTCGCACTCGCCCCGAAGAACAACAGCGCCAAAAGCGCAACGACTTACCCAAAGAACCAGTAGCAGACAGTAATGGCCGCGACAACCCCGGCCAGTTCAGCCAGCAGCGCACAAGCCACCGCATGCCGCGCGCGCTGAATGCCGACAGCACCGAAGTACACAGCCAGCACGTAGAAGGTGGTCTCGGTGCTGCCCTGGATGGTGGCTGCCACCAGTGCAGGGAAGCTGTCGACGCCCTGGCTCTTCATGGTCTCGATCAGCATGGCGCGCGCCGCACTGCCCGAGAAGGGCTTGACCAGCGCGGTGGGCATAGCGTCCACAAAGCGCGCGTCGAAGCCACCCGCCTGCACCAGCCACCGCAGGCCGTCGAGCGCGAAGTCGAGCGCGCCTGAGGCGCGCAGCACGCCGACCGCGCACAGCATTGCGACCAGGTAGGGCAGGAGGTTCTTCGCGATGTCGAAGCCCTCTTTCGCGCCCTCGATGAAGCACTCGTAGACCTTGATGCGCCGGATCGCACCGGCCAGCAGGAACAGGATGATCACGCCGAACAGCGTGAGGTTGCCCAGCAGCGACGACAGCGACGCGATGGCCACCGTCGACAGCGTGCCCAGCAACGCCATGAAGCCCCCCAGCAGCAGCGCGCCGGGAATCAGGTAGGCCAGCACCACCGGGTCCCACAGCCGCAGGCGCTGCATGAACGCCACCGAGAGCAGTCCGACCAGCGTCGATGCGCTGGTGGCCAGCAGGATCGGCAGGAACACCAGCGTCGGGTCGTGTGCGCCCTGCTGCGCGCGGTACATGAAGATGGTCACGGGCAGCAGCGTCAGCGACGAAGCATTCAGCACCAGGAACAGGATCTGCGCGTTGGTCGCGGTGACCGGGTCGGGGTTCAGCCGCTGCAGCTCGCGCATCGCCTTCAGGCCGATGGGCGTGGCTGCGTTGTCCAGCCCCAGCGCATTGGCCGCGAAGTTCATGGTGATGAGCCCGAGCGCCGGATGGCCCGCCGGCACGCCCGGCATGAGGCGCCGGAACAAGGGCCCGAGCAGCCGCGCCAGCCAGCCGACCAGCCCGGCCGCCTCGGCGATGCGCAGGAAACCCAGCCACAGCGTCAGCGTGCCGAACAGCAACACCATCACCTCGACCGCCAGCCGCGCCATCGCGAACAGGCTTTCCACCAGCGCCGCGAACACGGTCGCGTCGCCGCCGATCAGCCATCGCCCCAGCGCCGCGAGCGCCGCCATCCCGAAGAAACCCAGCCACAAGCCGTTGAGCACGTTTCTTTTCCTTTTTTGTGCGGGCCGATCATAGGGCGCTCATCCTGTCGGGCCGGCGCGAGCTACAGTGCGGCCCATGGCCGTTTCCGCCGCTTCCATCGTCCGCAGACTCGCCACCCTGGCACTCCTGGGCACAGCCGCTTTCTGGCTGGCCGGATGCGTGAGCCTGCCGCCGCCGCAGCCGCGCCCGGTGGTCACGGCCATCACCGACGTGGGGAACACCGAACTGGGCCAGCTGGCCGTCAAGGGCACGCCGGGCGGCTCCACGGCGTTGTCGGGCTTCCGGCTGCTGCCCGAGGCGGCCTTTGCCTTCGACGCCCGCATCTCGCTGGCGCGGCATGCCGAGAAATCGCTCGATGTGCAGTACTACCTGATCCAGAAGGACGACGTCGGCCTGCTGTTCCTCAAGGAGCTGCGCGAGGCCGCCGCGCGCGGCGTGCGGGTGCGCCTGCTGGTGGACGACCTCTACACGTCCGGCGAAGACGAAGTGTTCAGCACGCTGTCGGCCTTTCCGAACATCGAGGTGCGGTTGTTCAACCCGCTGCCCTCGCGCGCCAATTCGCTGTCGGCGCGGCTGTTGTTCTCGCTGACCGACTTCGGCCGCATCAACCACCGCATGCACAACAAGCTGCTGGTGGCCGACAACAGCTTTGCGGTTTCGGGTGGGCGCAACATCGCCAACGAGTACTTCATGCGCAGCACGGCGGCGAACTTCATCGACATGGACGTGCTCTCCAGCGGGCCGGTCGTGCGCCAGATGTCCGAAGGCTTCGACCGCTACTGGAACAGCGAGCACGTGCGCCCCATCGAGACCATCGCGCCGCTGCGCATGCCGGTGGACGAGGCGCAAAAGCGCTTCGACGCCATCGCGCGCACCGCCGTGCCCGACGTGCCCATGCACCAGCGCGACGTGCTCAACAAGCCGCCGGTGGGGCAGCAGCTCATCAGCGGCAATGTCGAGCGCTACTGGGCCCCGGCCACGCTGTTCGTGGACGACCCCGAGAAGATCACGCGCAAGCCCGATGCGGCCTATGAAGGCAGCGTGACCGAAGGCGCGCTGAGCGTCATCAACTCGGCCAAGCGCGAGGTCAAGATCGGCTCGCCGTATTTCATTCCGGGCGCGCACGGCATGGCGATGATGAAGAAGGCCATTGCGAGCGGCGGGCGCATCACGGTCATCACCAATTCGCTGGGCGCCACCGACGAGCCTTTGGCCTATGCGGGCTACGAACGCTACCGCGCCGACATGCTGAAGATCGGCGTCACCATCTACGAGATCGCGCCCACGCTCAGCGGGCGCTCGGGGCGCTTCGGCGATTTCGGCAAGTCGATCAGCCGGCTGCACGCCAAGCTCGCGATCATCGATGACGAGCGTTTCTTCGTCGGCTCGATGAACCTCGACCACCGCTCGGCCGCCGTCAACACCGAGATGGGCCTGGTCATCGACAGCCCGGAGCTGGTGCAGGACTACGACAAGCTCATGAGCGGCGACCGCATCAACCTGGGCTACCGGCTGCGCCTGGGGCCCGACGGCCGGCGCGTGCAGTGGCTGGAGTACGACGATGCCGGCGGCGACATCGTGCATGAGGACGAGCCCGGCGAGTTCCTGTGGCTGCGCTTCAAGAACTGGCTGCTGCTGCCCATCGTGGGCGAAGAGCTGCTGTAGTCCGCCGCGCGATGGCTCGCGCGGCAAGGCCTGTAATCAGGCTTGCACATTGCCCCTCTAGATTTCGGCGTCCCACCACGCACAACAACCAGAGGGATTTCCGATATGCACGCCGTGTTCACCCTGCCGCGGGCCTTGTCCGGCTCGCGGCGCCTGCGCTCGCTCGCCGCACTCACAGGACTGGCGGCTGCCGTGCTCCTGCAGGGTTGCAACGGCGGCGGCAGCAGCAATAGCTTGCCGATCATTCCGCCGCCGCCCGCTGCCGTCACGCCGCCGGTGCCTCCGGCGCCTGAACCGGATGCCGCCAGCGCCGACGCCAACCTGCAGGCCACCTGGGTCGAGATCGGCGGCAACAACGCCGCGCTCGCGCGCGCGATCACCAGCTACACCGCACCGGCGTCCGCCACGACGGCCAACGCCAATGCCGCGTGCCCTCAACTGACGGTGGATGGCAACACGACCCGCATGACCCTGCGCATCGGCGCCAGCACGATGGCGCTGCGCACCACGGCCAGCGACCCGGTCGACTCGAAGCCCTCCGCGTTCCCGGTGTCGACCTGCGAAGCGACCCTGCCGGCCGACGCGCAGCAGGCCGCCATCGGCAGCCGCACGCTTCCCTTGCCCAAGGCCGAGCCGCAGCGCGTGCTGGTGCTGGCCGACACCGGCTGCCGCATCAAGAAAGCCGGCAGTGCCTTCCAGCCCTGCAACGACACCACCGCATGGCCTTTCGCATCCATCGCTGCCACGGGCGCGGGCTTCAACCCCGACCTCGTGCTGCACATCGGCGACTACCACTACCGCGAGAACGCTTGTCCGAGCGACATCGCCGGCTGCAAGGACAGCCCGTGGGGCTATGGCTGGGACACCTGGCAGGCCGACTTCTTCGCGCCCGCTGCACCGCTGCTGGCCAAGGCGCCATGGATCGTGGTGCGCGGCAACCACGAAGAATGCGCGCGCGCCGGCCAAGGCTGGGCCCGCTTCCTCGAGACGCGCCCGTACGCCGACAAGAGTTCGTGCAACGACCCGGCCAACGATGCCGTCGGCAACTACGCCGACCCGTACGCCGTCGCGCTCGGCACCGGCTCGCAGCTCATCGTGTTCGACTCGGCGAAGGCGGGCGCTTCGGCGCTGAAGACGGACGACCCGCAGTTCATCGCCTACCAGAAGCAGTTCCAGGCCGTGACGGCGATGGCCGCCAAGCCCGGCATGACCACCACGATGTTCACCAACCACCACCCGATCCTGGCGTTCGCGCCGATCGCGGGCCAGAAGCCGGCGCCGGGCAATCTCGCGCTGCAGTCGGTGATGAGCAGCCTCAACGCCAAGGCCTATTACCCGGCCGGCGTGCAGGTGGCCCTGCACGGCCATGTGCATGACTTCCAGGCGCTGAACTTCTCGTCCGACCATCCGGCCACCATCGTGACCGGCAACGGCGGCGACAACCTCGACGTGGCGCTGGCCGACCCGTTGCCCAGCGATGCCACGCCCGCACCGGGCGTGACGATCGACCGCATCACGCACCACAACAGCTTCGGTTTCATGCTGATGGAGCGCAAGCCCACGCCCGGCGTGGGCTGGACCTTCAAGGCCTACACCGTGGCGGGCAAGCTGCTGGCCACCTGTGCGCAGACCGGTCGCACCGTGGCCTGCGACAAGACCGGTTTCCTCACGCCGTGAGGGGCGGCTCGGCGCGTCAGCGAGGCTTGATCGGCGGCGGTCTTGCGTTGCTGGCTGCCTGCGCCGGGTGGATGGGCGGCGCCATCGCCGCGTCCGATAACAGCGCGCAGATCAACCCCGGAGGACCGCCGAGCCTGGTGATCGAACGCATCGGCGCCACGCCGAAGATCGCCGCGCGCATCGATGCCACCGAAGCCGTCTTCAAGACCGACCCGGCGCTCGCCGCGCTGGGCAAGCGGATCTTCTTCGATGCGCGCCTGTCGCAGCCGCAAGGCACGTCGTGCGCCAGTTGCCATGATCCGCTGCGCGCCTTCACCTCGACCCTGAACGCACCGTCGCTGGCCGGGCCGCGCACGCCGCAGGGCAGCCGCCCCGGCCACTTCAGCGCCCGCACCGCGCCGTCGCTGTTGTATGTGCGCTACGTGCCCAGGCGGCACTTCAACCAGGACGACGACGCACCTTTCGCGTCGCCCTTCGGCGGCCTGTTCGCAGACGGCCGCGCCGACACGCTGGCCGAGCAGGCGCGCGGCCCGCTGTTCGACCCCGACGAGATGAACAACACGTCGCCGCAAAGCCTGCTGCGCAAGCTGCGTGGCACCGACCTGGCGCCCGCGATGTCGCTGGCCTTCGGGCCGCAGGTGCTGCGCGACCCTGAGCGCGCGGTCAAGGGCATCGGGCTGGCGCTGCAGGCGTACCTGCAGAGCGACGAGATGGCGCCGTTCAGCTCGCGCTTCGACGACTACCTGCGCCACCGCACGCCGCTGAGCCCGCAGGAAACACGCGGCCTGGCGCTGTTCAAGAACCCGGACAAGGGCAACTGCATGTCGTGCCACACGCTGTCCGACACCGCGAGCCGGCCCGAGCGCTCGCTCTTCACCGACTTCGGCTACGACGCGATCGCGGTGCCGCGCAACCTGTCGCTGCCCGCCAACCGCAACCCGCGCCGCTTCGACAACGGCCTGTGCCGCACCGCCGCGCAACTGCGCTGGCCCGAGCCCGACCAATGGTGCGGCTACTTCCGCACGCCGGGGCTGCGCAACGTGGCGGTGCGCCAGAGCTTCATGCACAACGGCGTGTTCACCACGCTGCGCGAAGCGGTGGCGTTCTATGCCACGCGCTCGACCGACCCGGCCCGGTGGTACCACGGCAAGAGCACCTTCGACGACGTGCCGGCCGCCTACCGCGCGAACATCAACGTCAACTCCACGCCGATGAACCGGCGCCCGGGCGTGCCGGCCGCGTTGAGCGACGAGGAGATCGACGAGATCAGCGCCTTCCTGCGCACGCTGACCGACGCGCCTTACGTGGCTGCGATGCCGCCCGTCGAAACCGCGGCACCGAAGTCGGCCAGGAAGTAGCCGCGCACAGCCGGCCCGGAACGGCGGCGGCGGGCTGTCATCGCCGATGCCACAATGCGCGTTACATTTCTGGCTCAGATGTGAACTTTTGTCACCGTCTTCTGGAGACTTCGATCATGACCGTTCCCGTGCCGCGCGAATCGATTGCGCCGCTTTCCACCAGCCGTCGCCGTGCGCTCACCGGGCTGGCCGCAACCGCTGCCGCAGGTCTGGGATTTCCGGCGCTCGCACAGAACCGGCCTGTTCGTGTCGGTGCTACCTTCGACAACAGCAGCGTCGAGAAGGCCAACGGCCAGGGGCTCTACCAGGGTTCGAGCGCCTTCTTCGCTGCGCTGAACAAGGCAGGCGGCATCAACGGCACCAAGGTCGAGCTGGTGATGGCCGACGACACCTTCAAGCCAGACGTGGCCAAGGCCAACGCGCTGGCCTTCGAGAAAGACAGCTCGGTGCTCGCGCTGGTGCATCCGCTCGGCACGCGCCAGACCGCCGAGGTGATGGACGCGGTGCCCGGCATGGCCGTGGTGGGCCCGATCACCGGCACCATCGCGCTGCGCAAGAAGGTCTCGCCCAACACCTTCTGGGTGCGCGCCAATTACGACCAGGAAGTCGACAAGCTCGTGAGCACGGCCGCCGTGCTGGGCCAGAGCCGCATCGGCCTCGTGCACTCGAACGATCCGCTGGGGCAGTCGGTGCTGGCGGCGTTCAAGAACGCGCTCGCCAAGGCCAAGCTGGAGCCGGCCGTCATCGCGACCACGCCCAACACCACCAGCATGGAAGTGGGCCCGGCTGCCGAAGCCATTGCCAAGGCCAAGCCGCAGGTGGTGGTGGTCGGCCTTGCCGGCACGGCGCCGGTGTTTCTGAAGGCGCTGCGCGGTGCGGGCAACAGCAGTTCGGCCTACGGCCTGTCGATCACGGCCAGCGCGCTCGCGGCCATGGGCGACCTGGCGCGCGGCCTGGGCTTCGTGATCGTGGTGCCGTCGCCGTACTCGACCAAGTACGAGATCGTGCGCCGCTACCAGGCCGACATGGTGGCCAGCGGCGTCAAGGAGTTCTCGCTCACCAGCCTCGAGGGCTACATGAACGCAGCCGTGCTCGCCGAAGGCATGCGCCGCGCGGGCTCGCTCACGCGTGCGTCGGTGATGTCGGGGCTGGCCAGCATCGAGAACTTCGACCTTGGCGGCGTGAAGATCAACTACGGCCGCACGAATCGTGAAGGCGGGCAGTTCGTGGACGTGGCGGTGATCGGTAGCCGTGGGCAGATGCTGAGCTGATTGCGTCGGCGTGGCCGTTGCTGGCTAAGTGGCGCTGCTGTTCAGGGCGTCGCTCACGCCGACACGGTGCTCTTTTTCGCGAATGTCCCCCGCTTCGCTCCTCCTTTATTTCGCGAAAAAGAGCCCCGTATCGGCGCGAGCGTTGGACAGAGCGGTCGTTGATCGGCTTCACACCGGCAGCGTGTCCATGTGCGAATGACGCCGGGTGCTCCCCGCAGCGAAATAAAGGAGGAGCGAAGCGGGGGACATTCGCGGAGGGGAGCACTCGGTGTCATTCGCACGCACCCTGAACAAAAGCCCCAAGAGTCTTCACGCAGCTGGCCGCACAGGTCACTCAGGCCGTCTGCTCTTCGGCAATCCCCACGCCCAGCAGCCCTTCGAGCAAGCCCTTGTCGGACGCGAGCGCCGCACTCGGCCCCGCGTGCACCACTGTGCCGCGCTCCAGCACGATGGCCTTGTGCGTCATCTCCAGCGCCAGCACCGGATGCTGCTCGACCACGATCGACGCCAGCCCTTCCGATTCGCACAACCGTCGGATCGCAGCGGCCAGCTCTTCCACAATGATCGGCGCCAGGCCTTCCATCGGCTCGTCGAGCAGCAGCAGCTTGGGGTTGGTCATCAGCGCGCGGCCGATGGCCAGCATCTGCTGCTCGCCGCCCGACAACTGGTTGCCGTAGTTGCCGCGCCGCTCGCGCAGGCGCGGAAAGAAGTCGTACACGCGCTTCAGGTTCCAGCCGCCCAGCCGCGCGATCACCGTGAGGTTTTCTTCGACGGTGAGCGAGGGGAACACCTCGCGCTCCTGCGGCACCCAGCCCAGCCCCGCGCGCACGCGCTGGTGCGACGGCCAGCGCGTGATGTCGGCGCCGCACCAACGGATCGCGCCCTGCATCACGCGGGTGTTGCCCATCAGCGTTTCGAGCAGCGTGGTCTTGCCCACGCCGTTGCGCCCGAGGATGGCAAGGCTTTCGCCCTGCTGCAGCGAAAAGTCGAGACGGTCGAGCACCACGGCATTGCCGTAGCCGGCCGTGACGTGGTCGAAGGCGAGCACTTCAGACATGGTGATGCGAACTTCCCAGATACACCTCGCGCACGCGCGGGTCGGAACCGATTTCGGCGGGCGTGCCTTCGGTGAGGATGCGGCCGCCCACCAGCACCGAGATGCGGCGCGAGAAGCGGAACACGAGCTTCATGTCGTGCTCGATGAACAGCACGCTGATGTCGCTCGGCAGCGCAGCGATGGCCTCGAACAGTTCGCCGCTTTCGTCTTCGGGCACGCCAGCCGCCGGCTCGTCCAGCAGCAGGATGCGCGGCTTGGCCGCGAGCGCGAGCGCGATTTCGAGCAGCCGCTGCTTGCCGTAGGCCAACTCGGCCACAGGCACATCAGCCAGGCTGTCGAGCTTGAGCGTGCCGAGCAGCGCATGCGCTTCGTCGAACACCGCCGTGCAACCCGTGAGCGGCCGCCACCAGGTGGCGCCCAGCCCTTCGCGCTCGCTGATCGCCAGCACCACCGACAGCAGCGGCGTCAGGCTGGGGAACAGCGTGTTGATCTGGAAGGTGCGCGCCAGGCCCATGCGGGCGCGCTTGTCGCTCGACAGGCGCGTGATGTCGCGATCGCCCATCTGGATCGACCCGCTCGTGGGCTTGAACACGCCGGTGAGCAGGTTGATGAGCGTGGTCTTGCCGGCGCCGTTGGGGCCGATCAGCGCTTGCCGCGCGCCGGGTTCGAGCGAGAGGTTGACGTCGCTCACGGCCTGGAAGGCACCGAAGCGGATGCCCAGGCCCTGCGTGCGCAGGGTGTGTGAGGTGGATGAACTCATCATCGCGCCTTCTTTCCCATGCGAACGAAGCGCGACAGCGCACCCATGATGCCGCCGCGACCCAGCATGACGGCCGCGATCAGGAAGATGCCGAGCCAGAACATCCAGTACTGCGGGTTCATGTCCGCGAACCAGTCGTGCACCAGCATGTAGACGATGGCGCCGATCATGCCGCCGTACAGGCGCCCGGTGCCACCCAGCACCAGGATGATCAGCACTTCGGCCGAGCGGTTGAAGCTGAGCGATTCGATGCCGACGAACTGCGTGGTCTGCGCCAGCAGCGCGCCCGCCACGCCGGCCACTGCGGCCGAGAAGGCGTAGGCCATGCGCAGCCGCGCTTCCACCGGCGAGCCGATGGCGAGCATGCGCTTGCGGCTGTCGTGGATGCCGCGCAGCGCCAGGCCGAAGGGCGAGCGCAGCACCAGCCGCACGAGCAGGAACATGGCGAGCACCACGCCGAAGGCATAGCCAAACGCGGTCTTGCCGTAGAGGTCGAAGTCGAAGAAGCCGAGCACCGGCGCAATGACCACGCCCTGCAGGCCGTCGGTGCCCCCGGTGATGCCCGAGAGCCGGTTGGCCACTTCGAACAGCAGCACGCCCACGCCGATGGTGATCATCAGCCGCGTGAGGTCGGCGCCGCGCACCACGAGGTAGCTCAGCGCATAGCCCAGCAGGCCGCTGACGACCAGCGCGAACACGAGGCCGGTGAAGGGTTCGCTCCAGCCGTACTTGGCCAGCAGACCTGCGGCATACGCACCTGCACCGAAGAAGGCCGCATGGCCGACGGTGAGGATGCCCGCGTAGCCGAGTGCCATGTCGAGCGACACGGCGAACAGGCCGAAGATCATGATCTGGCTCATGAGCGTGAGCTTGTCGGGCAGCAGGAAAAAGCTCGACGCGAGTGCGAGCCAGAAAGCGATTTCGGCGAGGCGCAGGCGCGTGGGGGATATCGTGACTGGCTTCATGCGGGGTGCTCCGCGCGTTGTGTTGCGAGGGGCTTGTGTTCTTTTGGGGGCTCTTGTTCGGGGCGGATGCGAATGACACCGGGTACTCCCCTCCGCGAATGTCCCCCGCTTCGCTCCTCCTTTATTTCGCTGCGGGGAGCACCCGGCGTCATTCGCACAGGGGCACGCTGCTGGTCTGCGCCGATCAACCAATGCTCTGAAAACGCTCGCGCTGGCGGTGTGCTCTGCGCAGCGAAATAAAGGGGGAGGGGGCGCAGCCCCCGGAGGACATTCGCGGAGCAGAGCACGCCGTCGGCGCGGGCGCGCCCTGAACAGCCGCGAACCCCGTGACCAACGCGCGTCATGCCAGCCCCTTCTTCGCAACGATGCCGTTCGGCCGCACCAGCAGCATGACGATCATGACGACGTAGATGAGAAAGGCGCCTGCTTCGGGCAGGTAGTACTTGCCCGCCACGTCGACGATGCCGACCAGCAGCGCGGCAATGAACGGCCCCGTGACAGTGCCCGCACCGCCCACGCACACCACCATCAGGAAGTACACGAGGTACTTGAGCGGGAACGACGGCTCCAGCCCCAGCATGCCCAGGCTCAGCGCGCCGCCCAGGCCCGCGAGGCCGCATCCCAGCGAGAAGGTCAGGAAGAACAAACGCTGCACGTTGATACCCGTGCCACCCGCCACACGCTGGTTGTCGACCGCCGCGCGCACCATCGCACCGTAGCGCGTCTTGCCCAGGCCCAGCAGCAATGCGATCAGCACGGCCACGCCGCAGCCGATCAAAAAGAGCCGGTAGCGGCCCACTTCGAGGCCCAGCAGCGAGACCTGCCCGTCGAGCGCCGGCGGCAGCGTAAAGGGCTGCATCGTCGGGCCGTAGAAATACGTGAAGGCCGCGATCGAGACGAACACCACGCCGATCGACAGCAGCACCTGGTCGAGCGGGTGCGCGCGGTACAGCCGCCGGTAGAACACGAGCTCCAGCGCTGCGCCCACCAGCGCCGCCGACACGAAGGCCGCCACCAGCGAGAGGCCGAAGCTCACGCCCCACTGGTTCATCAGCACGCTCGCGGCGTAGCCGCCCACCATCGCGAAACTGCCGTGCGCGAGGTTGACGAAGTTCATGAGCCCCATCGTGATGGACAGGCCCACCGCTATGAGGAACAGGAGCATGCCGTAGGCCACCCCGTCGAAGATCACGATTCCCATGGATTTCCCGTCGCTGCCTGGGCCTTGCGGCCCGGGTTGCTTGCTTGCTGGCTGTTTACTTGGCGGCTTCCTTGGCCGGGTCCTTGACGCGATCGAACTTGTCGAACTCGACGTTCACCAGCTGGCCGTTCACGCGCTCGGTCTTGCGGATGTAGACGGTCTGCACGATGTCGCGTGTGACCGGATCGATCTCGATCGGGCCGCGCGGGCTCTCGAAGCTCAGGCCCTTGAGGGCGTCCATGAACTTGTCGCCGCTGGTGTCGCCCTTGGTCTTGGCGAGTGCCAGGTCGATGGCGGCCATGGCGTCGTAGGCGGTCACGGCGAAGTAGCTCGGGCGCAGCTTGGTGCCGTTGTCGGCGGCGAAGTCCTTGACGAACTTCTGGTTCTTGGGCGACGGGTGCGCGAACGAGTAGTGGTGGCTGGTGACCAGGCCCAGCGCCACGTCGCCGGTGGCGTCGAGGTAGCTGTCGTCGGTGGCCTCGCCGGTGGCGTAGAGCTTGATGCCGGCCTGTTCCATGCCGCGTTCCTTCCACACCTTCAGGAAGGCCGGCGGCATCACGCCCGAGGGGAAGAAGAAGAACACGGCCTGGGGCTTGGCGTCCTTGATGCGCTGCACATAGGCCGAGAAGTCGGGGTTGTTCATCGGCGTGCGCACTTCGCCCGAGACCTTGCCGCCACCGGCCGTGAAGGTCTTCTTGAAGGCGGTTTCGGCATCCACGCCCGAGGCGTAGTCGGCGACCACGGTGTAGGCGTCCTTGATGCCCTGCTTGAGCATGTAGCGCGCCATCGGGTCGGTGACCTGCTGCACGGTGAACGACAGGCGCGCCACGTAGGGCGAGCTGGTGGTGATGGCCGAGGAGGCGGCGTTCATCACGAGGGTCGGGATCTTGGCCTGCGTGGCAATGGCGCCCACGGCGTACGCGTTGGGGCTGAAGTCCAGGCCGGTGAGGATGCTCACCTTGTCGCGCACGATCAGCTCCTGTGCGATGCGCTTGGCGGCGTCGGGCGCGGGGCCGGCGGTGTCTTTCTTGATGATCTCGACCGTGCGGCCACCCACCTTGCCGCCATGCTCCTTCAGGTAGAGCGCGATGCCGGCGTCGAACTGGCGGCCGTAGTCGGCGTAGGGGCCGGAGTAGGTCGCGATCAGGCCGATGCGCAGGGGCTCGTCGGCAGCCTGTGCAGCCGACATGCCCAGCACGCCGAAGCTCGCCAGCAGCAGGGTCGAGAGGATGGTTCTTTTGGTCATCGTCATTGGCGTCATTTGAAAAGGCCTTTCAGGTGGAATGGATGCGCCCCGTCGGGCGCCGCTGTCGTGTAACCGGATGTGCGGTAGCGGGCGATGATGCCCGAGCCGCCCGTCAAACCTGTGTATCGGGCACGCGCACCGTGAGGCCATCGAAGGCCGCGGTCACGCTGAGCTGGCAGCTCAGGCGGCTGCCGGGCTGGCGCTCGGAAGCGACGGCGTCGAGCAGGGCGCTTTCCATGTCGTCCGGCGGCGGCAGCAGGTCGATGAAGGCGTCATCCACGTAGACGTGGCAGGTGGCACAGGAGCAGCAGCCGCCGCATTCGGCGTCGATGCCGCGCACGTTGCCGCGAATGGCGGTCTCCATCACGCTGGCGCCGACCTTGGCGTCGACCTCGCGCGTGGTGCCGTCCTTGAGGATGTAGTGGATCGTGGGCATGTCGTGCAGGGCTGGTTCAGAACATGTCGAAGTACTCGCGGTGTTCCCACTCGCTGACTTCGAGGTTGAAGCGGGCGATTTCCGCTTCCTTGATGTGGCACAGGTAGTCGATGAAGACCTTGCTCATCTGCGTGTTGAGCATCTCGTCTTTTCGCAGGCAGGCGAGGGCGTCGCTCAGCGAACGCGGCAGTTGCTCTGCCGGCGTTTCGTACGGCGCATCGGCCGAAGGACCGGGGTCGGTCTTGTGGCGGATGCCGTCGAGTCCCGAGAACAGTTGCGACGCGAGGTAGAGGTACGGATTGGCCGTTGGCTCGCCCACGCGGTTCTCGATGCGCGAGGCGTTCTGCCCCACGCCGCCGAGCACGCGCAGCATCGCGCCGCGGTTGTCGCGTGCCCAGATTGCGCGGTCGGGCGCGAGCGAGAAGGGGCGGTAGCGGCGGTAGCCGTTGATCGTCGGGCTGGACAGTGCGGCGGCACCGCAGGCGTGCGCCTTCAGGCCGCCGAGGTAGTGCATGCCGATCTCGCTGAGCGTCTGGCCTTCGGCCTCGGGCATGAACGCGTTGACGCCGTCGCTCTTGCGCCGCAGCGACTGGTGCAGGTGCCAGCCGCTGGACATCACGTTCGGAATCTTCGGGCGGCACATGAAGGTGGCGTGCAGCCCGGCGCGCTGGCAGATCTGCTTGATGGCGCTGCGCAGCAGCACCATGGTGTCGGCTGGCATCACGCCCGCCGTGGGGCCGAAGGTCAGCTCGAACTGGCTCGGGCCGAACTCGATCTCGAGCGAGCGCAGCGGCAGGCCGAGCGCGATGAGGTTGGAGCGCAGCAGCTCCATCAGCTCGTCGACGCGGTCGTAGCGCAGCTCGGTCAAATACTGGTGGCCATGCGACAGCAGCGACACGCGCGGCGGCTCGCCGGGCTGGCCCGAATCGGCCAGGCCCATGCGCGCGTCTTCGAGCTTGAAGACGTGGAACTCGACTTCGAGACCGGCGATGAAATCCAACCCCAGCTCGTCGAGCTGGCTCACCGCGCGCTGCAGGATCTGCCGCGTTGCGAAGGGGCAGGGCTTGCCGTCCGCCATGTAGGCGTCGCACAGCACCCAGCCGGTGCGGGGCGCCCACGGCAGCACCTTGAAGGTGGCGGGATCGGCCACGATGGTGAAGTCGGCACCGCCCTGCAGGCCCTCGATGGCAAAGCCGCCGTTGGCGCTGAACACCGGGAACACGGTCTTGTGCGAGGTGTCCTTGGCCAGCAATGTGGAGGTGAGGTTCACGCCTTCCCACAGAGCCGAGCGCGCCTCGCTGGCAACCAGCGTCTTGCCGCGCAGCAGGCCGTGCTGGTCGGGCCAGGCGAAGCGGACCACGTCGACCTCGCCGCTGTCGATGCGGCGCACCAGTTCCAGTGCTTGCAGGTGCTGGTCGTCGGACCAGAGGCCGAAGCGGTCGACGAACTTGTTGCTGTTGTTGCTGCTGCTCATGGCGTGCGTGCTCAGGCGGCGAGCCGTGCGGAAGCCCAGTCGGATTTGAGGCGGCGCGCGCGGTCGGCTTCTTGCCAGTAGGTCTCGGTGGCGGCTTCATCGACGACATTGCCGATGCCGTCGATGGACGGTGGCCCTGTCATGGCGCTTGCCTGTGCGGCATCGATCAGCATCGGCGCGGTCTCGCCGGCCAGCGTGGCCTCGATGGCTTTCACCAGCACGCGACGGTAGGCAATGATGCCCTTGTCGGTGCTGCCCAGGTGCTCGCGCGTGCGGTCCTGGATGGCGCCTTGCGACTCCACTGCCCACTGGTCGTGCACGTTGATGTCGTCGCCCATGCCGGTGTAGGTTTCAGTGAGCTGTTCTTCGACGCTGAAGCCGTAGTTGTTGCGCTTGTTCTTGCGCGAGGTGTAGTCGGGCAGTTCGTAGAGCTTCAGGCGCTGGTCGCGCATTTGCTGCTTGTCGACGGGGCCGGTGAAGCTGGTGAAGATGGCGTACCAGTAGCAGTGCGTGTCGTCGACCGGCACATGCCATTGCGAGATCGTCATCTCCGCGCTCATCGGGATCACGAAGGCTTGCGGGAACACCACGTTGGTCACGCGCACGTGGGTGGTGTCCTCCGACAGCTTGCGCAGGGCCTTCAGGCGGAAACCGTAGTCGGTGGGCTCGACGCTGATGTCGGGGCGGTCGTACTCGCGCAGCACCTTGGTGATGGGCATGTCGGAGTCGGCCGAGGCGCCGCGGAACTGCTTGCCGTAGCTCTCGGAGGTGTCGGCGTCCTCGAAGAAGCGGTGCAGGTACGAGGCGTGCGCGGGGTCGATGCCCACTTCGAGCGCCTGCAACCAGTTGCATTCGAACAGGCCCTTGAACGCGAAGGTGTGGCTGTCGGGCGCGACGAAGCAGTCGAAATCGGGGAAGGCCGGGGGCTCGCCCTCGCCGATGTAGGCGAAGACCACGCCGGCTTTCTCGACCACCGGATAGGCCGACTGCTTGATGCGGCTGCACAACTTGCTGGTGGGCGGCTCGGCGGGGGTTTCGAGGCAGTTGCCCTTGGCATCGAACAGCCAGCCGTGGAAGGCGCAGCGGATGCCGCCGTTTTCGAGGCGGCCGAAAGCCAGGTCGGCGCCACGGTGCGGGCAGTCGCGGTCGAGCATGCCGAGCTGGCCGCTCTCGTCACGGAACAGGACGAAGTCCTGGCCCATGAGCTTCACCGGCTTGACCGGGCGCGGGCCCGTCAGCTCGTCGACCAGGGCCACCGGCTGCCAGTAGCGGCGCAGCAGCTTGCCGGCGGGGGCGTCGCGTCCGACGCGGGTGATGAATTCGTTTTGCTCTGCGCTGATCATCGTGCGGGCTCCATCGTGGGTTCTTTGGAAAGAGGCTTGCAGGCATTGCATGCAACTGCATGCATTGTCTTGGTGATACTCGATTCGGGTCAAACTTTCATCTGCGATTTCGCCCTGAATTGGGGCCTGGAAGGCTGAAATTCAGGGTAAACGCTGAGCGTAGCGTGTGTTTTTGACACTTGTTACGAAGAAGTGCATGCAACAAGCGAGCCAGGGTAAACATGCTGCGTGCAGTGTCGGGCGTGTCTCCTAGAATCCGCTCATTCCTCTTCCCTGGCGCCTCCCGATGGACTCCCAACAATCCCGCGTGCTCGTGCAGCTGCGCGACCTGATTCTCAAGGGCGAATTCGTGCCCGGAGAGCGGCTGGCCGAGATCCCGATCGCCGAGAAACTCGAAGCCTCGCGCACGCCGGTGCGCCTGGCGCTGGCCAGCCTCGAACACGAAGGCCTGATCGAACAATCGCCCAGTGGCGGCTACCAGATGCGCCGCTTCACCTCGCAGGAAGTGGCCGACGCCATTCGCGTGCGTGGCGTAATCGAAGGCTTTGCCGCGCGCCTGCTGGCGGAAGACGGTGCCTCGCGCCAATTGCTGCGCGACCTGAAGGAATGCCTCGATGACGGCGACAGGGCGGTCAACAAGCCCAGCATGGAGATCGACGACTACGCCGCCTACGTCGAAATGAACGACCGCTTTCACAAGCTGATCCTCGAGGGCTGCGGCAACTTGGCGCTCAAGCGAGTGATGGACATGCTGGGCGGCCAGCCTTTCGCCGCACCGAGCGCGATGCTGCCGATGCAGTCGTCGATGGAAGAAGGCCAGCAGTGGATGCGCCAGGCGCACCGCACGCACCATGCGATGGTGCAGGCCATCGAGCGCGGCCAGGGCTCGCGCGCACAGGCGCTGGGCGAGGAGCACGTGGAGATCGCGCGCATGAACCTCGACTACGCACTGGAGCGGCCGGAGCTGGCAGCCGAGCTGATGCCCGGCATTCGCCTTGTTTCCAAGGGGCGCAACGCCTGAGTTCGACGGGCGCAACCGGTGGGTCTGCAAAAGACTGGCCGGTATTTCGGCATCCGCACCGTCTGGTCGGTGACGGCCGAGACTAGAATTTCCTGCATATGAATGCCGCCGCCCCCGCCAAGACCTCGTTCAAGGAACAGATGCTGCAGGCCCGCGAGGAGGCCATCGTGCAGACCGCGAGCCGCCTGCTCGCCGAGAAGGGCTTCGAGTCGATGACGGTCGACGAGGTCGCTGCCTCGGTCGGCATCGCCAAGGCCAGCCTCTACAAGCACTTCCCGAGCAAGGAAGACCTGGCCGCCGCCGCGATGGTGCGGATCATGCAGCGCACGCTGGACTTTCTGGCCTCGGTGTCGGCCGACGACAAGCCGACCGCCAAGCTGCGCGCGGTGGTGCAGTGGGCCATGCAGGTGCAGCTGGCCGGCGAGATGCCTTCGCTGCCGCACCAGAATTCGACCTTGCGCGCTGCGCTCATGAACAACCGGGGTTACCTCGATCGCCTCGTGACGATCAGCGACCAGCTCGGCGGCTGGATCCAGGCCGCGCAGGCCGATGGCACGCTGAACCCGAAGCTGCCGGCGATTGCCGTGCTCTACACGCTGTTCGCGCGCGCCTGCGATCCGGTGCTCGGCTTTCTCAAGGCGGGTGGCCTGCAGAGCGACGAGCAGATCGTCGAACTCGTGCTCGCGACCTGCTTCGACGGCCTGGCCACGCGCTGAATGAAGCGCTTCAGCTGCTGAGGGCGCGCCGCGGCGTCACTACCGCTTCGACCGCCGCACCCACCGCAAGCAACCGGTGATCGGTGTTGCCGATGCCGGCGATCATCAGGCCGACCGGCGCCGCGCCTGCCTCGTGGCAGGGCACCGACAGCGCGCAGCCATCGAACAGATTCACCACCGACGGGTTGCGCAGCATGCGGCCGTTAATACGGTAATAGGTGTCGTCGTCCTTCAGCACCTCGGCGATGGGCGGCGCGATGTCGGGCGTGGTGGGCATCAGCATCGCGTCGTAGCCGGCGGCCGCCGTGTTGATCGAGCGGATGAACTGGCGGCGCAGCGACTGCAGCTGCAGGTAGTCGGGCGCGGTGATGGTTTCGCCGGTCTTGATGCGGGCCAGCACGCGCGGATCGTATTTGGCCGCGCCGGTCTTGATGAACTCGCGGTGCCAGGTGAAGGCCTCGGCGGCGGTGATCATGCCGCGCGGGTTGATGGTCGGAGCTTTCGCGAACTCGACCATCGGCAGCTCGGTGATCGTGGCGCCGGCGGCCGAGAGCTTGGACAGCGCGGCGGCAAAGGCCGTGGCCACCTGGGGCGACAGGTCGTCCTGGAAGAAGGTCTTGGGCACCGCAAAGCGCAGGCCACGCAGCGGCGGCGCCTTGAACGGGCGTTGCAGTTCGCCGGCCAGCACCGCGTCGAGCACGGCGCAGTCTTCCACTGTCCAGGCCATCGGCCCGGCGGAATCGAAGGAGGTCGACAGCGGCATCACGCCGTCGAGCGGAATGCGGCGCTGCGTGGGCTTGAAGCCCACGAGGCCGTTCAGCGCGGAAGGAATGCGCAGCGAGCCGCCGGTGTCGGTGCCGACGGCGCCGGCGGCCATGCCGTCGGTCACGGAGATGGCGCCGCCCGAGGTCGAACCACCGGGGATGCGGCCGGTCGCGCGGTCGTAGACGTTCTTCGGCGTGCCGTAGTGCGGGTTGATGCCCAGGCCGGTGTAGGCGAACTCGACCGTGTTGGTGCGCCCGATGATGATCGCGCCGGCCCGCCGCAGCCGCTCGACCACCACCGCATCGCGCGCTGCCGGCGGTTGGCCGACCAGCACCGTCGAGCCGCCGAGCGTGGTGATGCCGGCTTCGTCGAACAGGTCTTTCAGCGAGATCGGGATGCCGGCGATCGGCGAGGCGGCGGGTCGGCCGCTCTTGCGTTCGGCGTCCAGCCGGGCGGCGGCGGCGCGGGCCGACTCGGCGTGCACCTGGATGAAGGTGCGCGCGCCTTCGCCGGCGGGGTTCTGGATGGCGGCGAGTGCTTCTTCGACCAGCTGGCTGCTGCTGAGCGTGCCGGCCGCGAGCCGGCGCGACATCTCGGCCATCGACAGCTGGCCCATCGCCTTGCCGGTGATGTCGGGTGCTTGCGCCAGCGCCTTGGGCAGCAGCGACAGCATGCCGGCCGCCGCGGCTGCGCCGGCCGTGTGTTGCAGGAAGGTGCGACGTTGTTGTTGCTGTGACGGCTGCTGTGTCATGGCGCTCTCCTCCAGGGATGGATGGGCTCGCGGCAGTCTACACAGCCGGCATGGCGCGTGGGTTGCGGCCGGTTACGGCGCGGTTCAGCGCACGTCGATCAGCAGGTCGGGGCGAAAGCCTTCCTGCTCGCCATTGCGCTTGTAGCCCAGCGGGTTGGCCACCACGCGGCAGCCGTTCTTCATGTAATCGAAGGGGCTGTGCAGGTGGCCGTGCAGCCACAGCTTGGCGTGGGGCAGCAGTTCGTCGAGTGCATTGCAGAAACCGGCTGTGCCGGGCGTCAATCCGTAGCGCGGATCGGCGCTCGCAAGGCTGGGCGCGAAATGGGTGATGGCGACTGTGGTGCCTTCGAAGGGCTCGGCCAGCGCTTGCTCCAGCCAGGCCTGGCAGGTGAGTGCCTGGTCGCGCAACTGTGCGGACAGGAAGAGTTCGCCGTTACGCATGGTGGCCGCTTTTTCAAGATAGAAATCGGCGGCCCGCATCGCCTTGCCGCGCTTCTTGAGTGCATCGGCGAGGCCGTCGGTGGGCTCGACCAGCGCGTCGAAGTCGGCCCAGAGCGTGGTGCCGACGAAGCGGATGCCGTCGATCACCCGGGTTTCGCGCTCCAGCCAGAGGATGTCCAGCTCTTCGCAAAGTGCGCGCAGCCGCTCATGGGTCTCGTCGAAGTCGACGTTGTCGTACTCGTGATTGCCCGGCACGTAGACGACCGGCACCGGCCAGCCGTTGCGGGGCGAAAAGCGGCCCAGGCCGAAGTCGGTATCGGTCAGGCGGGAGCCTTGCTGGTAGGAGCCGATGTCGCCCGCGAGGATCAGCATGTCGGCGCCCGGAACGGGCTCGGCGCGGAAGTGGGGGTGGGACTCCAGGTGCAGGTCGGAGAGCAGTTGCAGCTTCATCGTCGGGCCAGTCTAGGTGAATTGCCCCATGCATGAAGTGCATAAGGCATGGCTTGTTTTGTTAGGGATAACCCTTAATCTTGGAGCATCAACCACTCCAGCGCAGCCAAAAGCCGCGCACTGTCATGTTCAGCCTCATCGCCCAAGTGGCCCGTTTCTTCCGCTCCACCCCCGTCGACGCCCCTGCCAGCCACGCGGCCGCCCTGATGGAAAGCGCCGACGTTCGCGCCGGCCGTGGCGCCCACCACGCGCAGGAACTGCGCGCCGCAGCCAGCGCCTGGCTCAGCGTCGTCAGGTAATCGGCTTGCCCCCAGGCTGCGCGCACTGCGTGTCGCTGCGCCAACCCCCTGTCGGGGGCAACACCTGAGGCCCGGCGAAGCCGGTTCGTCGGTGTTTCACGAACAGAGGCCGGTCTATTGCGGGATTTTTTGTCCCAGGACCGATCCAGCGAAAGCCGCTGCCGCCGAGCGCAACAGCGCGGTACGCAGCCACTCGTGTGCATGCCCGTGCTGGGCGCGCCGGTGCCAGACGGCATCCACATGCACCGGCGGCTGGTCGAAGGGCAGGTCGCGCAACACCAGCTGGTCGTCAATGCCGGTCACGGTAACGAAGTGGCGCGGCAGCACGGTCAGCAGGTCTGAATTGGCCACCACCCGGCCAGCCGTGAAGAACTGGTTTACCGTCACCACGATGCGCCGCTCACGTCCCATGGCGCCCAGCGTCTGGTCGATGAAGCCGTAGGGGCGTCCCGAGAAACTCACCAGCAGGTGTCGCGCGGCGCAGTAGCTGTCGAGCGTCAGCGGTGCGCTTGCCAGCGGATGGTCGCGGCGCATCACGCATACATATTGGCCGAGATAGAGCCGCTGGGTCTCGAACGCCACCCCCACGCCAGACTGCCCGCGCGCCGCCAGACTGGCGATCACTGCGGGGAAGTAGCCGACGGCCATGTCCACCTCTTCCAGTTCCAGCATGCGGCGCGGGTCGCGCGTGGTCAGCGGCAGCACGCGCAGAGAAATGGCGGGCGCCTCTTTTTCGGCAATCTGCACCAGGCCTGGAATCAGCTCGGCTGCAGTGGCATCGGCCATGGCCAGCAGGAAGGTGGTGTCGGCGGTGCCGGCATCGAACTCGCCGGGCGCCAAGGTGTGTTGTAACTGGCGCAGGGCGTCGCGCACAGTCGGCCAGAGGGCCAGCGCCCGCGGGGTGGGCTCCACGCCGGCGCCCGACCGGCGCACCAACTCATCACCCAATACGTCGCGCAGACGCCGCAGCGCGTTGCTCACGGCCGGCTGCGTGATCGACAGGTTGCGGGCGGCGCGCGTGAGGTTGCGCTCTGCCATCACCTCGTCGAAGACGCGGAGCAGGTTGAGATCGAGTGTGCGGAAATTGACGTCCATCAATGCTGTGAATGATAAACATCAGAAAGATAAAGTGGCAAAGCACTGGGGTAATCCCTAATATCACTGCATCGGCACTCTTTGCCATCACTGATTTTTCACTCTCCCAGGAGGGATGCACCATGACCAGCTTCGTTCACGTTGACCAACCTACTGTCCACCCCGGCGTGCGTCGCGCCGAAGTCCTCTTCGGCCAGATCCAGGCCGCACGCGCCGGTGCCAACGGCGCACGTCCGCTCATCGCCTTGTTCATCGTCGCCATTGCAGCGGCTGTGCTGGTGGTGACCGACTCGCTCGTGACGAACTGGAACGAAGGCGGCCTGCTTGCCGCCTGGACGGTGTTCTGTGTTGCGGCCATCGCCTTGTTCGTGCTGTTCGCAGGTTCGGTGCGCAAGACCGGTCTTGCTGCTTCTTGGCGCGCCGCCGCCCAGCGTCGTGCTTCGGCCCGCGCTGATGCCCGCTTCCTGGAAACCGCGCAAAGCGATCCGCGCGTGATGCAGGAACTGCAAGCTGCCGTGTGGCGTCAGCAATCGGAAGGCACCGTGTCTGCTGCCGAGGTTGCCAAGGTCGACGCGCTGGCCCGCATGAGCGGCCGTTCGCAGGACGTGCGCATGCCCACGCTGTATGAAGCGATGCGCCGTATGAACAACTCGCGCTATTACTAAGCAAGCAGCGATGTGTAAAAAAAGCCGCCTTCGGGCGGCTTTTTTGTTGTTTGCTACGTCGTACGGAATGACGGGCGTCGCCCCTTCTTGGCAAGAGAAGATGAGTAGAGGTGTTGGGCGCCGCATGCGAGCCCTCTATATATAGAGACATTGCGGGCTTGGGATGGGGGCTGTCGCCGTAGGGGC